>NZ_JACVSR010000009.1:0-22812 GCF_014534735.1 Bacillus sp. 1021 | reverse complement strand
GGTAAAGCGCTGGGCGGTAAAGGTCGATGTATTCGCATGGAGCAGCGGGTGAAGCTTTTCACGTTCAGCTGAGTTCCGGCTTTCAAGCTCTCTCTGAAGACAATCGGACGCCCAATACGTCTGCCTGGCAAACGGGTAGCCCGGCAGATTGCCGATTCGCGGCAAAGGTCCGCCATAAAGCAAGTCCCCTTCGATTTCATAACCTTGACAATAAAAATCTGCCAGCACGCATAACAGCTCCTGATATTTTCTATGGTCAGAATATGAGGCGCTGCACTTGCCAAGCACTTCTATTATGTGCTCCTGAATATGCTGACGGCCTGCAAAGTGCTGCGGTACTTTTCCCGAAAACGCATAAGGGTGATGTTCATTAAGCTTTGCCTGCTTCCATATATACACTGTGTCATCAGCATCTTGAACCACGATGGCGGCGCGATGGTTAAAGTGATGCCGTCCTTTTAGCAACGTATAGCTGAGCTGGGCTAGATCATTTTCTTTCAGTCCGCCATTTTCCGCCCAAGTGATCATATCTTCGATTTTTTCCTGAAGGGCATCCTTTGTTTTTGCAGACAAAGTCAGTAAATATGCAGGGGCATGCCGATGAGGTGAAACGCTGCGCTTATAGCTTTCCATAACGACATGGGCGTTTGTTCCGCTCATCCCGAATGCGCTGACTGCCCCCATTCGGTTTTTATCCGGCAGAGAAGGCCACGGTTTTCCCGTTTTATTCACATAAAAAGGACTCTTCTCCCAGTTGATATAGCGGTTTTCCCCGCTGCAATGCAGACTGGCGGGAATCATTTCACGGGAGAACGCCTGTAAAAGACTGATCAAACTGACAATGCCTGACGCGGCAAACGTGTGGCCGATATTGGTTTTAATTGACGTGAGCGCGCAAAATGCTTCTTTGTTTGTATAGGCAGAAAATGCGTCATAAAGCGCGTTAATTTCCACCGGATCACCGAGTTTTGTACCTGTGCCGTGTGTGACGATATATTCGATATCTTCAGGGTTGATACGGCCCCGGTCATAAACGGAAGTAAGCAGCCGGGTCTGCGCGACGCCGCTCGGAGCGGTAATTCCGTTTGTTTTCCCATCATAATTGATGCCGCTCGCCCGAATCACCCCGTAAATCGGATCACCATCCGCTTCCGCCTCTCTCAGCGGCTTAAGAACAACCGCCGCGGCCGCTTCCCCCGGAACCATGCCGTCAGCCCTTTTATCAAACGCGAAGCATTTCCCGTTTTCCGACAGCATTCCGGCTTTATCTATCGTTTCAAAAAAGTCCGGGGTATTCATGATATTCACCCCGGCCGCAACAGCTGTTGTGCACTCTTTATTCTGCAGGCTTAATACCGCCTGATGGACAGAAACGAGCCCCGAAGAACATGCAGTATTTATCGCCATCACAGGACCTGATAAATTCAAGTGATAAGCCAGCCGCGCTGCCAAAATACCGTTATGATGAGACGTGACATTGCCTTTGTCCCGTGTTAAAAGGTGATAATCTCCTTCTTCCGCCCCCGCAAACATACCGATCGTCTGCCGCCTGATGTGACTGGCGCCGTAGCCGGCGTCCTCAAGGGCCCTCCACGCTTCCTGAAGAAGCAGCCGCTGTTTCGGATCCATCGTTTCAGCTTCCCTCGGCGATATTTCAAAAAATAAAGGGTCGAATTCGTCCGCCCCCGGTACAGCGCCGAGTTTCCATTTTGAACTTGTGAAGCCTTTTTTTGCGACCGGTGCGACAACGTCCTTTTCCTGAAACAGAATGTCCCACAGCTCGTCCGCCGTGCGTGCCTGAGGAAATCGGCCGCTCATGCCGATAATGGCAATGGAATCAGCTGCCTGACTGCCCTCGGTTCCGGCGTTCAGCTTATTTCTTCCCCTCTGCTTCTTCCGCTTTTCCGTTCCTGCCTTTTCAAAGACAGATTGATCTGTGGATTCAGGTTTCTTTTCTTCATAGACATGCTCCATGACGGACTTGTGTTCCGTCAGAAAATAGCGGACGACCTTCTCGAGTGTGGAATGTCCGAAAAACAGGGACGGTGTCACTTCAATTCCGTAATGAGCGGACAAAGAAGAGGCGAATTCCGCCAAACTGATAGAATCAAAGCCGAAATCAGCCAGATTGTCAGCGTCCGTCAGTCTGTTCTTGTCTATTTTCAAAAGCCCCGCCGCCAGTTCCTTCACATCCCAGCTTACGCATTCTTCCAGTGTAAAGCCTTTCATTTCACTCCGCCTTCCTGAAAACGGGACGTTCCTGTGTACAGAACCCGAAATCGGCCGTTCGCCTTGATCTATCTGCAGGAAGCGTTTGGCCCTCGACGGAAAACCGGCCAGGACGAGATACTGGCTGGACGGCTGGACTAACAATGTTTCAAAAGCTTCGAGTCCTTCCTCTGTGTATAAATAACGCTGTCCGCTTGATTTTAAATACATATCGGTGCTTTCCGCCGTGCCGACATGCATCCCCCCTTCTTTCCAAAGCGGCCAATTGATGGCAAGTGACTTGCCGCTTCTGAGTCCGAGGCTCACAAGTTTATCCCGATGATGGACAAAAGCCATTTGGAAGCGGTTCCCCATTGCGTAGTCACAAGAACCGAAGTCTCCTAAAATCGCTGAAGAAGAAGAGAAACAACAGAAGAAGTCAAGCGGCTCCCGTGACAGAACCAGATCTAACACCGCGGTGCCGTCCGCTTTTGGCGCTAAGACTTGCTGAAAGGTTTGCAGATCTTTCTCCAGAATGCTTTCAGTGCCTTGAAGACCTGCAGCGTGAATGACACCGTGAATCGGTCCGCATCCTTTCTCTTTCGCTTCTTGCAAACCTTTCTCCATCTGAGCCTGATCTGCGGCATCCGCCTGCACGTAAAACACCTTGGCGCCTGATTCTTCCAATCTCTTGATCTTGTTCAGCACCGGGCCGCCTGCCGCTGATCTCCCCGTCAAAATGAGCGTAACCGGTCCTTTTTCAGCAAAATATCCGGCGAATAACAAGCCTAATCCCCCGCATCCGCCGGTAATCAAGTACGTTTTCCCGCTTTTTATCACACGCTTCTCAACAGGGGCAATATCCGTCTGCTTCATTTCCATGACGTGACGGATTTCCCCGCTGTACATGACACTGCGGAATGACTCACTGTGAAGCTCTTCACATACGTTATGAATCAGCTTTTCAAACGGTCCTTTTTGTCCAAAATAAACCGCGGCCGTATCCGTCTCCGGCAGAATCAGTTTCAGCGACCGTTCCAGCCCGATCCATGACTCGGCGTAACTGATATCGGTATCGGTCCCGCACTGAGCGGAAAGAAGGATTCGCCTCGGTTTAGAACGCAAAGAAGCAGCTGCGCGGATCACATGATAGAGAATGGAATAGTCTTTCACGGCCTTTTCATCTTCAAGCGGCCATCCATATAAAACGGCATCCGCTTTGCCACAAGCCGTTTCAATATGCCGAAACGTTTCTTGATATGCTTGTCCGTCAGTGATTTTAATTTGATAATGCGTGTTTGAAAGCTTTTGAGTTTCCTCACCCTGTGAAATAAAAAACACGCCGGTTCCCGGATAAAGAGATTGTAAAGACCGATAAGCATGCTTTCTGGCAGCTTCTCCCGTAAGGAAACAGATGACCGTTTTCAGCTCTTCATGAATGGATTTCATCAGAGGCTGCTGAGTCCACATTTCTTCAAATATCATCATCTCGGATTGTTCCTCTTGCCCGTGATCCTGCTGAGACGGCTGTCTCATTCTCACCCCTTTGATTTCTGCGCAGACAATGCCGGTTTCATCACAAAATTGAATGTCACAGCCGGTTTGATTCTTTTTATTAATATACATCCACATGCCCGATGAACACGGACGCATGACGCGCAGTTCTTCAACTGCTTCAGGCACGATATGGACTGATGGCTCCGTTTTTGCCAGGACATGAAAAGCTGCGTCCAGAAATTCCGGCGGTATATGATATCCCGGATTACGGCCGCCGCTTTCATCTATAAGAGCAAGCTTCGCCCAAACCGCATTTTCTCCCGCATAAAGCTTTTCAACGGTGCGGAACTCCTTACTGATGGTTACACCTGATGTGCCTGGTGTTTCATAATCGAATAACAGCGGGCGGCAGTCTTTTTGTAAGGAGACAATATCAAGCACGCGGGATGGCTGTCTGTTCCCTTGTCCGACGATTCCATAATGATGCAGCTTCTCTACGTCACTGTATATTTCATAATGGATGCCTTCCTCGTCTTCAGACAGAAGGGAGAGATTGACGCCCGCACCGTGATGTCCGCCGGTTATCGGGTCAGTCCATGCCGCCGTTCGGATCCATATCTCTTTTTCTTCAGAGCTGTCTGCCGCATGATGATAAGCCGCTAGCGCCATTTCTAGATAAACGGCAGCCGACAGAACCCGCTCCCCTCTCACATCCTGGAAAACGTGTTCCCGGCCTGTAAAAGATGTATGATAGCTTTGCTCCGCCAAGATTGACGTATTTTCATGCAGGAAAGGATGCACATATTCAGTTGTTCCGGTTTTTGGTTCTTCCCGCTTCATCCAGTAGCTTTCTTTTGCAAATGGATAAGACGGCAGACTGATACGATGCGGCAGCGCGCCTTTATATAAAGATGCCCAATCAACGGGCGCCCCGTGAACCCAGGCACTCAAAAGACTGTCAAATTGACGTTTTTCCATCCAATCACTGACTGTGTCTTCCGTCTCTGTGACAGAACTATCACTCCGGCCTGTAAACACCCCGCTTACGGAACCAGCATTATTCAGAAAAGCAGTCAGCTTCTGTTCCAATTCAGAAACAGAGTCCGCTGTCATCGCCAGCCGTTCTTCCATCGGGACTCTGCCGACTTGAAGGGTAAATGCCGCGTCAAGCAGATTCGCATCTGTAATTGTTCCGTTTCCGGCGGCATCCGACAGCAACAGAGCCCGCTCGCGCAAGCGGTCTTTATCTTTTGCCGATAAAACAAAAAGCGCCGGACGGCCGGAGTCTGCCGAAGTTATTTCTGCCGGTTCATACTCTTCTATCAGCAGGTGGGCATTCGCTCCGCCCGCGCCGAAAGAAGATGTACCCGCGATTCTCGGATATTCCCGTGTTACTCCTTCAGATTCTATGACCGGCCGTCTCCATTCCGCCGTTTCCTGCTGCACGATAAAAGGAGAAGTTTCAAAATCAATTTCCGGGTTCAGCTGCTTTGAATGCAGCGACGGCACCAAATATCCGTGTTTCATCTGAAGAAGAATTTTAGTGACCGCAGCAATGCCCGCCGCACTTTCCAGATGTCCGATATTGGATTTAACAGAACCGATGGAACAAAATTGCGCTGCATCCGTATAGCGGCGGAAAGCCTTGGTTAACCCTGCGATTTCAATCGGATCTCCCAAGGAAGTGCCGGTGCCGTGGGCTTCCAGATAGCTGATTGCTCTCGGGTCAATCCCTGCCCGCTCCATCGCCTCTGCGATCACTTCCCCTTGTGCATTCGGATTCGGAACGGTGAACCCGTTCGTTTTGCCGCCGGCGTTCAGAGCGCTTCCTTTAATGACACCGTATATATGATCATGATCTGCAACAGCCTTATTCAACGGCTTTAACACGATACAGCCGACGCCCTCTCCGTCAACAAACCCGTCAGCCTTATCACCGAACGCTTTGCACGCGTTTGACGGTGACAGCATTCTCATAGAAGAAAGCCCGATATAATGAACCGGATCTGTAATCAGGTTTACGCCGCCGGCAATCGCGCATTCAGATGCACCTGTTCTGATGCTTTCTGCGGCGAGATGAATGGCGGTTAAGGATGAGGAGCATGCGGTATCGACCGCGATGCTCGGACCGTGAAAATCAAACACATAGGATACGCGGTTCGGGATAAAGTGGTAGTGGGCCCCTGTCGGATAGTTGCCGTTCATGACACCCGCAAAGACACCAACCTTTTTACCGGCGCATAGTGAATCAGGGGTATATCCGGCATCCTCAAGGGCCGCATAAGCGGTTTCCAGAAACAGTCTCTCCTGCGGATCCATGCGCTCCGCTTCTTTCGGGGAGATTTTAAAAAACAGCGGGTCAAATTTATCAATATCTGTTAAAAAGCCGCCCCACTTTGTATACATCCGGCCTTCCTTCCCTTTTGTATCATCATAGTAGTCCCTCCAATCCCAGCGGTCTTTCGGAATTTCGGTGATTCCGTGTTCACCGGTCTTTAACCGTTCCCAGAACTCATTAACATTTTCAGCTCCGGGATACCTCCCGGCAAGACCGACAATTGCCACTTCAAGGTGTTTTGACGGCGGTTCGGAAGCGGGCGGCGCTTTTTCAGAAAAAGATGCCGCTTGGCGCTTCGTCAATCCGGCGCTTTTTTTGCGGCTTTGCTTTTTCTGTAAAGTGTGCGGCGTCTTTTCGGCTTCTTTATTTGTCTTGAAAATCCCAGCCATATCTTCCTGTCTTGAGCTGACGAGATATTCCGCTAATCCGCCGATTGTCGGATACTCGAAGAACAATGTGCTGCTGATATCAGGGACGTCTTCCCGCACGCGGTTGGTCAGCTGTACGATTAAGATGGAATCGATTCCGTATTCTTCAAGGGGCGTATGGGCTTGAACGTCCTCAATCGGCATCTTTAAGATGGAGCTGACGATCTGTTTCAGGTACTCTGTGCTTTTTTCAAGCAAAGAGCCGGATGATACCGCTTCAGTATGACGGACTTCTTCAGAAAATTGCGCATGCAGTTCGCGCTCCTTTGTTTCAGTCAAGTATGCGGCAAGCTCTTCTATCGTCCGGTATTCAAAAAACAGCGTGCTGCTGATATCAGGGACGAGATCCCGCAGCTCATTCGTCAGCTGAACGATCAGAATAGAGTCAATGCCGTATTCATCCAGAGGAGCCAGCGGATTTATCTCTTTTGCCGGCATTTTTAATACTTTTGCCGCAGCCCCTATCAGAAAAGCAGCTGTCTTTTCCGCAAGCCCCTCTCCCGCTTGTTTGATGGGGAGCTGACGATCAGAGGATGGTTGCGGTACGTTTGATTGGCGCTTTTGCGCGGTGTAAGCTTCCCTGCTCTGCCTGATGACTCCGTTGCTTTTCGCCGTGATAATCTGCTGGGTGTGCAGGCGTTCGTTTTCAGCCGGAAATTGAATGGAATGAAAGCCTTCAGCCATTAAAACGGATTTCCATGTTTCCGGATAAAGACCGGGGCACCCCGGAATCCGCAACGCCTCGTCTTCGTACAGCCACCAGCCCTCTAATAAGCCGAATGTAACATGTGTAAACGGCGTATGCCCGCCCAGTTCATTAACGAGCAGCAAACCGTCCTTTTTCAATACGGCTTTTGCCGTCCGTAAGGTTTTCCGGATATTTTTGGTGGCATGCAGCACGTTTGCGGCAATAGCGATATCGTAGGTTCTCAGATGTAATCCCTGGCCCGCCGCAGGCTTCTCCACATTAAACAGCTGATACGTCAAATACGGATTGTCCGCGCCGTATTCCTTTTCGGCATGCATTAAAAAAGCTTTTGACAAGTCGGTATAACAGTATTCCTGAATATAGTTTTGATAGGGGCGGAGCTTTTTAAACAGTGTGCTGCTCGTTCCGCCGGTGCCCGCTCCGATCTCCAGCAGACGGATGTTTGCATCAGGATTGTTTTTAATTACATTTTCCACATACATACACGCTTCATTTGCCAGCACATCGTTGTAATAATCAGCGAGAATGTTATGCTTATAGATTCCTTCAACAAGCTCCATTGAAGAATCGGGAAACATCAAGTCAGTGGCTTTTATTTTGCCTGTTAAAATGTCAGGCAAAGCTTGAATGACGGTATCCGTCAGCAGAGCCTGCGCTTTCATATCCGGATCTTTCAGCCATTCGTTTTTCTTCTTATGCCACTCTTCCCAAACCGCGGCCGTTTCACCGCTTTTAAGATCGCTGTCTAAAAGACGGATGCTTTCTTCCAGCCAGCGCTCATATAAAGGCAGACAGGAAGCCGCAGGCGCTTCGCCGGTCAGCCCCATTGAACGCAGCGTCACCCGCAGCACTTGCAGCAAAAGCCGATTCAATTCTTTCATTTGATTGCTTATTTCTGTTCTTAAGGATAACTGTGTACGGTCTTTTTGTTTGTCTCCCTTACCCAAAACCTTATCCTCCTAAGAAAATTAAATTTGCTCCGTCATTTTGACAGGCAATCAGATAGTCACAAATTCATGAGGGTTCATTCCCTCGATCGGAATCGGCTTGGTCAGCTTCATCAGCCCCATACGGGAGATCGGCTGCGTCAGCAAAGTTTCCAGCGCCTGCATCCCTTCCGCCCGGCTGATCAGCCCGAGACCGATTTGGCTCAGTCTGTCAAACTCTTCAGAAATGTGATTGTCAGCCCGCTCCCAATAACCCCAGTTCATCACTTTGACCCGGCATGACAGCCGTCCGGCAAGCTCATGGGCAAATGCGTCTTTAAATGCACACCCCGCCGCATAATGACTTTGATTCGGATTCTTAATATATGAAATAACCGAAGAGAAAAAGAGAATAAAGTCCAAAGACTCTTTCGCAAATACTTCGGCAATGTTGACGGAAATATCCACTTTCGCTCTAAGGCCGGCGTGAAACTGTGATTCTTCCATATCTTTTACGCTTTCATTCGCAAATACCATCGCTGAATGAACGACGCCGCTGATGGTGCCGTATGTGTTTTTAATCTGTTCATAGGCGCGCTGAAGCGATGGAAGATCAGAAGCATCTGCGGCTATATATTCGGGAGCCGGGCCTGATGGCCGGTACCGGTCTATTTTTTGGCGTATCCGGCTGTCCAGCGGCCGCCTCCCGATCCAGACGATTCGGGCTTTATACATCGTCACCATATAATCTGTCCAAACCTCGCCGATGCCTCCCGCACCGCCGATGATGACATATACGCCTCCATAGCGGTAAGGAACACTTTCAGACGGCTCGCTTTGGACCGGAAGCAATTGAGGCCGGTACCATTCATGATGTCTGCGCACCCATGCTTTACCCGTACGGTCACGGGGCAGGCTGAATATGTCTTCTGCGGGGAAATCCCCCCCGTCTTCAAGATCGACCAGACGGATGTGCCAGCTCGGATGTTCTTTAGCGAGAGACCCGACGAAACCGTGCACACTGGAATGAGCGGGACGCACCTCATCATATTGGGTGATAGGCTGTGCTTGGTGCGTAATCACCGTCATCCCGAGCTGCTCTTTTCCATACCCGAGACCGATAAGAGCTTTGGCCGCTCTGAAAATTTGCAGCACCCCGCTTTTTTGATCATGGATGTAAGAATCAGCCGGTTGAGGGGCAAACCAGATCATATGCTGAATCTCACCGAGACGGCGGAACCGATCAGATATCGCTTCAACAGAAGCACTTTGGCTGCTGTCAAATCGCACAGCTTTAGGAAACAATCGTAAAACCGCGTCAGCCTGCGCGTCTGTACCGCCTATAATGACAGCTTTTGCTTCAGAAATGAGGAAGCCGGTTTGGTTGTCTATCGGTTCCGCGTCCCATACCTGCATCAGTTTGACGGCTCCGGTAAGATTACCCGGCAGATCGTATTGCTTATTATCGGTTACGGGCGGCGCACTTTCGGCCATTCGGGCAGAAAATCCTTTTATCCTTACACACACATTGCCGCGTTCATCACATATATCAATGTCCATTCTTCGCACAGCCGGTGTTTCATGCGTCACAAACACGGCCGCCCACATGTTTGGACTGCACGGATGAAAAACGGTCAGTTCATGCAATTCAAAAGGCATTAACGGCTGCTCCGGATAACCCGCTTGATCTTCATTCATAACGCCGATGGCCGCCTGAAAAGCGGAATCAATCAGACTAGGATGGAGCACAAACTGTTCGGCCTCATCAGAAACGGAAGCAGGGAGCACCAATTTAGCCAAGGCTTCTTTTTCCCCGCAATAAATGTGATCAATTCCTTGATGTGAAGGTCCGTATACAATTTCCGCCTTTGTAAACGCCGCATAACAGTCTTCTTTTGACAGCACTTTTTTGCGGCATCGCGCTTTCAGCTGTTCAATATGCAGGACCGGCGCCTCAGACAGCGGCTCAATCACAGCACTGCCTTCACAATAAATGTCTGAATCGTTTTCATTGCTGTACACCTGAAATGAAATATTGCCGTTATCCTCCAAGGAAAGCCCTGTCGTTATTCGCAGCGGCTCTTTTTTATGAACGGCCTGGCGTATCCAGCTGATATACCGCAGCGAAATGCCGGTTTTAGCCGTGTATTCAGCGGCTAACGGCGCGGCAGCCAGTCCAGCCGCAGCTCTCGCCATTTCAAGGTAAGCCGCCCCGGGGAGAACACGCTTGTTTCGGACGATATGATCGGCTAAGAAGAATTCATCTCCGTTCAGTACCGTGCTGAATTTTTGTTCTAACAAATCTGATGTATTGCGGTGAAGCAGCGGGTGAAGCCTGCTTTCTGTATTTACGGAAGTAACGGGATGATCGGGCTCCGGTATCCAATATTGTTCCTTTGCAAACGGATACGTCGGCAGACTCATCCTGCGCGGTTTCTCCTCCTGATACAACCGCGTCCAGTCTATCTCAAATCCTTTTGACCACAACTCCGCAAGTTTTTTGTAAGTGCCGCTGTCCATCCATTTTCGGATCAGCTCCTCCGTATCCTGATCATCATTCAGGAAACCCCTGATTTCCGTTCCGCTATCAGACCGCCCTTGAAAGCAGTCGTCAATCTGCCGTTTTCGTTCTGTAAATTCGGTTAATTTCCGGATCAGGTCCGCTTGATCGTTCACTAAAAAAACAAGCCGTTCTTCCATTGCCAGCCGTCCCGTTTGCAGCGTATACGCCAGTGACCGCAGGGAAAAAGGTTCATCAGGCTGCTTATCTAAAACGGACTGACCGAAAAGACCGGAAAGAATATTCTTATGTTTCTCATCTTTTGTAAGACATTCTGCTAAAGTCCGGACGGAAGTATGCTGTATGAGATCAGTCATATCTATTTCCAGCCCGTATTGATCCGTCATCAGCTCAGAAAACTGTGTCAGCTGCATGACATCCAAGCCGAATTCCTTCCAATCGTGTTCACCATCTACCGAACCGGCCGCAACATGCAGAACTTCCGCCAGAACACCCCGCAACGCATTTTCCAGCTGATTTTGAATTGTATCTATTTTGTCATGAAGCGGACCGCTTCCTTCAAGCGCTTTATCTTTGAGAAATATCAGCAGGCGGGCAGCATATTCCTGGAGCCGCTCCGGATTTTTTGCTGATAGAGGCACGATGTACGGTCTCTCTTGATTCTCCGTAATGCCGGGGTTTTTGGGCCTGTACTCTTCTAAAATGAGATGAACGTTTGAACCCGTCGCCCCGAATGAACTGATGCCTGCGCGTCTCGGACAGGAATGTTCACTGCCGTTCTCTGTATACGCCGGCTTTTTCCATGACTCGGTTTTTTGCTGCACGTAAAATGGCGAGTCCTCTAAACGAAGATACGGATTAATCGTCTCTGAGTGTAAAGAAGGGACAAGCGTTTTGTGAAACAGCTGCAAAACCGTTTTATGAAGCCCGCTGATTCCAGCGGCTGATTCCGCATGTCCGATATTCGATTTAACGGAACCGATCGCACAAAATTGCCGATCCTCCGTAAACGTGCGGTAAGCTTTAACAAGACCTTGTATTTCAATCGGGTCTCCTAAAGAAGTTCCGGTTCCATGCGCTTCCACATAAGAAATCGTCCGGGGATCGATCCCCGTTTTTTCAAAGCATTCAGCTATCATATCCCCCTGCGCCACGGGGCTCGGCACGGTAATCCCGCTGACGGTTCCCACGTGATTGACGGCGCTGCCTTTTATCACCGCATAAATATGATCCTTATCTTCTTCGGCTTTGTGAAGCGGCTTCAGCAGCACGGCCCCGATGCCGTCAGCTGAGACATAGCCTGTGCCGCCTTCGCCGAACGTGCGGCACAGCCCGTCACTCGAATGCATATCCATCAAGCCGTATGTGATATATTTTGTCGGATGCAATGATAAATTGACGCCTCCGGCAAGAGCTGCTTCACATTCACCGCGTCTCAGACTTTCCGCCGCCATATGGACGGCCGTCAGAGAAGACGAACACACCGTGTCAACCGCCATGCTCGGCCCGTGAAAATTGCAAAAATATGAAACCCGGTTTGCGATCGGCGCATAGTTCAAGGGATAAGGAAAGACCAGCCCTTTGGCCGCAGCTTCAGCGCCGACGAGAGAATAATCCATATGCATCACCCCGGCAAACACACCGACGTTCATTCTCTTATTCGGCCCTTTCGGCTGAACGATTGTTTCCGGGGTGTAGCCCGCATCCTCAATCGTTTCCCAGCATGTTTCTAAAAACAATCGTTCTTGCGGATCTTTAGCTTCTGCCTCCCGCGGAGAAATCCGGAAAAATTTCGCATCAAAACAATCCGGATCATCTATAAAACCGCCCCATTTGGAAATCGGCTTGCCGGACGGCGATCGCAAATGCTCATATTTCTTCGTATCCCAGCGGGAACGAGGCACTTCCGTTACGCTGTTTTTGCCATTTTTTAAATTTGCCCAGAATTCACGAAGATTTTTGGCGCCGGGGTACCGTCCCGCCATCCCGACGATGGCAATATCTCCATTCTGTGTTCCGGCTGACGCCGATTTTTTCACGCGGATTTGGGTCGTCCTCTTTTTTTCCCGGTGCAAAGGTTCAGCATTTGAATGTCCGCTTTGAGCATGGCCGAAACCGGCTCCGTAATGTTCGCACAAATACCCCGCCAATTCCGTGATTGTCGTGTATTCAAATAACAGCGTCGGCAGAAGCTGCGAACCGATTTTTCGTTCAATTTCCTTTACCATGTCCAACAGCCCCGGAGAATCCAGCCCCATTTCATAGTAGCCGATATCCGGGTCAATCTCTTTCACAGGTTTGTTCAATCGGGCGGCAAGCAATTCTTTTAAATAAAGGATGCACTGTTCAGTAAGGCCGGCGGAAGTCTCCGAAGAGCGGGGCTCGGAAGCCGCCGGTTCCGCTTGCGAAGCCGGGACGGCATTCCGCCCGTCAGATTCTTTCTTTTGCCGTTTCTGATTGATCAGTTCTGGGTCCCTCACCAGTTTATTGGCGAAGTTTTTCAGTTCGCCGACTTTTCTGCCTTCCTCATTGAAAAACTCCATTGTCACGTAAACGAGATCTTTCTTACGGGTGACGGATTCTTTTTTTATCTTGGTGATACATGTTGTCTGCAGCAATTCGGCGCAATAAAACGATTCATAAAACAGCGGCAGAAATAATTGCCCCTCCTCCCTCGTCAAAGGAGCGAGATATACATTGGAGCCGATGCTGCTCGCATCGATCAATGCGGGATGAAACATCGCCTCTTCTGCATGTTCCAGCTGATCCTTTTGCACCGACAGATCAATATAAATCTCTTTTTCAGTTTGGTAGACGCTTCCGCAGCCTTTCATCATTCCTGAATGAACCAGTTCTTGATCCCTGCATTCCGCGTAAATGTCCTCAATCGGTATTTCTGCCGCCGTTTGTTTTACGGCATCCATCCGGACGCTCTCTTGGAAGCCGGCGGGCTTGACGGATTGCATGTGCGCCGCGGCATATACCTTTGTCTCTGCTGCTTCGTCACCTTGTTTTTGCCCTTTCACCTCCACCTTCCACTGCCCTTCGCCGCTCACTGTACAATCAACGGAAAGCAGGATTGATTCTCCCTGTTCAGGAGCTAAAGGGTGAAAAATCGATAAGTGTCTGAGTTCAAGACCGGCATGAAAAAAACCGTTTTCTCTGAAAGTCTGATAGATCAGGTCAATATAAGCCAGACCCGGCAGCAGTTCCTTTCCATAGGCTTTATGATGTTTCAAAACGGGATGCTGATTGTTAATAAGAAGCTGCTCTCGCATATGAACTTCCTCCATATCGACGTTCAATTTTCAGCGCAATCAGTAAGTCTTCATTTGTTTCCAAAACGTATTCGGGCGGGACTTATGTGCGCTTTCATGCAGGCTTTCGGCTTTGTCCGGACGAATGGGCCGGCGTTTTAATTCCTGTCTCGGCAAAGGCTTTCTAACCGGGGTATACGCCTTTTGCTCCCAAGCTTCCACTATGACATGGGCATTCGTCCCTCCGTCAGCGAAGCTGCTGACGGCGGCAATCCGCGGTGAATCCGTCCATTCACGCAGAGCGTGCGAAAAATAAAACGGCGAGGCGGACAAATCGTAATGCGTCATCGGCTCTTTGCCCGAAAGGAAAGGCACACGCATTCGGCGCGAGAGCATAAGCACTGTTTTAATGAATCCGGCAATCCCTTCAGCGCATAACGGGTGTCCGATATTCGGCTTCATCGACCCCAATTCGCAAGGCGCGCTGTTTTGCATACGGTACACCGCTTCAATCGCCCTCAGTTCCAAAAGGTCTGTTACTTCAGAGCCTGAACCGTTTGCTTCAATGTAGCTGATATCCTCCGCTTTTCTGCCGCTTTTGGCAAGCGCCTTGGCCATCACTTCTTTTTGCGCCTGTATATTCGGTGTGGCAGGCCCCGCGGTTCTGCCGTCATTGTTTACGGAAATGCCTTTAATGACCGCATGAATCCGGTCCCCGTCTTTTACAGCCTGGGCCGCTGTTTTTAAATACACCATTCCGACGCCTTCTCCCAATACGATGCCGCCGGTGCGACGGTCAAAAATATGAAACGCAGGCTCTTCACTTAACAGATTGCGAAGTTCGAACATCCGGTGGGTTTGACCGGATTCCAGCAGACTGACTCCCCCGACCACCGCAGAGTCGATTTCGCCGCAAGAAAGCGCCTGTATCGCCATATTCATACCGACAAGCGCTGAAGAACAGGCCGTATCCAAAACGAGACTCGGCCCCTTCAAATCAAAGAATTGAGAAAGATTGGCCGCTAAGTAATTCGGGCCGGCGGCTACTATCGGATTTTTTGCATGCTTCAGACGGTTTTCGTCAGGCATACTGCCGCCGCGTCCTCCTAAATAGACACCGGCTGACCTGCCTTTCATTTCTTGTAAAGAGTAACCGCTGTCTCTAAACAGATGGAGCGCCTCTTCTAATATAAGAAAGGACTGGATATCCATTGCCTTGATGTCTTCTTCGGGAATAAGGAAAAACTCCGGGTCAAAATGCGTTACATTTTTTAAAAGGCCCGCATAATCCGCCTTCTCCGTTTTCCAGCGTTCTTTCGGCACCCTTTGAATGGCCGACGTTCCTTCAGACAGCAGCTTCCAATAAGCTTCAATTGATTCAGCTCCCGGAAAACGGCAGGACATTCCGACAACAGCGATGTCTTGCGCCGCTGGAGCTCCGGAAGGCTGAATGACAGCGGCTGCTGTTTGTTTGGGAATGTACGGGATTACAGGCTGCACCGGTTTTGAAACGGCAGCTTTGATTTCCGGGTATGCTGTTTCAAGCCATCCCGCCAGCGCAGCAACCGTAGGGTATTCATACAGCACCGCCGGGTCAAGGTCAGCTTTGATCCTCTTTCCGATCGCTCTGGACACTTGGGCAAGCATGATGGAATCGGCTCCGTAATCT
Organism: Bacillus sp. 1021; assembly: GCF_014534735.1. Lineage (NCBI taxonomy): Bacteria > Bacillati > Bacillota > Bacilli > Caryophanales > Bacillaceae > Bacillus > Bacillus sp. 1021. The sequence continues at coordinate 7,259 of NZ_JACVSR010000009.1, read as the reverse complement.
TGAAAAGGTGTATCAGATTCAAATCTTGACGGCTCCAGTCTTAATTCCCGGCAGCAAATACCCGTCAGCCATTCCTCAACGCTTTCTGTATCGGCCTGTTCCTGCTGCTTTGTTTCGGTAAGGCCGGATGAAAGCAGCAGGCGGTCAGGCTCCCATTTTTCCGGGTGAATGACGGCCGGCATAATAACAGATCCGCAATCGCCTGCCATAATGGCATCAAACAGGATCAGTCCTTCTCTGTCAGTGATGCTCTTTAAACCGCTTTTCTGATAGACCCGGCTTTTTGATTCGCCCATACCCGTTTCTTTCCAGCTTGGCCATTGGATGCTCAGCACCGGAAAACCTTTTGCGGCCGCAAAATAATCCATATAGGCGTTAGCCATGGCATAATCGCTTTGTCCCGCTCCTAATTCCGGCATCACGCCGGACACTGAAGAAAACAGCGCAAAAAACCGGAGAGGCTCCTTGTGCAGCGCTTGATACAAAAGGTCCAGTCCGTCTGTTTTAGGTTCAAGCACGGGCATCATCTGTTCTCTTGTTTTGCGGATAAAGGCGGGATGATCGAGATCTACGGCTCCCGCTGCGTGTATCACGCCTCCTATCGGCCCCATCTTCTCTTTCACCCGGCTGACGGCCTGCTCATATTCAGGGCCGGAAGATACAGACAGCACTTCCGTTCGGACCCCTTTTTGTTCGAGCTCTCTGATTCTTCTCACTTTATCGGAAAACGGGGAATTCCGTTTGATATGGTCATCCCACTCCGCTTTCGGAGGCATTGTTTCTTTTCCGGTAAGCACGAGTTTCGTGACTCCGTAACGTTCGGCAAAATGCCGGGCGAATAAATATCCGAGTCCGCGGGTCCCTCCGGTGATCCAGAGCACATGGTCTTTCGGAAATGAAAATTCTTTTTCAGCTAAGCTGTTTGTTTCCCTTAACCGCGCGTGATAACGCACACCGTTTCGGTAACACACTTCGATGTCTTCAGAATCGCGAAAAAACTCCTCTGCGATCTGGTTTGCCAGCTCGGGATCTTCGGCAGTCCGTTCTGCATCCATATGCCGCGAGCGGATATCCTTATACTCACTTTGGAGCATCCGGTACAATCCAGCCTTTTTTGCACCTGAGAGATTTATCGTTTCATTTGCAAAAGGTTCAAGCCCCTTTGTCACACAAAGCAGCTGAAGCTTTCGGCTGCGGTTTCTGTTGTCAATGAGAGACTGCAGACGATGAATCCAGCCGTCATCATGCTTGATTTCCGTCCCGCATCCGGTCACATCAATCAGGCCGCCAAACCGAGCCGCGTCCCCGGATATTACCGGTGATGCGGCGTCAATGATTTCAGACTCGGGGAAATAACGGGACAGCTCAACGGCCAAATTTCCTGTCTGGTGATCAGCAAATATTCCGATGACGCCCCGCACTTCCTTAGCCGGAACACGGCTGCTTTCTGCCCAGCTTTTCTGTAAAAAGCGGATTTCACGAAATGTTTCAGCATCACAGACATTGTCCGGCGCTGCATCGTCCGGCCAATAACGATCCTTTATAAATGGATAACCGGGAAGGCTGACGCGATGCGGCAGGCTGCCGTTATAAAGCTCTGACCAATCAATCTTCAGCCCTTTTACCCAAAGTTCCAGAAGCTTCGCGAATTTTTTTCTTTTCATCCATTTACGGACGGCATCCTGCATATCTTCATCCTTAAAAACGGCTAGAATGTCTTTATGCTGTTTGCTTTTTCCCCTGAAGCAGCCGTCTGTCCCGCCGTCAATAAAACGCTGCAGTTTTTCCGCTAACTGCTCTGTCGACGTCACGATAAACGCCGCACGTTCTTCCATCGCTTCTCTTCCGGTTTGAAGGGTGTAAGCCGCATCCCGGAGGCTGCGGTCTGTGACGTCATTTTTTCTGATCGCTTGAAGAAGCTGCTGCGCCCGCTGCTTCAGGCTGGCCTCCTGTTTGGCGGATAATAAAATGACTGCGGGGTCTTCATCTGTGAATGGCTCAGAAATCTCCCTATCAGGTTCAATATATTCTTCTATCAATATGTGGGCATTTGCCCCGCCTGCGCCAAAAGAAGAGATTCCCGCGATTCTCGAAATCTCTTTCTGCGCTCCGTTTTCCTCAATGACCGGCCGTTTCCAGTCTGCCAATTCACGCTGCACCACAAACGGCGTCCGGTCGAATGCAATATTCGGATTCAATTTCCGGCAATGTAAAGAGGGGGCCAGCTTGCGTTTTTGAAACTGGAGCAGCAGTTTCGTTACACCGGCAATGCCTGCCGCGGCTTCCAAATGCCCGATATTGGATTTAACTGAGCTGATGGCGCAAAAGCCTTTATCTGACGTTTTCGTTTGAAATGCACGGGTCAAACCGTCAATTTCGATCGGATCTCCGAGTTCAGTGCCCGTGCCGTGGGCTTCGATACAGCTGATCATCCGCGGATGTATTCCTGATTTTTCAAGCGCGCCGGAAATCACGTCAGCCTGGGCGCTCGGACTCGGCACTGTATACCCGTTTGTTCTGCCGCCGTGATTGATATGAGTGCCGCGAATCACCCCGTAAATATGGTCCTTATCAGCCATCGCTTTTGACAGCGGCTTTAACAGCACGGCCCCGACGCCTTCACCGGGAACAAATCCGTCCCCGCCTACACCGAAACTTTTGCACGTTCCGTCTTTTGAAAGCATTCGATAGGCGCTGAGCTCCGCATAAGCCGAAGGATGCGTATACACATTCACACCGCCGGCAATCGCCATGTCACATTCGCCGCGAAGGATGTTTTCACACGCTTCATGAATTGCAGTCAGCGAAGACGAGCACATCGTATCAACCGGCATGCTCGGCCCTTTCAGATTAAGAAAATAGGAAACTCTGTTGGCCGCTGAACTGAACGACGTTTTCGGCTGCAGGGTGCCGCCGTTTTTCCAGTACATTCCGTACCCGTTTTTCGTAATGCCAGCAAAAACGCCGACCCGGCCGTTATACAGATTCTCAAGCTGTTCCTTCGTATAACCGGCATCCTCCAGCACCTGCCAGCACATTTCAATAAAGAGACGCTCCTGCGGGTCCATATTCAAAGCATCACGGGGTGAAATTTGAAAAAACAGCGGATCAAAGAAAGCGGCATCTTTCAGAAACCCGCCCCGCTTACTGTAACTTTTCCCTGCTTTTACGGCCGCTTCGGGATCAGGGTTGTAGTACTTGTCCTTTTCCCAGCGCTCTTCGGGAATTTCCGTCACACAGTCTTTTCCGGCTGCTAAGTTATCCCAGTACTCTTCAAGTGTTTCAGCTTGCGGATAACATCCGCTGACTCCGATAATCGCAATCCCTTCTTTTGTCTGGTTCTCATTGGAAAAAGAAGGCCGTTTCTTTCGCTTGATAAATGACGGAAGCACCGGAAAATCTTCATTTGCCAAAACCTGTTCTGATATGCCTGAACGGTGCTCATCATCATTTGTCCATTTTCGGCATTCTTTTGGATAATCCGTGACAAAGTGAGCTGCCAGGGAGCCCAGTGTCTTATATTCGTAAAAAACCGTTTTGGAAAGGTCACCGAAAAGCAGAGACAATTCGCGGTTCAATTTCGTCACAGTGACTGAGTCGATTCCGTAGGTTTCCAGCGGCTCTTCGGTATCTATGTTGGAAACAGCAATTTTTGCAGTCAGGCCAAAAAGCGTTTTGAGCTGAAGAAGCGTTTGTTCATACAAACGTTCACTGCGGTGTTCGGCATTGGTTTTTCCGGGAGCGCCCGTCTTGATGACAGGCTGCAGCTTCAACCCCGACAGGGAAGCCCATATTTTTCCTTCCTCGTCACATAAATCAATATAAAAGCTCCCCGCCTTCTCTTGTATCTCGGCCCATACCTTGTCAGGACAAGATTCATAAAACAAAAGCTCGTCCAATGAAACCGGGGCGAGCGTTTTATATTCTTTGCCGCCAAGCAGCGCGCATGCCTCTGTCACACTTTGCATCACACAGGGAGGGAGGCCGAATCGGGAGGATTCTTTTTGGTTTGTCAATGGAATTGATATGTCTGCCAGCATCCGTCCTGCTGAGGCATAAATACGCTCAATTCCTTTCATGTGCTCATTGTATTGAACGGCATCGTTCTGAGTGATGGCTTCAATTTGCTGCTGATCCATCAGGGAACCGCTGTTTTCCTTCAAGCGGCTGATATCCAGCATGCCAGGCACAGCATCAACTGGCTGAATCGTCCCTTGGCTGTACACATCATGATGACTGGAATCGGCAGAAAATGGATTATAAATCTCAAACCTTTTGGCTTCACCCTCTGCGGGTATCAGCCTGATTTCGATATGGAACGGCTCAGCCTCAGTCAGAATGGGCTTTGACCACACAATATTCGTCAGCCGGACTGCCGCAGTCTCCTTTACTGTCAAAACAGCCGCAGCTCTCGCCATTTCCAAAAGAAGTTCTCCGGGCATAAGCTTTTTATGCTGTAAAGAAACATCAGCGAGAAAAAATTCCCGGCCGCTGAAAGCTGCCGAGAATCCCTGTCCCGTTTCATCGGAAATATGCTGCTGAGCAAGCGGATGAAGGGAAGCCGCTTGGCGAAGTCCCATCCGCATATCATAATCTCGCAAAATGCCGATCGCATCCTGTTTTGTCATTTTTTTATTTTTGACGTCAGAAAAAACCCGGTGCAGAAACTCTTTCATATGGTTTCCTCCATTACGCTAATCCCTGTAAAAACCGATCGTTCTTTTTACAGCGGCTTCTATGCTTATTTCGTTTTTCTCCAATTCATCAAGCAGGCGCTCATAAGTCTCAAGCGGGGACGTATCAGTCCCGTAAGTCTCCCGGTGCCTTATATGCTGCGCACTGTGCGGTATCCAGCAATGTGTTTTCGCAAAAGGATAGACGGGCAGGCTGACTTTTTTCGGTCTTTCGTCCGGATATAATTTATTCCAGTCGACATGTAAACCTTGCACCCATAATTTTGCAAGCATTGCATACTTTCCTGTTTCAATCCATTGATCTACGGTCCCGCTCATTTCTGCGTTGTCCGTCATCTCTGTAAACAGCTGTTTCATCGCTTTGTTCCGGCCTGTAAAGAAATTCTGCCCCGTCTCCTTGCCGCTGAGGAAATCATTCAGCGCGTTCGTAAGCTCTTCTTTTGATTCAGCAATGACGGCAAGGCGCTCTTCCATTTCATCCCGGCCAAGCTGAAGCGTATAAGCGATACCCGCAAGAGCTCCGTCAGCTGAATGTGACTTTTCCAAATATCTGCGCAGCTGTTCCGCACGTTCCTTCAGCTGTTCCGCCGTCTTTGCCGAGAGAATGAATAAGGACGGCTGAAGTTCACCGGCCGTCCATTGTTTCTCTTCAACAGGAGAAAGATATTCTTCGAGCACGACATGAGCGTTGACACCGCCAAATCCGAATGAGCTGACACCCGCTCTCCGCGGCAGTTCATTTCCGCTATCATCAGTCGCCGCTTTCCACGGCTGAGTATCGCGGACGAAATAAAACGGGCTGCCGTCGAGGCTGATATACGGATTAACGGTTTCACAATGCAGACTTTTAACGAGCGTTTTGTGCTGCATCTGCAAAATAATTTTTAAAAGACCGGCCATGCCGGCGGCAAGCTCTGTGTGGCCGATATTCGTTTTGACGGAACCGAGGCCGCAATGAGGCTGATCGGGTGCCGTTACTCCGGCTTTCTGATAAAGCGCTGCAAAAGCCGCTTTGAGCCCGTTGATTTCTATCGGATCTCCGAGCGCAGTTCCCGTGCCGTGGGCTTCAATATAACTCACTGTACGGGGGTCGATGTTCGCTTGCTGATAAGCTTTTATCATGACTTCTGTCTGTGCTTTCGGATTTGGCGATGTAAGGGAAGCCGCCCGTCCGCCATGATTTTCCGCCGTTCCGCGAATAACGGCATAAATACGGTCGCCGTCACGTTCCGCATCGGATAATGTTTTCAAAACAATCATGCCGGCACCTTCAGCTCTGACATACCCGTCCGCTTGATCGGAAAATGTTTTGCAGCGCCCGTCTTCACTGAGCATTCCCGCTTTATTAAAGCTGATATGCATATCCGGCGACACAATAGCATTGACGCCTCCTGCAATCGCGATGCTGCAGTCTCCGGCCTGAATTGCCCTGACCGCACGGTGAACAGCGACCAATGAGCTTGAACAGGCGGTTTCAATCGGTTCGCTCGGCCCATGTATATTCAGAAAATAGCTCATGCGGTTCGGACCGATTGACGGAACCGTTCCGGCGGCGGAAGAACCCTCAATCTCTATATGGAACTTTGAAGCTTCCTGAGCGTAACCGCTGTTTGCCGTGCCTGCAAAAATGCCTGTATTTGTACCTGACAGGCTTTTGGCAGAGCAGCCGGCATCTTCAATCGCTTTCCATACATGCATCATTAAAAGTCTTTGCTGAGGATCCATCATTTCGGCTTCATGCGGAGAAATACCGAAAAATAAAGGATCAAATTGAGCGGTTTCATCAATGAAGCCGCCCCACTTTACATTGCTCGCATTTTTATCTTTCTGCGGATCTCCGTAATACTGTCTCCAGTCCCAGCGCTCCGGCGGTATTTCAGAAATGCAGTCCTTTTCTCCGGCTAAATTCTCCCAAAACATGTCCGGATTTTCAGCCATTGGAAATGCACAGCTGATTCCGATTATCGCCACGGGCTCTTCAGGTGCAGCTGCGGTTTTTGTTTTAGGAAGGCGGGACGGAATCGAGAATGGCTCCGTCTTCATTTTTTTACGCACAACCGGTTTCTCCGTTTCTGTTTCTGCCTGTGAGCCGAATGTATCCGGATGTTCCGTCAGCAAGTATTGGGCAAAACTAAAGACTGTCGGGTATTCAAAAAACACGGCCGGTGTCAGTTCAAACCCATACATTTTATTTAGTTCATTTGCAAACTGCGTGAATGAAACCGAATCAAAGCCATAATCTCTCATCTCTGATTCAGCATCTATTTCTTCTTCTTTCACCTTCAGAATGCCTGATATCATATGTTTGAGTTCTGCTTGTACTTTATTTGGCAGATGGACGTGCGTCTTCCTTGACACATGAATGCTGCGGGACGGTTCCGGCGCTTCAGGCATCAGGTTTTTTCGAATCCGTTTTTCGTCGCCCTCTGCCACCATGACCTGGTGTTCTCCGGAGGCAAAAGCGGCGTAAAGCGCTTGGATGCCTGAGGCCGATCGCATGGCTTTCATTCCGGTCTGTTCATACATCAGCCGTTCGGTCTCTTTGTCCACACGCATACCGCCTTT
>NZ_JACVSR010000008.1:0-54932 GCF_014534735.1 Bacillus sp. 1021 | reverse complement strand
CATAACGGTAAAGGCAGCTCATCATGAGCTGCCTTTTTTGTTTTGAATAAAAACAATACAAACACCGAAATACGGCAACGCCCATATACTAATTGCAAACTTCAAAAAGGTCCAAATTGTGTATACAATCAATGGCTTCAGGGAAGGCTATTCATACGGAGGTGGGCACAAATGAATGAAACGTCCAGCCATGAAGAAACATGTATTGTGTGTGAAACTAAAAAAAGCAGGGGTATTCATATTTATACGAAATTTATATGTTTAGAGTGTGAGAAGAAAGTAGTTTCAACTCCAACCTCTGATCCGAATTATGAATTTTTCGTTCGTAAACTGAAAAGCCTTCATACACCGACATTATATTCTTAACCCTGAAAAGGGTCTTTTTTTTGCTTTAAAATAAGGGAGTAGTTTTTTCACTTTTTATAAAAGAACTGATACGATAAGAAGAGGAACTTGTTTAGAAATGGAATGTAATAGATAATACTGATAAAAGTGAATAAATAGGAGTCGATCTAATATGAAACCGTTTATTCAATATATGAAATGGATGCTTTGCGGCAGCGCGGTTTTTGTATTAGCGGGAACAGCCGCTTTTACGATAGGGCATCAGCCTTTTCTGTATTCGCTTTTATACGGAGCAGCAGGCGGAACTGCCGTCAGTATGGCCGGACTGTGGAATGCGAAGCGCCTCTTTTTAAAAAAACACCGGCTGACAAGAAAAGAATATACTTATATCAAGGAAAATCTTGAGGAAGCAAGAAATAAAATCGTTCGATTACGCAGGGCGCTTTTTCGCTCTAAAAGTATACAAATGCTGAAGCAGAATGCAGAGATACTGCGGATAACCCGGCGGATATATCTGCTCACAAAGCAGGAGCCGAAGCGTTTTTATCAGGCGGAGCGTTTCTATTATCAAACGCTTGATTCTGTTGTGGAGCTGACTGAAAAGTATGCTCTGCTCTCATCACAGCCGCGAAAAAATAAAGATTTATCAATGTCCTTGAGTCAGACAAGGATGACTCTTGCGGAGCTTGCCAGGCGGCTGGAAGAGGATCTTCATGAACTGATGAAGGAAGACATCGATGATCTGCATTTTGAATTAGATATGGCAAAGCAGTCACTGAGAAAGTAAGAAAGGGGGAAGGAAATGGCCAAAGACCGTTCCGATGATATCACGGGCGCTCAAAATGATCAGGCTGATCTAAAGCTTGCAGATACGCTGCCGGAAGAAAAAAGAGAAGCGGCACTTCAGCTCGCTGAAAAACTGGATCCCGGGAACATGCAAAGCATTGTTCTATTTGGTTCACAGGCGCAGGCGAATCTTCTTGAATTTTCCCATACGATGATAGAGCATGTGCAAAGAAAAGATGCAGGAGAGATGGGACAGATACTGTCTGATTTGATGAGAAAGCTTGACCAGGTAAACCCCGATGATCTGCAGATGAAAAACAAAGGATTCTTTGCCCGTTTGTTCAAAAGGGTATCCGGCTCTGTACAAGAAGTGCTTTCGAAATATCAAAAGACCAGTGTGCAGATTGACCGTATCAGCAGAAGGCTCGAACTTTCTAAAAATGGGCTGTTGAGTGATAATAAAAGGTTAGATCAGCTGTATGCCCAAAATAAACGATACTTTTCTGACTTAAATATGTATATAGCAGCGGGTGAATTAAAGTTAGATGAGCTGAAAACAAAGCTGATTCCCGAAGCGGTAAGAAAAGCTGAATTAGGGGAACACAATCAAATGGCCGCTCAGGAAGTTAATGACCTTCGCCAGTTTGCCGGCCGTCTGGATAAGAGAGTGCATGATCTGCTGCTGAGCAGGCAGATTACGCTTCAGAGTGCGCCGCAAATCCGTCTGATTCAAAACACGAATCAGGCACTGGCAGAGAAAATTCAGTCCTCCATTGTTACGGCTATTCCTTTATGGAAGAATCAAGTCGCCATCGCCCTGACACTAATGAAGCAGCAGAGTGCGGCAGATGCGCAGCAGAAGGCGGCGGATACGACGAATCAATTGCTCCTGAAAAATGCGGAGCTTTTGAAAACAAGTACAGTCGAGACCGCCAAAGCCAATGAGCGCGGACTTGTTGAGGCAGATACCTTAAAAAAAGTGCAGGAAAGTTTAGTCACCACACTGGAAGAAATCATGTCTATTCAAGAAGAAGGCAGGATGAAGCGCAGGCGGGCCGAGGAGGAGCTCATGATCATGGAAGGCGATTTGAAAAAGAAACTGCTTAATATGAAGTCCGGCCGGGAGAATGGCTAGTTGGCAAAAAGTCTTAGCTTTAAGTTGGCTCACAGGCACGATATAATAAGAAAGACAGGCAAAGGATTTGTTTAAAATATGGACACACCTTTATATACAGCGCTGCTGAAGCATGCGCACCGAAATACGTATTCTTTTCATGTTCCGGGACATCACAATGGAGATGTCTTTTTTGATGAAGCCAGATCAGTATATCAATCTCTTTTATCTATTGATATGACTGAGATCACAGGGCTTGATGACTTACATCACCCGACGGGAGTCATCAAGGAAGCACAGGATTTGCTGAGCAGACTTTACGGTTCTCAGGAAAGCTTCTTTCTCGTCAATGGAACGACTGCCGGCAATCTGGCGATGATTTTAGCTGTTTGTGAACCGGGCGAACCCATTCTGATCCAGCGTAATTGTCACAAGTCTGTTTTCCATGCGGTGGCAATGGCCGGAGCCAATCCGGTGTATTTAGCGCCGGAAATTGACAAAAACATGCATGTTCCGGCCCATGTACCCCTTCCGGTCATTGAAAAAGCGTTAGCGTCATATCCGAATGCGAAAGGCCTTGTTCTGACTAATCCGACTTACTACGGGCATGCTGCCGATTTGACCGCGGCAGTTAACAAAGCCCATTCATACGGCGTTCCTGTACTGGTGGATGAGGCTCATGGCGCTCACTTTGTGTTAGGTGAACCGTTCCCGCCATCATCATTAGATATGGGAGCGGATGCCGTTGTTCAATCGGCTCACAAAACGCTTCCGGCTATGACGATGGGATCTTACTTTCATTTAAACAGCACCCGTATTGACAGAGATCGATTAACCTATTATTTAAGCAGTTTGCAAAGCAGCAGCCCGTCATATCCGATAATGGCCTCTTTAGATACGGCGCGCGCTTATGTTCAGGATATCGCTGAAAAAGGGACACTCCCCGGTCATATGGCGCATATTGAACAAATCAAACGAATGTTCGCATCAATTTCTTCTATTGAAATGATCGAACCTTCCGGATTTGGGCTCAGGGCGGACCCGTTAAAATTCATTCTTCGGTCAAAGCTCGGACATTCCGGCTATTCATTACAAAGTATGTTGGAGAGTGAAGGCATTGTTGCCGAGCTGGCTGACGAGTACCAAGTATTGCTCGTCCTGCCGATAGGCGGCCGGCGGATGATAGAACAGGAAACCGTTAGAAACATACAGAGGAAACTGGAGAATACACCGCCCGATAAATTGCCGGATACCGTGAATTGGACCTTTCCGTCCATTTCGACACTTGAATATCCGCAAAATGAGATGCGGAAGTTTACAAAAGAGCTTACGGATATAAATAAGGCGGCCGGGCGCTTGCACGCGGGGAATATTATTCCCTATCCCCCGGGAATTCCGCTGATCATGGACGGAGAACGGATAACAGAAGAGATCGTACAAAAGCTTTCCCGTTTAATCGGCATGGACGCGCATATTCAAGGCTTGTTAAACGGGGAACAACTACTTGTTTATACAGAAGAGGAGAAATCATGAGCGGTTTATTTATTACATTTGAAGGTCCTGAAGGCGCAGGGAAAACGACTGTGCTTCAGGAAGTGAAAGAGATTCTGTCGGCAAAGGGGCTTCCGGTAACAGCGACAAGAGAACCGGGCGGCATCGACATTGCGGAACAGATCAGAGAAGTGATCTTAAATAAAAACAATACACTGATGGATGCAAAAACGGAGGCGCTGCTCTACGCCGCTGCGAGAAGACAGCATTTAGCCGAGAAGGTGCAGCCTGCATTGGAAGAAGGACGCATTGTGCTGTGCGATCGTTTTATCGACAGTTCGCTGGCTTATCAAGGCTATGCGAGAGGGCTCGGCATTGATGAAGTGCTTTCTATTAACCAGTTTGCAATCGGCGATACGATGCCTGATGTCACTATCTATTTTTCTATCGATCCGGAAGAAGGGCTGAAACGGATTACGTCGAATGATTCAAGAGAAAAGAATCGTCTTGATCTTGAGGCCCTGCACTTTCACACGAAAGTACGGGAAGGATATCAAAAGGTGATGCAGCGTTTCCCTGAAAGATTTCATACAATCGACGCATCGAAAAAGAAGGAACTCGTCATTCAGGACGTACTTCAGGTGATAAATGAAACATTGAAAAAAATTCAGTTGTGACCTGTTTCTCATAAGTTGATATAATGAATGTAACGACCATGTTCTTTCCAACCTAAAGGGGGCCTATAGAATGAAATTAATAGTGGCAGTGGTGCAGGATCAAGACAGCAACAGACTTTTGAAAGTATTAACCGACCACAACTTCAGGGTGACGAAGCTTGCGACAACAGGCGGATTTCTTAAATCAGGCAATACGACGTTTATGATCGGGGTGGAGGATATCCGTGTCGATAAAGCGCTCAGCCTCATTAAAGAAAATGGCTGTAAACGTGATCAAATGATTGCCCCGGTATCCCCGATGGGCGGGAATGCGGATTCTTACGTTCCTTATCCTGTCGAAGTGGAAGTCGGCGGAGCGACGGTCTTTGTCCTTCCGGTCGATGAATTTCATCAATTTTAAGGATTTGACGACGTGAAAATAAATTCTGACTTACGCACATTTATTGAGAAAAAGCAGCAGCCTGCTTATAAAGCGGCAGAGCTCTCCGGGACGTTTAAAAGTTCAATGGACAGCCAAAGCAGCAAGCTGAAATTTGACCAGCTGAGCAGGTTCTTAACGGATATAGAAACGTTCGGGAAAAGACTGACGAAGTCGAGGAACTTCAAAGACTTAGCGAAATTCAAAGGATTGGTAAAACGTTTTGTGAAAGAGGCCGTTGACAGCGGATTATCGCATGAAACGACGAAAAGCTTTGACCTGTACGGCAGCAGCCGGACCCTGGGGCTTGTGAAAGAAATAGATGAAAAGCTGCTCCAGCTGACGGAAGAGATGTTAGATCAGGAAAAACCGGCAATTGATTTGCTGGATCGAATCGGAGAAATAAAAGGTTTATTGATTAACCTTTACACATAGAGAGTGATACAATGGCAATATCATGGAAGGAAATGACCGGGCAGCAGCCCAGAGTGATGCGTCTTTTGCATAATAGCATTGAAAAGAAAAGGCTTTCTCACGCATATCTGTTTGAAGGCAAAAAAGGTACTGGCAAATTGGATGCCGCACTGCTTCTCGCAAAAAGCTTTTTTTGCCTTGAAGACGGGACTGAGCCTTGCGGGGAGTGCCGGAACTGCAAGCGTATTGATTCCGGAAACCACCCCGACCTGCATGTGGTTCAGCCCGACGGATTATCCATTAAAAAAGCTCAGATCCAATCGCTTCAGGAGGAGTTTTCTAAAACAGGACTGGAATCGCATAAAAAGCTGTACATTATATCCCATGCGGATCAAATGACGACAAATGCGGCAAACAGTCTGCTGAAATTTTTAGAGGAGCCGAGTCAAGACACTATCGCTATTCTGATTACTGAGCAGCTCCACAGAATATTGGATACCATCGTTTCGAGATGCCAGGTTCTTCCGTTTCAGCCGCTTCAGCCGAAAGCAATAGAAGAAAGGCTGGTTGAACAGGAAGTAAGCCCTCACATGGCCAGACTCTTAGCAAATATGACAAATAATATTGCGGAAGCAGTCGAATTAAGTCGAAATGATGAGTTTGCAGAGTCCAGAGCGAAAGTGATAAAATTGTATGAAGTCTTACATCAGCGGAAAGGACATGCCTTTTTCTTCATTCAGGATCAGTGGGTGCCCTTTTTCAAAGAAAAAACCCATCAAGAAATGGGTCTTGATATGCTCTTATTGATATACCGTGATGTATTATCCATCCAAATTGGAAATGAAGATAAACTGATTTATCAAGACTTATTCCAATCAATAAAACAGCATGCGCTGCAATTTACACAAGAAAGCGTTACGAACCAAATTCTCGCTGTTTTAGAAGCAAAAAAACGGCTTCATTCCAATGTGAATACACAGGGATTAATGGAGCACTTGGTGTTAACGTTGCAGGAGGGATAAGCTTGTACAACGTAATAGGCGTCCGCTTTAAAAAAGCGGGGAAAATTTATTATTTTGATCCGAACGGATTTGATATAGAACAGGACAGCTGCGTCATTGTTGAAACTGTAAGAGGTGTCGAATACGGGCAGGTTGTCATCGCAAATAAACAAGTGGACGAGCATGATGTTGTGCTTCCGCTTCGAAAGGTCATTCGCGTTGCTGATGAACGCGATCTTCTCATTGTAGAAGAAAACAAACAAGAGGCCCTGTCCGCCTTTGAAGTCTGTCAGAAAAAAGTAGCTGACCACGGCTTAGATATGAAACTCGTTGATGTTGAGTTTACGTTTGACCGCAATAAAGTCATTTTTTACTTCACGGCTGACGGACGGGTTGATTTCAGGGAATTGGTCAAAGACTTGGCTTCTATCTTTAAAACAAGAATCGAGTTGCGCCAAATCGGTGTGAGGGACGAGGCGAAAATGCTCGGCGGTATCGGCCCGTGCGGGAGAATGCTTTGCTGCTCCACGTTCCTCGGTGATTTTGAACCGGTATCCATCAAAATGGCAAAGGATCAAAATTTATCGTTGAACCCGACGAAAATTTCCGGTCTGTGCGGCCGTTTGATGTGCTGTTTAAAGTACGAAAATGATGAGTATGAGACGGCAAAAGAACAGCTGCCGGATTTAGGCGAAATGATTACGACGGCAAACGGCCCCGCAAAGGTTGTCGGTCTTAATATTCTGGAACGGGTGCTTCAGGTGGAACTGAAGAATCGTGAAAAAGTGATAGAATATACTTGGGAAGAGCTCTTGGAAGAGGGCGTCGTATCCGCACAAACCACAGATTAACGAGGTGTGGAACCTTGGATAAAAAAGAGTTATTTGATACTGTCATAAACCTGGAGGAACAAATCGGTTCGCTGTACCGTCAGCTGGGTGACTTAAAGCAGCATATCGGCGAAATGATTGAAGAGAATCACCATCTTCAGCTTGAAAACAAGCATTTGCGTAAGCGGCTTGATGACACGACAGAGCAAATTGAGCAATTCAAAGCCGATCAGAAAGAAACAAAAACACAGAAGGCAGAGCAAAGTGATATAGGAGAAGGCTACGACAATCTGGCCCGGCTGTATCAAGAAGGCTTTCATATTTGCAACGTCCATTATGGGAGCGTCCGCAAGGGAGATTGCCTTTTTTGTCTGTCCTTCTTAAATAAAAAATGAGGAAAAGGCTTCCGCTGATGTCGGAAGCCTTTTTCAAAGAGTGCCGAAAGGAATAAGATTATGGTTTCATTACGTGATGATGAAAGATTGGATTACTTATTAGCAGAGGACATGAAAATTGTACAGAGCCCGACGGTTTTCGCTTTTTCATTAGATGCCGTGCTGCTGTCAAAGTTTGCATACGTTCCGATTCAAAAGGGAAACATCGTTGATTTATGTACGGGGAATGGAATTGTGCCGCTTTTGCTCAGTACAAGGTCAAAGGCGGATATCACCGGGGTTGAAATTCAGGAGCGTTTGTATGATATGGCGCTCCGAAGCGTGGAATACAACGGGCTGGGCGGTCAGATCAGCCTCATTCATGATGATCTGAAAAATATGCCGGAAAGACTCGGACATAATAAATATGATGTTGTCACCTGCAATCCGCCTTATTTTAAAACACCGAAAGAGGCTGAGCAAAACCTGAACGAACATCTCAGAATCGCAAGGCACGAAATTCTTTGCACGCTTGAAGATGTGATTTCTGTCAGCAGCAAACTGCTGAAGCAAGGCGGGAAAGCGGCTCTCGTTCATCGGCCGGGACGGCTTTTGGAAATCTTTGAATTAATGAAAGCGTACCGAATAGAACCGAAACGGGTTCAGTTTATCTATCCGAAACAAGGAAAAGAAGCGAACACTATTTTGGTTGAAGGAATTAAAGGCGGCCGCCCTGATCTCAAAATACTTCCTCCGCTGTTTGTATATGATGAACAAAATGAATATACGAAAGAGATCCGCACGATTTTATATGGAGACAAATAGTCATTACTTTTATGTACTGCTGTGCAATGACAACAGTCTTTATGCCGGTTATACAAATGATCTGCAAAAACGGCTGAAAACCCATAATGAGGGAAAGGGCGCGAAGTACACAAGGGCGCGGAGGCCGGTTTCGTTATGCCATGCGGAATCATTTGACACAAAACGGGAAGCCATGCAGGCGGAATACCGTTTTAAGCAGCTGACTCGAAAGAAAAAAGAACAATATATAGAAGAAAAACGAAGCAGCAAGGAGGCTGTATATGTTAAGTCGCCAGATGAGTTTTAACGGAAAATCTGAAATGGGAATCCTTTATCTTGTTCCTACACCGATCGGCAACTTGGAAGATATGACCTTTCGCGCAGTGGAGACGCTGAAATCGGTCGATGTCATAGCTGCCGAAGATACGAGACAGACGAAAAAGCTGTGCCACGTCTATGACATAGAAACATCTCTTACCAGTTATCATGAACACAACAAAGAAAGCAGCGGCCATAAAATTATTGAATGGCTGAAAAACGGAAAGAATGTGGCTTTGGTCAGTGACGCCGGTATGCCGACAATTTCCGACCCGGGGGCTGAGATTGTAAGAGATTTTACCCAAATCGGCGGTTATGTCGTACCGCTTCCCGGTGCAAATGCGGCATTAACTGCGCTGACCGCATCAGGCATCACCCCGCAGCCGTTTTTCTTCTACGGATTCTTAAACAGACAGAAGAAAGAAAAGAAGAAAGAACTCGAAATCCTGAAAAAACGCCAGGAAACGATGATTTTTTACGAAGCGCCGCACAGATTAAAAGAAACATTAACCGCCATGCATGACGTTTTAGGAAATCGAAACATCGCCGTCACGAGAGAATTAACGAAAAAGTACGAGGAATTTATCAGAGGAACGGTCGCCGAGGTGCTTGAATGGGCAAATGAAGATCAAATCCGCGGTGAGTTCTGTCTCGTTGTCGAAGGCAATCAAGCCACTGAACCGGATGAAGATGACAAGCCTTGGTGGACGGAGCTTTCTGAGAAAGAGCATGTGGAGCATTACATAAACGAAGGAGCATCTTCCAAACAGGCCATAAAACAAACAGCGGTAGATCGGAACGTTCCGAAACGCGAGATTTATGACGCTTATCACATTCAATCATAAAAAAAACCGTTCTTGTATCGTAACAAGAACGGTTTTTGTATGAAATAACTTATTTTTGGTTTTGAAGCTGATTTTGAATTTCAGAGATGATTTGCTCAGCGCCTTCTTTGCTGAGTACCAATTTGCCGCCGGCAAGTTTAAGGTTATCATCAGAAACTTCACCAGTGACTTGGCAAGTCATGTTTGGTTTATATTTTTTTAGGATGATTTTTTCATCATCAACATAAATTTCAAGAGCGTCTTTTTCTGCGATGCCCAGTGTACGGCGAAGTTCGATAGGGATAACTACGCGTCCAAGTTCATCAACTTTACGTACGATACCAGTAGATTTCATTAACAGTCTCCTCCCGAGAGATAATTATTTTGTAGTTTATATTTTTCTTCGTCATTATTCGACAAAATTCCTTACATTCCTAGCATAACAAGGTTTCCAATAATCGTCAATCTTTTTGTTTACTATTGATTGTAAGAATTAGTTCTTATAGTAAGTAAAGCCTTGGAAATCCTGAAATAACAGGCTTTTTGACTGCTTTTTCGAACCTATTATCCTACTGAAAATCCTTTTAAATCAAGACTTTCGAACCAAGATGTTTTATATTAGTAGATTATATACGACAAATTTCGACATGTTAAGACTTTTTTTAATTTCAATAAAAATTTTTAATTTTATTTACTCTTTTACGCGCAGTACGTATATATCCTTGATCTTAAAGGCTAAGATGGTATCATAGATAGAGGACAAATATCAATATTGTATATCAAATAAAACCGCTCTCGTCCTTTGGGCGTGAGCTTTTCGACATTCTGAATGGGAGGTTGCAACATGCCGCAAGACAATAATACTTTTTATATTACGACCCCGATATATTATCCGAGCGGAAAATTACATATCGGCCATGCTTATACTACCGTGGCCGGCGATGCGATGGCGCGTTACAAAAGATTAAAAGGATTTGACGTACGCTACCTGACAGGAACGGATGAACACGGACAAAAAATCCAGCAGAAAGCGGAGGAAGAGAATATCACACCTCAGGCTTATGTCGATCGTGCCGTGGCTGAGATCCAAAAACTATGGAAGCAGCTCGACATTTCTCACGATGATTTCATCCGGACGACGGAAAGCCGGCATAAAGAAATTATTGAGAAAGTGTTCCAAAAGCTTCTTGATAATGGTGATATCTATCTGGATGAGTATGAGGGCTGGTACAGCATCCCTGATGAAACATTCTATACTGAAACACAGCTGGTGGATGTGGAACGAAATGAAAAGGGTGAGGTTGTCGGCGGAAAAAGCCCGGACAGCGGCCATCCAGTCGAATTAATCAAAGAGGAGTCATACTTCTTCCGCATGAGCAAATATGCAGACCGCCTGCTGAAGTTTTATGAGGACAATCCTTCCTTCATCCAGCCTGAATCACGCAAAAATGAAATGATTAACAATTTCATTAAACCGGGGCTTGAAGATTTGGCCGTTTCCAGAACGACGTTTGACTGGGGCGTAAAAGTGCCGGGAAACCCGAAGCATGTCGTGTATGTATGGATTGACGCATTATTCAACTACATTACGGCGCTCGGTTACGATACGGAAAATGACGAGCTTTACAAAAAGTACTGGCCTGCTGACGTCCACCTTGTCGGTAAAGAAATTGTCCGTTTTCATACCATTTACTGGCCGATTATGCTGATGGCGCTTGATCTCCCGCTCCCTAAGCAAGTATTCGCGCATGGCTGGTTATTGATGAAAGACGGAAAAATGTCGAAATCAAAAGGAAATGTCGTTGATCCGGTAACATTGATTGAACGATACGGCTTGGATGAGCTTCGCTATTACCTGCTTCGCGAAGTGCCGTTTGGTTCAGACGGTGTCTTTACGCCGGAAGGTTTTGTAGAACGGATTAATTATGACTTGGCAAACGACTTAGGAAACCTTCTGAATCGTACAGTCGCTATGATCCAAAAGTATTTTGACGGTGAGATCGGTTCATATGAAGGAAATGTGACTGATTTTGATCAAGAGCTTTCTTCTGTAGCCGGTGAAACGGTTAAAGCATATGAAAAGGCAATGGAAAACATGGAGTTTTCAGTGGCTTTATCAACACTATGGCAATTAATCAGCCGTACGAACAAATATATTGATGAAACTGCTCCGTGGGTGCTGGCAAAAGATCAGGAAAAAGAAAAAGAATTACGTTCTGTCATGTATCATTTAGCTGAATCATTGCGTATTTCGGCCGTACTGCTCCAGCCTTTCTTGACGCAGACGCCTGAAAAAATGTTTGCCCAGCTCGGAGTTGAGGATCAGTCTCTTAAAGCTTGGGACAGCATCCAGACATTCGGCCAATTAAAGAACGCGAAAGTGAAAAAAGGGGAGCCGCTTTTCCCTCGTCTTGAAGCTGAAGAGGAAGTAGCTTACATCAAGCAAAAAATGCAAGGGACTGCTCCTGTGAAAGAAGAAAAAACAGATGAGCCGCAAGAAGCAGAGCGTCTTCCGGAAATTACGTTTGATCAATTTATGGATACAGAACTTCGCGTCGCAGAAGTCTTGTCCGCAGAACCGGTAAAAAAAGCGGACCGTCTGCTGAAGCTGCAAATTGATCTGGGCTTTGAACAGCGCCAAGTCGTATCAGGTATCGCGAAGTATTACACACCGGATCAGCTTGTGGGAATGAAGATCATTTGTGTAACGAATCTAAAACCGGTAAAACTGAGAGGCGAGCTTTCTCAAGGGATGATACTGGCAGGAGAATCTGACGGCGTCCTTAAGGTTGTAGCTGTCGACCAGTCATTACCGAAAGGCACCAGAATTAAATAATAGATGCAAAAGGTGTTTCACGTGTAACATTTCGTCGAACACCTTTTGTTTTTCAACAAGAAAGGAGTTTTTATGATGCTTTTTGATACACATGCACACTTAAACGCCGAGCAATTCGACACAGACTTAGAAGAAGTCATTGCGCGTGCAAAGGCTGAAAAAGTTGAACGAATCGTCGTTGTCGGATTCGACAAACCTACCATAACGCGTGCAATGGAGCTGATTGAGGAATATGACTTTATATACGCTGCGATCGGCTGGCATCCGGTAGACGCAATTGACATGACAGAGGAAGATTTATCATGGATTAAGGAACTGTCTGCTCATGAAAAAGTCGTGGCAATCGGAGAAATGGGCCTTGACTATCACTGGGACAAATCACCGAAGGATATCCAAAAAGAGGTATTCCGGAAACAAATCGCGCTTGCCAAAGAAGTGAACCTTCCAATTATCATCCACAACCGTGATGCGACTGAGGATGTTGTCACGATTTTGAAAGAAGAGGGAGCGGAAGAAGTCGGCGGCATTATGCACTGCTTTACGGGCAGCGCGGAGGTTGCGCGGCAGTGTATGGATATGAATTTCTATATCTCATTCGGAGGACCGGTTACCTTCAAAAATGCGAAGAAACCAAAAGAAGTGGCAAAGGAAATTCCGAATGACCGTTTGCTGATCGAAACTGACTGTCCTTTCCTGACACCCCATCCTTTCCGCGGCAAACGAAATGAGCCAAGCTACGTGAAATATGTTGCTGAACAGCTCGCGGAATTAAAAGGACTGACGTATGAAGAAATTGCTTCGATAACAACCGAAAACGCAAAAAGACTTTTCCGCATGAACTGACAAAATGCGCTGTCGTAACGTGTAAAGGCTTGTCCGATTCAGTGGATATGTAAAACGGTTCTACAAGCTTCCTTCTTCTCATAAGATAGGTTGTCGATATGTCTCTCTTCCTTTTTTTGCTTTGTTTTTGCATAATGAGGGATACGCTGAAGGTTTTTGATCTTCGAGATGGGAGGGTTGACAGCATTTTAGATACTCTATATAATCTCTCCGAGGAGAAGGAGGCGTTTTTCATCACACAAAAAATGAAAAAACTGTTTTCCGTAAAGCTTGGTAAAAGCAAGGTTATTCTTATTGCAGCTATTATTCTGCTGGGCGGAACCGGGACTGCATACGGGGCACATGAGCTCTCAAAACAATCAGTCTCTGTTTCTATCAACGGCAAGAAAAAGCAAATACGCACTCATGCAAAAACGGTTGGGGAACTTCTGGAAGATTTACATATAGAGACAAGAAATGAAGACCGGATTACCCCGTCTAAGCAGACAGCATTGGCTGAGAACATGAATGTCGTATATGATGCTGCAAAGCAGATCCGTGTGACAAGAGGCGGAGAAGAAAAGACTTTATGGTCAACGGCAAAAACAGTCGGCGCATTTCTGAACGAACAGCATACACCTGTGAATCAGCACGATAAAATAGATCCAGCAGCAGATACGAAAGTGACAAACGGCATGAAAGTCACGGTCGACCCGGCTTTTCAGGTCACTGTAAATGATGCGGGAAAGAAAAAGAAAATATGGACGACTTCGACTACGGTCGCTGACTTTTTAACGCAGCATAAGATGGACATGAAAGACGAAGATCAAGTAAAACCGGCATTACACGAAAAGCTCACAAAAGATCAGGCCGGCATACAAATCACTCGTATCGAAAAAGTCACCGATGTAGTTGAGGAAAAAATAGCGTATCGAGTGAAAGAAAAAGAGGATGCGTCTCTCGACAACGGGAAAGAAAAGATCGTTCAAAAAGGAAAAGAAGGCAAGCTTAAAAAGCATTTTCATGTTGTCAAAGAAAATGGAAAAGAAGTATCAAGAAAGCTTGTCAAAGAAGAAACATCTGAAAAAAGCAAAGATCAGATCATTGCGGTCGGCACAAAGCGGCACAGTCCCAAGATTGAGCAGCTCAGTGCACCGGTGAAGGCATCTTCGGGTGAAACCGGATCTTCCGGTAAAGTGATTACCGTGTCTTCCACGGCATATACCGCAAGCTGCAGCGGCTGTTCCGGCCATACGGCTACAGGCGTTAACCTGACAAGCAATCCGAATGCCAAGGTCATTGCGGTAGACCCAAGCGTCATTCCGCTCGGCACAAGAGTCCACGTAGACGGATACGGGGATGCTGTGGCCGCAGATACGGGCTCAGCCATTAAAGGAAGACGGATTGATGTCTTTTTCCCTGAAAAATCTTCGGCATACCGCTGGGGAAAGAAACAGGTCAAAATAAAAATTTTAAATTAATTCCGATTCATTCAGAGGGTTTTGCGCCCTCTGTTTTTTTCGTTATAATAGGTAAAGTGTATTTTCAGTATATTAGACGTGACATGTAAACAAAGGTTTCGTTTTGGATATAAAAAGTTTTTTTGGAGGAAGTAATGAAAATTAAAGAAATTATTGTAGTCGAGGGACGCGATGACACTGCGCGCATTAAACTTGCCGTTGATGCGGATACGATTGAGACGAACGGTTCGGCAATCGGAGATGAAGTCATCAGGCAGATTCGGCTGGCGCAGGAAACGAGAGGAGTCATCGTGCTGACGGACCCGGATTTTCCGGGGGAAAAGATCCGGAAAACCATTTCCGAAGCAGTACCCGGCTGTAAACACGCATTTCTGCCCAAACATCTTGCCAAACCGAAGAACAAGCGCGGCATCGGCGTTGAGCACGCATCCATTGAAAGCATCAGAGCATGTCTGGAAAATGTGCATGAAGAGATGGAGGCAAAGCCGAGTGAGATTTCGGCTGAAGATTTAATACAAGCCGGTCTGATCGGCGGGCCGGCTGCCAAAAGACGCCGCGAACGATTGGGCGACCTGCTGAAGATCGGCTATACAAACGGCAAACAGCTTCAAAAACGGCTGCAGATGTTTCAAATCAAAAGAAGTGATTTTATTGATGCGCTCGATGCTATGATGCAGGAGGAACAGGATGAACAATAAAGATATCGCGACACCTATCAGAACGAAAGAAATTCTGAAAAAATACGGTTTCTCTTTTAAAAAGAGTCTGGGACAGAATTTCTTAATTGATACAAACATATTGGACAGAATTGTGGACCATGCGGAAATAACGGATCGGACCGGAGTCATTGAAATCGGACCCGGAATCGGCGCGCTGACAGAGCAGCTTGCCAAACGGGCGAAAAAGGTCGTCGCGTTTGAAATTGATCAGCGCCTCCTGCCCATTCTCAATGATACGCTGTCTCCGTATGACAATGTAACGATCATTCATCAGGATGTGCTGAAAGCAGACGTCAAATCCGTCATTGAAGAGCAGTTTCAGGATTGTGATGAAATTATGGTGACGGCGAATCTTCCGTATTATGTAACGACCCCGATCATCATGAAGCTTTTGGAAGAGCATCTTCCCTTAAAAGGAATTGTCGTCATGCTGCAAAAAGAGGTCGCTGAGCGGATGGCGGCTGATCCTTCCTCTAAGGAGTACGGATCGCTTTCCATCGCAGTTCAGTTCTACACGGAGGCCAAAACGGTCATGACCGTACCGAAAACGGTGTTTGTGCCTCAGCCTAATGTCGATTCCGCGGTCATCCGTCTCTTGCTTCGAGACGGCCCGGCGGTTGACGTCGATAATGAACCGTTTTTCTTCCAGCTGATTAAAGCAAGCTTCGCTCAGCGCCGGAAAACCTTGCTGAACAACCTTGTGAACAATCTTCCGGGCGGAAAAGAGAAGAAAGCTCAAATCGAAGAAATTCTCCAAGAAACGAATATTGACGGAAAGCGGCGCGGTGAATCCCTGTCTATAGAAGAATTCGCGCTCCTGTCCAACGGATTGTATAAAGCCCTTTTCTAAGAAGGGCTTTTTGTTTTGCGTCACCACTTGGACTGCCGCTACATAGGCTAGAGAAGAACCTTATTCATTCAACTGCAAGAAAAGCTTGAAACATCAAGCGCCGCAGCGGAAAGAGGTGCATTTGATAAGGCTTCTTTCATGATGAGGCTTAGTCTATTTGTGGAGTGGGTAACGTGCAATTTCAAATAGGAGATATGGTAGCCAGAAAATCCTATCAAATGGATGTTTTATTTCGCATTATCGGCATAGAGCAAACAAGCAAAGGAAATTCAATTGCCATCCTGCATGGTGACGAAGTCAGATTGATTGCGGATGCTGATTTTTCTGATTTGGCGCCTGTAAGAAAAGACGAACAGGCCGTGAGAAAGCAGAAAGATGAAAGCAGGATGAATGAATCTCTCGAGCTGCTCCGCCAGGATTATAAGCTGCTTCGGGAAAAACAGGAATATTATGCGACGAATCAATATCAGCATCAGGAGCACTACTTTCATATGCCCGGCAAGGTATTGCATTTGGACGGCGATGAGGCTTATTTGAAAAAGTGCCTGAACTTTTACGAAAAAATCGGTGTGCCGGTGTACGGGATTCACTGCCATGAGAAAAAAATGCCGGCATCCATTGAGGAGCTGCTCGATAAATACCGGCCGGATATTTTAGTCATCACCGGCCATGATGCATATTCCAAGCATAAGGGAGACGTGAACGATTTAAGCGCCTACAGGCATTCTAAACACTTTGTCGAAACGGTTCAAAGAGCGAGACGAAAAGTCCCCCACTTGGACCAGCTTGTCATATTCGCGGGTGCCTGCCAATCCCATTTCGAGTCTTTAATTAAAGCGGGCGCGAATTTTGCAAGTTCACCGTCACGCGTCAACATTCATGCGCTTGACCCGGTATATATTGTCGCGAAAATCAGCTTCACTCCGTTTATGGAGCGGATTAATGTGTGGGATGTCCTGAGAAATACGCTGACGAGAGAGAAAGGGCTGGGAGGCATTGAAACGAAGGGTGTGCTGCGTGTCGGTATGCCGTATAAATCAAATGGATGAGTGAAAAACCCGCATGAAATTCGCTATGCGGGTTAATTATTTTACATATTGATACATAAATTTCCGGAACTTGTGAAAAATAATGCAGAAATCAATAGAATTTTGTCAAAATAATTTTGTTGACAATGACTTATTAACGTTGATATAATTTAAATTTTGTTTGACAAAATTGGGCTCTTGTTGTACAATAAATGTAGTGAGGTGGATGCAATGGCGAAGACGTTGTCCGATATAAAAAGATCGCTTGATGGGAATTTAGGTAAACGGCTTACGTTAAAAGCAAACGGCGGCCGCCGAAAAACGATTGAGCGTTCGGGCATTTTAGCTGAGACGTACCCTTCTGTTTTTGTGATACAACTAGATCAAGACGAGAATTCGTTTGAAAGAGTTTCATACAGTTATGCTGATATTCTGACTGAGACTGTTGAATTGACATTCAATGATGATGCGGCAAGCTCAGTAGCATTTTAATGGGCAGTGAACCTTTTGTTTACTGCTTTTTGTTTTGCCTTCTAAAGCTCTTCTAATTATTCCCTCGAAAGTTTCAGCTGATTAAACGGAAGCTATAAGTGTCACATGTTTTATCGTGGCGTGCACGAATGGTGATCAATTCTATAAAAGGGGTTGTTTCGTTTGGGCAGACGTCGTGGAGTTATGTCAGATGAGTTCAAGTATGAGCTGGCAAAGGACCTTGGTTTTTACGATACGGTGAAAAACGAGGGCTGGGGCGGCATTCGGGCGCGCGATGCCGGGAATATGGTAAAGCGTGCGATTGAGATTGCCGAACAGCAGATGGCGGCTCAGAACCAAAATAACCGATAATGCAGTGGCCCGGGGGACAATCCGTTCCCCGGTTTTTTCTATCGGCTGTCAAAATCGGCGTCAATTTCGGATAAGTACCTCCGGGTCTCCAAATGTGATACAATGTTCATACTTATGTTTAGATGGAGAAGTAGGTGAAAGCTATGCGTATTTTAGAAAAAGCGCCGGCCAAAATCAATCTGTCCCTCGATGTGAGGAGTAAACGCCCGGATGGTTATCATGAAGTGGAGATGATCATGACGACAATTGATTTGGCAGATCGGATTGAACTGACAGAACTGCCCGAAAACGTTATCAGAGTGGCGTCGCATAATCGCTTTGTTCCGGATGATCAAAGAAATCTGGCTTATCAGGCAGCCAAACTGCTCAAAGAACGGTTTCAAGTCAAAAAAGGCGTTTCCATTATGATCACAAAGGTGATCCCTGTAGCGGCAGGGCTTGCCGGCGGAAGCAGCGATGCGGCTGCCACACTAAGAGGGCTGAACAGGCTTTGGAATTTAAAGCTTTCTGTCGAAGAGCTCGCGGAGCTTGGCGCTGAAATCGGTTCAGACGTGTCCTTCTGCGTTTACGGAGGCACTGCCCTGGCAACCGGACGCGGTGAGAAGATCAGGCATATCAGTGCTCCGCCTCATTGCTGGGTCGTGCTCGCCAAACCGACGATCGGGGTATCGACCGCCGAAGTGTACCGCCGGCTGAATTTGCAGCAGGTTCGGCATCCGGATGTACAGGCAATGATTGACGCAATTGAAGAAAAAAGTTTCCAAAAGGTATGCAGCCAACTAGGAAACGTATTGGAATCGGTTACGCTCAACCTTCATCCCGAGGTGGCGATGATTAAAAATCAAATGAAACGCTTCGGTGCCGATGCGGTGTTAATGAGCGGAAGCGGACCGACTGTATTCGGTTTGGTTCAATACGAATCAAAGGTGCAGCGGATTTATAACGGGTTAAGAGGCTTCTGTGATCAGGTGTACGCGGTGCGGATGATCGGCGAACAGAATGCTCTTGATTAAATCCGTATGTTAAGTTATATTGTTTTTAAATTATTCGGATTTTGGGGGTAAGTTCATGAAGTTTCGTCGCAGCGGCAGATTGGTGGACTTAACAAATTATTTGTTAACCCATCCGCATGAATTAATACCGTTAACGTTTTTCTCTGAACGGTATCAATCAGCAAAGTCATCAATCAGTGAAGATTTAACGATTATTAAACAGACCTTCGAACAGCAAGGCATTGGGACGCTGCTTACAGTGCCGGGAGCTGCCGGAGGCGTCAAATACATTCCGAAAGTGAAACAGGCTGAAGCAGAAGCGTTTATACAGGAGCTGGGACAGTCTTTAGTAAATCCTGAGCGTATCCTTCCGGGCGGTTATGTATATTTAACGGATATCTTAGGCAAACCATCTGTCCTCTCTCATGTAGGCAGGCTTTTTGCTTCCGTTTTTGCGGAGCGGGAGATTGATGTGGTGATGACCGTTGCGACAAAGGGAATCCCTCTCGCTTACGCAGCGGCCAGTTATCTGAACGTTCCGGTTGTCATCGTACGAAAAGACAATAAAGTGACGGAAGGCTCCACGGTGAGCATCAATTATGTATCAGGGTCGTCTAACCGCATTCAAACGATGTCACTTGCGAAAAGAAGTTTGGCCACGGGGTCGAACGTTTTGATTATTGACGACTTCATGAAAGCGGGCGGCACCATAAACGGCATGATCAGCCTGCTTGATGAGTTTAATGCGAACGTCGCGGGAATAGGCGTCTTGGTTGAAGCTGAGGGAGTGAATGAACGGCTTGTCGATGAATACATGTCGCTGCTCACACTTTCAACCATCAATATGAAAGACAAAACGATTGAGATTCAAAACGGCAATTTTCTGCGATTTTTTAAAGAACAGCATTTAAAGAATGGGGAGACAGAAAAATGACAAAAGCAATCCATACAAAACACGCGCCGGCAGCAATCGGGCCATATTCACAAGGAATCATCGTAAACAACATGTTTTACAGCTCAGGCCAGATTCCTCTTACTGCTGAAGGAGAAATGGTAAACGGTGATATCACAGAACAAACGCATCAGGTGTTCAGCAATTTAAAGGCTGTGCTGAAAGAAGCGGGCGCTTCTCTCGAGACGGTTGTAAAAGCAACGGTGTTTATTGCTGATATGGAGCAGTTTGCGGAAGTGAATGAAGTGTACGGACAATACTTTGATGTACATAAGCCGGCAAGGTCTTGTGTGGAAGTGGCGAGACTGCCGAAAGACGCTCTCGTGGAAATTGAAGTCATTGCGCTGGTGAAATCTTAAATCTCAGAAAAGTGGTTCCGGTCTCCGGAATCACTTTTTTTATGCAGTATATGATCCCCCGATATGGTTTATCACCTAATTGTGTATGTATATCCTATATTTTCAAAAAAACTTTTTGAAATGTGCAGGAATTTAAAAAGAATCGTGGAATTGTTAGACTAATGCTTTTATATAGGGAAAAGGTGGTGAACTACTGTGGAAGTTACTGACGTAAGATTACGCCGCGTGAATACCGATGGTCGCATGAGAGCGATTGCATCCATCACGCTGGATCACGAATTTGTCGTACATGATATTCGTGTGATTGATGGAAACAATGGTCTTTTCGTTGCGATGCCGAGTAAACGCACCCCTGATGGAGAATTCCGCGATATTGCTCATCCTATTAATTCCAGCACGCGGGGCAAGATCCAGGATGCTGTTTTAAATGAGTATCATCGTTTGGGTGATTCTGAAGCATTAGAATATGAAGAAGCTGGGGCTTCTTAAACATAACAAAATGTAAGGACTGCTGATAAAGGCTGACACAAGGCCTTTTCCGGCAGTCCTTTTTTAAATCTGATTTTTCAGTAATAAAGCGATTACATAGAAAATTCTTGCACTTTTTGATGTCTTCTTGAAATCAACAGCTATTTAGGATATATTTTTCTATGGATAAAAGGGATATTGGAGGCCATTAAATGGATAAGCGGTTTGCAGTGATTTTAGCTGCCGGAAAAGGAACGAGAATGAAATCTAAGCTTTATAAGGTCCTTCATCCGGTATGCGGAAAGCCTATGGTAGAGCACGTCGCAGACGAGGCTCTGAAATTATCTTTAGCGAAGCTTGTCACCATCGTAGGACATGGCGCCGAAGATGTGAAAAAGCAGCTCGGACAGAAAAGCGATTACGCTCTCCAAGCAGAACAGCTCGGTACGGCTCATGCAGTCAAGCAGGCAAAACCATTTCTTCACGGAGAGAAAGGTGTCACGATCGTTATTTGCGGCGATACACCGCTTCTGACGGCGGAGACGATGGAAGCCATGCTGAATGAACATACAAACAAAGGCGCAAAAGCCACGGTGTTAACGGCCGTTGCCGACGATCCCGCCGGATACGGAAGAATCATCCGGGGAGAAGACGGCGCCGTTCAAAAAATCGTGGAGCATAAGGATGCTTCGGAGCAAGAACGTCTTGTGAAAGAAATCAACACGGGAACGTACTGTTTTGATAACGAGGCCCTTTTTCGTGTCATCGAACAGGTTTCGAATGAAAATGCCCAAGGCGAGTATTACCTGCCGGATGTAATCGAAATCCTCAAAGACGAAGGCGAAACTGTTGCCGCTTACCAGACTGGTAACTTCCAAGAGACGCTCGGAGTGAATGATAGAGTCGCTCTTTCTCAGGCTGAAATGTATATGAAAGAGCGTATTAACAAACGGCATATGCAAAACGGAGTCACTTTAATCGATCCGATGAATACGTACATCTCACCTGACGCACGTATCGGACAAGATACAGTTATTTATCCCGGAACTGTGTTAAAGGGACAAGCTGAAATCGGCGATGAATGTGTCATCGGCCCTCACACTGAGATAGAGGACAGCTCGATCGGCAGCCGCACTGTGATTAAACAATCCGTTGTCAATCGGAGCAAAGTTGGGAATGATGTAAATATCGGTCCTTTTGCTCACATCAGACCTGATTCCGCAATCGGCAATGAAGTGAAGATCGGAAACTTTGTGGAAATCAAGAAAACACAATTCGGCGACCGAAGCAAAGCATCTCATTTAAGCTATATCGGTGATGCCGAAGTGGGCACGGACGTCAATCTCGGGTGCGGCTCCATCACGGTCAATTATGATGGGAAGAACAAATATTTAACCAAAATTGAAGACGGCGCGTTTATTGGCTGCAACTCCAATCTGGTCGCTCCTGTCACAGTGGGAGAAGGCGCATACGTCGCAGCGGGCTCAACCGTAACTGAAGATGTGCCGGGCGAAGCGCTTGCCATTGCCAGAGCAAGACAAGTAAATAAAGAAGATTATGTGAAAAATATTCATAAAAAATAATCCTAAAATCGGAGGTTTACCATGTCTAACGAATACGGAGATAAGAATTTAAAGATTTTTTCTTTGAATTCAAATCCAGAACTTGCAAAAGAAATCGCGGATAATGTAGGAGTTCAATTAGGAAAGTGCTCTGTTACAAGATTCAGTGACGGAGAGGTCCAGATCAACATAGAAGAAAGTATTCGCGGCTGTGATTGCTATATCATTCAGTCTACAAGTGCGCCGGTCAACGAGCACATCATGGAATTGCTGATCATGGTGGACGCTTTAAAGCGCGCTTCCGCGAAAACAATCAACATTGTGATTCCGTACTACGGTTATGCGCGCCAGGACAGAAAAGCAAGATCACGTGAACCGATCACGGCAAAACTTTTTGCAAACCTGCTTGAAACAGCGGGTGCGACACGCGTGATCGCGCTTGATTTACACGCGCCGCAAATTCAAGGTTTCTTTGATATTCCGATTGACCACTTAATGGGTGTTCCGATTTTAGGCCATTACTTTGAAGGTAAAGACTTGAAAGATATCGTTATTGTTTCTCCTGACCACGGCGGTGTGACGCGCGCCCGCAAACTTGCGGACCGTCTGAAAGCGCCGATCGCGATTATCGACAAACGCCGTCCTAGACCGAATGAGGTGGAAGTGATGAACATAGTCGGTAACGTGGAAGGAAAAACCGCGATTCTGATCGATGATATTATTGATACCGCCGGCACAATCACACTTGCCGCAAACGCACTGGTTGAAAACGGAGCCGCGGAAGTGTATGCATGCTGTACGCATCCTGTATTGTCAGGCCCTGCGGTTGAGCGGATCAACAACTCTAAAATCAAGGAGCTTGTCGTAACGAACAGCATTAAGCTTCCTGAAGAGAAAAAAATCGAACGCTTTAAGCAGCTTTCTGTCGGACCGCTTCTGGCTGAAGCGATTATCCGTGTTCACGAGAAACAATCTGTCAGCTATTTATTCAGCTAAACCGAAACTTTAAGGTTTAAATCCCAGTTATTGTGGGTATTGTTCTAATAGGACGATAAAACGATAATTAGGATGGTGCTGAATATGGCAACTTTAAAAGCAAATGAAAGAACAGATTTTAAACGTTCGACGCTTCGGAAAATCCGTCATTCAGGACATGTTCCAGGGATTATATACGGGAAAGAAATAACGAACACGGCTGTCTCTTTAGACAGTGTCGAATTGCTTAAAACATTGCGGGACGAAGGAAAAAACACGATTATCACAATTGATGTCAACGGAAATCAGCAATCGGTTATGGTGACTGATCTTCAGACAGACCCGCTCAAAAACGAATTGACGCACGCCGATTTTCAAGTCGTGAATATGAGTGAGGAGCTGGAGGCGGAAGTGCCGATTCAGCTGACGGGAGAGGCGAAAGGAGTCAAAGACGGAGGCGTCATCCAGCAGCCGCTGCATGAGCTTTCGATCAAGGCTAAGCCGAAGGACATCCCTCAGACAATCAATGTTGATATTTCCGGGCTTGAAATGAATGATGTGCTGACCATCGCAGATCTGACTGCTGACGGTAATTATACATTTACAAACGATCCGGAAGAAGTCGTGGCTTCCATCCTTCCTCCTAAGCAGGAAGCATTCGAAGAAGATGCAGAACCGTCTCCTGAGGAAGAGCCCGAAGGAGAAAATCAATAAGCGCTTTAAGACGTAACCCGCCCGAGGTTACGTCTTTTGTGCTAGAATGAGAAGAATTACAGCGATGTTGAGGGAGGATTTACGATGCTTGTGATTGCCGGTCTGGGTAACCCGGGAAAAACCTACGAGAACACGAGACATAATGTCGGCTTTATGGCCATTGACGAGCTTTCTAAAGAATGGAATATTGAATTGAATAAAACGAAATTCAACGGACTTTACGGAATCGGTTTTGTTTCCGGAAAAAAAGTTCTACTTGTTAAACCGCTTACATATATGAATTTATCAGGGGAATGTTTGCGGCCGCTATTGGATTATTATGATGCCGATCATGAAGATTTGAAAGTCATATACGATGACCTGGATCTTCCGACGGGGAAAATCAGGCTCCGGACGAAGGGGAGCGCAGGCGGACACAACGGAATTAAATCGCTTATTCAGCACCTCGGAACCCCTGAATTTGACCGGGTCAGAATCGGAATCGGCCGTCCCGTCAACGGGATGAAAGTCGTTGATTATGTGCTGGGCGCTTTTACGAAAGATGAAGCGCCGCATATCAATGATGCCGTCTCAAAAACCGTAAAAGCCTGCGAAGCTTCCTTAACGAAACCATTTTTAGAAGTGATGAACGAATTTAATGCAAATGTATAAGATAAATAATGGGAGACCATACTAGGGAAAAATGATTTTTTCACATCAGGAGGTCCAATGTATGGCTTTGCATTATTTCTGCCGCCACTGCGGTTTTAAGGTAGGGAGCCTGGAGTATTCGTCGGTGCCGACACAGTCACTTGGATTTCAGCACTTAACAAATGAGGAAAGAAACGATATGATTTCATATAAAGACAATGGAGATGTCCATGTTCTTACAATTTGTGAAGACTGCCAAGAGGCGCTGGAACGCAATCCGCACTACCATGAACACAACACATTTATTCAATAATGAGCTTTGGTGTAGATTCTAGACCAAAGCGTTTTTCTGTTCTTGCAGAAAATAGAGAGGAGGGGCCCATATGGACAATATTCAAACCTTTATTAAAGAAAGCGATGATTTTAAATCCATTGTTAACGGTTTACATGAGGGGCTGAAGGAACAGCTGCTTGCGGGTCTGTCAGGTTCTGCGCGTTCTGTTTTTACCTCCGCCCTTGCACAGGAAACGAAAAAGCCGATTTTCTTTATCACTCATAATTTATATCAGGCCCAAAAAGTGACGGAAGATCTGACGGCGCTTCTCGGGGATCAATCTGTTTTTTTATACCCCGTAAATGAATTGATTTCTTCAGAAATTGCGGTGGCGAGTCCTGAACTGCGCGCTCAGCGGCTTGATGTCATTAATAGATTAACAAACGGAGAAGCGCCGGTCGTAGTGGCACCCGTTGCAGCACTGAGAAGAATGCTTCCGCCGAAAGAACTGTGGAAAAGCTGCCAAATCGCCATATCACTCGGAGACGATATAGAACAGGATCAGCTGTCTGCACGCCTTGTAGAGGTGGGGTATGAGCGTTCCGATATGGTTTCTGCACCCGGTGAATTCAGTATTCGCGGCGGAATAATCGACATTTATCCGCTGACGTCAGAACATCCGGTGCGGATTGAGCTGTTTGATACGGAGGTCGACTCCATCAGAAGCTTCAACTCTGATGACCAGAGATCAATTGAGACGCTAAAAACGGTGGCCATCGGACCGGCGAAGGAACTGATCATCCGGGCGGAAGAAAAAGCCCGCGCGATGGAAAGGCTCGATAAAGGGCTTGCCGACAGTCTGAAGAAGCTGAAGCAGGACAAACAAAAGGAAATGCTTCATATCAATATCTCACATGATAAAGAACGGTTATCAACGGGACAGACTGATCAGGAACTTGTGAAGTATCTCTCGTACTTTTACGAAAAGCCTGCTAGTTTGCTAGATTATACACCGTCAGACACCCTGTTATTGTTAGACGAAGTCAGCCGGATTCATGAAATGGAGGATCAGCTCCAAAAAGAAGAAGCCGAATTCATGACAAGTCTGCTGGAAGAAGGAAAAATTCTGCATGACATCAATTTATCCTTCAGCTTTCAGGAGATTATGGCCGAGAAGCGGCGTCCTGCCATTTACTTTTCATTATTTTTGCGTCATGTTCAGCATACAAGCCCTCAAAATATCGTGAATGTGACAAGCCGGCAGATGCAGAGTTTTCATGGGCAGATGAATGTGCTCGCCAGTGAAATGGAGCGCTTTAAGAAATCAAACTTCACCGTCGTCTTTTTAGGCGCAAATAAGGACAGAACCGACAGATTGGCGTCCGTGCTGGCTGATTACGAAATTGAAGCCGCCAAAACGGACAGCTCCAAAGCGCTTGTACAAGGACAGGTCTATGTCATGGAAGGCGAGCTGCAATCCGGTTTTGAACTGCCGCTGATGAAGCTGGCCGTCATTACGGAGGAAGAGCTGTTCAAAAACCGAATCAAGAAGAAGCCGAGAAAGCAGAAGCTGACAAATGCCGAACGGATCAAAAGCTATTCTGAGCTTCAAGTCGGTGACTATGTCGTCCACGTCAACCACGGGATCGGTAAGTATTTGGGGATCGAGACACTTGAAATCAAGGGCATTCATAAAGATTACCTCAACATTCATTACCAGGGCAGTGATAAGCTGTACGTCCCGGTAGAACAAATCGACCAGGTGCAAAAGTACGTCGGCTCTGAAGGAAAAGAACCGAAGCTTTATAAACTGGGCGGCAGTGAATGGAAACGGGTGAAGAAAAAAGTTGAAAACTCCGTTCAGGATATTGCCGATGATCTGATTAAGCTTTATGCGGAACGCGAAGCAAGCAAAGGCTATGCGTTCTCGCCGGATCATGAAATGCAGCGTCAGTTCGAGTCTGCTTTCCCTTATCAGGAAACAGATGATCAGCTCCGATCCATTCAAGAAATTAAAAAGGATATGGAAAGAGAACGCCCGATGGACCGTTTGCTTTGCGGTGATGTCGGTTACGGGAAGACGGAGGTAGCCATCCGTGCGGCCTTTAAAGCGATCGCCGACGGAAAACAGGTCGCGCTCCTTGTGCCGACGACCATACTCGCACAGCAGCATTATGAAACCATTACGGAGCGCTTCCAAGACTATCCGATTAACATTGGTCTTCTCAGCCGATTCAGAACGAGAAAAGAATCTAATGAAACGCTCAAAGGTCTGAAAAACGGAACAGTAGATATCGTGATCGGAACCCACAGGCTCTTATCTAAAGATGTCGTCTATAAAGATCTCGGCTTGCTCATCATCGACGAAGAGCAGCGCTTCGGTGTTACGCATAAGGAAAAAATCAAACAGATCAAAGCCAATGTCGATGTGCTGACTCTGACGGCGACGCCGATTCCGCGTACGCTTCATATGTCCATGCTCGGTGTGCGGGACTTATCTGTTATTGAAACGCCGCCGGAAAACCGTTTCCCTGTCCAGACATATGTCGTGGAATACAACGGCGCGCTTGTACGAGAAGCCATCGAAAGAGAACTGGCGCGCGGAGGACAGGTATATTTCTTGTACAACCGCGTGGATGATATCGAGCGGAAGGCTGACGAAATTTCTATGCTTGTTCCCGATGCGAAAGTGGCATACGCCCACGGGAAAATGACCGAAAATGAATTGGAAAGCGTCATGCTTAATTTTCTGGAAGGGGAATCAGATGTCCTCGTCAGTACGACCATTATTGAGACAGGCGTAGATATACCGAACGTCAATACCTTGATCGTGTTTGACGGAGACAAAATGGGACTGTCTCAGCTGTATCAGCTGAGAGGACGGGTCGGCCGCTCCAATCGTGTCGCGTACGCGTATTTTACGTACCGCAGAGACAAAGTGCTAACTGAGGTGGCGGAAAAACGGCTGCAGGCGATTAAAGAATTTACCGAGCTGGGATCAGGGTTTAAAATTGCCATGCGTGACTTGACGATCAGGGGAGCGGGGAACCTTCTCGGCGCCCAGCAGCACGGTTTCATCGACTCGGTCGGTTTTGACCTGTATTCGCAAATGCTCAAAGAAGCCATTGAAGAGCGTAAAGGCGATACGCCGAAAAGCGAACAGTTTGAGACAGAAATCGATATCGAGCTTGATGCATATATTCCTGAAAACTATATACAAGACGGCAAGCAAAAAATCGACATGTATAAACGTTTTAGATCAATCGCTACAATTGAGGAGAAAAATGAGCTTCAAGATGAAATCATCGACAGGTTCGGCAGCTATCCTAAAGAGGTTGAATGGCTGTTTACAGTTGCTGAGATGAAAGTGTACGGCAAATATGAACGCGTCGAACTCATCAAGCAGGAAAAGGACGCGGTCAGATTCACTATTTCGGAAGAGGCCAGCGCCCAGATTGACGGTCAGAAATTGTTTGAACTCGGCAATAAATACGGCCGGCAGATCGGACTGGGAATGGAAGGGAAAAAACTGAAAATCTCAGTGCAGACGAAAGGCCGCAAAACCGAAGAGTGGCTGGAGACCGTACTCGGCATGCTGAAAGGCCTTCAAGATGTGAAGAAAGAAACAATCGCGTCCTCATAAAAATTGTTACTCTCTGGTGTATATTACATTTGATGTGACGGATACTAATTTCAAGCGAGTGGCGGAAGCTACATAAAGTAAAGAGCTTTAGTACTTTCCCTTAAATATCATCACATGAAAGAGAGGCACCAGAGAGATGAAAGCTACAGGTATTGTACGTCGTATTGATGATCTAGGACGGGTCGTCATCCCTAAGGAAATTCGGAGAACACTGCGAATCAGGGAAGGAGACCCGCTTGAAATATTCGTTGACCGCGACGGAGAAGTTATATTGAAAAAATATTCTCCTATCAGTGAGCTTGGCGATTTTGCGAAAGAATATGCGGATGCATTGTATGACAGTCTCGGCCATTCCGTTTTGATTTGCGACCGTGACGTGTATATTGCCGTTTCGGGCAGCTCCAAAAAAGAATTTTTGAACAAATCCATCAGCGATTTGCTCGAAAAAACGATGGACCAGCGCAGCTCGGTGCTGGAAAATGACGTAAAATCCGCACAGCTTGTTAATGACATTGATGAAGACATGAGCTCCTATACAATCGCTCCTATCGTGGCGAATGGCGATCCTATCGGTGCCGTGGTCATTTTTTCTAAAGAACAGGCACTTGGAGAGGTAGAACACAAAGCGGTAGAAACGGCAGCCAGCTTTTTGGCGAGACAAATGGAACAGTAGGTCTTATTACCATTATTGAAATAAGAAACGGGGAAAGAACAGCTCTTAAACAAGTGCTGTTCTTTTTCATATGTGCTCACTATCGGTTCGGCCGTTAGGATTGTGATATAATAAGCTCGTTTTATAGACGTAATTTTCTAGCGGCTGGAAGGAGCTTTTGGATGAACGATTCAGTTGGCGTCAAACGGCAATCGGCATGGAAAGGTGCTTTTGTGCTTGTTGTTGCGGGCATCGTGACAAAGATATTAAGCGCCGTGTACAGAGTTCCTTTTCAGAATATTGTCGGTGACGTCGGATTTTACATTTATCAGCAGGTGTATCCGTTTTTAGGCATCGCGGTCATGCTTTCAACATCCGGATTTCCGGTGATCATCTCAAAATTAATGAACGATTATAGCAATCATAAACAAAAAATAATGAAAATTTCCGCCCTTTATGTCACGGCGGCCGGACTTATACTGTTTGTGCTCATGTATGCCGGCGCGGCGCCGTTAGCCGGTTTTATGGGTGACGCCCGCCTTGAACTGCTGATACGGGTAGCGGCGTTCGCTTTTATACTGTTTCCGTTTACGGCGGTTTTTCGGGGGTATTTCCAGGGCGTGCATGATATGATGCCGTCCGCCTTATCCCAGATCACCGAACAGCTTCTCCGTGTGGCGGTGCTTCTCGGTTTATCTTTCTGGCTTTTGAAAAGCGGCCGTTCATTATATGCGGCAGGTGCGGGGGCAGCCTCGGGATCAATTGCCGGAAGCTTGGCGGCTCTTTGCGTATTGGCCTTATTCTGGTACAAGCGGGAAGACAAGAAGACAGACATCGGACATATCGAAACAGGTATCATTGTAAAAAAGCTGCTGCTTTATTCAGTCACCATCTGTATCAGCAGTGTACTCATGCTTTTGATTCAGCTCGTAGACGCCTTAAACTTATATTCACTGCTGTCAGACGGGACAAAGAGCCATGCTGCGAAACAGCTGAAAGGCATATATGACCGCGGACAGCCGCTTCTTCAGCTGGGAACCGTGTTTGCCGTCAGTATCGCCGCATCTCTTGTCCCCTCCATTTCAAAAGCGGTGCATGGGAACAAGCCGTTTATTATAAAAGAGAAAGCGACCTCTGCCGTTAAGCTCTGCCTTGCGGTAGGAATCGGCGCATCGGCCGGACTTTTTTGCATTTTAGAACCGGTGAACATCATGCTTTTCCAAAACAGTGAGGGGACGCAGACCTTACAAATATTCAGCTTATCTATCTTTTTTGCTTCGATTGCGCTTACGGCAGCCGCGATCCTGCAAGGCGCGGGACATACCGTCTTCCCCGCCGTGTCCGTCTTGGCGGGAGGGGTGCTGAAATGGGTGCTGAATGTTTGGCTGGTCCCGGACTGGGGTATTACAGGAGCGGCGCTGGCGACCGTCTTGGCATTTGCCGCAGTTGCGTGCCTGAATCTGCAGAGAATTTGGTCGAAGGGCTGGCTGACGAATATCGGCGGCATGATTGCCCGTTTGTGCTGGTGCACTCTGCTGATGGCTTCTTTTCTGCTCGTGTATACGAAGCTTTGGCAGTTATTCGTTCCCGTCAGCAGAACCGGAGCAGTATGTGAGAGTCTGTCTGCGTCAGTCCTCGGGGGGCTTTTGTTTATTTATTGTATGATGAGAATGAAGATATTTACGGACGAAGAGCTGAGCAGCCTTCCTTTCGGCAATGCTTTAAGCAAATTGAAAAAGAGGAGAGAAAAACATGGCAGGTAACATTACGGTCGTCGGCCTCGGCGCCGGTGACATGGATCAGTTGACAGTGGGCGTACATAAGCTGCTGACTCAGGCGAAGCATCTATATATAAGAACGAAAGACCACCCTTTGATTCCGGAATTAGAGCAAGAGGCTGCAGCGGATATCCGGTATTTTGATGATGTTTATGAAAAGCACGATCAGTTTGGAGCGGTCTATGAAGAGATCACGGACATTCTGTTTGAAAAAGCGAAGCAAGAGGATGTCGTCTACGCTGTACCCGGTCATCCGTTTGTCGCTGAGAAAACCGTTCAGCTGTTATTTGAACGCCGGGAAGAACAGCAGGTGACGGTTCATACCGCCGGAGGACAAAGCTTTCTGGATGCCACCTTTAATGCATTGCGGATTGATCCGATTGAAGGGCTTCAATTTACAGATGCGCAAACAATGACGCCGGATGAGCTTGAGCTCCGCCATCACCTGATCATTTGCCAGGTTTATGACCAAATGACGGCCTCTGAGGTGAAGCTGACGCTTATGGAGAAATTGCCTGACGATTATGAAGTGGTCATCGTAACGGCAGCCGGAAGCAAGGGAGAAAAGATCACCAAAGTGCCTTTGTTTGAACTTGACCGCAATGTAGAGATAAATAACTTAACAAGTGTATATGTTCCGCCGATTAAAAAAGAAGAACTCCTTTACCAGGAATTTTCCGCATTCCGAAGAATTATTCGTGAGCTTCGCGGGCCGAATGGCTGTCCGTGGGATCAAAAGCAGACACACCAGTCATTAAAGAAATATATGATTGAGGAATGCTACGAATTGCTCGAGGCCATTGACGAAGAGGACACGGATCACATGATAGAAGAGCTCGGGGATGTCATGCTTCAGGTTATGCTTCATGCCCAGATCGGAGAAGACGAAGGGTATTTCTCAATTGATGATGTCATCAGAGACATCAGCGCCAAGATGGTCAGACGGCACCCGCACGTGTTTAAGGATGTTAAGGTTCAGGATGAACATGATGTCGTCGCCAACTGGGAAGAAATCAAAAAGGCGGAAAAGCAAACAACATCCTCTTCATTGCTGGATGACGTACCGAAAACACTGCCTTCTCTTGCAAAAGCGGCCAAACTTCAGAAAAAAGCCGCAAAAACCGGCTTTGACTGGGATGACGTTCAGGATATATGGAATAAAGTAAATGAAGAGCTGAAGGAATTTTCTGCAGAGGCTTCCGCCGAATCAGCAAATGAAATCAGCTTAAAAGCTGAATTCGGCGATGTTTTATTTGCATTGGTCAATATCGGCCGATACTATAAAATTGAGCCTGAGGAAGCGCTCGCCATGACAAATGACAAATTCCGCAGACGCTTTGCTTATATTGAGAAAGAAGCGGCGGCAAAGGGACTTGAATTGACCGCAATGTCACTTGAGGAAATGGACAAATTGTGGGATGAAGCAAAAGAAATGGAGAGGAGATTCTAAATATGAGACTTGATAAGTTTTTAAAAGTATCCAGATTAATTAAGCGCCGCACTTTGGCGAAAGAGGTCGCCGACCAGGGGAGAATCACCGTTAACGGGAATCAGGCGAAAGCCAGCTCAGACGTAAAAGCCGGCGATGAACTGACGGTTCGCTTCGGCCAAAAGCTTGTCACGGTAAAGGTAAACGAATTGAAAGAAACAACAAAAAAAGAAGAAGCCGCGGGCATGTATACAATCGTCAAAGAAGAAAAACTCGGCGAATAGGCTTGTTCTAAACAAAGCTCCCGCCTCATACAATGCAGTAATAATGCTAAAAGTATCGAGGATATGGGGGCTGAATAGATGAATTCATATTATGAGCAAAAAGGTTCTTCTTCTGTTCCGGAACAGCATGATGTGACGATGAAAGGGAGAAAGCATTTAGACATTTCGGGCGTCAAGCATGTAGAAAGTTTTGACAACGAAGAGTTTTTGCTGGAAACGGTTATGGGAATGCTTTCCGTCAGAGGCGAGAACCTGCAGATGAAAAACCTTGATGTGGAAAAAGGGATTGTATCTATAAAGGGCAGGGTGTTTGACCTTGTATATTTAGACGAGCAGCAAGGGGATAAAGCTAAAGGGTTTTTTAGCAAGTTGTTTAAATGACGCTGACGACCCAATTTTATACGATGCTGGCAATGACCGGTATGGGCGCCTGGCTCGGAGCGTCGCTTGATACATACAGGCTGTTTGTCAGCCGCGCCAAAACGGCCAGATGGCTGTTATTCATTCATGACCTTCTTTTTTGGATTGTACAAGGTCTGCTGTTTTTCTATGTGCTGCTCAACGTGAATGAAGGTGAACTCAGGATATACATTTTCTTGGCTGTCTTACTGGGAATTGCGACGTACCAAAGCCTGTTTAAACGAATGTATATAAAAATACTGAAATTCGCCATCCATCTTGCGGTATCTCTTTATCAATTCGCAAAAAAGCTCATTCAGCATGTGCTGTTCCGTCCGGTGGTTCTGCTTTTTAAGCTGCTCATCGGGCTGATCACGTTTATTTCTTTATACTCCTATCGGGTGAGCGCCTTTTTTGTGAAGTGTCTTTTTAAGATCGTAACGTTTTTGCTGCATCCGCTGTTCTTCCTGTTGAAACATTTATTGAAACTTCTTCCTGAAAAGTGGCGTCTTACTTTCAAACGATATTTTCAAAAAAGTGCAGGATTTTTACAAAAGAGCAAGAAACTAATCATAACAATCAGATCGACCATGATACGTATTTTGAAAAGATGAAAGGAGGACCGTCTGGTTTGAATCTATCTAGAGAACGTACAATAACTGAAATTCAAAACGACTATAAAGAGCAGGTTGAGCGGCAATCCCAGCTTATGAAAAGAAGGCGGAAAGGGCTTTTCAGACGGTTGATCGTATTCGGCGCCCTTGTGTTGTTGACGGCTATTGTCTTAGCGGGTTCTCTGTGGTCACAGACCTCTTCCCTTAGCGCAAACGAAGAAAAGAAAGCTCAGCTGGAAAAACAAGTGAAAGAATTGGACGCGAAACAGGCTGATTTAAAAGATGAAATTTCCAAATTAAAGGATGAGGATTACGTCACAGAGCTTGCCAGAAGAGACTTGTTTATGTCAGGAAATGGTGAGATTCTCTTTAATGTAGAAAAGAAGAGCAAGTAGCCTTGTTGACACTTAAAATTTTATTTAGGTATAATTAAACAAACGATCTTTTTATAAGCCTAAGGAGGAGCACTTTTTTTATGTCGATTGAAGTTGGCAGCAAGTTGCAAGGGAAAATAACAGGTATTACAAATTTCGGAGCATTTGTTGAATTGCCTGGAGGCTCAACCGGTCTCGTTCATATCAGTGAGGTAGCCGATAATTATGTGAAAGACATTAACGAGCATTTAAAAGTCGGCGATCAAGTTGAAGTGAAAGTCATCAACGTTGAAAAAGACGGGAAAATTGGTTTATCAATTAAAAAAGCTAAAGACCGTCCGCAAGCCAGACCTAGAAATGATTTCCGTCCGAAAGAATCTTTTGAACAGAAAATGAACAAGTTTCTTAAAGATAGCGAAGACCGCTTATCATCTTTAAAACGAAACACGGAATCAAAACGTGGAGGGCGCGGAGCAAGAAGAGGATAACTTGCTGCTTTCTATAAATACATTGGAGCATCCGTCTATCCCGCGGGTGCTTTTTTTTGTAAACATCCATGTAGTCAGAAAATTAAAACTTCAAAGTTTCTGTTGACGGAATGAAGAAACCTTTGTATTATATAACTTGTGCTTATAAGCACTTATATGGCGGTGTAGCTCAGCTGGCTAGAGCGTACGGTTCATACCCGTGAGGTCGGGGGTTCGATCCCCTCCGCCGCTACCATATATTTTTGGCCCGTTGGTCAAGCGGTTAAGACACCGCCCTTTCACGGCGGTAACACGGGTTCGAATCCCGTACGGGTCATCAAGCAAATCGGCTTCTGTTGCAGAAGCCGATTTTTTCATATTTAGACAACTTTTTGAGAAATGTCGGAGGAAATAAGAAAGGAAAGGGGAACAAGGGAGAAAGCGTCGAAGAGTTCTTTGGAATTGTTACCTTCTTTTGACAAAATCCTATCTGTGCTTTCATTTATAATGACAAGCAACGAATAAAACAGGTGGGGGATGAGAGCAATGGAAAAAGCGGAAAGAAGAGTGAACGGACCGATGGCGGGACAAGCTCTGGAAAAACTGCAATCGTTTTTTGAAAAGGCTGCAAAGCTTGCGGTTCATCAGGCGCATTCACTTTTTTTCTATAAGGGTTTCATTTATGTCGTGATCGGTTTTCTGCTTGGACGGGCTTTTATATTATCTGAGGTTCTTCCGTTTGCGCTGCCGTTTTTCGG
The DNA here is from genome assembly GCF_014534735.1 of Bacillus sp. 1021. Taxonomy (NCBI): domain Bacteria; kingdom Bacillati; phylum Bacillota; class Bacilli; order Caryophanales; family Bacillaceae; genus Bacillus; species Bacillus sp. 1021. The sequence goes on along the minus strand of NZ_JACVSR010000008.1, from coordinate 19,633 downwards.
GGCGATGCTTTTGATCAGAAGAGATAAAGCCTTCTATGCTTGTCTGTCATTGCTTGCAGGCGCGTTAACCATTTCGCCGAAACACTCTTTGCTGATTCTCACAGCTTTAGCCGTCTTTACTCTATTTTCAAAAATCGGTACATATATCATGCAGGACCGGGTGAAGATGCTGCCGATCGTGGTGTTTTTCTCTATGGCTGCCGCGAGAATCGGTTTTGTATATTTTGATAGCGGCGCTTTTACCACTTATGACTATGTGATGGCTGTTGTCGAGGCTGGCTTGGCCTTTATTTTGACGCTGATCTTTTTGCAAAGCCTGCCGATCTTCACGATCAAAAAAGTGAAACAATCATTAAAAATAGAAGAAATCATCTGTTTTATGATCTTGATCGCATCCGTTTTAACCGGTCTTGCCGGCGTTTCGTTTCAGGGAATGCAGGCCGAACATATACTGGCCCGTTATGTCGTTTTGAGTTTTTCCTTTGTCGGCGGAGCAAGCATCGGCTGTACTGTCGGTGTTGTGACCGGGCTGATTCTCGGGCTTGCGAATATCGGCAATCTCTATCAAATGAGTCTGCTTGCGTTTTCCGGGCTTCTTGGCGGACTGCTGAAGGAAGGCAAGAAAGCCGGAGCCGCAGTCGGATTGGTGATCGGCTCACTGCTGATTTCATTATATGGAGAAGGGTCTGCCGGGTTAATGACCACCCTTTACGAATCTTTGATTGCGGTTGCCTTGTTTTTAATTACGCCCCAATCGATTACGAAAAAGGTGGCGCGATACATACCGGGCACTGCTGAGCACAGTCAGGAACAGCAGCAGTACGCGAGAAAAATCAGAGATGTCACTGCCCAGAAAGTAGATCAGTTCTCCAATGTGTTTCATGCCTTGTCGGAGAGCTTCGCCACCTTTCATCAGACGTCTTCCGATGAGCAGGCTGAAGAAGGGGAAGTGGATCTCTTTTTAAGCAAAATCACCGAGCATTCCTGCCAATCCTGTTATAAGAAAAGCAAATGCTGGGTTCAAAACTTTGATAAAACATATGATTTAATGAAACAAGTTATGCATGAAACAGAGGAAAAACAGTATGCCTCAAACCGCAGATTAAAAAAGGAGTTTCAGCAGCACTGTTCCAAATCCAGACAGGTGGAAGAGCTGATTGAAGACGAACTTGCCCATCATCACGCCCATCTGACCCTGAAGAGAAAAGTTCAGGACAGCAGAAGGCTTGTTGCGGAGCAGTTATTGGGGGTTTCTGAGGTCATGGCGGACTTTTCTCGGGAAATAAAACGGGAGAGGGAGCAGCATTTTATTCAGGAAGAACAAATGATAGAGGCGCTTCAGCATTTCGGAATCGAGATTCAGCATGTCGAGATATACAGCTTGGAGCAGGGCAATATTGATATTGAAATGACAATCCCGTTCAGCGGAGGGCACGGCGAGAGTGAGAAAATTATCGCTCCGATGCTGTCTGACATTCTTGAGGAGCAGATACTTGTCAAAAGCGAACAGCACTCGGCTCATCCGAATGGCTACAGCCATGTCGCGTTCGGTTCGACCAAGTCTTACCGGGTATCGACAGGCGCGGCTCACGCGGCAAAAGGAGGGGGCCTTGTCTCCGGCGACAGCTACAGCATGATGGAACTGGGGGCGAGAAAGTATGCGGCCGCGATCAGCGACGGCATGGGCAATGGGGCGAGGGCCCATTATGAGAGCAATGAAACGATTAAACTTCTCGAAAAAATACTCGAATCGGGGATTGATGAAAAAATCGCGATCAAAACGATCAACAGCATTCTGTCTTTACGGACGACAGATGAAATCTACTCAACTCTCGATCTTTCTATCATTGATCTTCAGGATGCAAGCTGTAAATTTTTGAAGGTCGGTTCAACGCCGAGTTTTATCAAACGGGGAGATCAAGTCATGAAAGTGCAGGCCAGCAATCTGCCGATCGGCATCATCAATGAATTTGATGTGGAGGTCGTAAGTGAACAGCTGAAAGCGGGAGATCTGCTCGTCATGATGAGTGACGGTATTTTTGAAGGGCCGAAGCACGTAGAGAACCACGACCTGTGGATGAAACGGAAAATGAAAGGGCTGAAAACCGAAGACCCGCAGGAAATCGCTGATATATTAATGGAAGAGGTCATCAGAACACGTGCGGGCCAAATCGAAGACGATATGACGGTCGTTGTCGTCCGGATTGACCACAATACACCGAAATGGGCATCCATACCGGTGCCGGCGGTTTTCCAAAATAATAAGGAGATTTCTTAATCCTTTCGTATAAATCACATTCCTTCTGGCGAAGATGGGACTAATCGTATCACCGGGAGGAATGAATGTGAATAAGGGACATTTAAATCAAGTTCTGCTGATTACAGATGGCTGCTCCAATCATGGTGAAGACCCGATCGCAATGGCGGCTTTCGCCAAGGAGCAGGGGATTACGGTGAATGTTATAGGAATTATGGAAGAAAACGCGATTGACCAAGAGGCAATGAAGGAAGTTGAAGGGATCGCCATGGCCGGAGGCGGCGTCCATCAAGTTGTGTATGCGTCTCAATTGTCTCAAACGGTTCAAATGGTGACAAAAAAAGCAATGACCCAGACACTTCAAGGTGTCGTCAATCAAGAGCTTAAACAAATTTTAGGGAAAAACGTTGAAATGGAAGAACTTTCTCCGGAAAAACGCGGCGAAGTAATGGAAGTGGTTGATGAACTCGGCGAAACGGTTCATCTGCAAGTGCTTGTGCTGGTTGATACGAGTGCGAGTATGGCGCCGAAACTGCCGACGGTGAAAGAAGCGCTGATTGATCTTTCCATCAGTTTAAATTCCCGGGCCGGTCACAATGAATTTGCCATGTGTATATTTCCCGGGAAAAGCCAGGAAGTTGAGCTTGTGCTGAATTGGACGCCGAAGCTTGAATCGCTTTCCGCTCTCTTTGCGAAGCTGTCAACCGGCGGTATCACCCCTACGGGCCCCGCTATCCGGGAAGCGGCGCAGCAGTTTGAAAGAATCCGCTCAAGAAGGAGCATGTTGGCAGATGATGAACGACGCTTTAACGAGTTTGGCATGTAGTCTGGCACCGGGAACGGAAATCCAAGGCAAGTGGAACGGCAAATCCTACAGATTGCTCAAACAGCTTGGCAAAGGGGCTAACGGTATTGTATATCTGGCAGAAGCATCAGGCGGACATGTCGCTTTGAAAATAAGCAGCGACAGCATGTCTGTTACCTCTGAAGTGAATGTCTTAAAATCCTTTTCAAAGGCCCGGTCGCAAACGATGGGGCCTTCTTTTTTTGATGCGGATGATGCCTTTATACCGCAACTGAATAAAAATGTCTCTTTTTACGTGATGGAGTACATAGAAGGGCCGCTTCTTCCGCAATATATCAGCAGTAAGGGAACGGAGTGGATTCCGGTGCTGATGGTGCAGCTTCTTTCCAGTCTGTCTGTCCTTCATCAGCAAGGATGGGTCTTTGGCGACCTCAAGCCGGAAAACCTCATTGTAACCGGTCCTCCGGCTGCCATTCGCTGCATTGATGTAGGGGGAACGACAAAACAGGGGCGCGCGATTAAAGAGTATACGGAGTTTTACGACAGGGGCTATTGGGGGTATGGAACAAGAAAAGCGGAACCATCCTATGACCTGTTTGCTGCAGCTATGATCATGATCCACTGTGTTCAGAAGAAAGAGTGCAAAAAGACAGGACAGCCGAAAGAACAGCTTCGTTCTATTATTGAAGGCCACCCGTTTTTGAATAAGTATAAGAAGGTTCTGTTTTCTGCTTTAAACGGGCAATATCCGTCAGCTGAAGCGATGAAACATGACATCCTGACGGCGGGGCAGAGCACGGGCGGCAAAAGGAAAACCGCCGCCAAGCCTAAGCCGCAGCAGGCGAAACCGCGGCAGGGCACTGTTTCTCAGACGCGGTATAAACCAAAACAAAAGCCCGCAAAACACAATGGTTTGTTTGAAACAACACTTATTCTAATCAGCGTTCTCGCCCTTTATTTCGCTTACATCGTCTTTTTTCTCATCTAATGCCGGCCGGACGCCGATGTTCATGCTTCTTCTTTGCTTGGAGGGAATGAAAGTGATAGGATATGTATATCTTTAAAAAACCTGCTCATCGTGAGGGGGACATTGTGAAAAGCGTGGAAGATTTTTTCAAAACATATCATCTTCAGGCGGAGGGAGAAACGATTATTGCCGGAGTCTCCGGAGGCCCTGATTCAATGGCGCTTCTCAGTCTGCTGAATAAGCACTTCGGGCATTCCTCCGTTATCATTGCGGCGCATGTCGACCATCAGTTCAGAGGATCTGAATCTGAAGAAGATATGAAGTTTGTGCAGTCATATTGCGAGGCGGAACACATCCTTTGCGAAGCGGTACAGATTGATGTTTCCGCATATGCAAGGAAGAATAAGCTGAACAAGCAGGCTGCCGCGCGTGATTGCAGATATCAGTTTTTTAAAGAGCTGATGGCAAAACACGAAGCAAAGTTTTTAGCGCTGGCTCATCACGGCGACGACCAAGTTGAGACAATGCTCATGAGGCTTGCGAAAGGTACGCTCGGGGCGGGGCTTGCGGGAATGCAGCCTGTCCGCGAATTTGCATCCGGCCTGCTGATCAGACCTTTCCTCTATACGGCAAAAGATGAAATTCTTGAATACTGCCGTCAAGAAGGGCTGTCCTACAGAACGGATGAGAGCAACACAAAAGACGATTATACAAGAAACAGATTCAGAAAGACCGTGCTTCCTTTTTTAAAACAAGAATCACCTGACGTTCATAAAATGTTTCAAAAAGTGAGTGAAGCACTGACAGAAGACGAACAATACTTGCAGTCATTAACGAAAGAACGAATGAATAAGGTTATTACAAGCAAGTCTGACACATCAGTTGAAGTCAATTCCTCTCAATTGCTTGCCCTTCCGATACCTTTACAAAGAAGAGGAGTTCAACTAATATTAAACTATCTTTATGAAAACGTTCCATCGTCGTTTTCCGCCCGCCATATCCAGCAGTTTCTTGAATGGGCAGAAAACGGAAGCGCCTCAGGAGTGCTTGATTTTCCGAAAGGGCTGAAGGTGGTCAAATCATATCAGACATGTTTGTTTACATTTGAACAATGGCAATGTGAAAAGATTCCCTTTGAGCTGCAGCTGCAAGGAGCAGAAGGTGAGACTGCTGTTCTGCCCAACGGCTTTATGATAGAGGTTTCCGATCAAGCCGACCCTCATATCAAAAATGGGAATGCTGTTTTTATAACAAGCAGAAACAAGGTGCAATTTCCTTTAACAATCCGGACGAGAAAAATCGGCGACCGGATCAAACTTAAAGGGATGAATGGCTCGAAAAAGGTAAAAGATATATTTATTGATCATAAACTGCCTCTGCGTGATCGGGACGAATGGCCGATTGTAACGGATGCAAGCGGTGAAATTATCTGGCTGCCTGGCTTGAAAAAATCCATCTTTGACAATCTTGTGATTTCAAACAGTGACCGCATTGTATTACAATATAGACAGCATGAAAAGTGTAGGGGGCAAGCATTAACATGAAACAAGATATCGAAAAAGTGCTGATTTCAGAAGATGAGATCCAGCAGAAAGTAAAACAGCTTGGAGAACAATTAACAAGCGAGTACAGCGACACGTTTCCGTTGGCAATCGGTGTGTTAAAGGGAGCGCTCCCTTTTATGGCTGATCTTATAAAGCATATTGATACATATTTGGAAATGGACTTCATGGATGTATCAAGCTACGGAAATTCCACGGTTTCTTCCGGAGAAGTCAAAATCATCAAAGATTTGGATACATCTGTAGAAGGCCGGGACATCTTAATCATTGAAGATATTATCGACAGTGGGTTAACCTTGAGCTATCTCGTAGAACTCTTCCGATATCGTAAAGCGAAATCAATTAAGATTGTTACCCTATTGGATAAACCAAGCGGAAGAAAAGCGGACATTAAAGCAGACTTCGTAGGCTTTGAAGTTCCTGACGCGTTTGTTGTGGGTTACGGACTTGATTATGCCGAACGCTATCGCAATCTGCCTTACATCGGAGTGTTGAAACCGGCGATTTATGAAAGCTGATCGGCTGCCTGCTTCCGAGATGGTTATCGGTTGTATTGGAATGATTTTCTATGGTACTATTGAACATAGTTGTGCTTACTGTGGGAGGAGGTAAGGAATGAATCGGGTCTTCCGTAATACCATTTTTTATTTACTTATTTTATTAGTAGTAATCGGGGTTGTGAGTTACTTCCAGACTTCAAACCCGAAGACAGAAAATATGTCGTACAGTACGTTTATCAAGAACCTCGATGAAGGGAAAGTTGATAGCGTATCGGTTCAGCCTGTCAGAGGTGTTTATGAGGTAAAAGGACAGCTGAAAAAATACGACAAAGACCAGTACTTTTTAACACATGTTCCTGAAGGAAAAGGAGCAGACCAGATATTTGACGCAATTAAAAAGACGGACGTAAAAGTTGATCCCGCACAGGAAACAAGCGGGTGGGTGACGTTCTTAACGACGATCATTCCGTTTGTCATCATCTTTATTCTGTTTTTCTTCCTGCTCAATCAGGCTCAGGGCGGCGGAAGCCGTGTCATGAACTTCGGAAAGAGCAAAGCGAAGCTGTATACGGAAGAAAAGAAACGCGTGAAGTTTAAAGATGTAGCCGGCGCGGATGAGGAGAAGCAGGAGCTTGTTGAGGTTGTTGAGTTTCTGAAAGATCCCCGCAAATTCGCCGAGCTTGGCGCCAGAATTCCTAAAGGCGTGCTGCTGGTCGGACCTCCGGGAACCGGTAAAACATTGCTTGCGAGAGCCTCAGCCGGTGAAGCTGGCGTTCCTTTCTTCAGCATCAGCGGATCTGACTTCGTTGAAATGTTTGTCGGTGTCGGTGCTTCCCGTGTGCGTGATTTATTCGAAAATGCGAAAAAGAATGCGCCTTGCCTGATCTTCATTGATGAGATCGACGCGGTAGGACGTCAGCGCGGCGCCGGTCTTGGCGGCGGGCATGATGAACGCGAACAGACGCTGAACCAGCTGCTTGTTGAGATGGACGGTTTCAGTGCGAATGAAGGAATCATTATTATCGCTGCGACAAACCGTGCGGACATTCTTGACCCTGCATTGCTCCGTCCGGGACGTTTTGACCGTCAGATTACGGTAGACCGTCCGGATGTCATCGGCCGTGAAGCCGTATTGCAGGTCCATGCGAGAAACAAACCGCTTGATGAGACGGTGAACTTAAAAGCAATCGCTTCAAGAACACCTGGTTTCTCAGGCGCAGATTTAGAAAACCTTCTTAACGAAGCGGCACTTGTTGCTGCCCGTCAAAACAAGAAGAAAATTGATATGCGCGACATTGATGAAGCAACGGACCGTGTCATTGCAGGTCCTGCGAAGAAGAGCCGCGTCATCTCGAAAAAAGAACGCAATATCGTGGCATACCACGAGGGCGGTCACACCGTTATCGGACTTGTGCTGGATGAAGCCGATATGGTTCATAAAGTAACGATTGTTCCGAGGGGGCAGGCAGGCGGATACGCGGTCATGCTTCCGAGAGAAGACCGCTACTTCCAGACAAAACCTGAGCTTCTCGACAAAATTGTCGGTCTTCTGGGCGGACGCGTTGCCGAAGAGATTATTTTCGGCGAAGTCAGCACCGGGGCTCACAATGACTTCCAGCGGGCAACGAGCATTGCCAGAAGAATGGTGACGGAGTTCGGTATGTCAGAAAAACTCGGACCGCTCCAGTTCGGTCAATCTCAAGGCGGTCAAGTATTCCTGGGCCGGGATTTCAACAACGAGCAAAACTACAGTGATCAGATCGCTTACGAAATCGATCAGGAAATTCAGCGCATCATTAAAGAATGTTATGAGCGTGCGAAAACCATCCTGACTGAAAATCGCGATAAGCTTGAATTGATTGCTCAGACATTGCTAGATGTGGAAACATTAGATGCGGAACAAATCAAGCATCTCGTGGATCATGGAAAACTCCCAGAGCGCAATTTCTCAGATGACCATCTTCAAAAAGACGATGTGAAAGTAAACATTCTGTCTAAAACAGAAGACGAAAAGAAAGACGAACCGAAAGAATAGTTCGCTTTCCGATATGAAAACCGCCGGCATATACCGGCGGTTTTTTTGCTGGTTCCGTTTTGTTTACAAAAGAGCCGCAGATCGTGTATGGTATTGTAGAATGTTGAAAAAGTTATGATTAGAAACTATTCAAAAGTGGTGATAGAGGTTGTTACTGGTTATAGATGTGGGGAACACCAACACCGTGATTGGTGTATATCATGATGGTGAATTAGAATATCATTGGCGTGTAGAAACGAGCAGACACAAAACAGAAGACGAATTCGGCATGCTGCTCCGCTCCTTATTTGAACATTCCGGACTCATGTTTGAACAGATCGAAGGAATTATCATCTCATCCGTGGTGCCGCCGATTATGTTCTCTTTAGAAAGAATGTGCACAAAATACTTTCACATCGAGCCGCAGGTTGTCGGCCCGGGGATGAAAACAGGTTTAAATATAAAATATGACAATCCGAAAGAAGTGGGAGCAGACAGGATTGTCAATGCCGTTGCGGCGATTCATCAGTATGGCGGCCCCTTAATTGTCGTCGACTTCGGAACGGCGACGACGTATTGCTACATTGATGAAAACAAACAATATATGGGCGGCGCGATAGCTCCCGGCATTACGATTTCAACGGAAGCGCTGTACTCACGCGCGGCCAAGCTTCCGAGAATTGAAATCGCCCGACCGGACAATATCATCGGCAAAAACACGGTGAGCGCCATGCAGTCCGGCATCCTTTTCGGCTATGTCGGACAAGTAGAAGGCATTGTAAAGCGGATGAAATGGCAGGCCAAACAAGAACCGAAAGTCATTGCGACAGGCGGTCTTGCATCATTAATCGCAAATGAATCAGACTGTATTGATGTTGTTGACCCGTTTCTTACTTTAAAAGGGCTGGAAATCATTTATGAGCGAAATCGCGTGGGTCACGTATAGGAGGTAAACAATGGATTATTTAATTAAAGCAATTGCATATGACGGTAAAGTTCGGGCTTATGCAGCAAGAACGACTGATATGGTAAATGAAGCGCAAAGAAGGCATGACACATGGCCGACGGCATCAGCCGCAATCGGCCGGACGATGACAGCGTCTCTGATGCTCGGAGCGATGATGAAGGGTGAAGATAAGCTGACCGTCAAAATAGAAGGCGGCGGGCCGATCGGTGCCATCATCGCAGATGCGAATGCAAAGGGCGAAGTCAGAGCATACGTATCAAATCCGCACGTTCACTTTGACCTCAATGAGCAGGGAAAACTGGATGTGAGACGGGCGGTAGGAACGGATGGAACACTTAGTGTCGTAAAAGATTTAGGCTTGCGTGATTATTTTACGGGACAAGTAGAAATTGTCTCAGGTGAACTCGGTGACGACTTCACATACTACCTTGTTTCTTCTGAACAAGTCCCTTCATCTGTCGGTGTAGGAGTGCTTGTGAATCCTGATAACACGATTCTCGCTGCCGGCGGGTTCATTATTCAGCTTCTTCCGGGGACTGATGAAGAAACCATTTCAACAATTGAAAAGCAATTATCTCAAATCGAACCGATTTCAAAATTGATTCAAAAAGGCCTGACACCGGAAGAAATTTTAGAAGAAGTACTGGGCCAGAAACCGGATGTACTTGAGAATATGCCGGTCAAATTTCACTGTTCTTGTTCTAAAGATCGTTTCGAAGCAGCCATTTTAGGACTAGGCAAAAAAGAAATACAAGATATGATAGAAGAAGACGGAAAAGCCGAAGCGGTTTGCCATTTTTGTAATGAGAAATATTTATTTACAAAAGAAGAACTGGAAGAGCTTCGTGACGAAACAACCCGCTAGCTCTTTAGCGGGTTGTTCTATTTTAAAAAAGGGATGGGGTAGATTTTGAAACCGAGAACACTTTTGACGATTATTGTAGCGGCGCTGTTAGTATGCAGCGCGGCAATCGCGTATCATTTAACAAAATCCCAAGCTGCAGGGTCATCTGAAGAATTCATCGCGACAATCGGTGATAAACATATCACGCGGCAGGACTGGATGAAAAAGATGGAAGACCAATACGGAAAATCAACCTTGGAAGACATGATTAATACACAAGTAGTGGAAGAGCTTGCGAAAAAGAATAAACTCACAGTTTCAAACAGCGAATTGGAACGTGAATTTCTTTTAATCAAAGCGGTGAATAATTCATTTTATGAAGACGATCATATTACGGAAAACGAATGGAAAGACCAGATCCGCTACAACATTCTTCTTGAGGAACTGCTGACGAAGGACATCGATATATCGGATAAGGAAATGCAATCATTTTATAATAAAAATAAAGAACTGTATCAATTCGATGATTCTTACAGAATCCGGCACATCGTCGTCAAAAGCAAAGAAGAAGCGGACAGGGTGCTTGCTGATTTGAAAGGCGGTTCCAGCTTTGAAGCCGTCGCCGCAGAGCGTTCCACTGACAGATACACGTCTCAGTATGGCGGAGACCTCGGCTTTGTCACGGAAAACCAGGAGAATATCCCGCAGGCATATATCACAGAAGCCAAAAATCTCAAAGAAAATGAATGGTCCGCTGAACCGATTAAAGTTTCTTCAGGATACGCCGTCATTCAGCTGAAAGAAAAGCTTAAGGCGAGAACTTTCTCATATAATGAAGTGAAGAGCCAAATCAGACGTCAGATCGCGATGGATCAATTAGGTGATAAGGCGACAGTCAAAACGCTGTGGAAAGAGGCGGGAGTCTCTTGGTTCTACGGGGAAAAAAGAACTAAATGATTGACAAAAAATTTTGAAATTGATAACTTATATTTATAATACCAATAAATTTAGTCGGAAATTGAGGTGTCCAACATGGTGCGTATTGCAAATTCTATTACTGAACTAATCGGAAATACTCCTATTGTGAAATTGAATCGCCTGACGGATGAAAACAGCGCAGATGTATATCTGAAGCTTGAATACATGAATCCGGGCAGCAGCGTAAAAGACCGTATCGGAGCAGCGATGATTGAAGCGGCTGAAAAAGAAGGCAAATTAAAAGCCGGCGACACAATCATTGAACCGACAAGCGGAAATACAGGAATCGGTCTTGCGATGGTGGCAGCGGCAAAAGGTCTCAGAGCCATTCTCGTTATGCCTGATACGATGAGCATGGAGCGACGCAATCTGCTGCGCGCATACGGAGCAGAGCTTGTGCTGACTCCCGGCGCAGAAGGAATGAAGGGCGCCATTAAAAAGGCGGAGGAGCTTGCAGAGGAACACGGCTATTTTGTGCCTCAGCAATTCAACAATGCGGCAAACCCGGAAATTCACCGCCAAACGACTGGGAAAGAAATTGTCGAACAGTTTGGAGACGACCAGCTTGATGCGTTCGTGGCCGGTATCGGGACGGGCGGAACCATCACGGGAGCGGGTGAAGTGCTGAAAGAAGCATATCCATCCATCAAAATCTATGCGGTAGAGCCGGCGGATTCTCCAGTTCTTTCTGGCGGAAAACCGGGTCCGCATAAAATTCAGGGTATCGGAGCGGGTTTTGTCCCTGAAACATTGAATACGGACATCTATGATCAGATCATTCCCGTGAAAAATGAGGATGCATTTGAATATGCCCGTAAAACGGCAAAAGAAGAAGGGATTCTCGGCGGTATTTCTTCCGGAGCGGCCATTTACGCGGCGCTGGAAATCGCGAAAAAACTGGGTAAAGGCAAGAAAGTGCTTGCGATCATCCCTAGTAATGGAGAACGTTACTTAAGCACCCCGCTTTATCAGTTTGAATAGAGACATACACACGGCTCCCGGCTGTATCCGGGAGTTTTTTTGTGCCTGAAGCATCGAAAATCCAAAAAACGTTTCGAATTTTATGGTTGGAAGAGAAATTCACTTTTTTCACCAGTATGATTGCTTTAAAATAAAACTACAGAAAAACGAAGCAGAGGATTGATACGATGGCACAACGCAGACCGGCAGGAAGAAAGATACCTTTTACGAAGCAAGCATTTTTACAGCAATATGAAAACCTTTCGAAATCGAGAAAACGGCATGTTCTGCTCGAAAGCGCGAGAGGAGGAAGATTCAGTATAGCCGGTCTAGATCCGATTGCGTCCGTCAGAGGGAAAGACGGAATCACAACGATCAAGCATGAAGGGGAAACGCTGTTTAAAGAAGGTGACCCGCTGCGGGCTTTTCATGATTGGTTTGAGACGCTTGGGACGCAAACCAATTATGAGTTCCCGGATTTTCAAGGCGGCGCGATTGGATTTATCAGTTACGACTATGCCCGATACATTGAGAATTTTAAAATGCTGTCTTTAGATGATTTGGAAACACCTGATATATACTTTCTCGTTTTTGATGATGTGGCCGTTTTCGACCATGAGGCTGAGGCGTTATGGCTCATTACCCATACCGAAGCGGAAGAAGCGGAGCTTGCGGAAGCAAAGCTGTCCGGATTAGAGGATATGTGGCGCTCCCGTCAAACGCGGGACGAGCCTTTTTCTCCGCTGAGCCGGGAAGGAGACGGATCGTATGCCGCTCCGTTCACTGAAGAAGGATTTTCACAGGCCGTAGAACAAATTAAGCAATATATCGCGAGCGGCGATGTGTTTCAGGTTAATCTGTCCATCAGGCAATCCCAATCCTTATCCGTTCACCCGTATGAGGTGTATAAACATTTGAGAAACGTCAACCCGTCTCCTTACATGGCTTATCTTGAGACACCGGGTTTTCAAGTGATATGCGGGTCGCCGGAGCTATTGGTGACGAAAAAGGGGAAGAAGCTTGAAACAAGACCGATCGCGGGTACGCGTTCAAGAGGAAAAGACGATGCAGAAGACAAGGCGCTGGCTGATGAATTAATTCACAACGAGAAAGAACGTGCGGAACACGTCATGCTTGTTGATCTGGAGCGCAATGATCTCGGTCGCGTATCGCGCTACGGCTCCGTGCGGGTTAACGAGTTTATGGCGATCGAAAAATATTCGCACGTCATGCATATCGTGTCAAATGTACAGGGGGAGCTGCAGGACGGATATGACGCGACAGACATTATTCATGCGGTTTTCCCGGGTGGCACCATCACCGGAGCACCCAAAGTGAGAACGATGGAAATTATAGAAGAGCTTGAGCCGACAAGACGGGGGCTTTATACTGGATCTATAGGCTGGTTCGGATTCAACGGAGATTTGCAATTTAACATTGTGATCCGGACGATCTATGCAGCCGGCGGACATGCTTTTATGCAGTCCGGAGCAGGAGTGGTCATTGACTCGGTTCCGAAGCACGAATACAAGGAATCGTTCAAAAAAGCTTTTGCCATGAAAAAGGCGTTAGAGCTGAGCGAAGAAGAGACAAAAAATTAGATGAGGTGAGCAGAGATGATTTTAATGATTGACAATTATGATTCATTTACGTACAACTTGGTTCAATATTTGGGTGAGCTGGGGGAGGAACTGATCGTCAGACGGAATGACGGGATTACGATTGAAGAGATAGAAGAGCTGGCGCCGGATTTCTTGATGATTTCACCTGGGCCGTGCAGTCCGGATGAAGCGGGGATCAGCCTTGAGGCCATCAAACATTTTGCCGGCAGCATTCCTATTTTCGGCGTATGTCTCGGACATCAGTCGATCGCACAAGTGTTCGGAGGAGATGTCGTCAGAGCGGAGCGGCTCATGCACGGCAAAACGTCAGACATTATGCATGACGGACAGACGATTTTTAAAGGCCTGCAAAATCCGTTGGTCGCCACCCGGTACCACTCGCTTATTGTTAAAGCGGACACATTGCCGGACTGCTTTACGGTATCCGCTCAAACCAAAGAAGGAGAAATTATGGCAATCCGCCATAATGAGCTGCCTGTTGAAGGTGTTCAGTTCCATCCGGAATCCATCATGACCTCCTTCGGCAAAGAGATGCTCAGAAACTTTATTGAGACACACCGTAAGAAGGAAGTGACGGTGTGATTATATATTTGAATGGTCAATATATAGAGGAGAAAGAAGCGGCGCTTTCTCCTTTTGACCATGGTTATCTGTACGGGATCGGCGCGTTTGAGACGTTCAGGCTTTATAACGGCCGGCCGTTTTTGTCGGATGCGCATGTCGCCAGGCTCAACAGGGCGCTTCGGGATTTGCAGATTGCGTACGAGGTGAATAAACAGGAGCTGCTTGATATGCTTGCAAGCCTGTTGCTCCTCAATGACATCAAAGACGGCAGCGCGCGTGTCCGGCTTAACGTCTCGGCAGGCGTCAGTGATAAAGGATTTACCGCCCAGACTTATGAAAAGCCGACCGTCCTTTGTTTCGTCAGCCGGCTTAATCCGGAAGCTTTGCCTCTTGAAAAAGAAGGCAAACTTCTCTCTGTCCGGAGAAATACGCCTGAAGGATCTTTTCGGTTAAAGTCCCATCACTATTTAAACAATATGTATGCTAAACAAGAAATCGGCAATGATCCGAATCTTGAAGGGATTTTCCTGACCCGAGAAGGAGATGTCGCGGAAGGCATTGTCTCCAATGTGTTTTGGCGAAAAGGAGACAAGGTCTTTACGCCATCCTTGGATACAGGCATTCTCGACGGGGTAACGAGACAGTTTGTCATTGATGAATTGAAACGGCAGGGGACAGAGGTTGCCGAAGGCCGATTCCGTTTTCAATCAATGCTTGAAGCGGATGAAGCGTGGATGACAAACTCCGTGCTTGAAATTATCCCGTTTTTTAAAATAGAGGAAGTGCCGCTGCCCGGAGTGAGCGGAAAAACGGTGCAATTGCTCCGTAAGCAGTATCAGCAGGAAATAAACAAAATGAATGTAAAGGAGGAGGAACAAAATGGCGCAGCAAACGATTGAACAGCCTAAACTGATTCATACAAAAAAAGGCGCTTTATCCTATAAGGAGAAGACACTCGTTATGGGAATTTTAAATGTAACGCCAGACTCCTTCTCTGACGGCGGAAAATACGACAGTACGGAAAGAGCGCTTCTGCATGCGGCGAAGATGGCTGAAGAAGGGGCGCATATCATAGATATCGGCGGCGAATCGACAAGGCCCGGCGCATCACTCGTGTCGGCTGATGAAGAACTGTCACGTGTAATCCCCGCTATAGAACGGATCACAAGCGAACTGGACGTTCCGATTTCAATTGATACGTACAAAGCGTCCGTGGCAGACGAAGCGGTGAAAGCGGGCGCCTCTATCATCAATGATATCTGGGGGGCGAAAGGTGACCCTGACATGGCGCCGGTAGCAGCCAAACACGGAGTTCCGATTATCTTAATGCATAATCGAAAAGAAAGAAATTATAACGATCTTATTCCTGATATGCTTGCAGACTTAATGGAAAGCGTAAAAATTGCCGCGGACGCCGGCGTTTCAGATGAAAATATGATTCTGGATCCGGGGATCGGCTTTGCGAAAAACTATGAGGACAATCTGGCTGTCATGAACAAGCTGGAAGTGTTCAGCGGGTTAGGTTATCCGCTGCTCCTGGCGACATCAAGAAAAAGATTCATCGGCCATGTGCTTGACCTCCCTCCTGAGGAACGTGCCGAGGGGACAGGGGCGACAGTATGCCTTGGCGTTCAGAAAGGCTGCGACATTGTGAGGGTGCATGATGTCAAAGAGATCGCAAGAATGACTAAGATGATGGATGCTATGTTGAACAAAGGAGGCGCGCATTATGGATAAAGTATATGTAGAAGGTATGGAGTTTTACGGATATCACGGTGTGTTCGAAGAAGAAAACAAACTCGGCCAGCGTTTCAAAGTAGACCTGACTGCCGAACTGGACTTGAGCAAAGCGGGACAAACGGATGACCTTTCTTACACGATTAACTATGCGGAGCTGTACAGTGTCTGCCGCGGCATCGTTGAGGGCGAACCCGTCAATTTGGTCGAGACGCTTGCGGAGCGGATCGCAGACACCGTTCTTAAGAAATTTGAGCCGGTGCGGCAATGTACGGTAAAGGTTGTTAAGCCTGATCCGCCGATTCCCGGCCATTATAAATCAGTAGCCATAGAAATGACGAGAACGAAATCATGAACAACACGGCATATATCGGTCTCGGCTCCAACATGGGCGACCGTGAACGTTACTTGCGGCGGGCAGTGGCCATGCTCAGCCGGCATGATGGCGTGACGGTGTCGAAAGTGTCCTCCATATATGAAACAGATCCCGTGGGTTATGAAGATCAAGATCAGTTTCTCAATATGGCCGTTGAAGTGAAGACGTCATTGACTCCTTTCGAACTTCTTGACGTGACGCAAAGCATTGAAGCTGAATTAGGCAGAACGAGAGAAATCCGCTGGGGGCCGCGAACGGCAGACCTTGACATTTTGCTGTATAATCGTGAAAATATTGAAACAGAGCGGCTGGTTGTTCCGCATCCGAGAATGTACGAGCGCTTATTTGTCCTTGTGCCGTTAAAAGAAATTTGTCCGCATGCGGATCATATCACGATAAGCGATGAAACAAACCAAGAAGGTGTAAGCGTATGGAAGCAGAAATCTGGGGTAGACGAATTCGTGCATTCAGAAAGCTGAAGGGGTATACTCAAGAAGGGTTTGCAAAAGCGATAGGTATTTCAGTTTCCATTCTCGGCGAGATTGAACGCGGAAACCGTTTGCCGTCAGCTTCGATCATTCGTGACGCTGCTGATGCTTTAAATATAAGCGCGGAGGAATTGGCTCCGCCTGAAAATGCAGGAAAGGAGGACGAATAGTGTTTAAAATCGGTGATATTGAATTAAAAAACAGAGTGGTTCTTGCTCCGATGGCCGGAGTCTGCAACGCCGCATTCCGTCTTACCGTTAAAGAATTCGGAGCGGGACTCGTATGTGCGGAAATGGTCAGTGACAAAGCCATTCTGTACAACAACGCGAAAACAATGGGAATGCTCTACATCGAGGAGAGAGAAAAACCTCTCAGCCTGCAGATTTTCGGAGGGAAGAAAGAAACCCTTGTAGAAGCGGCTAAGTTTGTCGATCAAAATACGACGGCTGATATTATTGATATTAACATGGGATGCCCTGTGCCGAAGATTACAAAATGCGACGCGGGAGCAAAATGGCTTCTCGATCCGAATAAAATTTATGAAATGGTATCCGCAGTAGTAGATGCTGTTGATAAGCCCGTCACAGTGAAGATGAGAATGGGCTGGGATGAAGATCACATTTATGCCGTGAAAAACGCCCAGGCTGTTGAACGCGCCGGCGGAAAAGCTGTTGCGATGCACGGACGCACAAGAGTGCAAATGTATGAAGGCACTGCGAACTGGGATATCATTAAAGAAGTAAAGCAATCCGTCTCTATTCCTGTCATCGGAAACGGCGATGTCAAAACGCCTCAGGACGCGAAACGCATGCTCGAGGAAACCGGTGTTGACGGAGTCATGATCGGCCGTGCCGCACTCGGCAATCCGTGGATGATTTACCGTACAGTTCAGTACCTTGAAACCGGTGAGTTAAAAGACGAACCGAAAGTCCGTGAAAAAATGTCAGTATGCAAACTGCACCTTGACCGCCTGATTAACTTAAAAGGTGAAAAGGTAGCGGTAAGAGAAATGAGAAAGCACGCTGCATGGTATTTGAAAGGCGTAAAAGGCAATGCGAATGTTCGCAATGAAATCAATCAATGTGAGACAAGAGAAGAGTTTGTACAGCTTTTAGATGCATTTACGGTTGAAGTTGAGACGAAAGAGCTTCAAAACGCAAAAGTAGGATAATACTCACCTCTATTTGCTGCTCACTGCTAGTTTTGTGCTGGCAGTTTTTCTGCTTTTTTCATGAAACAATATCTGTAATGGAGTGATAACAATGAGTCAAGAAGAGCAAAATCATGAGGAATTGAACGACCAGCTGCAAGTCAGACGCGATAAAATGAACCAGCTGAGAGAAAACGGCATTGATCCTTTCGGCGAACGCTTCGAGAGAACACATCAATCTCAGCAGATCATTGACGCCTACCAAGAGCTTTCTAAAGAAGAACTGGAAGAAAAAGCGATTGAAGTTACCATTGCAGGCCGTATGATGACAAAGCGCGGAAAAGGAAAAGCCGGCTTTGCCCATCTGCAGGACTTAGAGGGTCAAATTCAAATTTACGTAAGAAAAGACAGTGTCGGCGAAGAACAATATGAAATCTTTAAATCCTCAGACCTCGGAGACGTTATCGGCATCACCGGGAAAGTTTTCAAAACAAACGTAGGTGAGCTGTCTGTCAAAGCGACATCTTTTGAATTGCTGACAAAAGCACTGCGTCCTCTTCCTGATAAATATCATGGATTAAAAGATGTTGAACAGCGTTACCGTCAGCGCTATCTTGACCTGATCGTAAACCCTGACAGCAAACAAACGTTTATCACACGCAGCAAAATCATCCAAGCGATGAGAAGATACTTAGATGACCATGGATACTTAGAAGTCGAAACACCTACAATGCACAGCATACCGGGAGGGGCATCTGCGCGCCCGTTCATCACGCATCATAATGCGCTGGATATGCCTCTTTATATGCGTATTGCGATTGAGCTTCATCTGAAACGCCTGATTGTCGGCGGGCTGGAAAAAGTCTACGAAATCGGACGCGTGTTCCGTAATGAAGGTGTTTCTACACGCCACAACCCTGAATTCACGATGATCGAACTGTATGAAGCGTACGCTGATTATAAGGACATTATGAGCCTGACGGAAAACCTCGTTGCACATATTGCGCAGGAAGTGCTGGGAAGCACCACAATCCAGTACGGTGAAGAGCAGATTGATCTGAAACCTGAATGGAAACGACTCCATATGGTAGATGCGGTCAAAGAAGCTACAGGCGTAGATTTCTGGAATGAGATGACTGTTGAAGAAGCGCGCGGCCATGCAAAAGAACATGGTATCGAGATCGCAAACTCAATGACCGTGGGCCATATCATCAATGAATTCTTCGAACAAAAAATTGAAGAAACACTCATTCAGCCTACATTTATTTACGGCCACCCTGTAGAGATTTCGCCTCTTGCTAAGAAAAATCCTGAGGATCCGCGCTTTACAGACCGTTTTGAGTTGTTTATCGTCGGCCGTGAGCACGCTAACGCATTTACGGAGCTGAATGACCCTATCGACCAAAGAGAACGTTTTGAAGCGCAATTAAAAGAAAGAGAAGAAGGAAACGATGAAGCGCATATGATGGATGAAGACTTCGTTGAAGCTCTTGAGTACGGCATGCCGCCGACCGGAGGATTAGGTATCGGCATCGACCGCCTTGTCATGCTGTTAACAAATGCTCCGTCTATCAGAGACGTTTTATTATTCCCTCAAATGAGACATCGCTAATAAAAGGGAAGGCGCCGTTTCTGCATATCGCAGCACGGCGCTTTTTTAGAAACAAGCCGTTCATAAAGCTTTTTTGATTTTCTTTTAAAAAACTATTGCACTATTATTTGTGAGGTGGTATATTATTATTCGTTGCCGCTAAACAAGGCGCTGACGAAAAAAAGAAATTTAAAAAGTTATTGACTTCAAGAGATTGATAAGATATAATAATAAAGTCGCTTGAATGAAAG
>NZ_JACVSR010000007.1:0-59732 GCF_014534735.1 Bacillus sp. 1021 | reverse complement strand
CGATTTATTTAAAACTTTGAATTAACAGGTACGTTTTGTCTTGTTTAGTTTTCAAAGATCATTACCGCTTGTTGAAGCAGCTTTATTATCTTACCACTCAGCTTCTTTTATGTCAACAACTTTTTTTAAGTCGTTTTCGAAGCTTTTTGTTGTTGTCTGCTGTTCATCAGCGACGAATAATAATATACCATGCATCCGCTAAATATAGCAAGTGTTTTTTTCATCTTTTTTTAAAACTATACTTCGTTATATTCATCTCCGCTGCGGCATACGATGTAATCAAGCATGGACAAGATAAGGAGGCGTCATCAGTGAACCACTTCTACGTGTGGCACATCAAAAGGATAAAACAGCTGCTTATTATTATTATTGCCGCATTTGCAGCAGCCAGCTTTTTTTATATACAGAGAGCTGTCCCCCTTCCTGTATTTTTGACTGATAACGGTCCAAAAGCGATTTCTAAAGGGGAGACGAAATCAGACGAAGTGGCATTAACATTCGATATCAGCTGGGGTGATGAAAAGGCGGTTCCGATTCTGAACGCGCTGAAGGCAAACGGCATTAAAAACGCCACTTTTTTTCTGTCAGCTTCTTGGGCGGAACGGCACCCGGACACAGTCGAACGTATGATTAAAGACGGGCATCAAATCGGAAGCATGGGCTATGCGTATAAGAACTATACCAGTCTAGAGGATCAAGACATCAAGAAGGATATCCTCAGAGCCCAGACAGCATTTAAGAAAATGGGTGTGAAGAATGTTCATTTACTCCGCCCGCCGACCGGACAATTTAATAAAAAGGTTCTTACCATTGCACAGCAGTACCACTATTCAGTGGTTCATTACAGCATTAACTCACAGGATTGGAGAAATCCCGGCCCTGATAAAATCATTGAAAATGTAAACAGTCATATAAAAGGCGGCGACATTGTTCTGCTGCACGCCTCTGATTCAGCAACGCAAACGGAAGAAGCGCTCCCCGCCATCATTCACAATTTAAAGCAAAAGGGTCTTAAAAACGTGACTGTCGGTGATCTGATCGCAAATACTGACGTCAAGTCATCAGAAGTGAAATAGGCTACCTTTGGGCAAACTTCGGCAGCATTAACAGCTGAAATGCGTTGCAGCCCATCAGCGGAATCAGCATCAAATAAAGCCAGTCCTCATTATTCACCCTTAACGCAGGAACCCATTCAAGCGCTGTAATTACGACCATTAAAAATAACGATGAAACGAACGTATTTTTTGAGGACTGCTTTTGTTTTATATATGCCGTCAACAGGCCGACGGCAAGAAGAGCAAGCGGAAGCCAGACAAACCCTGCAATCGAGTCATCCCGCTCACCAAAAAACAAAAATCTCACATACATTAAATCAAAAGCAACAAACAGAATGATAAACAGCTGAAGCAGATTCCAAAGCGAGCTTGATCTGAGGATTTCAAGGGCAAAACGGTGCACTGTCAAAAATACGAAAAATCCCATTTGACTGATCACACTGAAGATCATGCCTACTCCGATAAACCAGATCAGAACGGAGAAAATCTGACCGGCCTCAAAATTCAGAAAGAACCCCTTGTACTCCCCCCACTTCAGTGCAAATCCCACGACGCTTGTAATAAGAGCGCCCACAGCTAAAATCGAAAAGAAAAATCGAACAAGCCCGCGGCTTTTCATCTCTTATTCATCCCCCTGACAATCGCGTTCAGCGATATTTTGTTATGTATAAATCCATTCTGGTGAATCATATTAAAAGTAAGAACAAGTAAGGAAGGAGCTTACGCATGTCAAAAGCCAAAACGCTATTGATAAGCTGTTTTGTTGTATTATCTGTAACAGCTTGCGCTCCAAAAGACCAAGCAGCGGATATGGATTATGACCAGACTAAAAAAATGGTTGTCGATATATTAAAAACAGATGATGGAAAAAAAGCAATTAAGGAAATATTAAATGACGATGCGATGAATGAGGCATTGGTGATTGATCAGAATGCCATTAAAGGCACAATAGAGAAAACCCTCACCTCTAAAAAAGGGGCGGAGTTCTGGAAAACCATCTTTGAAGACTCAAAGTTCGCCGAGAGCTTTGCAAAGACACTTCAGCCCGAGCACGAAAAAATCATAAAAAAACTGATGAAAGACCCTGATTATCAGAAAAGTTTTATGCAGATCATGCAGGACCCCGGCATGGATAAAAAATACTACGAGCTGGTGAAAAGCCAAAAATTCCGCAGTTACTTAGAAGATGTGATTACAGAGACACTTTCCAGCCCGCTTTTCAAAAAGCAATTTGAGGATGAACTGAAAAAAGCGGCTTCAAGCTCAGAAAAAGAAAGCTAATAAAAGGCCGGGCCGTTTGATCCCGGCCCCTTTTTTATTCAGCTGTTTTTTCAATAACTTTTTGGGCGATCCCCATATAAATTTCTCCGATCGGATGGCTTCTGTCATAAACAGAAGGCGCAAACTGGTCTTTGTCCCAATCAGGCTGTTTTAAAGGAATTCTGCCAAGCAGCGGCACCTGCAATTCCTCTGCAAGCTTATCCCCTCCGCCTTGGCCGAACACATATTCTTTCTCGCCGGTTTTTGCGCTCTCATAGTAAGCCATGTTTTCAATGACCCCTACAACTTCATGATCGGTTTTAATCGCCATAGAACCCGCTCTCGCCGCTACAAATGCAGCCGTAGGATGCGGCGTTGATACGATAATCTCTTTGCAGCTTGGAAGCATCGTGTGTACATCGAGCGCAACATCACCCGTACCCGGCGGCAGATCGAGAACGATGTAGTCAACCTCTCCCCAGTCAACCTCATGGAAGAAGTTGTTCAGCATCTTACCGAGCATAGGGCCTCGCCAAACAACTGGAGCGTTCTCTTCGACGAAAAAGCCCATAGACATGACCTTTACTCCAAATCTTTCGACAGGAAGCAGTTTTTCTCCTTCTACTGTCGGACGAACTGTAATACCCATCATGTCAGGCACACTGAATCCGTATATATCCGCATCGATCAGGCCGACTTTTTTGCCGAGCCGAGCAAGAGAAATGGCCAGATTGACGGAAACCGTTGATTTGCCGACCCCGCCTTTTCCGCTTGCCACTGCCAAAAAGACCGGCGGATGTTTCCTATTCAGCAGGGTTTCGCTTTCAGACGCCGGCTGGCTGAATTTCGCCAATGTCTCTTCCGGCAGCTCTTCAAACCGAAGACCGACAGTTTCCGCTCCTGCTTCTTTCAGAACGGATACCATTTCCTGCTGAATGCTCATTTGCTCAGCCGTCCCCGTTTTTGCCAATGCAATTTTCACACTGACATGCCGTTTTTCCGGCTTGATCTTTACTTCCTTAACGGCATCCAATTCTCCCAGCGGTCTATGAAGAAAAGGTTCGCGCATTTTTCCGATTATATTTCTTACTTCATCTTCTCTTATCATCGAACCCTCACCCTTTGTGTATTCGTTTACAAGTGGTATTATACCATATATTAATTATAGAATCGGCGAAAAACCCTCCTTACTCGGGAGGGTCGCCTTTCTCTGTGAAGTATCTCAATACGCCCTTATACACGGAAGAAGCGATGATATCCTGATATTTAGGCTGGCCGAGCCTCTTCGCTTCTGCCGGATTGGATAAAAATCCGATCTCCACCAGCGCGCCCGGTTTGGTTACATTCTGCATTAAGTATATGCCGTGTATCCGTTTCGCCTTTCTCGTCGTATTCTCCAGGTTAATTCTCAGTTCATCTTGTATATACTTTGCCACTTTTTCATTCTCTTCATATTTTCCATAGTAGAAACTTTGGGCGCCGCTCCATCTCGGTGACGGTATGGCGTTCAGATGAATGCTGATATAAAGCTCCGCCTCTGAACGGTTGATGAGTTCCACACGCTTTCTAAGGTCTTCCGCTTTGCGTCTGCTGTAGCCTTTCGTCCCTTCAGGCGCCAAGTCGGTATCCGTCTCCCGCGTCATGATGACCAAAGCCCCTTGCTCCTGTAAATAATCTCTCACCCTGGAGGCCACCTCAAGAGTAATATCTTTTTCAAGATGACTGCCTCCCGTAGCGCCGCCGTCCGGTCCGCCGTGTCCCGGATCGAGATAGATGATTTTCCCGCTCAGCGGCAGGCTCCACGGCCGCCAGGAATCATCATTATGAAATTGAAACCGGAATAAACACAATAATATGATAAAGCCAAGTAAAAAACCGAGCCATTTCAGTTTTTTTCTCATACTTTTCCCTCCCGCTTGTCCCCGTTATTAATAAGTATGGGACAAGGGAAGAAATTATGATTACCTCATGCGGAGCTTACATTGTTTTTCTCTTTGCAGGAATCCTTCCGTCCACCAGCTGTTGATAAACCGGCAGGACGCTTCATAGATTTCTTTTTGTTCTACGGAAGAATATTGCTCATGCGTCCAATTGCAAAGATATTCAAAAAAATCGACCGTCAGTTCTTCCTCTTCTTCAGCCGAACGCGCGTTTGCCCTCTGCAAGGACTCGCCATAATAGCCAAAGACGCCGAACCGGCCGCCTAATAAATACGCTTCTATTGCAAAATCTATGCATCCTTCACTGAGAATGCCGTTTTCGTCCTGAAAAAAGGGAAACAAGGGGGTAAGACACGCTTTTACGGATTGAATGATTTGCGTCAGTGACAGCTCCTTGAGTAAATTTTTCTCAAGCTCATAATCCTTCTGCCGTTTCACGTCTGAAAAAGATAAAACCTCTGCCATTGCCATTTCACTCTCCTTTTTACTGTTATTTTGAAAGGAATAAGGAAAAAGCATGCTTTGTTGATAGTGGAAATCCTCCCAAATGAAGGGGTTTCATGTTAACTGGGAGAATAAAGAGCGGAGGTGACGTTATGAAAAAGCTGTTTCAATACAATTGGACGGTGCGTGATGAGTGGTTTGCGATATGTGAGAAGCTGAGCCGAGAGGAACTGACGAAATCCCGGACGGGCGGAATGGAGAGCATCTTGCGGACTTTATTTCATATCATTGATGTCGAGATCAGCTGGGCTCGTGCCATTTTAGGTAAAGCTGATGTTTTGCCTGCTGAGTCTGATTATGCCAGCATACAGGATCTCCGGAAGCTCTCTGAACAGTATCGGGAGGATGTCATTCAAGCGGTCTCCGGCAAAGGAGCGGATCTTGTTAAGCCGGGCTGGATGGACCAAACCTTTCATAAAGATGATATTCTCCGCCACATCCTTGCGCATGAGATTCACCATATGGGACAACTATCGGTTTGGGCCAGAGAAATTGGAATAGAACCGGTTTCAGCTAATGTGATCAGCCGCCCGCAGTAAAAAGCCGCAAAAAAACAGCACCGGTGACGGGATGCTGTTTTTATATTTTGATGCTTCTGGTTACGGAGTATGTATTAATGTATTCATCCAGAACGAGGCCGCCCTTGTCCTCATAAAAGCCGGCAACCATGAAGCCTGCGTCAATCTGGCCTTTAATTTGATCCTCTAACGTATGGCCGAATTCAAATGCTTCATGATTCTCAATGAGTTCCTGTACTTTTTTCTTGCTCAGATCTTTTTCATCCGAAAACGGAATGGAATACTTTACTTTTAGGACGCCCTCCTGCTCTAAATCCATATCAAATAAGAACACGACGGGATTTACAAAACCGGAGACTAACGATCCGCCCTTTTTTAATACGCGATAGGCTTCTTTCCATACCGGAAGAACTGAATCAACAAAGCAATTCGATACCGGATGCACGATAAAATCAAATGACTCATCATCAAAACAGCTCAGATCATTCATGCTGCCTTTGACAGTCTGAAGTGTAAGGTGATCCCGTTCGGCAACCATTCTGTCTTGCGCAAGCTGCTTTTCCGAATTGTCAAAGACGGTGACATCAGCTCCTGCAGCAGCCAGCACCGGGCCTTGCTGTCCTCCTCCTGAAGCGAGACAAAGAACCTTCAAACCGTCTATGGACGGGAACCAATCCTCCGGCACGTCTTTTGCGGGGGTCATTTTGATGCTCCAATTGCCTTTTTTCGCTTCACCAATCGTATGGGAATCAACCGCTACCGTCCATTCATTGCCCGTTTCGACTTTTTTATCCCATGCCTTGCTGTTATGTATGGCTAACTGATTCATTATAACTGCGCTCCTTATTGGTAATGAATAGAGTATAACAAAACAATTCTAGAAAAACATTGGATAACCTCTTCGATATGAGAAAAAAATACAAAAAAACCACAACCAAGAAGTTGTGGTTTTTGCAATCCAAAACGATTAACGTTTTGAGAACTGAGGTGCACGACGAGCGCCTTTAAGACCGTATTTTTTACGTTCTTTCATACGAGCGTCACGAGTCAGAAGACCAGCACGTTTAAGTGTTGCACGGTATTCTGGATCTGCTTCAAGCAAAGCACGAGCGATACCATGACGGATTGCTCCAGATTGACCAGATAAGCCGCCTCCATGTACGTTTACTAAAACATCATAAGTACCAGCTGTTTCAGTTAAAGTTAATGGTTGTTTGATATCTTCGATTAGAGCTGGAGATGGAATGTGCTCGCTGATTTCACGATTATTAACGACGATACGACCTTCTCCTGGAACTAAGCGCACACGCGCTACAGAACTTTTACGACGGCCAGTACCGTAATATTGAACCTGTGCCAAATTGGTAACCTCCTTTTTAATTAACCGCGAAGTTCGTAAACTTCAGGTTTTTGTGCTTCATGTGGATGCTCAGAACCACGGTATACGTTCAATTTTTTGAACATTTGACGACCTAGAGAACCTTTTGGAAGCATGCCTTTGATAGCAAGCTCAAGCATTTTCTCAGGGTAGTTTGTACGCATTTCAAGAGCAGTTCTTGATTTCAGACCGCCTGGGTGCATTGTGTGACGGTAGTAGATTTTATCAGTTAACTTTTTACCAGTTAACTCGATTTTTTCAGCGTTGATGATGATCACATGATCTCCTGTATCAACGTGCGGTGTATAAGTCGGTTTGTGTTTTCCGCGAAGGATAGATGCAACTTCTGTAGAAAGACGTCCTAGAGTCTTGCCAGCAGCATCAACAACTAACCACTTGCGTTCAATAGTACTTGCGTTAGCCATAGGTGTTGTACGCATTGAATTTCCCTCCTAAATGATCTGTCATTTTCAATAAACTTCTGTTACGTTCTATTTCACAACACAATAAGTTCCGGGGCTTATCGTGGGGTTGAAATACATACCATATGATATCTTATAACTTTATGCAGACTCTGTCAAGAAAATGTTACACCTGGTTTAGTTGTCATAGCAAACGCTCCATAAATACAGCCCGTGCCCCGGTGCGGTGCGCCCCGCGGCTTCGCGATCCTTCGCTTCCAGCATTGCTTTTAGATCATCAGGAGAAAATTTTCCAGTTCCTGTGTCCAATAACGTTCCGGCAATGATTCTGACCATATTATACAGAAATCCGTTTCCGGTGATCCGCATTTGCAGGCCGTCTCCGGTCTCAGTCCAATCCAGTTCGTAAACTGTTCTGACTTTATCCTGAACCGCGGTATCAGCCGCGCAAAAACTTGTGAAATCATGTGTCCCAATAAGGTGCCTTGAAGCTTCCCTCATTTTCTGCACATTAAGCTGATATGCAAAATGGTAAGCGTAATGTCGTTTAAATACGTCCGGGTGTTTCTCCGTATATACAAAGTAGCGATATTCCTTTTGGACTGCGCTAAATCGTGCATGGAACCCATCATCCGCAATCTCTGCTGTTTTGACGGCAATATCATCAGGCAGCAGGGCATTGAGCGCAAACGGCCATTTTTCAGCCGGAATGGACAGCGGCGTATCAAAATGAATGACCTGCCCGGCAGCATGAACATCGCTGTCAGTGCGGCCCGATGAAATGACAGGCACCCTGCCGTCCGTTTTGTGGATGACGGCGAGCGCCTTTTCCAATTCACTTTGAACGGTCCGTTTTCCAGGCTGAACCTGATATCCGTTAAACAAATGCCCGTCATAAGCAATGGTACATTTCATTCTCATTCAGCAGCACCTCTAACTTCTTAAGAAAAACAATAATACGGCTAATACGATGATGAGCAGAATAGCTCCGGTATCCTTGCCGGTCCAGACAAGCTTTCTGTATTTCGTTCTCCCCTCACCGCCCTGGTAGCCTCTCGCCTCCATGGCGACCGCGAGCTCTTCCGCGCGTTTAAAGGCGCTGACAAACAGCGGAACAAGCAGCGGAACAACAGCTTTGATTCTGTCTTTCACCGGACCGCTTGTAAAATCCGCCCCCCTCGCCATTTGCGCCTTCATGATTTTATCCGTCTCCTCCATCAGCGTCGGAATAAAGCGCAGCGAAATCGACATCATCAACGCGAGTTCGTGTACGGGCAGCTTCACCTTTTTAAATGGATTCAAGAGCTGCTCCATTCCATCCGTTATTTCAATCGGCGTTGTCGTCAGCGTCAGCAGCGTCGTCATAAAGATGAGGTAGACGAAACGGAGAGAGATAAAAATCCCTTGTACAAGTCCGCCCTCATATACTTTAAACCAGCCAAGCTGAAAAATGACAGACCCTTCATGCGTCATGAAGATGTGCAGTAAAAACGTAAACGCCACAATCCAGATAATCGGCTTAAGCCCCTTCAGTAAAAAGCTGAAAGGCACTCGCGTTAAGGCGATCACCCCGAATGTAAATAAACCGAGCAAAGCGTACGTCTGCACGTTGTTTGCCAAAAAGACGATACATACAAAAAGAAAGATGCTGACAAGTTTTGTTCGCGGGTCCAATCGGTGAATAAGCGATGAACCGGGAACATACTTTCCGATAATCATGCTGTCCATCATTGGTCCTTTTCCTCCTGAAAGAAAGCCTTAATTTCGCTGGCGGCATCCTGCAGGGTCAGCATGGGTTTCTCATACTTGACGCCGAGAGCCGCCTCAAGCCGTCTCTGAAACTTCACCGATTCAGGAAGATCCAGGCCCATTTCGGCCATCTCTTCACCTTTTGCAAACAAGTCGCGCGGACTCCCCGTCGCTTTAATGGTTCCTTTGTGCATGACGATCATCTCGTCGGCATAGCGGGCGGCATCCTCCATACTGTGGGTGACGAGAACGGTAGTCAGGTTCCCGCGCTTATGAAGCGCATAGAACATGTCCATAATGTCCTGGCGCCCTCTGGGATCAAGGCCGGCCGTCGGTTCATCCAAAACCAGCACTTCCGGCTCCATCGCGAGAACGCCGGCAATCGCCACTCTGCGCATCTGACCGCCGCTGAGCTCAAACGGCGAACGATCCAAAATGTCTTCCGGGAGGCCCACAAGCTCCAGCATCTCTTTCGCCTTTCGTTCAGCGTCTTCTTTTTTCACACCGAAATTCATCGGTCCGAATGAGATGTCCTTCAGCACAGTCTCCTCAAACAGCTGATGTTCGGGAAATTGGAAAACGATTCCGACTTTTTTCCGCAAAGTCTTAAGATTTTTATTCTTTTTACCGGCTGCCAAAATCGTGCTGCCGAGTTCCAGCTGTCCTTTAGTAGGTCTCAGCAAACCGTTTAAATGCTGTAAGAGCGTGGATTTGCCCGACCCTGTATGTCCGATGACGGCCACATAGCTGCCCTCTTTTATCACTGCATTGATATCATACAGAGCAAGCCGTTCAAACGGTGTCTTCATTTGATAGCGATGTTCTACATCTTTGATTTTAATGTCCACAGCTCATTCACCAGCCCTTCCTGAGTCAGATGGTTTTTCGTTAACGCCAGTCCGCTTTCTTTCAAAAGCAGGCTGAGCTGGAATGAGAAAGGCAAATCAAGACCGATGCGAACCAAGTCTTCATTTAATTTAAAGATCTCTTCAGGCGGGCCTTCTGCATACTTCCTGCCGCCGTTCATTACAATGATTCTGTCCGCCCTTGCGGCTTCTTCCAGGTCATGTGTAATCGAAATGACGGTGGCCGTGCCCTGATCTTTTAAGCGTCTGACAGTATCAAGGACTTCTTCTCTCCCGATTGGGTCAAGCATGGATGTCGCTTCATCCAAAATCATAATATCAGGACGCGCAGCAATAATCCCTGCGATCGCCACTCTTTGTTTTTGACCTCCGGAGAGATGGTGCGGCTCTTGATCAAGAAAATCCTGCATATTGACTTGTTTGACAGCCCAATCTACTCTCTCGATCATTTCTTCGCGCGGAACACCATTGTTTTCTAAACCAAAAGCCACATCATCGCGAACCGTTGTTCCGACAAATTGGTTATCGGGATTCTGAAAGACCATCCCTATTTTTTTTCGCACATCCCACACGGTATCTTCAGTCAGTTTGATGCCGCCGACTTCAATATCTCCGGCCTCAGGCAAAATCAGTCCGTTCAGCGCTCTGGCCAAAGTCGACTTCCCTGAACCATTGTGGCCTACGATAGCAAGCCATTCTCCTTCGTATACCTCCAGACTCACACCGTCCAGCGCCGGCCTTTCTGCATCTTTGCGGTATCGAAATAAGATGTCTTTTACGGATATAAGCTGTTTTTGATCCACGGGTGCCTGGCCTCCTCTCAGCTATAGCTCTGCTTTTCTGTCTCATAATAAAAAGTTCTGGTATCTAAAAAAAGGGCATAGATCCAGTTAGAAACTGTCCCGCCCTTCTTTAGATACACAAAAATATGTGATTAAACCAATTCGATGATTGCCATTGGTGCACCGTCACCACGGCGAGGACCAAGCTTCATAATACGTGTGTATCCGCCTTGGCGCTCCTCGTAACGAGTTGCAATGTCAGAGAATAATTTTTGAAGTGCATCTTGGTTATTTTCTTCATTTGCAACCTCGTTGCGAATGTATGCAGCAGCTTGACGACGAGCATGCAAGTCACCGCGCTTACCAAGAGTGATCATCTTTTCAACAACAGAGCGAAGTTCTTTCGCACGTGTTTCAGTTGTTTCAATTCTTTCGTTGATGATCAAATCTGTTGTAAGATCACGAAGCATAGCTTTACGCTGTGAACTCGTACGTCCTAGTTTTCTGTATGACATGTGATGTCCCCTCCTTTAATGGAATGCTGTTTCTAAATAAAAAACACACGAAAATCCTAGTTCACATGGAAACTAGATCAATCGTCTTTGCGAAGGCCGAGTCCAAGTTCTTCTAGTTTCGCTTTCACTTCTTCAAGTGATTTGCGTCCCAGGTTGCGAACTTTCATCATATCTTCTTCCGTCTTGTTCGCAAGTTCTTGAACCGTGTTAATGCCCGCACGCTTCAAGCAGTTGTAAGAACGGACAGAAAGATCAAGTTCCTCAATCGTCATTTCAAGAACTTTTTCTTTTTGATCCTCTTCTTTTTCAACCATGATTTCAGCATGCTGAGCTTCGTCAGTTAAACCAACGAATATATTAAGGTGTTCAGTTAAAATCTTAGAACCGAGAGCAATTGCTTCCTTCGGTCCAGTGCTTCCGTCAGTCCAAACATCAAGTGTAAGTTTGTCATAGTTTGCAACCTGGCCTACACGAGTGTTTTCTACCTGATAAGATAAACGAGAAACTGGCGTAAAGATTGAATCGATCGGAATCACGCCGATTGGCTGATCGTCTCTTTTGTTCGAATCAGCAGGTGTATACCCACGTCCTCTTTGTGCAGTAAGGCGAACTCGGAAACTCGCATTCTCACCAAGAGTCGCGATATGAAGATCCGGATTAAGGATTTCAACATCGCTGTCGTGTGTAATATCAGCTGCTGTGACAGTTCCTTCACCCTGTACATCAATTTCGAGCGTCTTCTCTTCATCAGAGTAGATTTTCAATGCAAGCTTTTTAATGTGCAAGATTATCGTTGTAACATCTTCCACAACGCCTTCGATTGTCGAGAATTCGTGCAGTACACCATCTATCTGGATCGATGTTACAGCGGCACCAGGGAGTGAGGATAAGAGGATACGACGTAAGGAGTTACCCAGAGTTGTACCATATCCACGCTCAAGCGGCTCTACGACAAACTTACCAAATTTGGCATCGTCGCTGATTTCAACCGTTTCGATTTTTGGTTTTTCAATCTCGATCATTACTTAAAACCCTCCTTCAAAACGTCGAAACCTCGAATAGAATCATATGAGATTCCATCCGAAATTCCCCATTGTTTAGTCCCGTATGTGCTCAGGCAACGAGTCGGTGCATTCGTTTCATAAATAACTGTATCATAACCCATTATTGACAGGGACACAAAATCTATACAAACAAATTACACGCGGCGACGTTTTGGTGGACGGCATCCATTATGAGGAACAGGAGTTACGTCTCTGATAGCTGTAACTTCAAGTCCGGCAGCTTGTAAAGCGCGGATTGCAGCTTCACGGCCAGAACCTGGTCCTTTAACAGTTACTTCAAGAGTTTTAAGTCCGTGTTCAATTGAACCTTTAGCAGCTGTTTCAGCAGCCATTTGCGCAGCAAAAGGAGTAGATTTACGAGAACCTCTGAATCCTAGAGCTCCGGCACTTGACCAAGAAAGAGCATTACCATGAGTATCAGTGATCGTAACGATCGTGTTATTGAAAGTTGAACGAATATGAGCGATTCCTGACTCAATATTCTTTTTCACGCGACGTTTACGCGTGTTTTGTTTACGAGCAGCAGCCATTGTTTAGGTACCTCCCTTACTTACTTATTTTTTCTTGTTAGCTACAGTACGACGCGGACCTTTACGAGTACGCGCATTGTTTTTAGAGTTTTGTCCGCGAACAGGCAAACCTCTGCGATGGCGGATTCCGCGGTAGCTTCCGATTTCGATCAGACGCTTGATGTTAAGAGAAACTTCACGGCGAAGGTCACCTTCTACTTTCAGTTTGTCAATAACATCACGGATTTTACCAAGTTCTTCTTCAGTAAGATCACGCACACGAGTATCTTCAGAAACACCAGCCTCTTTCAAGACTTGCTGAGCCGTTGTGCGGCCAATTCCGAAGACATATGTTAAAGAAATAACAACACGTTTGTCACGTGGGATATCTACACCAGCAATACGAGCCATTCTCTGGGCACCTCCTTATTAATTATCCTTGTTTTTGTTTATGCTTTGGATTTTCACAGATCACCATTACTTTTCCTTTTCTGCGAATAACTTTACATTTCTCGCAGATTGGTTTAACTGATGGTCTCACTTTCATGTGTTTCCAACCTCCTTCAGTTTCCGGAGTGCTTTATTTGTAACGGTACGTAATCCTGCCACGAGTTAAGTCATATGGAGATAATTCTACCGTAACTTTGTCTCCAGGTAAAATGCGAATGAAGTGCATGCGGATTTTACCAGATACGTGAGCCAAAACCGTATGGCCATTTTCGAGTTCAACTTTGAACATCGCGTTTGGCAGAGTTTCGACTATCGTACCTTCCACTTCAATTACATCGTCTTTCGCCATTCAAGTGTTCTCCCTTCTTCAAATCAGTAACTTGCTCTCTGACAAATTTCAAAAGAGAAAATCTCAGTTATCCGTTTGTCACACGCCCTGTTTCGTTTATACTGTTCTGAACTTCCGGAGATACGCAATCATAAAGGGTGAATGATTGATATTCTTTTTCTAAGGAGAATGAAATGTACGCTTTTCTCCGTCTGCTTTAGTACATGATGATGAATCGTCATTCCGATAACAGCAGCTAGCCGGTTTTTCCTCCGACCAATTGTAAACCTACAATCTGCCCAGGTGCGGAATGAAAAACATGTGTCACGGAATTCATTTCATCATCTAGACTTTTGTCAGTATATCAAAACCCGTTTCCGTAATCGCAATCGTATGTTCAAAATGAGCACACTTTTTCCCATCTACCGTTACAACCGTCCAGTTATCAGCCAATGTTTTCACATACCGGCTGCCAGCGTTAACCATCGGTTCTATAGCGAGAACCATACCAGGCTTCAGCCTAGGTCCTTTGTTTGGCGGACCATAATGAGGAATTTGCGGATCCTCATGCAAGTCTTGACCAACACCATGTCCGACATACTCCCTAACAACTGAAAACTGCTCATTTTCGACATACGTTTGTATTGCGTGGGAAATATTCGACAAACGTTCACCTGGTTTTGCTTCCTTCAAGCCTTTATATAAAGACTCCTCTGTCACTTCCAGCAGTCGTTTATCATCATCACTGATGTTTCCTACCGGATATGTCCAAGCAGAGTCACCATGATAACCATTTAATTTAGCACCGATATCAATGCTGATAATGTCACCGTCACGCAAAACCCTTTTACCGGGAATTCCGTGAACGAGTTCTTCATTAACTGATACACAAATGCTCCCGCGAAACCCATTATACCCCTTAAAAGATGGGATTGCACCCTGCTTCTCAATAAAACGTTCGGCAATTTGATCCAATTCTTTTGTCGAGATTCCTGGTTTAATGTGCTTTTTCATCTCTTCATGAGTCAAAGCCACGATTCGCCCTGCTTCCCGCATGATGCTAAGCTCACGAGGGGTCTTACAGATAATCATTTGCTCAATCCTCCAAGAAGCTCTTTCACATCTTTGTACACGTCATTAATGTCCTGCTGGCCATTGACGTTGACAAGATATCCTTTCCCGGAATAAAAATCCAGTAAAGGCTGAGTCTGCTTCATGTTGACCTCAAGCCGTTTTGAGACGGTTTCCTCATTATCATCTGCCCGTTGATAAAGGTCTCCTCCGTCTTTATCACAAACACCCGGCGTTTTCGGCGGATTGAAAACCAAATGATAGGTTGTGCCGCAAACACTGCAAATTCTGCGTCCAGTCAAACGTTCCATTAAAGAGTCTTTGTCTACTTTAATGTTGATGACATAATCAATCGGCTTGCCGTATTCCTCAAGAATGTTTTCAAGAGCTTCAGCCTGAGCGACTGTTCGCGGAAATCCGTCCAGAAGAAAACCTCTTTCACAATCATCTTTGCCGAGTCTTTCTTTGACAATGCCGATTGTGACTTCGTCCGGTACGAGCTCGCCTTTATCGATATAAGACTTTGCTTCGAGTCCGAGTGGTGTTTCTTCTTTCATAGCAGCACGGAACATATCTCCCGTTGAGATATGAGGTATCCCATAATCCTCAACAATTCGTTCTCCCTGTGTGCCTTTACCGGCTCCAGGAAGTCCCATTAAGACTAAGTTCATTCGGATTTCCCCCGTCCTCTCTTATTTAGAGGAATGGTTAAAACCAGTCCTCTAATTTTTCATAAATCCTCGGTAATTACGTTTCACTAACTGGCTCTCCAGCTGCTTCATTGTCTCCAAGGCTACCCCCACGACAATTAACAAAGATGTTCCGCCAATCTGTGCACTTTGAGGCAATCCAGCGAATTGAATGAAAAAGATAGGAAGAATGGAAATCACGGCTAAGAATATAGAACCCACAAACGTAAGTCGATACAAAATGCTCGTAATTCTATCTTGAGTCATTTTCCCTGGACGAACCCCCGGGATATAGCCACCCTGTTTTTTAAGGTTATCTGCCATTTGTTCAGGGTTTACCTGCACAAAAGCATAGAAGTACGTAAAGGCGATAATTAATGCGACATAAACCGTCATGCCCACCGGATGTGTATTGTCAAAGTTGGCTTGAATCCACTTTGTCACATCGTTTGTTCCGAAAAATGACGCGATAGTACGCGGCGTTATAAGAAACGCAACCGCAAAGATTACCGGAATAACCCCTGCCGGATTCACTTTAAGCGGAAGGTGAGTTGACTGGCCTCCCCCAGCAGGTGAACGACCTTGCCCTTTTGCATATTGAATCGCGATTTTGCGTACGGCCTGC
Organism: Bacillus sp. 1021; assembly: GCF_014534735.1. Classification (NCBI taxonomy): domain Bacteria; kingdom Bacillati; phylum Bacillota; class Bacilli; order Caryophanales; family Bacillaceae; genus Bacillus; species Bacillus sp. 1021. Next base: position 44,007 of record NZ_JACVSR010000007.1, on the reverse strand, counting down.
TGAATGAAAATAACACCAACAATTACGGCTAAAATCGCAATCACCAGTAAGGCGATTTTTACAATATGAATAAACAGCTGATCGCTGCTGCCGACAAATTGAGTCTCATAAATCTGCCCAACAGTTTTCGGAATACTAGCCACAATCCCCGCGAAGATGATGATCGAAATTCCGTTTCCTACTCCATTGGAAGTAATTTGTTCTCCCAGCCACATTAAAAAAGCAGTTCCTCCAGTGAGTACTAAAGCAATAATCAGATATGTCGATATGCCGGATTTCTCAATCAGCATACCGTTTGCCAGGTTGTTAAACCCGTAAGACATACCTAATGCCTGGATAAAACCAAGCACAATCGTAGAATATCTCGTGAACTGAGCTAATTTACGGCGGCCGACTTCACCTTGCTTAGACCACTCGGTAAACTTCGGCACAACATCCATCTGAAGCAGCTGAATGATGATCGAAGCAGTGATGTAAGGCGTAATTCCCATCGCAAAGATGGAGAACTGATAAAGCGCACCGCCGCCAAATGTATTAAGGAGATCAAAAACCCCCATCGAACTTTGTGTCTGCAACGCCTGAGCATTAACATATGGCACAGGGATAAACGCACCTATGCGAAAGACGATAAGCATGAGTAATGTGAAAATGATTTTATTCCGAATATCACTCACACGCATAAAGTTGGAGATTGTCTTAAACAAGTTAGATCACCTCAGCTGTACCGCCAGCAGCTTCAACAGCTTCTTTCGCAGAAGCAGAGAATTTATTGGCTTTTACAGTTAATTTTTTCTCTAATTTACCGTTGCCAAGAATCTTTACTCCTGCATTTAGTTTGCTAATAACACCAGTCTCAAGAAGAAGTTCAGGAGTGACTTCCGTTCCTTCCGCAAAACCGTTCAATTTGTCTACGTTCACAATAGCGTATTCCTTGCGGTTGATGTTTGTAAAACCACGCTTAGGAAGACGTTGGAATAAAGGCATTTGTCCCCCCTCGAATCCAGGGCGCACACCGCCGCCGGAACGAGCGTTTTGACCTTTGTGACCTTTACCAGCTGTTTTACCGTTACCAGAACCAATACCACGACCTACGCGATTGCGCACTTTGCGTGAACCTTCTGAAGGCTTTAATTCATGAAGTTTCATTAGGACACCTCCTTAGCCTATAATTTATTTTTATTGTTCTTTAACAGAAACTAGATGAGATACTTTATTAATCATACCGCGGATCGCAGCGTTATCTTCATGAACGACAGTTTGGTTCGTTTTCTTTAAACCAAGTGTTCTGACAGTAACGCGCTGATCTTCCGGGCGACCGATTACACTGCGTTTGAGGGTAATTTCTAATTTAGCCATTAATGTTCCCTCCTTATCCTAACAGTTCTTCTACAGATTTTCCACGAAGCTTCGCAACATCTTCGGCACGTTTAAGCTCACTTAAACCTTGAAGTGTTGCACGGATCATGTTGATCGGTGTGTTAGAACCTAAAGACTTAGAAAGGATATCAGCAACGCCAGCAAGCTCAAGTACCGCACGTACAGGGCCTCCAGCGATAACTCCAGTACCTTCAGAAGCAGGTTTCAACAAGATATTGCCTGCACCGAAACGTCCGATGATTTCGTGTGGAATCGTAGTTCCAACCATTGGTACTTCAATCAAATTCTTTTTCGCATCTTCAACAGCTTTGCGGATTGCTTCAGGTACTTCTTGTGCTTTACCAGTACCGAAACCTACGTGACCGTTTTTGTCACCGACAACGACTAGAGCTGCGAAACGGAAACGACGACCACCTTTAACAACTTTCGCTACGCGGTTAACCGTAACTAAGCGTTCTTCTAACTCTAATTTGCTTGGGTCAATACGACGCATAATCATGTGTCCCTCCTTTTTTTATTAAAATTTCAGTCCGGCTTCACGAGCTGCATCGGCCAGAGCTTTTACACGTCCATGGTATAAGTATCCGCCGCGGTCAAATACTACGTCAGAAACACCTTTCTCAGAAGCGCGTTTCGCAACGAGTTCACCGACTTTAGCAGCAGCAGCGCTGTCACCAGTGCTTTCCACGTTCAAATCTTTGTCGAGAGTAGAGGCACTAACAAGTGTAACGCCATTTACATCATCGATGATTTGAGCATAAATGTGTTTGTTTGAACGGAACACATTCAGACGAGGTCTTTCAGCTGTGCCTGAAAGTTTAGCACGAACACGAGCATGTCTTTTTTGACGAGCAGCATTTTTGCTAGTTTTCGTAATCATCCTTGGTCACTCCTTTCTTCACTTTAAGCGGTCTTACTTAGCAGATTTACCTTCTTTACGGCGAACAACTTCACCTTCGTAGCGGATTCCTTTACCTTTGTAAGGCTCTGGAGAACGTACAGCGCGGATGTTAGCAGCAGTAGCTCCTACACGCTCCTTGTCTGTACCTTTTACAACTACTTTCGTTTGAGAAGGAACTTCGATTTCGATGCCCTCTTCAGGAACCATCTCAACAGGGTGAGAGTATCCAACGTTTAAAACAAGTTTGTTACCGGATTTAGCCGCACGATAACCGACACCGACTAATTCCAAACCTCTTTCAAATCCTTTAGATACGCCTTCAACCATGTTTCCAAGCAGACTGCGAGTCGTACCATGCAATGCACGGTGCTCTTTATGATCAGATGGACGAGTGACTGTAAGCACGTTGTCCTCAATTTTGATTTCCATATCAGGATGGAAAGTACGAGTTAATTCTCCTTTTGGTCCTTTTACAGATACAGTGTTGCCTTCGTTCAGCGTTACTGTAACTCCAGAAGGAATCTCAAGCAGTTTTTTACCTACACGAGACATACTAAAACACCTCCATTCTTGTTAAACTTCTTACCAAACGTATGCTAGAACTTCTCCACCAGCTTGTTTTGCACGGGCTTCTTTGTCCGTTAAAACACCTTGTGATGTAGAAATAATCGCGATTCCAAGACCGTTAAGTACGCGAGGTACTTCATTTGATTTAGCGTATACACGCAAACCTGGTTTGCTGATTCTTTTAAGACCAGTGATAACGCGCTCGTTGTTTTGTCCGTATTTCAAGAAAACGCGGATGATACCTTGTTTGCTGTCTTCTACGAACTCAACGTCACGAATGAAACCTTCACGCTTTAAAATGTCAGCAATTTCTCTTTTCAATTTAGAAGCAGGAATTTCAAGCTTCTCATGACGTACCATGTTTGCATTGCGAATACGAGTCAGCATATCTGCAATTGGATCTGTCATAACCATTATATAATTACCTCCTTCCCATTCTTGGGGATTACCAGCTGGCTTTTTTCACGCCAGGAATTTGTCCTTTATATGCAAGCTCACGGAAACAAATACGGCAAAGTTTAAATTTACGAATGACTGAGTGCGGACGTCCGCAGCGTTCACAGCGAGTGTACTCTTGCACTTTAAACTTTGGTGTACGTTGTTGTTTCGCAATCATTGACTTTTTAGCCACGATTTCGCCTCCCTTTCATTGATTATTTCTGGAACGGCATACCTACTTGAGTTAATAGCTCACGAGCCTCTTCGTCAGAGTTAGCAGTCGTTACGATAACGATGTCCATTCCGCGAACCTTTGTTACTTTATCGTAGTCAATTTCAGGGAAGATTAACTGTTCTTTGATACCAAGAGTGTAGTTTCCGCGACCGTCGAAAGATTTCTTAGAAATCCCGCGGAAGTCACGTACACGCGGTAAAGATACAGAAATAAGTTTATCAAGGAAATCATACATGCGCTCTCCGCGAAGAGTTACTTTCGCACCGATAGGCATTCCCTCACGAAGACGGAATCCAGCAATTGATTTCTTCGCACGAGTAACGACAGGTTTTTGACCTGCGATAAACGTTAATTCTTCAACAGCACTGTCAATTGCTTTCGCATTTTGAACAGCATCACCAACACCCATGTTGATTACGATTTTTTCGATTTTCGGCACCTGCATAACAGAGTCGTAGTTGAACTTCGTCATTAAAGCAGGTGAAATTTCTTTATTGTACTTTTCTTTAAGGCGGTTCATGAGATAGACCTCCCTTCCTTTAATTACTATTTATCTAAAACTTGCCCAGATTTTTTAGCAATACGAACTTTTTTGCCATCTTCCACTTTGTATCCTACGCGAGTCACTTCACCTGTTTTAGGATCGAGCGGCATAACGTTTGATACATGAATTGGCGCCTCTTGATTAGAAATACCGCCTTGAGGGTTTGTTTGAGTCGGTTTAGAGTGTTTCTTCACCATGTTTACGCCCTCAACTAGAACGCGGTCCTTTTTAGGGAAAGCAGCAAGGATCGTACCTTGTTTGCCTTTATCTTTACCAGAGATAACCATAACTTTATCGCCTTTTTTCACATGCATCCTGATCGCACCTCCTTGAGTAAGGCATTTATTTCATTAGATAACTTCTGGAGCCAGAGAAACAATTTTCATGAAGTTGTTTTCACGTAATTCACGAGCAACCGGTCCGAAGATACGAGTTCCACGCGGGCTCTTGTCGTCACGGATGATAACACATGCATTCTCATCGAAGCTGATGTATGATCCGTCAGTTCTGCGTGCTCCGCTTTTTGTGCGAACGATAACAGCTCTTACGACTTCACCTTTTTTGACAACGCCTCCTGGTGTTGCTTGTTTAACCGTGCAAACAATTACATCACCAATGTTAGCCGTTTTACGTCCAGAACCGCCAAGAACTTTAATAGTAAGTACCTCACGCGCACCGGAGTTGTCAGCAACTTTTAAACGAGTCTCTTGTTGAATCATTATTTGTTACCTCCCTTCGGAAAAAGAATTCCGAACTTTATTAGATAATAACAGCTTCTTCGACAACTTCTACTAGACGAAAACGTTTAGTTGCAGATAATGGACGAGTTTCCATGATCTTCACGATGTCTCCGATTTTAGCTTGATTATTTTCATCATGTGCTTTTAATTTCTTTGAGTATTTTACGCGTTTACCGTAAATAGGATCCTTTTTGTATGTTTCAACAACAACAGTGATGGTTTTATCCATTTTGTCAGAAACAACACGGCCTTGGTAAACCTTGCGTTGGTTACGTTCGCTCATGCTCACGACCTCCCCTCAGTGATTATTTGTTAGCAGCAATTTCTCTTTCACGAATCACAGTTTTCATGCGCGCGATAGCTTTGCGCACTTCACGAATGCGAGCAGTATTTTCAAGTTGTCCTGTCGCTAATTGAAAGCGAAGATTGAAAAGTTCTTCTTTAAGAGACTTTACTTTTTGTTCAATTTCAGCAGTGGTAAGGTCACGAATTTCATTAGCTTTCATTTGATTCACCACCAATTTCTTCACGTTTTACGAACTTCGTTTTAATTGGCAATTTGTGAGATGCAAGACGAAGCGCTTCACGAGCTACCTCTTCAGACACACCAGAAATCTCAAATAAAACTTTGCCCGGTTTTACAACAGCTACCCAGCCTTCAGGAGCCCCTTTACCGGAACCCATCCGTACCTCAAGCGGTTTAGCAGTGTAAGGTTTTGAAGGGAAAATTTTAATCCAAACTTTACCGCCACGTTTCATGTAACGAGTCATCGCAATACGTGCAGCTTCGATTTGGCGGTTCGTGATCCAAGAAGCTTCAAGAGCCTGGATACCGTACTCACCAAAATGTACTTCAGTACCGCCTTTAGCGCGACCGCGCATTTTTCCGCGATGCTCTCTGCGATATTTAACGCGTTTTGGTAATAACATATTATTTTCCTCCTTCCTCAGTTTTCTTCTTAGTAGGAAGAACCTCTCCACGATAGATCCAGACTTTCACACCGAGCTTACCGTAAGTTGTGTCAGCTTCAGATGTTGCATAGTCGATGTCAGCACGTAAAGTGTGCAATGGAACAGTTCCTTCACTGTAGTATTCAGAACGAGCGATGTCAGCTCCGCCAAGACGGCCGGAAACCATTGTTTTCACACCTTGTGCTCCAGCACGCATAGTGCGTTGGATTTGTTGTTTCTGCGCACGGCGGAAAGAAATACGGTTTTCTAGTTGACGAGCGATGTTGTCAGCTACAAGCTGAGCATCAAGATCTGCTCTTTTGATTTCAAGAATGTTAATGTGTACACGCTTGCCAGTTAGGCTGTTAAGGGCTTTACGAAGTGCTTCAACTTCAGATCCGCCTTTACCGATTACCATACCAGGCTTAGCAGTGTGGATCGTAATGTTAACACGGTTTGCTGCGCGCTCGATTTCTACTTTAGAAACAGAAGCGTCAGAAAGGCGTTTGCTAATGAATTCACGAATTTTTAAATCTTCGTGCAGGAAGTCAGCGTAATCTTTACCAGCGTACCACTTAGATTCCCAATCACGAATGACTCCGATACGAAGACCGACTGGATTTACCTTTTGACCCACTACTTATCCCTCCTTCTTTTCTGATACAACGATTGTAATGTGGCTCGTACGTTTGTTGATTTGGCTCGCACGTCCCATAGCACGCGGGCGGAATCTTTTTAACGTTGGGCCTTCGTCAACAAATGCCTGAGAAATAACCAGATTGTTAGCGTCCATCTCGTAGTTGTGCTCAGCATTTGCGATAGCAGATTTTAAAACTTTTTCGATGATTGGAGAAGCAGCTCTCGGTGTTAGGTTCAAGATAGATACTGCTTCGCCTACTTGCTTACCTCGAATCAGGTCCATTACTAGACGTGCTTTACGAGGAGCAATACGGACTGTTCTTGCAACAGCTTTAGCTTGCATTTAAAAGCCTCCTCTCTTAGCGTCTTGTTTTTTTATCGTCACTGGCGTGGCCTTTGTAAGTACGAGTCGGTGCGAATTCGCCCAACTTGTGGCCTACCATGTCTTCAGAAATGAATACAGGCACGTGTTTACGTCCGTCATATACTGCGATTGTGTGACCGATAAATTGTGGGAAAATAGTTGAACGGCGAGACCAAGTTTTTACAACTTGTTTCTTGTCCGTTTCATTTAATTTCTCGATTTTTGTCATCAAGTGTCCATCGACAAATGGTCCTTTTTTCAAGCTGCGAGCCATTTTGGAACCTCCCTTCGTGATTGCACTACGGTCCGAAATGAACCGTAGACAACCCCGTTATTTATTTTTACGACGACGTACGATAAATTTATCAGATTTGTTCTTTTTCTTACGTGTCTTGAATCCAAGAGTCGGTTTGCCCCAAGGAGACATTGGTGATTTACGTCCGATTGGCGCGCGACCTTCACCACCACCGTGCGGGTGATCGTTAGGGTTCATTACAGAACCGCGGACTGTAGGGCGGATGCCTTTCCAGCGAGAGCGTCCTGCTTTACCAACGTTGATAAGTTCGTGCTGCTCGTTACCTACTTGACCGATAGAAGCGCGGCAAGCAGAAAGGATCATGCGAACTTCACCAGAGTTAAGACGTACAAGAACGTATTTGCCTTCTTTACCAAGAACCTGAGCAGATGTACCAGCTGAACGTACAAGCTGTCCGCCTTTACCAGGTTTTAATTCAATGTTATGCACAACAGTACCAACAGGGATGTTGATAAGTGGAAGTGCGTTACCTACTTTGATGTCAGCTTCAGGGCCGGACATGATTTCAGTACCTACTTGAATTCCTTTTGGTGCAAGAATGTAACGTTTTTCTCCGTCTACATAGTTGATTAGTGCGATGTTAGCTGAACGGTTTGGATCGTATTCAACTGTAGCAACGCGTCCAGGTATACCATCTTTATCGCGTTTGAAGTCGATAACACGGTATTGGCGTTTGTGTCCGCCACCTTGGTGACGTACAGTCAATTTACCTTGGTTGTTACGTCCGCCTTTTTTGTGAAGGGGAGCAAGCAAGGATTTTTCCGGCTGGTCAGTCGTGATTTCAGCAAAATCTGAAGTTGTCATGCCACGACGTCCGTTAGAGGTCGGTTTATACTTTTTAATCGCCATTTTGAATTTCCCTCCTTCTTTTTACAGATAATTAAGCTTCAAAAATTTCGATTTCTTTGCTGTCTGCAGTAAGTTTTACGATCGCTTTTCTGCGACGGCTAGTCATACCAGTATAGCGGCCGACACGTTTTGATTTCCCTTTGTAGTTCATGATGTTGACTTTGTCAACTTTCACTCCAAAGATACTTTCAACTGCATCTTTCACTTCTGTTTTATTAGCTCTTACATCAACTTCAAAAGTATATTTCTTTTCAGTCATTAAATCAGCAGAACGTTCAGTAATGACGGGGCGCTTAAGAACATCACGAGGATCTTTCATTATGCAAGCACCTCCTCTACTTTTTCAACCGCAGCTTTTGTAATCAGAAGCTTCTCGTGGTTGACAACGTCTAACACGTTGATTCCGTTAGCTTGAACAACTGTAACTCCAGGGATGTTGCGTGCAGAAAGAGATACTGCTTCGTTTGCATCCGCAGTTACGATTAAAGCTTTTTTCTCAACAGACAATCCTTTAAGGATAGCTGTCATTTCTTTTGTTTTAACCGTATCAAGAGTAAGATCTTCAAGAACAATAATGTTGTTGTCGTTCACTTTAGAAGACAATACTGATTTGATTGCCAAGCGGCGAACTTTTTTAGGTAATTTGTAAGAATAGCTGCGTGGTGTTGGGCCGAATACGACACCACCTCCGCGCCATTGCGGTGAACGGATTGAACCTTGACGGGCACGACCTGTACCTTTTTGACGCCATGGTTTGCGACCTCCGCCGCGTACTTCAGAACGATTTTTTACTTTGTGAGATCCTTGACGTAAGGAAGCTCTTTGCATAAGAATAGCGTCGAATACTACGCTCTCATTTGGCTCAATTCCAAATACAGAAGCGTTTAATTCGATATCACCAGCAGTAGAACCGTTTTGGTTGTATAATGCTACTTTTGGCATGATCAATTTCCTCCTTTCCTAAGAGACTTATTTAGATTTAACAGCACTTTTTACAGTGATTAAAGTTTTTCTCGCACCAGGTACGTTACCTTTAATCAAAAGAAGATTGCGCTCAGCATCAACTTTTACGATTTCAAGGTTTTGGACAGTGATTTGATCTCCGCCCATGCGTCCAGGTAATAGTTTACCTTTGAATACACGGTTAGGATCTACAGGTCCCATTGAACCAGGACGACGGTGGTAGCGTGAACCGTGAGACATAGGTCCGCGAGATTGTCCGTGGCGCTTGATTGCACCTTGGAAACCTTTACCTTTAGATACTCCTGTTACATCTACGATTTCTCCTGCAGAGAAAATTTCAACCTTGACTTCCTGACCAATTTCATACGCATCCATATCCACGCCGCGTAATTCTTTAACGAAGCGCTTAGGAGCAGTTTCCGCTTTTGCAACGTGTCCTTTTTCCGGTTTGTTTGAAAGCTTTTCACGCTTATCGTCAAAACCAAGCTGGATCGCTTCATAGCCATCGTTTTCAGCTGTTTTCTTTTGAAGAACAACGTTTGGAGCTGCTTCAATAACAGTTACCGGGATAAGATCACCGTTCTCTGCGAATACTTGCGTCATACCAATTTTTCTTCCTAAGATTCCTTTGGTCATTCGTCACACCTCCTATTAAGATCATTCTATATTTTTGAATTAAAGTTTGATTTCGATATCGACACCAGATGGTAAGTCTAATCGCATGAGAGCATCAACAGTTTGTGGTGTTGGGTTCACAATGTCGATTAAACGTTTATGTGTACGCATTTCAAATTGCTCACGAGAATCTTTGTATTTGTGCACCGCACGAAGGATTGTGTAAACTGATTTTTCAGTTGGCAACGGAATCGGACCAGATACGCTGGCACCAGAACGTTTTGCCGTTTCAACAATCTTCTCTGCAGATTGATCAAGGATTCTATGATCATATGCTTTTAAACGAATACGAATTTTTTGTTTTGCCATTATTTTCCCTCCTTTTCGCCTACATCACGTTAGACAGTTCTCCGTGAGAAAAACCTGATCACCTTGCCATGGCAAAGCGGCCGGGTGTGTCAGCAACCTCTCACTTCATCGCAGTCAAAGACCAACATACACTATTATACAGAAAATAGACGTATGTTGCAAGGTTTATTTGAAGAACCTTGTGGTTTTCACACTTTGATTATTATACAGGTGATGTCTTGATTAATCAAGGATATGCCTGTTTTCTTTCAGAGATGGAAAGATGCGAACCGGCTGACAACTTCGGCAAAGCGCTCAGGCTCCTCCAAGTGAGGCGAATGGGCTGAGTTTTCAAACCAGTGCCATTCTTTATACGGCGCTTCAACCTTCTGATAATATTCGTAAGATGTCGTTCCCGGAACCGTCAAATCGAATTTGCCTGACATAAAACAGCATGGTATTTCAATAGAAGAAACTGATTCCCCGGCATCAAAGAAAATGAGATCCTCCCACAGATGTTTCAGGCTGAACATTTGTCCCCGCGCAGCCAAAAAGCTCCCTCTCACACCGTACGGTTCCCCAAACAGCATTCGTCCGCCTGCTTTGAGAGCGCCGATCGGATTGTGGGTGAAGCCTCCTCCCTTCATCTCGATACAAAGCAGAAACAGCGACCGCTGCAGCTGTCCGTTCCATGGAGGGGCACCGATAAATTCCAGTGTCTTTTGCATCAGGCGGTGTTTACGCTCCCTGCTCCATGCTGCCAGCTGCCGGTAAGCTTCTGCTTCCTCTTTTTGAATATTAACCACTTGACTGATACCGATATACGCATAATACAAATCAGATCTCTTTTGGAGAGCGTGAAGCGCCAAAACTGATCCCCACGAGTAGCCTGCGATATATACTTTTTGCCTGCCGAATTGCTTACATAAACGTTCGGTCAAATGAATGGTGTCGGCCGTCAGCTGATCCAAAGTCATAGATGATTCCGGAATATCTTTTGAATACGAGAGTCCCGCCCCTCTCTGATCCCAGTTCACAACAGTGAAATGCTTTTCCAGCTTGTTTTGGTATTTTCTCGCATAGCCGATTTGAGGGGTGCCGGGGCCGCCATGCAAAAACAGAAGCAGCGGATTATCCCTGTCGTCGCCATTAATCATAATGGTCTGTTCGCTGTCGTTAATCAGCAATTGCTGAAGCATTGAAATCCGTTTGTTTGTCTTGAAGTTATCATTCATCGCACTGCTCCTAAAATTTGTATAATCTCTATTATACATTGAATCAGCCGGGAAACAAAAAAACGAGGCCCCATAAGGGACCCCGCATGTATGAACGAGTCGATTACTCAGTGATTGTAGAAACAACGCCTGAACCAACTGTACGTCCGCCTTCACGAATAGAGAAACGAGTTCCTTCTTCGATAGCGATTGTAGAGATAAGTTCAACGATCATTTCAGTGTTATCTCCAGGCATAACCATTTCTACGCCTTCTGGAAGATTGATGATACCAGTTACGTCAGTTGTACGGAAGTAGAACTGAGGACGGTAGTTAGAGAAGAATGGAGTATGACGTCCACCCTCTTCTTTAGAAAGAACGTAAACTTCAGCTTTGAATTTGCTGTGTGGAGTGATTGTACCTGGTTTAGCAAGTACTTGCCCACGTTGGATGTCTTCACGAGCTACACCGCGAAGAAGTGCACCGATGTTGTCTCCAGCTTCAGCGTAATCAAGAAGCTTACGGAACATTTCAACACCTGTAACAGTTGTTTTGCTGTTTTCTTCTTGAAGACCGATGATTTCAACTTCGTCACCGACTTTAACTTGTCCGCGTTCTACACGGCCAGTAGCAACTGTACCACGACCAGTGATTGAGAATACGTCCTCAACTGGCATCATGAATGGTTTTTCAGTGTCGCGTTCTGGAGTTGGGATGTACTCGTCAACTGCAGCCATAAGTTCAAGAATTTTTTCTTCGTACTCAGCGTCGCCTTCAAGAGCTTTAAGAGCAGAACCTTTAACAACTGGTACATCGTCACCAGGGAAGTCGTATTCGCTAAGAAGATCGCGAACTTCCATTTCAACAAGCTCAAGAAGCTCTTCGTCGTCTACCATGTCGCATTTGTTAAGGAATACAACGATGTATGGTACACCAACGTTTTTAGAAAGAAGGATGTGCTCACGAGTTTGTGGCATTGGGCCATCAGCAGCAGATACTACAAGGATAGCTCCGTCCATTTGCGCAGCACCAGTGATCATGTTTTTAACATAGTCAGCGTGTCCTGGGCAGTCAACGTGTGCATAGTGACGAGTGTCAGTTTCGTACTCAACGTGTGCAGTAGAGATTGTGATACCGCGCTCACGTTCTTCTGGAGCACCATCAATTTGATCGTACGCCATAGCTGTACCTTTACCAGATTTCTTATGAAGTACTGTTGAGATAGCAGCAGTTAATGTTGTTTTACCATGGTCAACGTGTCCAATTGTACCGATATTGGCATGTGATTTGGAACGGTCGAATTTTTCTTTAGCCATTCTAAAATCCTCCTTAAGAGCTTTTAATTAGTGATGTATAGAGTGATAGAAAGTGAAAGCAAGCTTTCACTTCCTCATCTTACAATAGTAGTTATACTTGAGTTAAGTGGCAAAATCAATTATTCGCCTTTATTTTTTTTGATAATTTCTTCAGCAATGCTCTTCGGCACTTCTTCGTAGTGATCCATGAACATAGTGAACGTACCGCGACCTTGCGTGTTAGAACGAAGGGCAGTAGCGTAACCGAACATTTCAGCAAGAGGTACCATCGCACGCACAACTTGAGCGTTACCGCGCGCTTCCATACCTTCTACGCGTCCGCGGCGAGAAGTAATATCGCCCATGATGTCTCCCATGTATTCTTCAGGAATAACCACTTCAACTTTCATGACTGGTTCAAGAAGAACTGGGTTACATTTGCTGACTGCATTTTTCAATGCCATAGAAGCAGCGACTTTAAACGCCATTTCGTTTGAGTCAACATCATGGTAAGATCCATCAAAAAGTTTCGCCTTGATGTCGATTAGCGGGAATCCTGCTAGGACACCATTTTCAAGAGAGTCTTCGAGACCTGCTTGTACGGCTGGGATGTATTCACGAGGAACAACACCACCGACGATTGCGTTTTCGAATTCAAAGCCTGCGCCTTCTTCGTTCGGTTCAAATTCGATCCAAACGTGACCGAACTGACCGCGTCCGCCTGATTGACGTACGAATTTACCTTCAACTTTTGCACCGCTACGGAATGTCTCACGGTACGCAACTTGAGGAGCACCAACGTTAGCTTCAACTTTGAACTCACGCTTCATACGATCAACAATGATATCAAGGTGAAGCTCACCCATACCAGAGATGATTGTTTGACCCGTTTCAGGGTTTGTTTGTGTACGGAATGTAGGATCTTCTTCAGCAAGTTTTGCTAAAGCGATACCCATTTTATCTTGGTCAGCTTTTGATTTAGGCTCAATCGCTACGTCGATAACTGGCTCTGGGAATTCCATGGATTCAAGGATTACAAGATCCTTCTCATCACAAAGAGTATCTCCAGTAGAAGTATCTTTTAGACCTACAGCAGCTGCGATGTCTCCAGCGTAAACAGTAGAGATCTCTTCACGGCTGTTAGCGTGCATTTGAAGGATACGTCCTACGCGCTCACGCTTGCCTTTTGTAGAGTTCTTTACATATGAACCGGAATCAAGTGTACCGGAATATACGCGGAAGAACGTCAGCTTACCGACATAAGGGTCAGTCATAACTTTAAATGCAAGTGCAGAGAATGGCTCTTCATCAGAAGAATGACGAACGATCTCTTCATCTGTATCAGGACGTACACCTTTGATTGCAGCAACATCAGTTGGCGCAGGAAGGTAGTCAAGAACAGCATCAAGTACAAGCTGAACACCTTTGTTTTTGAAAGCAGAACCAACAAGTACAGGGTAGAATTCAACATTCAGTGTACCTTTACGGATTGCAGCTTTCAGTTCAGGGATAGTGATTTCTTCACCTTCAAGGTACTTTTCCATAAGCTCTTCATCAAGCTCAGCTACAGCTTCAATCAGGCTGTTGCGAAGCTCTTCAGCTTGTTCTTTGTACTCTTCAGGGATTTCTTTCGCATCTGAACGAGTTCCAAGGTCATCTTCGTAGAAATACGCAACGTTTTCTACTAAGTCGATGATACCTTCGAAGTTGTCTTCAGCACCGATCGGCAATTGAATTGCGTGAGCGTTAGCTTGAAGACGGTCTCTTAAAGTTCCTACAGAGTAAAGGAAGTCTGCGCCGATTTTGTCCATTTTGTTGACAAATACAACACGCGGCACTCCGTAAGTTGTTGCTTGGCGCCATACAGTTTCTGTCTGAGGCTCAACACCTGATTGAGCATCAAGTACAGCAACCGCACCATCAAGTACACGGAGTGAACGTTCAACTTCAACTGTGAAGTCCACGTGTCCCGGTGTATCGATGATGTTTACACGGTAACCTTTCCACTGTGCAGTTGTTGCTGCAGAAGTGATTGTGATACCGCGTTCTTGTTCCTGCTCCATCCAGTCCATTTGCGAAGCACCTTCGTGAGTTTCGCCAATTTTGTGGATACGGCCTGTGTAGAACAAGATCCGTTCTGTAGTCGTCGTTTTACCGGCATCGATGTGAGCCATGATCCCGATATTACGAGTTTTTTCTAAGGAGAACTCTCTTGCCATTGGGTAATTTCTCCTTCCTTATTAGGGAATTATTATTTTGATTATATGAATCCTACCAGCGGTAGTGAGCAAATGCTTTGTTCGCTTCTGCCATCTTGTGAGTGTCTTCACGTTTCTTAACGGCAGCACCAGTGTTGTTAGCTGCATCAAGAATTTCGTTAGCCAGGCGCTCTTCCATTGTTTTTTCTCCGCGAAGACGCGCATAGTTAACCAACCAGCGAAGACCAAGAGTTGTACGGCGTTCTGGACGAACTTCTACAGGCACTTGGTAGTTAGCTCCACCTACACGGCGTGCTTTTACTTCAAGTACAGGCATGATGTTTTTCAATGCTTGTTCGAAAACCTCCATTGCATCATTGCCAGTGCGTTCTTTAATGATATCGAATGACTTGTATAGGATTGTTTGAGATTTACCTTTTTTACCGTCGATCATCATTTTGTTGATCAGGCGGGATACCAGCTTAGAGTTGTAAAGCGGATCAGGTAAAACATCTCTTTTTGCTACAGGACCTTTACGTGGCATCTGAATATCCTCCCTTCATAGTTTTAATGATTTATTTAATTACTTTGCTTTAGGGCGTTTCGTACCGTACTTAGAACGGCCTTGCGCACGGTTTTCAACTCCGGCAGTATCAAGCGCACCACGAACGATGTGGTAGCGTACCCCCGGTAAGTCTTTTACACGTCCGCCGCGGATCAGTACAACGCTGTGCTCTTGCAGGTTGTGGCCGATACCAGGAATGTAGGCAGTAACCTCGATTCCGTTAGTCAAACGAACACGAGCATATTTACGAAGTGCTGAGTTCGGTTTTTTCGGTGTCATTGTACCCACACGAGTACATACCCCGCGTTTTTGTGGAGAAGATACGTTAGTGTGCTCTTTTTTAAAGCTGTTGTATCCTTTGTTTAGTGCAGGTGACTTAGAGTTTTCAACTTTGCTCACGCGTCCCTTGCGAATTAGCTGATTAATTGTAGGCATGTTGTGTTCCTCCCTTCATTACGTTTTATAACCCACATACCCAGGTGGTTCATCATTAGGCAAAAAACAATGTCTTTACACAAGATCGAAATCTTATATAAAAACAAAAAGTACGCTATAACATAATGGCAACAGCTGCTGCTCCCACTTCAATTCCGCAGGCTTTGCCGAGCTTTTTCATGGAATCTACCATACAGACGTCGATGTCCCGGTTCTTTGCAAGCTGGATAACGCCAGCCGTAAGAACTGTATCCGCGTCTTTTGCCACGACGACTTCCTTTACTGAACCTCGTTTCAGAGCTTTCACTGTTTGCTTCGTACCAATAATAATTGATTTGGCCTGTGATACTTTATCATAAGACATAAACATATCCTCCAAAGTAACAGGTTTTATTTCGAGCACCTTGGTTATATTATCACTCCGCGGAACGGATGTCAACATCGTATGACATTTTTTAGTGCGGTCCGCCGCCAGAATAATTGTAATACTGAGGAAAAGCTGTCGAGACAGCCTTTCCTGCAGCAGTTTCCATTATTCAGCCGGAACCATATCTTCCGAAGGCTGAACGTTTGAAACAGGTTTTACTTTTCTGTAATTCATCATACCGGTACCGGCCGGAACCAGTTTACCGATGATAACATTTTCTTTCAGGCCGAGAAGCTCATCGCGCTTGCCTTTAATCGCAGCATCCGTAAGAACGCGTGTTGTTTCTTGGAATGATGCGGCAGACAAGAATGAATCTGTCTCGAGTGAAGCTTTCGTGATACCGAGAAGGACAGGACGCCCTGTAGCAGGCCGGTTGCCTTCAAGCAGCACTTTTTTGTTCGCTTCTGTGAATTGGTGAATATCAAGCAATGTGCCAGGAAGAACATCAGTATCTCCGGCATCGATCACACGGACTTTGCGAAGCATCTGGCGAACCATTACTTCTACGTGTTTATCGCCGATTTCAACCCCCTGCATACGGTAAACCTTCTGAACCTCGTGCAGAAGATATTCTTGAACCGTTGTCAGGTCAGTGACTTTCAGAAGTTCTTTCGGATCGATAGAACCTTCTGTCAGCACTTGACCGCGGGTAATCTGATCACCCTCAGCCACTTTCAAGCGTGAGTTGTAAGGTGCTGTGTATGAACGTGTCTCAACAGCGCCTTGAACAACAATTTCCTGCTGTTTGTCGCGGACTTCATTGATTTCGGCAATTGTACCGTCAATCTCAGAAATCGTCGCTTGACCTTTAGGATTACGCGCTTCGAAAAGCTCTTGGATACGCGGAAGACCTTGTGTGATATCGTCTCCGGCAACCCCGCCTGTGTGGAACGTACGCATTGTTAACTGTGTTCCAGGCTCACCGATAGATTGGGCAGCGATAATACCTACTGCTTCGCCGACTTCAACATCAGTTCCGGTTGCAAGGTTTCGTCCGTAGCATCGTTTACATACACCATGAGGAGTGTTACATGTGAACGCAGAACGGATCCACACTTCTTCGATTCCGGCTTCAACGATTTCCAGCGCTTTATCTTCATCGATCAATTCGTTTTCGTTAATGAGCACAGCACCCGTTTCAGGATGTTTGATCTGTTTTCTGGCGAAACGTCCGATCAGACGCTCTTCCAGACGCTCGATGATTTCCGTACCTTCTTTAAGCGGTTTTGCAAGAATACCGCGGTCAGTTCCGCAATCTGTTTCACGAATGATAACATCCTGCGCAACATCAACAAGACGGCGTGTAAGGTAACCTGAGTCAGCTGTTTTCAGGGCGGTATCGGCAAGACCTTTACGCGCACCGTGAGTGGAGATAAAGTACTCCAATACCGTCAGACCTTCACGGAAACTTGATTTGATAGGCAATTCAATGATTCGTCCAGCCGGGTTGGCCATCAGACCGCGCATACCCGCAAGCTGCGTAAAGTTAGATGCGTTACCACGGGCTCCTGAGTCACTCATCATGTAGATCGGGTTGACTTCGTCTAATGATTTCATCAGTTTGCCTTGGATAACATCTTTCGCTGAACTCCAAATTGAAATGACTCTTTCATAACGTTCTTCTTCGGTGATTAAACCGCGTCTGAACTGTTTCAAGACATTATCAACTTTGCTTTGTGCTTCTTCGAGGATTTCCTGCTTATCATCGAGAACGACGATATCAGAAACCCCTACCGTGATACCAGCTTTCGTTGAATATCTGAAACCGAGGTTTTTCATGCGGTCAAGCATCTTAGACGTTTCCGTGATATGGAATCGTTTAAAGATTTCCGCGATGATTTTACCCAAAATACCTTTTTTAAACGGTGCGTTGATCGGCTGCTCTGCAATCACAGCTTTTACGTCAGCACCTTTATCTAAGAAGAAACGGTCAGGTGTTTTCTCTTCAATGTTGCTCTTCGTAGGTTCATTCATGTAAGGGAATGACTCAGGAAGAATTTCATTGAAGACCAACTTACCGACTGTTGTAATTAACAGTTTTGAACGCTGCTCATCCGTAAATGTCACATTCTTCAGGGAGTTCGCTGCAACAGCTACTCTCGTATGAAGGTGGACATAACCGTTTTGATAAGCAAGAAGCGCTTCGTCCGTATTTTTGAAGACCATACCCTCGCCGACTGCTCCGGCGCGCTCAAGTGTCAGGTAGTAGTTTCCTAATACCATATCCTGAGACGGCGTAACAACCGGTTTACCATCTTTAGGGTTCAAGATGTTTTGGGCCGCAAGCATCAGAATGCGGGCCTCAGCTTGAGCCTCAGCTGATAAAGGTACGTGAACCGCCATTTGGTCACCGTCAAAGTCAGCGTTATAAGCTGTACATACTAACGGGTGAAGACGGATGGCGCGTCCTTCAACAAGCGTAGGTTCGAAAGCCTGGATACCTAATCTGTGAAGCGTAGGGGCACGGTTCAGTAAGACCGGATGCTCCTTAATGACAGATTCAAGTACATCCCATACTTCTGGCTGCACACGTTCGATTTTGCGTTTTGCGCTCTTGATGTTGTGAGCGAGACCTTTTTCAACAAGCTCTTTCATAACGAATGGCTTGAAGAGCTCAAGCGCCATTTCCTTCGGCAATCCGCACTGATACATTTTCAGATGCGGACCTACGACGATAACGGAACGCCCTGAGTAGTCTACACGTTTACCAAGAAGGTTTTGACGGAAACGTCCTTGTTTCCCTTTCAGCATGTGAGAAAGAGATTTTAACGGTCTGTTACCAGGACCTGTTACAGGACGTCCGCGCCGGCCGTTGTCAATTAAAGCATCGACAGCCTCTTGAAGCATACGTTTCTCGTTCTGAACGATGATGCTTGGCGCACCAAGGTCCAAAAGGCGTTTCAAACGGTTGTTACGGTTGATGACACGACGGTAAAGGTCATTCAGGTCAGACGTTGCGAAACGTCCGCCGTCAAGCTGAACCATCGGTCTTAATTCAGGCGGAATAACCGGAAGCACGTCGAGAATCATCCAAGACGGCTTGTTTCCTGAATTACGGAAGGCTTCAAGCACTTCAAGGCGTTTGATCGCACGTGTGCGGCGCTGGCCTTGAGAAGTTTTCAGCTCTTCTTTTAACATATCAACTTCTTTGACAAGGTCGATGTCCTGCAGAAGTTTATTAATGGCTTCCGCACCCATAGAGGCTTGGAATTTGTTTCCGTACTTATCCAGATACGCACGGTATTCCTTTTCGGATAAAAGCTGTTTCTTTTCGAGCGGTGTATTGGCCGGGTCAGTTACGACGTAAGAAGCAAAGTAGATGACTTCTTCCAGCGCACGCGGTGACATATCCAATACAAGACCCATACGGCTCGGAATACCTTTGAAATACCAAATGTGAGAAACCGGGGCAGCCAGTTCAATATGCCCCATTCTCTCACGACGGACTTTAGCCCGCGTTACTTCAACTCCGCAACGGTCACAAACTACGCCTTTATAACGAACCCGCTTGTACTTGCCGCAATGACATTCCCAGTCCTTAGTCGGTCCGAAAAT
Organism: Bacillus sp. 1021; assembly: GCF_014534735.1. Lineage (NCBI taxonomy): Bacteria > Bacillati > Bacillota > Bacilli > Caryophanales > Bacillaceae > Bacillus > Bacillus sp. 1021. The sequence goes on along the minus strand of NZ_JACVSR010000007.1, from coordinate 24,472 downwards.
GCGTTCGCAGAACAGGCCGTCCTTTTCAGGTTTCAATGTACGATAGTTTATCGTTTCAGGCTTTTTCACTTCACCAAAAGACCATGAACGGATTTTATCCGGTGAAGCAAGACCGATGTTCATATACTCAAAATTGTTCACATCTAGCAAGGGGCCTACCTCCCTTTTTATCTTCGGATTAACCGATGTCACTTGCCTTTATCAATCACAGACTATTCTTTCGTTACTGCGTCACGTTCAACGTCTGGAGATGCTGTTTCTTCCGGCGCTTCATCACCTGATAATGCAAGGCCGTCAGCTTGTTTCGCATCTTCCTCGTCTTCTAGATCTCTCATTTCTATTTCTTCTTCATCGCCTGAAAGGATTTTCACGTCCATACCTAAGCTTTGAAGCTCTTTGATCAATACTTTGAATGATTCCGGAACACCAGGCTCTGGAACATTATCGCCTTTGACGATGGCTTCATATGTTTTCACACGTCCGACCACGTCATCGGACTTCACAGTCAGGATTTCTTGAAGCGTGTAAGCTGCGCCGTAAGCTTCAAGCGCCCAAACCTCCATCTCACCGAAACGCTGTCCGCCGAATTGGGCTTTACCGCCGAGAGGCTGCTGCGTAACAAGTGAGTAAGGACCTGTAGAACGGGCATGAAGTTTATCATCAACCATGTGTGCCAGTTTGATCATGTACATGATTCCGACAGATACACGGTTGTCGAACGGTTCTCCCGTACGGCCGTCATAAAGAACTGTTTTAGCGTCTCTTGACATGCCTGCTTCTTCAAGTGTTTCCCACACATCTTCTTCACGCGCGCCGTCAAATACAGGTGACGCGATGTGAATGCCGAGGTAGCGGGCAGCCATACCCATGTGAAGTTCTAATACCTGACCGATATTCATACGTGATGGTACACCCAGCGGGTTAAGCATGATATCGATCGGCGTGCCGTCAGGAAGGTAAGGCATATCTTCTTCAGGAAGAATCTTCGAGATAACCCCTTTGTTTCCGTGACGTCCGGCCATTTTATCACCTTCAGAAATCTTACGTTTCTGAACGATATATACGCGTACAAGCTGGTTCACTCCCGGAGGAAGTTCGTCTCCGTCTTCACGGTTGAAGACTTTTACGTCGTGGATAATTCCGCCGCCGCCATGAGGCACACGGAGGGAAGTATCACGGACTTCACGCGCTTTTTCTCCAAAGATTGCGTGCAGAAGGCGTTCTTCAGCCGTAAGCTCAGTTACACCTTTAGGCGTTACTTTACCCACGAGAAGGTCTCCGTCGTTGACTTCCGCGCCGATACGGATAATTCCGCGGTCATCAAGGTTGCGAAGCGCGTCTTCCCCTACGTTTGGAATATCGCGGGTGATCTCTTCCGGTCCAAGCTTTGTATCACGTGCTTCTGATTCATATTCTTCAATGTGAATTGATGTGTATACATCATCTTTCACAAGGCGTTCACTCATGATGATGGCATCCTCATAGTTGTAGCCATCCCATGTCATGAAGCCGACCATTACGTTGCGGCCGAGAGCAAGTTCACCAAGCTCCATTGAAGGGCCGTCAGCAAGGATTTCTCCTTTTACTACTTCATCGCCGACACTGACGATCGGACGCTGGTTGTAGCACGTACCTTGGTTGGAGCGGACAAATTTCAGCAAGCTGTACTTATCCAGGTTGCCTTTTACTTTTTGGCCGTCAATTTCTTCATAGCGGCGCACCCATACGTTTTTCGCTTCCACCCGTTCAACGATACCAGGGTGTTTACAAATAACGGCTGCACCGGAGTCTTTACCGGATACGTATTCCATACCCGTTCCGACGATCGGAGCTTCCGGCTGCATCAAAGGCACAGCCTGACGCTGCATGTTCGCTCCCATAAGGGCACGGTTCGAGTCATCGTTTTCCAAGAACGGAATACATGCTGTCGCAGCAGATACAACCTGTTTAGGAGATACGTCCATGTAATCCACGCGGTTGCGGGCTACAACGGTGTTTTCCCCTCTGAAACGGGCTACGATGCTGTCATCCAAGAAAGAACCGTCATCGCTCAGCTTAGCGTTCGCTTGGGCTACGACATAGTTATCCTCTTCATCAGCAGTCAGGTAGTCGATTCTAGGCGTTACTTTTCCTGTTTCAGGATCAACGCGGCGGTATGGCGTCTCAATGAAACCAAAGCGGTTTACTTTCGCAAATGATGACAATGAGTTGATCAAACCGATGTTCGGGCCCTCAGGCGTTTCGATCGGACACATACGGCCATAGTGAGAGTAGTGAACGTCACGTACTTCCATACCTGCACGCTCACGCGTCAAACCGCCCGGTCCGAGAGCTGACAGACGGCGTTTGTGCGTCAATTCAGCAAGCGGGTTCGTCTGGTCCATGAATTGAGAAAGCTGTGAGCTTCCGAAGAACTCTTTAATAGACGCAATAACAGGTCTGATGTTAATCAGCTGCTGTGGCGTGATTGTATTTGTGTCTTGAATAGACATTCTTTCACGTACGACACGTTCCATCCGGCTTAAACCGATACGGAATTGGTTTTGCAGGAGCTCACCTACAGAACGCAGGCGGCGGTTTCCGAGATGGTCGATATCATCAGTGTCGCCCACTCCGTGCAGCAGGTTGAAGAAGTAGCTGATAGAAGAAATAATATCAGCAGGCGTAATGTTTTTAATCGCCTCTTCAATGTAAGCATTGCCGATCACATTGATCGTCTGCTCTCCTTCTGCATCAGTAGGAGCATAGATTTTAATGGATTGAAGCATCACTTCATCCTCGACAACGCCGCCGTTAGGATAAAGTTTTCTGAAGCCGATTCCATTTTCTAAGTATGGCAGTACTTTATCAAGTGTTCTTCTGTCAAGAATCTGCCCTTTTTCAGCAAGGATTTCACCTGTTTCAGGATCCACCAGTGTTTCTGCAAGGCGCTGGTTAAACAGACGGTTCTTGATATGAAGCTTTTTATTAATTTTATAGCGTCCTACATTCGCAAGGTCGTATCGCTTAGGATCAAAGAAACGAGAATCCAGCAAACTTTTTGCGTTTTCTACTGTAGGCGGCTCTCCCGGACGAAGGCGCTCATAGATTTCAAGAAGCGCTTTGTCACTGTTTTCAGTGTTGTCCTTATCCAGTGTATTGCGGAGATATTCGTTCTCACCAATGAGATCGAGAATCTCTTGATCGGAACCGAAGCCGAGAGCACGCAAAAGAACCGTAACCGGCAACTTACGTGTGCGATCAATGCGGACATACACAACATCTTTCGCATCAGTTTCGTATTCTAACCATGCGCCACGGTTTGGAATGACAGTCGCGGTAAAACCTTTCTTACCGTTTTTGTCTACTTTACCACTGAAATATACACTTGGAGACCGAACAAGCTGAGATACGATAACACGTTCTGCACCGTTGATGATAAAAGTACCGGTATCTGTCATAATAGGGAAATCACCCATGAAGACATCCTGGTCTTTTACCTCTCCAGTTTCTTTGTTAATTAAACGAACCTTCACTCTTAGCGGAGCTGAGTAAGTCACATCACGTTCTTTTGACTCTTCAACGGGATACTTAGGATCTCCTAAACTGTAGTCAATGAACTCAAGAGAGAGGTTACCAGTGAAATCCTCAATTGGTGATATGTCTTGAAACATCTCTCTAAGACCCTCATCAAGAAACCACTGATAAGAAGAGGTTTGAATTTCAATGAGATTTGGTAATTCTAACACTTCGCTAATGCGAGCATAGCTTCTGCGCTGGCGGTGTCGTCCATACTGAACTAGTTGACCTGTCAACTGATTCACCCCTCAAATCATGCGTATTATATGTGTAATAAGCATTCCTTACGATGAAGAAATACTTTTACAAGACAAAAGAAAAAAGGGTTTCTAATTAAGAAAACCACATCCAAAAACAAATACCGATTTTATTAGCATTTCCATGTTTGTATAATTTATACATGCACTATGATTATTCAGCATATCATGCAAAATATATACATTGGCATTTTACAATATTAACATAGCTGAAAATTCAAGTCAAACTTTTTTTGCTTTTATGATATAATAGCCTTTCTTTTTTTGAACGACGGAAACTTCGTCAAAAAGCTCCTTCAGTTTTTCAATGGCAGAAGGCCCGCCCTGTTTTTTCTGTATAACGATCCACAACTCACCTGAAGCCCTTAAATGCTCAGCGCTTTTTTCAAAAATGGCATGGACAACTTTTTTTCCGGCGCGGATTGGGGGGTTTGTAATAATAGAAGCAAATGTTTGAGCAGAATCAATATTTGAAAATAAATCACTCTGATAAATCCGAACGTTTTTTATTCCGTTTTTTTCTGCATTTTCATTTGACAGCTCTACGGCTCTTTCATTCACGTCAATCATGTGCACGGTCCGGTCTGTAAATTCACCGGCGAGCGACAGACCGATCGGGCCGTAGCCGCAGCCTGCATCCAGGAAGTCACCATCAACCTCAGGCTCTTCAAACGCTTCAATTAAGACACGCGAACCGAAATCAACTTCCTTTTTTGAGAAAACGCCGCTGTCACTTGTGAATGTATAAGATCTGTTCCGCAGTGTAAATGACCATGTCTGTTTATCGCTTTTGACTGAAGGTTTTTCTGAATAATAGTGTTCACTCATTATTAGAACCTCCTTTTTTAATGGCGCTTAAAGAAAAGCAAAGAAAAAGCCCGCCTCATAAAAGCGAGCTTCCCCTACAGGCAAGTGAAGATTACTTAACTTCTACAGAAGCGCCAACTTCTTCAAGTTTAGCTTTAAGCTCTTCAGCTTCTTCTTTCGCAATACCTTCTTTAAGTGGTTTTGGAGTGTTGTCAACAAGTTCTTTAGCTTCTTTCAAGCCAAGACCAGTGATTTCACGAACAACTTTGATAACTTTGATTTTCTGAGAACCTGCACCAGCAAGGATAAGGTCGAATTCGCTTTGCTCTTCAGCAGCGCCGCCAGCAGCAGCTCCGCCAGCTACAGCTACAGGAGCAGCAGCAGTTACGCCAAATTCTTCTTCGATTGCTTTTACTAGGTCGTTCAATTCAAGTACAGTTGCTTCTTTAACGGAAGCAATGATTTCTTCGATATTTAAAGCCATTTGAAATTCCTCCATTTGTTTTATTTTAGGGTAAAATCAGATTAAGCGCCTTGTTCTTCCTTTTGGTCTGCAACTGCTTTAGCTGCAAGTGCAAGGTTGCGAACTGGAGCTTGAAGTACGCTAAGCAACATAGAAAGTAAGCCATCGCGTGAAGGAAGTTCAGCAAGAGCTTTCACTTCTTCAACAGAAGATACTTTACCTTCGATAACGCCCGCTTTGATTTCCAGAGCTTCGTGGTTTTTCGCGAACTCGTTAAGAACTTTCGCCGGAGCGACAACATCTTCAGTACTGAATGCGATCGCATTCGGTCCAGTTAAGACATCATTCAAACCATCAAGTTCAGCTTGTTCAACCGCACGGCGAGTCATTGTGTTTTTGTACACTTTGAACTCTACGTTAGCTTCGCGAAGCTGTTTACGGAGTTCAGTTACTTCAGAAACGTTAAGTCCGCGGTAGTCAACGATGATCGTTGATTTGCTTTCTTTCAGTTTAGAAGCAATCTCTTCAACAACAACTTTTTTTGTATCAATTGCGCTGCTCATGGTTACACCTCCTGTAGATTTTGTGTAACACTTATACCGCTAGGTGATCACGACTGTGACGACGATTTCATATAAAAAGCCTCCATGTGGACATGGAGGCTGTATATACAAGCATACGTAACGTAATAGCTGTGATATATATACACCTCGGCAGGATATTAAGCCTCAGCGGCCCCTGCTGTCTACGGTATAAATGACATATTATATTTTACAACATTTTGAATCATATCAGAATGCTGATCTAAAGTCAAATATTATTTTACGTTGAAAGTTGAAGCGTCTACTTTGACACCAGGTCCCATAGTAGATGTTACAGCAACGTTTTTCACGTAAACGCCTTTAGCTGCAGCAGGTTTAGCTTTCAGGATTGTATCGTACATTGTTGTGAAGTTCTCAACAAGTTTTTCGTCCTCGAAAGAAACTTTACCGATAGGAACATGGATGTTACCAGCTTTATCAGCACGGTATTCAACTTTACCAGCTTTGATTTCGCCGATTGCTTTTTCAACTTCGAAAGTAACTGTACCAGTTTTAGGGTTTGGCATTAAACCTTTTGGTCCAAGTACACGACCGATTTTACCAACCTCACCCATCATGTCAGGTGTAGCTACGATTACATCGAAATCGAACCAGCCTTGTTGAATTTTGTTGATGTAGTCAGTATCCCCAACGAAATCTGCACCGGCAGCTTCAGCTTCTTTTGCTTTTTCGCCTTTAGCGAATACAAGCACGCGCTGAGTTTTACCAGTTCCGTTAGGAAGCACGACTGCTCCGCGGATTTGCTGATCGTTTTTACGAGTGTCAACCCCTAAACGGAAAGCAACTTCAACTGTAGCGTCGAATTTAGCTGTGTTTGTTTTTTTAGTAAGCGCCACTGCTTCAGCGACGTCGTAAGCTTTTGCACGGTCTACAAGCTTCGCAGCTTCAACGTACTTTTTACCTTTTTTAGCCATTTTAAAATTTCCTCCTTATGTGGTTATAGCGGAATAACCTCCCACGAATAAGGGTTGCGAACTTGTGAAAACTCGCAACCCGACAAGAAACAAATTAATCCTCGATAACGATACCCATACTGCGGGCAGTACCTTCAACCATGCGCATTGCCGCTTCAACGTCTGCTGCGTTTAAGTCAGGCATTTTCGTTTCAGCGATTTCGCGAACCTTATCGCGCTTAACGGTTGCCACTTTATTACGGTTTGGTTCACCAGAACCAGACTCAATTCCAGCTGCTTTTTTAAGCAATACTGCAGCAGGCGGAGTTTTTGTAATAAATGTAAATGAACGGTCTTCGTAAACCGAAATTTCAACAGGAATGATTAAACCAGCTTGGTCAGCTGTACGAGCGTTAAACTCCTTACAGAATCCCATGATATTTACACCGGCTTGACCTAGTGCAGGTCCAACTGGCGGCGCTGGGTTAGCTTTTCCAGCAGGAATTTGCAATTTTACAACTTTTACTACTTTTTTAGCCACGAGACACACCTCCTTAAGTCCGTGATGTGGTAATAGGGTAAACCCTCCCACTCAAGGTTTCATTCTTTATATGAATGACGAAATATCAAGCTAGCTGCCTTGGATTAGTCCAAGACGTACCTTTGCTATATTATCATTAATATATAGCAATTTCAAGTTTTTTCACATTACAATTTGTCGATCTGGGTAAATTCCAGTTCAACCGGCGTTTCACGGCCGAACATGTTAACGAATACCTTCACTTTGCTCTTATCATAATCAATCTCTTCAATTGATCCTGTAAAGTTGGCGAATGGCCCGTCTATGACTTTGACTGTCTCATTCAATTCAAAATCAATGTCGGTTTTCCGCTCATCCATGCCCATCCGTTTTAAAATGGTTTCCGCTTCGCCAGGAAGAAGCGGAGTCGGCTTTGAGCCTGAACCGGCTGATCCGACGAAACCGGTAACGCCCGGCGTGTTGCGGACTACATACCAAGAATCATCAGTCATGACGATTTCAACAAGCACATAACCCGGGAACACTTTCTTTTTGACTACTTTTTTCTTGCCGTTCTTAATATCAGTCTCTTCTTCTTCAGGAACGACCACGCGGAAAATTTTATCCTGCATTCCCATTGATTCCACACGTTTTTCAAGGTTTGCTTTTACTTTGTTTTCATAACCGGAATACGTATGAACAACATACCAATTCTTTTCCATTCTATCAGGACTCTGCAGTCCTTCCCTCCCCGCATTTAAAAATGAAGTGTAAAACAAAAAATAGGCTCAGAGCCTATGAATCCTTTTTTCAACACAATAAAAAACCCGCTGAACGGGTTTTGGCAAACGATATTATGATCTATTATAGCACGTATTGCTGATCATTATTCAACTATTAAACGAATTAATTGAGAAATTCCTGTATCAAGGAGGGCAAAAAAGATAACAAAAAAGATAACCGTTGAAATCACCGTGATCGTATAGCGCGTTAACTCTTTGCCTTTAGGCCAGCTAACCTTTTTCATTTCTTTCCCAACATCTTTAAAGAAACTCATCATGCGCATGTAAAAGACCTCCACAATTTAAAAAGCGAACACTATTTTGTTTCTAAATGAGCTGTATGTGAATTGCAAGTGCTGCAGTACTTCTTAACTTCTAACCGCTCAGCCGCTGATGCAGAGCTTTTCATTGTCGTATAATTACGATTTCCGCATGTTTTGCATGCCAGCGTAATCTTTTTTCTCATGTCGATACACCTTTTCCTAAATAGACATTCATTTATCTTAATAAAATAGCACAGTCAGAAAAATTCTGTCAATATGACATAGAAACCCGCTACAGGCTGATTTCTCTTATTTCTAAATACTTCTCAAGCTTGCGCTTCACGCGCTGCAGGGCATTATCAATTGATTTTACGTGTCGGTTTAAGTCATCTGAAATTTCTTGGTAACTTCTTCCGTCCAAGTACAAAACAAGCACCTTTCTCTCCAGATCACTCAGCAGTTCTCCCATTTTCATCTCAATATCATCGAATTCTTCCTGATTAATAATCATTTCTTCAGGGTTTAACGTTTTTGCGCCTGAAATGACATCAAGCAGTGTTCTGTCTGATTCTTCATCAAAAATTGGCTTGTCTAAAGAAACATAAGAATTTAAAGGAATGTGTTTCTGACGGGTAGCTGTCTTTATTGCGGTAATAATCTGGCGGGTAATGCATAATTCTGCAAAAGCTTTAAATGAAGTAAGCTTGTCCTCCCTAAAGTCTCGGATAGACTTATATAAGCCTATCATCCCTTCCTGTACAATATCTTCTCTGTCGGCCCCTATTAAAAAATAAGACCTGGCTTTCGCCCGTACAAAATTACGGTACTTCGTAATCAAGTAATCTAACGCATCACTATCCCCAACATGAACCTTTTCAATGACCTGCTCGTCCTCCAACTGGCAAAACTGCACTTTGTTGAATTTTCCCTTGCTGTTCTGTAGATTCACTGCGATCCCCCCGGCGCACGTAGATAGAAATATTATACATTAATGGGCGAAAAAGCGTCAACCTAATCCAGGCCGCCGCGCCGCCACTTTTCAAACGTTTTCAAAACCTCTTCGGACAGCTCGATTTTACCCGGGGGTTTTTCGGAAGTGATCTTTGAAACCCGTCTTTGAATCCGTCGTTCTATCGCATCCACTTCCCTCAGCAGCTCCCGGGCGGATTTGCGGAGAGCCCCTTGTCCGAAAATCGCCCACTGCTCCGTGTAATCAGAGGTTGCGACATGAATCTGTGTCGCAATATTATTCAGCGCCTGTGCAAGCTTCTCAATCCGCTCATCCGCCGTTTCATTCTCCCGTGTGAAAATCACTTCGACTCTGTGATTCGTGTGTTTTTTCTCTATGCCTTTTACCAGATGTGCGTCAAACACCACAATGACTTTAATTCCCGTGTACGACTGATACTCCGCCATCTTCTGAATCAGCACATCTCTCGCTTCTTCAAAACTGTTCGCTTTTAAATCCTTTAGCTGCGGCCAAGCTCCTATCATGTTGTATCCGTCTACTAATAGGATGTCCATTTGTCTTTATTCCCCTAAAGGATTGCGTTTCCGATAGACTTCATACATCAGAAGGCCGGCCGCTACCGATGCATTCAGAGACGTGACTTTTCCGGCCATCGGAAGTTTAATGAGAAAATCACATTTCTCTTTCACAAGACGGCCCATTCCTTTGCCTTCGCTTCCGATAACGAGCGCCAAAGGCATGTTGCCGTCCATAGAGCGGTAGTCTTCCCGGGCGGATGCATCCGTTCCCACGACCCAAATGCCCCGCTCCTTCATTTCATCAAGTGTCCGGGCAAGATTGGTCACCTTCACGACGGGAATATGTTCAATGGCACCGGTCGATGCTTTTGCGACCGTCGAAGTCAGTCCGACCGCTCTGCGTTTCGGAATCACGATGCCGTGCGCGCCGACAGCGTCAGCCGTTCTCATGATGGAACCGAGATTATGAGGGTCTTCCAGCTCGTCCAATATGAGAAAGAAAGGCTGTTCGTTTCTCTGTTCCGCTCTTTTATATAATTCGTCTAATTGTGCATATTCATATGCCGCCACCTGAGCGACAACTCCCTGATGCTGCCCCTCCACCATCTGATCGAGTTTTTTTCTCGGCACAAATTGAATGGTGACGCCGCGCTTTTTAGCAAGTTCCATAACTTGCTGCGCCTGTCCTTTTACTGTGTTTTCCGCCATCCATAACTTATAGAGTTTGCGATCCGACTTTAACGTCTCAATTACCGCGTTTTTTCCTATGACGTAATCATGTTGCTGACTCATTTGTTTTCCTCCCTGACGTCCCGACTTGTATAGCTTCTGTAATCAGCTGATTCAGTCTTTCTTCTCTTTTCTCAAGAAAAAGATATCCGAGCAAAGCCTCAAAAGCTGTACTATGGCGGTACGTCTGTACATCTGTGTTTTTAGGCGTCGTCCCTGATTTCGCGTTTCTTCCCCTTCTCACCACGGCTTCCTCTTCCTCCGTGAAAAAGGATTCTTCCTGAAGGCGGAACAGAATGTCTGCCTGTGATTTTGCCGATACGATCCGGCTTGCCTTCTTATGAAGGTCATTCGGTTTCGTATGGCCCTGCTTAAGCAGGTGATGCCGGACATATATTTCAAAAATGGCATCACCCATATAAGCGAGCGCAAGACCGTTTAACTGCTTTGAATCTTTGATTTGTTCAAATTGAAGCATCCGCTTACTCTCCCCGCTTCCAGCGAGTTCCCTGAGCCGTATCTTCAAGAATGATATTCATGCTTTTCAGCTGATCGCGAATTTGGTCTGACAAAGCAAAATCGCGATTACGGCGGGCTTCATTTCTCTTCTCGATCAATTCTTCTATCTCTTCATCGACAAGCTCTTCTTCGCCGAGCGTAAGTCCGAGAACGGATCCGATTCGGTCAAACATGCTGATGAAGGCTTTAATGACGTGATCCGCCGTATTGTCCTCCTGCATGTAGTAGTTGGCAAGCTTCGCCAAATCAAACCAAACGGAAATCGCATTCGCCGTATTAAAATCATCATCCATCGCTTCTTCAAATGCAGCGCGGTGCTCTTCGATTTTAGCGAGCCATTCATCATCATTGTCAGTCAGATTCGTGCTGCTAATCAAACGATGGTTTAAATTGCTGTAGGCCGTCTTCAGGCGGTTAAACGCGTTTTTTGTTTTCTCAAGCAGCTCTTCCGAATAGTTGATCGGGTGGCGGTAATGAACGGACAGCATGAAAAATCTCAAAAGCTGCGGGTCATACTGCTTAATGATATCGTGCACCAAAACAAAGTTGCCGAGCGATTTTGACATTTTTTCATTATCTATATTGATGTAACCGTTGTGAAGCCAGTATTTTGCGAATGTCTTGCCTGTTAATGCTTCAGATTGGGCGATTTCGTTCTCATGGTGCGGGAATGTCAGGTCCTGACCGCCGGCATGAATATCGATTTCGTCACCCAAATATTTTTTCACCATTGCAGAGCATTCAATGTGCCAGCCCGGGCGGCCTTTTCCCCAAGGGCTATCCCATGAAATTTCTCCGTCTTTTGCGGCTTTCCAAAGAGCAAAGTCCAGCGCATCCTCTTTCTTCTCACCGACACGGATACGAGCGCCCGATCTGAGTTCATCAATTGATTGCTGTGAAAGCTTGCCGTAGCCTTCGAAGGCTCTTGTTTTGAAATAGACGTCGCCTTCCGATTCATAAGCGTAGCCTTTTTTAATCAGCTCGCTGACAAATTCAATAATGGCGTCCATGTTCTCCATGACTCGAGGGTGAAGATCCGCTTTCCGGCATCCGAGGGCGCCCACATCTTCAAAATAAGCTTTAATAAACCGCTCAGAAACGGTCGGAACGTCCTCGCCGAGCTCATTAGCCGCCTTAATCAATTTGTCATCAACATCTGTGAAATTCGATACGTATTGAACATCGTATCCCTTATACTCCAAATAGTTGCGTACGGTATCATACACAATCGCCGGACGGGCGTTTCCGATATGAATATAGTTGTATACAGTGGGTCCGCACACGTACATTTTTACTTTTCCTTCCTCAAGAGGAACGAATGTTTCCTTTTTCCGTGTCAATGTATTATAAAGTGTAATGGTCATTTTTGGTTGATCCTTTCTTTTTTATCTTCCAGTTCAGCCTGCAGCTCAAAAATCTGCTGCTCCAATGCTCTTAACCGGTCAGCAACCGGATCGGGCAAGTCTTGGTGATTGAGATCGCGTTTGATCTTTCTTCCGTTCTGAATGACGACTTTTCCAGGTATGCCGACAACGGTTGAAAAGTCGGGAACATCACGCAGCACAACGGAGCCGGCCCCTACTTTAGAGCCTTGCCCGACTGTTATAGAGCCGAGCACCTTCGCCCCCGTTGCAATTAAAGCATCATCTTTAATGGTCGGATGCCGCTTTCCCTTTTCTTTTCCCGTTCCCCCGAGAGTGACACCTTGGAATACCGTCACGTTATTGCCGATTTCACATGTTTCCCCTATGACGACCCCCATACCGTGATCAATGAAAAACCTTCTCCCGATGGTCGCGCCGGGATGGATTTCGATTCCGGTAAAGAAACGGGCAATCTGTGATATCAGGCGCGCAAGGAAGAAAAATCTCCGTTTATATAAAGCATGTGCAATCCGATGCGCCCATATAGCATGTAAACCAGAATAAGTTAAAACAACTTCAAAATAGCTTCTTGCTGCCGGATCTTGATCGAACACTGTATCTATGTCTTCTTTTAGCATTTTAAAAAACACATGCTTCCCCCCATTCTCTCCCCGCTCCAGTCTGTTTTTCCGCCTATAAAAAAAGCGCCTCTGCATGTAAACATGACAGAGACGCTTTTACCGCGCGGTTCCACTCTGTTTGAAAAACAAGACGCTGTTTTCCCAACTTTAAAGCCGGTAACGGCGGCGGCCGCCTTTAAATACTGATTTCCGCAGAAATGTTCTTCAAAGGTCTTAAGGGCGCACTTCTAAAACATAACGCATGAATCTCTCTCAGCCGATGAAGATTCTTTCTGTAATGGTCATTGTTTTATACTCTTCCCTGTCAACAATCGTATATTTAAATGCTTTTCAGGCGTTTTACGGCTGTTTCTCTGCCGATCAGCTCAATAGCCTGCGGAAGCTCCGGACCGTGCGTCTGGCCGGTAACCGCTACACGAATCGGCATGAACAGCTTTTTGCCTTTATGGCCAGTTTCTTTCTGAACGGCTTTAATTGAGGCTTTGATCTGCTCTGGCGTGAATTCTTCAAGCTCTTCAAGCTTCGCAGCAAATGCGCTGAGCACTTCAGGCACCTGTTCTTCCGCCAGAACGGCTTTTGCCTCTTGATTATACTCGATCTCATCCTTAAAGAACAAATCAGTCAGCTCGACAATTTCAGCACCGTAGCTCAATTGCTCATGGTAAAGAGAGATTAACTTACGCACCCATTCCCGCTCTTCGGCAGAAAGCTCAGTGCCGACTTTTCCTGCTTTTTGCAGGTGAGGCAGGGTCAGTTCAACAACTTGATCAAGATCTAGCGCTTTGACATATTGGTTGTTGACCCATTTCAGTTTATGCATATCAAACAGAGCCGGTGACTTAGATAAACGATTCACATCAAAAATTTCAATAAATTGTTCTCTTGTGAAGAGCTCTTCTTCACCGACAGGAGACCAGCCGAGAAGTCCGATAAAGTTAAACAGCGCTTCAGGCAGGTAACCCAGCTCATCATACTGCTCAATAAACTGAATAATTGATTCATCACGTTTACTTAATTTTTTGCGGCTTTCGTTCACGATAAGCGTCATATGTCCGAATTCAGGAATATCCCAGCCGAACGCCTGGAAAATCATGATTTGTTTCGGTGTATTTGAAATATGGTCCTCACCGCGGAGCACGTGTGTCATTTTCATTAGATAATCGTCAATTGCGACGGCAAAGTTATACGTCGGTGTACCGTCTTTTTTAACGATGACGAAGTCGCCGATACCGTCTGATTCAAAAGAAATCTCGCCTTTTACGATATCGTTAAAAGTGATGATTTTCCCTTCCGGCACGCGGAAACGGATGCTCGGCTGTCTTCCTTCGGCTAAAAACTGCTCCTGCTCTTCCTGAGTCAGGTTTCTGTGTTTGCCTGAATAGCGCGGCATTTCACCGCGGGCGATCTGCTCTTCACGTTCTTTCTCAAGTTCTTCTTCCGTACAGAAGCATTTATAAGCAAGCCCTTTTTCAAGAAGCGCTTCATAGTACTCTTTGTAAATGTCATTCCGTTCAGACTGGCGGTACGGGCCGTATTCTCCGCCGACATCCACACTTTCATCCCAGTCTATGCCGAGCCATTTCAGATAGTTAAGCTGGCTTTGCTCTCCGCCTTCAATATTTCGCTTTTTGTCCGTATCCTCAATCCGGATAATAAACTTTCCGCCTTGGCTGCGGGCAAATAAATAGTTAAAAAGCGCCGTTCTGGCGTTACCGATATGCAAATGTCCGGTCGGACTCGGTGCATAGCGGACGCGTACTTCATTTCCCATGTTCAAATACTTCCTTTCATCTCGTCTGTAGCCTCTAGCCGAATATATGTATCTATTCTACCACCAAATAGACCGGGCATCAAAATAATGATCAGGCTTTTTGGATCAGAACGGTCGCCTGAGCGGCAATTCCTTCGGCTCTTCCGGTAAACCCGAGCTTTTCTGTCGTTGTTGCTTTTACATTTACTTGAGAGACGTCTGCCTCAAGGCCTTCCGCTATTCGTTTTCTCATCGCATCAATATGCGGCGCCATTTTCGGCTTTTGCGCAATAATCGTGCAGTCTATATTTCCGAGTACGTACCCTTTTTCTTTGACAATGTTCCAGACATGCTGAAGCAGCTTAAAAGAATCCGCATCCTTGAATTCCGGATCAGTATCCGGGAAATGCTTGCCGATATCTCCTTCACCCACCGCTCCGAGGCACGCATCTGCAACCGTGTGCAGCAATACATCCGCATCGGAATGCCCGAGCAGCCCTTTTTCATAAGGAATTTCAATTCCGCCGATGATAAGAGGACGGCCCTCCGTTAGTTGATGCACGTCAAATCCTTGTCCGATTCTAAACATTATGATTCCCACTTTCCGCTTTCATGATTGCTTCCGCTGATATCAGATCATCCGGCGTTGTCAGCTTAATATTGGTATAGCTGCCTTCAACGATATTCACCTGATAGCCATCAAGACGCTCGACGAGACTGGCGTCATCTGTACCTAAGAAGCCTTTGTTTTCCGCTTCCCTATGCGCCTTTTTCAATAAAGAAAGACGAAAAGCCTGCGGCGTTTGAACGGCCCACAAGCTTGAACGGTCAAAGGTCTCCGCAACCCGGGAGCCTTCCGCCCGTTTTATCGTGTCTTTCACAGGAACAGCCAGGACAGCCGCTCCCGTCTCTTCTGCTGTTTCAACGAGTTTATCGATATGCTGATGCGTGACAAACGGGCGCGCCCCGTCATGAACAAGGACGACGGACTCCTCATCAATCACTTTCAATCCTTCGTATACACTATGCTGACGCTCCGCTCCGCCGATGACAAGCTCAATTTCCGCTTTAACCGGAAACTGGGCAAGCAGCTGGTGAAAATCTTCCCGTTCACTCTCGTTTATCACCAGGATTATTTTCTGACAAGGCGCGTGGCTTTCAAAAACCCGCAGTGTGTGTATAATAACAGGCGCACCCTTTAAGCCGATGAACAGCTTATTTTTCCCGGCTTTCATCCGTTTCCCTTGTCCGGCAGCCGGAATGACTACGACATACTCCATCATTAACTCCCTCTTAAAGAGCCTTCTCAAGCAGCTTAGGCTTGGCAAAAATCATTCGCCCCGCCGCTGTCTGCAGCACGCTGGTTACGAGCACATCAATATGTTTCCCTATATAATTGCGGCCTTCTTCCACAACGATCATTGTTCCGTCATCCAAGTAAGCCACACCTTGATTATGCTCTTTCCCGTCCTTAATCACCTGCACATTCATTTCTTCACCCGGGAGCACAACCGGCTTCACCGCGTTCGCAAGGTCATTAATATTCAGTACCGCAACCTTCTGAAGCTCACATACTTTATTTAAATTAAAATCATTCGTCACAACGACACCGGATGTCAGCTTCGCAAGTTTGACAAGCTTGCTGTCAACCTCTTGAATGTCTTCGAAGTCGCCTTCATAAATTTCAACCGTAATATCCAGTTCCTTTTGAATGCGATTCAAAATATCCAGTCCGCGGCGTCCTCTGTTGCGTTTTAAAACATCTGAAGAATCAGCGATATGCTGTAATTCCTCAAGCACAAATTGAGGAATGACAATGACTCCTTCTAAAAAGCCCGTCTGACAAATATCTGCAATTCTCCCATCAATAATAACACTTGTATCCAAGATTTTCAGCCTTTTCTCCTGTTCCTCCTGCTCCTCATCGGCACTTCCTTTTTTCTTCTGCATTCTTGCAGAAATGGAGAATAGACCGATCAGTTCATCCTTTTTCTTAAATCCGACCTGGAAGCCCAGATAACCGAGAAAGAAAGCCAAAAAGACCGGGATGATGGTGCTGAATATACGGTACGGAATATTGTCCAGCGGAATCACGTTTACAATGAGATATGCGATGATAAGTCCAAAAACCAATCCGAGACTTCCGAATAACAGATCCGGCACCGGAGCTCTCAGCAAAGAATCTTCAATCCATTTCACCCAATTAATCACATATTCTGTCGTCCATATACTGATGAGAAAAAAGATAATAGCACCAATTGCAGCAGACGTATATGCGTTTGTTATTAAAGGTATGTCCTGTATATTTGACAGTACAAACAATTCAGGTATTAAAAAGATACCGACAACGCCGCCCACAATAATGAAGAACGCCTGAACTATTCGTTTTAACATACCTCCACCTCCTTTTAAGTAACATTTTTCAGCAGGCTGTCAAAGCCTACAAATATCAGAATAAACAAAAACTAACAATAATATACCCGGATTCTGACAGGTTTAAGCGATACTTAAAGCTGTCTATCTATATAGTGTTTTTCTTGAAGACGTTTTAAACCTTTTTTGATTTTTTGGGCGCGCACCTCGCCGATGCCTTCAACATCATCCAGCTCTTCAACAGTGGCTTCCGTTATGCTTGGCAAAAATCCGAACGCCTCAACCACATTTTCAACAATCGGCATCGGCAGACGCGGAATTTTATTCAGCAGTCTGTACCCTCTCGGCAGCACATAATCATCAAGGTTGGTAGAAGCGGGATATCCAAGCAGCTTAAACAGAATGGAATCATCAAGCAGATCATAGCTGGACATATCCTGAAGCTCTTTTAACAGCACGAACGGATCTTTGATTTTTTCTTTCACATAGTCTTTGATGAAAAGAGCCGCTTCTTCTTCCATATCCGTAATCAGCTCAATCACCTGCAGACGGATTAAGTGGCCTTCCGTTCCGAGTTCTTTAATATACATGTTGATTTCATTTTTTATACGGAGCACCATTTCATAGCGGTGCATAACGGACAGCACGTCACTGAATGTCACGAGCTCCTCAAACTCTAAAGCGTTTAAAGCAGTAATCGTTTTGTCTAAAATGGTTTTATACTTCTCAAGCGTTTGAATGGCCTGGTTTGCTTTTGTTAAAATAAATCCTATGTCCTTCAGTGTGTATTTCATGCTGTCCTGGTATAACGTAATGACATTTCTGCGTTCAGAAATGGCGATGACGAGACAGCCGGTCTGCTTCGCCACCCGTTCCGCCGTACGGTGCCTCATTCCTGTTTCTGAAGAAGAAATGGTCGCTTCCGGCATAAGCTGTGTATTCGCATAAAGAATTTTCTGGCCGGAATCGCTTAAAATAATGGCACCGTCCATTTTGGCCAGCTCGTATAGGTGAGCGGGCGCAAATGATGTATTAATATGAAAACCGCCATCCACGACTTGCTTTACCTTATCATTGTATCCGACAACAATCAGGCCGCCTGTATTTGCCCGCAGTACATTCTCTATCCCGGCTCTGAGCGGCGTGCCCGGTGCAACGAACTGCAGAATTGCAGACAGGTCAAGCTCTTGTTTCGCCCCTTTTTTCTCTTTTTCCATCTATTATGATCCTCCTAATGAAGTACGAAGCGCTTCTGCAACATTTGCTACTCCGACAACCTCAATCCCTTTTGGTATTGTCCATCCGCCTGCATTCGCCTCAGGTATGACCATACGCTTGAAGCCGAGTTTCGCCGCTTCTTTTACGCGCTGTTCGATTCTTGACACCCTGCGGACTTCTCCTGTCAGACCCACTTCACCGATAAAGCAATCTGCAGGATTCGGCGGTGTATCTCTGAAGCTTGAAGCAATGCTGACGGCTACTGCCAAATCAATCGCCGGTTCATCCAGTTTGACCCCGCCGGCGACTTTCAAATACGCATCTTGATTCTGAAGCAATAGCCCCACCCGCTTCTCAAGCACAGCCATGATTAACGACACCCTATTGTGGTCAATCCCTGTAGCCATGCGGCGCGGGTTTCCAAAGCTGGTCGGTGATATGAGCGCCTGAATTTCAACCAGGATCGGTCTCGTTCCTTCCATTGACGCAACGATACTCGAACCCGAAGCCCCGGCAGAACGCTCTTCCAAGAAAATTTCCGAAGGGTTCAGCACTTCTGTAAGCCCCTCTTCCCGCATTTCAAAGATGCCCATTTCATTTGTTGAGCCGAAACGGTTTTTTACAGCCCGCAAAATACGGAATGTATGGTGCCGCTCTCCTTCAAAGTATAGAACGGTATCGACCATATGCTCAAGCAATCTCGGCCCTGCGATCGATCCTTCTTTTGTGACGTGTCCGACGATAAAAATCGGAATGCCGTTTGTTTTCGCGATTTTCATCAATTCAGCCGTACACTCTCTTACTTGTGATACACTGCCGGGAGCTGAGGTGATGTCGCTTTGGTAAACGGTCTGAATGGAGTCTACGACAACAAATGCGGGTTTCATCTCTTGTATAGCAGACGAAATATACTCCATATCGGTTTCAGATAAAACATGTAACAATTGGCTGTTGATTCCAAGCCTGTCAGCGCGCAGCTTCGTTTGCTTCACGGATTCCTCCCCGGAAATGTAAAGCACGCTGCCGGCCGTGTCTGCTAATTGTGCGGATACTTGAAGAAGGAGCGTTGACTTCCCGATGCCGGGGTCGCCGCCGATTAATACTAACGAGCCCTTCACAACGCCGCCGCCAAGCACTCTGTTAAATTCTTCGAGCTTGGTTTGAACACGGGGTTCTTCTGATGTTTCAATTGATGTAATGGGTGATGGTTTCTGGACGGTTTGAACGGAGTGGGAGAAAGCCGCCCGCCGATTCGCCGGCGCTTTTTTGATGGTTTCTTCCACCATTGTATTCCAAGCCCCGCAACCTGGGCATTTCCCCATCCATTTTGCGGATTCATAACCGCATGAGTGGCAGATGAATTTTGTTTTTGATTTAGCCATATATGCTGTAAGACCTCTTCCTTATCAAATATTTCTCTATATAACAAAGTGAGGCATACACTTGCTTACGTATGCCTCATGTTTGTCACTATATTAGTTCGTTTTAGCAGTTGTTTTTACGACAAATTCGCCGTCTTCAACATCAAGAACGATGTGCTGACCTTTATCAATATTGCCTCTGAGGAGCTCTTCTGATAACCGGTCCTCCACATGCTTTTGAATCGCTCTTCTTAACGGACGTGCGCCATATTCCAAATCGACGCCCTCGTCTGCTACTTTTGCTTTTGCAGCATCCGTCAGCTCTATAGAGAGATCTTGTTCTTTCAGACGTTTTGTTAACTGGTCAGACATAAGCGACACGATGTCTGTAAGATGTTTTTTCTCAAGGGAGTGGAAGACGATAATTTCGTCAATCCGGTTGATAAATTCAGGTCTGAAGGCACGCTTCAGCTCTCCCATGACTTTGTCTTTCATGTCTTTATGGTTTTGTGATTCATCCTGCACATTGAAGCCCACATATTTGTTGCGTTTCAGCTCGCTCGCTCCGACGTTTGACGTCATAATCAGGATCGTGTTGCGGAAATCAACAGTGCGTCCTTTTGAATCAGTCAAGCGTCCGTCTTCAAGCACTTGCAGGAGAATGTTAAACACATCAGGATGCGCTTTTTCAATTTCATCAAGCAGTACGACAGAGTAAGGTTTTCTTCTCACTTTTTCCGTCAGCTGGCCGCCTTCATCATAACCGACATATCCCGGAGGAGAACCGACAAGACGCGAAGTCGAATGTTTCTCCATATATTCGGACATATCCACTCTGATCATCGCTTCTTCATCACCGAAAATGGATTCCGCCAGCGCTCTTGCCAGCTCTGTCTTCCCTACGCCTGTAGGGCCTAAGAAGATGAATGAACCGATCGGACGTTTCGGATCCTTCAAACCGGCTCTTGCACGTCTGACAGCCTTCGCAACGGCTACAACGGCTTCATCCTGGCCAATGACGCGGGAGTGCAGAATGCTTTCCATATTGAGAAGCTTATCTGTTTCCGTTTGCGCAATTTTAGATACAGGCACCCCGGTCCAGCTGGATACCACCATTGCGATATCCTCTACAGAAACTTCGGAGTTCTCCTGGCCTTGTTTTTCTTTCCACGTTTTTTTCGTATCTTCCACCTGTTCTCTCAAGCGCTGCTCCGTATCACGAAGAGAAGCCGCTTTTTCAAACTCCTGGCTTTGAACGGCAGCGTCTTTTTCCTTGCGAACTTCATCGAGTTTCTGCTCAAGCTCTTTTAAGTTCGGAGGCGTTGTGAAGGAACGGAGACGTACTTTTGAACCGGCCTCGTCAATTAAATCGATCGCTTTATCCGGAAGGAAGCGGTCAGAAATATAACGGTCAGACAATTTAACCGCCGCTTCGATCGCTTCATCGGTAATGGATACGCGGTGATGCGCTTCATAGCGGTCACGAAGGCCTTTTAAGATCTGAATGCTTTCATCGACTGACGGCTCATCCACCTGAATCGGCTGGAAGCGGCGCTCCAGTGCTGCGTCTTTTTCGATATATTTGCGGTATTCATCAAGCGTTGTCGCACCGATGCACTGAAGCTCTCCGCGAGCGAGTGAAGGTTTTAAAATATTCGACGCGTCAATCGCGCCTTCTGCTCCTCCAGCTCCGATCAGGGTGTGCAATTCGTCAATGAATAAAATAATATTGCCGGCCTGACGTATTTCATCCATTACTTTTTTCAGACGGTCTTCAAATTCTCCGCGGTATTTCGTGCCTGCTACAACCGTTCCCATGTCTAATGTCATTACGCGTTTATCACGTAAAATTTCCGGCACTTCATTGTTGATGATCTGCTGTGCGAGACCTTCAGCAATCGCAGTTTTACCTACACCCGGTTCTCCAATCAGAACGGGATTATTCTTTGTTCTGCGGCTTAATACCTCAATAACACGCTGAATTTCTTTGCTTCGGCCGATAACCGGATCAAGGCTGTCTTCCCTCGCAATCGCGGTTAAATCACGCGCCAGACTGTCAAGCGTCGGCGTGTTTGCGCTGCTATTTGTTCCCGCTCCGGATGCCCCTGTCTCATTGCTTCCGAGAAGCTGCAGAACCTGCTGTCTCGCCTTATTGAGACTGACACCCAGATTATTCAGTACTCTCGCGGCGACTCCCTCACCTTCACGAATCAGCCCAAGAAGTATGTGCTCTGTTCCTACATAAGAATGACCGAGCTTTCTGGCTTCATCCATTGATAGTTCTATTACCTTTTTGGCTCTAGGCGTGTAATGAGGGACAGAGGTGGTGCTTTCCTGCCCTCGGCCAATCAAACTTTCCACTTCTTTCTGCATTTTATCTGAATTGAGGCCAAGCGCTTCTAAAGCTTTAAATGCTATCCCTTCACCTTCACGGACTAACCCCAATAATATATGTTCAGTTCCGATATTTGTATGGCCTAAGCGCAGTGCTTCTTCCTGTGCCAGTGCCAATACCTTTTGAGCCCGCTCTGTAAATCTTCCAAACATCATATCGAATCATCCTCCTGTCTATTTGCACTCATTTCTAAATGCAGCCTTTCCCTGATAAGAGCCGCTCTTCTCACGTCTCTTTCGTTCGGCCGTAATGCGCCGCCCGAATATTGCTGGAGAAAACCGGGCTGTGTCAAAATCATCAGTTCATTAAGTATATTGCTTGATAGCCCTTTAATGATCCCCAGGTCTATCCCCAGTCGAACGTCAGAAAGGCATTTCGCCGTTTCCTTCGATTCAATCATTCGGCAGTTGGATAAAACGCCGTAAGATCTGAATACCCGGTCCTCTAATTCAATTTTCGAGGTTTGATAAAGCGCTTCTCGGGCTGAGCGTTCCTGCTCAATCAGCTGGGCAGCCACACTGTTCAAATCATCGACGATGTCCTGTTCTGATTTTCCAAGTGTGATTTGATTTGAAATTTGAAAGATATTTCCTAATGCTTCGCTGCCTTCCCCGTAAATTCCTCTAACAACTAAACCTAATTGGTTAATTGCCGGTATAATTCGATTCAATTGCCTAGTTAGTACAAGACCCGGCAAATGCATCATGACCGAAGCCCTTAGTCCCGTCCCTACATTTGTAGGACAGCTTGTTAAGTATCCTCTCTTCTCCCCAAAAGCGTAATCCACTTTCTCCTCAATCCAGTCATCAACCTGGTTTGCCGCTTTTATGGCGTTGAGAAGCTGGAAGCCGGGGAAGAGACATTGAATTCTGATATGATCTTCTTCATTTAACATAATGCTGACTTCTTCATTTTCAGAAAGCAGACAGCCGCCAAACGGTGATTCCGTTAAATTCGGGCTGATCAGATGCTTTTCCATCAGCACCCGTTTTTCCAAAGGCTGAGCTTCACTCATTCTGATTAAATGAAATTGACCGATATCAGGCAGTTCTTTCCCTGAAAAATGATCTTCGAATTGCTGAATAATGGATGAGGCTTCTTCATTCGTATACCGGGCAGGAAACTTTATATTTTCAAAGTTTCTGGCCAATCGTATACGGCTGCTGAGTACAATGTCACTTTCAGGTCCCTTTTGCTTCATCCAATTGCTTAATGCGTCCTGAATAAAATGCTTGAGCGACATTACCCTTGTTCCTCCTCACTATCTGTGCCTTTTAATTTCTGCTCTAACGACCGGATCTGATCCCTGACCTGCGCCGCCTTTTCAAACTCTTCCTGGTGTATTAAAGATTCAAGTTCCTTTTTTAACATTTCCATTTGCCGTCTTACATGCAAGTTTCCGCCTATGCGTTTCGGAATTTTCCCGGCATGCACCGTATTCCCGCTGTGGACTTTTCGCAAGATCGGCGTAATTTGGCTGTGAAATGTATCGTAACACTCCGCACAGCCGAACCGCCCTGTTTTTCTCAGCTGTTGAAACGTCATGCCGCATTTCTTACAGGCCGTGCCTTGCTCTGAATAGCCGAACATTTGAGAACCCGTGTTTTGAAATGAAGACTCCATATTCAGCAGCCCTGATAATAAATTATGAATCGAGAACCCTTGGTTTCCACTTATACCGTATGAATCACTATTTTCTTTTGCACATTGTTCACAAATATGAACTTCTTGCTTTTCTCCATTAACAACTTTCGTAAAGTGAAAAGTGGCCGGTCTCTCATTGCACTCTTGACAAATCAATCTTTTCACCCGCTTACTTTAGTTTTAAAGATGTGAGCATCGCCTTCATCATTCTGGCTCTTAGTTCATCCCGTTCAGGCAAATCAATATATAGAACTGAACGATCCATTACACTCACCATCATTTTAGCTTCTCTTTCCGAAATAACCCCGTCCTCTAACAGTCTGAGAATAATGTCATCAGAGGCTGCCTGGGACAAGTGGGTATGAATCTGCGAAATAATATTATTGATGAGGATGACTTCGTTATTCATTTTAACTTTGATAATACGAATATAACCGCCGCCTCCCCGTTTACTTTCAACAATATATCCTCTTTCGCTTGTGAATCTGGTGTTGATGACATAATTTATTTGGGAAGGAACACACTGAAATTTATCAGCAATTTCACTGCGTTTGATCTCTAAAATTTCTTTGCCATTTTGATCTAATACTTGTTTTAAGTACTGTTCAATGATGTCAGAAATATTATGTCCCACTCAACCCCCTCCTTTATTGACTTTGACTATATTTGACTTTAATCTTACTATAAGGTGTTTCGCAAAATTTTTCAACTGTATCGCTCTATCTCTATTATTTCCACTTTGCACAAGCATAAAACCTGCTTTTACAAAAAGGTATATCGTTACTTTTCTCATATTATATAACCTATGCAGAAAAACACAAAAAAGACAGCTCATGATGAGCTGT
>NZ_JACVSR010000006.1:0-101982 GCF_014534735.1 Bacillus sp. 1021 | reverse complement strand
CAACAGGAGCAACAGGATCAACCGGCTCAACTGGAGAAACTGGCCCAACGGGTCCAACAGGAGCGACAGGAGTAACCGGAGCAACCGGCTCAACTGGAGAAACTGGTTCAACCGGAGTGACTGGAGAAACTGGCCCAACGGGTCCAACCGGGTCAACAGGCCCAACCGGAGCAACCGGGGCAACTGGCGTAACCGGATCAACAGGAGAAACAGGCTCAACCGGAGTGACTGGAGCAACCGGCCCAACGGGTCCAACCGGGTCAACAGGTCCAACCGGATCAACAGGAGTAACTGGTGAAACGGGTCCAACTGGAGCAACTGGCGTAACCGGATCAACAGGAGTAACAGGAGCGACCGGAGTAACCGGCTCAACTGGAGAAACAGGAGCGACCGGAGTAACTGGAGAAACTGGCCCAACGGGTCCAACCGGAGCAACCGGAGTAACTGGTGTAACTGGATCAACCGGAGCAACGGGACCAACAGGAGTAACTGGTGAAACGGGACCAACAGGAGCAACAGGAGCAACAGGTGTAACCGGAGCAACCGGAGTAACAGGAGCGACCGGATTAACCGGGGCAACTGGCGTAACCGGATCAACAGGAGAAACTGGTTCGACCGGAGTGACTGGATCAACCGGCCCAACGGGTACAACAGGAGTAACGGGTCCAACTGGAGCAACCGGAGCAACTGGTGTAACTGGTGCAACAGGAGTAACGGGCTCAACCGGAGTAACTGGCCCAACGGGTGCAACCGGTGCAACCGGAGTAACGGGTCCAACCGGAGTAACCGGAGTAACGGGAGCAACTGGCTCAACAGGATCAACCGGAGTAACGGGCGCGACAGGAGTAACCGGAGCCACTGGTGTAACCGGCCCAACCGGCTCAACCGGCCCAACCGGAGCAACAGGAGTAACTGGCCCAACCGGAGCAACCGGAGTAACTGGCCCAACGGGTGCAACCGGTGCAACCGGAGTAACGGGTCCAACCGGAGTAACCGGAGTAACGGGAGCAACTGGCTCAACAGGATCAACCGGAGTAACGGGCGCGACTGGAGTAACCGGAGCCACTGGTGTAACCGGCCCAACCGGCTCAACCGGCCCAACCGGAGCAACAGGAGTAACTGGCCCAACAGGTGCAACCGGATCAACAGGAGTAACGGGTCCAACCGGAGTAACCGGAGTAACGGGAGCAACTGGCTCAACAGGATCAACCGGAGTAACGGGCGCGACTGGAGTAACAGGAGCCACTGGGGTAACTGGAGCAACCGGCTCAACAGGCAGTACACCAACCTTGCTCTTCACAAGAACTAATGGGCCGCTCACTGTTTTTCCGCCGTTAAATACTGAAGTTCCCGTTGCTACGCTGGCAATCCCAGTTAATGCTTTGCAGAATGTAAAGCTGGATTATGCACTCAGTGTCGCGTTAACAACTGCAGCAAATTCAAACTTTGTTTTTGAAGTGAGATTATATAGGGGAGCAGTGCAAATTCATACAAGAACTCTGTCGCGAACTAGTCCAACCGCAGCTACGGATAGTTTTTCGATTGCTGATACAACAGTGGATACTGCGCCGACCGCAGGAACAAACACTTACCAGCTCAGGGTTATTTTCACAACTGCTAATAATTTAACGACAGCAACTGCTCTGAATATCGATTTTAACAGCATTGTTTTTCCGACATCATAATGAAAAGACCTGACTGATATTTTAAAGATGAAAGACCTGACTGATATACGGTTAGGTCCTTTTTTTCTGTAAATTAATCCTTTAAATGGGGGGGGTTGAAACACAGTTGTATTCTGAAAATATTGTAAGAAGAGATAGTGTAGTGAGAAAAGGAGATACATGGTATAACAGATACGAGTCTTGGGATGGCTGCTGTGGGTATTGTTATGAGGCTGTCATTGCCAACATAAATGAACGGGGTTGACTGAGCAACAGGGCTAACCGGAGCAGGCGCGATCATTCCTTGTTACATAAATCCTCAAAAGTGAAAATATGCCTATCATCCTTTTTGAAAATCGGCAAGAGAAAAAGATCACGAAAATTCTTAAAAATAAAAAATAAGGATATAAAAAGTGGTATGATTTTAGGAGGAAAGGACGGCTGGTGCTGTGTTGGAAGAGAAACGGTTTTATGTCTCTCTGCAAATGAAAATCGCCGGATTAATTACGGCTTTATTAATACTTGTCATCGGAACGCTCACCGTTATATTTGCCTTTCAGCAATTAAAGGAAGGCCAGAAGCAGGCGGAACAGCTGGCGGTGCAGACGGCAAAAACCATATCATACATGCCGCCTGTAAAAGAGGCATTCCGGCTTGCGGATCAAAATGCTTTTAAAAAGTTAGACGTCATTGAACAAATGAAAGAACAGGCAGGTGCGCACGCCGTCTACATTACCGATCAAAAAGGGCGTGCCGTGTTTCATTCGGATCGCAGCAGCATTCCGAAAGATAATCAAAATCTGAAAAACAAAGTCGTCATGTTCGGCGGGGCTCCGGTTTCTGACGGAATGAAGGCCGTCCGGGGAAGCGCACCGGTTATTCTGGAGGAAAAAAATCATAACGAAGTCGTCGGAACGGTGACAGTCGAGTTTCTGCAAGATGAGATAGAAAAAGATATGAAAGCGCATTTGCGGCACTTAAGCTATTTTGCATGTTTGGTGTTCCTTATCGGCATCGGGGGAGCGGCGGCGCTCGCAAAAAGCATCCGTAAAGATACACTCGGCCTTGAACCGCATGAAATTGCGGCGCTGTACCGGGAGCGAAATGCGATGCTCCTTGCGATTAAAGAAGGGATTATCGCCGTAAACAAAGAAGGCGCGGTGACCATGATGAATTTGTCTGCGGCTGATATGCTGCATCTTCCGGAACCGATGATCGGAAGGCATATAAAAGAAATCATGCCGGGCGCAAGGCTCATGCCCGTTTTTGCAGGCGGAGAATTACCGCCGAACGTGGAGGTGCGAGCCGGGGATAAAGTGTTTATCTTAAACGTAAAAGAGATGAGACAGGCCGGGCAAGTATACGGAGCGGTCATAAGCTTCCGCGAAAAAACGGAGCTCAAGAAGCTGATTAACGAGCTGACTGAAATAAAAAAATACTCGGAAGATCTCCGTGCGCAAACGCATGAATTCTCAAACAAGCTTTACGCGATACTCGGTCTGTTAGAACTGGGAGAATACGATGAAGCCATTGAACTGATTAAAGAAGAGTACGCCATCCAGAATGAACAGCACGAAATCCTCTTTCAAAACATTCATTCACAGTGGGTTCAGGCCATACTATTAGGAAAAATGGGAAAGGCATCTGAGAAGAAAGTGAAGCTTTCAATAGATGAAAACAGCTTTTTAGAATCGCTGCCGGCGCATGTGGGCTCATCCCAGCTCATTACAATCATCGGAAATCTTATTGATAACGCTTTCGAAGCCGTCGCCGAAAAAGAGAAAAAAGAGGTATCCTTTTTTATGACTGATATCGGAAGGGATATTGTCATAGAAGTGGCGGACTCGGGAGATGGGGTGCCTCAGGAAAAAACAGAAACGATATTTGAAAAGGGATACTCTTCAAAGGGGACAAGGAGAGGATACGGCTTAGCCAATCTGAAGGAAGCCGTCAGTGAATTGCAGGGATGGATAGAGATTTCACAGCAAAAGAGCGGCGGTGCCGTATTTACGGTGTTTATACCGAAAGAAAGGCCAAAGGGGGAATCCGTGTGATTAATATCGCGATTGCAGAGGACGACTTTCGAATCGCGCAAATCCATGAAAAATTCATCGAACATCTTGATGGATTCAATGTAATCGGCAAAGCAATCAATGCCAAAGACACCATATCACTGCTTGAGAACCGGCAGCCTGATCTGCTGCTTTTGGATATTTATATGCCGGATGAGCTGGGAACAGATTTGCTTCCGCTCATCCGCTGCCGTTTTCCTTCTGTTGATATCATCATTATTACGGCTTCTGCCGAAACAAGATTGCTGCAGGAAGCGCTCAGATCAGGCGTTTCCCACTATGTCATAAAGCCGGTTTCGGCACATAAATTTACAGAAGTGCTTTTGCAGTACCGTGAAAAAAGAGAATGGCTGCACTCACAGCCGGAGCTGAGCCAGTCCGTCATCGATATGTTTTTCGGAAGCGGCCACAAAGAACAAAAACAGCTCAATGATCTGCCCAAAGGCATTAATTCTATTACACTTCAAAAAATCAAAAACGCGCTCAGGACTGCAGAAAAAGGGATGACGGCTGAAGAACTGGGTGAAAAAATGGGGGCCTCCAGAACAACAGCGCGGCGCTACGCCGAGTTTCTCGTTTCTCAGGAAGAAGCGCTCGCTGAATTAGAGTACGGCATTATCGGCAGGCCGGAACGGAAATATTATTTAGCACATGAATAAGGGATGGGAGAAATGAAGCGGTTGGGAGTGCTCCTTGTTTTGCTGGCGGCGCTGGTTTCATTTGACGGACGGCAGATGGCGGGCATCCGCTCAGCCGGAGGACCGATTGAAATCGTCGTACCCGCAGCGCCTCAAGGGGGCTGGGATGTAACGGCAAAAGCTTTGCAATCGGTAATAGAGCGGAAGCATATATTAGACCGGCCCGTAAAGATTATCTATAAGCCCGGTGGAGGCGGAGACAGCGGCTGGAAATATGTAAACGAACGCAAAACGGATGTCATCAGTATGAATTCAAGCCTGCTGTTAAGCAATGAAATTTTAGGACAAAGCCGGCTGAAGGCAGATGATTTTACGCCTTTGGCCATTATTGCAAAAGAGTGGCAGACTGTCGCTCTTCCGAAAGATTCAAAGATAAAAAGCGGAAAGCAGCTGCTCGGCGATATTAAAACACATCCGGGCGGCATAAAGATCGGATTTGCGCCCGGTCTCGGAAATGATGACCAGCTCTCCTTTGCGAGAGCCGCGGAAATGGCGGGAATTTCGCCGTTTGATATCCGCTTTTTTCAATACGGGAGCAGCAATGAAGTCATTGAAGCTCTTATCAATCATGATATAGATGCCGCCTCGATGACCATTTCAGAAGCGAGAGACACCTATCAAAAAGGGAAAATCACATTAGCGGCCGTTACTTCTGACAAAAGGCTTTCGGGCTTCAGCGATGTCCCGACATGGAAAGAACAGGGAGTGCCGTTTGTCTTTGCCCACTGGAGAGGCATCATGGGACCGAAAGACATGACCGAAGGCGAGATCGCTTATTGGGATCAGGCTTTGAAACAGATTACCTCATCTGCTGAGTGGAAACAAATGATGAAAAAACAGGATTGGGAGAGCTTTTATAAAAACAGCAGCGGCGCAAAACACTTTTTAGAAGAGCAGACTGAGTTTTATAAAGAAATGATGAGCAGCGAAAAATAAAGATTCCGCAGACATGCGGAATCCTTTTTATTTATAAATGAACAAAATGAACGAAAAGGTTATAAAAAATTAAAAATCTTTAAAATCCAAAATATTTACTTCAATATGCAATTCTCATAATATAGCAAAAAGGCGGATGAAGGGGAATCGGGCCTTTAAAATGTAAGCGTATTCATAATAAGGGGGACATACTGTGTTAGCAATCTTAGGCTTTCTTATGATGGTTGTTTTTATGGTGCTGATTATGACAAAACGGCTTTCGGTGTTAACGGCGCTCGTATTGACGCCGATCGTATTTGCGCTGATTGCCGGCTTTTCATTTAACCGGGTCGGCGGGATGATGATCTCCGGTATTGAACAGGTGGCGCCGATTGCAGTCATGATTATGTTTGCGATTCTTTATTTCGGCATTATGATTGATACCGGTTTATTCGATCCGATGGTTGCGCGTATTTTAAATCTGGTCAAAGGCGATCCGCTCAAAATTGTTGTCGGAACAGCCGTGCTGACCATGCTTGTCGCGCTGGACGGAGACGGTTCGACGACGTATATGATTACGACTAGCGCAATGCTGCCTTTATATATTATGCTCGGAATCCGTCCGATTATTTTAGCGGGAATCGCCGGGGTCGGCATGGGGATTATGAACACGATCCCATGGGGCGGCGCGACGCCGCGTGCGGCGAGCGCGCTCGGCGTGGACCCGGCGGAGCTGACGGGACCGATGCTGCCTGTTATTGCGAGCGGCATGGTGTGTATGATTGCGGTCGCTTATGTACTCGGAAGGATGGAAAGGAAACGGCTTGGGGTGATCGAATTAAAGCAGCCGTCCCATACAAATGAAACGGCTGCGGCTGCGGAAGATGAATGGAAGCGGCCGAAACTGTGGTGGTTCAATTTACTGTTAACGCTTTCTTTAGTCGGGTTTTTAGTATCAGGAAAAGTGAATTTAACCGTGCTGTTCATCATCGCGTTTTGTATCGCGCTGATTGTCAATTATCCGAAGCTTAACGATCAAAGGGAGCGCATTTCAGCCCATTCGAGCAATGTGCTAGCGATCGGGTCGATGATTTTTGCCGCAGGCGTGTTTACCGGAATTTTAACGGGGACGAAGATGGTTGATGAAATGGCCATATCTCTCGTTTCGCTTATTCCGGAGCAGCTGGGGGGATTTATTCCGGCGATTGTTGCCTTAACGAGCGGTATTTTTACATTTCTGATGCCCAATGACGCCTATTTTTACGGCGTGCTGCCCATTTTGTCCGAAACCGCCGTGGCGTATGGTGTTGATAAGGTGGAAATCGCCCGCGCTTCGATTATCGGCCAGCCGATTCATATGTTAAGTCCGCTCGTGCCGTCGACGCATTTATTAGTCGGGCTTGCCGGGGTAACCATTGATGAGCATCAGAAATTTGCGATGAAATGGGCGGTTCTTGCCGTTATCGTCATGACTGCCTTTGCACTCCTTATCGGCGCGATCACGATTTTTTAACATAAAACAGCCTGTTCGTCGCACACTAAAGGCATCAGAGGAGGTGCCATGATGAGTGATCCGTTTATGCCGCTTTTTTCGGTTAAAAGCGGCGTCGGTTTTAAAGCGGCGGACGGCGTTTACGGACTGACCGTGCAGATTGCGAATGTTTACTTTATCGAAAATCCCTCAGTTCCGGGGGAAATCATTCTTGTTGACGCGGGAATGCCGCAATCGGCGGAAATGATTACAGATGAAATGAAACGCCGGTTCGGGCAGGGGTATCAGCTGAAGGCCGTCATTTTGACGCACGGCCATTTTGACCATGTCGGTGCGATGGAAGAGCTGCTTAAGCATTGGGATGTACCGGTTTATATTCATGAACAGGAGCTCCCGTACGTCACGGGAAAAGCGGATTATCCGCCTGCCAGGCCGGATGCGAAAAAAGGGCTTGTCGCAAAGCTGTCACCGCTGTTTCCCCGCCATACGATCCGCATTCCGTCCGTTCAGGCGCTGCCTTCAGACGGCGCCGTTCCATTGCTTGAAGATTGGAAATGGATTCATACGCCCGGCCACACCCCCGGCCATATTTCATTATTCCGGGAGAAAGACCGCGTTTTGATTGCCGGTGATGCCGTGATCACTGTTGAGCAGGAATCCCTTGCGGACGTTGTCATTCAAAAGCAAGAGCTTCACGGGCCGCCCGCCTATTTCACAGCGGATACGCAGACTGCGGCAGCATCCGTTCAAAAACTTGCCGAACTGGAGCCGGAAGCGCTTTTGACGGGTCACGGGATTCCGATGTCAGGAAAAAACTACCGTGATGATTTGCTTACACTGGCTGAAAAACTGCATTCCGTTTTGTGAAACACCTGCGAAAATCACAGGTGTTTTTTCTTTGCACTTTCCAGTATGAGACAAAAAAACCATTGTGTTCACCCTTAAAAACGATACAATGAGAAGCAGATGTAAATTGAAGGAGAGAGTTTTTTGAAACATACGGAATTACTCTGGGATGAGGCGAAGGATTTTATTGAGGTCTGCTATCAGGAACTCGGCATGGAATCGCAAATCAATGCGCGTCTTCACTCGATAAAAGATGAGATAGATCGGACGGGCAGTTACGTCCATACGGCGGAAGAGCTTGAACACGGGGCAAAAATGGCATGGCGCAACAGCAACCGCTGTATCGGGCGTCTGTTCTGGCAATCGCTGAACGTCATTGACCGGCGCGGCGTGTATACAAAAGAAGAGGTGCGCGACGCTTTATTTGAACATATCGAAATCGCGACGAACGACGGAAAAATTAAACCGACAATTACGATTTTCCCTCCTGAGAAGAATGGGGAGAAACAGGTCGAAATCTGGAATCATCAGCTCATTCGCTATGCGGGATATGAGACTGAAAAAGGAAGAATCGGCGATCCGGCATCGTATGAGCTGACGGTTGTCTGCGAAAAACTCGGCTGGCGCGGAAAGCGGACCGATTTTGATATTTTGCCGCTGCTGTTCCGGATGAAAGGGGACGAGCAGCCCGTTTGGTACGACCTGCCTCAGGCTCTCGTGAAAGAGGTGCCGATCTCCCATCCTGATATAGAAGAGTTTGCCGATTTGAATATCAAATGGTACGGGGTTCCGATTATCGCCGACATGAGGCTTGAAATCGGCGGACTGTCGTACAACGCCGCGCCTTTTAACGGCTGGTATATGGGAACCGAAATCGGCGCAAGGAATCTTGCTGATGAAAAACGGTATGATCTGCTCAGAAAAATCGCGTCGGCCATGGGGATTTCATCCAGCCTGAATACCGACCTGTGGAAAGATCAGGTGCTTGTAGAACTGAATAAGGCAGTGCTCTATTCATACAAAAAACACGGTGTCAGCATTGTCGATCATCATACGGCGGCAAATCAGTTTAAGCGCTTTGAAGAGCAGGAACAAGACGCGGGCAGAAAGCTGACGGGAGACTGGACCTGGCTGATTCCGCCGATCTCGCCGGCTTCCACCCACATTTTCCATAAATTATACGACAATACGATTGTGAAGCCGAATTATTTTTATCAGGACAAGCCTTATCAGTAACTGATGGAAAAGGTGCGGTACCCTTTCAGATGGCGTGATTCTTCGATGGTTACGCCTGTTACATTTGAGAAGGGGCTGCCTTTTCTGACGGCTTCGGCAAAGTGTTTTAACGACTCTTCAGGGCCTTCGGCAAGGATTTCAACCCGGCCGTCATCGCGGTTTTTGACCCAGCCGGTAATCTTATGTCTGTCTGCTTCCATCTGGACGAAGTAGCGAAAACCGACGCCTTGAACCCGGCCGTCTGCAAACATATGATATTGAAGCATGGAAAAACCACCTTTTTCCTACTATGATAAAGGATAGATATGATATTTCGCAAAGGATGTGAACGGGATGACGCAAGACTATTCTGTCTTATCTATCAATCTCGGAATGCCGGCAATTCATGAATTTGCCGGCAGACAAATCAATTCCGGCATCGTCAAGCGGCCTGCGGATTCTCCCGTCATGCTGTATAAAACCCATTTTGCGGGGGACGGACAAGCCGATTTGAAGAATCACGGCGGCCCTGATAAAGCGGTGTGCGTGTATCCCGCCGAGCATTATTCATATTGGGAAACAACGCTTGCAAGAAAACTGCCCGCCGCAGCGTTTGGAGAGAATGTAACAGTCAAAGGGCTGGCCGAACAGGACGTATGGCTCGGAGACGTGTTTCAGCTGGGCGAAGCCGTCGTGCAAGTAAGCCAGCCGCGCCAGCCCTGCGTCAAACTCGCCCTCAAATACGGCATCAAAGATATGGTGCTCCGTGTACAGCAGACGGGATTTACCGGCTTTTATTTCAGGGTGCTTGAAGAAGGATATGTCGATCCGCATCCGGTCCTCAAGCGTTTGTCGAGAGGCAAAGAAAGCATTTCCGTCTGGTATGCGAATGAAGTGAAATACCGTGATTCAGGCAATCTGCCGGCCATTGAAGAAGTGCTGCGGGAAGAAGCGCTGTCAGAAAGCTGGAGGGAGTCCTTCCTTAAAAAAAGAGACAGGCTCTTGAATGTATAGAAAAAAAGCCGCGCTGCACTGACAGCACGGCTGATTGACATTATGCTTGTTTCTTTGTTTCCAGAAGATTGGCAAGGAAATACTTTTTGAAGCTTTGAAGCTTTCTTCCTTCATAGTGGGTAATTCCTTTTTTCTTTAATTCTTCTACATACCAGCCTTTACTGCCATAATGCATGTCAGAAAACTCCTTTCTCCGTTCTCCCGCAGGGGAGAGTTTCTTCAGTTTTTGCCAAACTTTTGGCATTGTAACATCTATAAAAAGACGCTGAAAAGGGGAAAAGCAAAAACTGAGCCTTTCGATTCAGAGATGTAAAGCTTTCTTACATATATATGTAAAGGACGGTCTTTTCATGCTTAATGGCCGGTTAATTTTAACAGCACCGTGCCGAGTGTCATAATTCCGAATACGACGCCGAAATAAATCAGCATCCCCTTCTTTTTCTTCACCCCGTAAACGGTAAGAATGATGCTTTCAATAAAGAAAATAAACCCGAAGATAATAAACCACATGTTGAAAAATGGCTCCTTTCACAGACATATGTCCAGTGTAGCACATCTCTTGTCACGAAACATAAAAAGCCGGGCACTGTATCAGTGTCCGGCAAGTTTGACGAGAAGCTGGGCCAAATGCTGTTTTTCATTGTCATCCGCAATATCCCACAGCTCTTGTAAAAGTTTTTCTTCCGCATTGCGGGGCTCCTCGTGCTTGGCGAGATAGTCCCCGAGGATGGCGGCGCTTTTGATGATTTTGCTGTCATCCAGGCCTAGTTTCTTTCCGGCGGAAATTTTCTGGTGAAGGTACGCTTTAAATTCCTCGAAATCCTCTAAAATCTGCTGTTTCGTTACGCCGTGCATGGCGTGTATTTCGTTTTCGATTTTGATTTTTTCTTTATCTTTTTTCATGCGTCTCCCTCCTTCGGGTTAGTTGTTGTATACCTGTTTGGGAGGGAGATGAAACATTACAATGCCGTTAAAATAATCGGTTTGTCTTTTGTGATGACGATGGTGTGCTCCACTTGGGCGACAAGGCTTTTATCCGGTGTTTTATATGTCCAGCCGTCTCCCGCTTCAACAATGGTTTCAGCCTTCGTGGAAATAAACGGCTCAAGCGCGATCACGGTGCCGTTTTTAAACAGCGCGTTATCAAACGGATCGTAGTAATTCATGATGTGGTTCGGCGCTTCATGGAGGTTTCTGCCGATTCCGTGGCCCGTCAGCGTTTTAATGACGGTAAATCCGTTGGAGCGGGCTTCATGGTAGACGGCTCTGCCGATCTGATTTTGGCGTTTTCCGGCTTTTGCCTGCTCCAGTCCTTTTTGAAACGCGGATTGTGCGCAGTTGCAAAGCTTTTGCAGACGTTCATCGCCTTCTCCGAGCACGAATGAAATTCCCGTATCGGAATAAAAACCGCCGAACTCCGCCGAAATATCGATATTTACAAGATCCCCGGCTTTTAAGATTTTAGAGGCGCTCGGAATGCCGTGAGCGACTTCGTCATTTACGCTGATGCATGTCACGCCGGGGAAATCGTATTCCTTCTCCGGAGCGGAAGCGGCTCCGTGTTCGTCAAGCACCGCCTTTCCGATCAGGTCAAGATCTTTCGTGCTCATGCCGGGCTCTGCCTTTTTCTTCATTTCTTCACGCGCCAGGGCGACGATTCTGCCGATTTTTTTAAGACCTTCTAATTCTTGATCGTTCGTTACAATCATTGTCATTCCCGCTTTCTATGTTTAATCATCTGATTCAAGCTTACCACAACTGCTTTATAAATAGAAAACCAACAAGCCTTATGTGCATAAATGAAGGGAAAATTGGTATAGATCACTAGATAACTTATGTGATATATTTAAGAAAAAAGAAGGGGGATGGGTAAAATGCTTCAATTTTTGCAAAAACTCGGAAAATCCTTTATGCTTCCGATTGCCGTTCTGCCCGCCGTGGGTATTATTTTGGCCATCGGCAGAGAGGATTTATTAAATATTCCGTTCATTTATGCGGCGGGGACAGCGGTATTTGATCATTTGCCGCTGATTTTTGCGATCGGAATCGCGATCGGGATCTCAAAAGACAGCAATGGGGCCGCCGCTCTGTCGGGAGCAATTTCCTATATTATGCTGGACGCGGCTGTAAAATCAATCAATTCGACAAATAATATGGCCGTTTTCGGAGGGATTATCGCGGGGTTAATTGCGGGATACACGTATAATCGCTTTAAGGATACGAAGCTGCCTGAATATCTCGGATTTTTCAGCGGACGAAGGCTCGTTCCGATTGTAACGGCGCTGATTACCATTATTTTGGCCGGTATTTTCGGCTTTGTGTGGCCGCCGATTCAGTCGGTGATTACGTCATTCGGGGAATGGATGATCGGGCTCGGGGGCATCGGTGCCGGAATTTACGGGATTTTTAACCGGCTTTTGATTCCATTCGGTCTTCATCATGTGCTGAATAATATTTTTTGGTTCCAGTTTGGCGATTTTCACGGAAAAACGGGAGATCTGGCCCGCTTCTTTGCGAAGGATCCGACGGCCGGGACTTATATGACGGGATTCTTTCCGATTATGATGTTCGGGCTTCCAGCCGCTTGTCTGGCAATGATTGCCGCAGCTAAGCCAAGCAAGCGCAATGCGACGGCCGGGATGATGATCGGCCTTGCGCTGACGGCATTTATTACCGGAATTACAGAACCGATTGAATTTGCATTTATGTTTTTATCACCGCTTCTGTACGGGGTTCATGCTTTATTAACCGGGTTCTCTTTATTTATCGTCAATATTCTCGGCATCAGGTCAGGCTTTTCGTTCTCAGCGGGGGCGATCGATTATATTCTCAGCTACGGTATTGCGGAAAAACCGCTTTTGCTGCTCGTTGTCGGGCTTTGTTATGCGGTGATCTATTTTGTTGTCTTCTACGTGCTCATCAAATCGTTAAACTTGAAGACGCCGGGACGGGAAGATGATGAGGAAGAGGAAGAAGTGCTTAGTGAGGATACGGCCGGTTCGGTTGAAGAACATGCCATGCTCAAGGGGCTCGGCGGCAGACAAAATCTCGAAACGATTGACCACTGTGCGACCCGCCTCAGACTGACCGTTCAGGATACATCCCTCATTAATGAGACGGCACTTAAAAAAGCGGGAGCAAAAGGGGTTATCAAAACGGGGAATCAAACGGCGCAGGTCATTATCGGGCCGAACGTCGAATTTGTCGCAGAAGAGCTGAGAGAGGCCGTCCGCCATGACGGTCAGAAGTAGACCGAAGCCCGGATCATCTATGTGATCCGGGTTTTTTTGAACATATATCAAGTTTCACATAATGGACAAAAAACAAGGTTTCCTCTTGTGGTAAGATTAATGTAGAACAAGTATGGAGATGATGTAAGGTGACGTGGATTGCAGTTGTTTCAATTGTTGTCATAAGCCTGATTAAGATTGTGCTGACATGCCTTCCTACCGGAGCGGTGGAATGGATTCTCCGAAAATTTGAAACCCATTCGAAGCTCAGTGACGCGTCCGCTGCCGTATCCCTCGGCGGAAAACGTCTGGAAGGCGAAGACAAACGCCGGGTGATTGATGATTTTAACGAAGCCGTATTTATCGAACGGCATTATATATACCCAGGTGATGAAGAGCGGTATCTTCATCCGCAGAATGGAGCCGACCCGCTTGTCATTAAGACGAGAAAAGGGAAAAAAGATGTGACGGTGTTTGTATACAGCTACGAAGATCATGTAGATGTCGTCAAACAGCAGAAAAAGAAAGTCGTCGCTTATTCGGTTCTTTCCGACAGCCTGCAAAAGCGCTCTATGGCCGCTGCCGGGAGCTGAACATAAAAAAGCCAGATCATTGATATGATCTGGCTTTTGTTTATTCTTTTTGATCATCTGCTGAAGAATCTTCACGCTTTGTATAATCGATTTTTGAAGGATCCACTTTCTTGAAGCCTTTCGGCTGATAGAAGCGAAGCAGATCTCCGTTGATGATCTTATCAGACATCTCAAGCTCAGTCTTGACGAGTGAGTCTTCTTTTTTGTCGACTTCTGAATCATCTAAAAGTCTTCCGGTTTTCGTATCGTAATACTTGCCGGATACTTTCGTGTAGTTCGGTGAGATGAAGTCGCCGTTACGGAACGGAATCACTTCTCTATGCTCTTTCGATAAGATATCTGAACCTGACATGAGATAATCTTTCGTATCGACACCGAGCAGATGGAGAACGGTCGGCGCGACATCGACATCGCCGGCAAATTTATGATTGCGGCCGCCTTTCACGCCTGGAGCGTGGATAAAGAGCGGAACCCGCTGAAGCTGGGCATTGTCGTATTCATTGATCTCATCTTTGCCAAGCACTTTCGCCATCGCTTTATTATGGTTTTCAGAGATGCCGTAGTGGTCTCCGTACATCACAATAATCGATTTATCATACAGGCCGTCTTTTTTCAGGTCATGAAAGAACTGTTCGATTGATTCATCCAGATAGTTCGCGGACTGGAAGTAGTTATTGACGACCGAATCGCCAAAGTCTCCCGCCGGGAAGTCTGTGTCTTCTTTATCCATCCCGAACGGGAAGTGGTTTGACAGCGTAATGAACTTCGTATAGAACGGCTGCGGCAGGCTCTTTAAGAGCGGCATGGATTCTTTGAAATACGGTTTGTCTTTCATGCCGTAGTTTTTCGTATTCTCTTCGCTCATGTCATAATAAGCAGAATCGAAAAACTTATCGATGCCTTCCGCTTTGTACATTTCGTTACGGTTCCAGAAAGTCTGCGTATTTCCGTGGAAAGCGGCAGACGTGTAGTTTTTGCCTTTTAAAATCGCAGGAACGGACTGCAGCGTGTTTTGCGCTTTATTGACGAAAACCGAACCTTGCGAGAGCGGGTACAGAGAGTTCTCCATCATAAATTCCGCATCTGATGTTTTACCTTGTCCCGTTTGGTGGAAAAAGTTATCAAAGTAGAATGTTTGATTGTCATGCGCCAGTTTGTTTAAAAACGGCGTCACTTCCTTGCCGTTAATTTTGTAATCAATGATGAAGGACTGCAGAGACTCTAATGAGACGTAGATGACGTTTTTTCCTTCGGCTTTTCCGAAGTAGACATTGTTCGGCACGTCATAGTTGGCCTTCATATAGTTTTCCACATCCGTTACATCGCTTGAATCGGCAAGCGCGCGCTGGCTGTTTGACTTCACATTCTGCACGGCATCGTAAATCGTAAAGTTGTACGTGCCCAAGTATTTCACCAGATAGTTACGGTCAAATGAGCGTGTCAAAAGCTCAGGACGGTCGGTTTCCGCTACGGCGAGGTTGATCAGGAACACAAGCACGGCGGAAGCCAAAACGATTCTGAATGATTTCTTCGCCGGTTTTTCAGCCGGTTTTTTCATCTTAAGGGCCAAAATAATCAAAATGACGGTATCCAGGAAGTAGAAGGCGTCTGTCCATCTCATTAATGAGAACGCGCTGTCTCCGAGCTGGCCGCCGTTTGTTTTTGCCTGCATCATGACCGGGATGGTAATGAAATCATTAAAGAATCTATAATAGACGATGTTTGCATAAAGCAAAAAAGACAATAAAAAATGAATCACAATAATGGCTGTCTGCTGTAATTTTTTCTTGAAAAGAAGTCCAAATCCAAGAAAGAACAGGCCGGAGCTCAGCGGATTCACAAAAAGCAATATTTTCTGGATCGTGTTGTCTATGCCGAGGTTAAAGTTTAAAATATAAGCAGCATATGTTTTCACCCACAATAGCACGACCGCTATCAAGAAGAAGGCAAGTCCTCTTTCTTTTATAAATGTTTTCATTGTTACACTCCTTTTTTCCGATCACGGTTTACA
Source organism: Bacillus sp. 1021 (assembly GCF_014534735.1). Classification (NCBI taxonomy): domain Bacteria; kingdom Bacillati; phylum Bacillota; class Bacilli; order Caryophanales; family Bacillaceae; genus Bacillus; species Bacillus sp. 1021. The sequence continues at coordinate 86,232 of NZ_JACVSR010000006.1, read as the reverse complement.
CGGAACGATAGAAAAAACGAACGTAATCAATATACCATGAAACCAGCAAATAGAAAAGGTGGAAAAGGCTCATCGGAAAAAGGGCGAAAAACGCTGTCGCAACGGCGGTTTATCTGATGAATGCCGCCTAAGAAAAATTCGAATGGAACAAAATGGGAACAGGGTTTTTGTATGGATATGATCCGGTCTAATTGAAAAAAGGAGGTAACAAGTGATGGATATTGCCCATATCGTGGCTGAAGATAAAATCAAGCGCGCCATTAAGGATGGAGAATTCGCCGGCATCAAAGGCATGGGAAAGCCCCTGCCGAAAGACGATGCCGCACATCTTCCGGAGTCGCTCAGAATGGGCTACCGCATGTTGAAAAATGCCGGGATCGCCGAGGATGAGGGCGCGCTGAAGAAAGAGCTGATGACGCTCGATTATTTGATCGCCAAGTGCCGCAATGAAACGGAGCTGGATCACCTGCGGAACAAACGGACGGAAAAACAAGTCAGACTCGACAAGCTGACGGAGGAGAGAGACATGTTCTCAGAACCCGCATCTTCTCATTATAAGGAGAAAGTGTACAGACGCCTGAACCGTCCGTAAACCGGTTCCTTATATTTTCTGCTGAAAAGGAATGTACTCCATAAGGCGCGGATAGGAAATGTGGAGCAGGCCGTTCATGCACTGCGCCTGCAGCAGATGGGGCTCAGCCGGTTCAGGAAGTTCAATCGTCTCATCAATTTCTCCGTAATATCGGTTTTGGCAGATCCCCATGTCCTTTGGAAAAAGGGGCGTGATGTTTCCTTTTATATGCAGCCGCGTTCTTGACACAAGCCTCAATGTCAATTCTTCTTCGTAAACGCCGGGCATTTCCACAATGACAAATGTGTGCTGTTCATCCTGATAGATATCATAAACCAAGGTGTTTTTTTGTAAGGAGAAAAATTCTTCGGGAGATTTCCGTTTCAGGACATTGGTCCAAAAGTCGCTGGGCTTGTGCTCGTTCGTAATCTCAAGCCACTTTCTCATTTTTTCGATATCCACTTCAGCAAACCCCCCTTATATTTGATTTGCGATCGGCATTGACGGGTTGGCGATCTGATCCTGGTCGCTCACATCAGGGTCAAGATGGCCCGAATTCAAACATCCGGCGGCCGGTGAAAAGTCTCCTAAAGAAAAGTTCGCGCCGACAAACTTGCTGTTGGCAGTGTGGCTGTTTTGTACGGTCTGACCGATATCGACGTTTCCGTTTTGGGTGGCTCCGTTTACTTTTATATTGACGACGTTAATTTGGTAAGGCATTTATAAAAACCCCTTTAATCTATAATGGGCGGCACCGGTGTAATATTTGCGGTATCTGCGGTTCCGATGGCTGTCTGGTCGTTTACATCAGGATCATTTAACAAGTTCTCCATCATCGATTCTATAGGTGACGTATCGCCGAATGAAGAGTTCAGTCCTTGTGATTTGTTGTTTGTGGTGGGACTGTTGTATGCCGCTTCCCCAATCGTAATAGATCCGTTGCCAGAAATACTGTTAATCTTCAGATAGTACAGGTTGATAACAGTGGATGGCATCTCTTCACACCTCTTTAACTTAGTTGTACAGTACTGTATGCTTTTTGCGCTCCTGTTGTGAATTTCGCCCGGATCCAGCCATATGGCAGTCGTGAAAAACCATGTGTTTTTGGAGGACACCAGCTTCTTTCAGTAACGGAAAGCCGGCACAGGCTCGATACATTCCGTTTCGTCGGCTTTGCGAGAAGAGAAAAATAAAAACGGATTGCTGCGGCAGCCGTTTTTTTGTCAGTATCAAAATGAATACTATCCAACAAAAATGTGCGTACTGGTACTTTCAAAAATAATGGCTACAATAGTACATAACGAGATAAAAAGGAGAGATCATGATGTCAGATAAAAAACAGCAGATCATCGAAGCGTATCAATTCAGACACGCCACAAAGGAATTTGATCCTGAGAAAAAAATTTCAGAAAGCGATTTTGAATTCATTTTAGAAACGGGAAGACTGTCCCCAAGCTCACTCGGATTGGAGCCTTGGAAATTTGTCGTTGTTCAAAACCCGGAGCTTCGTGAAAAACTCCGCGAGTTCACATGGGGCGCGCAAAAGCAGCTGCCGACTGCAAGCCACTTCGTACTTCTGCTTGCCCGGACGGCAAAGGATATCCGTTTTGACGCCGATTATGTCAAAAACCACTTGAAGGAAGTCAAAAAAATGCCGGAAGATATGTATGAAGGCTATATCAGCAAAACAGAAGATTTCCAGAAAAATGATTTCAATCTGCTTGAATCAGATCGAGCGCTGTTTGACTGGGCTTCAAAACAGACATACATCGCACTTGGCAATATGATGACAGCCGCGGCGCAGATCGGAATCGACTCTTGCCCTGTAGAAGGCTTCAACTACAAAGAAATCCACCGGATCCTTGAGGAAGAAGGGCTTCTGGAAAACGGAAGTTTCGACATCTCTGTCATGGCCGCATTCGGTTACCGTGTCAGAGAACCGCGTCCGAAAACAAGATCTGCCGCAAAAGACGTTGTAAAGTGGGTATAAAATCAATAAAAAAAGCTGCCGGGATTTTCCCGGCAGCTTTTAACGTTTCGTCTGTTTCGCTAAAAAACAGGCGGTGATCCAGGACGTAACGGGAATGATGATGCCGATCCCGACGCCGGCGCAAAGAATGGTGACGGCTTCCGCGCTGAAGACTTTTGAGTTCACTATTTTTTCAGCAGAGTATGATAAGTCTTTAAACCAGATAATTAAAGCCAAATAGCTGCCGAAAAAAGCAAAGAATAACGTATTCGTATTCGTTCCTAAAATATCTCTCCCGATGCTTAAACCGAATTTGTACAGATCTTTTCGGCTCATGGACGGGTTATAGCTGTAAATCTCTCTCATCGGTGATGTAATGGAGATCGCGACATCGGTAATTGCTCCTATCGTGCCCATAATGATCATAGCCGCGGTAACCTTCACAAAATCCACCCCGACAAAAAGTGTGAATATGCCGATATCACCCAGTTCTTCTTCACCAAACCCTTGAATCGAAGTCTGTTTCGTGACGGCCAGAATAAAAAACAGCATCAATACGATCGTCAGCATGGCAGAAATAAAGGCGGTTACGGTTTTGACGTTTCCCCCGTTAATATAAAAAAGTGTAATACTGCAAATCGCGGCGGAAGAGAGCAATGTTAAAACAATCGGATTGATGTGCGGGTCTGTCATTAAAATGATGGTGAGAAAGAGAACGCCGAAATTTAAAAATAGCGCAATAAAAGACCTCGCTCCCTTTTTACCGCCGATGAGAACCATCAATAGAAATAAAATCGCCGCAAGAATTACGATGACATTCATGAGCTTGCCTTCTTTCGTTTAATAAAAAAGACAGAAGCATACAGACTGGCGGGGATGGTTAATACAATTCCGATTCCCCCGGCCAATGCTCTGGCTATTTCCAAGGAAATGTTCATAGAAAGAGTGAATCCTATCGGGGAATCATTTTTCAAATACAAAAGCATCATCGGTATAGAGCCGCTGATATAAGCAAAAAACAGAATGTTGGTCATCGTCCCCATGATGTCTTTACCGATCTCCATTCCGGAACGTTTGAGTGCTTGTAATGAGATACTCTTGTTTTCTTCATATAATCCAAAGACAGATGACGTCATGGTAATGGCCACATCCATGACCGCTCCCAGTGATCCGATAAATACGCCGGCCATGAATACCGTGTGATAAGGGCGGGTTAAATACTGCATTTCTTCATATCTGAGACCTTTTTCTCCGGTTGCCGCCATCACCAAATACGTAATGAGCAGGGAGACAAAAGTGCCTGCGAGCGTCGCGGCTATGGCGGCATATGTTTTCGCGTGAAAACCGCTGACAAGCAGCAATGAAATGACAGTAAAGATGAGAATACAGATACCGCAGATGAAAATCAGCCCGATATTCGGGTGCTTTCGGTATAAATCTAATGCATAAGACAATAAAACAGCGTTAAACATCAGGCTGATGATCGAAAAGAAGCCTTGTTTTTTGCCGACGATCAATAGGGTGAATATGAAAATCCAAGCGATCAGCCAAAGCTGTTTATCCCGTTTTTTATCTATAATGCTTCCGGTTATATCCTTACTTGTTGTTTTCCCTTTATCAATTGACACGAATACTTCATCACCGGGCTGATACTTTTGATCATTCGCTCCGGATGAGGAATACTGATTGGACAAATGAATGAGCTTTCCTTTTTGACTGCCGTTTTCAAGTTTGGCTGTAATCGTCTGACTGAAAATCTTATCTTTGTTTTTGTGCATGTCCTGCACATCAGACTGGTGTTCCAATGCTGTTTTCGTCACTTTGGCAATCGGGCGCTCATAAAAAGAAGCGTTGCAATTGACGAAAATGAGCGAGCTGATACAGCAAAGCGCTGTTATCACGTAAAACAGCTTTATTTTGTAAGTCATGCTGTTTCGTTTGTTTTTTGTTATTATCAAAAAAAGTCCTCCAAACAGGCCTCGCCGTGAAGTGTCAAGCTATGCAGCTGCGGCATAAATAACGCTCATATTTTATCATTCGGCCGTACCGCTGTCGATTCAGAAGGCGGATCGAGAAAAGCTCCCCTGACATCAGATCAGGAGAGCTTTTGGGAGAACCGCCCGAGAAAAGCGGCCTTTTTATGCTTCGTTCACTTTTTTTGCTTTTCTTCTTTGATACAGATACAGTGCCGTTCCGAGCGCGCTGATGAGAAACCCGGCAAGGAGGATGGAATACATCGCTGTGGCTGTATCAGGAAGCAGGCCGCCCGGCGATACTCCGTCCTGTGCTTGGCCGGATGAAGGGTTTTGTCCGTTTGGCTGCTTTCCGGAGCCGTGATCTCCGCTTGTCGGCGGCGCGCTCTTCGTGTTTGCGTTTAATATCGCGTATTCACTGAAATGATTGGTATAGCCCGTGACGAGATCGTGTGAAACCGATCCGTTGTCTGTTTTTGTATAGGCGTTCTTTTTCCGGTCTATGTGATAAATGCCCGGCTGTTTCGCCTTTTTCGTATTCTCAATGCGCATGGTAAGCTTTACAGGCGCTTTGAATGTTTTGATGTCTTTGTTTTTCTGCTTCATTGTAAAGTCGTATACGTTTGAAAGCGCGCCGCTAACTTTCTTTTTCGGCGTCACGCCGAACCGTGTGTCATCAGCTGCAGCGTTTGCCATCGGCATTTTCATGCTGAACTTGTCATGCAGGATCGTAAGGGAAGAATCAGATGTTCTGTCCTTTAACAGGCCGATCTGTTTTTTGGTCACGCTGAGATCAATCGGCTGTTTGGCGCCGTCATTCTTGTCGTAGTATACGATCGGTGTATTGGCGTTTTTGGCATAGACCGCAAATGCGCTGTCATCTTCAAGCGTCCACGAGCCGTTTTTTTGCTTCGTCGGCAGGTACACTTCTTGCGCGCGGCCGTCAACTTTCGGTTCCACCGCTTTTCCCGCTTTTTCAAGCTGTTCGATGAAGACCTCATAGTCGACAAATCCAAGGTCTTCTTTATGGGACGCTTCGTTAAAGACGGAATAGCCGTCTCCGCCTTCGCCGACAAAGTTACTGGTGGCGACTCTGTATGTTTTCTTATCAGAAATCGGCTTTACGCTGCCGTCATCCTGCACGGCAGCAGCTTGAAGAACGCGGTGTCCCGGCTTTTTATTCAGTGTAAACGTGTATGTTAAACCGGCAACTTGAGGGAAGGCGCCCCCTTGAGCCTCAATTCCGCTTAACCCTTGTTCCAAGGCTTGTTTGATCTGTTTTCCGGTTAAATCCGCGACGTAAAGCGTGTTGCCGAACGGCATCACATTCAGCACATCGCCGAGTGTGATGTCTCCTTTATCAATGCCCGTGCGGATGCCGCCCCCGTTTGTGATCGCGATCTGGGCGCCGGCAGCTTCCTTCGCTTTTTGCAGCATGCCGTCCGCGATGAAGTTTCCGAGATTGGTTTCTTTAGAGCGGACATGCTCGCGCCGGCCGTCAAGCGCGACTTTCGTGGAGCCGACTTTTTCATTTTTGACGGAGATGAGCTCTTTTTTAAACGGATCAAGCTCTGTTTTCAGATCCGGATCTTCTTTCGTCTGCTCATTCACCGGCAGGGCTTGAAGAGAGGATTGTTCCGGCAGGACGACCCCGTTTTTGTCAAATGCGACATCCACCCGGCCTAAATATTCGCCGTATTCTTTTGCCTGGGCGACGATGGTCGGCTCTTCGTTTTTGACAATCTCCATTTTATCTACAAGCGTATGCGTATGTCCGCCGACGATTAAGTCGATGCCTTTTACTTTTTTGGCGAGATCGAGATCACGCTGATGCCCGATATGGGTCAGGGCGATAATTTTATTGACATGTTCCTTGTTCTGTATCTCTTTTACCGTATCTTGTGCGGATTGGAAGGCATCATGAAAGACAATGCTTTTACCCGGGCTTGATGTGACGGACGTATCTTCCGTCGTTAAGCCGAATACGGCGACTTTTTCTCCGTTTACATCAAGCAGAATGTATGGATAGATGCCTGCTTTTTTCTTTTTCCCTGCTGTAAAGGTGTCTGCTTTTTTCATGAATGGTCTGAGTTTTGACTCTTTGGACACATCGACATTTGAGCTGACGAGCGGGAAGTCAGGCGCTTGGAAATTGTATTTTCCGGACGGGTCAGCCGCGCTTCCGTTCCCGCTCAGGAAGCTGGCGAGAGCACCCGGGCCTTTATCAAATTCATGATTTCCGAAGGTCATTGCGTCGTAGCCCATGCTGTTCATCAATTTTAAATCAGCCAGTCCCTGCCACTTTGTGAAATAAAGATCGCCTGAGAAAACGTCTCCCGCATCCAGGAGAATGCTGCGGTCGGTTTCGCATCTGATTTCTTTGATTTTCGTCATCCGCCTCGCCGCGTTATCAAGGTGGGCGTGCGTGTCGTTTGTATGCATAACGGTGAGCTTCCATGCGTCATCTTTCGGCGGATCTGTGCCCGGTTCATCATCTTTGAATTGGAGCTTGTACTGTCCGTAGCCCGCGTTTTGTGATTCTCCGATATAGGCGACGTCATCTGCGCGGTCGGCAAACGGCTTTGCGGCCAAGGAAGATTCAAATGTCAGGTTTGTCCCTTTGACCGGACGGATGGACCAGTTATGATCAGCCTGCGGATTAATTGTTTTCTGCTGGATGATGTAATCCATTAAGACTTGCCTGTTTTCATCGGCTGATGAGTATACGATTTTATCATTGCTTAAGTGAGGAAATCCTCCGCCTCCTGAAGCGCGGTAATTATTTGTGACGATCAGAAATTCCTGATTGGCGCTGACGGGCTTTCCTTGGTAAGAAAGGTTGACGATCCGGCTTGCATCGGGATGAATGACTGTTCCGTTTTCGTTGTATTTCGCCGGTTTAGTGACATCGACCTGATAGGTGACGCCGTCAATGACATCAAAATTGTATGAGCGGTAGGCGTCATTTAAAAGCGCTTGGCTGCCGCCTTTTGCCTGATCGATCTGATTAAATTGCCCTGCGGACATTTCAAGCCAGTCTTTCACTTCGCTGCCGTTCAGCTTGACGATCTGAACCGTGTTGTCATACAGGTATAAATCGCCGATATTTTTGATGGCGAGGTCACCTGCGGAAATGTTTGTATAGTAGTTTGAACCGTTCCGCCCGCCGGCTTTAAACGGAGCGCCCGCCGAGAGGATTGGCAGATCTTTATATTCCGTATCTTTCATCTTATTTTCGGCGTACCATTTTTGCGCATCCGTCACGATTTGAATGGACGGATCATCTTTGACTTGGGCGAAAAAACTGTTGATATCGGCTTTTGTCTGGCCGACGGGTTCTCTGATGTATTTCAGTGTGCTTTCATGCGCTTTTTTGACGGTATTGACGACGGTTTCGTTTTCCGAAGTCACATTGCCGGCAATCGGCTCGATCCTGCCTTTTGCATCTTCCACATGCCACGCGCTGTCTGTTTTTTCAAGCCTAAGGTCGATGACGCCCGCATATTTGCCCCAGCTGCTTGACATGACAACGGGGATGCCGTTAATCGTGCCTTTATCGACGTCGAATTGATCAGCGCCTTTGTATTCAGCATCGGGGAACAGACCGTGCTGATGGCCTGATACGATCGCGTCAATTCCGCTGACTTTCGTTGCCAGATCAAAAACGGCATTTTCCGCACGGGAGGACTGTGCTTTTTTTTCGATGCCGCTGTGGGCGAGGGCGATGACGATATCAGCACCTTCAGTTTTCATTTTCGGGACGGTTTTCTTCGCGGATTCCACAATGTCCTCGACTTGAACGCGTCCTTCAAGATTTTTTTTATCCCACGTCATGATTTGGGGAGGGACAAAGCCGATGTAACCGACTTTTAGCTGGTGTTTTCCGCCGTTTTCATCCGTAACGGTTTTGTCTTTTATGACATAAGGCGTATAACGGTTTTCACCGCTCAATGTTTTCACATTGGCGTTGACGATCGGATAATCAGCGCCTTTCATCGTCCCGTCCAGAAAATCCAGCCCGTAATTAAATTCATGATTGCCGAGTGTTCCTGCGTCATAGTGCAGACTATTCATCACTTCAATAATCGGATGGGTCTTTGCGCCTGAAATGATATCGTTTTTCTGATATTTTACAGCGTATTCTCCGAGGGGATTCCCTTGAATCAGGTCTCCGTTATCGACAAGCAGCGTATTCGGATTTTCGCTTCTGTGCTTCGCAATGAGCTGAGCCGTTCGGGCCAGCCCGAATTCCGTTGTCGGTTTGTCGCTGTAGTAATCGTAGTCCATCATATTGGCGTGAACGTCAGTTGTCGCTAAAATGCTGAGGTTCACACTGGAGGATTTGTTTTCTTCTGCTTTAATGGGTGTTATTGGGAGGATTAGACTAAGTATCATAACTAGGGGCAGCAGAATACGGAGTGTCTTATTGACGCTGCATCGTCTTTTCTGTATTCTCACCTGTTCTCCACCTTTCAACAAATTTTGTCATGCAGTACCATTGTAAGAATATTTTGTGAAAGTTTATATAGATTTCATGATGATTCTTGTAAAAAGAAGAAAAATGAGGATAATGACCTATGTAAAACGAATGGGCGGTAAATGAGTCTTTTATGTTTGATGTTAGTGTGGCTGGGGTACATGGATTTATGTAGACTTCATCAAGCAGGAGGTAGTAACTATGGGTAAAAAAATTGCAGTTGTATTAACGGATTATTTTGAGGACGTCGAATATACGGAACCTGCAAAAGCTTTTAAAGATGCGGGTCATGAATTAACAGTGATTGAACAGGAAAAAGGAAAAACAGTCAAAGGCAAACAAGGGGAAGCGGAAGTGAAAGTGGATGCGTCCATCGATGATGTGAATCCGAAAGACTTTGACGCATTGCTGATCCCGGGCGGATTCTCACCTGACATGCTGCGTGCGGATGACCGTTTCGTCCAATTTGCGAAAGCGTTTATGGATGATAAAAAACCGGTTTTCGCCATCTGCCACGGCCCTCAGCTTCTCATCAACGCGAAAGCATTGGACGGGCGCAAAGCGACAGGGTTTACATCCATCCGTATTGACATGGAAAACGCGGGCGCAAATGTGGTGGATGAAGAAGTCGTCGTCTGCCAGAACCAGCTGGTCACAAGCCGCACACCGGATGACATTCCGGCATTCAACCGCGAATCATTAAAACTGCTTGCATAATAAAAAGCGGAGCGCCGTATCAGGCGTTCCGCTTTTTTTGTGAAGATTCACGAATGACCAGCTCGGGCGCCAGAATAATGCGCTGTTTTTGGTGCTGGGAATTGGTGATTTTATGATGCAGCAATTGAGCCGCTTCTTTTCCCGACTGCCGGGGAAAAGAAGAAACGGTTGTAAGCGGGGGATAAGAAATTTCAGCTTCCGGCACGTTATCAAAGCCGACAATGTCAATATCTTCGCCCGGGATGAGTCCTGCTTTTCTGATCCCTTGCATGACGCCGAACGCGACCAAATCACTGAAGCAGAAAATCGCGGCCGGGCGCTCAGGCCGGCGGAGCAGCTCCATCACTGCCTCATAGCCTGCCTCGCGGGTCGGCGCGCTGTCAATCACAAATTCTCTTTTCACTTCAAGATCCGCTTCACGGAGCGCTTTTTTAAAACCTTTCATCCGTTTCGTCCATGTTGATGAGTGCTTCACGCCGCCCAGAAACGCAATCTCCTGGTGCCCTTTCTCAATGAGGTGGCGCACTGCCTTATAGGTGCCTTCCTCATAGTCAGCTCCGACAAAATCACAGTCCGCATCGGCAATCTCCCTGACGGCGAGCACGACCGGAATATCAAGCTGCTCAAGGCGGGAAAGGGTTTCCTCAGCTGCTCCTGAAACCGGGCATAAAATCAATCCGCCGACCCTGTGTTCCAGCATGGTCGAGATCAGCTGCTCCTGCTTGGCGACGGAATCAAAAGTCGTGCCTAAGAGCACTGTTAATCCGACTTCCTCGAGTGTATTCTGCACGCCGATTAGAAACTCTGAGAAAAACGTATTGGAAATGTCAGTGATAATCAATCCTACCGTTGTGGACGTCTGTGATCGTAAATTCGCGGCGACCCGATCATATACGTACCCAAGCTCCTGCATGGATTGAAGCACTTTCTCACGGGTTGCTTCGGAAATTCGCGGATTATTGCGGACGATTAATGAGGCGGTGGATGTTGAGACGCCGGCATGCTCAGCGACCTGCTGCAATGTCACTCGGCGTTTTTTTTGCTGTTTCATACGTCGCATTCCTCACTTGGTTATTATTCGTTACCTCCATTATAAGCGTTTTGGCGCGTGAGAAGAAAGAGAGAGGGGGAGAAAAAGATAAAGCGCCGGAAGACGGATTGTCCTTCGGCGCTTCTGTCACAATAGATTATTCAAACATCTGCTCTTTAATATACTGAACCGGCATTTCACGGCCTGTCCAATATTCAAACGCCATGGCGCCCTGCCAAAGCATCATGCCGAGGCCGTTAATGGTCTGGCAGCCGGCCGCTTGAGCCTGTTCAAGCAATTTCGACGTAACGGGGTTGTAAACGACGTCTGTCACAATCAAATCCGGACGGAGCATGGATGTGTCTTCAATGACGCTCAAGCCTTCAAGCGGTTTCATGCCGACACCCGTTCCGTTTGTGAAAATATCGCTAGAAGCGATTTCAGCACGCAGCGCATCTTGATCTTCGAGCGGGAAAAGATTCGCTTTACAAGAAGAGCCCTTCATTTCTTCATTGATGATGCGGACATTCTCTTCCGCTTTTTCGAAAAACGCGTCATTGCGGGCGAAAATTGAGATTTCGCCGAGGCCTTCCAATGCGGATTGAATCGCAATCGGAGTAGCGGCTCCGCCGGAACCGACCAGCGTCATTTTTTTGCCTGTGATGTCGATGCCGTGTTCTTTTAAGTTGCGGACGTATCCCATACCGTCAGTGGAGTGTCCGGTCAATTTTCCGTTCTCATTCACCACTGTATTCACCGCACCGGTGAATTTCGCTGAATCCGCGAGTTCATCGAGGTAAGGGAGAATGTTCATCTTATTCGGCATCGAGACATTGAAACCTCTGACGTTTAAGGCGCGCATTCCCGTCACCACATCTTCAAGCTGTTCATTGCCGACTTCAAATGCGAGGTAAGCGTAGTTCAGCCCTAATTTTTTAAACGCCAGGTTGTGCATCGTCGGAGATAAAGAGTGTCCGATCGGTGTCGCGAATAATCCGATAAGCTGAGTTTTTCCGTTAATCCGTCCTAAATCTTTCTTCATGATGTATTCCTCCGTTAGTCCATTCATTTGTTTTTCATTCCGCTTGAGGGAAGAAAAACGCTGGTTACATATTTTTATTTAAAATGCTGAGTACATTTCGCAATTCAGCAACGGGAATCTGTCCGGGCGCAGATGCTTCTTTGCCCGCGCCGAACGTACACGCCGAGCCGAAGACTTCCCCGGCCAGCCGGCTGATCAGGCCCGTTCCCGCCATTGACATCGTGATGATCGGCCGGTCTGCGTATTGTGTTTTCATCGTATGCGTGGCATCCAATAAGACGAAAACATCTTCAGTGCTTTGCGGCATCACCGCAATTTTCGGAATGTGCGCGCCGTACGCCTGCATTTTCCGCAGCCGGGAGATGATTTCTTCTTTTTTTGGTGTCTGATGAAAATCATGATTGGACATGACGACATATACGCCGTTGTCTTCAGCAGTTTTCACAATTGATTTGACTTCCGCTTCTCCCGTAAACAATTCAACGTCTACAAGGTCAATGTGTGTTGTTTCGATTACGGTTTTAAGCAATTCAATGTAAAGGCGGACGTCAATAACTTTATTCCCGCCTTCTTTATGGGTTCTGAATGTAAAAAGCAGCGGTGTTGCGCCTGCGGCTTTCCGCACCTTTTCAAGCATGCCTTTTACGGCGTCCGGGCTCTCAACGTGCTCGTATACATCCGCCCGCCACTCAATGATATCCGGGTTAAGCCTGTTGACGGCTTCAATTTCTTCAAGGAGTTCTTTCTCTCCGGCTGCCATCAGCGGCACAATGATCTTCGGAAGTCCTTCGCCGATGACCGTGTTTCTGATTGTAATAGATTGCATGATACGTTCTCTCCCTTTAAAAAATAGTCAGGCTTTCATCACTTGCTTAAAACGGATACCGATAAACAATGCGAGGAGGGCGCTGACGGCCGCAATTCCGATATCAAGCAGAAAAACAGGGGTCAGGCCGGCCGTTTTGGATATCGCTCCCGTTATAAGCGGAATGACAATAAAAGATAAGCTTGATGCTATATTAACAAAAGATGTGATGGTCCCTTTATTTTTAGGGAATAAAACAGCCATAACCGTCATCGCCAATTGCAGAATGCCCGCAGTTGAAAGTCCGATGACGAAGGAACTGATGACCGATACGGCCGGCTGCTGAATGAAAATCAGAGCAAGCAGCGCGATTGCCGCGATCACCGGGTACAGCACCATAACCGTAATCGGCTGAATCACTCTGTTTAACAGCACAGCCAGCAATAACACGGACACAAGCGCCCCGATGCTGTAATAGCTCAACAATTTGACGGCCTGCACTTCGGGCATACCCAAAACGGATTGACCGAACTTAGGAAGCCATACTTGAACGAGCATAAACAGCGCCGTTGATGAAAAGCCTAACAAAATAATGGCAAGGCCTTCGCGCCATATCGACGGCTGTGATCTGAACGTGTCATCAGACGGGGAAGCTTCCGTCCGGCCGCCGTCATCTTTTTGTTTATGATTCGGGAACGGAACTTTCAACAGGAAAAAGCCGTTCAGGAAGAAAATGATGCCGGGCACGAAAAACGTCCACCCGTAAAACAAATGCCTGTCCGCAATAAATGCGATAAAAAACGGAAGCACCGTCGCGCCGATGGATACAAACGCTTTGATTAACACGGTTGCAGAGCTTGCGTTTTTCGGAAATCCTTCAATAAGCGCCGGATATGTGCCGGAATCCAAAAATGAATTGGCGATCCCTGCGAAAATAGCAAAGATAAACGCTTCCGTATAGTTTGTCGAAAGCGGAATTCCGATTAAGAAAATCAGATACAGAAATGCGCCCGCCACGATAAACGGCCGTCTCCCGAATGTATCCGAGAGCTTTCCGGCAAACAGAAGCGAGATCAGCTTCCCGATGCCGATGGCGGAGACCAAATAGCTGACTCCGGCTGCTGATGTATGAAGCTGTTTTGATAATGCTTCCATATTCGATGCGATAATAATATTGATCATGCCCAGCAGGAAATAGTTGATATAAAGACCCGCTGCCATTTTGGTGTATATGTTTTTCATGATGACATCCCCTAATGCGGTTATTAAAGTTAAATTATTTTTTAAATTGATAAACGCACAGAACCATTCCCCTTTATTGAACCACTGCCTTTCTTTAAAAAATGGTTTGATAAAACGGCTGCAGGTATACTTGATTAACGCTGATAAGACAGCAAGTATATCGTTCTACTAAATAAAAAAACAAATTAGCGGACCGCTCATTTAGTATATCGTTCTACCAAGTTCACAGTTACTATACGCCTTCTTTTTAATTGTGTCAAACCGATGAACTTTTATTTTTTACTTTTTTAAATCAAAAAAGCCCCGCTGTTTTTCGGCGGGGCTGACACGGGTTTATTTTCTGAGAGAGGCGAGCTCCTCAGCAATGGCCTGCATTTCACTCGGACTGAATGATGCTTTTTTCATGACCATTTGATGAAGGTATGTAAGATCTTCTATTTTTTCATCACTGAAATCTTCCGCTCTGATGACGCCGACATTGAGCATGTTGAGCTTCTGCGAAATGTCTTCAATCATTTTGTTTAACGTTTCTGTTTGTTGGCTCGGCAAATTCATGCATCCTTTCATGACCGTTTTCGTACCCTTTATTCTAACAGAATTCATTTAGAATAAAAGCTTATTTCCACAGCCGCAGAAAAATTGCTAAGATGATGATAAGGTTTTTGATCCTCAAAATGCGGGGAAAGAATAGGGAGGTTATCGATATGATACATGTGCTGTTTGTCTGTCTGGGAAATATTTGCCGTTCGCCTATGGCAGAGGCGGTATTTTCTGATATGGTGAAGAAAAACGGGCTGAACGGGCAGATTAACATTGATTCAGCGGGAATCGGCGCCTGGCATGCGGGAAATCCGCCGCATGAGGGAACGGAGCAGATCCTTAAAGAGAAAGGGATCAGCACAAGCGGTATCACGGCGAGACAGGTCCGTGAGTCTGATCTGACCGATTTTGATTACGTCATTGCGATGGATGCTGAAAATATAGGGCATCTGCGCAGCATGGCCGGTTATAAAAAAGCGGCGCCGCGTATCGCAAGGCTGCTTGATTATGTACCGGAGTCGGATCTTGCGGACGTGCCTGATCCGTATTATACCGGAAATTTCAGCGAAGTGTACGCTCTGATCGAGTCCGGGTGCCGTCATTTGCTGGAGACAATAAAGAAAGACCATCATTTATAAGGGGGATTGACCGATGAAGCAGACACGCATCATGGCAAAAGCGATTCTGATCGGCGCTGCCGCCGGCGGAGCACTTTCTTTATTACATAAGCCGACAAGAGAGGCATGTTTCCGGAACATGGACGCGTGCAGGCGGCGTGCGGCATTTTACCGGAATAATCCCGAAGCCTTGAAACAGGAGGCTTCTGCAAAACTGGATCAAGTGAAAAGCATCGCCAATACCGTATCGGACGATCTGAGTTTTTTAAACGGACAGATCACCAAGCTGAAGCAGACGACGCCGCAGGTCATTGACCTTTTAAAAGAGACGAAGGAGCATTTTTCGAAAAACGATCATTGAGGTGGGATGTCATGAGTTTTATAAAGGAGCTGTTTGCAAGATTTTCTCTGCATGAAGGACAAAGTAAATCGGCGGAGCTGGCGTATTTTTTTCTTCTGTCATTGTTTCCGTTAATGATTTTCATGCTGACGCTCACCGCCTATCTTCCCATATCGGCAGAAGACGTGCTCGGCGCAGTCGATCAATACGCGCCCGACAGCGCCATGTCCATGGTAAAATCCATTACGGAGCAAACGCTGAACAAGCGCAGCGGCGGACTTTTGTCATTCGGGATTATCGCCGTCATCTGGTCGGCTTCTAACGGTATGAACGCGATTGTCAGAGCATTTAACCATGCCTACGAAGTCGAGGAAAACCGCTCATTTATCATCATTCGCCTGACCTCAATTTTTTTAACCATCGCGATGGTGGTTACGATTTTAATCGCACTGCTTCTGCCGGTATTCGGCAGAGAAATCGGACTGCTGGCCGCAGATTTTATCGGCGCCCCCGGCTTGTTTTTGCAGGTGTGGTCGGTTGTCCGCTGGGGTATCAGTCCGCTTATCCTTTTAATCGTCTTTACCGCGCTTTACATTTTCGCGCCGAATAAAAGGCTTTCCCTCCGTTTTGTGCTGCCGGGAGCCGTATTTGCGGCAGCCGGCTGGATTATCGTCAGTATGCTGTTCTCATTTTACGTCGGCACCTTTGCCAACTACAGCGCCACATACGGGAGCATCGGGGGAATTATCGTCCTTATGATCTGGTTTTACCTTACGGGAACCCTGCTGATTTTAGGAGGAGAAATCAACGCGCTTTTACATAAACGTAAAAAGCTTCCTGATGAAAATCCGTATCGCGGGAGCAAGCTATAGAGGAACGGATGACGTTCAAGCTGAAAAACGGAGGGGAATCGGCTATGACCAAGCATACGAAAAAAGGCGGAAGCCATAATAAACAAAACTCAAAAAACGGCCCGAAGAATAAAACAAGCGGAAGCGCCAACGGGCAGAACGGATACCACTAGAAAGAAGCCGCCTGGCCTAAATCAGGCGGCTTTTTATGAGGCGGGAAAAGAATGGGATTCGGATGCGGCGCTGTGCTTTGTTTTCCCGAAGACGAGCGCAAGCCAAATACAGACCAGAATCACCGTAATAAAGTAAAACAAATTGGCGCTTTCAAACCGCTGCATATACCAGCCGCCCGCCACCGGCCCGATCATGCTGCCGAGGCTGAACGAAATCCCGCAGAGCAGATTGCCCGCCGGAAGAAGATGGGACGGCAGCAGGTCGCTCATATAGCTGATGCCGAGGGAAAACATACTGCCGACCGCCATCCCTGCCATGAAAAAGCAGCCGCCGATGACAGAAGGCGACGGAAACAATCCGGCCGTCAAAAAGCAAAGGGCACCCGTTAATAAGATGACGAGCAGGACACGTTTTCTCCCGAATCGATCGCTTAATAAACCGAGAGGGAACTGGAATACAATACCTCCGATGGCGAAAGCGGGCAATATCAGCGCGACGGCATCAACGGATATGCCTAAGCGCAGGGCGTACACGGGAAAACTCCCGTTCAGCGCCGTTTCTAAAAAACCGTAGCCGAAAGCCGGGAGAAAAGCGACCCAGCCGAAAAGAAGGGCGCGGTAAAACCGTTTTGCGCTGTTGTCCCCGGATGTTTCATCCGGACCTTGCGCCGGGTACTCGTTACGTAAGGCAAACACAAACAGCCAGGCGGCAAGACTGATACAGCCGGATACGATAAACGGAAGGGACGGACTTGTTTTCACAAGAGGGACCATGAACGGGCCGACAGCGAATCCAAGCCCGAAGGACAGTCCGTACAGCGAAATGTTTCTTCCTCTGTTTTGGGGCGTTGACTTGGAAGTCACCCACGTTTGGGTGGAAAAATGCAGCATATGATCCCCGATTCCGATCAGCAGCCGAAGAAAAAACCATAACCATATGGATTGAAGCCAAATAAAACTGAATAAGCTGATGATGACAAGAAATCCGCCCGCGACCATCAGAGGTTTGAATCCGAGCTTTCTCAGCGGCGCTTCCATAAATGGCGACGCGAGAAGCACGCCGATATACAAGCCTGTTGCGTGAAGGCCGTTTATGGCGGCTGATTCTCCGTTCGTTTCAAAAATGACGGAAATCACCGGCAAAAGCATGCCTTGGGAAAAACCGGAGATGGAAACAAGCAGAACCAAAATAAAGAAGTGCAGTCGTGACATCGCGTATTTTCTCCTTCTTCAGTATCTTTCTTGATCGTACACGGATTTTCCGCGTCCGGCAACCTGAAAATGCCAATTCGGGCTGACTCGGAAGTGTAATTGAGGGAGTTTTTGAGAAGGATAAAAAAAGACTCATTCGAAAAAGGAGCCAGGCAGATATGAATCGGATTTTTTTCTTTACGGCTGCGGCGGGAGTGCCGCTTTCAGTCATCGGCGGCCTGATGCACTGGCCGTCAGCGGTTTTGTTTATTATTTATTGCTTGACGATTATTGCGCTTGCAAGTTATATGGGGAGAGCGACTGAATCTCTTGCCATTATCGCGGGACCGCGGATCGGCGGTCTGCTGAATGCCACTTTCGGCAATGCGGTAGAGCTGATTATATCGCTATTTGCCTTAAAGGAAGGGCTGACGGGCATCGTGCTTGCTTCACTGACCGGTTCGGTGCTCGGCAACCTTCTGCTTGTCGCGGGATTGTCGTTTTTTATCGGCGGTTTGAAATACAAGCGGCAGGAATTCAATATTCATGATGCCCGCCATAATTCAGGCCTGCTGATATTTGCCATTATCGTAGCTTTTGTCATTCCCGAAGTGTTTTCCATGGATATGGGGGAAAAAAGCAAACTTGATTTGAGTGTCGGCATCAGCATCATCATGATCCTTTTATACGTGGCGGCTCTTTACTTCAAGCTCGTCACCCACCGCGGCGTTTATCAGCCGAACCAGCCGGAGGCCAAGGAAGAAGAGGAGCAGCCTGAGTGGTCGGGGAAAAGGGCGACAGCCGTCTTATTTATCGCAACCATTATTGTCGCCTACATATCTGAAAACCTTGTTCATACGTTTCATGCGGTGGCTGAACAGTTCGGCTGGAGCGAATTGTTTATCGGGGTGATTATCGTCGCAATCGTCGGAAATGCCGCAGAGCATGCGTCGGCGATTATTATGGCGTACAAAGACAAGATGGATGTCGCCGTTGAAATCGCGGTCGGCTCGACTTTGCAGATCGCCATGTTTGTAGCCCCGGTTCTTGTGATCTGTTCCATCTTTTTCCCGGTGAATATGCCGCTGGTATTCACATTGCCTGAGCTTGTCGCGATGATATCATCCGTCCTTTTGATGACGATGATTTCAAATGACGGTGATTCGAACTGGTTTGAGGGGGCTACTCTCCTTGCCGCTTATGTCATCATGGCGATCGGATTTTTCCTGCTTTAACCTGTAAAAAATGCGGATAACAACGATTACGGAGGAAAAGACTAAAGGAAAATGCTATAGAAAGAGTGATATGATGAAAAAGCTGTTTCATGCCACATTGATTCTGCTGTTATCCTTTAGTTTTTTTGCAGCTCCGTCTGCCGGTGCAAAGAAACCGTTTAAGGTTCCCAACTCTGTCGTCAGCATTTCCAAGGAAAATACGTATCCGAATGCTTCACAGGACCAGCCGATGCTTCAGCCGAGCAAACTGGCAAAGGAATTGTTAGATACATCAGAGATCAACATCGAAAATCCGCATCTGATAAAGATGCTGAATGAATCCTCGGTTTCCGGTTCACCGCTTGCCATCGGATACCGGGCGACAATATTTCTCGGGAAATGGGCGCTCGGTTATCAATCGAACGAAACGGTCGCCAACTGGGAATATAAAAAAATCAACACGAACAGAGCGGATAACCGGGGCGGGCAGCAAGCCGCGGAAATCTCATACGCCCAAGAACAGCAATACAAAATCAAAGGCGGGCTCACAGCGAAAGTGCCGAACGCAGAAGACGTGAAAAGCATGATGATGCAAAAAGCGATGAAGAAAACAAAACTGCCGCTCGCGTTTGAAACGGTCATCGGCGCCGGCACAAAACGCGATCAGATTTATAAAATTTCTCCGCAGCGGCTCGGCTACCTGCACGCCTATGCCCCGGCCGTTAATGAGAAAGGAAAAGTAACATACGGCGAAGTGTATTTGGTGCTGAAAGGCAGCAAGCGGAAACTTGTCGTCAAAAATGTGACCTCGCAAGGAATCGGCGCTTGGATTCCGGTGCAGGATCATGTCACATTCGGTTTTCAAATGACAGCGCAGCCGAGATAAATAAAAAAAGCTGATTCCGGTTTGGGAATCAGCTTTTTTGTGTATGATTCATTTCCTCAAGCAATTGCACATTGTTGTTGTACAGTTCCCGGGCAAGAACGCGTCTCACCGCAAGGCTCGCCGAGAAGTATTCTGTGTCTTGAACCATGCCTTTGACGGTAAATTCAATGCCTCTCGTCAATTTGTTCAGGCTCATGATTCCATGCACTTGAAACGGTTCCGCAGCATTGAGAAATTCATCCCGCTTCAGTGAATCGCGAAGTTCATCATTGAGCATGTCACAGGCTTTTTCTAAGACGGCGTATACCCGCTCAGGATCTTCCTTGTAACTGATCACGACAGACTCGGTAATCCTCATAAAATCAATGTTATAGTTTTGAAGCTGTCTCACCTCACCATTTGAAATGGTAAGCAGCTTGCCGGAGAACTCACGGATCTGCATGGAACGGAGCCCGATTTCTTCGACTGTGCCGTTGAAGAGATTATTAATCGTCACGTAATCGCCTTTATGCAGCTGGCGTTCGTATATTAAAAAGACACCGGCCAAAATGTCCTTGATTAAAGACTGGGCGCCGAAACCGATGACGATACCGGCAACGCCCGCTCCGGCTAAAATTCTGCCGAAATCATGAACGAATAAAGAAATGACGTAAAAGATAAATCCGATCGTCGCCGTATACTGGGTGATGGATCGGACGAGGCTCTCAATCGTTTTCCCTTTCCGTTCCTCCAAGAAATCTGTGCGTTTAAATAACACCTGTACAAAGCGGTTGATCAGAAAGACACCGGCGTAAAGCACGAGAGCGACGATGATGATCTCAACCACTTTGCTTTTCAAAATATCCGTAATTGTCGTTTCCATCTTCTGTTATCCTCTGGCTTTTCGTAATGAAAAATCTGTCTCCTGATAATAACTGTTTTTGACAAGGACGTTCGGTCCGAGGCATCGGACGTTTGTACAGCGGCAGTTCAGCTCTTTGCTCAGCTTCGTCTGTCTCCACTTGTCATACGCTTCAGGAAGGCTGTCAGTTTTAATATTGCCGAGCGGCGGTGTATCACCGAAATCCGTGACAATGATATTTCCGTCAAAGATGTTGACATTCAGGCGGGAGCGGCCGTCAGGATCGTTTCGCACCGTAACGTTTTTCGCTTCCCGCAGGCGGCGGAGGAGCTTCTGATCTTCTTCATCAGGGCTGCATGCGTAAAACGGGAGCGTGCCGAACAGCATCCATGTTTCTTCATCGCGAATATCGAGCAGATGATGAATGGCCTGTCTCATGTCCTTCAGGCTGAGTGATTCAAGCGCGCTGGCGAAATCACTCGGATACATCGGATGGACTTCGTGGCGCTGACATTTCATTTCTTCCGTAATCTGCCGGTGAATATGTTCAATATGCGGAAGCGTGCGTTTATTCAGCATCGTTTCCGCTGAAACCATCACGCCCGCTTCGACCAGCGTGCGGCTGTTTTCAATCATTTTGTCAAAATAGCGCGCCCGCTGTTCAAATGTCGGTTTCTTCTCCATCATCGCAAATCCGATATCGGCAAAGTCCTCGACCGTTCCCCAGTTGTGGGAAATGTGAAGAACGTCTAAATAAGGAATAATCCGTTCGTAGCGGCCGATATCAAGCGTCAGGTTTGAATTGATCTGTGTGCGCACGCCGCGTTCATGCGCATATTTCAAAAGCGGGACGACATATTCCTTTACCGATTTCAGCGAAAGCATCGGTTCGCCGCCCGTAATGCTGATCGAGCGTAACAGCGGAATTTCTTCAAGCCGCTTTAATAAAAGGTCAATCGGCAGCGCATTCGGATCTTTCGGCTGAAGCGTGTACCCGACGGCGCAGTGCTCGCATCTCATATTGCACAAGGTCGTCGTTGTAAATTCAACGTTCGTCAGTTTCATATCTCCATACTGGTCGACATCCATGTACGCTTCCCAAGGATCGTACTCCGGTGTGATCGGACGCAGTGTTGTGTTTTGTGTCATGACTATCTAACTCCTTTATAAATGGGCATACTAACGTCTGCCAAGTGTTAATTTTAGACCTGATCTGCCAAGATCGCAAGTAGCGGAACCATTGAAAAACGGCAAAAAATACGCTACCATTATAAAAAATGAATGGAGTGGAAGTATGGGGAATGCAGTAAACAGCAAAGATCAGCAGCTCGATTACTTAAAGAACAGACTCGATATGTTTATGAATGTCATTGATTCATTAGACCCTGAATCAACGGACGTTGAAGATATAGACCGGCTCATCGGCATGCTTGATGATCTGGAAGCAAAATACGAACGCTTCAAAAAAGATTGGGAATAAACCCCGGCAGACTGCCGGGGTTTTTCTCTTTCCATAATGCGGCTGTATAAAAGGGATGAGCCTACTGCAAAATAAGGAAAAATGCAGAAGGAGTGCTGGGCATGAAATGGTTTTGTTCAATTTGCTGCATGGCTGTTTTACTTGCGGGAGGCATAAAAAGTGCAGAGGCCGTGCCGAATGAACGGATAAACTGGGGATTTAAACGCAGCGTCAATCATCAGCCGCCGGATGCCGGCAGACAGCTGGACAATCTTGTCAAAAAATACGATGCCTTTTATTTAGGCAATACGAAAGAAAAGACCATTTACTTAACGTTTGATAACGGATACGAAAATGGGTATACCCCGAAAGTGCTTGATGTTTTAAAGAAACATCATGTCACAGGCACTTTTTTTGTCACGGGTCATTTTGTGAAAGAGCAGCCTGATTTGATTAAACGGATGTCAAAGGAAGGCCATATCATCGGCAATCATTCTTTTCATCATCCTGATCTGACGACAAAAACGGGCGATCAGATTCAAGATGAACTCGATTCTGTCACGGAAGCTGTTTACAACATTACCGGAAAGCGGGACAATCTGTATCTCCGTCCGCCGCGCGGCGTGTTCAGCGAATATGTCCTGAAAGAAACGAAGCGCCTCGGCTACCAAACCGTTTTCTGGTCCGTCGCATTTGTCGATTGGAAGGTTAACGAGCAGAAAGGGAAAAAATACGCCTATGATCACATGATAAAACAGGCGCATCCCGGCGCGATCTACCTTCTCCACACCGTTTCAAAGGACAATTCAGAAGCTTTGGACGATGCGATTACCGATTTGAAAAAAGAAGGATACACGTTTAAAAGCATCGATGATCTGATGTTTGAGAAAGAAATGAAGCTGCCGCGTCTGTAAAAAACACCTCTCCGTTATAAGGAGAGGTGTTTTGTTATTTCAGACATTTAATCAAAGCGGCCCAATCCAGATCCCCGAAGCCTTGTTCGATCCCGCTTTCAAAATGGCTCTTGGCCAGCTCGGCAAGAGGGAGTTTGGCGGAAACCTGTTCCGCGGCGGTGAGCGCCAGATTGGTATCCTTCAGCCCTAAAGACATTTTGAAGCCGGCCGGCTCAAATGCCTGCTCCGCCATAATGGTACCGTAATTTTGATAGACAGGAGAGCCAAAGAGCGCGCTGGCGATTTCTAAAAATTGTTTCCGTTCTAAACCGTACTTCTCCATCATTAAGAATGATTCTGATAGCGCCTCCAGCATAGAAACGAGCAAGAAATTGATACTGATTTTCGCAGCATTGGCGGTCTTTGTTTCTTCACCGACGTCAAATATCTGCTGGCTCAGGCTTTTTAGCAAAGGCTCGGCCTTTTTCTTCGCTTCTGCCGGTCCGGCTGTGATGATGCGAAGCTCGGCCTTCTCAGCGGCATCGGGCCGGCCGAGGACGGGAGCGGCGATAAAGGATTGGCCTCTGCCCGAATGTGCAGCGGAAAGCTGTTCTGACAGCGCCGTACTGATGGTGCTCATTGAAATATGAATGCCGTTTTCAGATAACCCGGCAATAATGCCGCAAGCTCCGAACGTCACGCCTGTTACGGCTTCATCGTCTGACAGCATTGAAAGCACAATGTCCGCATGTTCTGCTGCCTGGCGGGGCGTTTCGGCATATTCAGCCCCTTTTTCCAGCAGATCAGCCGCTTTTTCCTTCGTCCGGTTATATACAGTCAGGCTGTATCCGGCTTTCATGATATTTTCGGCGATGGGGCGGCCCATATTGCCGAGTCCCGCGATGGCGATCTTCATTTGACAGTCCCTCCAATGTGATGTTTTCCGCTATTATACATGCAAAATGTTTATTGTGCTGTGTACAGGCTTGCCACTTTCAGTTCTGGGTCTGATGACCAGCCGGAATCTGATGCGGCTTTCCCCTTATGAAATCCGGTAAACCGCGTCTTGATGATTGTTTTTGAACGGGGCTTTACTGTGAACGTTTTTGATTTGAATGTGACGTCTTTTATGTCCTCAGATAAATCCGGCGTGACAGAAATGGCTTGTTCCCCTTTTCCGTAGTGATTGACATAAAGCGTACAGCTCATGCTCGCTCTTTTTCCCTCAATGAAATGGCTGCATTCGCTGCGGTGCTTCAAATATTCGACAGCCTCTTTTTCGGGCGCGAATTGTTTTAAGGAAAAAGCGGCATATTCGGTGGCGGGACTGATACCGGAAGCGGCCCCCATACTGAGAAACATCAAAAACAGCCCCGCCGCGGGAAGCGTCCGCCTGAACGCGGCGGCACACCAGATTAACGCCGCAAAGTAAAGGACGACCCCGTGAATGACGGAGATATGGGCTCCGTCTTCAGACCAGGGAGAAAAGCCGAGCGATTCAAAGATGTAATCAGACATCGTACAGCCGTTATACAGCGGGGCAATGGACATGACACAAAAAAGCAGGAGGACAGAAGAAATGGTTTTGTGAGAAAGCATGATAACGGCGCACACCTCTTTACGTTTTTTTCCAACATATCATGTTTTCTCAAAAAAAAGAACAGCCGGCAGCCGTTCTTACTTGAAAATATTAAACCAGCCTTTGCGGGCGAACCAAAACAGCATGGCGGCCACAAGAACGGCCATGACGCCCAAAACGATAAAATATCCGTATTTCCAGTGAAGTTCAGGCATGTTATCAAAATTCATACCGTACACCCCCGCGATGAACGTCAGCGGTATAAAGATGGTCGAGACGATGGTTAACGTCATCATAATGGCGTTCATCCGGTTTGAATTCAGCGTTACGTAGCTGTCCCGCAGATCTGACGTCATATCACGGTTTGACTCGATCAGCTCAGCGAGTTTTAACAGGTGGTCATAAATATCGCTGAAATACGCCTTCGTTTCACGGCTTTCTTTTACATGGTCAAGGCTCAAAATCCGGTACATTAAATCGCGCATCGGAATGATCGTCCGTCTCAGGTTCAAAAGATCAGTCCGCAATTCAAACACTTCATTCATTAAAGTGCCGTAAGATTTATGTGTTCTGCTGTCTTCAATCTCATTCAGCCGGTCTTCAATTTTGTACAGCACAGGGAAATATTCATCGACAAGCTGATCCATAATCATATAAGTGATATGTCCGGGCCCTTTTTTGGCTAATCCCGGAGAAGCGAAAAACCGTTCTCTCACCCTTGAGACACCGGGCGATTCGTGCAAATGGAAGCTGACGATGAAACGGTCGGACTGAAAGATGTCCACCTCTTCCATTTCCAGTGTGTCCGGGTTTAAAGCGTGGAGCACATAAAAACGGTAGCCGTCATAGTGGTCGATTTTCGGCCGCTGCATGTGCTGAAAGCAATCCTCGATCGCAAGCGGATGAAAATGAAAATAATCCCGCAGCAGCTCGACTTCATCATTCTCGGCGCCGAAAAAATCAACCCAGTACCATGCGATGTCCGGTTGTTCTGTACGTGATAGGGGGATATTATCTAATATCTCATTATGTGTTGTGATTGCGGTTATATGTATCATAAACAACCCTCCGCCTGCCATTATATCATGCGGCGTTATGAAGAAAAGTATACGAATTGCCGCCGGGCCGCTTCATGATATACTTGGACAAAAAGGGGTGGAGCATATGTGGGAGGAAACGGTTTCGGTCACGCCGCCGTATCATTTTGATAAAGTGCTTGAAAGGCTGTCACTCGATCCGCTGAATGCGGTCGATCTTAAAGCAAGATCAATCAAAGTGCCGCTCAGAACATGGGACGGCAAACTGTCCGTCATCACGGTTCAAGCGGAAGGCACCGCCGCAGACCCGGTTTTTCTCGTCAGCGGAGAAAGTGACCGCGAGGAGATGATTGAACGGATCAAACACATTTTTCAGTGGGAGCAGCCGCTTCAGCCGGTGCTTGATCATTTCTCAAAAACAAATCTGTCGGCGCTTTTTGAGGAGCATGCGGGAACCCCGCTCGTCTTAGAATATGACGTCTACAACTGTCTTATGAAATGCATCATCCACCAGCAGCTCAACCTGTCCTTCGCTTTTACGTTAACGGAACGGTTCGTCCATGCCTTCGGTGAACAAAAAGACGGCGTCTGGTGCTATCCCGAACCGAAAACGATTGCGGCGCTTGATTATCAGGACTTGCGGGAGCTCCAGTTCAGTATGAGAAAAGCGGAATATGCGATTGACATTTCAAGGATGATTGCAGACGGGGCGCTCAATCTGGCGGAACTTTCCCATCTATCGGATGAAGACATTATGAAAAAGCTGATCACCATCAGAGGCATCGGACCGTGGACCGTCCAAAACGTCCTCATGTTCGGCCTCGGCCGCCCGAATCTGTTTCCTTTGGCGGACATCGGCCTGCAAAACGCTGTCAAACGCCGCTTTGCCCTTGAGGATAAACCGTCAAAAGACGTGATGCTCCAGGTAAGCAGCGAATGGGCGCCTTATTTAAGCTATGCGTCCTTATATTTGTGGAGAAGTATTGAATGAAAACCGCTTTGATCATTTTTTGGAAACTTCCAATGAAAAACATGAAGGAACCGCCGGCTGCATGTTATACTGAAAAGATGCGGTATTTCAAATCAGCCGTTTTCCCATGAGGAAGGCTTTATATAGAAACGGAGAGAAAAAAACGTGAATCAACATCAAAAAAAGGCGCCTGCCGAATTGAAAATCGGACAGACATTTCCGCTGACCATTAAACGTCTCGGCATTAATGGAGAGGGCGTCGGTTATTTTAAGAAAAAGGTTGTCTTCGTTCCCGGCGCTCTGCCCGGCGAAGAAGTCGTTGCCGAAGCGACAAATGTGCAGCCGAAATTTTCAGAAGCACGCGTCAAAAAAATCCGCAAGCCGTCTGAACACCGCGTCACACCGCCATGTCCGGTCTATGACCAGTGCGGCGGCTGTCAGCTTCAGCATCTGGCTTACACCCAGCAGCTTCGCGAAAAACGCGATATCGTCATTCAGTCTTTGGAACGTCATACGAGATTCAATGCCGAAGAAATGAACATTAAAGAAACGATCGGAATGGACAACCCGTGGAATTACCGGAACAAAAGCCAGTTCCAAGTCGGACGCTCGCAAAGCGGCAGCATCATTGCCGGCTTATACGGACTTGACTCCCATAAAATTGTTCCGATCAAAGAATGCATTGTCCAGCATCCGGCGACAAACAAAACAACGGGTATCGTCCGCCGCATTTTGGAAAAACACAACGTATCTGTTTATAACGAACGGACCAAAAAAGGCGATGTCCGCACGATCGTGACGAGAGTCGGTTTTGAAACAGGCGAAGTGCAGGTCGTGCTTGTCACTGCGAAGGAGACACTGCCGAATAAAGACGAAATCGTCAAAGCCATTCAAAATCGTCTGCCGGAAGTGAAATCGATTATTCAAAACATAAACGGCGCGCGCACATCCGTCATTTTCGGTGACAAAACAAAAGCGCTGGCCGGAAGCCATGCCATTCAAGAAGTGCTTGGCGACGTGTCATTTGAACTGAGCGCCCGTGCCTTCTTTCAGCTTAACCCTGAGCAGACGGTCAAGCTGTATGACGAAGTGAAAAAAGCGGCGCAGCTGACCGGAACAGAGAAAGTCGTTGACGCGTATTGCGGCGTCGGTACGATCGGCATGTGGGTCTCAAGCGGTGCAAAAGAGATCCGCGGCATGGACGTCATTAAAGAATCAATTGATGATGCGAAGAAGAACGCTAAAAAACACGGCATCAAAAACGCGGCATATGTCACAGGAACAGCCGAACACTGGCTCCCGAAATGGACGAAAGAAGGTTTCCGTCCTGACGTGGTCATCGTCGACCCGCCGAGAACCGGCTGTGACAGAACATTTTTAGACACCATCAAAAAAGTAAAACCGAAACGCTTCGTCTACGTATCCTGCAATCCTTCCACACTGGCCAAAGACTTGCAGGCGCTCTCGAAAGACTATCGCGTCGAATATATTCAGCCTGTGGATATGTTTCCGCAGACGGCTCATGTGGAAGCAGTAGCGAAGCTTGTGTTGAAATCGTCTCACTAAAATTAAACAATTTCTCATCAGATCTGGATTTCGGCAGAATGAACATTGCTGATTTCCGGATCTTTTTCATGTGCGGATTATTATTTTAACTGACGAAAAGAGTTGAAAAAACGTGAGATAAGCGAATGAAAACAGCTAATATCGAGCAGAAAAGCATGGGAATAGGGTTCGGCAGGAAAAGTACATAGTAAGAGGGAAGAGATTTTACTACTCCGAAAGTGCCGGCATAACTCTATCCAGTTCTCAAATCCGTTATATCGGCAGCCAATAATAAAAATTGATCGTTTCTTAAAAAAGACTAAAAAAGAATGGTTATAAACAGTTAAAACTCTAACACTTATCGTTCGATGATAATCATTGAAGGTTGGAATTAAAACAGTTCACATACAGACTTATGAAGGTAGTGAGAAAAGAAGTTGGCACATCTGCTGCTTCATAATATAATGATTTTAGATGCACACTTAGTAAAAAAATGCAGAAAAGGAAACTGGTTAAATGGATAAAGTAAACAAAAAACGACCGTTATATAAAAGAAGTTGGTTTCTCACGGTTTTGGCATTTTTAGTTTCACAGCTTTATTTTAACTTTGTAGAATTAACGGGATGGGGTCCTAAGTATAGAGAAATGAATGGATTCCCAGCAAATATAGTTGAACTGGATTTCTTTCAAAACTATCTTTCATTCTATGATAATCCATGGTTTAATATTGTCACTGTTTTCTTGGGGGTTTACACTGTTATACAAATCATCACAGGTATAAAAAAGGATATTCGAAAAGTAGACTGCGGAACTTAGTCAGCAGTCTATTTTATTGGTTTTGGATCAGGATTACCAAATCGAAACCTTATCCAAACATATATGGGTGATTTCTGGCGACGCCTTATAAATGTAATTATTTTTTTTGCAGATATTTTGTTTATAAGTAATAACTTTAAAACTAAAACGTTATAAAGATATTGACATATGGCCAATTATTTTGCATTGGTAATAGGGAGAACTCATATGATATTCTATTTAGGCTGGAATTCTTTTTATCCAAAAAGTTCATAAGTAAGGCCGCTAAGAAAGATGAAGGTCAGCGCTAATATTAATAAACCACAATATAAATAAGGTGCAGTTAATCATCACACTTTTTCTCTTAGAACCTATTAAAGGTTAAGGAGTTGACTGAGTTGATCAGAAATGAACGATATGGGGATGACTATAGCAATAGTCTATTACGTTAACTCAATTAATGTGTTCTGCTTCAGTTTGCTTTTTCACTTTTTCACGTGTAAAAAGTGAAATGTTCAAAATTTACTATCGTTTGATAAGAAATGCTTTCACGTGCTATAAGTGTAAAAGGAAAGCATGGTCAGTTTTTTAATAAATGATGCAGCCGTATTCCCTAATGAAAGGATATGAATTTGTTATGATAGATAATTTCTGGCGTGAATTGCCGCGGCCATTTTTTGTACTGGCGCCAATGGAAGATGTGACGGATGTCGTTTTTCGCCATGTTGTGAGTGAAGCTGGCAGGCCGGATGTGTTTTTCACAGAGTTTACAAACTCAGAAAGCTATTGTCACCCGGATGGGAAGGATAGTGTGCGCGGCCGTTTGACTTTCACAGAGGATGAACAGCCGATGGTAGCCCACATATGGGGAGATAAGCCTGAAAACTTTCGCCAAATGAGTATTGGGATGGCGGAATTAGGGTTTAAAGGGCTGGATATCAATATGGGCTGTCCTGTGCCTAATGTGGCGGGGAACGGAAAGGGAAGCGGCCTGATCTGCCGTCCTGAAGTTGCAGCCGAATTAATACAGGCAGCAAAAGCGGGAGGACTGCCGGTAAGTGTGAAGACCAGACTTGGCTACACGGATGTAGACGAATGGCGCGGCTGGCTGACACACGTATTGAAACAGGATATTGCTAACCTTTCCATTCATCTGCGTACCAGAGCGGAAATGAGCAAAGTAGATGCGCATTGGGAGCTCATCCCGGAAATCAAGAAACTTCGTGACGAGATAGCGCCAGATACCCTTTTGACGATCAACGGGGATATTCCTGACCGGGAAACGGGGTTAAAGCTTGCCGAACAATACGGTGTTGACGGGATTATGATTGGACGAGGCATTTTTACAAATCCGTTCGCCTTTGAAAAGGAGCCGAAAGAGCATAGCAGTAAGGAATTGCTTGATCTTTTGAGACTGCATCTGAATCTTCATGATGAATATTCAAAAGAAGAAGCTAGAGCATACAAACCGCTCCCTCGCTTTTTCAAGATTTATCTCCGCGGATTCCGGGGAGCAAGTGAATTAAGAAATCAATGCATGAATACAAAGTCAACAGATGAAGTGCGTGCATTGCTCGATAACTTTGAGAGAAAGTATCTTGATGGGATGGAGCAAGAGTGACATAAACAATTCCTCATCTGGCCCGGATTATGAATTCCGGGTCTTTTTGTGTGCAGCCTTTCCACCGCCTGCACCCTGATTACAGAAAGCAGATCTATGTCCCGTTCCCCTGACGTTTTATCATGCGTAAATCAGCAGATAATGGTACATTGATATGAGAAACTGCATAAAGGGGGAGAGAAAAATGAAACGACTGTGCATTATCCCCTGCGGCAAGAAAAAAATCTGGGACGTCAATCCGGATACAGGGCCGGTAAAGGCGGAGGACGCCTATCTCAGTCCGTTTCATCAGGCATGCGAGCGATACGCGAAAGCTTTTTTCGATGAGTGGGTGATTTTGTCGGCAAAACACGGATTCCTTCGTCCGGATGATATGGTTCCCGGAAATTACGATGCCACTTTTGGAACCGGTCATCCGGAGATCATGGTAGCGGAGGAGCTGCAGCGCCAATTTTGTGAAAAAGGCTTTTCTGACACCGTTGAAATTGTCATGCTTGGCGGGAAAAAATACCGAAGCGTCCTAAACGCCGTCATCGGAGAGCATCAGCATGTCAGCTGGCCACTGTCATCGTACAAAGGCATTGGCTACATGCTTCAAGCGCTGAATAAGGCTCTAGAAGAAAAGCATGAACTGTAACAGCCATTCAGACAAGCAGTGCAGAAGTATGAAGCTGTTAAAAGATTTCCGAGGAAATAAATACGTCGATCATTGTCAAAGACCGGGTGATGTCCGGTCTTTTTTGTATGCCTGAAAACGAGACAAATGGATATAGATCGAGACAAAATGAGACACCTGTACCAAACTGTCTCACAGTATAAAATAAAAACATTGATTTTACGGGCTTTAAAAGCTGGCACACTTCTTGCATTTATAAATATGAACCCTAAATAGAAGGAGGCGCACAAAAAATGGAATTGTTAAAACGAGAAGGCTTGTCATTAACTGAGGAGAAAGCGCTGTGGATGTACCAAAAGATGCTGGAAATCAGGGGCTTTGAAGACAAAGTCCATGAACTGTTCGCGCAGGGAGTGCTTCCAGGATTCGTCCATTTGTATGCCGGTGAGGAAGCGGTAGCTGCAGGGGTGTGCGCTCATTTGAATGACGGAGACAGCATTACGAGCACACACAGGGGACATGGCCATTGTATCGCCAAAGGCTGTGATCTGGATGGTATGATGGCGGAAATATTCGGGAAAGCGACCGGACTGTGTAAAGGCAAGGGCGGTTCTATGCACATTGCGGATCTGGATAAAGGCATGCTCGGCGCAAACGGAATTGTAGGCGGAGGATTTACGCTTGCCTGCGGATCAGCGCTGACAGCTAAATATAAAGGGACTAATAATGTAAGCGTTTGCTTCTTTGGAGACGGCGCAAACAACCAAGGTACGTTTCATGAGGGGCTCAATCTGGCGGCTGTATGGAATCTTCCTGTCGTGTTTATCGCAGAAAACAATGGCTACGGAGAAGCGACGCCGTTTTCGTACGCGTCGGCCTGTGATTCTATTGCCGACAGAGCGGCGGCTTACCGGATGCCCGGCGTAACTGTGGACGGAAAAGACGTGCTGGCCGTTTATGAAGCCGCAGAAGAAGCGGTCACGCGGGCGAGAAACGGCGGAGGGCCGTCATTAATTGAATGCATGACTTACAGAAATTACGGCCACTTCGAAGGAGACGCCCAGACGTATAAGCCGAAAGAGGAAAAGACGGATCACTTAGACCGTGATGCAATCAGCGCTTTTAAAGCATATCTGCTTCAGGAAAAGACAGCGGAACAAAAGCTTGCCGATATTGAAAACAATGTGAAACAAGCGGTTGAAAAAGCGGTTTCTTTCAGTGAGAAAAGCCCGTATCCGAGCGAATCTGAGCTTCTGACTGATGTGTATGTGAGCTATTAAAAAAGGGGGAATGTTGAAATGGCAAGAATCGTGAGCATGTCCGATGCAATCAATGAAGCGATGAGACTTGCGATGCAAAGAGATGAAAATGTGCTGTTAATCGGTGAAGATGTGGCCGGAGGCGCGGATGTCGACCATTTGCAGAATGATGAAGCATGGGGCGGCGTGCTTGGTGTGACGAAGGGGCTTGTTCAGGAATTCGGGAGAAGCAGGGTGCTTGATACGCCGATTTCTGAAGCGGGCTACATGGGAGCGGCCATGGCTGCGGCCTCTACCGGACTCAGACCGATTGCCGAGCTGATGTTCAATGACTTTATCGGAACCTGCTTTGATCAGGTGCTTAATCAGGGGGCAAAATTTCGCTATATGTTCGGCGGGAAAGCCCAAGTGCCGATTACAGTGCGTACGACTTACGGAGCGGGTTTCAGAGCGGCCGCCCAGCATTCTCAAGCCATGTATGCTCTGTTTACAAGCATTCCCGGCCTGAAAACCGTCGTCCCTTCAAATCCGTATGATGCAAAAGGACTTCTTCTGGCTGCGATTGAGGACAATGATCCGGTGTTCTTTTTTGAAGACAAAACGTCCTACAGCATGACAGGCGAGGTGCCTGAAGGATATTATACGATTCCGCTTGGCAAAGCCGATATTAAACGCCAAGGCGGCGATGTGACACTTTTTGCAGTCGGCAAGCAGGTGAATACGGCGCTGGAAGCCGCGGAAGAGCTGTCGAAAAAAGGGATCGAAGCAGAGGTGCTTGACCCCCGCAGTCTGTCACCGCTTGATGAAGAGGCTATCCTTGCGTCACTTGAAAAGACAAACAGGCTGATCATTATTGATGAAGCCAATCCGCGCTGCAGCATTGCGACAGACATCGCGGCGCTTGCTGCGGATAAAGGCTTTGACCTGCTGGACGCACCGATAAAACGAATCACGGCTCCGCATACGCCTGTTCCGTTTTCACCGGTCTTAGAAGATATTTATCTTCCGGCGCCGGCCCGTATCGTAAATGAGACGCTTGAGCTTTTAGGAGAACCTTTGGCGTATTAAAGGAGGGATAAAGAATGGCTGTAAAAGTAGTGATGCCGAAGCTTGGAATGGCGATGAAGAAAGGTGAAGTATCCGTCTGGAATAAAAAAGTCGGCGACCCGGTTGAAAAGGGAGAAAGCATCGCCAGCATCAACTCTGAAAAAATAGAAATGGACATTGAAGCGCCTGAAAGCGGCACGCTTCTTCATATTAAAGTCAAAGAGGGAGAGGGGGTCCCGCCGGGAACGGCCATCTGTTATATCGGGGAAAACGGCGAAGAAGTGCGGGAAAAAGAGACACCGGCGCCTGAAAATGAAGGGAAACCGCAAGCTGAACCTGAACATATTCCCGCTCCCAAAGCCGGGCAAAAGCGTAAACACCGCGTGAAAATATCTCCCGTTGCCCGAAAAATGGCCGAGAAAGCCGGAGTGAAAGTTGATACGCTGAACGGGACGGGTCCCGGAGGCCGAATTGTAAAAGCTGACGTCATCAAAGCCATGAAGACGGAAGCTGAACCGCAGTCTTCGGTTCAGATGGCACAGCCGGAGGGAAAACCGGCTTCAGCGATGAGAAAAGTGATTGCAGACCGAATGCACAAAAGCCTGCAAAACAGCGCCCAGCTGACGCTGACCATGAAAGCCGACATTACAGAGCTGTTGAAATGGCAGCGGCAGCTCGCTGACAGTGCGAAAAAGCGGAGCGGAGTTAAGCTGACGGTCACGCACTTCGTATCCCGGGCGGCGGTGCTTGCGCTGAAACAGCATCCTGAACTGAACAGCTCTTATCAAGAGGAGCGGATCATCACCTATCCATATGTCCACCTCGGGATGGCGGTTTCGCTTGAAAACGGCCTTGTCGTGCCGGTGATCCGGGATGCGGAAAAGCTCTCATTCCTTGAGCTTGCGGATCACATCAGCACATCTGCACGGCGGGCGCGGGAAGGCAATGCTTCCGGCGATGACCTTTGCGGATCGACATTTTCTATTACGAATCTCGGGGGGTACGGAGTGGAGCATTTCACCCCGATCCTAAACCCGCCTGAAGCCGGTATTCTTGGGGTGGGCGCAAGCTATGAAACGCCGGTGTTCAAAGGAGATGAGCTTGTCAAAAGCACCATCCTGCCGCTGAGCCTTACTTTTGATCACAGAGTATGTGACGGCGCCCCGGCTGCGGACTTCCTGAAAACGGTCAAAACATTGCTTGAAGAGCCTGCCGGATTGATTTTATAGAGAGAGGTGAAGAAATGAAACTAGCCATTATCGGCGGCGGGCCGGCCGGATATGCAGCAGCCGTGACTGCCGCGCGGAGGGGAGCAGAAGTCGTCCTGATAGACAAAGGACCGCTCGGGGGTACGTGTCTCAATGAAGGGTGCATCCCGACAAAGTCGCTTTTGGAAAGCGCAAATGTGCTTGATAAAATCAGGCACGCAGATACATTCGGCATCGAACTCCCGCAAAACATTACACTCAATTGGGCCCGCATGCAGGGGCGCAAACGGCAAATTGTCAGCCAGCTCGTGCAGGGAATTCAATACTTAATGAAAGCAAATCAGATTAAAGTCATCCGCGGGACTGCTTCATTTCTCACAGATCAGACGCTGCTGATTGAAGAAGAAGAAGGCGCAAAAGACATTCTGGAAGCGGACCGGATATTGATTGCATCCGGATCTGAACCGGCGGAGCTGCCGTTTGCCCCTTTTGACGGCAATTGGGTGATCGACAGCAAAGATGCGCTTTCTTTGCAGCACATTCCTTCCTCTCTTCTCATTGTCGGAGGAGGTGTAATCGGCTGCGAGTTTGCATCTTTATTCAGCCGGTTTAAAACGAAAGTAACGGTGATTGAATCGGCTGACAGGCTGCTCCCGGCAGAAGACGGAGAAATCGCGGCCGCTTTTGAAGACTCTTTAAGAGAGAGCGGGGTTGATATTCAGACGAAAGCCGCCCTACAGCGGATTGACAGAGAAAGGAAAACTGCTGTGTGGACACAAGACGGCAAAGAAATTGAGGCCCGGGCTGATCACATTCTGGTTGCAATCGGCAGAAAACCGCGTTTGCAAAAGCTGAACATGGAGCAGGCAGGCATCCGGTATTCTCCGCGCGGCATTGAAGTCAATGACCATATGCAGACAAATGTGCCGCATATATATGCATGCGGCGACGCGGCCGGAGGAATGCAGCTGGCGCATGCCGCTATTCATGAAGGCATCACCGCCGCTTCGCATGCCACGGGAAAGGACAGCAAAGTCGATATGCGGGCGGTGCCCCGCTGTATTTATACATCGCCGGAAATGGCAGCTGTCGGACTGACGGAAACGCAGGCGAGAGAGAAATACGGAGATGTGAAAATCGGAGAATGCTCATTTTCCGCTAACGGAAAAGCGTTAATTAAACATCAGCACGGCGGCAAAATGAAAATCATTGCCGAACCGGAATTCGGAGAAATCGTCGGCGTGTCAATGATCGGGCCGGACGTAACGGAATTGATCGGCCAGGCGGTCATGCTGATGAACGGTGAAATGACAGCGGATATGTCAGAGCAATTGATCGCCGCGCATCCGACTCTTTCGGAAACACTTCAGGAAGCTCTGCTGAATGTCACCGGACTTGCGGTGCATTCCGTGTAGCCGGGATACCCTTTCTCAGACTGAGAAGGGGTATTTTTTATTGAAAGCGCTTTACTTTTCCCCTACAATATATGAAAAGATGGTCTGAACAGGGGGGAGCGGATACGATGAATGTCATTCGGAATGATTTTAAAACCTGGAAGCGTTTTGTGAAAGAAGGCGTGCTCGATGAATCCCGTATTCAGAAGCGGATCGCAGCCTCATGGCACCGCTGCAAAAAAGCCGACGTCAACCCTTATCTGGAAAAGGGGCCGAAGGTAATGCCGGCAGATCATATAGAAAGGCAGGCCGAAAAGCATGCGTTATTTTTGGCGGCCTCGTCGCCGCACGCAGAAAAAATGAAGACGGCGATGCGGGAAATGGAAATGATGGTTCTCCTGATTGATGCCGACGGCGTTGTCCATTCAGTTAACGGTCACCCGCGCACCATTCATGAAGCGAACCGCATCAATTTCTTAAAAGGCGCCTGCTGGACGGAGACGGCGGTCGGCACGAATGCGATCGGGACGGCCCTTTATACGAATGAGCCGGTCATGATACACGGCTCTGAACATTATTCGCTCGCTTCCCATCAGTGGAGCTGTTCCGCCGCTCCGATCCGTTATGAAGACGGGCGGCTGGCCGGTGTCATTGATATTTCCTGCCCTGCCGCCCGCGCTCAGCCATTTATGCTCGGAATTGCTTCCTCCATCGCTTATACGGCGGAACGGGAGCTGGCCTTAAAGATGAAGATGACAGAACTTGATATGATCGGAAAATTTGAGGAACTCACCAAGTCTCATGAACCGATCGTGCTTTGCAATGAGATCAATCGGATTATCGCGGCAAGCCGCCCCGTTCAGCATTTAACCGGGCATATGCTGCGCGAGCTTGAGGAACAGGGCTTTCAGATGAAGCAGGCGAAACGGGAGGAGAACGGCTTCACATGCTTCTATGTAACCAAACGAGAAGAAAAGCCGTCTTTTATATTTCATGGCGCCGCAGGAGAAAGCCCGTCATCCCGACATATGCTGCAGCAGCTGGAGCTTGTCGCCCGAACGGACGCAACCGTCTGTCTGACCGGAGAAACCGGTACGGGAAAGGAGGTTGCCGCCCAGGCGATTCATAACAACAGCTCCCGAAAAAACGGCCCGTTTATCGCAGTGAACTGCGGAGCGGTCCCCGAGAAGCTGATTGAAAGCGAACTGTTCGGCTACACGGAAGGCGCCTTCACCGGAGCCAAAAGGAAAGGGCAGATCGGCGCATTGCAAAAAGCTGATAAAGGCACACTTTTCCTCGATGAAATCGGAGAAATATCACACTCCATGCAGGTCGCTCTGTTGCGCGTGCTGCAGGAACGGAAGGTCACTCCGATCGGCGGGACGAAAGAAATTCCCGTTGACATCAGAATCATCACCGCCGCCCACACTGATCTGAGACAGCTTGTTGAAAGCAAAAAGCTGAGAGAGGATTTATTTTACCGGCTTCACGTCTGTCCGATCCATCTCCCGCCATTAAGAGAACGCACCGAAGACATTCCCGGCCTCTTCTTTGAATTTCAGCGGAACCGCGGCTGGCCGGGAGAGCTTCCTGATGATTTTTTAGACATCTTAAAGAACCGCAAATGGCCGGGGAATATCAGAGAATTGTTTAATGTGTTTGAACGTCTGTCCGTCATGTTCCCGGACGGAAGGCTGTCAGGGCGCCCTCTCCCATCTCTGCTTGAAGCGTCAGGCCTCACAGAAGAGTCTCAGTCTTTTAGCCAAGAAGAAGCGCCCCCTGTTTCCATCCGGGAGCACATTCAGAAAAACATCATCGTAAACGCGCTTGAATCGGCAAAGGGAAATGTCACGCTGGCCGCCAAAATGGCGGGAATTCCGCGGAGCACGTTTTACAAACGCCTCAAAAAATTCAAACTCACCGCCGGACAATTGTAAGAAACAAGCATACTTCTCTTGGCTGCCGGACACGTTATGTGTGAGGCCCAAAGGAGGTTTGAGACGTGAACACACAGCGTGCGAAAGACATTGCTGAATCCGCTGCCATGGCGTATGTGACATATGAAGGCGTCCCGATTTATATTCAGCATGTCAACGAGGACAAGGAAACGGCCAGGATTTTTCCGATCGGAAATCCTCAATTTGAGCAGGAAGTGCAGCTTTCTGATTTACAAGAGCATTTTTGAGACACAGGTCTGCTGATCACAGCAGGCCTTTTTTGTTCCTGTGAGAACTTTCCCGCTTTTTGAGAAAAATAACTAAAAATGATTAAATGATCTAACTCCCACAAACCCGGTACAGAGAAGCCATTCTCATGATATAAATAAAATGTAAACGCTATCAGAGGAGGGCTTCACATGACAGACAAATCATTCTCAATCGTTATTGCAGGCGGCGGCAGCACATTTACCCCCGGAATTGTATTAATGCTTTTGAATCACCTGGAAGAGTTTCCGATCAGAAAGCTGAAACTTTATGACAATGATAAAGAAAGGCAG
Organism: Bacillus sp. 1021; assembly: GCF_014534735.1. Classification (NCBI taxonomy): domain Bacteria; kingdom Bacillati; phylum Bacillota; class Bacilli; order Caryophanales; family Bacillaceae; genus Bacillus; species Bacillus sp. 1021. The sequence goes on along the minus strand of NZ_JACVSR010000006.1, from coordinate 47,833 downwards.
GAGCGGATTGCGGGTGCGTGTGAGGTATTCATAAAAGAAAAAGCGCCGGACATTGAATTTTTGGCGACTGATGACCCGGAGACGGCTTTTACGGATGTTGATTTCGTCATGGCGCATATCCGCGTCGGGAAATATGCGATGCGCGCGCTGGATGAACAAATCCCGCTGAAGTACGGTGTCGTCGGGCAGGAAACATGCGGGCCGGGCGGAATTGCATACGGCATGCGGTCTATCGGCGGCGTTCTGGAAATCCTTGATTATATGGAAACGTACTCGCCTGACGCATGGATGCTGAATTACTCCAATCCTGCGGCGATTGTGGCCGAAGCGACAAGGCGCCTCAGACCGAATTCAAAAATATTGAACATCTGCGACATGCCGGTCGGAATTGAGGATCGCATGGCGAACATTCTCGGATTATCCTCAAGAAAAGAAATGAAGGTCCGTTATTACGGCTTGAACCACTTTGGCTGGTGGACGTCCATCACGGATCGAGAGGGCAATGATTTAATGCCGAAGCTGAAAGAGCATGTCCGTGAATACGGCTACGTTCCGAAGACGGAGGCTGAACAGACCGAAGCAAGCTGGAATGACACCTTCAAAAAAGCGCGCGACGTTCAGGCGGCCGATCCGGATACGCTTCCGAACACATATCTGCAATATTACTTATTCCCTGATGATATGGTGAAAAAATCAAATCCGAATCATACGAGAGCCAACGAAGTCATGGAAGGGCGCGAAGCTTTCATTTTCAGCCAATGCGATATGATTACGCGCGAGCAGTCATCGGAAAACAGTGAAATTACAATTGACGACCATGCTTCCTATATCGTCGATCTTGCCCGGGCCATCGCTTACAATACCGGCGAGAGAATGCTGTTAATCGTTGAAAATAACGGCGCGATCGCAAACTTTGATCCGTCAGCCATGGTTGAGATTCCTTGTCTCGTAGGTTCAAACGGACCGGAACCGCTCTCCGTCGGGAATATTCCGCAATTTCAAAAAGGCCTGATGGAACAGCAGGTATCTGTCGAAAAACTGACGGCTGAAGCATGGGAAGAGCGGTCATTTCAAAAGCTGTGGCAGGCGCTGATCCTGTCAAAAACAGTGCCGAATGCCCGTGTGGCAAGACTGATTCTTGAAGATCTGATGGAGGCTAATAAGGATTACTGGCCTGAGCTTGATGTAAGTCCGTCTCATATTTCCTGATGACAATCTTCCCCGTTTTCTTCATCTGTTATTCTATATAATAGAAAGAAAACGGGGGGATTTTGGGATGAGTCTTGAAGAACTGGTTAATCAGCATTACGCGAAATTAAATGACAACGATTTTTATATTTTAAAATATATATTGAACAATAAGCATACGTGCTACCATCTCGGTATCAATGACATGGCGAAAGCCTGCAATGTCTCTCGGTCTTCGATCCTGCGGCTCGCCCAAAAGCTCGGCTTCAGCGGCTACAGTGAATTCCGGGTTTTTCTGAAATGGGAGGATCAGCCTGAAGAAGGCGAGAATATGACATTTGAAAAGCTGCTGGATGATATTGAAGCCAACGTAAAATACGTAAAGTCAAAAGATATGACGGAGATCTGCCGGCTGATAGATGAAGCAAAACGGATTTTCGTTTACGGATCGGGCACGGCTCAAAGGGTGTGCGCCCGCGAGCTGCAGCGGATGTTTGTATCCCGGCGGAAGTATTTGATTTTAATACAGGACATCACAGAGTTTGATATCATGTGTGATGATTTTACGGTTGATGACGTATTCATCATTATTTCTTTATCCGGGGAAACACCCGAATTAATTCCGCAGGCAAGGACCTTGTCCGCAAAGGGAGTTCCGTTCATTTCAATCACCAATCTGAAAAACAACGTACTGGCGCAGACGACGCCGTATAATCTTTATGCGACCAGCAAGCCGGTAACGTTAAGCGATAAAACGGAAATTGTCGCATTTGCCCCGTTTTTTCTGGTGGGCGAAGCGTTATTCCGTGCATATGTTGATTATAAAGAGCTTGAAAATTTTGATAAATAGCGGGAGGTCACGTGAAATGATGCAAAAAGTCCAGCGCTTTGGCAGCGCGATGTTTGTGCCTGTTTTGTTATTTGCATTTTCCGGTATTATTGTCGGTCTGAGTACGCTCTTTAAAAATAAAACGCTGATGGGGCCGCTGGCTGATCCTGACGGGCTTTGGTATCAATGCTGGTATGTCATTGAACAGGGCGGCTGGACCGTCTTTAATCAAATGCCGCTCCTGTTTGCGATCGGCATCCCTGTCGCTTTAGCAAAAAAAGCGCAGGCGCGGGCTTGTTTGGAAGCGCTTACAGTTTATCTTACATTCAATTACTTTATCAATGCGATTCTGACGGTTTGGGGCGGGGCTTTTCATGTCGATATGAATCAGGAAGCCGGCGGAACGAGCGGGCTGACGATGATCGCCGGGATCAAAACGCTTGATACGAATATTATCGGCGCCATCTTTATTTCATCTATTGTCGTTTACTTGCACAATCGCTATTTTGATAAAAAACTGCCGGATTTCCTGGGGATTTTCCAAGGATCTTCGTACATCGTCATTATTTCTTTTTTCATTATGATACCGATTTCACTTGCGGTGGCCTACGTATGGCCGATGGTTCAGTCCGGAATCGGATCGCTGCAAAGCTTTCTCGTTTCTTCCGGGGCGGTCGGCGTGTGGATTTACACGTTCTTGGAGCGGATTTTAATTCCGACGGGCCTGCATCATTTTATTTACTCACCGTTTGTTTACGGGCCGGCTGTAGCTGAAGGCGGTATCGTCACCTATTGGGCCCAGCATCTCGGAGAATACTCCCAAAGCGTCAAACCGCTGAAAGAATTGTTCCCGCAGGGGGGCTTCGCGCTTCACGGCAACTCGAAAATCTTCGGCATTCCGGGAATCGCGCTCGCCTTTTACGCCACGGCTTCAAAGGAAAAGAAAAAAATCGTCGCCGGCCTTTTGATCCCGGTCACCTTGACGTCCATTGTCGCCGGTATTACGGAGCCGATTGAATTTACATTCCTTTTTATCTCGCCGTTTTTATTTGCGGTTCATGCTTTGCTTGCCGCTTCCATGGCGACCGTCATGTATATGGCCGGCGTCGTCGGAAATATGGGCGGCGGTTTGATTGAAGCGGCGACCTTGAACTGGATCCCGCTGGCGCCAAGCCACGGTTTGACGTATGTATACCAGATCATCATCGGCTTGTGCTTTACCGCCATTTACTTTTTCGTCTTCCGCTTCCTCATTCTCAAATTCAACATCGCCACCCCGGGCAGAGAGAAAGAGGAAGGAAAGGAAACAAAGCTTTATTCGAAAAAGGAGTACAGAGAACGGAAGCAGGCTTCAAAAGAAACAGCGGCGGCAGACGAAACACAGCGGGATACAGCCGCTTTGTATATTGAAGCGCTGGGCGGAAAGGACAATATTACAGAGGTCACCAATTGCGCCACCCGTCTCCGTGTCACTGTCGCTGATGAATCAAAGGTCAAAAGTGATGCCGATTTCAGAGAGCTGGGAGCCCACGGCGTCGTCAGAAAAGGCAAGGCGCTTCAGGTCATTGTCGGATTAGGCGTTCCGCAAATGCGGGAGCGTGTCGAGAAAATATTGAACGGTTAAAATACTGCAGCAGCAGACTATGTGCAGAATGGGAAGAGCGCTTGTTAATCCGGCGCTCTTTTTATGTTTTGAAAAAATGTATGAATGAATTTGTCATACCTTTGCCACCTGTACATGCAGGAGTGAAAGAGGGAGATGCAAAAACGGAATGACTTCTGCGATGTTTCAAATAGCAATTGAAAAATAGGAGGCAAGATCATGACAAACTATACGACGTTTTTAGGACTTTACAAACCCGATAAAACGGAGGGGATTGAAGTTGAAAGCATTGCTCAAAACTTTGAAGCGATTGACAGCAAAATCGGTGCTGCCCTTAGCGATGGCACGTCAACTTATGAAAATTTAAATGAAAGACTTAAAATGTATGAAAACAGATTTGAACATGTGACAGAGCGAAACGTAATGGATTTTGGGGCTAAAGGTGACGGAGTAACAGATGACACGCAGGCATTTCATGATGCTATGGCCGACGGAGGTTATGTCGTAACGGTTCCCGCGGGTGTATTCAGAACATCCAGATTGTTTGTTCCGTCAAATACAATGCTTGTCGGAGCAGGCAAGAAAAGAACGGTCATTAAATTATTAGACGAAACACCGGTCGGCCATTCTGTTCTGACCAACAGCGATTATACGAACGGTAATGAAAATATTTACGTCGGCCATCTTACGCTGGACTGGAACAAGGATACGCGTCCTGCCGGCTGGAAGATTCCGAAGGGCCCTACTTCAAGCTGTTTGCTTTTTGCGAATGTTGACTATTCTTTTGTCGAGCATGTGTTTGCGAGGAACGGCGGCTTGCACGGCTTTGATTCTACAAGCCCGAACTATAACAGACATGGAGAAATGGACGACCCCACTTATTATCAGCCCAACGGCTGTAACTTTGTAACGTTTTCTCATTGTGAAGCAACAGGGTCCGGCGATGATAACTTTACTTGTCATTTTGGGAAACACACGACTTTCAGTCATTGCCTCTCTTACCATCCAATGGGGCTGAATGACGGAACTTCTAATACGAATTGTTTTGAAATTGATGACGGCTCTCAAGACGTCATGATTGATAGTTGTATCTCAATTGGAGGAGTCCGAGGCTTTGAAATTAAAGCACACGGTTATGCACCGGCTGCGAAGAGAGTACAGCTTGTTAATTGTCGCGCATATGAAAATGCCATTGGATATAGTATTCGCCATATCGGTCACCACACAGCAAGCGAACCTCAGTCAGCGACAGCACATGATGTGCAGCTTGCGAATTGTATCTCATATAACCCTAAACCAAATGATCTATACAAAGGGGCGGGTCCAAACGCGTTGCAAATCTCCGGATATGATGGTGTGAGCGTTGTGAATTTCCATGCTATTTGTGATGACAGTTCAATTGATTATAAGGGGAATTCGGTAGTCAGCGTATTTTATAAAGGACGCTTAATCAGTCTAAAGAATATAACCATCCGCGGATTTAAAACTGCAGACAACGACTTATATATTGTCGGCGGGGATAACTCAGTAGGGAAAGTGATGGTGGATGGTGTCACATTGATTGACTCCGGAAAAAAAGGAGTTGCATTCGGCAGCGGAATGTACGAGTCTGTTGTTAGCAATGTTTGGGGACAGAGATCTCCAAAAAATAATAGCGGGACAGTTGGAATTTATTCCTCAGATCCAGACCTTAATGTATCCAATTGTGATTTTTCAGGTTATGAAACTGACTTTAACATTGGAGGAGCAGTCACTCCTTATTTCTTATTCAAACATAAAGGAAGCGGAGTCATTGGCTCCCGTGAATCTCATGCTACAGGGAACAATAATTTTGTGGCTGGTTCTGTTCGGGGAAGAGCGGCCGGAGCGGCACAATCTTCAGTGCTGTCTTCGTACAATACAATTAACCCGAATTCAGATTCTGTAGCACTTGGCTGGGGTGCCGGCAGCACTCCGTCATCAGCCAACAGAAAAATTGAGCTTCACGCAAAAGAAGGAACAATTAAGGCTTCCGGAGGGGTAACAGGTTCCTCGACATTCTCTGACTACGCTGAGTATTTTGAGAGCCTGAGCGGGGAGAAAATTCCGACGGGAACACTTGTCACACTTGAAGGTGATAAGATCAGACCGGCTGAAGAGGGTGATCTCATGCTCGGGGTTATTTCCGAGACTGCCGGAGTGATTCTCGGTGAGTCGAGTTTTCACTGGTCGGGCCGATACGTAAAGAATGAGTTTGGCGGCTATGTTTATGAAGAACAGAAAGATGCGAACGGCCATACGGTCATGGCGCCAAAAGAAAATCCGGACTTTCGCCCTGAAGAAGACTACACTTCAAGACAAGAACGAGACGAGTGGAACATTGTCGGGCTTATCGGTCAGGTATATGTCAAATGCGATGAGACTGTGAAAGCCGGAGATTTTATTCATGCCCATAACGGGATTGCAGCGAAATCCGACGCTCCAAACCAGCGCTGGCAGGTCATGAAAGTGATCAAAGAGTTTGATGCCGATAAAGGATTCGGGGTCGCTCTCGTTTTTATTCGTTAAATGAAATGACAAAGCATAAATGACCATCCTGAATAGCGGACGCCTTATTAAAGGCTCCGCTAATTCATTTTAAAATCAAGGTTCCGGTTCAGGAACTGGTAAAAAGAAAAGATAAGACAGCTTCCATATATCTGCCCTCATTCCTTCAATTTTGATCTTCAATAATTTCCGTTTTTTCTTCACAAAGTACATAATAAAAGGTGCGGGTTCAAGGGTTAATCCTTTATTCATTTAAGACAAACAAATAAAATAAATATACATACATACTGAACAAAGAATTTGGAGGCTTACACATGTCAAAGGCTTTATCATATGTAAAACCGTATTCTCTGTTGGCGGGAATCGCTCTGTTTTTCATGCTCATCGAGCTTGCGGTAGAGCTGATACAGCCCCTGCTGATCGGGAAAATCATCGACGAAGGAATTTTAAAGCAGGAGCTCGGAACGGTCTGGCTGTGGGGCGGCGTGATGATCGGACTGACCGTTGTTTCATTTGCATCGGGCATTTTAAATTCGTTCTACTCCGCCCACATCAGCCAAAGCTATGCGTATGATACGCGAAAAGGGCTATTTCAAAAAATCCAGTCCTTCTCCTATTCGACGTTTGCGCAATTCTCATCCACATCGTTTATCACCCGGCTGACAAACGATGTGACGCAGGTCCAAAATATGCTTTTTATGAGTCTCCGGTTTATGCTTCGGGCGCCGTTAATGATCGCGGGCGGCATTATTCTCTCGCTGACCGTCAATGCGAAACTCGGTTTTTTTCTGCTGATCACGGTGCCGATTTTGCTTTTGTTTTTGCTCTGGGTGCTGAAAAGAGGCGGCGCGCTGTTTCGGTCTGTGCAAAAGCGGCTTGATCAGGTCAATACGATCATGCAGGAAAACCTGACGGCGATCAAACTGATTAAAGCGCTTCTCCGTGCAAACCACGAAGTGAAACGTTTTTTGAAATCGAATACGAAGCTGATGGAAAAAACAGTATCCGCATTTCGTCTCGTGGAAGCGGCGATGCCGATCTTAATGCTGCTGATGAACAGCTGCATTTTGTTTATCTTATGGTTCGGCGCCAAAAGCATTGATCAGGGCGGGGCGCAGGTCGGAGATATCGTTTCCGTGATTAACTATGCGACGCGGATTACAGGCGCGCTGTCCGTCCTGCCATTTCTCATTATGGTATTTTCCCGGGCGAAGGCTTCCGGCGAAAGAATCGGAGAGGTGCTGGAAACTGAAGGCGGCGAGGGAACGGGACATGACCCGGCACAAGCGCTTGCCGGCGGGATTGAGTTTCGTGAAGTGTCCTTCCGCTATCCGGACATGGAAAAAGACGCGCTGCATCACGTTTCCTTTTCTGCCAGCCCGAAAGAAACGGTTGCCATTATGGGCGCGACAGGCTCAGGAAAATCAACGCTCTTTCAGCTGATTCCGCGCCTGTACACGGCTGATTCAGGCAGTATTTTCATAGACGGAAAACCGATCGGTGAATTCTCCGCTCACGGGCTGCGCAGGGAAATCGGCTATGTTCCGCAGGAAGTGCTCCTGTTTTCGGGCACAATCCGTGAAAATATCGCCTGGGGGCGGGAGGATGCTTCACTAGATGAAGTAATGGAAGCAGCCAAAGACGCGCAAATCCATGAAACGATTATGAAGCTGTCAAACGGATACGACACGGTGCTGGGACAGCGGGGCGTCAATTTGTCAGGCGGGCAGAAGCAGCGCATTTCCATCGCGCGCGCTTTTATCAGAAAGCCGTCCCTCCTGCTGTTAGACGACAGTACGAGCGCGCTGGATCTTCAGACGGAAGCAAAGCTTTTAAAAGCGATCAGATCCTATGAATGCACGACACTGATTATCACGCAAAAAATAACGACCGCGATGAAGGCTGACACCATCTTATTGCTTGAAGACGGCGAACTGCTGGCAAAAGGCACGCACCAAGAGCTGATGGCAGAGTCTCATCTGTACCGGCAGATTTATGAATCCCAATTCGGAAGGGAGGGAGCTGACAGTGGAGAAAGACATTCGTAAACCTTTCCGTTATCCGAAAATACCGCTCAAATCGAGTGAAGGCGGCAGAAAACGTGCGAAAGCAAAAGATGCAAAAGGGACCCTGCGCAGAATCTGGTCGTATGTAGCAGAGAAAAAAGGGCTATTGACTCTTGTGATCATCATGGTAGTCATAAGCGCCGTATTCGGCCTCCTCGGACCGTTCGTCATCGGGAAAGCGATTGATCATTTCATCGTCGGACGGACGACGGACGGATTGGCGGGGGTGCTGTTCATACTATTTGGGATTTACCTCGTGCAATCGTTGTCCTTATGGTTTCAAAACTATTGGATGATCAATATCTCGCAAAGCACCGTGTTTAAAATGCGGAGCGAGCTGTTTACCCATCTGCATGAGCTGCCGATCCCGTTTTTTGATAAACAGCGGCTCGGGGACTTGATGAGCCGGGTCACCAATGATATTGAAAATGTCAGCTCCACTTTAAATACATCCGTCATTCAAGTGCTGTCGAGCGTCATTACATTCGTCGGCACAATCGCCGTGATGCTGTACATGAGCCCGCTTTTAACATTGATTACGCTTTTGATCATTCCGATCATGTTTTTAAGCATCAAATGGATCACCAACCGGACGGGACTCTTGTTTAAGCAGCAGCAGAAAAACCTCGGCGAGCTGAACGGTTTTATTGAAGAGTCGGTATCAGGAGCGAAGGTCATTAAAGCCTACTCAAGAGAAGACCGAGTCATGGAGCAATTTTTAGAAAAAAACGCGGCGTTAAAATCATCGGGGTTTTGGGCGCAGACCATTTCGGGTTTCATTCCGAAAGTCATGAACTCTTTAAATAATTTAAGCTTTACGATTATAGCGGCGGTCGGCGGGCTGTTTGCGCTGAAAGGGTGGATCTCAATCGGTTCCATTGTCGTATTCGCCGAATACTCGCGGCAGTTCACCCGCCCTTTGAATGATTTAGCCAATCAGTTCAATACGATGTTATCGGCAATCGCCGGGGCTGAACGGGTGTTTGACGTGCTTGATGAAAAAGAGGAGCGGGAAGATGAAGAGCATGCGGCGCACCAGCCGATCAAAACGGGTGACATTGAATTCCGCGATGTCTCCTTCGGCTATCAGGAAGACAGCCTGATCTTAAAACATCTGTCCTTCAGCGTTCCGAAAGGACAGTCAATCGCCTTCGTCGGTCCGACCGGAGCGGGTAAAACAACCGTTACGAGCTTGATCGCCCGTTTTTACGAGCCGAATGAAGGAAAAATTCTCATTGACGGAACGGACATCAAAAAACTGACAAGATCCAGTCTGAGAAAAAACATGGGGTTTGTTCTGCAGGATTCATTTCTCTTCCAAGGCACTATCAGGGAGAATATCCGCTACGGCCGGCTGGATGCTTCTGACAAAGAGGTGGAGGAAGCCGCAAAAGCCGCCAATGCCCACGGATTCATCGAACGGCTCCCGAAAGGCTATGATACCGTTCTTACCCAAAACGGCGCGGGCATCAGCCAAGGACAGAGGCAGCTCATTTCCATCGCGAGAGCTGTGCTCGCGGACCCAGTTCTGCTCATTTTGGATGAGGCGACGAGCAACATTGATACAGTGACCGAAGTGAAAATACAAGAAGCGCTCGGCCGTTTAATGGCAGGCAGAACGAGCGTCATTATTGCTCACAGGCTGAACACGATTCAAAAAGCCGACCAGATTCTTGTGCTGAAAGACGGTGAAATGGCTGAAAAAGGAACCCATGCCGAACTTCTCAGCCAGAATGGTTTTTATCAAGAATTATATGAAAGCCAGTTCCGGGAATCGTAAATAGGGACAAAGACCTCCGACAGAGTGCGGAGGTCTTTTTTTTTATGAGGATAAATAGTACTTTTCAGTTATTTTCGTTAAATGTAACGAAATTACTTGACGTAAATAAGTTATGTATATATACTAGCTTACATAAAGTAAGTGATAATAATTTTCAAGGAGGATTTTATGAATAAATCATTCGAAACAGGAACACTGCTTTTAAGGGTTGTAACAGGTATTATCTTTTTTGTACACGGTTTATCCAAGTTCCAAGGATTAGAAGGCACCACACAATTTTTCCAAAGCATCGGGCTTCCGGCATTTATGGTCTATGTCATCGCAACGATTGAGCTTGTCGGCGGGGTTCTGATCTTTTTCGGTCTGGCGACGCGCATAATCGGCGTTCTGTTTGCCCTCACATTAGTCGGCGCCATCTTTACGGCGAAGCTTTCCTCACCATTTATGGGCGGCTCGGAATTTGATTTCATCTTACTGGTGGCATCTATTCACTTAGCGCTTTCAGGAAGCCGTCTGCTTTCATTGGACCAGCTCCTTTTCAAATCAAAAAAGGGAGAAACTTTTTCAGCATAAGAAAGAAGGCGTTCAAATGACCGGCATTCATCAAGATACAGCAATCGGTTATGTCAAATTGACTATCAAAAATTTGGAACGGTCGCTCGACTTTTACCAAAATGTGATTGGCTTTCAAGTCATCTCGCAAACCGATCGTTCCGCAGAACTGTCAGCAGACGGAAAACGCGTCCTGCTGATGCTTGAAGAAAATCCAAGCGCCGTCATTCTCCCGGAGCGGTCTGTCACCGGCCTGTACCATTTCGCAATACTTCTGCCTGGCCGGAAAGAACTCGGCATCGCATTGGCCCGGCTGATTGAAAACGGCATTGCACTCGGTCAGGGGGATCACGCGGTCAGTGAAGCTCTTTACCTGTCTGATCCGGACGGAAACGGCATTGAAATATACGCCGATCGCCCCCGCAGCACGTGGCAGCGCGATGCAGAGGGCAATTACGTCATGCAAACGGCGCCCGTCGATGTGGACGGGCTTTTGAAAGAAGCCGGAGCTGAACGGAAAAGCCGCCTCCCGGAAGGAACCGTAATCGGTCACATCCATCTCCATGTGACGGATTTACAGGAAGCTAAAGCTTTTTACACCGATATCCTCGGTTTTGACATTGTCGGCAATTACGCCGCCATGTCCGCCCTGTTTGTTTCAGCGGGAGGGTATCACCATCACATCGGCCTGAATATATGGGCCGGAACACATGCGCCGCCGAAACCGGGAAATGCAAGCGGACTGGATTATTACACCATCGTGCTCCCGCATCAAAAAGAGCTCTCACGTGTGACAAAAGCGCTGACCGATGCCGGCTTTGAGATTGAAGAAAAAGAAGCGGGCATATTCGTCAAAGACCCTGTGTCAGGGGCGGATATCGCATTTACACTGTAAGAAACAAACCTTGCCGTTCACCGGCAAGGTTTTTTATTTTTCTGAAGTGTTCTCGAAAGGAGAGCGAAAATCACAGTGACGCGCAAAAATGGCGCCTGGAGCCCGCCATCGCCGGCCCGCGCTCAGGGCCTCCGCTGAATTGAAAATTGTGTACATTCGGCAGATCAGGGAGCCATAAGCCGTATCCTGTCAGAAGATACGGCTTTTCGTATGCTATTTACAATTTTGTGAAAAATAACCGATATGAATTGAACTTCCTTATTCTTCCTGATATGATAAGCCGAAAAAGGAGAATCTGAACTGATGAATTCTAATGCAGCACAGACGGAACAGCCGATGAAGCATAACGGAAACCGGGTGACGGTCAAGGACTTTATCATCCTTGCCAAACCCGGGATTATCATCTCGAATTCACTCGCTGCATTGGGCGGATTTTGGATCGCGTGGCTTCAGTCAGAAAGGACGGGCGGAGGGCCCGGTATATTTGCGGCTATGACGATCGCCATGATCGGAACGGCGCTTGTCATGGCATCAAGCACTGTTTTTAATAACTTCTTTGACCGCGGTATGGATGCAAAGATGGCGCGAACCCGCACCCGCGCAAGCGTCACGGGGAAAATACCGCCGCCGGTCATGATCCTGTACGGCATCTGTCTCGGCGCATGCGGATTCATCATGCTTGCTGCGCTTAATGTACTGACTGCCGTTCTTGGCCTGCTTGCATTTTTACTGTATGCCGTCGTTTATACGCTTTGGTTTAAAAGACAATCCGTCTGGAGCACATTTGTCGGCAGCTTTCCGGGAGCCGCTCCGCCCTTAATCGGTTATTGCGCGCTGGCCGGGTGTATTGATATGCCCGCGATTTTGTTATATGCGATTATGTTTTTGTGGCAGCCGCCGCATTTTTGGGCGATCGGGATCAGGCGAAAGGAAGAGTATCGTGCCGCCGGTATTCCGCTTTTGCCGATTGTAAAAGGCAACCGCGTCACAAAAATGAAAATGCTGCGTTACATCGCCGTTCTGACTGCGGTTTCGCTGCTCGTTCCTTTCTATATAGATGTCAGCCCGCTTTATACCGCGTCCGCTCTTCTGCTCGGAGCCGTCTGGCTGTACCGGAGCGTCAAAGGTTTTCAGGCGGCGGATGACACGCAATGGTCGAAGGGGATGTTTTTGTATTCGATTGTATATTTCAGCCTGCTTTTTCTTATTTTAATGGCTGATTCGTTGATCACGGCGGTTCTCAGAACGTAAACAGGCGGCTTATAGATACAGAGCCGCCCGTTTTTTTGTTTATGCTTTTTTGATGAGAGCCAAAATATCTTCAAGCCAGGAAATGTAATTGCGTTCCCGCTCAAGCGCTTTTGTCAGCACGAGATAATGGCCGAAATCGGGAGACGAAAACGAATCCGCATCCTCGGACGATGTCATCAGTTCGTGATAACTGTTTTCCAAGTCGGTCAATTTTTCCTTCCGCTTTACGAGCTGATCGGTGAATAGCTCATCCGCTTCCTCCCGGGTCAAAGCTGAGATGAAATAAGCCTTCAGCATAAATTCATCCTTCACCGTTTCCGGAATCGGATCTTTTTTCGTCAGCCAGGCGGCAAGCTCCCGTTCTCCATTGCCGGTCAGCGTGTACATTTTTTTCTCAAGCTTCGTTCCTTGAATCGCAGTGCGGAACGTAATAAACCCCTCAGCCGTCAGTTTTTTCAATTCCGGATAAATCTGGCTGTGCTTTGCGCTCCAGAACTGGCCGAGCTCTTCTTTAAAATAGCTCGATATATCATATCCGCTCAATTCGCCTTTTCTTAAAAGCCCTAAAATCGCGTACTTTAAAATTCTCATGTTGTCCTCCAAGCCCATTCATTTGACAGCTAGTATACCACACGGCTGCGAAAAAACGCAGAAATGCCGGATGCGGAAATCCTGATCATAGAAAGACTTCGGGATTGGATTTTGGTTTCAGCCGCATACAGATTTGAAACCCCTTTCATCATGTCTTTGCCTTATTCATAAGACATCATGATATAATCATTGTAAAAATTAAGAAATACTGGGAGGTACATATGAAGACGGTGATTGTGTATGCAGACCCGGATGAGAACAGCTTCAATGCGGCTATCGTAAAATATGTCGCCATGGCTTTGAAGGACAGCGGCAAAAGCTATACTGTCATTGACTTATACGCCGATCAATTTGATCCCGTGCTGAAGGCCGGAGATGAAAAAAAGCGGACGGATATGAAACGGGACGCTGAAACGAAGAGATACCGGAAACTGATGAAAGAAGCGGATCATCTCATTTTCATCTACCCGCTGTGGTGGGGAGGCGTTCCGGCGATTATGAAAGGCTTTTTTGACAAAGTGCTTGTCGCCGGAGAAGCCTATACATTTGAAAACGGCCGCGTAAAAGGCCTGCTGCGGGCAGAGACGGCACAGGTGTTTTATACGGCGGACTCCCCGAACCGGCACTTAAAGTGGTTCCGGAAAAACGCGGACTGGATTACGCTGAAAAAAGGAATTCTGCAATTTTGCGGCATTCAAAAAGCCGAACGGAACTTTATGTCCTCAGTTAAAACGAGCACACCCGAGCTGCGGGAAAAGCGGCTGCGCCAGGCATACGCCAAAGTCCGCCGCGCTTGTGAAAAAGGAGCGGCCGCATGCAGATAAAAGAAATTTTCGTGATCCGCTGCCTGTCCTGCTTAAGTGTCGTTCTGCTGCACGTGGTGTCAATGGTGCTGATGATTCAGGAAGAGTCCTTAGCAAGCGCCGCCCGTACGGTTGATGCATTCCGGACTTTGCTGATGTTCAGCACGCCGGCGTTTATCTTTATCTCGGAATTTTTGCTTGCCAGGTCCTATCCGGAAGGCGTCCCTGCAGGATTCTTAAAGAAAAGGGGAAAAGTTATTTTCGTGCCGTTTCTGTTTATCGCCGCGGTGGATGCCATCTTAATGAAAAGTGTCGCAGAAGAGGGAGCCGGCTTCATTTCGGTTTTCGGTAAATTTTTAGAAAATGTCTTTTTAGGAAACTTCATCGGCTACTTCATTCTTGTGATCTTTCAATTTTACATTCTCCATATGCTGCTGCACCGCTGGCTGAACAACACATCTCCCGTGTGGGTGCTGTCTGTTTCGTTTATCATCAATGCCGTCTATCTGGCCTATTTTTCAATCGTTCGTCCGCCTGCTTCATCGGGGCTTGATTCTATTTTTCCGTTCTTTTGGGTTCCGTTTCCGGGCTGGCTGTTTTATTTCTGTCTGGCATTTTATTGCGGAAAGGAATACCGGCGTTTTTTAGCGCTCATCAATCAGTACCGTTATGCGGTTTACTTCAGTGCGGCCGTATCGGCCATATTGATTGTGGCCGTTTCATATACCAGCGGCGGGTCCATTTCTTCTAAACGTCCGGATATTATGATTTACGCGGTCAGTATGATCTTTCTGTGTTTTCATCTGTTTTCAAAGCTCAAAAAAGTGCCCGCGATTGTGATGATGATCAGCAACTATTCGTTTTCAATCTATCTGCTGCACTCCTACTTTTTAATCAGCGGATACCTCCTGGAAGGCTATTTGCGGTCAATGCCTTTGCCGGCTGCCATCCTTCTGTTATTTTTGATCTGCACGCTCGGTCCCATTTTCATATCTTGGGGGTGCAACCATTTCAGATACGGATACTTGTTTGTCGGGAAAGTGTATCAGCCGAAGCAGATTAAAAGAAACACGGCGGCGCATCAAGGCCGCACAGTCTGAAAAAAAGGCGGCGTTTCGGCCGCCTTTTTGATGCGGGTCCGCTTTATCCGGCACGAGGACGGATAGTTGTACATCCTGCATACAAAGCCCCCCGGGCAAGCCGACAGCGAATGCCAGGTAAGCAGTATCGGGCAGCCTATCTCTAATTTTAATAGCGCGTTCACTGGCTGAAGACCCCCGCCTGCGTCCGTTTTGACCGGATGCATTTATGACAAAATAACGCCATCGATTTTCTCCCTTGTGAAGACCGATATATTGTATACTTATAGGAAATACTTTCAAAAAAAGTGAAAAAGAGAAAAACGGTGAGCTTGGATGAACGACTAAAAAGGAGCGGGGACATTATGAATGACTGTGTCAAAACATTCGGAGAACTTCCGGCCGAACTTTATTTCTCTGCGGGAGGAAAAGGAAGCATTCTCTCTAAAATGTATCAAAGCGGGTATCCTGTGCCTGAAGGATTTGTGATTTTGCCTTCAGCCTTTCAGGACGGACAGCTCCGCCATCAGGCGAGAGAGGCTATTGATCAATATGTGAATTCCATCCGCAGCCGCCATGCATCTGCGTTGTTTGCCGTACGCTCATCTGCGCTGAGCGAGGATTCCGCTCAGGCTTCCTTTGCCGGAGAATTCGATACGGTGTTGAATGTCAAAACAGATCAAGACATGTCCGGGGCGATTGATGAAGTCCGCCGATCGGCACAGTCAGAAAGGGTAAAAGCGTACAGCGCCGTTCAGGGAATGGAAGATGAGCATGAAATCGCAATCGTCATCCAGCTGATGATACCGTCTGAGATATCCGGAGTGCTGTTTACCGCAGATCCGATTACGGGGAGCAGGCGGGAGATGACAGGCAATTACGTCTACGGTCTCGGGGAGCAGCTCGTTTCCGGGGAAGCCGATGCCTTTTCTTTTAAACTGGCACGGCCCAAGAAAAAATATGACGGCCCCGGGGAATTTCGTAAATATGCGTCAAAGCTCTATAAACTGGCGAAAAAGCTGGAAAAAGATCTTGGAGGGCCGCAGGATATTGAATGGGCCGCCGCGGGCGGGACATTGTATATTCTTCAATCCCGCCCGATTACGACCTTACAAGCCGGAAATCTGGAAACCTATGAATGGAATGATTCTTTCAGCGGTGATTTTTTATGGACAAACACAAATATAGGAGAAGCGATTCCCGATGTGATGACGCCGCTGACATGGTCGCTCCTCCGGAATCTGGATGAAGAGTCGGGCATTATTCCGGGCTATTATGTCTGGTCCGGCAATATTTGCGGAAGAGCCTATAACAATATGAGCCAGCCTCTTTCCGTTCTCGCCGCTTTCGGTCTGAATCCGAAAGGCGGTAAAATAGGAAAAATGATGAGCGATACATTGGGAGAAATCCCGGCGGAAATGAAGATTCCTTTATATCCGTTCTCAAAGTATGAACTTTTGAAGATCATCTCGAAAAAACTGAAACCGTATCTGTCGAAAATGAAGCACGCAAAAAAAAACATGTCCTCCTACTTGGACGAATCGCCGGAGTGGTGCCGGAATATTGAGGAAAAGCTGAAACGTGCCGAAACGGAGCGGGCATTATTAGCGATATGGAACAATGAGATCTATCCGTATTTGTGCAATGCGTGGTTTGCGTTAATATCCGGCGGGCGTGATTCTGCGCAATCCTCTTCGTCGTTAACCTCTCAATTAACAAAACTCGCAGGCATAGAAGATGCGAATCTCCTGCTTTCCAATCTGAGGGGAAAAGGCGGACTGGCCAGCCTGGAGCCGATTATCGGCATTGATCAAGTCATGAAAGGCCGTATGAGCGAGGAAGAATATCTCAGGAACCAAGGTCATCGAGGCCCGCATGAATACGAACTTTCCATACCGCATCCGGGAGAAAACCGGGATTGGCTGACGAAGCAGATCAAAGAACACAAGGAGTCGGGTATTGATGCCGAACAATTGCTTTTGAAACAGCAGCGGGCGCATGAACAGGCCTTCCGAAGATTTGAAGAAAAGTTTCCTCATAAGGTCAAATGGCTCAAAGCCAAAATGGAAAAAGCGTCAGATTACGCGAATATTAGAGAAACAACCAGATCCGAATTTGTCAGGGTGTACCGGACAGCCAGAGCATTCGCGCTCAGAGCGGCGGAAATGACCGGCATGAAGGACGATATTTTCTTCTTGTATCTGCATGAAATAACCGATCTGCTCGCGGGGAAAGAGCCGGCGGTTGCGTCGATTCAAGCGAGAAAGCAAAACTATGAAACTTATAAAAAACTGCCGCCGTTCCCATCCGTTATTAACGGAAGATTCAATCCGTTTAAATGGGCTGAGGATCCTGACAGAAGAGCGGATTATTACGATGCTTTTATGCCTGCGGAAACTGATGATGCGTATACTTTAAAAGGTTTCGCGGGAGCGGCCGGGAGAGTGGAGGGAATTGTCCGTGTCCTTGATGTCCCGGAAGACGGGGATTCTTTTGCGGCGGGGGAAATTTTAGTGACCTCGACAACTAATGTAGGCTGGACCCCGCTTTTTCCAAGAGCGGCTGCTATCATAACGGACGTCGGCGCCCCTTTGTCCCACGCGGCGATCGTCGCCCGGGAACTGGGGATTCCTGCTGTTGTCGGGTGCGGAAATGCAACGTCAAAACTGAAAACGGGGGACAGGGTGGCCGTTGACGGCGGGCAAGGCATCGTCCAGCTGGAACCGCGGCAGACTCCGGTCACTTCTGAAGAGGAAAATGGTAAACTGATAGAATAAAATCATGAGAAAGGAGCCGCACATGAAAAAAGCAATCATTAACGGGGAACAAATCAGAAGTATGAGCGACCTTCACCAGACATTGAAAAAGGAGCTTGCCCTTCCTGAATACTACGGTGAAAACCTTGACGCTTTATGGGATTGTCTGACCGGCTGGGTTGAGTACCCCCTCGTTTTAGAATGGAGACAGTTTGAACAAAGCAAGCAGCTTACAGAAAATGGCGCCGAGAGTGTGCTCCAAGTCTTTCGTGAAGCGAAAGCGGAAGGCTGCGACATCACCATCATACTTTCATAATACGATCAACGGGAGAGAGACAAAAATGGAAAAACAAACCCTCAGCTATCCGATTGGAGAATATCAGCCGGCTGAATCGATTTCGGCCGGACAGAAACAAGAATGGATCAATGCGCTGGAACACGCTCCGGCCAAACTGAAACAAGCTGTCAGAGCGATGTCGGACAATCAGCTTGATACGCCGTACCGCGAAGGGGGATGGACTGTCCGTCAAGTGGTTCACCATCTGGCGGACAGCCACATGAACGGTTATACCCGGTTTAAATTGGCTTTAACAGAAGATGAACCGGAAATCCGTCCCTATGATGAAAAAGGCTGGGCCGATCTTCATGATTCCAAAACGGCCGCTTGCGGGGATGCGCTTGAGCTGTTAACAATCCTGCACAGAAGGTGGGCCGCTCTTTTGCGCTTCATGACGGAAGCCCAATATAAACGGAGATACTTCCATCCTGTATCCAAAGAGACGGTTACGCTGGAACAAGCGCTCGGATTATATGTCTGGCATTCTGAACATCATATCGCCCATATTACTGAGCTTTGCCGGCGGATGGACTGGCGTTTGTCTTAGAGGATGCCGGCTTCCGGAAAAACGCCAAAACAGCCGCAGACACAACCGTGCATAACGAAATGACAGCGGCTGCCGTATAAAGGTGATGATAGCCGCTGGCAATGCCTGCTTCAATCGCATCAGAAACCGCTTTTTTGACGGCGGGAACGGGGATTCGGCTTACCTGTTCCTGCAACGAAGAAAGCCCGCCGCTGATATCGGGCAATTGCACCTGGTCAGCAGGAACACCGCTTTTTGCTAAACGGTTTTTGATGTCATCTCCGATCCGGTCAAAGCCGGCTGTAATGAAGCCGGCATATAAGGCTGGGGCGAGCGTCAGCCCGACCTGCCTCACGAGGGAAAGCGTGCCGAGCGCCGTCCCTTTGTTTTGGCCCGCCGTTTCTGATACAAGCACATTCAGCGGAGCTCCGAGCAGGAATCCGAAACCGATCCCCGCAATGACACTCGCCGTGACAAATTCCCATTTATCCGTCACCCATAACGGAAACAGGCTGAAGCCGGCAAATGCGATAGCGCCTGATACAACAGCAGAGAAGACCGGCCCTTTTTTATCCGTGACCGCCCCGCCGAGCCATGCTCCGATGCCTGATGCCAACGCGAGCGGCGTCATCCAATAACCCGCTTTCTCCGCCGATACGTGCAAATACTGCTCCGCGTAAGAAGGAATAAAAATGACCGCAGCGAGCAGCCCGCCCGATAAAAACCCGATGACAAGCGTCCATTGAAACACTTTATTTTGCAGCAGCGAGTAGGCGAGAATCGGATCGCCCCCGCGTTTTTCAACCCGCTTTTCAACCTTAAGCAGCGCCCAAAAGAGAAGTGCCGCCCCCAGAAGATATCCGTACACCTTCACGTCCATGATGCTTTCTGAAAGCTTTGCCCCGTCGAGGTTTGTGATACCGATCATGCAAGATAAGATTGCCAGAGACAGCATCATCGTGCCGGCAAGATCAAGATTTTTCGCCTCAGGCTCTTTCGTTTCAGCGATAAACAAACCGCCGCACACAACCAGAGCGGCAGCTATCGGCAGATTAATCAAAAACAGCCAATGCCACGATCCGGTTATATCAAGCAAAAAACTCCCGATATTCGGTCCGAGGACGGCCGCTATACCGTTCATCGCCCCTAAAAGCCCGAGAGCTTTTCCCTGTTTTTCTTTCGGAAACACAGCCAGCACATGTGAGCTGCCGATAATAAAAATTCCTCCGCCGCCAAAGGCCTGAATGAGCCGCGCCGCCAAAAACATCGGGAAGCTCTGACTGAGTGCGACAAGCAAAGAGCCAAGACCGAACAGTCCGACTTCAATCATAAACAGTTTTTTCCGTCCATAGCGGTCCGACAGCTTGCCGACAATCGGCACACTGACACTGAGTCCCAATGTGTAAAGGGTCACGCCCCACGATCCCCATGAAGGAGAAATATCAAAAGACCTGTTGATCGTCGTCAGAGCAGCGGAAATAATTCCGTTGTCCAGCGCCGCCATGAACACACCGATCGTAAAAAGGGTGATGGCCCAGCTCTGGTTTTTTCCTGTTTGCACTGGTCCCGGCATACTGATCAATCCTTTCATTTTAATTCACTTAAAATATATTATTCACTTTGAGTGAATTAAATGTCAAATAAAAAAAGGCCGCCGATAAGGCAGGCCTTTTTCATCTCTATGCCTGTTTGGAGGATTCCAGCGCTTTTGCCAAAATGGCGAGCCCTTGATTGACCGTTTGTTTTTCTTCAGCGGTCAGCGTTTCCAATGAACGCTTCAATTTTAGATGTCCTTTTTGATAAAGGCTGCGGAAAATGTCTTTCGCGTTTTCCGTCAATTGAACGACGACTGAACGGCGGTCTTCTTCTGACGGGGCGCGTGTAACGAAACTCGATTTTTCCAACCGGTCAAGCAGTCCCGTGGTATTTGAAAGGGAAGCACCCATTTTTTCTGCAATTTCGCTCACCTTCAGCGTCCCGTGGTTGTTCAGAAGCATCAGCACCTTCATTTGCGGCATGCTCATATCAAGCTTCATCCATTCTGACACATCGCCGAGTCCAGCCGACGTCATCACTTTCATGTACAGCACCCAAATATCCCGTTCCTCAGGAGAAAAAATATCGCCGCCCAAGACCGTTGTATCATGCAGGTTATAATCCATCGTCTCACTTCCTCATTCATACTCCTTCATACCATATTACTGATTTTCATCTGAGAAAGAAAGTTGCAGACGAGTTTTGTTTGAATAGGAGGTGGTAGTGTATAATATGTTGGAGATTATTGGGGGAATTATAATAAATAAGCTATTTTATGATGATTGGAGAGAACATTGCTGACTAAAAAGAATGCCTTATCGATATTAAAAGTATTATTTCCTATTGCAGTTTTGCTTTTAGTCATTTATCAGTCGAAGAAGGAATTGACAGATCTTTCTTTTAAACGCACGCTGTACATTATTAACGGGATTGAGCGGTACGATTTATTTATCCTCGTTCTGCTCGGCCTCCTTGCCGTCAGTGCGATGTCCTTTTACGACTTTGTGCTGAAACGGGCGTTGCGGCTCAACATTCCGAATTGGAAAGTGTTCAGGGTTTCCTTTATCGCCAATTCCTTTAACAATGTCCTTGGATTCGGGGGTCTGGCAGGCGTCGGACTGCGGACGATGCTGTACAAAGAGCATACGAACGACGTAAAACGACTTGTCGCAGGCATTGCCTGGCTTACTTCTTCAGCGCTGCTCGGGCTGTCGGTCTTCAGTATTCTGACTGTCGCCCGGGTGCTGCCGGTGGGCGAAATCACAGGTGAGAAGCCGTGGCTGTGGGCTGTCATCGCCGGCGTGGCGCTTATTGTGCCGGTGGCCTTAATCGCCGCTTGGATCAACAATAAAAAAGCTCGAACGGAAGATGGTGAAGCAAAACTGAGGCATCCGATTTTTTCTTATATCGGAGCTTCGTTTGCCGAATGGTTTGCGGCGGCCGTCGTTATGTATTATTCACTGCATGTCATGGGGATTCACGCAGATGTCCGCCATGTATTCGGTGTATTCGCGATAGCCGCTATCGGGGGAATCATCAGCCTTGTGCCGGGCGGATTAGGCTCGTTTGACCTCCTGTTTCTGCTCGGCATGCAGAATATTGGCTTTCCGCAGGAAGCGGTTGTGACATCCATCGTCATCTACCGGATTGTGTATTCATTTATTCCGTTTGTGTTCGGGCTGTTCTTTGCGGCCGGCGACTTAACGGAAAACACGCTGAAACGGCTGGAATCAAATCCGAAGATGGCGCCTGCCGTAGAAACGACGAACGTGCTTCTCGTATTGCAGCGCGGGATCTTAATCAGAGTGCTTTACGGTTCGCTGTCGCTTTTGGTTTTCGTGTCGGGAGTGGTCGTGCTGGCGTCCGTCGCATTGCCGATCGACAGAGAGACGGTCATTCCGCATATTCCGCGCCCGGCGCTCCTTGCGTTTAACGCGTTATCGCTAAGCGCGGCTTTGATTCTATTAATTCTGCCGATTGAATTATATAAACGGACGAAACGCTCTTATTCAATGGCGGTCGCCGCGCTGGTCGGCGGTTTTGTGTTCAGTTTCTTAAAAGGAATGAACATCAGTGCGATCTTTATTCTGCCTGTCGTCATCGTCGTGCTTGTGCTGCTGAAGCGGCAGTTTATCAGGGAACAGGCATCGTATACACTCGGCCAGATGATTTTTGCGGCCGCTCTGTTTATTATCGCCTTGTTTAACTATAATCTCATTGCCGGTTTTATTTGGGATAAAATGAATCGGCTGCTGCGCCACGATTACTTCGTCCATAATAATTCGCACATTACATATGCGACGATGACGGCCATTATTGTCGTGCCTCTGTTTTTCCTTTTGTTTACGGTCTTTTATCATAAAAGATTGAAGCCGATCGGGGAAGAGGCCGATCCTGAACGGCTGAAGACCTTTTTGGCGGAACAAGGCGGAAATGCGCTCAGCCATCTCGGCTTTCTCGGGGATAAGCGGTTTTATTTCTCAAGCGACGGCAAAGCGCTTTTATTGTTCGGCCAGATTTCGAGAAGACTTGTCGTGCTCGGTGATCCGTCAGGACAGAAAGACTCTTTTCCGCTGGTGATCGAGGAATTTCTGAACGAAGCGCATAAGCAGGGACTGAGTGTCATGTTTTATCAGATTGAACGTGAAGACATGGCGCTGTACCACGACTTCGGCTATAACTTCTTCAAGCTTGGAGAAGAAGCTCTCGTGGATATGGAGGCATTTACGCTGTCAGGAAAGAAAAAAGCGGGGCTGCGAGCAATTAACAACAAATTTGACCGTGAAGGCTACACATTTCATGTCGGGGAGCCGCCGTTTTCTTCCGAGTTTATGGCCAAGCTGAAAGACATTTCGGACGAATGGCTCGGACCGAAAAAAGAGAAAGGCTTTTCTCTCGGTTTCTTCGATCGGGACTATTTGGAACAAGCCCCGATTGCTTACGTGAAAGACACAGAAGGGGAGATCATCGCTTTTGCCAACTTGATGCCGATGTACCAGGAAGGCGAAATATCAGTCGACTTGATGCGTTATCGGAAAAACGCGCCGAACGGTATTATGGACGCGCTTTTCATCCGTCTGTTTCTCTGGGCGCAGGAAAAAGGCTATACCACTTTTAATATGGGGATGGCGCCGTTGTCAAACGTAGGAACGGCCTTTACATCTTTCTGGTCGGAAAGAATCGCAGCCGTCATCTTCAACAACGTCCGGTATATGTACAGCTTCAGCGGGCTGCGGGCCTTTAAAGAAAAATACAAACCGGAATGGCGCGGGAAATACTTGGCATACCGCAAAAACAGATCACTGTCTGTCACGATGTTTCTCGTCACCCGCCTGATCGGAAAAACAAAAAAAAGACGCCGTTAAAAGGCGTCTTTTTTTTCCTTTAATGTAATTAACTAAAAATTCTAATTTTCTTTTGTTATACTGAATAACATATCATAAGACGAAAGGAAGACTGATGAATGAAACAGGCAGTTGTATTTAAATATGAAGCGTTTACCGATATTCCTGATCTGGGAAATCCCGCTGGAATCGTCTTTAACGGTGATGATTATTCAGATGAAGAGATGCAGATGATCGCCGAAATGGCAGGGTACAATGAAACCTCATTTCTCTGTAAAAGCGGAGAAGCCGATCTGCGCATCCGCTATTTTACACCCGGCCATGAAATGAATTTATGCGGACATGCTACAGTTGCCTCTCTTTACGCATTAATTGAAAAAGGAAGGCTTCACGCTGATCAGACGTATCGGATTGAGACAAAAGCCGGCATTCTTCCCGTAAAAGCCGCTGAACGAAACGGGCGGGTATACATCACGCTTGAACAGGCTCCCCCGCAATTTCTGCCGTTTACGGGAGACAAAGAACAGCTTGCGGCTTCGCTCGGGATAACGGCTGAGGATTTCCACGGCGAGCTTCCGATTGTTTACGGATCAACGGGGATCTGGACATTGATTGTTCCGCTGAAATCACTGGAAGCATCACGGAATATGGTGCCGGACAACACGCAATTTCCCGCTGTATTGCAAGATCTTCCGAAAGCGAGCGTCCATCCTTTTTCTCTGGAAACCGTTCATCAGGAAAGCGATCTGCACGGACGCCATTTTTCTTCTCCTTTTTCCGGAACGACCGAAGACCCCGTCACGGGAACCGCTTCAGGCGTCATGGCGGCCTATATGCGGCAATACGGGGGCTCTGAAGCCGAATGCCTCACGATTGAACAAGGACAGGAAATAGGGAAAGACGGAAAAGTGGAAATCAGGATCACGGAGGAAGGCGGAGAGGTGAAAATCGAGATGACAGGAACGGCCGTGTATGCCGAATCAATTCATCTTCAGCTTCCGTAACGGTTTACAAAAGCCGGTTCTATCCGTTATATTATAAATGATAATCATTTTCAATTGAATAGGAAGGTGAATCGGCATGCCGAAAACCGAACAATTACAGCAAAACGAAAGTCTTAAACATACGATCAGAAACAGAAGATCCATCCGGTCATTTAAACCGGAAACCGTTCCTTCTGAAGTCATACTAGAAATGCTCGAAACGGCCGTTTACGCACCGAACCACAGACTGACGGAGCCATGGCGTTTTATCTACGCGGCAAGCGAAGCGGGAAAAGAAAAGCTTGCGGACAGCTACGTCTCATTTTTCAAAAAAATAAAAGATGATTTCAACGAGGAAAAAGAGCGGAACATGAGAAAAAATCTCAGTGCCGTTCCGGGATTTTTGTTGGTCGTCTTAAAAGAAGATGAAAATGAATTTACGCGAAATGATGATTTTGCGGCGCTGAGCGGCATGATTCAAAACCTTCAGCTTCTCGCGCATGAAAACGGCATCGGCATGGTTTGGAAAAGCGGCCGCATTATGTATGACAAACAGGTGCATCAAGACTTCGGCCTTGCAGACAATGAGCGCTTCGCCGCCATCATCCAAACGGGCTATCCGGATGAACAGCCTAAGGCGAAAGAACGGACGCCGGCAAAAAGCCTGTTTACCGAACTGTAAAAAAATCCCCGTCCTCAAGAAGAGGCGGGGATTTTGTATTAGCGGGTTTTGCTTTTTGCTCTGTTGTCCGCGGCTTTCATCCGCGCCTGTGCTTCGCGGTCAGCGGAATCAGCAAGCTCGCTTGAATATTCCTCATATGTGCCGTCTGTTTCATGTTTCAAAGCAGCCGGAACTTGAGGAAGTTTTTGTTTGTTTTTATCACGGTTTTTGTGAGTATGATTTCTGCCCATAACAATCGCCCCCTGAAAAAAGTGATATCAAACAAACATAGTATCTGCCCGGTCCCGATCTTTATTCGTTTATTTCCGTTTGGCTGCTCTTTCCGCTTTTTTGAATTCACCGGAATAAAGGACTTCCTGCATTTTTTTGAGATTGGCTCCCTGCTGATGTTTTTCGCGCTTCTTTTCCATAAAAGAAGACCCTCCTTCAAAACAGAATACCAATAGGATTGGCTTTTATTTCCGTTTTTATGCAGATAAGAGATCCTTTAAAGCCAAATCAAGTTCTTCATACGTAAATTGAAAACCGGATGTCAGCGCCTGCTTAGGCAAGGCGCGCTGGCCTTTTACGATCAGCAGGCTCATCTCTCCCAATGCTTTCTCCAGAAAAACTTCCGGTACGGGAATCCAGTGGGGGCGGTGCAGGACGCTTGCGATCGTCTTTCCGAATTGCTTCATTTCAACGGGGTTCGGCGATGTCACATTCATCGGGCCGGATAAGTCATCATGCTCCGCCGCATACGCGATGAGTTCCGCGGCGTCATCGACATGAACCCATGACAGCCATTGCCGTCCCGAGCCGACGGTGCCGCCCGCTAGCAGCTTATAAGGGAGAACCATGAGCGGCAGGGCGCCTTTTTCACCGAGCATCACGCCGAATCTGGCATATACCGTCCGAATGCCGAGCGCTTCAATTTTCTGGCCTTCACGCTCCCACATATGAGCCGTATGACTGAGAAAGTCTTCATTTGACGTATCGGACTGCTCAGTGAACGTTTTCTCTGTGCTCGTGCCGTAAATGCCGACGGCGCTTGCCTGAATGAGAGCCCGCGGTTTTTGAGGCTGCTGCTTCATAATCCGTCTGACTTCTCTCGTCGCTTTTATTCTGCTTGAGATGATTTGTTCCTTCGTTGTGTCCGTCCAGCGGTCAAAGATGGATTTGCCGGCGAGGTTCACCCATACATCAATAGGGGGAAGCTCGCGCTCAGGCGCCGCGTTTTCGGCCAGCCATTGAACATATGTCACATTTTTTTGTTCGGTTTCTCTCTGTTTTCTTGATAAAATATAGACATGATGTCCCCGGCGGGTAAACACATCTGTCAGATGCCGGCCGAGAAAACCCGTGCCGCCTGTCATCGCGATATTCATATCCATCTCTCCTTACACGTTGATACATATACTGTACCTCATTTGTCAAAAAGAAAAACGCCTGAACATCGGGCTGGAAAGGAGACCGGGATGCCGTTTATTACAAAAATATCGACCCAAAAGAAAAACACCGAGCGCTTCAACATCTTTCTTGATGAGAAATATGCATTCAGCGTCGACGCCGACGTGCTCGTGCGTTTTGACCTGAAAAAAGGGAAAGAACTGGACGAGCTTGACATTCTTGAAATCCAGCACGGCGATGAAGTGAAAAAAGCCTTTAACCGCGCCGTAGATTTTTTATCATACCGGATGCGCTCTGAAAAAGAAGTCCGGGACCATCTGAAGAAAAAAGAAACACCTGAGATGGTCATTCCTGAAGTCATCCATAAACTGTACGATTACCGCTACTTAAATGACAAAGAATTTGCCGAAGCCTATGCAAGCACCCACAAAAAAACAAACGGCAAAGGCCCTGACGTCCTGTTCCGCGAGCTGAAAGCGAAAGGAATAGACGACGATACCATCAAGGAGACGCTCAGTGCGTTTACATTTGATGAGCAGATACAAGAAGCGCTGAAACATATCGGGAAAATCCTGAAAAAAGACAAAAAGCTGTCCACAAAAGAGATCAGACAGCGGGCGCAGATGCAGCTTCAGCGAAAAGGTTTTCCATTCGACGTCATCAACGCCGCCCTGGAGCAGACGGAGTATGAGAATGATGACGAAGCTGAGATGGAAGCCCTGAAGATTCATGGGGAAAAGGCGATCAGGAAATACCGCTATGACGGCAGCTATGAAAGCGGAATGAAGGTCAAACAGTACTTATTCAGAAAAGGATTCTCGATTGACGATATTGAACAATTTTTGCAGGAAGAGGAGTAAACCGAAATGGACAAACGATACAGTCAAATGACGCCTCATGAACTACAGACAGAAATTGCGGGATTGACGGAAAGAGCGAGAAAAGCGGAACAGATGGGCATTGTAAATGAACTGGCCGTGCTTGAACGGAAAATCACGATGGCCAAAGCCTACATGCTGGAGCCGGAAGACTTTCAGCCCGGCGCAGTGTATCAGATAGAAGGTTCTGATGACACATTCAGCATTGATTACATCAACGGCGTATTCGCCTGGGGGCACAGATCATCGTCGCCTGACCGGGAAGAGGCGCTGCCGATTTCTGTTTTGAAAGAAAAAAGTTAACAAAAGAGGCCGGCTCCGGCCTCTTTTTCTTTTGAACACATTCGTTTCAAACTTTCAGTAAAAAATGATTGAATTCAATTTCGATATCTTTTAAGATGAAATTCGTTGTTTTTTATTAAAAAGGAGGCGATTCGCGTTGAATATCAAAATGAAACAGCCATCAGTGAAATTAATGATTTTTGTTTTAATGATTTGCACGTTTTCCATCGGGTATACGGAATATGCTGTCATGGGTATTTTGACGTCGATTGCCGATGACTTTCATATACATGTATCTTCAGCGGGCATGCTTGTTACGGCGTACGCGGCAAGCGTCTGCCTGACGGGCCCGATCGTAACCATTGTCGCGGTTAAGCTCCCGAGAAAGCCGGTGCTGCTCGGGTTGATGGGAATTTTCGTCCTTGCCAACCTGATGAGCGTCTTTGCGCCAAACTTTGCTGTACTGGCGATTTCCAGAATTTTATCCGCATCCATTCACGGAGCCTTTTTTGCGATTGCTATGGTGTTTGCGAGTGAAATGGTGCCGCCTGAAAAACGGTCCGCCGCCGCTGCATCGATGAACGGAGGATTAACCGTGGCGCTGATGCTCGGCGTTCCGTTCGGCTCTTATTTAGGGGATGCCCTTAATTGGCGTGCCGTCTTTTTCATTATTTCTGTTTTAGGCCTGATCGGACTGATCGGTCTGATGCTGGTCGTACCGAATCAAAAACCGAAAGTGATTCCGATGCTGATGAATGAATGGAGTGTCTTTAAGCATAAGCAAGTGATTTTTTCCTTTGCGATCACCATTCTCGGCTACTCAGGCGTTTTTATCGCTTACACGTTTATCGAGCCGATTTTAAGAGATTCAGCTGGATTCGGCACGGTCGGCATCACCGGCGCGTTATTTGCCTACGGTCTCGGCGGAGTGGCGGGGAATTTCTTCGCAGGGAAAGTGCCGCTCAAACTGCTGACACGCACAATGATCGGCGTGATGATCGGCTTGATCGGCGTCATGGCGATTTTCCCTTATATCGCTGTGTTTCCCGCCGCAGCCGTTTCGGCGACATTTTTATTCGGTGCATGTGCGTTCGGCACGCCGCCGCTTTTACAGACAAAGGTTATTTCTTCCTCTGAAAACGGCACGACGATCGCCGCCGCGGTGAGCGTTTCCGCCTTTAACCTGGCAAACGCTCTCGGCGCCTGGATCGGCGGTTTGATTCTCGGCGGAACGGGATCTTACTCATGGCTGTTTGCCGGCGGTGCGCTGATGACCGCTCTCGGCCTTGTGCTGTCCACGTTCGCTCATCTGTCTGAGAAGAAGGACGTCTATGAATACCAAATGCATAAAGGATAACAAAAAGCTTGCAGCGGATATTCCGTCTGCAAGCTTTTTCAGATTTCATCACGGTGAGCCGTCAGCGAGAGTAACGGGCAGCGGTTTTTTATTGACATATTACGGTATTTGTTTGACGTTAATGTCCTTTGCAAAAAAGAGACCGGATCATTTCCGGTCTCTTTACGGTGTGTTTATCGTCTGCCTGAAGCTCTCATGCGCTCTTGCGGGTGCGAATTAATTGAACCGTCCGCCCGTTTAGAAGCGTAGTCATCCTTTGCCCGCGGTTCGCCTTCAAACTTATTGTTGTTCTGATTGGGAAATCCTTTTGCTTTGTTCCGGACCATTTGTTTTCCCCCTCGGCCAATATCAAAAGGTTGCGCCTTCTGGACTGAAGACGTAAAGTTAGTATATGCCTGTGACAAGCTGCGTAAAAGCAGCAGGTTTTCCCAAGGAAAGGAGACAGAGACATGAATACATATATCGACAAACTGACGAATTTGCTGCTTGAGAAAAATGATATGCTCAGCTATTTGCAAGCACGTACTTGGGTGGAGCTTTTATGGGGAGATTTCGAAGCGACTTACGCAAAAGCCGGCCGCCCGTATCAAGGAGAGCAAATGACAGAACGCGTCGTCAAGGAATGGATTGAATCGTACGGCAGCAAGCTTCATATGTTCCAAAGCATGCGGGAAGACGTTTCTCATTATTTGGATCAAAGCAGGGGACTCCTGCATTAACATAATAGCGCGTTCCGCCGGATCTCTTCCGGCGGTTTTTTCTTTTTATAAAAGAAATAGGAAAATCATGTTTGATGACCCGCAAAGTGTGGAATTGTGTAATAACTTAATAAAATAGCGGGGAGGAACCACAATGAACATGAAAAAAGGGTTAACCGCAATTATTCCGGCCGCAGGACTTTGCTTATTTTTAGCCGCAGGCACCGTTTTTTTTGATCCGGCAGCGAATGCCGCAGCAGTTCAGCAGACAAAAATAGACACCGCAGCAGATACATATATCGTGAAAGCAGGAGAACTTAACGTCCGTAAAGAACCAAATAAACAAGGGCGGATTGTCGGCACGCTCCGTTCAGAAGATGCCGTAAAGGTTAAACAGCTTGAAGGGGCAGATTGGGCTGAGATTAACTACAAAGGTCAGAAAGCCTATATCTCCACTCATTTTCTGATGAAGCAGCCGATGAAGGCAGTGACCGCGAAACAAACCGCTTTTTATACGCCGACTTTGGAAACCGGCAAAAAAAGCTCCGTGAAAGCGGGGGAAACCGTCAATGTGCTCGGCTGGGGATTCAGCCATGACGGAGGATTTGACCGTAAATGGGCGTACGTCACATACGGCGGGAAAGCAGGTTATGTGAAGACGGCCGACTTAGTTCAAAAATAAAGATTCAGGCAGGCGGATGAGCCTGCTTTTTTTCTGAAACTTTCCGCCTTTCCTTTCGTATGAAATGAAAAGGAGAGTGACGGATATGATAATGGTTATCGGCGGCCTTCTGATGGCTGCAGCCGGCATTTTAGTCACACTTTTCCCGCCGAAGTCAATTAACAGCCTGTACGGATATCGGACAAAACGCTCTATGGCGGATGAATCCCAGTGGAGAGAAGGCAACCGTTTCAGTGCGGTCCTCATGATTCTGTTCGGCCTTCTGACGGCCGCGGCCGGATTTGCGGGCAGCCTGCTCATTCCGCTCACTCAGCCGTACAGCCTGATCGTCCAGGCCGTATATTTGATCGCGATCAGCGCGCTGATCATAGCCTTAACAGAAAGAAGATTAAAACAAAAGGGGAGGAGAACCGATTGAATGACATCACTTTTCACATGATCGAAACAAACGGAGTGACGCTGCACACGGCTTCAGCCGGCCCGAAAGACGGCCCTTTGGCGGTGCTGCTGCACGGGTTTCCGGAATTTTGGTACGGCTGGAAGAGTCAGATCAAACCGCTTGCGGATGCCGGATACCATGTTGTCGTGCCCGATCAGCGCGGCTATAATCTCAGTGATAAACCGGAGGGCATCGAAAACTATACCATTGATAAACTCAGGGATGACATTATCGGGCTGATCACTCACTTTACAGATGACAAGGCCGTCGTCATCGGTCACGATTGGGGAGGAGCTGTAGCCTGGCACTTGGCATCCACGCGGCCGCAATACGTTGAAAAATTGATCACGGTCAATATCCCGCATCCGGCGGTTATGCGGAAGGTCACACCGTTCTACCCGCCGCAATGGAAGAAAAGCTCTTATATCGCGTTCTTTCAGCTCCCGGAAAAACCTGAACGGAGATTATCAGAAGACGATTACCGCGTATTGGATCACGCCATCGGCTTATCCGAACGCCCGGCGCTTTTTTCACGGGAAGATGTCGACAGCTACAAAGAAGCGTGGGGCAGAAAAGGAGCCCTCACGGCTATGCTGAACTGGTACCGGGCGATCAGATGCGGCGGTTTAGGCCCTTCAGTTCCGCTTAAAATGTCTGTTCCGTACCGATTAATATGGGGCGTCAATGACCGCGCGCTGAGCAAAAAGCTCGCTTCGGAAACAAAACGGATGATTCCAAACGGCGACTTAATCTTCATAGATGATGCCTCGCATTGGGTCATTCACGAAAAACCGCGCATCGTCAGCCATTTGATTCATGAATACCTTCAGCAATAAAGTCTGTCCCGCGTACAGACTTTTTCTTTTTTTTCTCATATCTGCCGAAAAACATGACAAAATAAAAATATATAACCATATGCAGAAAAATTTTTCTTTCCCTGTAACGAAAAAAGGGTTTAAACGACTTTAAAAAAAGGAAAAGCCTTACTGAAGTTTTGCGGACTATTCCACTAAGGCCGCACTAAAAAAAGAATAATACAAAAGAAGGTGCCTTCATGAAACAAAGGTTAATCTCAATTATTATTCCGTCTTACAATGAAGGAAACAACGTCAAGCTCATCCATGAATCTTTAAAAAAAGAGTTTCAAACGATTCATTATGACTATGAAATTTTCTACATCAATGACGGAAGCGCGGATGACACCCTTCAGCAGATTAAGGAACTGGCCGCCAGAAACCATCGCGTCAAATACATATCTTTTTCCCGCAACTTCGGGAAAGAAGCGGCCATTTTGGCGGGATTTGAACACGTGCAGGGCGAAGCGGTAATCGTGATGGACGCTGACCTGCAGCACCCGACGCATCTGCTGAAAGACTTCATTCAAGGCTATGAAGAAGGATATGACCAAGTTATTGCGCAGCGCAATCGAAAAGGGGACAGCCCCGTGCGTTCCGTGCTTTCTTCCCTGTATTATAAATTTATTAACAAAGCCGTCGAAGTGGATCTGCGTGACGGAGTCGGGGATTTCCGCCTGCTGAGCCGGCAGGCCGTTGATGCTCTTTTGAAGCTGAGTGAAGGGAACCGCTTCTCAAAAGGGCTGTTCTGCTGGATCGGGTTTGACCAGAAAATCGTGTTTTATGAAAATGTCGAAAGGCAGAACGGCAAGTCCAAATGGTCATTCAGCAATCTGTTCAACTACGGAATGGACGGTGTCGTCTCCTTTAACAACAAACCGCTGAGGGTTTGCTTTTTCACCGGTATTCTGATATTGCTTCTGTCGATGGTTTATATTGTAACGACCTTTATTCATATTCTGACACACGGCGTGTCCGTTCCCGGATACTTCACCATTATTTCCGCCGTGCTGTTTTTAGGAGGCATCCAGCTTTTGAGTCTCGGCATCATCGGCGAGTATATCGGCCGGATTTACTATGAAACAAAAAAACGCCCGCACTATTTAATTAAAGAAGCGAATATTACGTACGGAGAACAAAATGAAACGAATTATACAAAAAAGCGCAAGTGGAACCATTAAACAGCCGCCGCTGTGCGCAGGGTCTGGGGACGTTATATGAAAAAAAATAAATGGATCTTGCCGGCAGCCTGTGTGCTGGCTGCGGCAGCCGCTCATATTTTTTTCTTGAAGGAGTGGTCGGCAGGCCGCTATATGACGGGGTCTGGAGACGGGATCGCTCAAATGGCGGTCTTCAAAAAGCTGCTGTTTGACCAATATATGAACGGCCGGCTGTTTTACAGCTATTCGTTCGGAATGGGCGGGGGAGTGTACAGTCAGCTCGGCTATTATTTCTCTACTTCTTTTCTCTTTCTGTTTATCTCCGCCGCTGTCCGCATCCTGCAGCTTATGCAGCTGTCGGGTGACGCGGATGCGCTGTTTTGGGCCCAGGCCTCCGTTTTTATCAGCATCGCCAAGCAGAGTTTCGTCATATTCACGGCGGCCTGTGTGTTCCGTTATTTCGTCAAACGGACGGTGCCTGCTTTTGTCGGCGCCGTGTTGTACGGGGTCTCGATTATCTACTTCCGGCATGAGGTGTATTGGGACTTTTTCACTGACAGTATGGTGTGGCTGCCGCTGCTCGTGCTCGGCGCGGAAAAAATCATCACAGAAAAAAAGCCGGCGTGGTTTATCTTCGCCTGTGCGCTGACATTGATCAACAACTTTTATTTCGCGTATATTAACCTGATTTTCATTGGCATTTACATCTTATTCAGATGGATCATTCATCTTGAAGAGAATGAAGCCAAAAAGCTCACTCAATGCAGAATGTTTATTTTGTCAGGCCTGCTCGGCTTCGGCATAAGCGCAGTCTCCTTTATCCCTGTCGTATACGGATATCTTCATAATCTGCGGCCGCCGTATTCAGAGCAGATTGCATGGCTCGATTTTTCCGACAACATTTTATTTTCAAGCCGGATAATCATTCTGCCGGCGGTTTTTTTGCTTTTTCTATTTACATTTTCTTTATATAAAAACCGGCTGTTCCGGCTGTTCGCGGGAATCAGTCTGCTGTACATTCTGTTTCACTTCAGTCCGTTTGCGGCAAGTGCCTTTAACGGTTTTTCAGCTCCGCAAAACAGGTTTGAATACGTCCTGTGCTTCACGATTGCCGGAACGGTTGCAGCAGGGCTTTCTAAGCTTTCAGACATCAGCATGAAGAGTATGCTAATATCCGCCGTACTCGCCGTTCTGCTCTATTGGAGCCAGGTGAGACGGTTCAGTCTGGATATTTCTGATCAGGCCAACTTGCCTATCCTGCTCCTTCTGGGGCTGACCATTGCCGCTTTCCTTGCAGCAAAGACAAGACTGAAAGGCGCGGTGCCCGCCGTCTATGCCGTCATTCTCTTGACGGCGGTGCTGACGGCTAATACATATGAAAAATATGCGTTATCAGAAGGCGGGAAGATTTATACGGTATCTCATACCTTTATGACGGGTCCTGATTATAAGGGCAAAGAACAAACAGAGCTTATTCAGCGTCTGAAAGAAAAAGATCCGGATCCCTTTGCCCGTTTAGATTGGATGAACGGAGTATTTAATAACACTCCGATCATTTACGGGTTCAACGGATTCAGCGTATACTCAAGCATCCTGAACCGCAATCTGCTGTCCTTTTACTGGAACGACCTCCAGATTGATATGGGAAGAGAAAGCGTCAGCCGCTATGCGACATTAGGAAACAGGGCTAATTTATACAGCCTGCTTTACGGAAAATATTATATGACGGAAAAAACAAACGAGGCCGGCGTCCCTTACGGATTCAAAAAAATCATGGAGTCATCCCGCTATGCGGTTTATCAAAATCAATATGTGCTCCCGTTCGTCCGGACAGCCGATCGTGTATATAACGAGGGCGACCTGAAAAAAGCGCCCGCCCTTGCCAGGGAGCGGGCGTTGCTTGATGGGATCATCACGGAATCGAGCACAGTAAAAACGAAAAAAGCCCCAAAAGCGAAAAATATGATCCGTCAGGCAAAGGTAACGGCCGACCATGCGGATTATCAAGACGGCATCCTGACGGTAAACGAAGACGGCGGCGGCCTGATCATTACACCGCACGGCGCTGAGGCTGGCGGCGGAGATTATTATGTCAGCTTTTATTTATTGAACAAAGCGAAGGACCAGGGATTTACATTAAAAGTGAACGATTACACGACAACGAGAAAATCGAATCAATCCATTTATAAAACAGGTGTAAATGATCTCACCGTCAGAGTGCCGAAAACAAAAAACATTCAAATCCGGCTGCCGAAAGGAACGTATCAGCTCGACAGACTGGCGCTTTACGAAGAACGGTACGGAACACTGAAAAATGCATACCGAAAAGCGGAAAAAGAATCGCCGGCCGATCTCAGCTGGCGCGGAAATACGCTTCATATCTCGTATGAAAACAAAACAGGCGCGCCGTATATCATGCTTCCGATTCCATATGAAAAAGGATGGGAACTGAAGATAAACGGCAGACAAGAACAGATTGAAAAAGCGGATTATTCCTTTATCGGATTTAAAGCGCAAAAAGGAAAAAATGATATTCAATTAACGTATTACCCGCCGTTTTTTAAACCGGCTGCCGCTCTATCGGTCATCAGCCTCGTGCTTGCCGCCATATATGTGAGAAGACAAAAAAAGCCCGGCTCTTAAACAGAGCCGAGCTTTAATTTTTTCTGCAGTTTTTCCTCGCTGAAAATCCAGCCTGTGTAAGAAGAAAGAGGCTCTAAATCATGACTGAGGTGGACGATGGCGACAAAGGGGTAGTGCCCTTTGCTTCGGTAGCGCAAATCAATAAAGCGCACCTCATAATGATCTTTAAAGGTATCGACCTCCCACCTGTAAACGGGCGAAAACGATAGAAAGGCTGCAATATTTTCATCCTGTTTCGCGGCCTTCATCACATCGGTTTCCGGTACGGGCACGCGGTTGAATGTATCCAATATCACCACATGGCCGTCAAGGCTTCTGCCGACATAAAAGGCATGCGCCGTCGTTACGGCGATTCGCCACTGCCTGAATTTCATCGTCGGCGAAATAATGATGGTTTCAATTTCTTCTTCAATCATCTCCCGCAGCCGCCGCTTAATCCGCAGCTGCATCAAAAACCGGACGGCGTAATATCCTGCGAGGATGATATACAGCGTCAAAAATGTCACGCCCGGATGGCCTCCGATATACCACACAGCAATCGCGGCCAAATGGCTGATGAAAATAAACGGGTCAAAGGTATTGATGAGACCGAGAGCGACCCATTTTTTCGAAAACGGGCGGAGGGCCTGCGTTCCGTACGCGTTAAAAATGTCGACAAACACATGCAGAACGACAGCCAGAAGCGTCCACAGCCACAAGTGCAGAAAGTTCGCTTCCGGGTAAAACATAAACAGAATGCCCGGAATCAGAATGGACCAAAATAAAACGGCGGGAATGGAGTGCGTGAACCCTCTATGATTTCGAATATAAACGGCATTATTTTTCAGCTTCAATATGGTATCAATATCAGGTGCCTGAGAGCCGGCAAGAGCGGCGATCATAACTGCCTGAGACATGGGGGTATGCATGCCGACGGCAGGATCGAGAGTTGCGATTCCGCCAAGCGCGATGCCCATGACAACGTGAGTGCCAGTATCCATTGGTGACCTCCTAGCAGGCGTTATACATCAGTCGCCCGCATATTTCGCATTATAAGATATTCCCCATTTTCTGTTTGCCCAATCATGGCGTTTATCCGCCGTTCTCATATGTTTCCGCTTTTTCTTTATCACTATTTAATGTAACATATTACGTAACGTGCCCTTAGTTTACACCAAAATACAGTGTCAAGAAAAGCGGGACCCGAAACATCTGAGGAGAAGATATGAACGCACTTGAAGAAAAATTGAAACAAAAAGATATAGACGCATTTCGTGAGGATTTAATTACATGGTTCGAAAGAGAACAGAGAATTCTGCCGTGGAGAGAAAATCAGGACCCGTATCGGGTGTGGGTGTCAGAGGTCATGCTGCAGCAGACGCGCGTAGATACCGTCATCCCTTATTTTCAACGGTTTCTTGAGCAATTTCCGACCGTCTCGGCGCTCGCTGAAGCCGATGAGGAAAAAGTGCTCAAAGCCTGGGAAGGGTTAGGCTATTACTCCCGTGTGAGAAATCTGCAAAGCGCCGTAAAAGAAGTGCACGAGCGGTACGGGGGAGTCGTTCCTGACGGAGAAAAGGAATTCGGCGGACTGAAAGGTGTCGGCCCTTATACAAAAGGGGCCGTGCTCAGCATTGCATATAACAAGCCGGTTCCGGCCGTAGACGGCAATGTGATGCGTGTCATGTCGAGAATTCTTTCCATATGGGACGATATCGCAAAGCCGAAAACGAGAACCATTTTCGAACAGGCGGTATCCGCATTCATTTCTCATGAAAAACCATCTGAATTCAATCAGGGTTTAATGGAGCTCGGCGCGATCATCTGCACCCCGAAATCGCCGTCCTGTCTGCTGTGCCCCGTGCAAAAGCACTGTTCGGCATTTGCGGAAGGGACAGAGCGGGAGCTGCCCGTCAAAAGCAAAAAGAAAAAACCCGGGGTGAAAACAATGGCAGCCGTTGTGCTGACAGACGACCAGGACAATGTCTATATTCATAAACGGCCGCCAAAAGGACTGCTCGCCAATCTGTGGGAGTTTCCGAACACCGAAACCCAAAAAGGAATCAAGACCGAAAGAGAGCAGCTTGAAGCCTTTTTAGAAAAAGAGATGGGAACAACCGCTGAAATCGGAGAGCTGGAAGGCATCGTTGAGCATGTTTTTACTCATCTCGTCTGGAATATTTCGGTCTTTTTCGGTAAAGTAAAACAAGTGTCGGATACATCAGAATTAATACGGGTCACAAAAGAGGAACTCGAGGAATATGCTTTTCCCGTTTCCCATCAAAAGATTTGGAAAATGGCGGACGAAAGCGGCCGCCGGTAAAAAGCGTCAGTCATAGCTGACGCGCGTGCCGTGGCTGTAATCCGCCTCATTCCGTTTCAGTCCGCCGCGGGCTTCGATTTCCTGAATCAGTTCCCGGTATTTGGACTGGCCTTCCTCGTTTAAATACGGCATAATTTGCTGGAAGGCATGGTGGAAATAGGCGAGCTCTGAATCTTTCCAATCTTGTTTGGGCATCATGGCCAATTCGCCCATATCACGTCCGACATACATATAAAAAGACCCCTTTCAATGAATATTGCTTTTATTGTTTGTTGAATGAAAAGAACTATACGCAGCAAGGAGCTGAGGAAAAATGGAACAAAATAAATGCGCACTGATCACGGGAAGCAGCCGGGGCGTCGGAAAAGCGGCAGCCATCAGACTCGCGGAAAAAGGCTACAACATCGTCATCAATTACGCCCGCAGTAAAAAAGCGGCATTAGAAACCGCCGAAGAAATTGAGAAACTCGGCGTTAAAACGCTTGTCATTAAAGCCAATGTCGGCCAGCCGGCAAAAATTAAAGACATGTTCCGCCAGATCGACGAAACATTCGGCAGACTGGACGTATTCGTCAATAACGCGGCTTCAGGCGTGCTGAGACCGGTTATGGAACTCGAAGAAACACATTGGGACTGGACGATGAATATCAACGCGAAAGCATTGCTTTTCTGCGCTCAGGAAGCGGCAAAGCTGATGGAGAAAAACGGAGGCGGCCACATCGTCAGCATCAGCTCGCTCGGCAGCATCCGCTATCTTGAGAACTACACGACGGTCGGTGTCTCAAAAGCCGCTTTAGAAGCGTTAACCCGTTACCTGGCAGTTGAGCTTTCTCCGAAAAACATCATCGTAAACGCGGTTTCCGGCGGAGCGATTGATACGGACGCGCTGAAGCATTTCCCTAACAGAGACGAATTGCTCGACGATGCCCGCCAAAATACGCCGGCCGGCAGAATGGTCGAAATTAAAGATATGATCGATACGGTGGAGTTTTTAGTTTCTTCAAAAGCGGACATGATCCGCGGCCAGACCATCATTATCGACGGCGGACGCTCTCTGCTCGTATAAGTTTTTAAAAAACATGAATAGCCTTAACACCTCCTGCACATTCTAAAGTGCGTGGAGGTGATAACAATGGCAAACTCAAAATACAGCAAAACAGACGTTCAGCAGGTGAAAAAACAAAATCAGCAATCAGCTTCCGGTCAAGGTCAATACGGCACTGAATTCGGCAGTGAAACTGATGCGCAGCAGGTAAGAAAGCAAAACCAATCTGCTGAACAAAACAAACAGCAAAACAGCTAATCACTGAAACAAAAAAGCACTTCATCCTCGGATGGAAGTGCTTTTTTCTTTTCTCAAAACGACAAAACTTGTGATTCCTCTACAGAATGAGTCAAAGGGTTTTCCGGCTGAAAATCGAAATGGTAAGGAGTATCAACCTAAAAGCCTAAGGAGGAACCCGATGTCAGAGTTTGAAAAGCTTGTAAGTGAACAGATGAAGATCATGGATCAGCTTCTCGAGCTGCAGTCAGAACTCGACCGCTGCCGGCAGGTGGAGGCGGAACTCATCAGTCTGGAAAGAGATGCGAAGCTGGACAATGTACAGGACGAAATTGCGACAAAGCGAAAAGATCTGGCCGGCATACAGGAGTTATTCCAAAGGCAGACAGAGCAAGTCATCCAGTCTTATCGCAGCACGGAAAAGCCGTCTTCCTATGTGCAGAAATGAATGTGCCATTCCGGAAGCGGAGTGGTTCTTTTATTTTCATTTTTTAATTCGTAACGGTATAATAGTGAAAAGACTTGTCGGAAAGCAATTGCGGCTGCATTGACTGCAGGGCTTTACAGAAAGTAGGGGAGAAATATGGGATATCCCAAGGAAGGAGAAACCATTCAAATTCACAGCTATAAGCATAACGGGCTGCTTCATCGAATTTGGAATGAAACGACGATTTTAAAAAGTACGGAATTGTGTATCATCGGAGCTAACGACCGGACAATGGTGACGGAATCCGACGGACGGACGTGGGTGACGAGAGAACCGGCGATCTGCTACTTTCATGCCCGTCAGTGGTTTAACGTCATCGGAATGCTGAGAGATGACGGGGTTCACTATTACTGCAACATCAGCTCGCCGTTCGCTTATGACGGGGAGGCCATCAAATATATTGATTACGATTTGGATGTCAAGGTGTTTCCGGATATGACGTATAACATTCTTGACGAAGATGAATACGATGATCACCGCAAATCAATGAATTACCCTAAAGAGATCGACAGCATTCTGAAGGAGTATCTGAATACGCTGCTGCACTGGATTCATCAGCGGAAAGGACCGTTTGCTCCGGAATTTGTTGATATGTGGTATGAACGGTATCTGCGCTATACAAAATAAAGAATATAATAAAAACCTGTTGGGGTGTCAACAGGTTTTTCACATGGGCTCACACGCCTTAAAGAGAGAGGGGGATAAAGTGTGGGCGTAATCAGACGCTATATGCAATTTGTAAAACCTTATAAAAAACAAATCTTTATCACAGTGTGTATCGGTATTATAAAGTTCTCCATCCCGCTGGCTCTCCCGCTTCTGTTAAAATACGTAGTCGATGACATTATTCAAGGGAGCGGCACGGCAAGCGCTAAAACGTCATCACTATTCACGATTATGGGCATCATGTTCGTGCTGTTTTTAGTTCTGCGTCCGCCGGTAGAATATTATCGGCAATATTTCGCGCAATGGACGGGCAGCCGGGTGCTCTACGATATCAGAGGAGTATTGTTTGACCATATTCAAAAATTGAGCCTGCGGTTTTATGCCAATACGAGAACAGGCGAAGTCATTTCCCGGGTGATAAATGATGTCGAACAGACAAAAGACTTTGTCATAACGGGACTGATGAATATCTGGCTTGATATGATGACGGTGCTGATCGTCATCTGTATTATGTTCACACTAGATATCAAGCTGACACTGATATCTGTCATTTTATTTCCGTTATACGGAATTTCAGTGAAATACTTTTACGGCCGTCTCCGAAAACTGACACGCGAGCGTTCTCAGGCTCTCGCTCAGGTGCAGGGCCATTTGCACGAAAGAGTTCAAGGGATGCCCGTTATCAGAAGCTTCGCCATTGAAAATTATGAACAAGCCAATTTTGATGAGAAAAACGGACATTTTCTGGACAAAGCGATCCGTCATACGAATTGGAACGCCAAAACATTTGCGGTCGTAAACACCATTACGGATTTAGCGCCACTGCTCGTTATCGCGTTTGCGGGCTATTTTGTCATAAACGGCCCGCTGACAGTGGGGACAATGGTTGCGTTTGTCGGTTACATTGACAGAATGTACAATCCGGTCAGAAGATTGATCAACTCATCGACGACGCTGACCCAGTCGATTGCTTCAATGGACCGCATATTTGAATTTATCGACGAGCCGTATGAATTGACTGATAAACCGAATGCCGTCAAAGCTGACGGCATTAAAGGCGAGGTTGAATTTCGAAATGTCTCGTTCTCCTATGAAGAAGGAAAAGAAAAGATCTTGCGGGACGTTTCCTTAAAGGTGACAAAAGGGGAGACCGTTGCGCTTGTCGGGATGAGCGGCGGCGGAAAATCTACGCTTGTCAGCCTCATACCGCGTTTTTATGATGTGTCCGGCGGCAGCCTGCTGATTGACGGCACAGATATTCGTGATTATGAAGCGAGAAGCCTCCGCAATCAAGTCGGAATGGTGCTTCAAGATACATTTCTGTTCAGTGAGACGATTCGTGAAAATATCGCCATTGGTAAACCGGGAGCGTCTCTGGATGAGGTGGTTGCGGCTGCGAAAGCGGCAAATGCCCATGAATTTATTATGGGCTTCCCCGAAGGCTATGAGACCAAAGTAGGCGAGCGGGGCGTCAAATTGTCAGGCGGGCAGAAGCAGAGGATTTCGATCGCGCGTGTATTCTTAAAAAATCCGCCGCTGCTGATTTTGGATGAAGCGACATCGGCTCTTGATCTTGAAAGTGAACATTACATTCAGGAAGCGATGGACAAGCTTGCGAAAAACCGGACGACATTTATCGTCGCCCACAGGCTGTCCACGATTACGCATGCGGATAAAATTGTCGTCATGGAAAACGGCTCCGTCATTGAAACCGGCACGCACGAAGAATTAATGGCGCGTGACGGCCAGTACAGACATTTATTTACGATCCAGAATTTAAATTGACCGAAAAACTTATGCCGGCCGAATGGGCGGCATAAGTTTTTTTATACAAAAAAACCCGGTTCTTCTTAGCACCGGGTTACTCATCATCGTCTGTTTCTAATTCGCTGTCTTTCGGGTGGTATGTCTGAAAACTCGTAATCAGTGTATCAAGATGTTCCAGCTGCTCGCGGTATTCCGCAACCGCAGCCATAATGCTGAGCATATTGTAATCAAGCAGTTCATCCTCGCAGTTCTGCTGATTTTTCAAGAAAGACTTCGTCAAAAGCTGTTTATATCTTATGCTTTCTTCCGCATCGTCATCATGCGGCTTAATCTTGCCGACAGTCCGCATCAAAATTCTTTCGTGCCAATGAAGCAGATAATCAATTTCTTCTGTCAGCGTCTCCTGAAATTCCTCCGGCATATGATAAATCTCGTTTTCATAGCGATGCAGCTTTTTCAGCGTATCAAGCGCCCGGTTCGCCGTAATAATCGCTTGTCTGAATAAAACAAGCTTGCGCGACTTTACATACGTTGTCTTCTTAAAGTAGCTTCTCTCTTCTTTATAAAGAAGATACGTATGGTCAAGCTTCATCATCTTTTCCTTCAGCTTCTCAATATCTTCTTTCAATATCGAGTGCTCCGTCGACTGGCGCATGGTCAGTCTGATCCATTTCATGATCTCATCGGTGTATTCAACCGTATGATGAGTCAGTTTCGTTTCATATTTCGGCGGAAGAAACACAAGGTTCACAATAAAAGAAGAAAGCACGCCTAAAATAACGGTGCTTGTTCGAATCAGAGCGAACGTCAGGAAGCTGTTTCCCGGTGTTTCCAAAATCGCGATAACTGTAACGAGCGCAATTGAAATGGTGTGTTCAATTTTCAGTTTTAACATAATCGTAATGACAATGACTGCGGTCAATCCGATCATAATCGGACTCGGTCCGAAAATCAGTCCGAATACCGTAGCGATGACAGCGCCGATGATATTTGCCTGCACCTGATCAATAATGATAAGAAAAGACCTGTAAATAGAGGGCTGTATGGCAAATATAGCTGCAATCCCGGCAAAGATCGGCGACGGAAGTCCGATCCATGATGCTAAGTAGAGGGCGAGCGTAATCGCAATCCCTGTTTTAAAAATGCGGGCACCAAGTTTCATTGGTTTGTGCGTGCATTCCTTTCTCTAATAAATTATGTGCCGAACGAACGGCTGACACTTACATTTCCCTGTCGGTTTATTTGCTAAACAATAAAGTAATATACAGGGATCATACCAATTATTCAAGGTCTTTTTTTGAAAAAACCATTATCTCACAAATCGGACAAAAAGAAAAAGCGGAAGCCCCGGGCTTCCGCTTGTTTCAACAGTTATTTTTTCATATGTCTGAACGCATCTTCGACCGCTTTTAAAGTGGCGTCGATATCTTCTTCAGTATGTGCGGTTGTGATAAACCAAGCTTCATACTTCGACGGGGCGAGATTGATCCCGCGTTCAAGCATCAGCTTGAAGAACTTGGCAAATGCTTCTCCGTCCGTATTTTCCGCCTGCTCATAATTTACGATCTTTTCATCACTGAAGTAAACCGTAAGCGCGCCTTTTAAACGGTTGACGGTAATGGTAATGCCATGTGTCTCTGCATGGGCGAGAATGCCTTGTTCAAGTCTGGCGCCGAGCTGATCAAGCCGCTCATAAACGCCTTCTTCCTTCAGCACTTCCAGACAGGCGATACCGGATAAGATGGATGCGGGATTTCCGGCCATCGTGCCGGCTTGATATGCCGGACCGAGCGGAGCAACCTGTTCCATGATCTCTTTTTTGCCTCCGTAAGCGCCGATCGGCAACCCGCCTCCGATGATTTTTCCGAGCGCCGTTAAATCAGGCTTTACTTGGAGAAGATCCTGCGCGCCTCCGTACATAAAACGGAACGCCGTGATCACTTCATCATAAATGACGAGCGCGCCCGCTTTATGGGTCAATTCATTGACCTGTTCCAAAAAGCCTTCTTTAGGTTCAACGATGCCGAAATTGCCGACAATCGGCTCGACAAGAACCGCTGCAATTTCTGAACCCCATTTGTCCAATGCGGCTTTGTAACTGTCAATGTCATTGAAAGGAACGGTAATCACCTCTTTGGCGATGCTTTTCGGCACACCGGCGGAATCGGGGGTGCCGAGTGTAGACGGACCTGAACCCGCAGCGACAAGCACGAGATCAGAATGGCCGTGATAGCAGCCGGCGAATTTAATGATTTTTGTCCGGCCGGTATAAGCGCGTGCAACCCGGATCGTTGTCATCACAGCTTCAGTACCCGAGTTTACGAACCGCACTTTATCAAGTGAAGGAATGGCCTCCTTCAGCATTTTGGCGAAAGTGACCTCATGCTTAGTCGGCGTTCCGTACAGTACGCCGTTTTCAGCGGCTTTTT
This sequence comes from Bacillus sp. 1021, assembly GCF_014534735.1. Lineage (NCBI taxonomy): Bacteria > Bacillati > Bacillota > Bacilli > Caryophanales > Bacillaceae > Bacillus > Bacillus sp. 1021. The sequence continues at coordinate 3,191 of NZ_JACVSR010000006.1, read as the reverse complement.
TAATCGCTTCTGTAATATGCGGGTGGGCATGTCCGGTAATAATCGGACCGTAAGCCGCTAAATAATCAATATACTGATTCCCGTCTACATCCCAGAAATAAGCGCCATTTGCTTTTTCCATCGCAACTGGTGAACCGCCGCCCACTGCTTTGTAGGATCTGGACGGACTGTTCACGCCTCCCACGATATGCTCTAACGCTTCCTTATGAAGTTCAACTGATTTTGTATACAAAAAATGACCCTCCTAATATCTCCTTACATCATATTCTATTGTAGCATGCTTCAATGCGAGTACAACGGTTCATGCTTCCAGAAAAGAGCGGGGGATAACGGTTGTAATCTTAACGCGAATTGGATACGCTTAATAAAAAACCCGGAGGTATAAGAAATGACGATTGAAATCGGACAAGCAGCACCGGATATGAAATTAGTGAACGACAGCGGAGAAAAAGTATCATTAACAGATTTTAAAGGGAAGTACGTCGTGCTCTATTTTTATCCGAAAGACATGACACCCGGATGCACGACGGAAGCATGCGATTTCCGTGATCAGCACGAAAGTTTCGCGGGACTTGATGCGGTTATCATCGGAGTAAGCCCTGACAGCCGTGACAAACATGAAAAATTCAAGCAGAAACACGATCTTCCTTTCCAGCTCCTCGTCGATGATGAGCACAAACTGGCGGAAGCTTTTGATGTGTGGAAGCTGAAGAAGAATTTTGGGAAAGAATATATGGGAATCGAACGCTCCACCTTTCTGTTAGACAAAGAAGGCCGTCTCGTGAAGGAATGGAGAAAGGTAAAAGTGAAAGATCATGTTGAGGAAGCGCTTCGCGAATTAGAACAAATTGCGTCTAATTAATGGACAAATGCTGAACTCACGGGGTTTTCGTCAGATTGCATTTGACAGGAGACCGGAAAAAGATGTACACTAATTATAAACATTATAAAGTAAGAATCTTTTTTAGAAGAGAGGTGCATGACGGATGGCTGCACATGAATTAAAAGAAGCCTTAGACACGTTGAAGGATACGGGAGTCCGGATTACTCCTCAACGTCATGCCATTCTGGAATATCTCGTGGACTCTATGGCTCATCCGACAGCGGACGATATATATAAAGCCTTGGAAGGGAAATTCCCTAATATGAGTGTTGCGACAGTTTATAACAATTTGCGTGTATTCCGGGAAGCGGGGCTTGTAAAGGAGCTTACGTACGGAGATGCGTCCAGCAGATTTGACTTTGTCACCTCTGACCATTATCACGCCATTTGTGAAAACTGCGGAAAAATCGTGGACTTCCATTATCCTGGCCTTGACGAAGTGGAACAGCTTGCGGCTCACGTAACGGGGTTTAAGGTAAGCCACCATCGTTTGGAGATTTACGGCGTCTGCCAAGAATGCTCCAAAAAAGAAAACCATTAAACGAAGCTGACCGCTTTGATACGGTCAGCTTTGTTTATTTCACACTGTTTTTTCTGTTATAAGACTCATCGAACGCTTTGCCTTCCAAACCTTTATCCAATGTAAGCGGCTCTCTGCAATGCATGCACATATCCACTCTGCCCAGAATCTTCGTTTCTTTCTCGCAGGCGGGGCACATCACCCGGACCGCTTTTGTGGACAGCATGCCGATCCAAAAATAAACGGCGGTGCTCAGCCCGATCGACAGCAGGCCGAGAATCATAAACAAGCTGGCAAGCAAAACAGACTGCTTAAAGAACAGCCCGATGTACATAATGATAAACCCAACGAAAACCAAACTTAACGCAAACGTTCTGATCTTATTAATTTTGCTTGAGTATTTCGCCATGTCCATCCCCCTCTGGTTTAACTATAGCACAAATCAGATGGCATATTCTTCATGTTTTCGTAAGAAAAGGGAAGAATAGATATGGCAGCTGAAAGGAAATTTGTTATAATAGTTCAATGTGTTTAGAAAAAAGGACTTTCATGTTTTATCATAGAAATGTAGAAACAAAAGCTTGTGAAACAATCGCATTGGAGGAATCGTAATGGACAATCTTCTCCGTCCAATTTACCAAGAAAGAGCAAGTCATCCCGATACGCTGGCCGTCCTTATGATTGAGAGAAGGAGCAAAGCATCATCCATCACGGATAACTTTGATGCGGTCATGCTTGTCATTGTCAAACAGGCTGAAGAGCCTCTTTTTATAAAGCATTATGAATTCGAACACAAAACCGCTTCCTTACATATTGTAACGGATGCCCTGCTCCAGGAATGGATTCTGCTGGGGACAAATAGAAGAGTTATAGATTGGATCATAAACGGCAAGGTGCTGTTTGACCGCAATGAATATATATCTGAACTCAATGACCGGCTCAGCACTTTTCCTTTCGCCGAGCGGAAATTAAAGATCGGAATGGAATACGGCAAGCTGATCAGAAGGTTTGTAGAAGGAAAAGCGTTTTTTGAAGCTGATCATTTTCTGGATGCATATTATGCGGTCGTGCATGCTCTTCACCACTTGGCCCGCATAGAAGTGATTGACCGGGGGTTTTATCCTGAAACGACAGTCTGGAATCAGGTCCGCCATATTGAGCCGCAGGTATATAAGTTATATTCCGAACTTGTCGAGAGCCACGAAAGTTTGGAGAAAAGGCTCGAATTATTATTCTTAGCAAATGATTTTCTCATCCATTCAAAAGCTGAAATCGGTTCTGCGCATCTTTTTCAAGTTATGAGTGAAAAAGAAATGTGGCAGTTTGGAGAATTGCTTCAGCATCCTGAGCTGGCGCCTTTCACCCAAGATCTCGGTGTCATGCTTGATTACCTGACGGAAAAAGGTTTTATTGAAGTATCTCAAATAGAGACAAAAGGACAGGAAGTATATCATCGAGGATATTCTTTCAAAAAAAGTGTTGACGCTGAATTATAGGCGTGTTATATTATTAAACGTCGCTGATGCGCTTCGACAAAAAGCACACAGCGGCGGAGAAATAAAAACAAAAAAACATTTGACAGCAACTTGCTGAAATGTTATACTGAGAAAGTCGCCTCAAGATGAGGTTGAAGATGATCTTTGAAAACTAAACAAGACAAAACGTACCTGTTAATTCAAAGTTTTAAATAAATCGCACAGCGATGTGCGTAGTCAGTCAAACTACTTTATCGGAGAGTTTGATCCTGGCTCAGGACGAACGCTGGCGGCGTGCCTAATACATGCAAGT
>NZ_JACVSR010000005.1:0-157393 GCF_014534735.1 Bacillus sp. 1021 | reverse complement strand
CTAAAATTTTATCATCGCGGGGTGGAGCAGTTCGGTAGCTCGTCGGGCTCATAACCCGAAGGTCGCAGGTTCAAATCCTGCCCCCGCAACCAAAAAATAAAAATGGTCCGGTAGTTCAGTTGGTTAGAATGCCTGCCTGTCACGCAGGAGGTCGCGGGTTCGAGTCCCGTCCGGACCGCCATTTTCATTGTAAACGAAACGATCATGTTTTCGTTTTTTTTGTGTTTTCTTTTAATACTTTCAGCTTGGTTTCTAACCAAGCTTTCTTTTATACCGTTAAAGTCTTGGATATTGAAACATAATCCGATACACTAGAAAGAGCTGTATTTCACAAGAGCGTCAGAAAGGGAGACGGGAGAAACATGGACGAGTTTGATTTGATTCACAGTATTACTCCGCATTCGCATTATCATCCTTCCGTCGATGTTGGGATCGGTGATGATGGTGCGGTTTATACAGCGTCATCTCATATGCAGCAAATTGTCTGTTTAGACACGATGGTGGAGGGTGTCCATTTTAAATCAGAGTACTCCTCTCCTCAAGATATCGGTTATAAGGCGCTCGCTGTTAACATTAGTGATGTGGCGGCGATGGGAGGCATTCCGAAGTTTTATCTGGTGTCTCTTGCCGTTCCCTCCTGCTGGCAGAAAGCTGATGTCCAGGCAATGTATGAAGGGATGGCGGAACTGGCGAAACTATACCGGATGGATTTGATCGGGGGAGATACCGTTTCCGCTGCCGGTCAAGCCGTTATTACCGTTACGGTCATCGGAGAAGTCGAAAAGAATCGAGCTTGTCTGCGAAGTTCGGCAAGACCCGGGGATGTTGTGTTTGTTACGGGAGAAATCGGCTCGTCCGCAGCGGGGCTGTCTCTTTTATTAGGAGAAACGCCTCCTTCTGCTTTTCATACGGGTGATTATTTTATCGAAAAACATAAACGGCCCGTGCCGAGGGTTCAGGTCGGCCGCTTCTGCTCTCAGCTTCAACGTGCGGCTCTGAATGATATCAGTGACGGATTGGCCAGTGAACTGCATGAAATAGCTGAGTCAAGCTCAGTTACGATAGAAATTGAAGAACAGCTTCTGCCGGTGCATCCGGATTTGCCTGAGGCAGATCCTCAGTGGAAAAGATGGGTGTTATTCGGCGGAGAAGATTATGAATTGGCTGGAACGGTCTCTCAGCAGGAGTGGAACTCTTTGCTTGATTACTGCACCCAATCAGGCATTCCGATTGCGAAGATCGGAGCGGTGTCTGAACGGAAGGAAGCAAGTGTTCTTTTGACAGCCAATGATCAGAGACAAATCGTCCTTGAGAAAAAAGGATACAATCATTTTAAATAAGACGGGTGACTCACTTTGAAGACATTACAATGGAGAACGAAAAACCCTGAAGAAACGAAAGCCGTAGCCAAGCTTGCCGCTTCATTGGCAAAGCCGGGAGACATTCTGACACTGGAAGGCGACTTGGGAGCGGGAAAAACGACTTTTACAAAAGGGTTTGCCGAAGGACTGGGGATCACAAGAGTGGTAAACAGCCCGACCTTTACAATTATAAAAGAATACCATGATGGTTCGCTTCCTCTATATCATATGGATGTGTATCGCATGGAGGATGAAAGCGAAGACTTGGGCCTTGAAGAATATTTTGAAGGACAAGGCGTCTGTTTAATTGAATGGGCTCATTTAATTCAGGATCAGCTGCCCGCTGAACGGCTGCAGATCGTCATCAAGAGAGCCGGTGATGAGGAAAGGGACATTACCTTTACGGCTTGCGGAACACGGTATGAAACGCTTTGTGAGGAGATTAATAAACATGACAATACTGGCAATTGATACGTCAAATTACACGCTGGGTGCCGCGCTCGTTCGTGAGAAAACGGTGATGGCGGAGTATATTACATATTTAAAAAAGAATCATTCCGTGCGGGCGATGCCTGCTGTCAATTCATTGCTGGAGGATTGCGGCCTAAAACCGCAGGACCTCACGAAAATAGCGGTGGCGAAAGGACCGGGATCGTACACTGGTGTCAGAATCGGTGTGACGCTGGCGAAGACTTTGGCTTGGTCGCTGAAGCTTCCGATTTCCGCTGTGTCGAGCCTTGAGGTGCTGGCGGCGAACGGACGGCATTTTCAAGGTCTGATCTGCCCGTTATTTGATGCCAGGCGCGGACAGGTGTATACGGGACTTTATGAATATCAGGACGGCCGATTACAATCCGTTCTTCCTGATCAGAATGTGCTTTTGACGGATTGGCTCGGCATGCTGAAAGAAAAAGCGTCACCGGTTTTATTTTTAGGACACGATACAGCCATTCATGAAGAAACCATTCTGCATGAAATGACATCTCAAGCAGTGATAGGAACGGCTGCACAGCATAATCCGCGGCCGTCAGAGCTGGCGTTGTTAGGCTTGGAAAAAGAAGAAGCGGATGTCCACAGCCTTGTTCCGGATTATTTGCGTCTGGCAGAGGCTGAAGCGAAATGGATGGAATCTCAAAAATAGGGTGATGGGGATGAAAACGAAAACGGCGATTCGAAGCATGCGGCCGGAAGATATTGATCAAATTTATGAAATTGAAACAGCATCCTTCACTTCTCCGTGGACGAAGGATTCATTTTATCATGAGCTTTTGGAAAATCCGTATGCGCACTACCTTGTCATTGAAAAGGACGGCTGTCTGGCGGGGTATTGCGGAATCTGGATTATTATAGATGACGCACAGATTACGAACATAGCCATTAAGCCGGAATACCGGGGCCAATCATTGGGAGAAGCGCTGTTTCGTGCTGCGGTAGAATTGTGCAGAGAAAAAAAGGCAAGGAGGCTCTCTCTCGAAGTCAGGGTCTCGAATCATCCCGCCCAATCCTTATATAAAAAATTCGGTCTTCAGGCCGGAGGAATCAGAAAACAATACTATACAGATAACGGGGAAGATGCGTTATTAATGTGGGTGACATTACATGAGTGAAAAACAAGATATTTATGTATTAGGAATTGAAACAAGCTGTGATGAAACAGCGGCTTCAGTCGTAAAAAACGGTAAAGAAATCGTTTCTAACGTAGTCGCTTCTCAAATTGAAAGCCATAAACGGTTCGGCGGGGTCGTGCCTGAAATTGCGTCCAGACATCATGTGGAGCAGATTACCCTAGTGATTGAGGAAGCTCTTTTAAAAGCGGAGATGAGCTTTGACGATCTCGATGCGATTGCCGTAACGGAAGGACCCGGGCTTGTCGGAGCCCTGTTAATCGGAGTCAATGCGGCAAAGGCGTTAAGCTTTGCCCATCAAATACCGTTAGTCGGCGTCCATCACATTGCGGGCCATATTTATGCAAACAGACTGGTAGGGGAGCTTCAGTTCCCGGCGCTTGCTTTGGTTGTGTCGGGCGGACATACGGAATTGGTTTATATGGAAGAGCACGGTTCATTCGAGGTTATCGGAGAAACGCTGGACGATGCCGCAGGCGAAGCTTACGACAAAGTGGCGAGAACGATGGGGCTTCCTTATCCGGGAGGGCCGCAGATTGATAAGCTGGCTGCTGTGGGAACGGATTCTATTCCGCTTCCGCGTGCGTGGCTGGATGAGGGATCTTATAATTTCAGCTTCAGCGGGCTGAAATCAGCCGTGATTAACACACTCCATAACGCCTCGCAAAAAAATGAGGTGATTCCTCCTGAGGATCTTGCCGCGAGCTTTCAGCAGAGTGTCATTGATGTACTGACGGCAAAAACCTCTAAGGCCGCGAAAGAATACGGGGTTAAACAAGTGCTGCTTGCGGGAGGCGTAGCCGCCAACAAAGGGCTGAGAGCCGCTCTGCAGCAGGAATTCAGCCATCCGGGAGATCCTGAGCTTGTTATCCCGCCGCTTTCTTTATGCACGGACAATGCAGCGATGATTGCGGCTGCCGGAACCGTTGCTTTTGAAAAGGGAATCCGGGGTTCATATGATATGAATGGACAGCCCGGCTTGGAATTAACATCTTTTGATCGTCTCACGTTGTAAAACGTGAGGCTTTTTTTAATTTATTAACAGATAATTCTAACATATCCACAGGATTGTGAATATATTCAGAAATCCAGGCTGGATAAGGGTCTATAAGTTGTTAGTAAAGTGGATAAAGTCAGAAAATTTTGTGGATAGTGTGTATAAAGCGCTTACTTAAATAGCAGGCAAGGAGAAAAGCTGTGGATAAAAAAGCACCCCTTAAAGAGGTGCTTGACTTTTTCTATTCTTCTGAGGAGAGTTCTTCCCACTCCGCTAATAATCGTTCCAGCTCTTGATTCAGAGCTTCGTTCTCTGAGTGAATGGTCTGTACCTTTTCGTGATCCTGATACACGTCAGGGTCGCACAGCAGCTCCTCATTGGCGCTGATTTTCTCTTCGGCGGATGAGACGGCTGCTTCGATTTCTTCAATTCGTCTCAGGCGCTGACGTTCTTTCTTTTTCCATTCTTTTTCTTCCTCGTATGTTCTTTTCGTGTCCTGTTTGACCTTGCCGGCAGGCTGTGCTTGCTCTTTTTCCTGCCGTTTCATTTCTTCCAATTCCAGCTGCTGGGCTTTTTTCTCGGTGTAATAGTCATAGTCACCCAAATATTCTTCTGCATGATCCGGAGACAGCTCCAGCACCCTTGTGGCGATCCTGTTAATAAAGTAGCGGTCATGCGATACAAATAACAGTGTCCCGGGGTAGTCGATCAGGGCGTTTTCCAGCACTTCTTTACTGTCCAGATCAAGGTGGTTTGTCGGTTCATCAAGGATGAGAAAGTTTGCTTTTTGCAGCATCAGCTTGGCAAGCGCGACTCTTGCTTTCTCACCGCCGCTTAGAGAACGGACAGGTTTCAGGACATCGTCTCCGCTGAACAGAAAGTTGCCGAGGCATGTCCTGATCTCTTTTTCCGGCATGTCCGGATATTCATCCCACAGCTCGTCCAAGACGCGTTTAGATGAGGTCAGTTCGGCCTGCTCCTGATCATAATAGCCGATTGTGACATTGGAACCGTACGTGATCGACCCGGATTTCGGACTGAGCGTATTCGTAATGGCTTTCAGCAGGGTTGACTTGCCGATCCCGTTCGGTCCGACGAGGGCGGCGCTTTCCCCTCTTGTAATGCCGAAGGTCAGGTTTTTCAAAAGCGGCGGCTGGCCGTCATAGCTGATGGTAACATCCTGTACGCGAAGGACGTCGTTTCCGCTCTGTTTTGTAATGTCAAAGCGGAAGGCGGCTGATTTTTCATCACCAAGCGGCTTTGCCATGACGTCCATCCGTTCAAGCTGCTTTCGTCTGCTCTGGGCTCTTTTCGTTGTTGATGCTCTGGCCAGATTGCGGTCGACAAAATCTTGGAGCTTGGCGATTTCGTCCTGCTGTTTTTCATACAGCTTCAGGTCTTTCTCATACTGCTCAGCTTTTTGTTCTAAATAGGCGCTGTAGTTGCCGAGGTATTTTTTGCTTTCTGTCCGTGAGACCTCGTACACTTGGCTGACGACTTTATCAAGGAAATATCTGTCGTGGGAGACAATCAGGATGGCGCCTGAATATCCCTGTAAATAATGCTCAAGCCATGTAAGCGTGTCGATGTCGAGATGGTTCGTCGGTTCATCCAAAATAAGCAGATCAGGCTGGGTCAGCAAAAGCTTGCCGAGAGCAAGCCTTGTTTTCTGGCCGCCGCTCAGGCTTTGCACTTTCACGGAATCGTCAAATTTCCCGAAACCGAGGCCGTGAAGGATAGAACGGACGTCTGCTTCATACTGATAGCCGCCCTTATCCTTGAAGTCCTGCTGAAGCCTGTCATAGGTTTTCATCAGCGTCTCAAGCTCCGCGGGGGCGGCTGTGGCCATCTTTTCTTCAATAGAACGCATTTCTTTTTCCATTGCTTTCAGGAAATCAAAAACACTCAGCAGTTCTTCTTTTATGGTAAGCTGAGATTCTAAGCCTGTGTGCTGGGCAAGATATCCCATCGTTAATTCTTTCGGTTTGATTAATTCACCCTTTTCATATGAAAGGTGACCTGCGATAATTTTAAGGAGAGTTGATTTGCCGGCTCCGTTTCTGCCTACAATGGCGATGCGATCCCGAGATCTGACTTCAAGCTTTATATTGTTTAAAATAGGATCAGCGCCAAAAGATTTGGACAGCTGATTAATTTGTAAGATCATCATATTATTTCACCTCTGTTATAATAAGTTAAGTGTAGCTTATCAACCTGCTGTCAGCAAACAATACATCAGAATTGGAACATTATAGGATAAGACATCAGGGAGAAAATAGTGTATGATCAGAAGTAAGGAGAGTTTAAATATGAATGGATTTTCTCATTTTAATGAAGAAGGCCGTGCCCGCATGGTGGATATAAGCGATAAATCTTCAACAGTCCGTACTGCCGCTGCGATATCCAGCGTACACATGAAGCATGACGTGTACAGCAGAATCAAAAACCGCGAGATCGGAAAAGGAGACGTACTGGCTGTCGCACAGGTGGCCGGAATCATGGCTGCAAAGCAGACCTCAGCGATTATCCCGATGTGCCACCCGCTTTCTTTAAGCAGCGTCGACATTTCATTCGGCTGGGAGGAAAAGGATTCCGAAGCCGTTCTTCATATACAGGCAAGCGTAAAAACGAAAGGGAGTACAGGTGTGGAAATGGAAGCGCTAACTTCCGCTTCAGTCTGTGCTTTGACCGTTTATGACATGTGCAAGGCGCTGGATAAAGGAATGGTCATCGGCCCGACCTGCCTCATGGCAAAAACGGGAGGCAAAAACGGTGATTTTAAAAGAGATGCATCTGAGTATAAAGTGGAGGACCAATCATGAACAAGGATCAATCAAAAATTCCGCAGGCGACAGCAAAACGGCTGCCGCTTTATTACCGCTTTTTAAAGAATTTACACGCGTCAGGAAAGCAGCGCGTTTCATCTGCTGAACTGAGCGATGCGGTAAAAGTCGATTCGGCCACGATCCGCCGGGATTTTTCCTATTTCGGGGCGCTCGGCAAAAAAGGATACGGCTATAATGTGGATTACCTGCTGTCATTTTTCAGAAAAACATTGGATCAGGATGAAACGACGAACGTCATTTTGATCGGTGTCGGGAATTTAGGGACGGCGTTTCTTCACTATAATTTCACAAAAAATAATAACACAAAAATATCTATGGCTTTTGATGTGAATCAGAGTAAAATAGGAACTGAGGTAGGCGGTGTGCCTGTCTATGATCTTAATGATTTAGAACTTCACATTAAGGATGAACCCGTGGCGATTCTTACCGTTCCGGCGGTTGCCGCGCAGTCAATCACCGATCGGCTCGTGTCGCTCGGAATCAAGGGAATCCTTAACTTTACGCCGGCCCGTTTGAATGTGCCGGATCACATTCGAATTCATCATATAGATTTAGCTGTAGAGCTTCAATCATTGGTTTATTTCTTAAAGCATTATTCTGTTTTGGAAGAAATTGAATAACGAAAGGAGGAGCTGCACATGATCGGTCCTGGAAGCCTGGCTGTTATCGGTGTGGTGGCGGTGATTATTTTCGGTCCGAAGAAGCTTCCCGAGTTAGGAAAAGCCGCGGGGGACACGCTTCGTGAATTTAAGAACGCCACTAAGGGATTAGCCGGTGAAGAAGAGGAAAAAAAGAAAGAAGAACAGTAAGATAGGATGACGCGTATGAGAGTGAATCAAATGACGCTTGTGGAGCATATTGCCGAACTTCGGAAACGATTGCTGATTGTGGCGTTATCCTTTACGGTTTTCTTTATTGCCGGCTTTTTTCTGGCAAAACCTATCATTGTGTATCTTCAAAAAGCCGATGAAGTAAAAGAGCTCACCCTTAATGCTTTTAACCTGACGGATCCGCTGTTTATCTTTTTGCAGTTCGCGTTTATTATCGGCATCATTTTGACTTCGCCGATTATTCTCTATCAGATTTGGGCGTTTGTCAGCCCGGGGCTGTATGAAAAGGAGCGCAAAGTAACACTCAGCTATATTCCGATTTCGATCGTGCTGTTTGTCGGCGGTGTGTCATTTTCTTATTATATTTTATTTCCGCTGGTCGTTGATTTTATGAAGCGGGTCTCGAATGACCTCGATGTCAACCAAGTGATCGGAATCAGCGAGTACTTTCATTTTCTGCTGCAGCTGACGATTCCGTTCGGGCTGCTGTTTCAGATGCCGGTGCTGATCATGTTTTTAACGAGGCTCGGGGTTGTCACACCGATGTTTTTATCGAAGATCAGGAAGTACGCGTATTTTGTGCTGCTCGTGATCGCCGCGATGATTGCGCCGCCTGAGCTGCTGTCTCACTTGATGATTACGATTCCGCTTTGCATTTTATATGAGATCAGTATCCTGATCTCAAAAGCGGCGTACCGGAAAAGGCAGACCGGCAGCAGTGAATCCGACCAGGACGTATCAGCATAAAAAAGCCATTTCTCGATGATGAGAAATGGCTTTTCTTTTATTTTTGATTTTTCTTCACTTTAAATGAGAAAGCGAACATTTTAAACGAGATGCTGATATTATAAGCGGCGAAAACCATCAGCAGTATGGAATAAAAAGACCACATGCTTCCCGGCGAGCTTGCGGCCAAATACGTAAAGATACAGCCGACTGCGAAATAAATCAAGCCCCAAGTCATTGGGTTCCTCATACAAACAATCCTCCAATAATTAATTGCATTTGTTCACTATGCTGTTCAATATATTTTTGGGCGGGGCCGAGCTGCATGACCACGACAATGGTATTCATCATGACATGGGCGAATATCGGCACAATAATCCGTTTCGTCTGCACATACAAGAACGCAAAGGTAAAGCCCATAGCCGTATATAGCAGCAGGTGTGTGAGGTCCTGATGCACAATGCCGAAAATGACGGAACTGATCAGTCCGGCGAAAAAGAAATTCGTTTTTTCATATAATACACCGAAGATGATCTTCCGGAAAATGATTTCTTCAAGAATCGGCCCGACGATAGAAGAAACGATAATCATGAGCGGCATGGCTTTAATAATGTTGAGAATGGCTTTCGTGTTTTCAGAACCGCTGTTCACGTGAAAGACATACTGCTCAATCATTCCGGCGATACCCTGAGAAAATAAAGCGAGCCATATTCCCGCGACCGCCCAGAGAACGGACATGCCGGCGGATGCTTTCTTCCCGTTTCTTAATGTCTGCTTCGGCGCGGTTCTCAAAATTAAGAGAACGATAATCAGGCAGATAAAAAAGCTTACGACGGAATAAATCCCCTGAGCCATGGTGAGATTCGCATTCGTAGGATGCCCGCCCGCATAGCCGAATTTGTACATTAAAGGAATGCCGATCAATGCGGAAAGCTGCATGATAACGTATGTCAAAATGATATACCAATACTGTTTTCTCAAATGATATGTACTCCTTTATCCTATAAAATCAACTTATTTGTTCTTATTGTAACACAAGTGAACCAGACGTGAAAAAAGGAGAAAATCGCTGTAAGAGAGAATGATGTAAGCGTGAAAATTTTTTATTCTTATGACTTGAAATTGGAAGTGAGATTCTTTATTATAATAATTGTGTTAGCACTCTTTAGAGCTGAGTGCTAAAATTACATATTCATACTATTGAGGAGGTTATTACATTGTTAAAGCCATTAGGTGATCGCGTTGTCATTGAACTCGTAGAATCTGAAGAAAAAACTGCCAGCGGAATCGTATTACCGGATTCTGCAAAAGAAAAGCCGCAAGAAGGCAAAATCGTGGCAGCCGGTTCAGGTCGCGTGTTGGAAAGCGGAGAGCGCGTTGCTTTAGAAGTAAAAGAGGGCGACCGCATTATCTTCTCAAAATACGCCGGTACTGAAGTGAAATACGAAGGTACTGAATACTTAATCTTACGTGAAAGCGACATTTTAGCTGTTATCGGCTAAGCAAATAAATACTTTTAAAAATTCGAGGAGGTTTCGTTAACATGGCAAAAGATATTAAGTTTAGTGAAGAAGCACGCCGCGCTATGCTTCGCGGTGTCGATGCGCTTGCTGACGCTGTAAAAGTAACTTTAGGGCCAAAAGGACGCAACGTGGTTCTGGAGAAAAAATTCGGTTCTCCGTTAATTACAAATGACGGTGTGACAATCGCAAAAGAAATTGAACTTGAAGACGCGTTTGAAAACATGGGTGCGAAGCTTGTAGCTGAAGTAGCCAGCAAAACAAACGACGTTGCCGGTGACGGTACAACAACTGCAACAGTTCTTGCGCAGGCTATGATCCGTGAAGGCCTGAAAAACGTAACTGCGGGAGCTAACCCTGTCGGCGTACGTAAAGGTATGGAACAAGCTGTAACTGTTGCAATCGAAAACTTAAAAGAAATTTCTAAGCCGATCGAAGGCAAAGAGTCTATCGCTCAGGTTGCTGCGATCTCTGCTGCTGATGAGGAAGTCGGAAGCCTTATCGCTGAAGCAATGGAGCGCGTAGGAAACGACGGCGTCATCACAATCGAAGAGTCTAAAGGCTTCACAACTGAGCTTGAAGTTGTGGAAGGTATGCAATTCGACCGCGGATATGCATCTCCTTACATGGTGACTGACTCTGATAAGATGGAAGCGGTTCTTGATAATCCTTACATCTTAATCACAGACAAAAAAATCACAAACATCCAAGAAATCCTTCCTGTGCTTGAGCAAGTTGTACAGCAAGGCAAACCATTGCTTCTGATCGCTGAAGATGTTGAAGGTGAAGCTCTTGCTACACTCGTTGTCAACAAACTTCGCGGCACATTCAACGCTGTTGCCGTTAAAGCTCCTGGCTTCGGTGACCGCCGTAAAGCAATGCTTGAAGACATTTCCGTTCTTACAGGCGGAGAAGTGATCACAGAAGATTTAGGTCTTGACCTGAAATCTACTGAAATCGGACAATTGGGACGCGCTTCTAAAGTTGTGGTAACGAAAGAAAACACAACAATCGTAGAAGGCGCAGGCGACACTGAAAAAATCGCTGCACGCGTCAATCAAATCCGCGCTCAAGTGGAAGAAACAACTTCTGAATTCGACAGAGAAAAATTACAAGAGCGTCTTGCGAAACTTGCCGGCGGCGTAGCTGTCATCAAAGTCGGCGCTGCGACTGAAACTGAGCTGAAAGAGCGCAAACTTCGCATCGAAGACGCCCTCAACTCAACTCGCGCAGCTGTTGAAGAAGGTATCGTATCCGGCGGTGGTACAGCGCTTGTCAACGTATACAACAAAGTCGCTGCAGTTGAAGCTGAAGGCGATGCGCAAACAGGTATCAACATCGTGCTTCGCGCGCTTGAAGAGCCGATCCGTCAAATCGCGCACAACGCTGGTCTTGAAGGATCTGTCATCGTTGAGCGCCTGAAAAACGAAAAAATCGGCGTAGGCTTCAACGCTGCAACCGGCGAATGGGTAAACATGATCGAAAAAGGAATCGTTGACCCGACAAAAGTGACGCGTTCTGCTCTGCAAAACGCTGCGTCTGTAGCAGCAATGCTCCTGACAACTGAAGCCGTTGTCGCTGACAAACCGGAAGAAAATGCCGGCGGTGCAGGAATGCCTGACATGGGCGGCATGGGCGGTATGGGCGGCATGATGTAATCATCGCCTATAACCCTTGATCGTAGAGGGTTTATGAGGTTTTGAAACATGATTTGCTAAATTTTTGTTAACTTCGGTTATTTTTATAACTGAATATCACTCATTAGAGAAGGCCTTTTGTAAGTTCACTGAACTTATGAGAGGTCTTTTCTTCTATATTTTTGGTCATGTGAGCATAGATATTCATGGTTGTATTAATGTCTGAATGACCCAAGTCGTTCTTGAGTCTCTCTCAAGCCGGCTCCGGCTTCTAAAAGAAGAGAGGTGTGCATGTGTCGGAAGCTATGAGGAGTAATATGCTTATTAATCTCAAGCTTTCTAAGTAACCTTTGGAGTCGGATCGCTACTAGTTTCATCACTATCGGATAACCAATGTTGTCTGCAAAGATAAAACCTGAATCCTGATATTAACACTCGCTGTTTCATCTTTAAGAGAGAAAGTATGCTCATTAGAAATCTGGCGCAAATATCTATTAAACAAAAGCATTATGTCTAAAAAATTCTCCTGAAACCAATCATATTCTACGACAAATCCCAGGCTTAAGAGAAACAAGGACAACTTTTGGTATATGCATACAGAAGAGGGATTTCATTGCGAAAAAGTGATTGGAATAAAATATAACTTTTTCACATTAAATGATTATTCGTTAAATAAATGTATATTTTTAGATGAATCGATATGACGATCATGTCAAAGTTTTGTCATATATTAAAAAGTTAATTATGATCACGTTTTATAGGTTTTCATGACAAAATGACATTTAAACTTATATATTTATTTAAGTTTAGATAATATCCAAAAAGCCCCAATGAGTCTGCAAACTCAGTGGCTTTTTTGAGCATTTTCTGCAATTTGCCCAAGTTGAAAAGATCTAAGGACACCATATTTTTACCTTAAATTTTGAAATGGTGTTTCAAATGTGTGACAATAGGGGAACTGATTCTGTTATGAAAAACTCAGGAATATGTAGACAAATTCAACTGAAACGCGTTGGGGTCATCCACATGAAGTTATGGTCTGAAGATATTTAAGATTAAAAAAAGCTCTCATCGTTTAAATTTTGGCGGTTATATTTAGAAGTAGATGAGTTATTGGACATCTAAATAGGAGGGAAACGTTTATATCCTTTAGCGACAAGGTGTTCAGAAACTCAAGATCTTCTAAACAAAATCTTAGAGTGAATTTTTCGCGTTTTGATACCTGGACCCTTGGATGAAAATGTCTTGAATTGGGATCGATAAGAATGTTGAGCAGATAAGGTAGATGTCGTTCTTCCAATATGTCGGTGGGATTAGGAAAACAATCCAAGCGTCAGGTACAAGATCTAGAAATATAAAAAGGATATTTAAAATAAGTGTACTTATTAAATTATTATTAATTTTAGGTAATTGGAAATTCTTTAATATCACCAGATGTCTTAATTCCACATGATATTGGTGTTATTGTAGTTGATTTTTCAAGCCAATCATAATGCGGAAATAACCAAAAACTAGAATCTGTTCGAATGCTAACAAATTCTAAATTCCAATAAGGATTGGTTCCTGTTTGATCATGCCAAATTTTAATCAAAGGAATTGAACCTAAATCATTAATAGTTTCAATTTCAAAACTTGTAAAACTTCCTGATTCAAAATAGTTACCTTTGGGATCAAAAAGTTTAAACCAATGTGGTTTATGTTGTTCATCATGTATGATAAGAGTTATGGGAGCATCAGTACCAGAATCTTTTACTGTACTAGTTCTAAAATCAACATAATATAGTCCCATTATTATGAAAGTCCTTCCTCTTTTGGTTTTGGTATTTCTTTAATTATAGTATTAGAGGATAAAGGTAATGGGAATTTTTCGAGTGAAATGGAAAGAGATGTATTTTGAGAAATCCAACCTGAATAAGGGAATGACCAATATTCACCATCTTTTCGAATGATAACAAATTCTAGATACCAGCCGGGATTCGTTCCAGTATTATCATGTGAAACGTTAATTGTATTAATGTTACCTAAATCATTGGCAGGGTGAAGTGAAAAACTAGTATAACTCCCTGATTCAAAACAGTTACCATTGGTATCAGAAATTTCAAAACGATGTGGTTTATTTTGTTCGTCCTGTATGACAAGAGTTACAGTAGCATCAGTACCAGAATCTTTTACTGTACCGGTTTTAAAATCAACATAATATCCCATTATTATCATTTCCTCCAATACATAAATGTTATAATTTTAGTATGTACTTTTTTTAAAGTATATATACAAATGTTCCCCTTGGTTTATGAGGGTTTGTCAGGTGTAACACTATATTAAGGCCTCCTCACAAGTTTAATGAACTTGTGAGAGGCCCCTTTTTTATTTTTATCATTTATTTTCAAGGCAAAAGCGTTATAAGGCATGCTATGGGGGCGCATATCATTGTGATACAGTTAAAGATTATATATAAGGGAGTATTAGTAATTTTAATAAGTGCCTGTTTTTTATTGTTTAATGGATGGTATTTTCATAAATGTATTATTGATCCGCATTACTACCAATTAACAGATTTTTCGGAAGAAGATATTCAAATTTTTGAGCATTTTTATAATATTGATCTACCTTCAAACACGAAGCTTATTAAAGCAGAGCAATTTGAAACTGGGGTAGGTAATTATTCTGCGATTTTGTACGTAGCATTACCTGCCAAAAAGGTAAAGCCTTTAGTTTCTGACTATTCTTATATGCCTATCTTTTATAACAATAGGTATACAGTATTTTATGGTGTTAATATTACAAACAGCAATAAGGAAACAGCACAAATTACATTTGGAGCAGACGATAGTTCGCTGAATGGTTCTTTATGGAGTAAGCAAGTAAGGAATCTCTTAGAATCGAAAGGGAAGTATATTGGCGTTTCAGATGAAACTTATGTTATTTCTGCGTTTATAATTAACATCATTTTTATTGCATTACTTGTTTGGATCTTGAAAAAGAGCAGAAGAACTAGAGTTTGAATTAAGAAATATTTGAACTCACCAGCATAATGTTGATTAGGAATACTTAAGGGTATATCGGACAGAAAGAGTTTTCATTGCACAGATCTTTATTAAATAATAACACTAAGCCAATTTTAAATGCAGTTCAAGGGTATTAGAATAGTCTTGTTTAATAGTATGGAAGGAAAGAGAAAGGGGAAAACATGAGGAAATATTTAGGGATAGTGTCACTTATCATGCTGTTATTCACATTGTGTTTTCTACCCCATATTCATTGGGCGCTTGGAAGGGCACCTTGGCAAAGGTTTTATAGATCTGATACTTCAAATTTTAAGCTTCATTTCACAAGAACCTTAAATTTGCATTATTATTAATAAATTTCTATCATACTTATTCACTTCTTAGAAGAAAGATATGGAAAAACCTCTGTTTTTTTTAGGGAAATATGTTATTATAATTGTGGATTTAAAATATTAAAAAGAAAAGAGGAATTCTAAAGATGAAAAAGTTAGTAATGACCCTGTTTACAGCAGTGCTTTTGGGTGTTGCCATTTTCGCAGGCGGGTCAGAAGCCTTAGCTATGGATTCGAAAGGTACAATCAAATTTAAAACAGATGCTAATACATATACGAAAAGTGCCACTTCCATTGTGGTTACGGGTACTTTGGCTAGGGATTTAGAGAATGGCTTTTCAGTAATTATATTAAATAATAAAGGTAAAGTATTTGCCAGAAAAGATATTTCGCATAGTATTGGTTCACGTAATTTTCGTGTGAGTTTTTCAACGAAAAATCTTCCTGCAGGTAAGTATGATGTGCAAGTTGGACAGGATTGGGGAGGAAGATATTGGTCAGGTGAACTAAAACATTATATTACAGTACAGCATTAATACGGCTGTATAAGTATTAACCTCTTGTTGTTAAAAAGTTTAACTTTAGAAATTTGTTTTCTGTGAAATATTAATTTTTCAATCAAGGTATCTTAATCAATTTACTGTATTGATTAAGATACCTTTTTATCTTTAAAAACAACAAGGTCATGAGTGTTTTTCAAAGCTCGTACCGCTAGCCGTAATGTAGTTGTCTTTTAAATGAGAATATCCATTTGCTCCACCTCACCCCGAATCCCAATCCCAGGCTCCCACGAATCAATCAGACGAATGGCTTTCTGATTCGATTCTATTGCTTTCGTTTTCTCTCCTTTTCGGTACAACAGTTGTGCCATTCCGTAATGATAGTAGATCAATTCAACTTGATTGGCGTTGTGTTTGTCATAGAGCATCTGTTTAAAGGCTTTTTCCGCTTTTTCGAGTTGATCACACTTGACGTAAGCCATGCCCAGGTTAAAATAGGCTTCTATCGTTTTTTCGCCGCCGTATGCGGCGCTGGTTGTGTTTGCCGCTTCGTATAATGTGATGGCTTCTTCATAGTGAGAGCGGGCGAAACTCAGGTCGCCGCGGACCAGAAGAACCCTGTGCCGGATAATGGGCGAGACGGGCTGATCTTTGATGCCGTCCAGCATTGCTGCCGCTTTGTCCGGTTCTCCGGTTTTTAACAGCAGCCTCGATTGCAGGGCAGTTCCCCATACTTTTAAGTCATCGTGATCCGGCGCGCCTGATTGTTCGAGTATCTTCAGGCCGGCTTCTATTTGCCTGAGAGCTCCGTCTGAATCGTTGACTTCCATCAGCGCCCAGCCTGCCGTGTCGATCCTGAAGTAGGCTTCCCGTGTGTGTTCTCCTGATTGATGGGCGGCATCGGCGGCTTTTAATCCGTATTCGATTCGCAGGGGCAGGCTGATTCTGCTTAGAAAATGGCTGATACGGATGATGAGTTTAATCAGGATTTCATGTTGTCCGGTTTCGCTCGACCATTCGATGACCTTCAAGATATTCGGCCATTCCTTTTTCATTAGCTCTAAATTCCGTCCCAGCAGATAGCTCCAATAGATGGAATTCGGCTGTTCCCGTTTTATATGGGTTTCCGCATAATCCATATAATAATGCGCCCAGCGGCATCGGGCTTCTTTTGCAAAATCATGATTTTCGGATAAGTGCTGTTCTCCGTAAGCGACAACGGTTTGATGGGCTGCGTATTGAATTCTTCCTTCGCTTCGTTCCGGCTGTATTAAAGCATATGACCGCATTTGCTCAATCGCGTAATGAAAACGGCGGGCGTCTAATCCGGCCGCTTGAGCCAAGCTTTTTTCGTCAGGGGGCTTAGAGAAAAAGCAAAGCGTCTGCCATAGTTTCCGTGTGTCTTCATGACATCTGTCCCATGTGCGGCCAAAGAGAACCTCAAACAATTCCAATAATGAGTAACCCGCTTGTTTAAGCTCTTGAATGAGCTGGGGAGCGGGGATGTCGTCGTCTGACATATATGCAATGCTGAGTGCCATGGCCTTCGGGTTGCCGGCGGCTGCCGAGACGAATTCATTCTTAAGGTCAGACGATAGCTGCAACAGCTGCTCCAGCTTTTCCCGTTTATGCGGGAGATTGCATGTTTGCAGACAGCGGTGCACTTCTTGATGGAAAAAATCAAGGGCATCCGTTTGTTCAAGACCGCTCAGCTGGATGGCCGCCAGTTCTCCGAGGCCGTCCCGGTATGTCTGTTTTACGTTTTCCCGTGCCGTAAGGAGGACTTTTACGCCTTGCGGAAGGCCGATGATAAATTCGTGAATGTCACGTTCCGCTGTATCAATGCCGTCAACGATCAGCAGCACGGGTTTTTCATTTGAATGAGCGGCTAATGCATTGCGGACGACGAACCTTTTTTCGTTGATGGATTTGTCGATTTGTTCGGTGCGTCCGAGCTGGTAGGCAATCGTGTTTAAAAAATCGCTGAAGCTTAATCCTTTCCAGTCAGCGCTGATCCAGATGATGCTGTTGAATGCCGGCCAATTTGAAGAACCTCCGGCACAAAGGCAGGCTGCTTCAAGAGCGATCGTTGTTTTTCCCATGCCGGCCCAGCCTGTGATCAAACAGACCGGTGACGGAGAAAGCATCCATTGGCGGATCGCTTCTATATCAAAGCCGCGGCCGATAAAGTTTCCGGTCCGGCGTGACGGTAAGTTATGCGTGACGGACTGTTCTGTAAGCGCATTCGTTTCATGGCTTGGTCTGTCATGAAACAGCCGCTTCACTGCTTTTTCAACATCTTCATCAGTCGGCGCTCCGAATGATCCGTCTTTACGGCGTATTTTTGCTTTTTTTAGACAAGACGCCGTCCAAACGGGCAATGCGGGTTTGATGACGGGGATCGTGGTGTTTTCCAGAAGGCCGGTCAGCCATTCAGGATCCATGTCGGTCTTTTCTATAATAATCCAGATCATGCCGAACAGCTTTCCGTCGTCAATTCGTCCGGGAATGTAGTTTGCGCCCATCTGTCCGATCCAGCTTTTGATCGTGTTAGAGGATACGCCTAATCGGAGTGCAATTTTGTCTATATAAGACTGTCCTGCTTTTACGTTCTTTGTCCTTTTGATTTTGTAATCAGGATGAAGTTTCAGTGATTTGACGGCAGGCGCCAGCAGTTCTGCAAATTGTGTCCGGTTTTCAAGTTCAGCCATTAGCCTGCACCTCCTATTAGTACTATTTTATCAATTCAGTGTTTTTTGTATATGAAAAAATAAAAAGTACAGTGCCGCTGTCTTTTTATACAGCAGGAAAGGCTTTTGCACGTCTTGAAAAGCAGATAAAATGGAGGCAGTAACAGAGAAAACAAAAATGTATGCACTTACATTTCAGAGCAGAGAAAGGATTTTGCCAAATGACTCACACAGTGCCTCAAAACATGAAAGCGGCGGTTATGCATAACACGAGAGAAATCAAAATCGAAACATTGCCCGTGCCTGAGATCAATCAGGATGAAGTATTGATAAAGGTGATGGCTGTCGGAATTTGCGGATCTGATCTGCATTACTATACAAATGGCAGAATCGGCAATTATGTAGTGGAAAAACCATTTATCCTCGGTCATGAATGCGCGGGAGAAATTGCCGCCGTCGGATCGTCTGTCGATCAATTTAACATAGGAGACCGTGTCGCTGTCGAACCGGGTGTCACATGCGGACGCTGTGAGGCGTGCAAGGAGGGGCGTTATAACCTTTGTCCGGATGTACAGTTTTTGGCGACGCCGCCGGTAGACGGCGCGTTTGTCCAATATATCAAAATGCGTCAGGACTTTGTTTTCTCGATTCCGGATTCACTATCCTATGAAGATGCGGCTTTGATAGAACCGTTTTCTGTCGGCATTCATGCGGCCGCGAGAACGAAGCTTCAGCCCGGATCAACGGTTGCGATTATGGGAATGGGGCCTGTTGGATTAATGGCTGTTGCGGCAGCGAAAGCATACGGGGCAGGCACAATCATTGTGACCGACTTGGAGCCGCTGCGGTTAGAAGCCGCGAAGAAAATGGGAGCGACGCATGTCATCAATGTCCGGGAACAGGATGCCGGTGAAGAAATCAAAACGATCACAAATGGAAGAGGAGTTGATGCTGCCTGGGAAACAGCGGGGAATCCGGCGGCATTGCAATCCGCACTGGCTTCCGTGCGCCGGGGCGGAAAACTGGCGATTGTCGGTTTGCCTTCTCAGAACGAGATTCCGCTCAATGTGCCGTTTATTGCAGATAACGAGATTGATATATACGGAATCTTCCGTTATGCCAATACGTATCCGAAGGGAATTGAATTTCTCGCTTCCGGCATTGTGGACACGAAGCACCTTGTAACGGACCAATATCCGCTTGAGAAGACGCAAGAGGCGATGGAACGCGCCTTTCAATACAAAAATGAATGCTTAAAAGTGATGGTATATCCAAATCGCTGAGTGAACGGGGAGGATCTTTGTATTCTCCCTCTTGCTTATCAAAAAATGAAAACGGATTCTTGGGGTGGGATATGATGATTGAAACAGAAAAAGCAGCGGCAATAAAGACAAAACATCGCGGCCTGTCCTGGATGGAACGGATCGGATACGGGTTCGGCGATATGTCGTACAATGTGATCTTTCAGTTTGTAAACGCATACTTATTATTCTACTATACAGACGTCGGCGGCATTAAGCCTGCCGTTATTGCAGCTTTGTTTCTGATCGTAAGGGTGCTCGACGCTATTTTTGACCCGATTATGGGCGTGATTTTAGACAAGACGAATACTAGATGGGGAAAGGCAAGGCCGTATCTGCTGTGGGTGGCATTTCCTTTTGCGCTATTTACGTTCTTATGCTTCACGACCCCTCATTTCGGCGAGACAGGAAACATGGTATACGCGTACATCACCTATATTCTGCTTGGGATGTCCTTTAGCATGCAGACGATCCCGGTCAACAGCTTAACGGGGCGGATGACGAATTCCGTGGAGGAACGGACGGTTCTGACGACGACACGGATGATTTTGGTTTATATCGGAATTCTGTTATCGATTTCCTGTGCGGCACCGCTTGCGGACGCCATCGGCGGGAAAGACCAGGCATTTGGTTTCCAGATGACGGCGCTTATTTATGCGGCGGTGAGCATCGCGTTGAATCTGTTCAGTTTCTTTACAGTGCGGGAGCGGATTCAGCCTGAAAAAAGAAAAAAACAAGGAATGAAAAAAACGTTATCTGTTTTGTTCAGAAATAAGCCTTTGCTTATTTTGGTCTCTTCATTTTTAGCATTTGCGATTGGGTTTAACAT
Source organism: Bacillus sp. 1021 (assembly GCF_014534735.1). Classification (NCBI taxonomy): domain Bacteria; kingdom Bacillati; phylum Bacillota; class Bacilli; order Caryophanales; family Bacillaceae; genus Bacillus; species Bacillus sp. 1021. The sequence goes on along the minus strand of NZ_JACVSR010000005.1, from coordinate 137,194 downwards.
TAAGCTCAGCACGATGGTGTACTATTTTACGTATAACGTCAGCCATAAGGAATTTGTGTTTTTAGGAACCGTATTGTTTTTCGGAGCGGCGCTGATCAGCAATCTGTTTATTCCTTTCTTTGCTGAGAAGCGGGGCCGGAAGCAGGTCATGATCATCACGGCGGCGTTATCGCTGATTTCTTATGTGGGCCTTCAGTTTACATCGTATTCCTCGATTCCGCTTATTTTCTTTTGGCTTTTTGTTTCTGGATTTTTCACGACGCCTTTGAATACCCTTGCTTGGGGAATGGTTGCCGATTGTGTCGATTATGCGGAATGGAAAACCGGGGTCCGGGCAGATGGCGTGGTGATATCGAGCATGAGTTTTATCAATAAGCTCGGAGTTGCGTTAGCCGGGTCATTTTCGGCCGTTTATCTCGGAATCGCGGGATATGCCGCGAATACCGAACAGGCGGCATCGTCATTGAATGCGATTAAAAATATGAATGCGCTCATTCCGGGATTGTTCATTCTGCTGTCCATTATTCTTATTTCTTTTTATCCTTTAACTGAAAAAAAATATCAGCAGATGATGTCTGATCTGGAGCAAAGAGCTGCAAGATGAGTATATGTAAAATTTAAAATATTCAATGTAAACGGTTGTATTTATGACAGAAAGCACTATACTGAAACTATAATCGAGAATTGATAAATGAGTGTGATAATGTGGGAAGCCAATCTGTTATTTGTATTGGAGAATTATTAATTGATTTCTTTTGTACCGATGTGGATGTCGATTTGACGGAAGGTCGCAATTTCTTAAAAAGTGCCGGCGGGGCACCGGCGAATGTGTCGGCAGCGATTGCCAAATTGGGTGGAGACGCGGCTTTCAGCGGAAAAACAGGCAAGGATCCGTTCGGGTATTTTCTGAAGCAGACATTAGACGCCCTACACGTCGATACCTCTATGCTCGTCATGGATGAGAAAGCGCCTACAACGCTGGCGTTTGTTTCATTAAAACAAAATGGGGAGCGCGACTTTGTGTTTAACAGAGGAGCGGACGCTTTGTTTACGCTTGAGGATATTGATCAGGAAAAGGTAAACGATGCGAAAATCCTTCATTTCGGCTCAGCGACGGCACTGTTATCAGATCCGTTTTGCTCAGCCTATTTACGGCTGATGTCGATTGCGAAAGACAATGGACAGTTTGTTTCCTTCGATCCTAACTACCGTGAGGATTTATGGAAGGGAAGAGTTTCAGAGTTTATAAACACCGCAAAAAAAGCAATTGCCGTAAGTGATTTTGTGAAAGTCAGTGATGAGGAGCTTGAGATCATCAGCGGTGCGAAGGATCATAAAGAAGGTGTTGCGATCCTTCACGAGATCGGGGCCGGCATTGTGGCGGTGACACTCGGAAAAAGCGGAACCCTTCTTTCAAATGGAAAGGACCTTGACATCATTCCGAGTATTCAGGTGACATCAATAGATTCAACGGGAGCGGGAGATGCGTTTGTCGGCGCGGCGCTGTATCAGCTGGCACGCATTGATGAGATTCAGACGGCAGCCGCTGATTTTGCGAAGCTGCGTGATATTGTCTCATTTGCCAATAAGGCAGGGGCGCTCGTGTGCACCAAAATCGGTGCGATCGATGCTTTGCCGAGCTTAAAAGAGGTTGAAGTATCACTTTAAAATATGGAGGGTGTTTCTTGAAAGTCATCGGACTTCCGGGAAGCATCCTTTTTATTTAGGACTGAAACCCTTTTCGATATACGGTATACTCTATAGAGATATCCAGTAAATTGAACCATTGTGAAGTACATACAATAACGTTTTTATCAGATCCCGAGTAAAACCAAGTTTCTGCTGCTGCCGTCATGTACAGGGTGACGGTCTTTAAATATTGGACTGCGGAGGAATATTCATGAAACATATTTTTCTTATTGTGCAATGCGCGTTTTCTGTTTTTTGTTTTTTCTGTCTCGCTGCTGTGAATTGGTATCAGGGGAGTGAGCTTGTTACTGATTTGTTTGATTGGAATTATACGGCTAAATTTTCAAAGCTGCTGAATGGGACGGATACAATTACAAGGCCCGAGCAGATATCACAGCTGGATTTCTTTGTGTATTCTGCTAAGCATTATCCGTTAGTGAGCGGATTGATGATCGGGCTGTTTATTTATTTTTTGTTTTCACTGTATCTGGTTATGAAGAATATCCGCCGGCAAAAATGGGTTTAATAAGACTATTTTCATATAAAAATACATAAATTCATGAGAAAATGAAACTTTTTTCGAAAAAAATCAGTATATATAACTGTGAACTTGTTACTATTTAACTTTAGGAGGAAAATGAAAAATGAGTATTTTAGGAAGATTTAAAGACATTATGTCAAGTAATATCAATGCGTTGCTGGATAAAGCTGAAAACCCTGAGAAAATGGTTGATCAATATTTGCGGAATCTGAACAGTGATTTAGGAAGAGTGAAGGCGGAGACGGCTTCTGTCATGGCTGAGGAACAGCGGGCGAAAAGAGCGTTGACGGAATGTCAGGCCGATGCCGAAAAGATGGAAAGCTACGCGATGAAAGCTTTACAGGCAGGCAATGAAACCGATGCGCGGACATTTTTGGAAAGGAAAGCGGCTGTTGAATCAAGACTGACTGAGCTTCAAACGGCTTATCAGCTCGCTTCTTCCAACGCGTCTCAAATGCGCAAAATGCATGACAAGCTTGTTGCTGATATCGGTGAGCTTGAGTCGCGGCGAAATGCCATCAAAGCGAAGTGGTCTGTGGCGAAAACACAGGAAAGAATGAATAAACTGGGGTCCTCTGTGTCAAATGCCGGCCAATCGATGACCGCTTTCGGCAGAATGGAAGACAAGGTCAACCGGGCGCTTGATCATGCCAATGCGATGGCTGAGCTGAACGCGTCTCCGAAAGACGATATTGACGAGCTGACGGCTAAATATGACAGCAATCAAAGCAGTGTTGATGATGAACTGGCGGCGCTCAAGCAGAAAATGCTTTTCAGTAAAGATCAATAGAAAGCGGGCTGCAGCTTTGTCCGATATAAAGAGAAAGTGAGAGAAACAGAATGATCATTTCTTATAAATGTCCGAACTGCGGAGATGATATGGTCTTTGACAGTTCATCCGGCATGCTGACATGTCACAGCTGCGGGCGGCAGGATCAGATTGAAAGCCTGCCAAAGGAGTATATTACGACGAGATTTTCCGAAAATGAGGCGAACGAGTACCGCTGTGAGAACTGCGGCGCGGTTCTGATGACTGAGGCGGAAACGACTGCCACGACGTGCGGATTTTGCGGAGGAGCCGCCGTTCTCGCCGACCGATTATCAGGAAACCTCGCGCCTTCCATGGTGATTCCTTTTACGATCAGTAAAGAAGAGGCCATGAGCGCTTTTAAAAAGTGGTGCCGAAACGGCCGGCTGACACCGAGGGGATTTATGACTGCCGATCGGGTGAAGAGTATAACCGGTATGTACGTGCCGTTTTGGATGTTTGACTTAAACAGCAAGGTTCAGGTCAATGCCGTTTGTACGAGAGTGCATCATTATGATGATGGAGAATACCGGGTGACGGAGACCGAATATTACAACGCGTATCGTGATATCAATCTCGATTATCTCAAAATTCCGGTCGACGCTTCAGAAAAAATGAATGATGAATTAATGGACAAATTGGAGCCTTACGCTTACAGTGAGCTGAAGGAGTTTAATACGGCTTATTTAGCTGGCTATATAGCGGAAAAGTACAATTATACCGATGACGATCTCTTTCCGCGGGCGAAGGATAAAATCAGCCATTATATTGATTCTTATATCAGATCCACCTTCTCCGGCTATACGACGGCTGACATAACGGATGAACAGATTCAGACGGATAAGATCAGCAGCTTTTACGTGCTGCTTCCGGTCTGGATGATCAGCTACGATTATGAGCGGACTGAGCACATTTTTGCGATGAACGGGCAGACGGGCAAGGTTGTCGGCAAACCGCCGATCAGTGCCGGAAAAGTGGCTGCGTGGTTCGGCGGCATAACCGCCGGTGCGTTTTTAGCATTAAGACTCGTCTCACTTATGATAGGAGGCGGTTTTTGATGAGAGGATCAATAAAAAAAGCGTGTCTCTTGTGCTTCGTCCTTTTTCTGATGCTGTCTTTTTCTTTACATACAACAGCGTCTGCTGCAGAACAGAAGCAATATGTTTATGACAATGCTCATTTATTAACGAAGGATGAAACGAAGAAACTTGAGGAATTGGCGGGGAAGCTCGGGGCAAAGCGCCATACCGATTTTATCATTCTTACCGCAAACGGAACGGGCGGTAAGGACATCGAGCAGTATGCCGGTGATTTTTATGACAGTCATTTTAGCGGAAGCACGGCGATATTAACCATTGATATGAAGGACCGGGAAGTGTTTATCTCCGGGTATAAAAAGGCGGAGACGTATTTGAACAGCAGCCGGCTGAATACGATCAGGAATACGATTTCGTCAGACATTTCCGCAGGTCATTATGAAAAGGCATTTCAGACCTACATTAAAATGTCTTATAAAGATATGGGGAAAAGCCCGGACAGCAAGTCTGACAATCTGCTGCTCACATGGTGGTTTCAGCTGATTATCGCCGCAGCCGCAGCCGGTATCGCCGTCACCGTGATGGTGTACAATTCCGGCGGCAGGGTCACCGTCAACGGAAGCACGTATATGGATCACGATACGTCTGAAGTGCTGGACCAGCACGACACATATATCCGAACGGACGTGACAAGGGAAAGAAAGCCTGACAAAGATAATGACAATGACGGCGGAGTCACGAGGGGCGGCACGTCTTACAGCGGAAGCAAGGGAAGCTTTTAAATTTAACGTAAAGGATTTGAACATACATGGGCTTTTTCAGAAATCAGTTAGCAAATGTGGTGGAATGGGAAGAATTCAGAGACGACATGGTTTTCTATAAATGGAACAACCGTGAAATTAAAAAAGGCAGCCGTCTGATCATCCGGCCGGGACAGGATGCCATCTTTTTATATAATGGGAAGATTGAAGGGATTTTCCGTGATGACGGCGATTATGATATCGAATCAGAAATCATTCCGTTTCTATCGACATTAAAAGGATTTAAGTTTGGCTTTAACAGCGGCATGCGGGCTGAAGTGCTGTTTGTGAATACGAAGGAGTTCACCGTGAAGTGGGGCACGAAAAACGCCATTAACATTCCGGCGGCGGGAATGCCGGGCGGTATGCCGATCCGAGCAAACGGCACATTTAACTTCAAGGTCATTGACTACATCGGATTGATTGATAAGATTGCGGGTGTCAAGGACAGCTATTTAGTGGATGACATTAAAATCCGGATTACGTCTATTCTCGATCAGCTTTTGATGAAATGGATCACAAAAGAAGGAAAAGACATGTTCAATCTGCAGTCGAATTCATTTGAAATCGGAAAAGGGATTCAAGAAGACCTTGATATGCAGCTGATCGGAGACGGGATGTCGATTACGGGCTTCAATATTATGAGCTTTAACTATCCGCAGGAAGTGCAGGATATGATTACGAAAAACGCTTCTTACGGTATGGTGGGCGATGTGAACCGCTATCAGCAGATTTCCATGACGGACGGAATGTCATCCGGCAAAATGAGCGGAAGCGGTGCTGCCTCCGACATGGCGGGCATGATGATGGGAATGAATATGGCCAATCAAATGATGAACCAAATGAATCAAAATCAGCAGAACCAGCCGCAGCAGAATCAAAGTCAGCAAAATCAGGGGACGGCGCAGGCAAACGGCTCAGAAGGGGCGGCTAAGCCGAAATTTTGTCCGAACTGCGGAACGAAAACGGAAGGCGCGAATTTTTGCCCGAATTGCGGACAGAAGCTTGCCTGACATATACGAAAAAGAGGCCTTTTTTGGCCTCTTTTTTTGTCATGATTTCATTGTTTGGACGATGAGGGATGTCAGCGCTTTTGATCCCTCAGGTATGAGATGGACGCCGTCCGGTGTGAAGTATTCAGGGTGCTGCAATGCTTTTGCGTGCCAATCGACAAGGGTCACATTTTTGCGTGACTCGGCCTGCTGGCGCAATGATTCGTTTACTTTGCTTTCCCACTGCCGCGGTACACGCGTGTTGACAAGATAGATATCGGCTTTTGAGAAGGAGCTGATCAGTGATTCAATTTGGCTGTTTGTGAAATAGCCGTTCGTCCCTAACTCGATGATGACCGCTTTATTCGGCTGATTAAATGACGCATATTCCGAAGTGAGCCGGAGTGCTTGAGAGACTTGTCTTCCTACCTTTCCGTCGATGGTGACATGAGGAAGGGACTGCCGCAGGTATGACGCAATGTCCAGCATCACCGAGTCACCGATGGCCAGCACGTCTTGCTGAGGCTGTGCTTGTTTTGGGTCAGCCGTTTTTTGAGATGACTGTTCCTTTTTGTCTTTCGTCTTCTTCGTATCTGATTTGCCTGTTGGTTTTTTCTTGTTGTTGTCTGATGCGGTATCCGTTTTTTCGCCGCCGTGTTTTTTCTTGCTGTCCTCTTCTTTAGCAGGTTGATCGTGATCGGCCGTTTTGTGCGAAGAGGCAGCTGTTTCTTGCTGCTCGCTTTGCGCGTACGTCCATTGCGGCTGTTTTTTCTCTTCGGCTATCCCTGACAGCCCGCCCGCAAATACGAGAATGGCGGCAAGAATGAGGCCGAGCGACATTCTGCTGATGACAGAGGACGTCTTCCATTCCAAAAAGCGGTTCAGAAACACGCGGCGTAAAAAAGGCCGGAAGCCTGCAGAGCGGATCGGCTTCTCAATGAAATGATAAGAAAGCTCGGCCAAAATGAAAGTGACGCCGATTCTGACGGCACAATGCCAATAAACCGGATTTCCGATTTCCTGCACCGGGGTGCTCAGCACGATAACCGGGTAATGCCAAAGATAGATTCCGTATGATCTCGTTCCGATCCAGCGAAGCGGCTTCCATGAAAGGACATATCCTATAAAGCTGCTCGGATGGCATATACATGCGACAAGAACCGCTGCGGCGATGCTGATCAAAAGCATGCCGCCTTTGTACAGGAAGGGTTCATATTCATCCGTGTAAAATACGCAAAGCACCAGTGCGGCAAAGGCGGCAAGCTCTGCCCCGTGCAGCAGATGTTTCATGCTGCTCGGCAGCCGTTTGGAAGATAATCGTTTCATCGGCCACACTAAAGCTAAAGCGCAGCCGATCAGCAATTCAAATGAACGGGTGTCCGTCCCGTAATAAACGCGGCTCGGATCTCCGCCGGGCACATACATCATACTCATTACGACTGCTGAGCATAAGGCGAGGAACATGACTGCAGCTGCAAGCCGGGCCCGTGTTTTACATATGTACATTCCCGCAAGCAGCAAAAAGGGCCATAAGATATAAAACTGTTCTTCAATCGCCAGCGACCACAGGTTTTTTAATGGCGAAGGGGAGCCGAAGCTGTCGAAATAAGAAAGTTTATGAAAGATAAACCACCAATTGCTTATGTAAAAAAGTGAGGAGACCGCATCTCCTCGTACGGTATGCAGGAGCTCGCTGTTAAACAGTACGACCCAAATGACTGTCGTGATAATCATGAGATAAGCCGCCGGCAGAAGCCGTCTGATCCGGCGCACCCAAAAATCACGCAAATCAAGGGTAATGTCATTGCCTTGGACAGGCAATATAATGGATGTAATTAAATATCCCGATAAAACAAAAAAGATATCAACACCAATGAAACCGCCGTCGGCCCAATTAAAATTCAGGTGATAGGCGATCACGGCGAGGACGGCAAAGGCGCGAAGTCCATCCAGTCCGGGAATATAGCGGTGGTGCAGTGACTTGTCTGACATGGTATTCCTCCAATAATGTGTGCGGAAATTCTCGCTGTTTTGCGGTTGGCTATGGCAGATTTCTGTACAGTCTTCCATTTGTTCCGTTAAATAGACGCATTCGGAAGGGGATTTTGTTTCAGAAAAAATGAATGAAATGTTCTGATTCTCTTAAACTTTTCTGCCCCTGTCCGGCGTCTGTTATATGAAAGGGTTCCCTTGCGCAATGGCTGTTGCGGGAAAAAGAAAAAATCCATGATCTGCGGATATCATGGATTTTTTTCTTTTACCGGATGTAGCGGTCTCCGACAAGCAGTTTTGAGATGACAGAGGTCGGTATTGTAAACTCTGTAACGCCCATATATCCGGGTGCCGCTTCATATTCATCAAATGAGATGACAAGTTTGTGCTGATCTGTAATATAAAAGTTTTGGTCAGCGCGGATGGATTTGAAAGGCTCCGCCATATCATCATCTTCGACCCAGTATATTTTATTCGGGTCTTCTTTCATCTGTTTTTTCATTTGTTCTTTAATATTTTGGCTGATGACTTTGATATAACGGTCATCTTTGAATAAACTCTTTAACGTAAGCACGGCCTCATTTTTTTTATCAATCGTGATGTATCGGCTTTGCGTATAAGCGGAAGCTTGTGTTTTTTCGATATCACGGCGGACTGAGATCAGATCCGCTGTATCAGTCACGGTTTCATAATCGCTGTAGATGCTGAGGTGGCCTTTTTTGCTTTTTGAGGTCGCCTTCATAAATTCCTGATACAGCTCTTTGCTTTCTTTCATATAATGCCGGTTGATGCTGTCTTCAAGTTTATGATTCGAAAGGCCGGATAGAGCGGGTGTTTTCACATCAATGCTTGATTGGTTCTTTTCTTCTTTCATCTCCACGAACGTGATGGCTTGGACGACTTTGCCGATGACGGGGATTTTGGACATGGCCTGTGCGGCATCCGGATTGATATTGACAACGGCGGTAAATAAAACGGCCGCAGCGACTGCCGCAGATGTCGGCCACATCACGATTCGTTTTTTCTTCGGTTTTGGCTGAAGGGCTTTTTCGACAATGCTGTCCAATTCCTTAGGAATGGGCACACTTTTGTACTCTTCCCTTAATTGCTCTAATCTCTTTTCCATTAAGAAAGATCCTCCTTCGTCAGCTGAATGCGCATAAGCTTCAGCCCCCTGTAAAGGCGTGTTTTAACGGTATTGATGTTTTCCCCCGTGATGTCTGCGATTTCTTCTAATTTCAGGTCTTCAAAGAAACGCAGAATGATAATGGTTTTATATGGATGCGGCAGGTCATCAAGCGCTTCGTGAAGGTCTGTGTCTTTGTAGTGATCTTCCTTTCCGCGGCTTAAAAACTCGATCGTTTCATCGTCCATTACTTTTAGCTTTTTCTGTTTGCGGAGAAAATCAATGGCCGTGCGCACTAAAATTTTATAAAACCAGCTTTTGATTACATCGGGGTTTTTGACGGATTCGACCGATGTCAACGCTTTTTGAATTGATTCCTGAACAATATCTAACGCGTCATCCTTGTTCTTTACATAACTGTACGCAAGCCGGTAAAAGTCTTCTTTGCGCTCAGTTATGCACGTCACAAGCGACGCTTTGGCTGTTTCGTTCTTCATTGCTTCAAAGGGCTCCTTTTTAAAAAATACGTATCATAGGCTGCTGCCTAAGGATAGACGGGACAGGGTAAAAAATAGTTTGCGCAGAGCGGATCATTTTTAAAAGGAAAAGGAAGGGAAGAGGAAGAGACAAAAAAAGAGCCTGAACGGCTCTTTTTCGGATGTGTATGGTTTTTTGCCGAACAGCTTAGTTCGGTTTGACTAAGATTTTCACTTGGTTTTTCTCTTTGATTAAAGCGCCGAAGCCTTCTTCAATCAAATCGTCGAGCACGATTTTTTTCGTGACGAGCTTATCTGCTGAGAAGTAGCCTTCTTTCATCAGTGCGAGAACGGAAGGGAAGATATCACGGTATCCGATAATTCCTTTTACGGTCCGTTCTTTGATGACGATGTCGTTCGGATGGATTTCCGCTCCTTTTTCCCAGATGCTGACGATAACCGTTTCACCGGCAATGTTTGTTGACTGGATCGCTTGGCGGAGAACGACAGGAACGCCTGTCACTTCATAAGAAACGTCAACGCCGCCGTTTGTGCGTTTAGCGATTTCTTCAACGACATCATCCGTTTTTGACGGATCAATGATGATAGCGCCGAGTTCTTTCGCTTTTTCCTGGCGTTCCGGTGAAAGTTCGACCGCGTAAATATCCGTTGCGCCGGCAGCTTTCAGGGCTTCAATCACAAGCAGCCCGATCGGTCCGCAGCCAAAAACGGCTGCCTTGTCGCCCGCTTTTAATTTGCTTTGGCGGACGGCGTAAAGCGCTACCGCTGACGGCTCAACAAGCGCGCCCTGTTCGTAAGAAAGCTCTTCAGGAAGCTTAAACAGCAATTCTTCGTCAACGGACACATATTCAGAAAATCCGCCGCCGCCTCCGGCTAAGCCTAAGAATCCCATTTGTTCATCAAGGTTATAGGCTCCCTGATGTCCGTGTGTGGCAAAAATCGGTTCTACGACGACACGGTCGCCGACGCTGTAATTTTTGACGCCTTCTCCTACTTCCACGACTTCTCCTGAGAATTCGTGCCCCATCGTGACGGGCGCCATTTCGTTTGTTAACGGATGGGGTTTGCCGACCGGAATAAAGATCGGACCTCCCAGATATTCATGAAGGTCGCTTCCGCAAATCCCGCACCATTTGACTTTAATTTTGACTTTTCCCGGTTCTGCTTTAGGTTCATCAATGTTTTCGATTCGAATGTCTTTTTGATTGTGCCATCTTGCCGCTTTCATTGATTATCACTCCTAGTCTGATAGAAACGAGTATAGGTACATGATCAATATGAACCACGGTTAAAAGGAAGAAATGCTTCCTGAAGCCTGATTTCTCAAACTATATCATATGACGCAATTATCAATAGGCCTTATAAAAAGTCCATATTGAATGCAGAAATACTCTATGAATATTATAACGCTAATGTATTAAATTTTGTAGTATAATTTACCATGGAATTATATAGAACAGAAGTTTGTGTTATCAATTGAGTGCGTGTCTCCGTCACGTTGTAATGAACATGTAAAGTGATTGAAATATTATAAACGTCTTCTTGGTGTATAATTTTGCCTAGAATAAAGAATCAGGAGGATGAAAGCTTGAAGAAGTTATTCTTAGCCTTATTGATTTTAGCAGGAAGCACGCTGGGAGCGATCAGTTTCTCTTCTGATGCAAGTGCTAAAAAAGTGAACGGAAATATTACATGGTATAATGGAGTCGGTAAAAAAGGATCGTCCGGTAAAAAACTGGGACACTGGGATTGCGCGACAAAATTAGGATTTGACGTTCCGAGAAATGGAACGAAAATCAGAGCTTATGCGAAATCAAAACCGAAAAAGGTTATCACAGTATACAAAAATGATGTAGGCCGTCTGCCGAATGCCGTATTGGATGTCAGCCCGAAAGCGTTCAAAGCGCTCGGATATCCGTTAAGCAAAGGAAGAGTATCCGGACATTACAGCTATTAAAATAGACCATCTTAAAAAGCAAGGAGACTGATTCTTGCTTTTTCTGATTGACGGAGAGATTGATAATGAAGAAGAAACGATGGATTTGGATCCTCGCAGCTGCTGTTTTGGCGGCGGCGGTCATCGGAGCCGTTCTGCTGATCAACGGAAAAAGCGGCAGCAGCGGAAAAGCCGTTGTTTCCGGCGGGCATGACAAGCTGCTTGTTTCGCTTACAGACAAAGATCTGATGACGAAATATTACGAAGACAGCCGCATGCTGTACGAGGAAAAGCTTTCGGCATATCCGGCGTTTGCGCTGGATGACGCCCACCAGGCGCTCTATTTTGTCGGTAATAATGATCAAAATGAAATGCGTCTGTATAAGCTTGATCTGAAGACGAAAAAGAAGACAGTGCTTTATAAAGGATCGGCGAGCGCTGACAGTCTGTTTTTATCAAAGGACCTGACGCACATTTATTTCCGTCTCGGTAAAGCGGATGAAGATATTTTCCGTCTCGCATCTTTTGATTTGAAAACGAAGCGTTATCAAAATCTGTATCCGGCGGCGGATGAGAAAGACGACAGTGTGAGCAGCTTCTTTTATAACCGCAGCCAAAACGATTTTGCGCTTCTGCATTATTCCGTTAAAGAGGATTATAAAAAAACGGATGAGGCAAATGAGAAGGGGATTGACCCTGAACCGACGAATATCCGGTTTGCAGCAGGGGCGGGCAAAAACCTTCAGGATCTGACCAATCTTGAACAGTTTATCAGCGACGTGGCGATGTCACCGGACGGAAAAAAACTTGTCTTTACATCTTATACACAAAAAGGGACGGAACAAAAAGCGTCCATCCGTCTGATGAATGTCAAAACGAAAAAAGATGAAACGATTATTACAAACGGGAAGGATTTCGCTCCGCTGATAGATGCCCAGCCGCAGTTTTCTAAAGACGGCAGCATCATTTATTTCATGGCGGAAGCCAAAGGCGCTAAACGCTTGAAGGATGAAACGGGGCGGAACGCGAAGGTCCGGACCATTTATGCTTATCATTTGGATACGAAAAAATGTGAAAAAGTCTGGGAAAATGACAGCGGCATTATCAACAGCTTTTCCGTTATCCAATAATGAAAAAACACTCAGCGCCAGCTGGGTGTTTTTTAATAAACAAAGCTGGCTGCGGCTGAGGCGAGCCATTTGAAAAAACGGAGAAGCGGAACGGCAAAATGGAGTGTTTCGATGAATGACTGTGCGGCAAGGTTCTTTTTCTTCCGTTTCGCCATTTCCTTCAGGTCTTTTTGCTGCTGATCGTTTTTCATGTTCATTGCTCCTTTGCATCATAAAAGGACATGATAACGCAAAGGCCTCTCATGGGACATGGAGGCCTTCTCTATGTTGAGACTCGTAAAAGGGAGGTCTAACTTGATGCCGTTTGATTGTTGTTTTGGAGATTCACCAACGAACGGACGCCGTCGATCATTTTACTGCCGCAAAGGGGGCAAGTCGGGGTATCACTGCCGGTGCCGGCAAAATTCTTTCTGCTCCAGCCGATACAGTCCTCTTTCGTGCATTCCCACGTACTGACATCTTCTTTAGGCAGCGGTTCCTGATTACGTTTGTTGTAGTAAGACATAAAGTCACTTCTTCCCTTATGAATTTTCGTGCACTCCTTCATTGTCTCATACTTTTCCCTAATCTCCTAATTCCTTTTTCTATCCATATTTCCAATGAGGGTGCATCGTCTTCCTGTTATTACAGTATATGCAAATAAGCGCCTTCTTATTTTTTCTTTTTGATAAATAAAAAAAGCCCCTTCCGGAGAAAAGGGGTGATTCTTGTTTACTGCTTATCCGTGACGTCCATCGGTCTCATCATGTCGTAATCTTCATGCTCTAAAATATGACAGTGCCATACGTAGCGTCCGCTGTAAGGAGCGAATGTCGCCGCGATTCTGATGACTTCTCCCGAGTGCGCCTGCACGGTGTCTTTCCAGCCTTTTTCACTTGGAGGAGGAGGGACGGCGGGGCCCGTATACACAATGTCGCCGAATTTGTTATAACGTTCTAAGTCAAAAGGACGCCGGTCAAGAACCTGGAAGGAAACAAGGTGCAGGTGTATCGGATGGGTTCCCCCCATCGGATTGATAATCGACCAGATTTCCGTTGTGCCGAGCTTCGGCGCTTCTGTCACAGGATCATGCCAGCGCTTGTTATTAAGCGTCAAAACCGGCCGGCCGTATTTGTCCTGCGTATTTGTGAGTTTAAGCGTCCTGATATTGTGTATTCGTTTTGAGGTCATATCAGGCATGGCTGAAAGATATTTAGGCTTCCGGCTTGTGTCTTCTCCCTTCAGCGGTTTTGTGACGCGGAACTGCATGACATTGGCGTCTGTATCCGGATCGACGTCGCCCCCGCAGCCGGTGCCGTTCGTCAGAATGATATGTTCTCCGTCAAAAGCGGAGAAATCAATCAGCACATCATACCGCTCTGCCGGGGCTAAGCTGATGGTCTGTGTTCTGACAGAGCGGGGGAGCAGTCCGCCGTCAGAACCGATTTGGATAAACCGGCCGCCGTTATTGAGCGAGAGAGTAAATGATCTCATATTTGAGGCGTTAAGGATGCGGAAACGGTATGTCCGGGGTTCGACTTCCATATACGGCCATGCTTTTCCGTTGACGAGAATGGTATTTCCGCAAAGAAACGGGACGATTGAAGGGGTGGGCAGCGTTTCGGAAGGGTTATCCGGCCCGCTCGGATAAGACAAGGAAGCGTCGTCATTTAACGTGCGGTCCAAAATCATAAGCGGTACGTCATACTCTCCGGCGGGAAGCTTCAGCTGCTTTTCTTTTCGCTCACGGATGATATACATCCCGGCAAGTCCGGCGTACACATTGAGCCTCGTGGCCGCCATGGCATGGTCGTGATACCATAAGAGCGCCCCGCGCTGTTTGTTTGGATAATGGTATACCTCTTTTTCAAAATAAGGACCCGTTTCCTTAAAATCCCGTGTGAACCAGGCTTCCGGATAGCCGTCGCTGTCAGGCGGCGTTTCTCCTCCGTGTAAATGGACGACGGTTCTGACATCAGGTTCCTGATGGCCGCTTTCTGAATGGTGAATGGTATGGTCTACGGGCAGAAAGTGCTTATCCGGCAAGTCATTCATCCATTTAACATAAATGCTTTCACCTTGGTTGACGTCGATCGTCGGGCCCGGAAACAAACCGTTATACCCCCACAGCCGGGTTGGCGGGAGATCGCGGTGCAGCTTGTGAAAGCATTCCTTCATCGTGACTTCATAATACGTGCTGCCGTCTGATTTCTTCTGCGGCTTCAGTGTTTCGATAATCGGCAGTTCATCTGCAAATTTTTCAAGTGCCATTATTCATCCTGTCCTTATCATTTATTGAATTCCTGTACTATAGATAATGCTGCCTGGAACAAGTTGGTTAAAAAAACACCCGCCCTTTTTTGAGGACGGGTGTTTCTGTTATTGCGCAACCCGGTTTGCGGAAGCGCTCTCTTTCGGTTTTTGTTTTTTGCGGAATACATATGAGGCAAGCACCAGCAGTGTAATAAATCCTGTCAGCAGAAATTCAGACCGCATTGAACTGATAAACAGCATAGATAACAAGATGGCGCAAATGGCGATAATCGTCAGGTAGGTTAAGTACGGATAAAACCACATTTTGATTTTAAGAGATTCAGGGTTTGTCCGTTCGATTTTCTTTCTCATTCTCAGATGTGAGGCGGCGATGACGAGATAGACGAGCAGTGCGATCGCCCCTGATGCATTGACCAGAAATAAGAATACGGAGTCGGGAGAAAAGTAGTTCATGACAACGGCAATATAGGAGAAAAAGGTGCCGGCGATAATGGCTTGGACCGGTACGCCTCTTTTACTCAGTTTCATAAAACGCCGCGGCGCTTCATTTCGCGCCGCCAGTGAATACAGCATCCGTGACGTCGTATAAAGCCCGGAGTTCAGGCAGGACAGAACGGCTGTCAGGACGATGAAATTCATGATCTGAGCGGCTGCGGGAACCCCGATATGCCCCAAAACGGCAACGAAGGGGCTTTCCAAAATATTGGCTGAATTCCACGGAAGCAGCGTGACCACAACCGTAATGGAACCGACGTAAAAAATAATGATCCTCCAGACGACTGAGCGGGTCGCCTTTGTGACGGATTCGACCGGGTTTGACGTTTCTCCCGCTGCGATTGCGACGATTTCAGATCCCATAAAAGAAAAAATGACGACGACGATTCCGAGCAGAACGGAACTTGGGCCATTAGGGAGAAATCCGCCGCTGCCCGTCAGATTTTCCAGCCCGACCGGTTTGCTGCCGGGGACGATTCCGAAAATGAAAGCAAATCCCGCGATTAAGAAGACAACGATCGTCGCTACCTTCACTAAGGAAAGCCAGTATTCAAATTCACCGAACGATTTAACTGAATAAATATTCGTCAGTGTTAATAGCACGGTCAGAAGCAGACTCGTCAGCCATAACGGAATCCCGGGGAACCAGTACTGTATGATTCCGGCGCCCGCAATGGCTTCAATGGCAATGACGATGACCCAGAAAAACCAATACAGCCATCCGATGGTATAACCGGCCCACGGTCCGATGGCGTCATGCGCGTACTGTGAAAACGAACCGCTTGTCGGGTTGACGGAGGACATTTCCCCCAGCATCCTCATAATAAAAATCACTAATAGTCCTGCTAATGCGTAGGAGACAATCGCTCCGGGTCCGGTGGAATGAATGACGGATCCGCTTCCGACAAATAATCCGGCGCCGATCACGCCGGCAATTGAAATCATGGTCATATGCCGGGTTTTTAATCCCTTCGATAAAGAATTAGGCTGATTCATTCTTTGCCTCCTTTTGGGTTGTTTTATGCTGAATATTCCGACAAATATTATTCTATCATAAATGCATGAGACATTTGTTAATGATGTTAGAAAATGTGACTTCTTTTCTCATCCGTACACAGAAAATGACGCAAGGTGTTTCTATAGACCCACTGTGGTTCAGTGATGTATCTCATTAATAGGAAAATGCGAGTAGAGAGGAGTTTTTTAATATGAAGAGAAATGATGAACTGAAAAAGGGAGAATCCGGGACAATGGTGTTCTATCTTTAATGAAGCTGATCATCGGTTATGTTTTTCACTCAGAAGCACTTACTGCAGAGGTTTAATAATAACTGACATTATTGTTTCGGTGGCTGTAATAATCGTCCTGCCATCTCTCAAAAACCTCCTGAAGTAGATCATCCATTCACGGCTGCTTTCGGGCGGAAACGATCGCATCGCTTATCGAATCTTTTATTATGATAGTTGTCGGACTGCAAGTGCTGTTGGAATTTATTTTTTCTGCTAAACAAGAGATGCCAAAAGCTTGGACGACAGCAGGCCTGCCAGTACAATATTAGGCCGGTCAAAAAAGTGAAGAGCCAGGTGCTCCTTGCAGCTGTTGATAATAAATGTCGAGGCATTCGTCAGTATCAGCACGTTATCGGAATTACAGGAGAGAACAGATAATTTGTACTATTTCATATATTTTCAATTGACAGAATCATTTCGTTATAATAATCTGTTTTCTGTAAATGTATTTAATTACAAATATACAATTTATTCTTATTTTTGTAATTAAATTAAAAGATTATTTATATCTATTTACTAATATTCAGAATAGGAAGGTGTAACAAATGAAGGTTGAAATTGAAAATTTAGACACTAGACAACTTGCTTATAATGAAACTTATGCATGGACTTCAACTCTTTTAAAGTCGCTGAGAAATTCAATGGATTTATTTAAGTTTGACGAAATTGTTCCAACTCCCTTTTCTAGAAGATATGAGCCAGGTGCCAAGCATTCAGTAATCGTACTAGGGGATAAAACTTTACCTGACATTAGAGAAAATGGGGATCATGACTCCTCCTCTAACTCAAAAGTTGAGGTGGCAGGTGAACAGTATTACTATATGAGTGTTAGTCATGTTGTAGAAAAACAGATGGCAACGGAATATTTACCTAAGGTTTATTGCCTTGCCCCATGCCTTCGATTATTGATGGAAGGGGAAGAGCTGTCTGCAAAACATATTTATTCCTTCTTTCAATTTGAAATTGAATGGAGAACTGAGAGAATGGAAGATGTTTTCGATTTAGGGGAGAAGATTCTCTATGAAGCAGGCAATAAGATTTTATCTTTAATTGATAATAATGATAATTTGACGTTAACTCCTTTAGCAAAACGCAACACAGAGAGCTTGGTAAAAGGCTCATATCCTAGAATAACATTTGAAGAAGCCTTAGAAAGAGTAGGACGATCTAAAGATTCAGAAGGGGATCTTACTTCTGAAGAAGACGCACTTCTCTCTAACCAATTCGACACACCTTTTTGGATTTATAACTATCCAGCAGGAGTTAGAGATTCAATTTATCACGAAAGTCCAAAAGGTGTTTTTCAAACTTACGATTTAATGTTACCTTTTGGCTACGGTGAACTGACTACCGGGGGTATCCGTCCAACTAGCGGAGAGGAGATTATTAACCAATCAAAAACTCTCGGCAATTCTTATCATCCGGAATATGCTCAATGGAAAGATAAATCACAAGTACAAACAGCTGGATTTGGAATTGGACTGGAGAGATTGTTAAAGTTTATCTCTGGCGCAGAAAGTATTTTAGATTTCATTCAATATCATGATGCAGGTCCAAACACGACGATTACACGTCCTATTCAAAAATAATAACTTCTAATAGGGGAGAGGGTAAGGAATTAAATTCTGACCCTTTTCTTTCTTTTGAGTCGTATAGAAGGGAGAATTAGAAAAACGTGAAAACCTTATTTGTTATTGATTCTTCTGTTATTGGGCCAGAGTATATTGTAAAAGCGGCAAAGGAAATGAATCTGAATGTTCTGTTCTTGACAAACTTAAACAGTCAGGAAGGAGACGCACTCTCTCAACTTACATCTTATAAGTTTATTAATTGTAATACTAATTCTTTTGAAGAACTGTATGAAATTATAAAAACTTTTCCAAAAGAGGACATTGCAGGAGTTATCTCTTTTTTAGATAGTAAATTAGAAATTTGCACTAAATTATGCAGCGCTTTAGATATAAAGGGAATTGATCCAAAAATTGAATTACTTAAGGATAAGGCTTATGTCAATGACATTATCCCAGAATTTACGCCGCTATCACTTTCTTTCACTACAGGGGCGATTCCTTATTCAGAGATAAAAAAAATGTTATCAGCTTCACAGAATGGATTGATACTAAAACCATCCTTTGCAGCTGGGGCTAAAGGTATAAGTGTATTAGAGGATGAAAATGATATCGAGAATATAGAAAAATTATTTGATAAAACCTTACCTAAGCATCTGCACCCTGACGAATATGTCGTTCAAGAAATAATAGACGGAGAACTTGTAAGCTTAGAGGGATACGTTTTAGAGAGTAAAGTAATTCCAATTGGAGTAACTGGCAGAAGGAAGACGGAAAATGCAGAATCGGTATTCATATTCCCTTATCATTCTATAGCTCAGAAAGAATTGTGCAAGATTGTTCAAACTCTAGTGGAGAGGAGCGGGTATAGCAGAGGATTTTTCCATACTGAATTTATTGTTTCAGAAAATCAAGTTAAACTAATAGATTGTAACTTTGGAAGGCCTGGCGGAGCAAATATTACTGAGATTATAGCTTGTTCATACGGAATTGAACCGCATAGTATTTACCGACAATCAATGGAGTTAGTCCTAAATGAAAAAGAGATCATTCCTGCGGCCTTTTGGGGAGAAGAATGTAAGGAGAGCTTAGGGATAGCATACGGAATTCCTAATCAAGATAGAGTACTTGAAATTAAGTATGCAGAAAATATGAAATCTAAGCATACACAGGCCCAAAATTTAGGGGACATCGTTTCCGCTATGGGAAGCAGTAATTGGAGTTGGCTTGGAATGCTCTCTGGACTAAGGGAAGACGTAATTAAAGATGTAGATTCTATAAGAGTAAAAACTCTACATAACGGATGGATAAAACCTGTGTACTATAATATGGAATTAAAGGAGCCTTTAGACTATCTTGAAAAAGTCTAATAGTATCTATACATCTAAATTGATTTGGTTCCTTGGGTGCAGATTTGTATCAACAGTATCCGAACAACTTCTGCTATTTGCTATCCCTTTATTAATTTTTCAATACACCGGAGAAGCGTCCAAATCAGGATTAGCATTTCTTATAGAGTGGTTGCCGGCAGTATTATTACTCCCCTTCATAGGAGTGCTTGTAGATACTTATAAAGAAAAGAAACTTTATATTATTGGCGATAGCCTGCGAGCATTGGTTTCCATATCAGGCTTCTTATTATTAATCTATATGCCAAGCCAAACATTTATTATACTTTCAGTTGCTGCATCTTTGTTCGCTATTTTAAACTCATTAAACTTTGTCACATTAGAAACAACTATCGGGAGGAACTTTGATAATAACGATATTCCCCGCATCCAATCGTTAATCCAAGGATTGGAGCTTAGTTCTCAAGTGATAGGACCGGCTTTGGCAAGTATATTGGTTCTATTTATAAAAGAGATGGATTTTCTTATTATTACTGGTATTGCATTTGCAGTGACAGGTTTCGGAGTACTGGGTCTTCCCAATAAGGCTAAAAATCTGGTTGTTAGGGAAACGAAGTCCATTAAACGAGTTCTAGGAACAATTGGGGATGGGTTTAAGTTTATAGCTAAAAATTTCTTTCTTCGGCTGTTGGTACTGGCAACAATGCTTATTAATCTTGTGATGGGGACTGTAATGGCTTTAAATCCAGCTGTAGCCCAAGGGGTTCTTGGTGCAACATCTAGAGAGTATTCATTTTTGGCGATGTTTGGCGGGATCACGGGATCTATAGTGGTTTTGTTAATTCCTGTATTTTTGAAAAAAAGTAAGAGTATTAATAATATAGGCATAGCATCTATTGTGTTATTAACATTATCCGGCGTCATTTTGGGAATAGCCAATCAATTTTACATTTATGTTATCGGCTACGCCCTTTTGGTTTGTGGAATAGGGATTTTTAATGTATTTCTAAGAACAGAACGAGTTAAGTTAATACCGAAACATCAATTAGGTAAGAGTATGGGAACTATTGTTTTCTTTAATCGTCTAAGCCTGCCCCTTGCTGGATTAATAACTTCTACCTTTACTAAAATTACAGGACCTCAAGAAGTAATATTAGGAGTTTCGATTTTTTGGATTGTAGTCAACTCCACAATATTTACTTATTATTTTTATAATAAACGTCATGCTGCCCAAAAAGATGTTTTAGAATTATAATATGAAAATAAAGGGGACAAGTATTATGACTAAACACATATGTATTATTAATCGTTGGTCAGTAGGATGGGATTCTGAAAAACCTGATTATGAAAAGATAATGAATCATAACGAATATAAAGTAAGTTATATTGTTGACGCTGAAGGCAATAAAGGTTTATCTCAAAATATTTTAGAAAATTCTATCATAGAGCTTGTTGAGGATATTAACTCTTTGGATAACATTCGTACAGCATTTGAAAAGATTGAAAAAAAAGGAGGAAGTATAGATCGGTTAATAGCTCTGAGTGAATGGGATATATTGAATTCAGGGAAATTAAGAGATGAAAAGGGATTAGAGGGTCTATCTTTTGAACAGGCTCTAAATGCCAGAGATAAGGTAAAGATGAAAGAGATTGTCAGCCAATCCGGCTTAAGAACTCCTAAATTTAGTAAATGTGACAGTGTAGAGGAGTTAGAACAATTTATTAACCAAGCAGGCTTTCCTATTGTCATAAAGCCTAGGAGAATGGCTGCTAGTAAAGGAGTTCATATTCTTCATAATCAAGAGGAGTATGAAGAAATATTGCCACACATAGAATTTAAGGACTTGGAATGCGAGGAATATTGTGAGGGAACAGTATTTCACGTTGATGGATTAGTAAAGGATAATCAATTAAAATTTTGTATTCCGTTTCGGTATATCAATCCACCAATAAAATTCTTTCAACAAAGTCCATTGGGAGCGGTTTCTGTAGATAAGAATGAGACTATGCTATATGAGGGGCTCATCGACTTTACCCAAAAGACCGTTAATGCCTTGGGAATAAACAATACGATGTTCCATCTTGAATTAATTGTAGATGAGAAAAGTGACAAGCCCGAACCTATTTTTATGGAAATTGGAGCCCGTATGGGAGGAGCAGATATACCAAGATGTGTAAGCCTATTGATTGGCAGAGATGCTGTAACTGATCAGTTAAAAGTTGAATTAGGGGAAGAAGTTTCAGATGTGCGGCTGGATGAAGGAGTATCTTCAGGCTATCTCTTAATTCCTTTTCCAGCAGAACTGCCTTGTTTAATGGAAAAAAACACTTCATTTAAAGGGAAATTGTCAACTTTAGTAGAAGAGTATTTACGGAGTAAAGGAGACGTACTGGATGGAAGCGGCGGATATTTGAAGATTCCGGCCAGATACATCTTTAAAGGGGAAACAAATCAAGTTTATAAAGATGTAATGAATGCTATCAAAGAACATCAGTATGAATATAAAAGCTTTGTAAAACAGTAATATTATAATAAAAAATAATTTTATAAGATTCATTAACTTGAGTTTTGGAAGGGGAAGATTAAATTGTCAACCTTGCTTACCGAAGGAAAAAGTTCGTCTCTAGGTATGAGTGAAGGTGTAGTTTTAGAAATATCACAGGCTGAAAAAGAACTAATTGAGAACTTAATAAAGGATATTAACTTCAATCCAAATGCTATTAATAATTCTGACCTAAATAGATTACAATTTGTTTCGCATAATCTTCCAGACAGAGTAAAGAGTGCTCTAATTAATTTTAAGCGAAATTCTAACAGAGAAGGAACGATTTTATTTAAAAACTTGCCTACAGACGATATTTTACCTCAGACTCCTGATGATGGCAATCCTTCTTTGGATAAGATCTCCTTTGTTAGTGAATTATGTCTAGTGCTATTCATGCTGTATATGGGTGAGCCGATTGGGTATGCCGATGAAAAAAATGGACAGCTCATTCATGATATTTGTCCGATTAAGGGGAAAGAAAGCGGTTTGGAAAACTCTGGATCGAAAGTCTTTTTTACTTATCATACTGAAGACGCTATACATCCATACAGACCTGATCACCTTGCTTTATATTGCTTACGATCAGACCATAAAAACGAAGCACAAACAGAAACTGCTTCTATAGTTAATGCTTTAGAATTACTGCCAAGTTCAGTAGTATTAACATTAAGGGAGCCTCTGTATAAATTAAGCCCGCCTGCTTCATTTAATTCGGATGACTTATCAAAGATCATACCCGTGCTTTCAGGCAGCATTCAAGCACCAGAAATGGTTATACATTGTTCCTTAATGGAAGGAATAACTGAAGAAGCAAAATGGGCATTGGAATTATTAAAAGAAGCATTAAGTAAGGTTTCTATAAAAGTACCTCTCTGTCCTGGGGACCTTATTATTATCGACAACAGATTAGCAGCGCACGCTCGCTCATCCTTTACCCCACAATACGATGGGAATGATCGTTGGCTTCAAAGAATGTTTACAGTGAATGATCTAGGCCGATCTAGTTTTAGCAGAAGCCCTGGCAGTCATGTTTGCATACCTCTAAAATATGAACTTAAACTAAAGTAAATGATAGTCGTTTTATGCAGTTAGCTTAATATAAATTTCTTAAATCATACACTTAGAATAAATTTTATCGTTTAACTAAGTGTATGGTTTATTTTAATTGTTAACCTCTAAGATATTAACAAGGAGAGAACCAGAATGAATAATAGTGAGGTTTATAAAATTGGAATTCTTGCAGGGATGGGACCAAGATCAACAGGTCCATTTTTAGAATCTGTTCTGGACTGCTGTGAAAATTTATATGGAGCAAAGTTCGATGATGATTTTCCCCACATGATAATATATTCGCTGCCAACACCTTTTCATCCTAAAAAAGCGATTGATGACAGCGAGATGTTAAAGGCATTAAAAGTCGGAATTGACTCACTAAACAATTCTAATTGTTCGATTATAGCAATACCTTGTAACGTGGTTCATTCATATTATAAAGAATTGTGCCAAATGACACATATACCTATATTAAATATAATTGATGAAACAGTAAACGAATTAGAAAATGAAGGAAGTGCAGTCGGCTTACTTGCTACAAGAGGGACTGTGGAAAGCAATTTATATCAAGAAAAACTAAAGTTAAAAGGTAAAAATGTATTTTGGAACGATGAGTATCAAAAAAGAGTTGATGAATTAATTTTAAAAACTAAAACATTAGGAGTTTGTTCAAAAGTAACGGATGAATGGAAAACGATAGAAGATATTCTTTTAACAGAAGGGATAAATGAAGTAGTTTGTGCTTGTACTGATTTATTTTTTTGTACGAATCATACTAAACTCAAGATATATGATTCTTCTCAGATACTAGCGAGAAGACTAGTAGAAAGATATATAAAAGAGGGCTTGGAGAGTGGGAAGAATGAATAGTACCTTGAAAGTGGGGGTTTCGGCTATTTCTAAAAATATCTCTCCTTTTAATATTTATTCATGTGATTATGAAATATGCAGAGCTCTTTTTCCTCCATTATTTAAGATGTCCAAAGAAGGGCATTTATTGCCTAACATTATTGAACAATGGGAAATTAATGATTGTGATAATGAATACCTCCTTGTACTTAGAAAAGATATTTACTTTCACAATGGCAGAAAGGCTTTAGCGCGAGATATTGAGTTTTCTTTATGCAGAGGAATGATGAAGGGGGCAAGATCCACCTTTTCAGAATTACTATCCGATATAGAAGGTTATGAAGAGGTTAGTCAGACAAATAGATATGTTCCGAATATGTGTTCCGGCATAGAGGTTTTTGATGATTACAGACTAAAAATAAAATTGAAACATCTAAATTTGCTTTTTTTAAAATACTTTACTCGAAGTGCCTTAAGTATTGTTCCGCGAGAAGAGTTTTTAGAAAATGATCTCTGGGTGTGGAAAGACAGCCCTATAGGAGTAGGAGCTTACTGCTATGAAAGCCTAAGTGAAGACTCTAAGGTTTTGACTTTAAAAAAGAATGAGGATTACTTTGAGGAAAGAATCGATTCTTTTGACAAATTACAGTTTGTGGTATATACAGACGTAAGTCAAGTTGATTTATTATCCGAAGCAGAAAACCAAACAGAAAACGAGTTTGAAATTTTGAAAAGCCCTATAAGCGTCACAATAGCTCTAGAATATTTTGTGTTACATGATGAAGATAAAATGTGGAAGGAATTAAGATGTTTAATTAACTTAGCAATAAACAAAGAAGATCTATTATCCAGCATACCGAAATCAGAGAGATCAATATATTCGCCTGCTCATAGTTTTTTACCTGAAACTATATTAGATATGCCTGATAATGAGGAAGAATTAACAAATTTTAATTTTCAAGCTGCTAAGGAAAATTATCTTTTGAAATGGGGGTATATTCCTCAATTAAGTATCATTGTTTACAATAACTATAGTGAACATTCTCATCTGCGTGAAATGCAGAACAAGCTATATCAATTATTGAGTGCCAAAGGCTTCGACGTAGTTAAAACAGAACTTTCTTCCTTAAATGAAAGCCTTTTAGATACTCAGCAGCATATATTAGTCAGTTCCTCAAGTTTTAACTATAATGATCCGGAAGATTTATCTTTATTTTTCAGCAGTGATAAAGAAATCTATCGTGCGAATACTGAAACTCTTATTCATATTAGAGGTCTCCTCAAAGATGCGAAAAAAGAAATTAATATTAATAAGAGAAATAACATGTATAGAAAAGTAGAAGAATTAGTTATAGAAAACAGCTTAGTGTTTCCTATAGCTTTAACCTATGAATCTTATCTATTTCGTAAATCCAAAATGGATGGAAAAAGTTTTTTTGATCAATTTTATCAGCCTGCATATGAATACATAAAACCATTAACATTGGAAACGATGTAATCCTAAGGTGAACTTAACCAGTGAGTTGCAAATTCACCTTGCTTGGATTGATACAGTCACGGTGTGTGATCGGTCTCCTTATTTTGAAAAGAATCCTCCCACTCTTTGACAGATGGCTTCGATGTAACGGACATTTCAGCTTATAAACAGACGATCGAAACATCTTGGCGTCAGCCGTTTAAAAGATATTAAAGCGGGATATCTTGGCAGCTGCGTTTATATTGATGTCGTCATTGAAGTGCCGTCTGATCTGAATATTAAAGAGAGCCATGATATCGCAAATGAGGTAGAACGCAGGATGAAAGAGGAACACGCCATCAACCATTCACACGTTCATATGGAGCCTCTTCAGCTGAAATAAAGCTTCCTTTCTAAAGGGAGCTTTTTTGTCTTTTCGGACTGAACACAATTCGCTGAAACGTTTTTTTATACTAATTATATTTTGTGGTAAAGTTAGGTTACAATAATTGAAATTTGAGAGATGACTAGGAGGAGAAGAATGGCTTATAAAGAAGAGCTGCATCCGCTGCTGGAGAAAGCCGTTGAGCATATTGAAAACATCATCATAGGAAAACGGGACATCGCCATACTCAGCCTGGCCGCCATTCTCGCAAAAGGGCATGTACTGCTGGAAGACGTGCCGGGAGTCGGAAAAACGATGATGGTCCGCGCTTTGGCCAAGCTGATCGGAGCTGACTTTAAGAGGATTCAATTCACGCCGGATCTTCTGCCGTCAGATGTGACGGGTGTCTCTATTTATAATACGAAAACGATGGAATTTGAGTACCGCCCCGGACCGATTATGGGGAACATCGTGCTGGCCGATGAAATTAACAGAACCTCGCCGAAAACGCAGTCTTCTTTGCTTGAGGCGATGGAAGAGGGAAATGTCACGATTGACGGAAAGACAATGCGGCTGGCCGAGCCGTTTTTCGTCATGGCGACACAAAACCCGGTTGAATATGAAGGAACGTATCCGCTTCCTGAAGCGCAGCTTGACCGGTTTTTATTTAAGCTGCGCATGGGCTATCCGACTGCCGAGGAGGAGCTTCGGGTTCTGTCTTTGCAGGAAGGGCGCAATCCGCTCGAAACAATCGAGCCCGTCATTTCTAAAGAACAGTTCATCACCCTCCAGCAACAACTGGAGCAGGTGCGGGTAGATGATGGAATTAAAGCGTATATCGTCGGCATCACTCAGCATACCCGCCGGCATCCGTCCGTACATTTGGGCGTAAGTCCGCGCGGTTCGATCTCATTAATGAAAGCCGCGCAGGCGTACGCGCTGCTTCATGACCGCGATTACGTCATTCCTGATGACGTCCAGTATTTGGCTCCGTATACGCTGCCGCACAGAATGATCTTGACTGCCGATGCGAAATTTAATGATGTCACACCGGAAGCGGTTATCGAAGACATCATGCAAACGGAAAAAGTTCCGGTTCAAAGGATGTCGGTCCGCTAATGAGAAAGAAAGTGCATTGGCTGTTATACGGCTGGAAGCTGCTTATTTTGGCCGTGCTGACGGCGGCGGTCTTTTCTTATGCCATGTTTCAGGGCGGATTTGTGAGCTGGTTTTTATTTTATGCGTTTTTGCCGTTTATCGTTTACGCCGGGCTGGTCGCCGTGTATCCGCTGCGGGCGTTTCAGGCGGCGCGTGAGATTTCTTCCGCCCGGTTAACTTCTGGTGACAGACTGTCTGTCACCATCAGGCTGACGAGGCGCCTGCCGTTCCCGCTGACATATATGGTCATTGAAGACGTGATGCCGGAAACGCTTGGCGAGAGGCGCAGTGCGAAACAGCTCGTGTTTCCGTGGTTTCAAAAGAAGCTGACGTTACAATATGAGCTGCCGCAGGCGCCGCGCGGGGAGCATCATTTCCATACGATAAGAGTGCGGACGGGAGATGTTCTCGGGCTCTTGGACAAGACGGCTTCATTTTCCGTAACGGATACGGTCTTAGTATTCCCGGCGTACGGGTCTGTTCATGATAAGCAGCAGGCTGTATCAGGCGAAGAGGGTGCGGGTGCCGGCACGCCGTTTCAGGTTCACCGCTCCGCAATAGCCGCGGGCGTCAGAAATTATCAGCCGGGCGACCGGTTTTCCGCTCTCGACTGGAAAACGTCCGCGCGGCGCAATGAACTGATGACGAAGGAATTTGACCCGCTGCAGAGCACGGATATGATTTTCCTTTTGGACTGCAGGCCGTCTCCTTCATTTGAAGCCGCGGTGTCAGCCTCAGCATCCCTGCTTTACACGGCGCTTGTGAAGGGCTCTCCCGCAGGATTTATTTCATTAGGGAGCGACCGGACTGTTTTTCCCGTCCGGGAGGGAGAAGAGCATTTCAGAAATGTGCTGCGTTACCTGGCATCAGCTTCTGAATCGGAAGAAGCTGGTGCAGGGGGTCGCTTAGGAAAAGAGCTGGCGGTTCCGCGCGTCCGCAAAGCTTTTATTGCCGTCGTGACGGGCAGTCTTACAGAAGATCTCCTCAAACAGGCTGAGTCCGTCCGCACTGACATGACGGTGTTTTTGGCGAAAGAAACGAATGCCGTGCTTTCGGAAAAAGAACGGAATCTCGCTCTCATCTTCGCTCAAAAGAATATCAAGGTGCAAATGATCAGGGACAAACGGGTGTCCCATGTTGTTTAGAAAGAGAGGTGGCGCGCCATGCCGCATGACGAGAACCAGGGAAGCAGGCTGAGTCTGCTGCTGTTTTATTTTCTCGCTTTTTTATTGTTGTGGGAATGGCTCAGGCCGCTGCACAATTTTACGGATACAAAGCATACCGGTTTTTTCATCGTCTTTATCGGTTTGGCATTTCTGCTGTCATTCTTCCGGATGAGGTGGTACGTCACCGTGCCGTCCTGCATTCTGTTTACGTTGATCAGTATTCACATGCTGTTTTATAAAGGATCGGTTTTTCAGCCGGAATGGCTTGCTTCTTTTTTGCGGGACGTGATGCTGAATGTCCGGCACATCGGAACCGGAAGATGGAATGATATGAACCCGTCATTCCGCACACTGCTGTTTTTTGTGCTTTTATGGCTGCTTGTGTATTTGCTGCATTATTGGGTGATCTATCAGCGGAAAATCTTATTCTTTTTTATCATGACGGTGGCGTATATTACCGTACTTGATACATTTACTCCTTATGATGCCGCATACGCCGTCATCCGGATCGTCTTTATCGGCTTTTTGATGATGGGGCTTTTGTATATGGAGCGCATCCGCCTGACAGAACACATAGCATTTAAAAAAAGATTGATTTTCAAATGGTTTCTGCCGCTGGCGCTGTTTATCTGCGCTTCCGTCGTGTTCGGTCTGGCGGCTCCGAAATCAGATCCGAATTGGCCGGACCCCGTGCCGTTTCTGAAAAAAATAACACATCACAAAGAAGTGCCCGCCGCTGAAAGCAAAATCGGCTACGGCAATCATGATGAAACATTGGGCGGCCCTTTTCAGCAGGACGATACGCCGGTTTTTACATGGAAGGGAAAAGAGCGGTCGTACTTCCGGGTGGAAACGAAAGATACATATACGGGAAAAGGCTGGGTGGAGACCGACCAGGGCATGTCCTATAAACTGAACGGCGGCAATGTGGAAGACATATGGTTTGACCGGAGTGTGCAGACGAGACGCTATACGGCACAGGTGTCCATTGATGAAAGTTATCTTTATAATCACGTCATGTATCCGATCGGCCTCTCCAATATTAAACCGAAGCACTCGATTCAGCTTGAAATGAACGGAAACACCGAGCAAATCACGCCGATCAGTGAACAAGTGGGCAACATCCGCAATATGGGACGGTACACGGTGACTTTTCACGCGCCCGTCTTTAAGCTGAATGATCTCAGAAAAGTGAAAGTGAAACGCTACCGTGAGCAGAACCAATTCAATGATCGGTATTTACAGCTTCCGGACAGCGTTCCGGAAAGAGTGAGACAGCTTGCGGACAGGCTGACGCGGGATCATCATAATATGTTTGACAAAGCGAAGGCCGTCGAGGACTATCTGGGATCTTCCGCATTTTCGTATGATACGCAGGATGTCGCCATTCCGGAGCACAATCAGGATTATGTGGATCAATTTCTGTTTGAAACGAAAAGAGGTTATTGTGATAACTTTTCATCGGCTATGGCCGTGCTGCTCCGATCTGCGGGTATTCCCGCCCGCTGGGTGAAGGGTTATACATCCGGCGAGTATAAAGGCGCAGGCGACCATAACGGCCAGATTTATGAAGTCACAAACAACAACGCCCATTCGTGGGTTGAAGTGTATTTTCCCGATCAGGGCTGGGTGACGTTTGAGCCGACGAAAGGCTTCACCAATCCGACGGAGTTTACGTCAGAGCAGAATCAAGCAGCGGGAAAAGACAGCGGGGGCTCAGCGGGGAATTCGGATACACCGTCTGACAAGCAGCGTCAGGAAACAAAGCCTGAAAAAGAAGAAGCACCGAAAAAGCGGGAGCACAGTGCGGCACCGCATCCTGTGATCCGCAACAAAACCGCGGCACAGCTGTGGCCGTATGCAGCCGTCATCATCGTGATTTCAGCCGCGGCGGTGCTCGCCTGGCTGCTCCGCGCGCGCTGGATTCCGTACGCTGCAGCAGCCAGACTGAAGCGGCGCACGGATGAAGACGTCTTTTTCGACGCATATGCCGCGCTGCTCCGCCAGCTGAAACGAAAAGGATTCAGCAGAGGAGACGGAGAAACGCTGCGCGATTTTGCCGCGAGGATTGACGAGGCATACGATACAAACGACATGTCCGAGCTGACGCTGCGCTATGAGCGGGCCTTATACCGCAGGGATAATGCCGCGGAGCTTTGGAATGAATCAGGACAGTTGTGGGAAAATATAATTAAAACAAGATAGTCTTGACCGCATATCGTCCTGTTGTTAGAATAAATGAATGTTAAATGGGAGCCCGGGAGCGTTAAAAAGCCGGGCTTCCGGACAAGTCTTGCGCGACAGAGGGCTGAACGTTTGTCCTCCGTTTTTTCTGTGTCAAAAACTTAGAGGAGATTAGGTGACAACCATGACGAAGTTAGTGAATGAAATGATTCTTGTTCTTGATTTCGGCAGTCAGTATAACCAGCTGATTACCCGCCGGATCCGTGAATTTGGCGTATATAGCGAGCTGCATCCCCATACGTTGACAGCTGAGGAAATCAAAGAAATGAATCCAAAAGGAATTATCCTTTCAGGCGGACCGAACAGTGTATATGATGAAGGATCTTTCCGCTGTGACGAAAAAATCTTTGAACTCGATATTCCTGTATTAGGCATCTGCTACGGCATGCAGCTGATGACTCATTATCTCGGAGGAAAAGTCGAGGCGGCAAGCCAGCGCGAATACGGAAAAGCGAACATTCAGATTCAAGGAACTCCTGACTTGTTCAAAGATCTTCCGGAAGAACAGGTTGTGTGGATGAGCCACGGCGATTTGGTTGTAGAAGTTCCTGAAGGCTTCACTGTTGACGCAACAAGCCATCACTGTCCGAATTCAGCGATGAGCAAAGCGGACAAGAATTGGTACGGCGTTCAGTTCCACCCGGAAGTGCGCCACTCTGAATACGGCAATGATCTTCTGAAAAACTTTGTATTCGGCGTTTGCGATTGTGAAGGCAAATGGTCAATGGAAAACTTTATCGAAATCGAAATGCAAAAAATCCGCGAAACAGTCGGTGACAAGCAGGTTCTTTGCGCGCTAAGCGGCGGTGTTGATTCCTCTGTTGTGGCTGCTTTGATTCATAAAGCGATCGGCGACCAGCTGACTTGTATTTTCGTCGATCACGGCCTGCTTCGTAAAGGCGAAGCGGAAGGCGTCATGAAAACGTTCAGCGAAGGCTTTAATATGAATGTCATTAAAGTTGATGCGAAAGACAGATTCTTAAACAAGCTGAAAGGTGTTTCTGATCCTGAGCAAAAACGCAAAATTATCGGCAACGAATTCATTTACGTGTTTGATGATGAAGCGGACAAGCTTAAAGGCATCGATTACCTTGCGCAAGGAACGCTTTACACGGATATTATCGAGAGCGGTACTGCAACGGCGCAAACGATCAAATCTCACCACAATGTCGGCGGACTTCCTGAAGATATGCAGTTTGAACTGATCGAGCCGTTAAACACGCTCTTCAAAGATGAAGTGCGCGCGCTTGGCACAGAGCTCGGCCTTCCGGATGATATCGTATGGCGTCAGCCGTTCCCTGGCCCTGGTCTTGGCATCCGCGTACTTGGCGAAGTAACGGAAGAAAAACTTGAAATCGTTCGTGAATCAGACGCGATTCTGCGTGAAGAAGTGGCAAACCACGGCCTAGAGCGCGACATCTGGCAGTACTTCACGGTTCTTCCTGACATCCGCAGCGTCGGCGTCATGGGAGATGCGAGAACGTATGATTACACAATCGGTATCCGTGCCGTGACATCAATCGACGGCATGACATCTGACTGGGCGCGTATCCCTTGGGATGTGCTTGAAGTGATTTCAACACGGATCGTCAACGAAGTGAAACACATCAACCGCGTCGTGTATGACATTACGAGCAAGCCGCCTGCAACGATTGAGTGGGAATAGTCAAAAGAAGCTTAGAATCCTTGGTTTATAAGGGTTCTAAGCTCTTGTTTTTTCAAAAAATAAATTTATTCTTCTAAACCAATTTTATAAAAGTCTCCACTTGAAAGCTTCTTTTCCAATAAAACACCTTCATATTGTTCTTTGATAAAATAGTTCTGAAGATCAAATTCATCTTCAAGATATACGTCTATAATTCTCTGGAATAATGACTCTGCATAACTCTCTGCAAAATTTACTAAGTAAGGTATAAGGTTTTTTGCTACATAACCATTATGAACAATTTGATTTCTAGACTTATATATATAATCAATTGTTAACTTAACTTCATCTTTTTTGTTTCGGAGCATCTGTAAAGCCTTTTTATTATTTTGATAAAAATCAAGAGTATCTTCAATACTATCTAAAAAGCTTTCTTTTGTGGTATAAGACAATAAATCCTTCATCCGTTTGTGAAATTTAACCAGTGAAACTACTGAGTCCTCAGACCGCGCTTGGTAAATGCCAACATCATGGGCAAATTCCTCCGGTATATTGATGGAATCATCATTTCTAAATGAGTGTTCAGTATACTTTACAGTTAATAAAAAGAGATTATGAATTGGTCTAAATTGTTCCCAAAGAAAATACATATTTGATATTGCTTCTTTAATAAAAGTAAATTTAGATTCATTATATGCCTTTGAAATGTTTGCTAAACTTTCAATGCAAATCCAATAATTCAACAGCTTATTGTTCTCGGTTTCCCAAATAGAATTAGACATCAATTCAATTACATTAATAATAGAATTTAATTCAATGAACATATTCCTTTTTTCAAGGGCATCAATTACCTTAGAATAATCTTTCATTTGTTTAAACTTTTCATTACTAAAATAAACTGGATTATCTTTGCTGAGTTTTCTTCTAAAAACTCTGTCATCTCTACCTAAGCTAAATGCAGTACCAAAACTAGATTCGCTATCAAGATTTTTTCCTATATACTGTCCATCCCAAAAAAACTCTTTAAACTTGCTAGCAAACTTCAAATTTGCTAACCTTAAAAAAATTAAATACTTTTCTTCTGCAATTTTTTTCGCCACATTATTAGAAATAGCCTGTACTTTAACTAGTACATTACATCTACTATCAAATTTATATGTATCTTCAACAACTTCTTCTTGTTTTTTTGTGTTAAACGTTTCGTCAAACAATTCGGCATCTGGAGTTTTTTTTTCTCGGACTGGATCATATACATAAAAACCAAATATTGTATCGTTTTCATCTTTAAGAGGAGGTGCAATCATTCCCCATACAGGAAATATAAAAAGATAGTCACTTTTCTTTGCTATTAAATTTTTTCTAAATATCTCTAATCTATCTTTTACACTTAAATTATCAATATATACTTTGGCTTGTTCAGGAGACAAGCCAGCAGGAGTATATTTGAAAAGAATAAAGATATCTTCTCCATGTACATTATATGTTTGGAATACGTCACTGAGTAAGTTTTCGATATCCTTCACACTTTTCCCTGAAGTTACTAAGTCTATAATGATATCCTTAGTTAAATTTTTAATTTTAGTTCTATCTTTTTTTAAGAATAATTTCTTTTCGATAATTTCTAATAATTCGTCAAATAATATTTGTGCAAAATTTGCTTTAGAAATTTTTTTAGAAAGTTCCTTAGCAATAACATAAACTGCCTGACTATCTTTCCTTTCCAATTTCCCTTTTAAAATGAGTAATTCATCTCTATATAATTTCATATGTCTTTCACTAATAAGATTTTCGATTAATTTTATATAAACTTTACGATTGTTGTCACTCTCAAATTTATTTAGTTCATATTCATTAATCACATCCAATAACACAAGACGAATATTAACTATATCAATTCCTATTGTCCCATTTTTCACTTGTGATATTAAAGATTTCCATTCTTCATACCAATACTCCAATGCTTTACTATATAGCGAATCTCTATTAAATTGATCTAATTGCAAAAAAACACCCCACTTTGTCTATAATTTAAAGGTAGATTTCTCTACTTTTAAATTATATCATCAAATTTTTTAAATTTCTTTTAACATTTATGATTAGAAATCAAGTTTCTATGAGACTTAGCATGATCTACGGGAAATCATTTTTAATCGGTCAGAGTCAATTTCAAATGGTTGAATGGAATGATGAGTATCTAAATTATCTTTAGCCTAAAAAAGTAGTCGTTAAGGTTTTTTTCGTTTTGATTACATATTTAAGATTTCCTACAAAGTCCACAAATAAAAAGTATCATTGTAAAAGAGTGCAAACGATTTACAAATAACAGAAATCAAGATATGCTTTAATCAAAGAACTCTTATACTGTTTAGAGAACATTGAGTGGGAATAAATGAAGATAAAAAACGCCTCTTTTTAAAAAAGAGGCGTTTTTTTTCATCTTTTTGAAACCGTTTTGCCCTGATTCATATCTAACAGCATAGGAGGTGGATAAGGTGAAGGAAGAACGATTGATCAAAAAGGCGAAAAAAGGTGATGCCTCAGCCTTTGAAAAACTGATCACAACCCATCAGGATACTTTATATAAAACAGCTTATCTCTATTTGCATCACAAAGAAGATACGCTGGATGCAGTACAGGAAACGGCTTACAAGGCTTTTCTTCATATCGCGCAGCTGAAGGAGCCGAAATATTTTAAAACGTGGCTGATCCGGATTTTGCTTAATACGATTTTTGCAATGAGGAAAAAGAACGGAGACGTCATCCCGTTTGAGCCGCAACATGATACACGCGCGGAGAATAAGAACATTGAAGAATACATAGATCTTCGGAATGCCTTGGAAACGCTTGACGAACATATACAGCTGACCATTCAGCTTTATTATTTTCAAGATTTCTCGATTGCCATGATCGCTGAACAGACCGGTATGGCGGAAGGCACTGTAAAAACGCATCTCCACAGGGCGAGAAAAGCATTGAAGCAGGAGCTGGAAAAGGAGGATAAACAAATATGGAAAAGCATCAAATGAAGCAATTGTATCAGGACATTGACGTGCCGAAAGCTGAATTGAAAAACGTGATACATAGCGCCGCTGTCCGTGCCGGAAAAGAAGGCGCCGTCAGACGGAGATGGGGACGAAAAGTGATAAACGGCCTCGCGGTTGCTGCTGCTTTGTTTATTCTGTATCTGTCCTCAGGCTTGTTCATGCCCTCCGTTAATACGGCTATGGGAAACATCCCTGTTGCCGGGCAGATTTACAGGGTATTTCAGGATAAGGCAGGTTCTGCGCTGTTTAAAAGCAATTTGGTGACAAAACTGAACGAGAAAGCGGAATCGCGCGGAATCACGGTGACAGTAAAAAGTGTATATTATGACAGCGGACAGCTCGTTTATAATTTTATCGTTGACAATTTGAAATCTGATGAGGAGAGTATTCCTTTTCAAGTTGATTATAAAGATACCCGGAATATATTATCTGAGGATTATGACAGTCAGGACATGAAAAAAATGAAAGACGGGCAGTACGGGGGCCAGTTTCGCTTGTTCACGGACGGCTCAAAGCTGAAAGACGGTGATAAGCTTCCGCTTGTCATTACAAAAATCAAGGATATCCCCGGAAACTGGCGCTTTACACTTCCGGTCAAAAAACAAAAGTCCGTTTCTCTTGAAGGAACGAAAGCTGTGAATGTAAATCACGGACTATACCGCTTTTTCGATATCCGAGCGGAAAACGGAACGATGGGATCGGCTCTCCTGTATTCAGTCGACTTTCACGATGTTGCTAAAAATGATGCCATCTCGATTTACGAGGCATCGGATGATGCTGAAAACCATTATGAAATGACGATGTCGAATATTGAACTTGGCAGCAGAAAGAACCTTCCCGGCGGAGGGAAAAGAGTACGCGGCCAAACTCAATTCAGCAAACCGATAGACCCGAAAGCGAAAACACTTTTCATCACGGGTGATGTAAAATCAGAATCAGAGCCTGGAGAAATCGTCCCTCTGAAAACAAAACTGCCCGCCAGCTATGAAACGAAACATCATCATGTCGGTATCACCATCAAAAAGATTAAACAGCAAGGCAGACGGGTAATTGTCGATTATCAATTCAGTGGAATTAATCTAAGCAAGGCGGATGAAGATCAGCTGATGAATACTGGTGAATCAATCGGTCTCGGCAATACGAAAAAAATGAAAACCTGGCCATCGCTTCATGAGTATGAAAAAGGCTATTATCTGAAAGGGAATAAGGCGAAAGTCACGAACCTTAAAACGGGTAAAATGGAATCCGTTTTTGAATTAGATGATTCATCCGATAAAGACTATTCATTGCGCGATTTCTCATTCGAATCATACGCTTTGTATGTCAATCAAACGGCCATGAACATTTTAGCAGGTGACGGCAAGATTACATTCTCGGTGCCGGTGCGGACTGCGGATGGAAAATGATGTCAGGAAGGCGGCTTTTGCCGTCTTCCATTATTGGTCAATTGACGAATAAACTAATTTTTTTAAACAAGATTGTTCGTTTTTTTTATTGAGTTTTCAAAATTGAATTGATACAATAGACTCAGAAATCAAATATTCAGATATCGTATAATGGCGGGGATATGGCCCGCAAGTTTCTACCAAGCTACCGTAAATGGCTTGACTACGGATCAATCTCAATCGTTTGATATAAATAATCCATTCTTATTTATTCAGACTGAACGTATGTAGTCAAGCGTCCCAAATGTATTTGGGGCGTTTTTTATTTGGCGGATAACGGGCAGAATAAATGGGAGAGAATGAAGGAGGCAATTGGCTTGAAGCAATTTTTTCAGTTTGATGAGCTGGGGACAAGCTATCGTAATGAAATCATCGGCGGTTTAACGACCTTTTTGTCAATGGCGTACATTCTGTTCGTCAATCCGCTGACATTGTCTTTAAACGGTGTGAAAGGATTTCCGGAAGCATTAAAAATTGATCAGGGCGCGGTGTTCACCGCTACAGCTCTTGCATCTGCGGCCGGGTGTATTTTAATGGGGCTCATTGCAAAGTATCCGATCGCGATTGCGCCGGGTATGGGATTAAACGCGTTTTTTGCTTTCTCTGTCGTCCTCGGCATGGGGATTTCATGGCAGGCTGCGCTTTCCGGTGTCTTGATTTCCGGAATTATCTTCGTAGCGCTTTCGCTGACGGGATTGCGGGAAAAAATCATTAATGCGATTCCGCCTGAGCTGAAATTGGCGGTCGGCGCGGGTATCGGTTTATTCATTACATTTGTCGGTTTGCAGGGTTCGGGCATTATTGAAGCGAACTCATCGACTTTGGTATCTATCGGCAATATTCACAGCGGGCCTGTGCTGCTGACGGTTTTCGGTGTTATTGTGACGGTCATTCTGATGGTGCTTCGCGTAAACGGCGGCGTATTTATCGGAATGCTTCTGACGGCGGTTGCCGGTATGATCTGCGGGCTGATTCCGGTTCCGACACACATTGTCGGCAGCGTGCCGAGTCTTGCGCCGACTTTCGGACAGGCGTGGATGCACCTTCCGGATATCTTTTCCGTACAAATGCTGATTGTCATTTTAACTTTCCTGTTCGTCGGATTTTTCGATACGGCAGGTACGCTGGTAGCTGTAGCGACACAGGCAGGACTGATGAAGGAAAACAAACTTCCGCGCGCGGGAAGAGCGCTTTTGGCAGATTCAACTTCAATCGTTATCGGAGCCGTGCTTGGTACGTCTACAACGACTTCTTATGTTGAATCAAGCTCAGGCGTTGCGGCGGGAGCGCGCTCCGGGTTCGCTGCTGTTGTCACGGGCAT
Source organism: Bacillus sp. 1021 (assembly GCF_014534735.1). Taxonomy (NCBI): domain Bacteria; kingdom Bacillati; phylum Bacillota; class Bacilli; order Caryophanales; family Bacillaceae; genus Bacillus; species Bacillus sp. 1021. The sequence goes on along the minus strand of NZ_JACVSR010000005.1, from coordinate 99,380 downwards.
CCTCTTTTTGCTGGCGATGTTTTTCTCGCCGCTTCTGTCAGTTGTCACCACGAATGTGACGGCTCCGGCTTTAATTATCGTCGGCGCGCTGATGGTGGCGCCGCTCGGTAAGATCGCCTGGGATAAATTTGAGGTGGCTGTGCCGGCATTTTTAACGATGATTATGATGCCGCTGACGTACAGCATTGCGACGGGGATTGCGATCGGTTTTATTTTCTACCCGATTACAATGATCTGCAAAGGAAAAGGAAAAAGCGTCCACCCGATTATGTACGGGCTGTTCGTCATCTTTATCCTGTATTTCATCTTCTTGAAATAACGGAAAAACCGGCTGAGGACAGCCGGTTTTTTGTTTTTGTCCTATTTCGTAAAACCAATACATAATATAAAACGTCATGTAGGTGTCCGGGTGAAGAAAACCGCTTGACTGATGAAGGACGCTTCGGTACCTTATATAAGTGTTTTATTTTCTTGTTTAACAAATTCCGCCGTATTTTTTTGATAGGAGTTGCTGACATGACGGAAGAAAGAAAAGAAACGTTGGAAGAAGAAAAACAGCATCAGGGAACTGATGAAGAACCGCTCTCGAGAATGTCCAGAAAAGCGGGACGTTATCAAAAGCAAAAGAAGAAAGAAAAGGAACGGCGCCCGGCTCCGGCTTTTACGGAAAAACTCGCTTCTGTATGGGCCGCGGTCAAACGTTATTGCCGTTTCGCATTGCGCATTTTGACATCACCGGTGAAGGTCGTTGGAGAAGACGGCTTTTCCCGCTTTAAATATGCTCTTATTTCAATGCTTGTATTCAGTATTTTTTTCTCAATCGGAAATTGGTTTCAGCTGAGGGCGAGCCAGCAGAGACCGCTCGGATACGGGGAACGGCATCACACGTTTTTTGACGGCTTTACCGTCGTTCTCGTGTATTCGCTCGTCTTTTTTGCAGCTGCGGCCGGCGCGGTCTGGCTTGTATCACGCTATCTGCTGAAACAGAAAATTACGATGCGGGATGCGGCCGCGGGAGTCGGTTCACTTCTTGTTCCGGCTGTCGTCTGCTCTATCGTGTGGATGATTTTCGCGATATTGAATCTGCCGGTTATCACCGTGGTGTTTACGGCGCTGACCTTATTTCTGGCTGCATCGGCGATGGTGCAGTTTGTGCAGATTCTGTACAAATCGGCTGAGAATCCTGCCGTCGACGTGATGTACTGTATTTCTGCGGCGGTCATCATCATGCTCGTCTTTACGGCTGTGACATGGCCGCTTATTTCAGAGTACTTTACTGCCTCGCTGATCCCTTTATAAGTCGAAATTTGTCTTTCACAATGTTTACAAATATTTCTAATAAAGCGTGTTGTTTTGAAAAGCCGTCCGATATATGATGGGAGCAACAGAAATTGGAAAGCGGCATTAATCTTTATGATTCGGAAAGGATGATGAGGATGGCCCCGTTGTTGCGAGAAGCCATTAATCGGAAAAAACAGCATCTGAGGACCGAGCTGATCCGCTCAGGGTTATACCAAAACCACGTTCAGGAACTGTCCGGATACACGCTGAGCGAGCTTGAAAAGGAATATGAAGCGGTCAAACGATTGAAGAAAGCTGAGCTTCACTGAAAAGAGTTTGAAAGTCTGCCGTGGGGCGGGCTTTTTTTTCTTTTGAAAATGATCAAAAGAGGGTAAACTATCCTTAATTGAAAGATTGGCTTTTCAAAGTCAGAGGAGGGGGAATCAATGATGCAGACGATTTTATCCAACAGTATAGGTATGGTTCTCATTATTCTCATCATTAATATTATATATGTCTCTTTCTTTACGATCAGGATGATCCTTACATTAAAGGGGCAGCGCTATTTCGCAGCAGGCATCAGTACGGTTGAAATCCTTGTGTATGTGACCGGCTTGAGTCTCGTGCTCGGCAATCTGAATCAGATTCAAAACGTCATTGCCTACGCGCTCGGCTACGGCCTCGGCGTCATAGTGGGAATGAAAATTGAAGAAAAACTGGCGCTCGGCTACATAACAGTCAACGTCATTACGAAAGAGCTTGATCTGGACCTGCCGAAACAGCTTCGGGAAAAAGGATACGGAGTCACAAGCTGGGTCGCGGGCGGCCTTGAAGGGGACCGGACCGCCATGCAGATTCTGACGCCGCGCAAATATGAGCTTCAGCTGTATGATACGATTAAAACGCTCGATGAAAAAGCGTTTATCATCGCTTTTGAGCCGAAAGCGATCCACGGCGGATTCTGGGTGAAAGCAGTGAAGAAGAGGAGAATTAAGGAATGACAAAGCCAAAGAAGAAACGGTTTGAAGTAACGGAACATGAAACGATCGACACCATTCTTACTTTAATGAAGGAAGAGGGCTATATGCCCGTCCGGCGGATGGAAGAGCCGATCTTTACAGAAAAGAAAGAAAATGGATCAATTCAAGTTGTTCCTTGCGGGAAAAAAATCGTATTTGAAGGGAAATTGATCTAAACACGAACATTAAAAGAAAGAATTTTTATATCGTTCGATAATGTCGTTGACATTATCCAAGTCCGTTGTTAAGATAAACATGAAATCAAAACACGACCTCATATAATCTTGGGAATATGGCCCATAAGTTTCTACCCGGCTGCCGTAAACGGCCGGACTATGCAGGAAAGTGATAAACAGCTGACATGGATATCGCAGAAGCGAACGACTGACGATACGCGCGCCATGCCCGGTTTGTATTGCTTCCTCATAGTTGCAATATAAGCCGGGCTTTTTTTTCTGAAAAACAAAGCATGAGAAGGTGGGAACAGAATGCAGCCGCTAGCAGGAATCATCATGGGAAGCACCTCCGATTGGGAGACAATGAAACATGCATGCGACATACTTGACGAACTTCACATTCCTTATGAAAAACAGGTAGTATCCGCGCATCGGACGCCTGATTTGATGTTTGAATATGCAGAAAGCGCAAGAGACAGGGGTTTAAAAGTCATTATTGCCGGAGCCGGGGGAGCGGCGCATCTGCCGGGAATGACGGCGGCCAAAACGACGCTGCCGGTAATCGGCGTACCGGTTCAGACGAAATCGCTTAACGGGCTTGATTCTCTTCTGTCTATCGTACAGATGCCCGGCGGCGTGCCGGTCGCGACGACGGCGATCGGGAAAGCGGGCGCAGTGAACGCGGGTCTGTTAGCCGCGCAAATTTTGTCGGCATTTGACGGTGATATTGCGGATAAACTAGAGGCGAGAAGAAATGCGACAAAACAAACGGTGCTGGAAAGCAGTGATCAGCTTGTGTGATAAAAAAACGATTTTTCCCGGCGCTGTCATCGGCATTATCGGAGGCGGACAGCTCGGAAAAATGATGGCTGTCGCCGCAAAACAGATGGGCTATAAAGTCGCAGTCGTCGATCCCGTGAAAGACTCGCCATGCGGACAGATCGCCGATATTGAGATTACCGCCCAGTATAATGACCGTGAAGCGATTCAAAAATTGGCCGGAGTCAGCGATATCATTACGTACGAATTTGAAAATATCGATTACGAGGCGCTCAACTGGCTCAAAGAACATGCATACCTTCCCCAAGGAAGCGAGCTGCTGCTTATCACCCAAAACAGGGAAACGGAAAAAAAGGCGATCCAGTCAGCCGGATGTCAGGTCGCCCCTTATCGGATCGTAAACAGCAGACGGGAGCTTGAGGAAGCCGTTCAGTCATTGGGGCTTCCGGCAGTGCTGAAAACATGCCGCGGCGGATATGACGGCAAAGGCCAATTTGTCATTAAGGAAGAAGGACAGACAGATGAAGCGGCCGCGCTGCTAGAAAACGGCACGTGCATACTGGAAAGCTGGGTGTCATTCCGGATGGAGCTTTCCGTTATCGTGACAAGATCGGTGCACGGAGAGATTTCAACCTTTCCGGCTGCTGAAAATATCCACAAAAATAATATTCTGTTCCAAAGCATCGTGCCCGCGAGAGCGGAGGAAACGGTTCAAAAGCGGGCAGAGGCGCTTGCCGTTCAGCTCGCGGAGAAATTGGAGCTTGTCGGGCCGCTTGCGGTAGAAATGTTCGTCACAGAAGACGGAGACCTTTTGATCAATGAACTGGCGCCGCGTCCTCACAATTCGGGGCATTATACACTCGACCTTTGTGAAACGAGCCAGTTCGAACAGCACATCAGAGCGGTCTGCGGACTTCCTCTCGGCCGAACCGATCTGCTCAAACCGGGAATGATGGTGAATCTTCTCGGTGATGAAGTGAAGCTGGCGGAGGAGCATACGGAGCTTTTAAAAGAAGCCAAACTGTATTTGTACGGAAAACATGAAATTAAAAAAGGCCGCAAAATGGGGCATATAACGTTTTTGCGGGAGCCTGATGAAAAATGGATTCAGGACATCACAAACATATGGATGAAAAGAGACGGAGGACGAGCATAATGATCGAACGTTATTCAAGACCTGAAATGTCCGCGATCTGGACGGACGAAAACAGATACCAGGCATGGCTGGAAGTCGAGATTTTAGCCTGTGAAGCCTGGGCTGAGCTTGGCGTCATTCCGAAAGAAGATGTTAAAGTCATGCGCGAAAACGCGTCTTTCGACATTAACCGCATTTTGGAAATCGAGCAGGATACGCGCCACGACGTCGTGGCATTCACCCGCGCGGTTTCAGAATCATTAGGCGAAGAAAGAAAATGGGTTCACTACGGCCTGACGTCAACAGATGTCGTGGATACCGCTCTTTCCTATCTATTAAAACAGGCGAATGAGATTTTGCTCAAGGACATTGAGAGATTTGTTGACATTATAAAAGAAAAAGCGAAAGAACATAAATACACGGTCATGATGGGCCGCACGCACGGCGTACACGCGGAACCGACGACATTCGGTCTGAAGCTCGCGCTTTGGCACGAAGAAATGAAACGCAACCTTGAACGTTTCAAGCAGGCAAAAGAAGGGATTGAAGTCGGGAAGCTTTCCGGCGCGGTCGGCACGTATGCAAATATTGATCCGTTCGTAGAGCAGTATGTCTGTGAAAAACTCGGCCTGAAAGCGGCGCCGATTTCCACTCAGACATTGCAGCGGGACCGTCATGCGGATTATATGGCGGCACTGGCTTTGATCGCGACGAGCATTGAGAAATTCGCTGTGGAAATCCGCGGTCTTCAAAAGAGTGAAACACGTGAAGTGGAAGAGTTTTTTGCAAAAGGACAAAAAGGTTCATCGGCTATGCCTCATAAACGGAATCCGATCGGGTCGGAAAATATGACGGGCATGGCGCGCGTGATCCGCGGGTACATGCTGACGGCATACGAAAATGTTCCGTTATGGCATGAGCGTGACATTTCTCATTCATCAGCTGAACGCATCATTCTTCCTGACGCGACAATCGCGCTGAATTACATGCTGAACCGTTTCAGCAATATCGTCAAAAACTTAACGGTATTCCCGGAAAATATGAAACGCAACATGGACCGCACACTCGGTTTAATCTATTCTCAGCGCGTGCTGCTCGCTTTAATCGACACGGGTCTGCCTCGTGAAGAAGCATATGACACGGTTCAGCCGAAAGCGATGGAAGCGTGGGAAAAACAAGTGCCGTTCCGCCAGCTTGTCGAAGCGGAGGAAAAAATCACCTCCCGTCTTACACCGGAACAGATTGCCGATTGCTTTGACTACAATTATCATCTGAAAAACGTCGACTTGATCTTTGAGCGTTTAGGTTTATAGAAGAAGCCAGCCGGAGGCGGCTTCTTCAGCCGCTGTAGATTGAATATTCCCAACATTCGGGTTAGGAGGCCTTCCGTGAATATTAAGAACAATAATCTTCTTTATGAAGGAAAAGCGAAACGAATTTATCAAACAGAAGACGAACAGATTCTCCGCGTGGTCTACAAGGATTCCGCAACAGCCTTTAACGGTGAGAAAAAAGCGGAGATCAGCGGAAAGGGCCGTCTGAACAATGAAATTTCAAGCCTGATTTTCAAACATCTGCATGCTAAAGGAATTGACAATCACTTTGTAGAGCGCCTTTCAGAATCAGAGCAGCTTATCAAAAAGGTAAGCATTATTCCGATTGAAGTCGTGGTCAGAAACTTTGCCGCCGGAAGCATGTCGAAACGCCTCGGCATCCCTGAAGGAACTAAGCTTCCGCAGCCGATTATCGAATTTTACTATAAAGACGACGCACTCGGTGATCCGCTCATTACCGAAGATCATATCTGGCTCTTAAAAGCTGCGGTTCCGGAGCAGGTCGAAACGATCAAATCAATTACAAATCAAGTGAATCCAGAACTTCAGCATATTTTTGAAGACTGCGGTGTCAGATTAATAGATTTTAAACTGGAATTCGGCTTAGACGCAGAGGGACGGGTGCTTTTAGCAGATGAAATCTCTCCTGACACGTGCCGTCTGTGGGATAAAGACACGAACGAAAAGCTTGATAAAGATTTGTTCAGACAGAACCTGGGAAGCTTAACCGACGGATATGAAGAGATTTTCAAAAGACTGGGAGGCATTTCATAATGTATAAAGTGAAAGTTTATGTCAGCTTAAAAGAAAGTGTGCTCGATCCTCAAGGAAGCGCGGTGCAGCATGCATTGCACAGCATGACCTACAATGAAGTGCAGGATGTGCGAATCGGAAAATACATGGAGCTGAAGATCGAAAAATCTGACCGTGATCTTGACGGGCTCGTGAAAGAAATGTGTGAGAAGCTCCTAGCCAATACAGTCATTGAAGACTACCGATATGAAGTTGAGGAGGTTGTCGCACAGTGAAATTTGCGGTGATTGTGTTACCCGGCTCCAACTGTGATATTGATATGTTCCACGCCGTGAAGGACGAACTCGGCGAAGAAGTCGAGTATGTCTGGCACGAGGAAACAAGCCTTGACGGATTTGACGGCGTGCTCATCCCCGGCGGCTTCTCTTACGGCGATTACCTGAGATGCGGCGCCATCGCCAGATTCGCAAACATCATGCCGGCGGTGAAAAAAGCGGCTGCTGAAGGCAAACCGGTTCTCGGCGTCTGCAACGGATTCCAGATTTTGCAGGAGCTCGGACTTCTGCCCGGCGCCATGAGACGCAACAAAGATTTAAAATTCATCTGCCGCCCGGTTGAATTAATCGTGCAGAACGGCGAAACAATGTTCACATCTTCTTATAAAGAGGGACAATCGATTACGATCCCGGTTGCCCACGGCGAAGGCAATTTCTACTGTGATGACGAAACGCTTGAAAGATTAAAAGAAAACAATCAAATCGCTTTCACATACGGCAGCGATATTAACGGAAGCGTAAGCGGCATTGCCGGCGTCGTGAATGAGAAAGGCAACGTATTAGGCATGATGCCTCACCCGGAGCGTGCGGTCGATGAACTGCTCGGCAGCGCAGACGGTCTTGCATTGTTCCAGTCTATTGTGAAAAATTGGAGGGAAACTCATGTCGCTACTGCTTGAACCAAGTAAAGAACAAATAAAAGAAGAGAAACTCTATCAGCAAATGGGTGTCAGTGATGACGAGTTCGCACTCATTGAATCGATTATCGGAAGATTGCCGAACTATACGGAAATCGGGATTTTTTCCGTGATGTGGTCAGAGCACTGCAGCTATAAAAACTCAAAACCGGTTTTACGCAAATTCCCGACTAGCGGCGAACGCGTGCTGCAGGGTCCCGGAGAAGGCGCGGGAATCGTTGACATCGGTGATAATCAGGCGGTCGTGTTCAAAATTGAATCGCATAACCACCCGTCAGCACTTGAGCCATACCAAGGTGCTGCGACGGGAGTGGGCGGCATCATCCGTGACGTTTTCTCAATGGGCGCCCGTCCGATAGCTGTATTAAACTCTCTTCGATTTGGTGAACTCACTTCACCTCGAGTGAAGTACTTGTTTGAAGAAGTAGTGGCGGGAATCGCGGGATACGGAAACTGTATCGGCATCCCGACCGTCGGCGGAGAAGTGCAGTTTGACGCAAGCTATGAGGGCAACCCGCTTGTCAATGCAATGTGCGTCGGCTTAATCGATCATAAGGATATTAAAAAAGGCCAGGCGAAAGGTGTCGGCAACACGGTCATGTACGTCGGCGCTAAGACGGGGCGCGACGGCATCCACGGCGCTACTTTCGCATCAGAAGAAATGTCTGATTCGTCTGAAGAAAAACGTTCCGCGGTGCAGGTCGGCGATCCTTTCATGGAAAAACTTCTCTTGGAAGCCTGCCTTGAAGTCATTCAGTGCGACGCGTTAGTCGGCATTCAGGATATGGGGGCGGCCGGCCTGACAAGTTCAAGTGCGGAAATGGCAAGCAAAGCCGGCTCCGGCATTGAAATGAACCTTGATCTCATTCCGCAGCGGGAAACGGGTATGACCGCTTACGAAATGATGCTTTCCGAGTCTCAGGAACGCATGCTTCTCGTCATTGAACGCGGACGTGAACAGGAAATTGTCGATATTTTTAATAAATATGATCTTGAAGCGGTTTCCGTGGGTCATGTCACGGATGATAAAATGCTCCGCCTCCGCCATAACGGAGAGGTTGTATGCGAACTTCCGGTCGACGCACTGGCGGAAGAAGCACCTGTATACCACAAGCCGTCAGCGGAACCCGCGTACTACCGCGAGTTTCAGGAAACGGAAGTTCCCGCGCCTGAAGTGAAAGATGCGACAGAGACGCTTTTTGCCCTGCTGCAGCAGCCGACAATCGCCAGCAAAGAGTGGGTGTACGATCAATATGACTACATGGTGCGCACAAACACGGTTGTCGCTCCGGGATCTGATGCGGGAGTGCTCAGAATCCGCGGCACAAAAAAAGCGCTGGCGATGACGACGGATTGCAACGCCCGCTATTTATATCTTGATCCGGAAGAAGGCGGGAAAATCGCTGTTGCCGAAGCGGCGCGCAACATCATTTGCTCAGGTGCAGAACCGCTTGCGGTCACAGACAACCTTAACTTCGGAAATCCGGAGAAACCGGAAATCTTCTGGCAGATCGAAAAAGCGGCCGACGGGATCAGCGAGGCGTGCAATGTGCTCAGCACTCCGGTCATCGGCGGTAACGTATCACTTTATAATGAATCGAACGGAACGGCCATCTATCCGACGCCTGTTATCGGCATGGTCGGCTTAATTGAAGATACAGCACATATTACGACACAGCATGTCAAAGCGGCCGGAGACTTGATTTACGTCATCGGTGAAACGAAGCCTGAGTATGCAGGCAGTGAACTTCAGAAAATGACCGAAGGAAAAATCTATGGCCGAGCGCCTGAAATTGATCTGGACGTTGAAAAAGCCCGCCAAACATCACTTCTTAACGCCATTAAACAAGGTCTGATCGAATCCGCGCATGACGTGTCAGAAGGCGGCTTGGGCGTGGCGATAGCAGAAATCGTCATGACGACGGAACACCTTGGCGCGAACGTGACTGTAGAAGGGGAAGCGGCGTTATTATTCTCTGAGTCTCAATCCCGCTTTGTCGTTTCCGTGAAGAAAGAAAACAAGGCGGCGTTTGAAGCGGCTGCGGCAGATGCCGTTCATATCGGTGAAGTGACAGGAGACGGACAGCTGACGATCCGAAGTCAAGAAGGACAACAATTGGTTCACGCGCAAACGAAAGAACTTGAGCGCGCGTGGAAAGGAGCTATTCCATGCTTGCTGAAATCAAAGGCCTGAATGAAGAATGCGGTGTGTTTGGCATCTGGGGTCACGAAGAGGCTCCGCAGATTACGTATTACGGTCTGCACAGTCTGCAGCACAGAGGACAGGAAGGCGCCGGCATCGTGGCGACCGACGGCGAAAAACTGACGGCGCATAAAGGGCAGGGGCTTATTACCGAGGTTTTTCAAAACGGCGAACTGAGCAAAGTGAAGGGAAAAGGCGCGATCGGCCACGTCCGCTATGCGACGGCCGGCGGAGGCGGATATGAAAATGTCCAGCCGCTCCTGTTCCATTCGCAAAACAACGGCAGCCTGGCGCTTGCCCATAACGGAAACCTTGTCAACGCCACTCAGCTGAAGCAGCAGCTTGAAAACCAAGGGAGCATCTTTCAGACTTCCTCCGATACGGAAGTGCTGGCTCATCTGATTAAACGCAGCGGCCACTTTTCACTGAAGGATCAGATCAAAAATTCGCTGTCCATGCTGAAAGGCGCTTACGCCTTTTTAATCATGACAGAAACAGAGATGATTGCAGCGCTTGACCCGAACGGACTCAGACCGCTCTCGCTCGGCATGCTCGGCGACGCTTACGTCGTGGCATCAGAAACATGCGCATTCGATGTGGTCGGCGCGACATACCTTCGCGAGGTAGAGCCGGGCGAAATGCTGATCATCAATGATGAAGGCATGAAATCAGAGCGTTTCTCCATGAATATCAATCGTTCCATCTGCAGCATGGAGTACATTTATTTCTCAAGACCTGACAGCAATATCGATGGCATTAACGTGCACAGCGCCCGGAAAAACCTCGGGAAAATGCTTGCCCAGGAGTCCGCGGTTGAAGCGGATGTCGTCACAGGCGTGCCTGATTCCAGTATTTCTGCCGCCATTGGCTATGCCGAGGCAACGGGCATTCCGTACGAACTCGGTCTCATTAAAAACCGTTATGTCGGCAGAACGTTTATCCAGCCGTCACAGGCTCTCCGTGAGCAAGGCGTGAGAATGAAGCTGTCGGCCGTACGCGGTGTTGTTGAAGGAAAACGGGTCGTCATGGTTGATGATTCTATCGTGCGCGGAACGACAAGCCGCCGGATTGTTACAATGCTCAGAGAAGCGGGAGCAACAGAGGTGCACGTCAAGATCAGTTCACCGCCGATCGCCCATCCGTGCTTCTACGGCATTGACACATCAACCCATGAGGAGCTGATCGCTTCCTCCCATTCCGTGGAAGAAATCCGCCAGATCATCGGTGCCGACACGCTCTCTTTCTTAAGTGTAGACGGATTGTTAAAAGGAGTCGGCCGAAAATTTGAAGACACCAATTGCGGACAATGCCTCGCTTGTTTTACAGGCAAATATCCGACGGAAATTTATCAGGATACAGTGCTTCCTCACGTAAAAGAAGCGGTGCTGACAAAATAAAGTTTGAAAATGATATAAAGGCAGCGCGAGTTCAGGCTGCCTTTCTCTTTCTGCCTTTAAGGAGAAACGAATTGACAAGGAGTGATAGGGATGTCTGATGCTTATAAAAATGCCGGAGTCGACATCGAAGCCGGATATGAAGCCGTCAAACGAATGAAAAAACACGTGGAGCGCACGAAAAGGCTCGGCGTTATGGGAAGCTTGGGCGGTTTTGGCGGAATGTTTGATCTGTCAGAGCTCCCGTATCAAAAGCCTGTTTTAATTTCAGGAACAGACGGTGTCGGCACCAAGCTGAAACTCGCATTTTCAATGGATAAGCATGACACGATCGGCGTCGATGCGGTTGCGATGTGTGTAAACGATGTGCTCGCCCAAGGAGCGGAGCCGTTGTTTTTCCTTGATTATTTGGCAGTCGGCAAGGCCGATCCGGTGAAAATTGAGCAGATCGTTCAAGGTGTGGCAGACGGCTGCGAACAGTCAGGATCAGCGCTTATCGGCGGTGAGACGGCGGAAATGCCGGGGCTGTATACAGCTGATGAATACGATATTGCCGGATTTTCAGTCGGTGTCGCGGAAAAAGACGAAATCGTCACCGGAGAACATATCGAAGAAGGGCATCTCTTAATCGGACTTACTTCAAGCGGCCTTCACAGCAACGGGTTTTCCCTTGTGAGAAAAGTGCTTCTTGATGATGGCGGACTTGATTTGGATACTGTCTATGAACCGTTTGCGCGGCCTCTCGGAGAAGAATTGCTGGAACCGACGAGAATATATGTGAAACCGGTGCTTGAGGCGGTGAAAAGCGGTAAGGTGGACGGCATGGCGCATGTGACAGGCGGAGGATTCATCGAGAACATCCCGCGGATGCTGCCGGACGGATTGAGCGCGGAAATTGATCACGGATCATGGCCGATCCCGCCGATTTTTCCGTTTTTACAGGAGCACGGCAAGCTGAAAGAAGAAGACATGTTCAATGTCTTTAACATGGGCATCGGTTTTGTCCTTGCCGTTAAAGAAGAGGACCTGACAGACGTTATCGAAACGCTTGAAGCCCAAGGCGAAAAGGCTTATTTAATCGGACGGGTCAAACGCGGCGAAGGCATTTCTTTCGGCGGTGCGGCTCTTTCATGAAGAAATTTGCGGTATTTGCTTCAGGAAACGGATCGAACTTTGAGGCCATTGCCAAACGTATGAGAGAAGAGAAGTGGGACGCGGAGCTCTCCCTTCTCGTGACGGATAAGCCCCAGGCAAAGGCTGCGGAAAGGGCGGAGGCTTTACATATCCCGTCATTCGCCTTTGAGCCGTCAGCTTTTGCAAACAAGGCCGCCTTTGAACAGGCCATTCTTGAACAGCTTCGTCTGCACGGAGCGGAACTAATCGTTCTCGCCGGCTATATGAGACTGATCGGAAATACGCTCCTTGAAGCTTACGGAGGCCGCATTGTTAATATACATCCTTCGCTTCTTCCGGCATTTCCGGGAATCGACGCTGTCGGACAGGCGTATCGGGCCGGTGTGAAAGTGGCCGGCATTACCGTTCATTACGTCGACGAAGGCATGGACACCGGACCGATTATCGCGCAAAAAGCATTCGAGATACAGGCAAACGATACGCTTGAAGATATAGAACTTAGGATACACGAGCTTGAGCACAAATGGTATCCGAGCGTTGTGAAACAGCTGCTGGGACTAAATAACAGAGGTGAAAAGGCATGACAATCAAACGCGCACTAATCAGTGTTTCTGATAAAACAAATCTCGTACCTTTCGTAAAGGAACTGACAGAGCTCGGCGTCGAAGTCATTTCGACCGGAGGAACAAAAAAACTTCTCCAGGAAAACGGTGTGGATGTCATCGGCATTTCGGAAGTGACCGGATTTCCTGAAATCATGGACGGACGGTTAAAAACGCTCCATCCTAATATTCACGGCGGACTGCTTGCCGTAAGAGACAATGAAGAGCATATGGCGCAGATCAATGAGCACGGCATTGCCCCCATTGATCTTGTGGTCGTCAACCTTTATCCGTTTAAAGAAACGATTTCAAAAGAAGACGTAACATATGATGAAGCGATAGAAAACATTGATATCGGAGGCCCCGGCATGCTGCGCGCCGCATCGAAAAACCATCAGGATGTGACGGTCATCACAGATCCGGCCGATTACAGCTCCGTGCTCAATGAGATCAAAGAACACGGCGGCGTTTCGCTTAAAAGAAAACGCGAGCTTGCGGCCAAAGTATTCCGCCACACCGCGGCATACGACGCATTAATCGCTGATTACTTAACACGCGAGGCCGGTGAGAAAGACCCAGAGCAATTCACCGTTACATTTGAAAAAAAACAATCGCTCCGCTACGGCGAAAACCCTCACCAAGAGGCTGTTTTCTATCAAAGCGCACTGCCTGTCTCCGGTTCCATCGCGGCGGCAAAACAGCTTCACGGCAAAGAGCTTTCTTACAATAATATTAAGGACGCGGATGCGGCCGTTCAAATCGTCCGGGAGTTTGCAGAACCCGCGGCTGTTGCTGTTAAACATATGAACCCGTGCGGAGTCGGTACGGGAGCTTCAATTGAGGAAGCATTCAATAAAGCGTATGAAGCTGATAAAACGTCCATTTTCGGCGGCATCATCGCGCTGAACCGTGAAGTTGATCAGGCAACGGCTGAAGCTCTTCACGGCATCTTTTTAGAAATCATTATCGCCCCTTCTTTCAGTGAAGAAGCGCTGAACGTGCTGACGGCGAAGAAAAATCTTCGTCTGCTCACGCTTGATGTGAATGCATCAGGAAAGAAAGAAAAACAGCTGACTTCCGTACAGGGCGGCCTTTTGATTCAAGATTTAGACGTGCACGGATTTGATGACGCCGACATCAGCATTCCGACAAAAAGAGAGCCGAACGAGCAGGAGTGGGAAGATCTGAAGCTCGCCTGGAAAGTCGTTAAACACGTGAAATCCAACGCAATCGTTCTTGCAAAAGACCATATGACGGTCGGTGTGGGCGCAGGACAGATGAATCGCGTCGGTTCAGCCAAAATCGCCATTGAGCAGGCCGGAGAAAAAGCAAAAGGCAGCGCGCTCGGATCAGACGCGTTTTTCCCGATGCCGGATACAGTCGAAGAAGCCGCAAAAGCGGGCGTTACGGCAATTATCCAGCCCGGCGGATCGGTCCGCGACGAAGAGTCAATTAAAAAAGCGGATGAATACGGCATCGCCATGGTATTCACCGGCATCAGACATTTCAAACATTAAGGGAGGAACGAAGCGTGAATGTATTGATTATCGGTAAAGGCGGCAGAGAGCACACACTGGCTTGGAAAGCGGCGCAAAGCCCGCTTGTTGACACGGTGTACGCCGCGCCCGGGAATGACGGTATGGCGGATTGCGCGACGCTGGTCAGCATCGAAGAAAGCGATCATGCCGCACTCATCGCCTTTGCAAAAGAACATCATGTCGGCCTGACGATTATCGGCCCCGAAGTTCCTCTGATCGAAGGGGTAGCGGATGAGTTTGAAAAAGCCGGACTGCTTGTTTTCGGACCGTCCGAAAAAGCGGCAATCATTGAGGGAAGCAAACAGTTTGCCAAGGATTTAATGAAAAAATACAGCATTCCGACGGCGGAGTATGAGACATTTACTTCATTTGAAGAGGCGAAAGCTTATGTGCGGCAAAAAGGCGCGCCGATCGTCATTAAAGCCGACGGGCTTGCGGCCGGAAAAGGTGTAACGGTCGCGATGACGGAAGAAGAAGCGATCGAATGCCTGCACGATTTTCTTGAGGATGAGAAATTCGGGGAGGCGAGCGCATCTGTTGTCATTGAAGAGTTCCTCGCCGGCGAAGAATTTTCCTTAATGGCGTTTGTGAAGGGGGAGACCGTCTATCCGATGGTGATCGCCCAAGACCATAAGCGCGCCTTCGACGGAGACAAAGGGCCGAACACGGGCGGAATGGGCGCCTATTCACCGGTGCCGCACATTTCCGATGATATCGTCAAAAGCGCCGTCGAAACGATTGTGAAGCCGGCGGCAAAAGCAATGGTGAAGGAGGGACGCTCCTTCACGGGCGTGCTGTACGCGGGGCTGATTCTGACGGAAAACGGATCAAAAGTCATTGAATTCAACGCGCGCTTCGGAGATCCGGAAACACAGGTCGTCGTGCCGAGAATGGAATCAGACCTTATTCAGGTGCTTTTGGATCTGCTGCATGAGAAAGATGTTGACCTAAGATGGAAGGATACGGCCGCCGTCAGCGTTGTGCTGGCTTCTGAGGGCTATCCTGAAAGCTATGCGAAAGGCACACCGATCGGCGGTTTGACGGCCGCTCAAGACGGGATTGCCGTTTTTCATGCCGGAACGAAAAAAGCCGGCGGCCAATTTGTCACAAACGGCGGCCGGGTCGCCAATGTCACGGCATTTGCTGAAACATTTGAAGCGGCGAGGGATAAAGTGTACAGCGCCGTTTCAGGGCTGACAAAACCCGGACTGTTTTACAGAAGCGACATCGGCGCCCGTGCGCTGAAAGCTTCACAGCGATAAACAGGGAAACCCGCGTCATATAAGACGCGGGTTTTCTTCTGAAAGGACGACTAAGGTTGTCGATTTACTGTGAGAGATGATTCTTCTCGGAATAACAAGCCGTTGCGGCTTGTTATTTTTCTTGCTGATGGCTGTCATCCTGATTCATTCCGGCCTGGAACATATATGTCACCGGACAGAAGCGGAGGATGCCGGACGCCGCTTTCATCGCGCCCATCATCATACAGAAGAGATGCATCTTGCACCAAGGTTTCCTCGTATATTTCGCTGACGCAGCAGATAAAATGGTGAGGCCGCAAGTGATGCGCATAACGGCGTTCAATAAACTGATATTCGGTTTCATCATTTCAGCTCCCTTAGAAAAAGTTTTTTCATTCATCTTCAATAATTTGTAACGTTTCGGCCGTGCGATAATTGTGCGGATGTGATACGATGGGTCTAATATAAGCGAAGGAGAGTATGTGAATGTCCGAACGTACCTTTAACTGGAAAAATAAAGACATCAGATCACAGGCGGATGTTGTAGACTCAAAGCTGCTTCCAACGCTGCTTTTACGGGATGCTCTCGTATTAAATCCTTTTTTAAAACAATGGCTGAAAAAGAACGTCTGGATTTACGGAGACCGAATTGTATATGTTGGTGATGAGATTCCTGATGCAGCAGAGCACATTCATACCATAAATTGTGAAGGAAAATACATTGTGCCAGGTTACATTGAACCGCATACACATCCTTTTCAAATATATAATCCCCAAACGCTCGCCGAATATGTGTCTCAATTCGGAACAACGACGTTTGTTAATGATAACTTGTTTTTTCTTTTGAACAGCGGTAAAAAGAAAGCGCTTACTATATTAGAGGAACTGAAAAAACAGCCGGTGCAATATTTCTGGTGGTCCAGATACGACCTGCAGACAGAAGTGCTGAATGAGGATCAGCTGCTTTCTTATGATGTCCGCAAACAATGGATTGAGCACCCGGATGTCATTCAAGGCGGAGAATTGACCGGGTGGCCGCGCCTGATGGACGGCGATGACTTAATGCTTCATTGCATGCAGGCGACGAAAAAACTGCGCAAGCGGATTGAAGGGCATTTTCCCGGCGCTTCTGAGAAAACATTGACGAAGATGAAATTATTCGGAGCTGATTCCGACCACGAGGCCATGAATGGTGACGAGGTGATGAGACGGCTTGAATTGGGCTACTATGTTTCACTCAGACATTCATCCATCCGCCCTGATTTGAGAACGATATTGCAGGATCTCCATCAAAAAGGCTTCCGGCATTATGATCATTTCTTTTACACGACGGATGGGGCGGCGCCGCATTTTTATAAAGGCGGCATGACGAATGAATTGATCAAAATCGCTTTGGAGGAAGGGGTTCCGGCGATTGACGCCTACAATATGGCGTCTTTTAATATCGCGAAGTATTATCAGATGGATGACTTTCTCGGTGTGGTCGGTCCGGGACGGCTTGCCTCATTGAACATTCTCGACGACCCGATGAATCCGGACCCGGTCACGGTGATCTCCAAAGGCATCCTGCTGAAAGAAGACGGCCGAAATATGAAGGCGTTTACAAAAATGGATTGGAAAAGAGGCGGTCTTGTCCCTCTTGAGCTTTCATATGATATGACGATGGATGATTTACAGTTTTCAATGCCGATGGGTGTGAAAATGCGCAACGCGGTCATTATGGAGCCGTATATGATTGCGATTGATAATTCTGTTGACCAGCTTTCTTTTGATCATGATGAAAGTTACCTCACGCTTCTCGATAAGCATGGAAAATGGCGGGTCAATACAATGCTGAAAGGTTTTGCCGAGCGGGTGCAGGGCTTTGTCAGTTCTTACACGACAACCGGAGATATTATCGCTGCGGGAAAAAATAAGGAAGATATCCTGCTTGCTTTCTCACGGATGAAAGAAATCGGCGGCGGAATCGTGCTTGCCGAAAACGGGAAGATTCTTCATGAAATTCCCCTTGCCTTAAACGGTTCTGCATCTGCGGAGAGTTTTGAAGACGTGCTTGAAAAAGAGCAAAAGCTGAGGACTTTGCTGGAGGAGCGGGGCTACCGATTCTGCGATCCGATCTATACGCTGCTCTTTTTGCAGAGCACACACCTGCCTTATATTCGCATTACGCCGAGAGGAATATTCGACGTGATGAAAAAAACTGTACTCTTTCCATCGATAATGCGTTAAAATATAAAAGCAGGGAGCCGACATATGAAAAGATGGAAAACCGTTTGTATGCTTTGTTTTGCGTTTTTGCTGCTTGCCGCCTGCCGGCAGAATGATGCCGATCAGGTGAAGCCGAAAGAGGCGGAAGCTCCTTTAACGGGGTTAAAAACTGAGCGGAAGCTTGCAGAACGCCGTCCGATTGCAGTTATAGTGAACAATCATCCGAAGGCGAGGCCCCAATCCGGGCTGTCAAAGGCGGATGTTGTCATCGAAGCGCTCGCGGAAGGCAGGATTACGCGGTTTCTCGCGATTTTTCAGAGTGAGATGCCGGAAACGGTCGGGCCTGTGCGGAGCGCGAGGGAATACTTTGTCACCCTCAGCAGCGGGTTTAACAGCATATTTATCCATCATGGCTGGAGTCCCGGCGCTAAAAAGCAGCTGGAGTCCGGTGCTTACGATTATATAAACGGTTTGGATTTTGACGGAAGCCTGTTTTGGCGGGCCGATTTCAGCAAGCCGCCACACAATTCCTACACGTCTTATGACAATATCAGAAAGGCGGCGGAACAAAAAGGATACAAGCTGAACGGAAAAACAAAACCGCTTCCATTTCAGACATCAGATGCAAAACCCGGAAACGAAACCTACAATATTCGGATAGATTATGGAACACAAAACGTTACAAATCTTGTCGAATACGATTATGATAAAAAAGCTGATACTTATACAAGAAGCTCTGATGGTGTGAAAGCGACAGACCGGGAGACCGGAAAGCCTTTAGCCATGCGCAACATTTTTATTGTTGAAGCCGGCCATCGTATGACAGACAAAGATGGAAGGCGGGCCATCGATATTCAATCAGGAGGGAAAGGCCTCCTGCTTCAGCACGGCGATGTTATTGAGTCAGACTGGGAATACAAAGACGGCCGTATTCTGCCCGTTAAAGGCGGTGAGATTCTTCCGTTTGTGCCGGGAAAGACATGGATTAATATCGTTCCTGATCTCGATGCAGCTTCCATTAGTAAAGGAGAAGGTGTTTGACGATGCAAATCGATAAATTACGCGGAAAAGAACTGGACCAGTTATTTTTATCTATTTTATCGCTGAAAGATCTGGAGGAATGCTATCGTTTCTTTGACGATCTTTGTACGATTAATGAAATTCAATCGCTGGCGCAGCGTTTGGAAGTGGCAAGAATGCTCCGCGAAGGAAATACGTATCACAAAATTGAAAGCGAAACGGGTGCTTCTACAGCGACGATTTCCCGAGTGAAGCGCTGCTTAAATTACGGAAATGACGCCTATGAAATGGCGCTTGACCGTGTAAACAAAGGGGAATCTTCCTCAGCAACGTAAAAAACCGACCTGCCGGTGACGGCAGGCGGTTTTTTTATGCGTGCTGATCCATAAGGCCGGGAAGTTCTCTCAGGCTTCCGTCTTTCTCCCGGTATACGATGTGTTCAGCTGAGAAATGAATCGGCGAGCTGAGGCCCGCCGCCGCGGCAAGGTGAAACAGCCCTTCACGCAGGGAAAGCACGTAGTTGCAGACGCGGTGCTGTTTGTCTTCGATACTGAGCGCGCGCTGAAGTTTTGGATCGGTTGTCGCCACTCCGACAGGACAATGATTGGTGTGGCATACTTGAGCACGGATACAGCCGACTGAAAACATCATTCCCCGGGCAATATTGACAAAATCCGCGCCTAGCGCGAGGGCGACGGCAATCTTATCCGGAGTGAGCAGCTTTCCGGATGCGAAAATTTTCAGCTTATCCCTTATACCGTATGTCTTCAAAAGGCTGTCAACAAGGGGGAGGCCGGTCAGAATCGGCAGGCCGACGGAATCCGCCAGCTCATGGAAAGAAGCCCCGGTTCCCCCTTCACTGCCGTCAATCGTAATAAAGTCGGGATGTTTGCCTGATGAACTCATGCAGGAAATAAGATCTTCAAGGTCTTTGCGGCTGCCGGGGACAATTTTAATGCCGACCGGTTTTTCACCTACAGTCCTTAATTTCTCAATGAAATCAAGCATGTCCGGTACATTTGAAAATTCGTTGAAGCGGTTGGGACTGTCAATGGATTGTCCGGGCTGCACATTCCTGATGGCGGCAATTTCTTCGGTCACCTTTGAGCCGTCAATATGCCCGCCTCTTGCTTTCGCCCCTTGCGCAAGCTTTAATTCAAAGGCTTTAATCTGCTCGAGACGGCTTTTTTTCTTAAATTCTTCCCAGGAAAATTCTCCTTCTTCGGTGCGGACGCCGAACAGCCCCGGGCCGATTTGGCAGATAATATCCGCGCCGCCTTTCAGGTGATACTCTGACAGGCCGCCTTCGCCTGTATTCATCCATGTGCCTCCGGCTTGGTGCAGCCCTTTTGACAGGGCGGTAATTGCCCGGTCGCCAAGTGAGCCGTAGCTCATCGCTGATTGTCCGATTAATCCTTTTACATAAAACGGCTTCTTACATGTGTCACGGCCGATTACTTGCACATCGTCCGGATGCAGGTAATAAGGGTCTGCTTTCGCTTTTTCACGGTGCTCGCTGCGCTTCAGCAGATTGTCTTTGTCAATCTTGTATACCATCGTCTCGATCTTCGGCGTCTGATCTGTGCGCAGTTCCTCCCTTTGTTTCGGGAAGAGGGCGTTACGGATATAATAGCCCGGCTGGTCGAAATCCCGTTCCGATCCGAAGCCCATCATTCTGCTTTTATACTTTCCCGACATGACTGTCTGTTCATATTCTCTCCGGGAAAACGGCTGTTCTTCGTTATCATTGCTGAACAAATACTGCCGCAGCTCAGGCCCGATTTTTTCAAATATATAACGCAGCTTTCCCGCTACGGGATAATTGCGCAGCACTGAATGCTCTTCCTGCTTTTCGTCTCTTATGTATATCCAAAGAAACAATGCGGCGGGAACCAAAATAATCAAAATTAATATACAAATCAGTATGATAATGGCTTGTTCCATTGAAATCAGACTCCTTGCCTTTTTTCTCTTTGACATTCCACATTTTGTCTTTTTTGAAACATAGGCGTATCCCAGCAGGCGGAGCGCAATCTTTTTTTGTGAATCAGGTGAATGACGTCTTTTTCCGTTTTTCCGGGCCAAATGAATTTGTTATAATGTTTAAATGGCAAGAAACGAATGGAGGAACGAAAACGCATGTACGATGTTAACGAGTGGAAGCACGTTTTTAAACTCGATCCGAATAAAGATTTACCGGATGAACAGCTGGAACGGCTTTGTGAATCAGGGACTGACGCCATTGTGATCGGAGGAAGCGACAATGTCACCGAGGACAATGTGCTGAGGCTGATGTCAAAGGTGCGGCGGTTTTTAGTGCCGTGCGTACTTGAGGTGTCAACGATTGATTCCATTGTGCCTGGGTTTGATCTTTATTTCATTCCGAGTGTGCTTAACAGCAAAAATGCGGACTGGATTGTCGGCATGCACCACCAGGCGATGAAAGAATACGGCGAGCTCATGTCAATGGAGGAAATCGTGACGGAGGGCTATTGCATCGTCAACCCTGATTGTAAGGCGGCCGCTTTGACGGAGGCGGATACACATATAGAAACAGAAGATATTCTCGCCTATGCGCGGGTCGCGGAGAATTTGCTTCATCTCCCGATTTTTTATCTGGAATACAGCGGGATGCTGGCGAACATAGAAACAGTGGAGAAAACGAAGGCTGTGCTGGACAAGTCCGTCCTGTTTTACGGCGGCGGCATTAAAGACGCGGAAACGGCGGAACGGTTCGGCCGTCATGCCGATGTCATCGTTGTGGGAAATGCCGTATATGAAGATTTTGATCAGGCGCTCAAAACGGTGGCGGCTGTAAAGACAAAGTAGCCAAGCGGACGAATTTGATTTATGATAGAACATATGTTTGATAGGCGGTGAACGGATATGAATTACATTAGCAATCAATTATTAAGCGGATTAAATCCCGTTCAGCAGGAAGCGGTCAAGACGACGGACGGTCCGCTGCTTCTGATGGCAGGTGCGGGAAGCGGAAAAACACGGGTGCTGACGCACAGAATCGCGTACTTAATGGCGGAAAAACACGTGGCGCCGTGGAACATTCTGGCGATTACATTTACAAATAAAGCCGCCAGAGAAATGAAGGAGCGGGTGGAGAGCATTCTCGGCCCCGGCGCGGATGAAATCTGGATATCCACCTTCCACAGCATGTGCGTGCGGATTCTGCGCAGGGACATTGACAGAATCGGCATCAACCGAAACTTCTCCATTCTTGATACGGCTGATCAGCTTTCCGTTATTAAAGGGATTCTGAAAGAGCGGAATATCGACCCGAAAAAGTTTGATCCGAGAAGTATTTTAGGCTCGATCAGCAGCGCAAAAAACGAGCTGATCGAACCTGAGGAATTCGCAAAAACGGCCGGCGGCTACTACGATCAGGTCACGAGTGACGTGTATACCGATTATCAGAAAAAACTGCTGAAAAACCAATCGCTCGATTTTGATGATTTAATCATGACGACGATCAAGCTTTTCGAGCGTGTGCCGGAAGTGCTTGAGTTTTATCAGCGCAAATTCCAGTACATTCACGTAGACGAGTATCAGGATACGAACAGAGCGCAATACCTGCTCGTTAAGCAGCTTGCGGCCCGTCTTGAAAATATCTGCGTCGTCGGTGATTCCGACCAGTCCATTTACAGATGGCGCGGGGCGGATATCGCGAATATCCTTTCCTTTGAAAAAGATTATCCGAGCGCAAACGTGATTCTGCTCGAACAAAACTACCGCTCGACAAAGCGGATTCTGCAGGCGGCCAACGAAGTGATCAAAAACAACTCAAACCGCAAGCCGAAAAACCTGTGGACGGAGAATGACGAAGGCGTCAAGCTTGCTTATTACAGCGGCGACAATGAATTCGGCGAAGGCCAATTCGTCGCGGGCAAAATTTATGAGCTGAACAGCTCAGGCCGGCGGAAGCTTTCCGATATCGCGATTTTATACCGGACAAACGCCCAGTCGCGCGTTATCGAGGAAACCCTTTTAAAAGCCGGTCTGAACTACAATATCGTCGGCGGAACCAAGTTCTACGACAGAAAAGAAATTAAAGACATTCTCGCGTATCTGCGCCTTGTGTCAAACCCGGACGATGACATCAGTTTTACACGGATCGTCAATGTGCCGAAACGGGGCGTCGGCGCCACTTCGCTTGAAAAAATCGCTTCATACGCGGCGATGAACGGCATGTCAATGTTCCAGGCGATCAAACAGATTGATTTCATCGGCGTCAGCGCGAAAGCGGCAAACGCGCTTGACGGCTTTGGTGTGATGATTGAAAATCTGACGAATATGCAGGATTACCTGTCCATTACGGAACTCACGGAAGAAATTCTCGATAAAACGGAATACAGAGAAATGCTGAAGGCTGAAAAGTCTATTGAGGCCCAGAGCCGTCTTGAAAATATCGACGAGTTTCTTTCTGTCACGAAAAACTTCGAACAAAAAAGCGAAGACAAGTCTCTCGTCGCGTTTCTGACCGATCTGGCGCTGATTGCGGATATTGACCAGCTCGACCAGAAGGAAGAGGAAACGGGCGGAAAGGATGCCGTCACGTTAATGACGCTGCACGCCGCTAAGGGGCTTGAATTTCCTGTCGTGTTCTTAATGGGCATGGAGGAAGGCGTATTCCCGCACAGCCGCTCCCTGATGGAAGAAGCCGAGATGGAAGAAGAGCGCAGGCTCGCATATGTAGGCATTACGAGGGCGGAAGAAGAACTGTACTTAACGAATGCCAAAATGCGCACCTTGTTCGGGCGTACCAATATGAATCCGGAATCCCGCTTTATCAGGGAAATACCTGACGATTTATTGGAGAACCTAAATGAGAAGAAAACCCCGCGCATGCAGCCGGGAAGAAAAATGCAGCCGAAACGCGGGCCCGTATCCCGTCCTGTTTCCTACGCGAACAAAACAGGCGGCGACTCGCTCAGCTGGGCGGTCGGAGATAAAGCGGGCCATAAAAAATGGGGCACCGGAACGGTTGTCAGCGTAAAAGGAGAAGGCGAAAGCACGGAGCTTGATATCGCATTCCCGAGCCCAGTCGGCGTGAAACGTCTGCTGGCCGCCTTTGCCCCGATTGAAAAGCAGTAACCTGAAGAGAAAGGAAGAACATGATGGACAAAGAAACAGCGAAACACCGGGCAGAAGAATTGCGCCGCACCATCGATCAGTACAGTTATGAATATTACACCTTAGATGAACCGAGCGTGCCGGATTCCGAGTACGACAGACTGATGCAGGAGCTGATGGCCATAGAAGAAGAGCACCCGGAGCTCAGAACGCCTGATTCGCCCACACAGCGGGTCGGAGGAGCGGTGCTTGAGTCGTTTCAAAAGGTGCAGCACGGCACGCCGATGCTCAGTCTCGGCAACGCATTTAACGATGACGATCTTCGCGATTTTGACCGCCGCGTCCGTCAGGCTGTCGGCGACGGCGTCGCTTACAATGTGGAGCTGAAAATAGACGGTCTTGCTGTTTCTCTCCGTTATGAAGACGGCTATTTCGTCAGAGGCGCGACAAGAGGAGACGGAACGACGGGCGAAGATATCACGGAAAACTTAAAAACGATCCGCAACATTCCGCTGAAAATGAAACGGAATCTTTCCATAGAAGTGCGCGGAGAGGCGTACATGCCGAAACAGTCATTTGAAGCGCTCAATGAGGAAAGGCTGAAACATGAAGAGGAGCCGTTCGCCAATCCCCGGAACGCGGCTGCGGGCTCACTCAGACAGCTCGATCCGAAAATTGCAGCGAAACGAAATCTTGACATTTTCGTCTACAGTATAGCGGAGCTTGACGAAATGGGTGTGGAAACACAGAGTCAAGGCCTGGATTTTCTGGATGAGCTCGGTTTTAAAACAAACCAGGAACGGAAAAAATGCGCCACGATAGATGAAGTGATTGAAATGATCGAAGAGCTGCAGGCGAAGCGGGCCGATCTCCCGTATGAAATTGACGGAATCGTCATCAAGGTGGATTCGCTCGATCAGCAGGAAGAGCTCGGGTATACGGCAAAAAGCCCGCGCTGGGCGATTGCTTATAAATTCCCGGCAGAAGAAGTCGTGACAAAACTGCTCGATATCGAACTGAATGTCGGAAGAACGGGCGTCATTACGCCGACTGCCGTCCTGGAACCGGTAAAAGTAGCGGGGACGACGGTCTCAAGAGCATCCCTTCATAACGAAGATTTAATTAAAGAGAAGGATATCCGCATTCTCGATAAAGTGGTCGTCAAAAAAGCGGGCGATATCATCCCTGAGGTCGTCAATGTCTTAGTTGAACAGCGGACCGGAGAAGAAAAAGAATTCAATATGCCGACCAGCTGCCCTGAGTGCGGAAGCGAACTTGTCCGCATTGAAGGAGAGGTCGCGCTGCGCTGTATCAACCCGGAATGCCCGGCGCAGATCAGAGAAGGCCTGATTCACTTTGTCTCACGCAACGCGATGAATATTGACGGACTCGGAGAACGTGTCATCACACAGCTTTTCCGTGAACATCTCGTCCGTAATGTCGCTGATTTGTATAAGCTGACGAAAGAACAGGTCATCCGGCTTGAGCGGATGGGGGAAAAATCAACTGACAATTTGATCAGCTCCATCCAAAAGTCGAAAGAGAATTCGCTGGAACGGCTGCTGTTCGGTCTCGGCATCCGTTTTATCGGCTCAAAAGCGGCCAAAACACTGGCCATGCATTTTGAAAGCCTGGAAAATCTGAAACAAGCCACAGAGGAAGAGCTGCTTGCAGTAGACGAAATCGGTGAAAAGATGGCTGATGCCGTCATCACCTACTTCCGAAAAGAAGAAATGCTTGAGCTTTTGAATGAACTGGAAGAGCTCGGTGTGAACACACTCTATAAAGGCCCGAAAAAAGTAAAAGCGGAGGACAGCGACTCTTATTTTGCCGGAAAAACCATCGTATTAACCGGAAAGCTTGAAGAGCTGTCCAGAAATGAAGCCAAAGCGCAGATCGAAGCGCTCGGCGGAAAGCTGACGGGATCTGTCAGCAAAAAAACAGACTTGGTGATCGCCGGAGAAGCGGCCGGAAGCAAGCTGGAAAAAGCGCAGGAATTAAACATTGAAGTATGGAATGAAGCACAGCTATTGGGAGAGCTAAAGAAATAAGAGGAGTGTTTTCTATTGAAAAAGATGTTGGCATTGGCGGCGACGGCGACCGCGGCAGTATTGATGCTGTCAGCCTGTTCGCCGAGTTTCGGAGGAAAAAAAGAGGAAGAGATCACGCAGAAAACCGCAAAGTCTTCTGAAAAAGCGATCATACCGAAATATAATATCTCTGATTCCTACTATAAGATGGTGCTTCCGTTTAAGGCCGGAAAAGCGCGCGGCCTGACCGCGGACCGGCTGAATACGAGGCTGGACATCGATGAATTCGAGACGGGGCTGATGCGGCTCGCCCAAGACACGTTCCCGACAGATGATTATTTGTACCAGGAAGGCCAGTATTTAGATGAGGATACGGTACTCAGCTGGCTTGACCGCAAAAAAGAAGGCAGTGATCTGAAAAAGGCGAAAAAGGCAGACGCCAATTTCCAGAATCTCGGATTAAACCCGGTGCTGCCAAGTTCGGGATCGGCAAAAGAGAAAAACGAAAACAGCCCGATTTACTTAGCGTCTATGCTTGAACAAGATTACTTAGTAAGAAAAGATAAAAACTCCATCCAGCTTGGCGGTGTCATGATCGGTCTCGCTCTCAACTCTGTTTACTATTACCGCGAAAAAACCGGTGATCCGCAGCAGGAAGTAGAGCTCAGCGACAAAACGATCCGCAGCCACGGGGAAGAAATCGCCCAGGAAGTCGTTAACCGTCTCCGGAAAATGGATAACCTGAAAAATGTGCCGATTACCGTCGCCCTTTATAAACAAGCGCCGAAAACATCAATCGTACCGGGAAATTACATTGCAAAAACAGAAGTCAAAGCCGGCTCATCCACCATTTCAAACTGGGATGATGTCAAAGAAAAATACGTGTTCTATCCGGCGGATACAGACACGGCAAAGAAATACCCTGACGATTCCGAAGTGTTTAAACGCTTCAAAAACGCGATCGACAGCTACTTCCCGAACTACACCGGAGTAGTCGGAACGGCGATGTACGAAAATGATGAAATGAGAAAAATGAAAATAGAAATCCCAATGCAATTTTACGGTAAAAGCGAAGTCATCGCCTTTACCCAATACTTAACGGGTGAGCTCATGGATTATTATTCAAAAGGCTCAGTCGATGTTGAAATCAATATCACCTCGTCAGACGGCCAGGAAGCGCTGATCGTCCGAAATGCGGGTGACAAAGAACCGACCGTCCATATTTACGATTAATTAAGATGCCCTTGTTCATTTCTTTATGAGCAAGGGTTTTTCTTGTATATATCGTTGGTGAGAGCAGTGACGTATGTTAAGATATTTGTATAAATAAGGATTAACAGGAAAAACTTTTTTGTTTATAGGCGGATGTTACTAATCTGTTAGGAACAAAAAGAAGGGCGGGATGTTGATGAATGACTTATGCTGAGTACACATATCACTGCCAAAAGATATGAAGAGGGTGAATCAGCATGCATAAAGATATTAAAGCGGTTTTTGAGGAAGATAAGGTGCTCGCTAAAGCCGGTGAAATATACGGCTTTACCAAATTTCAATTTATCGCAGACGCAGAGAACTACGTATATGAAATTGTGAAAGATAACGAACCTTATATTTTAAAAATTACGCATACGATCCGCAGAACACCGGAATATATTCTGGGAGAAATGGAATGGCTTCATCATCTCACAAAGGGAGGGCTTTCAGCAGCAAAACCGATTCCTTCATTAAATGGCAGAGATGTCGAAAAAGTGCCGGATGGAAAAGGCGGAGCGTTTTTATTAAGAGTCTATGAAAAAGCGCCGGGCCATAAAGTAGAAGAATCAGACTGGAACGGAACTCTGTTTTATGAGCTTGGCAAGTATACGGGGAACATGCATCGGCTGACGAAAAGCTACCGTCTGAGCGACCCGAAATATAAAAGGCAGGAATGGGACGAAGAGGAGCAGCTGAAGCTGAGAAAATACGTGCCCGCAGATCAGCATCTCGTATTCGAGCGGGCGGATGCTTTAATGGAGGAACTGCGGAAATTGCCGAAGAACCCGGAAAGCTACGGTTTGGTGCACGCCGATTTGCACCATGGCAATTTCAACTGGGACAACGGAAAAATTACTGCCTTTGATTTTGATGATATCGGCTACAATTGGTTTGTGAATGATATCAGTATTTTGCTGTACAACATGTTGTGGTATCCGGTCATCCCGTATGAAGACAAGGCCGCGTTCACGGGTGAATTCATGACACACTTTATGAAAGGCTACAGGGAAGAAAATGACCTTGATCCCGCCTGGCTTGAAAAAATCCCGGATTTCCTCCGGCTGCGCCATATGCTGATTTACGGATTATTGCATCAGGCGTTTGACCTAGACTCACTCGGAGATGAAGAGCTTGAGATGCTGAAAGGCTTCAGACGCGATATTGAAAACGAAACACCGATTACTGAATATCATTTTTCTGCATTCGTATAAATAGAAAAACGCCGGCTGACATCAGTCCGGCGTTTTTTTATAACGTATCGCATTTCACTCCGACGACACCCTGAATTTCTTTAATATCATAATACACGTCCGTTGTGTAGCGGTTTTTATGAACGCTGATTTTCACTTCCATAATCGGAAATTCTTTTTCATGCAGATCATCTATCCGGACGGAGTGAATGCGGAGCTGTTTGCTTTTCATTTCCTTTAAAATCTCGGTCATTTTGTCTTTGTCGGAAAGAGACATCCTCACGCGGATATCTTTCTCTTTCAAGCGGTTGGGGCCGACTTTTCTGATCAGCCACGGAAGAAACTCGACGCTGATCAGGATAAACAAGAGGCTTGCGAACGCCTCCTTATAAAAGCCGGCGCCTGTGGCCAGACCCAGTCCGGCTGCACCCCAGATGATAGCCGATGTCGTCAGGCCGGAAATGACGTCATTGCTTTTACGCAGAATCACGCCCGCACCGATAAAGCCGACGCCGGAAATGATTTGGGCGGGGAGACGGAGCGGATCCATCATAATACGGTAATATTTCGGAAAATGATAGGCCGCATTAATGCTGACGATCGTCAGCATACAGGAGCTGACGGCGATGACGATACAGGTTTTCAGTCCGAGCGGTTTATTTTTCAGCTCGCGCTCAAGACCGATGATCATCCCGATCAGCGTGGCAATGCCCAGTTTTAATAAAATGTCCGGATCGATAGGCCAGCTCAATTTGCACAGCACCTCCGCAGTTTTTCTTATAGTAAATTGATATGATTTTCTCACAGTATTTATAGCAGGACAAGTGCGGAAGAAAAAAGCCGTCAGGGATAAAATCTGACGGCTTTTTGTCTATTTCTTCTTTTTCAAAAGAGCTTCCATCCGGCTGAACAGCTGATAAGAAGCATCGGCCGGTTTTTTGGTCAGCAGACTGACGGCAATACCGGCAATCAGACTGAGGAAGAACCCCGGAATGATTTCGTATATGCCGGTTGAAGCGGCAAGCCCCGTCGTAATCCAGATTAGAACGGCCGCAGCTCCGGTAATCATCGCCGCAAGCGCTCCCCATTCATTCATCCGTTTCCAGTACAGACTGAGAAGGAGCGCCGGACCGATGGCCGAACCGAAGCCTGCCCACGCATATCCGACCAGATCAAGAATGGTGCTGTTCGGATTCATGGAAAGCAGGATGGCGATTACGGCCACGATTAATACTGACAGGCGTCCGGTCATGACCAATTCTTTATCGCTCGCTTCCCGTCTGAAAAAGGCGCGGTATAAATCTTCCGTAATGGCGCTTGCCGTTACGAGAAGCTGTGAGGAGATGGAACTCATAATCGCCGCTAAAATTGCAGACAGCAGGAAGCCCGTAATCAGCGGATGGAACAAGATTTTAGAAAAAATAATGAAAATCGTTTCCGGATCTTTTACGGAGACCCCGAAGTGATGAGAATACGCAACCCCGATAATCCCGGTAAGCAGTGAACCGACAACTGAAATAACCATCCAGCTCATCCCGATTCTGCGGGCGGGTTTTAAATCTTTCACTTCTTTAATCGCCATAAATCGTACGATGATATGAGGCTGGCCGTAATAGCCGAGTCCCCATGCCAAGTAAGAAATAATGCTAATGACGCTCGCGCCTTTAAAGATATCCAATAGTTTCGGGTTAACGGCGTTGATCGAATCAATCGTCGTTGAAACGCTCCCGAGCTGGGTAAAAGCAACGATCGGCACAAGCACTAATGCCGCAAACATGATCGCTCCCTGTACGAAGTCAGTCAGACTGACAGCAAGGAAACCGCCAAACAGCGTGTAAAGCACAACAACACCGGCCGTTAAAAACAAACCGAATTTGTAGTCGGCGCCGAATGCCGATTCAAATAACCTGCCTCCGGATACCATTCCGGACGATGTGTACAGTGTGAAAAAGATCATAATAATCACGGCGGAAACAATTTTCAGCAATGATGACGAATGGCGGAACCGTTTATCGAAGAAATCGGGAATCGTAATCGCATCATCCGCAACTTCCGTATAGGCGCGCAGCCTCGGAGCAAGCAGCAGATAATTTGAATATGCGCCGATCGTCAAACCGAGCGCCAGCCATAAGGTCGATAATCCCGTTGCGAACATTGCGCCGGGAACCCCCATCAGCATCCATGCGCTCATGTCCGCCGCACCTGCGGACAGCGCCGTTACGAACGGGCCGAGTCCTCTTCCGCCCAGCATGTAATCATTAATATTCGTTGTCTTTCTGAATGCGTACCAGCCGATTAACAGCATGGCAGCAAAGTAAATGCCAAGAGATATAATTAATTCAATACTCACGTTTCTGGACCCTCTCTTCTTTTAAGTAAATGTTGCATCACCTCTGCAGATTAGTAGTGCCGGACTTTTGCGCCGGCGGCAAGCCTTTTAGTCATCATGACATGCCGAGTGCATGATTTTGTGCAGGCTATGGTTACTAAACCTAACAAAGTATCCCCGATCAATCAACTCTCGAAACCTGGCCCATTCAAGGAAAAAATCCCCGGCAACATAGAACAGCTTAAAGATGAAAACGCTACCAATAAATTATAAAAGTAAAAATTTTCTGACATATAATTCGTTTCTCTTTCTCTCCGATTTAGGATAAAATAGAGAGGGTTTCATCATGCCTCAGGAGGCGGCGTTTTGTTGCTTTAGAGGGCTCGTTTTTGATATGATCTGTATTATATGACGAAACGGAGAATTATGCGGAGGTGGATCTTATGTCACGAATTTCTATAGAAGAAGTAAAACATGTCGCTCATTTGGCGAGACTTGCCATTACGGATGAAGAAGCTGAAATGTTCACAGAACAGCTTGACAGCATCATCTCGTTTGCCGAGGAGCTTAATGAAGTGGACACGGATAACGTGGAACCGACAACACACGTACTGAAAATGAAAAACGTAATGAGAGAAGATGAAGCGGGTAAAGGCCTTCCGGTCGAGGATGTCATGAAGAATGCTCCCGATCATAAAGACGGCTATGTCCGTGTGCCATCTATTCTGGATTAAAGGAGGGAGACAGTATGTCATTATTTGATCACAAAATCACAGAACTGAAACAAATGATACATAAAAAAGAAATCAAGATTTCCGATCTTGTTGATGAATCTTACAAACGGATCGCATCCGTGGATGATAAGGTGCAGGCATTTTTACAGCTTGATGAAGAAAGAGCCCGCGCTTACGCGAAAGAGCTTGACGAAGCGGTTGACGGCCGGTCTGAACACGGTCTTCTTTTCGGAATGCCGATCGGCGTCAAAGACAACATCGTGACAAAAGGGCTTCGCACAACATGCTCAAGCAAAATCCTCGAAAACTTCGATCCGATTTACGATGCGACGGTAGTGGAGCGCCTTCAGGCCGCTGAAGCCGTCACGATCGGAAAGCTGAATATGGACGAGTTCGCGATGGGTTCTTCTACTGAAAACTCCGCGTACAAAGCGACGAAAAACCCTTGGAATCTTGATACGGTTCCCGGCGGATCAAGCGGCGGTTCCGCAGCTGCGGTTGCAGCCGGCGAAGTGCCGTTTTCACTCGGATCTGATACGGGCGGCTCCATCCGTCAGCCGGCTTCTTTCTGCGGCGTCGTCGGATTAAAGCCTACATACGGACGCGTGTCGCGTTACGGTTTGGTCGCTTTTGCGTCTTCATTAGACCAGATCGGACCGATCACAAGAAACGTAGAAGATAACGCATTCCTGCTTCAGGCGATTTCAGGCGCGGACAAAATGGACTCTACGAGCGCCAATGTCGAAGTGCCGGACTTTCTTTCTTCATTAACGGGCGACATTAAAGGCTTAAAAATCGCCGTGCCGAAAGAATACCTCGGGGAAGGCGTCGGCAAAGAAGCGAAAGAATCGGTTTTAGCCGCTTTAAAAGTGCTTGAAGACCTTGGAGCGACATGGGAAGAAGTATCTCTGCCGCACAGCAAATACGCGCTTGCGACGTATTATCTGCTGTCATCTTCCGAAGCGTCTGCGAACCTTGCGCGCTTTGACGGCATCCGCTACGGATACCGCTCAGACAATGCGGACAACCTGATCGACCTTTATAAACAGACACGCTCAGAAGGCTTCGGCAACGAAGTGAAGCGCCGCATCATGCTCGGCACCTTCGCGCTCAGCTCAGGCTACTATGACGCGTATTACAAAAAAGCGCAAAAAGTGCGCACGCTCATTAAAAAAGATTTTGAAGACGTCTTTGAGAAATACGATGTCATCGTCGGACCGACAACGCCGACACCAGCTTTCAAAATCGGCGAAAAAACCAGCGATCCGCTCACAATGTACGCCAACGATATTTTAACGATTCCTGTCAACCTCGCGGGTGTGCCGGGAATCAGCGTGCCGTGCGGATTTGCGGACGGACTGCCGCTCGGACTGCAAATCATCGGAAAGCACTTCGATGAAGGCACTGTATACCGTGTCGCTCATGCTTTTGAGCAGGCAACAGATCATCATAAAGCGAAACCTGAACTGTAAGGGGTGAAATGAAGTGAACTTTGAAACGGTAATCGGACTTGAAGTCCATGTGGAATTAAAAACAAAATCTAAAATTTTCTCAAGCTCACCGACGCCATTCGGAGCGGAAGCGAATACCCAAACGAGCGTCATTGACCTTGGGTATCCCGGCGTGCTGCCCGTTTTAAACAAAGAAGCGGTCGAATTCGCGATGAAAGCCGCAATGGCTTTGAACTGCGAAATCGCAACGGATACGAAGTTTGACCGGAAAAACTATTTCTACCCGGACAACCCGAAGGCATATCAAATTTCTCAATTTGACAAGCCGATCGGCGAAAACGGCTGGATCGAAATCGAAGTCGGCGGAAAAACGAAAAAAATCGGTATTACCCGTCTTCACCTTGAAGAAGATGCGGGAAAACTGACGCATACGGGCGACGGCTATTCCCTCGTTGACTTCAACCGCCAGGGCACGCCGCTTGTCGAGATTGTATCTGAGCCGGATATCCGCACACCGGAGGAAGCTTACGCATATCTCGAAAAGCTGAAATCAATTATCCAATACACAGGCGTGTCTGACTGTAAAATGGAAGAAGGTTCACTGCGCTGTGACGCCAACATTTCCCTCCGTCCGATCGGCCAGGAGAAATTCGGCACAAAAACGGAGCTGAAAAACCTGAACTCCTTCGCATTCGTGCAAAAAGGCCTTGAGCATGAAGAAAAACGCCAGGAGCAGGTGCTTCTGTCAGGAGGCGTCATTCAGCAGGAGACGCGCCGCTACGATGAAGCGACGAAAAAAACCATTTTGATGCGTATCAAAGAAGGTTCGGATGACTATCGCTATTTCCCAGAGCCTGACCTTGTTGAGCTCTACATTGATGACGAATGGAAAGAACGCGTAAGAGCAACCATTCCTGAGCTTCCGGATGAGCGCCGCAAACGTTATATCGAAGAGCTCGGCCTGCCGGCTTATGACGCAATGGTTCTGACGCTGACGAAAGAAATGGCTGATTTCTTCGAAGAAACGGTCAATAAAGGCGCAGAAGCCAAGCAGGCATCCAACTGGCTGATGGGTGAAGTGTCAGCTTACCTGAACGCCGAACAAAAAGAGCTTGAGGATGTCGCACTGACTCCTGAGGGCCTTGCCGGCATGATTAAGCTGATTGAAAAAGGGACCATTTCGTCTAAAATCGCGAAGAAAGTCTTCAAAGAATTAATTGAAAAAGGCGGAGACGCTGAAAAAATCGTCAAAGAAAAAGGCCTCGTGCAGATTTCTGACGAAAGCGTGCTTCTGAAGCTGGTGACAGATGCGCTTGACAGCAACCCGCAGTCAATTGAAGACTTCAAAAACGGAAAAGACCGCGCGATCGGCTTCCTTGTCGGGCAGATTATGAAAGCCTCAAAAGGACAGGCCAACCCGCCGATGGTCAACAAAATTTTACTTGAAGAAATCAAAAAACGATAAAAAAAGCAGCCGCCTGTAAGGGCGCTGCTGACACGGAGACCGGTATGCGCCGGTCTCTTTTTTTATAAGCTGAAATAGGTTTCAATGGAAGCACGCAGCGTTTCAATCTGTTTATTTCCGCTGCCTGCCAAATTGGACAGCATTCCTTTAATAATCGGTTTGCGCGGCTCTTCCTTTGCGCTTTCCTCTTCAATGACTTCCAGCGAAACGAGAACGTCCTCAGGCAGCCCCTGCTGAGCTTTTGCCATTTGAATATCCGCGAGCAGTCTCTTTCTGTCCGCCGCGGGCTGAGTGAAAATATCCTCAGGCAAAAGCGGATCGGGATTGTCTTTTATCAGTCCGGTAATCAGATCATCTATCCTGGCGATCAGAAAGGGGGCCACGTTTTCCGTCCGGAATGCTGTATTTTCATTGAAAATCAAGAAATGGATATAAGAACTCACAATCCCTTGGGCCATAACGGATGCGTCCGCTAAAAACGGTATAACGGCATCTCCGTAAACGGACAGCAAAGCATCCCGGTACAGCATGTTAAATTGAATATTCGCCTCATGAAAGTATTGTTTTACCTTTTGATTTTCTGGGATGACCTTTTCGCTCAGCAAGAGAATGATAAAGTCCTTATGCTCCATAAATTCCTGGAATTGATATGCGATTTGTTTTTGGAATACGTCCTTAGGCGGTTTATGCAGATGTTCTGTTTTGATCTTCTTTATTTCTTCCATAGACATGCCGATGTAATACTCACATGCGGACAGCAAAAGGTCTTCTTTTGATTTGAAATGGAGATAGAAGGCGCCTTTTGAAATTCCGCACTCGCCGGCGATTTCCTGAATCGTTGTTGAAGAAAATCCTTTTTTAGCAAATAAATGGATGCCTGTTTTTATGATTTTCTCTTTTTTTTCGTTCATGACGTGCTTCCCCTTAATCCTTGAAAAATTTAGAAAAATTTACTGCCTTATTGGTTGACGATGTTGAGTTATACCGTTTAGTATTATATAGAATGACCAGTCAGTCAATAAAAAATAACGGAGGACATGATGAACCACATTATTAACTTTGTACTGAAGAACAAATTCGCAGTTTGGCTGATGACGATTATCGTTACTGTAGCAGGGCTGTATGCCGGTCTGAATATGAAACAGGAATCCATACCGGACGTCAACATGCCTTACCTCTCAGTAAATACGACTTATCCCGGAGCTGCTCCGAGTCAAGTTGCGGATGACGTGACGAAACCAATTGAGCAGGCGGTGCAGAATTTAGAAGGAGTGAGCGTCGTATCGTCCACATCCTCTGAAAACGTCTCATCGGTTATGATTGAATATGATTACAACAAGGATATGGACAAGGCGAAAACTGAAGTCGCTGAAGCGCTGGACAGTGTCAGCCTTCCTGACGACGCGAAAAAACCTGACATTTCCCGTTACAGCCTCAACTCTTTCCCGATTTTGACGCTCAGTGTGACAAGCGGCAAAAGCTCGCTTGAAGATCTGACCAAAAATGTGGAAAACACTCTCGTTCCTAAGCTCAAAGGCATCCAAGGCGTTGCGTCCGTGCAAGTTTCCGGACAGCAGGAAGAGCAGGTGGAATTCTCTTTCAAAGACAAAAAAATGAAAGAGTACGGACTTGATGAAGATACCGTCAAAAAAGTGATCCAAGGCTCTGACGTCAATACGCCGCTTGGATTGTACACGTTCGGCAACAAAGAAAAATCAGTTGTCGTTAACGGAAATATTACGTCAATTAAAGATCTGAAAGATATGAGAATTCCGGTCACATCTTCTTCTGCCGCTCAAGGTCAAGCGGGCGGAGCTGGTGCGGCATCCGCGGCGGACGCTCAGGCTGCGCAGCAGGCACAGCAAAGCGCATCAGCAGGGGTGCCGACAGTCAAGCTTTCTGACATTGCCGACATTAAAGATGTGAAAAAAGCAGAATCCATTTCCCGCACGAACGGAAAGGACAGCATCGGAATTAATATCGTAAAGGCCAATGACGCCAACACGGTGGAAGTGGCCGATGCGATTAAAGATGAACTGAATCAATACAAAAAAGACCACAAAGGGTTCAAGTACAGCTCGACTCTTGATATGGCAAAGCCGATTACAGAGTCAGTGGAGACGATGTTAAGCAAAGCGATTTTCGGCGCGATTTTTGCGGTAGTGATTATTCTCTTATTCTTAAGAGATATTAAATCAACGATGATTTCTATCGTTTCCATCCCGCTGTCACTGCTGATTGCGCTTCTGGTGCTGAATCAGCTCGATGTCACATTGAACATTATGACACTCGGCGCGATGACGGTCGCCATCGGACGGGTAGTCGATGATTCCATTGTCGTTATCGAAAACATTTACCGCCGCATGAGGCTGAAAGATGAGCCTTTACGCGGGAAGCAATTGGTGCGTGAAGCGACAAAAGAAATGTTTAAACCGATCATGTCATCAACGATCGTAACCATTGCCGTATTCCTGCCGCTTGCCATGGTCGGCGGACAGATCGGCGAACTGTTTATGCCGTTTGCCTTAACAATCGTTTTCGCGCTTGCCGCATCATTGTTGATTTCCATCACACTGGTGCCGATGCTTGCGCACAGTTTATTCAAAAAATCGCTCACAGGCGCGCCTGTTAAAGCGAAAGAGCATAAGCCGGGCAGATTGGCCAATTTCTATAAAAAAGTGCTGAATTGGTCATTAAGCCATAAATGGATTACATCTATTATCGCGGTTCTGATGCTTGCCGGCAGTTTGTTCCTCGTACCTCTGATCGGCGCGAGCTACCTGCCTGCGCAAGCGGACAAAACAATGCAGCTCACATACACGCCTGAACCGGGTGAAACGAAAAGCGAAGCTGAAAAAGCTGCGCAAAAAGCGGAAGACATGCTGCTTAAACGCAAACATGTCGATACCGTCCAGTATTCATTAGGCTCGCAAAGCCCGCTCGGCGGAAGCTCAAACGGGGCGTTGTTCTATGTGAAATACGAGGATGACACGCCTGATTTTGACAAAGAAAAAGACAATGTCTTAAAAGAAGTCAAAAAAACATCCAGCCGCGGCGAATGGAAATCACAAAATTTCAGCTCGTCAGGCAACAACAACGAATTAACGTACTATGTGTACGGAGATTCAGAGTCTGATATTAAAGGCACGGTCAAAGACATCGAAGGCATCATGAAAAAGCAGAAGGATCTGAAAGACGTCAACTCAGGCCTTTCCAGCACATATGATGAGTACACGTTTACCGCTGACCAGGAGAAGCTCAGCAAGCTGGGCCTGACGGCTTCGCAAATCTCCCAAGCCTTGATGCCGCAAACGTCACAGTCTCCTTTGACAACGGTGAAAAAAGACGGCAAAGAGCTTGACGTAAACATCAAAACAGAAAAAGACCAGTATAAGAGTGTAAAAGAATTAGAGGATAAAACCATCACATCGCCTGCAGGCCAAGAAGTAAAAATCGGCGATGTGGCGAAAGTGAAAAACGGCACGACATCTGATACCATTTCCAGACGCGACGGCAAAGTGTACGCTGACGTAACGGCAACCGTCACTTCTGACAACATCACGAAGGTGTCATCAGCCGTTCAAAAGAAAGTAGACAAACTGGATAAGCCGGACAATGTATCTATTGATACCGGCGGTGTATCAGCCGATATTGCTGATTCCTTTACGAAACTCGGTTTAGCGATGCTTGCCGCAATCGCCATCGTATACCTCGTGCTTGTGATTACGTTCGGCGGAGCATTAGCGCCGTTTGCGATTCTGTTCTCGCTGCCGTTTACAATCATCGGCGCATTAGCCGGACTGTATGTATCCGGAGAGACGATCAGTCTGAACGCCATGATCGGTATGCTGATGCTGATCGGAATCGTCGTTACAAATGCGATTGTCTTAATTGACCGCGTCATCCATAAAGAAGCGGAAGGCTTATCGACGAGAGAAGCGCTCCTTGAAGCCGGCTCTACGAGATTGCGTCCGATTCTGATGACGGCGATCGCGACAATCGGCGCCCTGCTTCCATTGGCATTGGGCTTCGAAGGCGGAAGTCAGGTCATTTCTAAAGGACTCGGTGTCACCGTTATCGGCGGTTTAATCAGTTCGACTCTGCTTACCCTTCTGATTGTGCCGATCGTATATGAAGTATTGGCGAAATTCCGTAAGAAAAAACCAGGAACAGAAGAAGAGTAAGACAGCGGGCCTTGGCTCCTTAAAAGGGGCCGGGGCCTTTTTTCTTCTGGCAATTCCTGTACATATTGTTGCGATTTTCTCAAGTCATAGTATAATTAAAGGTTGTTAGTGTTAATAATGGATCGGATACTCTTAAGTAGGATGATGAGATAATGAAACGTGCACGCATAATATACAATCCGACTTCAGGACGGGAGCTTTTTAAGAAAAATCTTGCCCAGGTCCTGCAAAAATTTGAACAAGCCGGTTATGAAACCTCCACCCATGCCACCACATGCGCGGGGGATGCCACTCACGCCGCAACAGAAGCCGCTTTGCGGGAGTTTGACCTGATTATCGCAGCCGGCGGAGACGGAACGATTAATGAAGTCGTCAACGGCCTTGCGCCGTTAGACAACCGCCCGACACTCGGCATCATTCCGGTCGGCACGACAAATGACTTCGCCAGAGCGCTGGGCATTCCGAGAGAGAGTATACTGAATGCCGCTGATACCGTCATTAACGGCGCAGCCCGCCCGATCGACATCGGTCAGGTGAATGGTCAGTACTTCATCAACATCGCCGGCGGAGGCCGTCTGACGGAGCTGACGTATGATGTGCCGAGCAAACTGAAAACGATGCTCGGCCAGCTTGCTTATTATTTAAAGGGAATGGAAATGCTGCCTTCACTTCGACCGACAGAAGTCGAGATTGAATATGACGGCAAGCTGTTTCAAGGCGAAATTATGCTGTTTTTAGTGACGCTGACCAACTCGGTCGGCGGATTCGAGAAGCTGGCCCCTGATTCCAGCCTGAATGACGGCATGTTTGATTTAATTATTTTGAAAAAAGCCAATCTCGCGGAGTTTATCAGAGTCGCGAGCATGGCGCTCAGAGGCGATCATATTAACGATCAGCACATTATTTACACAAAAGCGAACCGTGTAAAAGTCAATGTATCAGAAAAGATGCAGCTGAACCTGGACGGCGAATACGGCGGCATGCTGCCGGGAGAATTCGTGAATCTGTACCGGCATATTCACGTCATCATGCCGAAGGAGAAAGCGGAACAGCTGGATGATTAATACGCGGACAAAATCCTAAAACAGTATTCGTTTTAGGATTTTGTCATCTTTTCAGCGTGATCGGAAACCTTTGAAGGCCTGAATTTGAAGGTTTGCCAGCACGCTGAAACAAGGCTTTTGGCCGAGTTTTCTTTCGCTTAAAACTAGAGGTGATTATAGATGAAAATGAAACCCCCGGTAGAAAAAAATGAATACTATGACGTGACATTTGAGGATTTAACGCACGAAGGAGCGGGCGTCGCAAAGGTTGAGGGCTTCCCGATCTTCGTGCCGAACGCCCTGCCTGAGGAAAAAGCGCAAATCAAAGTGACACGCGTCAAAAAAGGCTTCGCTTTCGGCCGCTTAATCGAGCTGAAGGAAGAAAGCCCGCACAGAACGGATGCCCCGTGCCCGATCTACAAGCAATGCGGCGGCTGCCAGCTCCAGCACATGACCTATGAAGAAGGCCAGCTCTTGTTTAAACAGAAACAAGTCAAAGACGTCTTAGAACGGATCGGCAAGCTGGATCTCTCTAAAGTCACCGTGCACCCGACGCTCGGCATGGAAGACCCGTGGAACTACAGAAACAAAGCGCAGGTGCCGGTAGGAGAAAGAGAAGGCGGACTCGTCGCCGGATTTTATCAGCAAAGAAGCCATGACATCATCGACATGAGCGCCTGCCTGATTCAGCAATCCAAAAATGACGAAGCCGTCCAAGCCGTCAAAGATATCTGCGCAAACTACGGTGTCAAAGCCTACAACGAAGAACGCCACAAAGGCTGGCTCCGCCATATCATGGTCAGATACGGCGTCGTTACGGGCGAAATGATGATCGTCTTCATCACAAGAACAAACGACTTCCCGCACAAAGCGAAGATCATCGAAGACATTACGGCGCAATTCCCGCACGTCAAATCAATCGTGCAAAACATCAACCCAAATAAAACAAACGTGATCTTTGGGGACGAAACCAACGTCATCTGGGGCGAAGAATACATCTACGACCTCATCGGAGACGTCAAATTCGCCATCTCCGCCAGATCGTTCTATCAGGTTAACCCGGAACAGACAAAAGTACTCTACGACAAAGCGCTTGAGTACGCGGAGCTGCAAGGGGAAGAAACCGTCATCGACGCCTACTGCGGCATCGGAACAATTTCTCTCTTCTTGGCGAAGCAGGCGAAAAAAGTGTACGGCGTCGAAATCGTGCCGGAAGCCATCGAGGATGCGAAACGCAATGCTGAGCTGAATGGCATCAAAAACGCAGAATTCGCAGTCGGAGAAGCAGAAACCGTCATTCCAAAGTGGTACGAAGAAGGCATCACGGCAGATACACTAGTCGTCGATCCGCCAAGAAAAGGCTGTGACGAAGCGCTGTTGCGCACAATCATCGACATGAAACCGAAGCGGGTGGTGTACGTGTCCTGCAACCCAGGTACGCTTGCAAGAGACCTGCGGGTGCTTGAGGATGGCGGGTATCAGATGCTCGAAGTGCAGCCTGTGGATATGTTTCCCCATACGAATCATGTGGAGTGTGTGGCAGTGCTTTATTCTAAGGATGCAGTTCATTAACTGTTACTAAGAAGAAGGAGTAAAGATAATAAATATCTTTACTCCTCTCATTTAAGAAAGTTGCTATTTTTTAATCCTTAAGTTATACATGTAGCAGCCCTCGTTTAATTCCGTTCACAACTGCTCCAACTCTTGAGTTGGCGTCCATTTTTTGAATAATAGAAGAAATATGACGTTCTACAGTTCTTTTACTTAACTTTAATGCAGAACTGATTTCCATATTTGTTTTATCCTCTGCTATCAACTTCAGTACCTCCAGTTCCTTATGAGTAAGGCGATCAACAGAAAGGTTTACAGCATGTTGAGGAAATACATGGTTTCCTGCAAAAGTTTGTTTGACTGCAGTTATTAGTTCATTAATTGAATTTTCTTTCCTTACATAAGCAGCAGCTCCAGCATTGTATGCTGCATATATATATTCATCATACTCATAACCGGATAATATTACAATTTTTAACTCCGGAAATGTTTTCTTAATGTTTCTTGTCAAGGAGATTCCATTAAAAGATTTCATCCTAATATCAATAATTAGAATATTGGGACAATGGTAGTCGATTTCATCATATATCTCTGCAGGATTTGATAAAGTGCTAACTACTTCAACGACTCTGTCGTGTTCTAGCAATTGTTTAATACCTTGTACCATCATCATATGATCATCTAACAGCAATACTTTGATTTTCAACTGATTTACTCCATTCATTGGAAAAGTAGTTGTAACAATAATGTGTTAAAACGTTTTTATCTTTGGTTATAAATTAAAACAGAAAAGGATCGAATATAAGATATCTGCTTTGGGCTTTAGTCATTTCTAAAATGATGTATATCCTGATCATTGGTAAGAAGGTTTATAAACTTTTTTATAGATAAATGTCTATAATACTGTCCTTATGGAATATTATATCATTTTTCTTGTTTTTAATCTAGATAAAAGCATAATATACTATCCCTTTTTTGTTATTTATTTCTTAATAATTCATATTTTTAATTACTTAAATTTCCTAAATTGATAACAACCTCAAAAAAAACCTTCAATTAACAATAATAAGCTGGCGACATCGCGCCAGTTCTTTGGCGGGATTTACGGATTTCATCTGAGTCAATATTTTGATATTTTTATGTAGAGAAGAAAATATTGGTTAAATAGAGGCAGAATATACTATTTTCACTGATGTTGTTTTTGGGATACACCTCGAAAATACTGTGATGCACTTCAGCTAAGGTGTAGACAGAGTAAACTTTTTAAAGAGTTACAGAGTCAGGATTTAATCTTGAGATGGGAAAAAGGGAGGGGTAATAATGTTAAAAGTAAAGATCTTAGAAACCGAAGAAGAGAAAAAAGAACTATATGCAACGAGATATAAAATCTTTGTTGAACAGGAAAAATCAGTACCTGCTGAAAATTATAAGGACGGTTTATTAAAGGACCATTCTGATGATTATGCTTACCAAATCGGTTGTTATGAAGGCAGTTTATTAGTTGGGTTTATGACTTTAATTGTAAAAAAAGATGATGAATTATTAGAGGTTGAACAAACTCATAATTTGAAACCGCAAGTGAATGAAAAATATGCAGAAGTCATGAGATTAGTCGTGTTAGAAACATCTTTTACTAAAACGATTTCAATGAAAGGTAAAGTAATGAACCTTCTATTTGATAAAGTGAAAGATATTATTATCTCTGAAAATATTACTCATCTTCTTTTACAGAGCAGAGAGAAATCTAAAAAAATGTACGAAAAAATAGGGTTTAAACAAATCGGTGATTTTAAATTATACAGAGAAAAATCATACCAATGTCCTATGAAGCTTGACGTAATGAAAGTAAGCGAAAAGGTAGTAAATATATCGGAATTTATTTAATGAAAGGGATGGAGCTAAATGAGTCTGGAAACATTAATTAGTGTAGAAAAAAAAGAAAAGCTAGTGGGAATGATCACGGAAATCTTGGAAGTGGAACCAGAAGAAATAAAGGATGATACAGATCTGGTTGAAGAATTAGATGCTGACTCAATGATGGCTTTAGAAATCTTAGCCTGTGTCGAAAAGGAGTTTCAAATAAAAATACCGGAAGAAGAGTTACAAAAC
This sequence comes from Bacillus sp. 1021, assembly GCF_014534735.1. Taxonomy (NCBI): domain Bacteria; kingdom Bacillati; phylum Bacillota; class Bacilli; order Caryophanales; family Bacillaceae; genus Bacillus; species Bacillus sp. 1021. The sequence goes on along the minus strand of NZ_JACVSR010000005.1, from coordinate 56,164 downwards.
TTCACCACAGTAAATAATATTATTTCAATTATTGAAGAAAGAATAAAGGAAAAATAATATGAATTCATTGTCGCATGATGAGGTTTTAGAGAAATTACCGCAGAGATACCCTTTTGTAATGATAGATCGAGTGATCGAGGCTAATGAAACTTACATAACAGCTATGAAAAATGTATCAGGAAATGAACCGTGCTTCCAAGGGCATTTCCCTGAAAAGAAAATATTTCCGGGTGTGTATATCACAGAAGCGATTGCTCAAGCAGCTATTCTTTTGTTTTCACAGAACGAAAATTCAGCAGAAACAAAACAAACTCTTCCTCTCCTTTACCACACAAATGTGAAATTTAAAAAGCCAATTGTACCGGGAGATCAAATGATAATTACATTAAATATAATAAAGAAAATTAGTAAGGCTGCAATTGTGAAAGCTGAAGTGAAAGTAAATGATTCTAAATGCGCATCGGGAGAATTGACCTTTACACTTGTGGGAGATGAATAATTTGAAAAGAGTTGTAGTAACCGGTACAGGAGCTATTACCTCAATAGGCCTTAATTCAAAAGATTTTTGGAGATCTTGTTTAAGTGGAGAGTCCGGCATTTCACCTATTCAAAAAGACGGACTTCAACTATTGGATCCTAAATATGGCGGTCAAATTCATAACTTCAATGCTTCTGAATGGATTAAAGTTAACGATTATAAGTCAATTGGAAGAGGTTCTCAATTGTTAATTGCAAGTATGTATGATGCAATCAAAAATGCTGAATTGAAGCCTGAAACTTATAAAATGGCAGATTTATATGTTGGAACCACTATGGGTGAAATATCCATTGAAAAAACTGACTATAATCGTCATTTGGAAGAAGCTAGCCCTCAACATCTTTTAGACCAAGGATTCTTGCATACGTTATTAGCAAATGCCTGCAGAGAATTTGAGTTACAGGGAGAGACAATGCTTGTTGCAAATGCTTGTTCTGCAGGTAATTATGCAATTATTCAAGGCTATGAAAAGATCAGAAACGGAGAACAATCTATCTGTTTTACAGCAGGAGAAGATCCTTTCTCGACTATTGCTTATTACGGGTTTAACCGATTAAAGGCTATTGCAGCAAAAGAATGTAAACCATTTGATGCTCACAGAGATGGAATGCTTGTTGCTGAAGGAGCGGGCTGTTTAGTATTAGAAGAATTAGAACACGCCCAACAAAGAGGGGCTAATATCTTGGCAGAAGTTAAAGGGTATGGAGTTTCATGTGATGCTTATCATATCACTGCGCCGCATCCTAATTCGACAGGGATAATACAAGCCATGGAAAAAGCTATAAAAAAGGCTGGTATTACAACTGATAATGTAGATTACATCAGCGCTCATGGTACAGGTACTCAAGCCAATGATAAAGCGGAATCGTTTGCAGTTAACCAATTATTTAATAAAAAAGTGCCGATGAGTTCAATTAAGTCCATGATAGGTCATTCTATGGGGGCTGCAAGTCTTCTTGAAGCGATTGTATGTTGTAACGCTGTAAAAGAAGACGTTGCACCTCCAACAATAAACTTTGAACTAAAAGATATAAATTGTGATGTTGATTGTATTCCAAATAATAAACGGTCATTTCCTATTGAGTATGCTATGAATAATTCTTACGCTTTTGGCGGCGCCAATTCCAGCATCATTTTTAAGAAATTCAGAGACAATTGCTAAAAATGGAGATGAGTAAAAATGAATATTATTGGAAGAGGTAAAGTCCTTTCTGAAACAATAAGCGTGGAAAGCATAAGAAATAACGTAGAGATAAACGGTATCCTTGAACCTGAGAATTTTGATATAAAACAGTATGTTAAATATAAAGGACTCCGTTCATTAACAAAAGCAACTAATTTAGCAATTGCATCAATAAGTGAGGCAATTACAGATGCGGGAAGCAGATACAGTGAACATTCACTAGAAAGAATCGGTGTTTTTGTGGGAAGTACATTAAACCCTTTGGATGCCGCTTATCATTTTATGACAGATGTCTATGAAGCTTCTCCGGATTTTGTGAGTCCAGTTAAATTCTCTAGTTCCGTATTAAATAATATTTCCGGATGGGCTTCCATTGTATACGGAATAACAGGCCTAAACTCTACTGTAATTTCAGGAAATCTTTCTGGAATAGACGCTTTAAAAATGGCAGTTTCGTATATAAACAATGATGTTATTGATGTTGCCATTGTAACTGCTGTTGAGGGAAACGAAGCAGGATCCATTTATCAACAAGGGAACCTTCAAAAAAAAGTAAATGCTGTTACAGGCGCAATTTCGTTTATTATAGAAAAAGATGAAAATAACTATCCAAATATAGAAAATATAAATAGTTTCCAACATACTGAAGATAATAGAGATAAAATCATTATGAATTTAGAAAAAGATTTAAATAACGGAATAACAAAAAATTTAATTTATGGTTCAAATAATTGCAATGATGAAATCATTTTTAACTATTTAAAAAGCAAAAAATTTGACGATGAATTAAATATATTGGATATATCTCGAAGCTCTGGGATGTCAAATGCTTTATCTGGGTTTTTGAAGTTGCTGGTATCAATGGACATGGAAGGTGAAACATTAGTGATCGAGACGAATGAAGTTGGAAACGATAGCATCATTAAAATAAATTCAAAAATTAGTTGAGGATCAGATTATGAAAAAAATAGCCATTATAACGGGTGGTACCGGAGATTTAGGACAATCACTTATTGATAAATTTCATCATAATAATTATATTGTTTATTTTACGTATTTTGGAAATGTCGAGAGAGCTAAAATGATTGAAGAAAAATACCCTGGAACAAAAGCTATAAAGGTCGATGTCAGAGAATACAGCCTTGTGAAAGAATTTATCGAGCAAATATATAAAACGCATGAACGAATAGATTGTCTAATTAATAACGCCGGAATTAATAAAGATAAAACAATTTCTTTTATGAATCAAAAGTCTTGGTCAGAAGTAATCGATACAAATCTGAACGGTACTTTCAATTGTTGTAAATTCGTCTCGAAATATATGATCAATCAAGGTTATGGTTCAATTATTAATATGTCCTCGGTTTCAGGTATAAAAGGTATTGAAGGCCAGACTAATTATGGTGCGGCAAAAGCAGGGGTTAACGGGCTTACAAAAACTTTAGCGAAAGAATTGGCAAAGTATAATGTTAGGGTCAATTCCGTTTGCCCAGGCTTTATAGAATCAGACATGACAAGTAATTTGGACGAGGACAGGATGATCAATCTTATCCCAATGCAGTATGTAGGAAGTCCGGATGATGTAAGTGAATTATCACTTTTTTTGGCGGAAAATAGATCCAAATACATTACTGGGCAAATGATTGCAGTTGACGGAGGACTAACAATCTAGCATAATTTAGTAATCTTACTTTTCGAGGTGAACAGAATGGGAGAAGAACAAGACATTATTACAGTAACGGATCTGCGCAAAAAATATGGATCATTTGAAGCAGTGAAAGGGGTATCCTTTTCTGTCAAACGCGGCGAGCTGTTTGCATTTCTGGGAACGAACGGTGCGGGGAAATCGACCACTATCGATATTCTCTGTACGCTGATTAAAAAGACATCCGGAAAAGTGGTAATAGACGGTTTTACGCTTGGTGAGGGGAAAGAGAATAATCATATCCGTAAAAAGATTGGGGTTGTCTTTCAAGAGAGCATTTTGGACGAACGATTGACCGTTTATGAAAATATCATGAACCGCGGACAATATTATCATTTAAGCAAGGCACAAGTGCAAGAGAACTATCAGTTTGTAACAGACTATTTAAAATTGGATGATATTAAGGAGAAAAAATACAGCGATTTGTCAGGCGGACAAAGAAGAAGAGCAGATATTGCCCGTGCCATCATCCATAAACCGACTATATTATTTTTAGATGAGCCTACTACAGGTCTTGATCCGCAAACGAGAGTATTTGTTTGGAATGCGATTAAAAGGCTGCAGGAAGAAACAAACATGACAATCTTTTTAACGACCCATTACATGGAGGAGGCCGCTGTGGCTGATAACGTTGTGGTCATCAAAGAAGGACGTCTGATCGCAGAGGGCACACCGAGTCAGCTGAAAGATCAATATGCGTTTGACAGTCTGCATATGATATTTAAGCAAGGCGTTGATCCGACTGCGTGGTTTGAAAATAAACAACTGGATTTTACGGTTAAAAACTCTATTTATTCCCTTCGTGTAGAGTCCACTCTTCATGCGTTGGACATTTTGAAAGGTCTTGAAGGAAAAATTGAATCTTTCGAGGTGATTAAAGGGAATATGGATGATGTGTTTATCCATATTATCGAAGAACAAGGAAGCAGTTTGCCAGTAAAGGGGAGCATTGCGTAAATGAAGTCTTTATCCAGTTTAATCAGCAGAAATATAAAAATTTACTTCCGTGATCGAACGCTTTTGCTTCTTTCTTTGCTGTCAGTATTTATCGTCATTCTGTTATATGCCGTGTTCTTACAGCAGACACAGCTGGACGCTATTAAAGCTCTGGTCGGTTCGACAGATGATTCCAAAGCAATGGTGAACGAATGGATGGTGGCGGGATTGCTGTCCATTACAGCTGTGACAACGACTTTAGGCGCTTTCGGAATTATGGTGAAGGATAAAGAAAGCAAGAGAACGTATGACTTTTTAACAGCTCCTTTATCAAGGGCGACCATCCAATTGAGCTACGTCATTCATTCATTTGTCATCGGTTTGATCTTTTCTTTCATCGCCTTTTTAGGCTGTGAAATTTTTCTCGTCTCAACAGGCAGCAAGCTTTTAAGCGGTACAGATATACTTGAAGTATTGGGGATTATTGTTCTTTCAGTTGCACTGTCAAGCTCTATTAATTTATTTTTAACGCTGTTTATTCACACACAAAATGCATTTTCGACGTTAAGTACGATTGTCGGAACAGCCATCGGTTTTTTATGCGGAGTTTATGTGCCGATCGGCGGTGTACCGGCTTTTGTACAGAAGATTATTATGTATTTCCCTATCAGCCATACCGCTGTTCTGTTCAGAAAGGCGTTTATGACAGATTCAGTTGACAAAGTATTTAAACATGCCTCTGCGGAACAAATACAGGAATATGAAAAGCATTACGGGATCGTCTACAAGTTAAACGGCCATTTTATCAGTACGGCAGCAAGCTTGTGGATCATTGTCATTACAGCTATCATATTTACCGTTATATCTATTTTCATATTTAAAAAACAAAATAAATAACCTATTCAGTCGATACATAACGATTTAACAGGCAGCATCCGTTTACTGGATGCTGCCTGTTTTGCTTAGTCTTATGGGAGCATGCCCATATTTTTGTGCTTCCGCAAATTCTGTCTTTGTGTACATTAGTCAAGATATCCTGATTGTCAGCTTTTTATTTTTCTTTCGCTAGTCTTGATGAAATCTTCAAAAATACATTTTTGTCCATTCACAAGGTATGATTTATTTAATTTCTGGCTAATAAGCTGGTACAGATCTTGCATTTTTAAGTTTCCAATCTTTTCACTTTCAATCCTCGAGAAATCCCAGTATAAAAAATAGCCCAGCAAAGAAGTGCTGAGCCATTATTGATTTATAGACCGAAGTAGTTTATTACAAATTCTTTATCGCTCTCATCTTCAGGCAATATCCCTAAATTTTGATATTCCCATACTGCTTGGCGTTGAGTACCGTTTAAGTCTGAAGCAATGACATCGGTGTAATCATAATCTATTGCTAATTTCCCGCTTCTTTCTAAATGTAAAGTGAGGTTTGTCCATAAGTCTTCATTGTTTGTTTTAAATTCATTTCGTAACTCTTCGAAATAATCATGCAACTCATATAGAAGTTCGTCATATATATCTTCATCAACATTAAAATGTTCAGGAATATCGTGTGAATATATATATCCCTGATTTTGTGGAGTAGTAAAGAAGAAGTAAACTTCTGAAGAGTCATCTAAAATTTCGGCATAAAGAGCAACCTTCTCCCACTCAAAGGGGATAATTTCATTTATTTGCTCAGCGATTTTTTGATATATTATTCCCATCTTTTCAGTTTCCACAATATCAGAATCCTTTTTAATTTTTTTAGCCGTTTGAAAGCTTATTATATGTTTAGATACTCTTCTATGAATTTTCTATCTTCCTCATCAGCTGGCAGTATGCCGAGATTTTGATATTTCCAAACATCTCGTCTTTGAAGGTCATCAAGTTGAGAGGATAAAACATCATCATAATTATAATCAATTGAAAACTTTCCGGTGTTTTCTAATTTTAAAGTGAGATTTGTCCAAATATCTTGATTGCCTAGCTTAAATTCTGCTTTTAGTTCTTCAAATAGCTCTTGAAGTTCAATTAGCAGTTGATCGTAAATCTCTTCGCTCACCTCAAAATGTTCAGGTATATAATGAGAAAATAAATAATCACTGTTATTTAGTGTTGTAAAATAAAAGTATATATCCGCTGAGTCATCAAGTATTTCAGCATATAAAACGATCTTTTTCCATTGAGATGGAATCATTTCATTAATTTGTTCTGCTATTTTTTGATATAATAAATCCATTTTTTGAGTCTCCATAAAATCATCTCCAGAAACAAAAATAGCCCAGTAGAGAAGAGCTATTTTTGTTTTGTAGATTCCAATACCAATAGACGGTGGGGGTACTGCCCATTGGTGTAAATTATATGAGAACTTTAAAATTTCACCCTTAGAGTCCTAATTGGACAAAACATCTTGATTGTTATTGAAGGTTACGGGCTATAGTGTGATTACTCTTCTTTATAGTTTAGAGCAATCTCCACAATTTGCTCAGCTGTGTATTCTTCATCGCTCCAAAAAATTAAATCACTTGGTGCAGGATGAGGGACATTTTCTTCTAATAAATCGATGTATTTACCAATTACCTCATCTTCTAATTCAGGATTCATAATTTTTTTCACCAATGAGACTAATTCTTCTTTTGACATTTTATTCAAGGATAATTCTTCCTTTCTACATTTAATTTTTACTTCCTTTTTTTCCGAAATGATAAGCCGGATCTAGTATCTCTTGATGCATTTTGGGAGAAGTAATAATTAGGTTATCTAAATTATACACATCCCCACCTTTATCAATAGGTTGTTTATGGTGTAAAATATATGACTTATGTTTACCGTAATGCTCTTTTTTAGGCGCGATAGGGGAATTCCCGTTTTTCATTCTTGCTATGTTATTTTTATTAAATTCATTTGCATATTCAGTGTTTGCTATTGATTTCCAGAATTCTTTTCTGAACTCATCAAATGATTTGAACTCCTTCCCAAGGAGCTGTTTACGTACTTCTTGAGGTATAACCCCTAATTTACCATTATTGTACATTAGTCTTTCTTGAAGCTGAAGCCCTCTGCTTGGAATTGCTTTACCAGTTGCAACACCTGGAATGTTTCTTTTGGTGAACAGAATGCTGGATTCTTTAGTTTCTTCTATAATTTTCTTTAACAAAGGCGTATTCTTCACATTGTGAGTATTTTCAATATCCTGTGCTATTCCGGCAAGCGTGGGTTCATACTTATTTTTCGAAACGGAATTGATATAATCCTTTCCTTTTTCAATCCCGGTTTTTACATGTTTTGCAGCCGCTTTTTCACCGGCTTCCAAGACGTTATCCACTTTGGCGGCGCCTGTTTTCGCGAGCTTGCTTGATACTTTGACAGCTGAGCCGGAACCTTTTAGTCCGACGATACTCCCGATGGCGTAGGTGATGTAATGTGATCTTGAATACGCATCCCCGTTAACCATTTTATCATTCCATGAATCCGCCAGGTTTGTCCATATGATTTTTGCGTAGGAGGGCGTGTTCAATACAGCCGATATGGTTTTAGCGACTTTTTGTTCATCGGAGAGATGGTAAAAATCCCATGCGCCGACAGCCAGGTCTTTGACGCCTGTTATGGTGTCTTTCCCGACATCATAAAGGCCGACGCCTATTCCTTTGACGATGTCCCAAGCCGTTTCTCCGACTTCTTCGAGCTGTTTTGCTTGTTCAAGCTGCATCACATATTGCACCTGAGCAGGTTCAAGGTTTTCATAGCCGATCTTCTTCGCAATTTCCAAATATTCATCCGGATCGGTGACACCATCGGCCAGCTTTTTCTTTAGATCTTTGATTTCCCGCTCTTTCGCTTCTTCCTTTTTAATCGTCAAATAAGTATCTGAATGTCTTGCAATCTCGCCTTTTTTCTTATGGATGTCGCTTTCTCGGTACGCTTTGGCGTTGTAGTGAAGCGGCGTGGCGCTTTTTCCTTTGCCTGTGGCATTTTGAAGTTTCTGGAAGTCAGCTTGGATGAACTGTTCGTTCGCTTCGGTTTCTGCGTATTCATTCATTAGATCGTGATCAAGCTTGCCGAGTTTATGTATGGTTTCGCTTCTTTTTTTGTCAGCTGAAGAAAGCTTCTGATCTGTGCTTTCCGTTGAAAATAAATCAAGCGAGATGATGTCATCGATCTCTCCGAGGATGGAGCGCATGTCCTTTTTCTGCTCTTCCATAATCGCTTTTGATTTACTGAGGGCGTGGGTGAGCTCATGCTCCAGAAATGATTCCTCCACATGCGAATTGGAAAGTCCGGCATCTTCGACCTTGCCGGGAAGGCTTGTGAGAAATGCGATTTTCATGTCGATCAGATCAAGCCAGCTGTCTGTGATGCCGGCGTGGTCTTGGAAGAAGGCTTTGATGTTGTCGGCGCCCTGGCCTGAGAAATCATTGTCCCCAAGATCAGCCATGCCTTGAAACGCTTTTTTCAGGTTGACCATCTGACCGCGCAGTTTTTTGTATTCACCCGCGCGCTGTTTGGCAGCGGCAAGCAGGCTGTTTGCTTCGAAAACTTTCATGACCATGTCCTTTCTTTTGTTCGATATCAAAATTTTACCACGCGAATCGGGATATACAGTGTAGGAAATAGGTAATAAGAATAAAATGAATCTTTCGGCTTGCGACTTCCTTCCTGTATGAAAGGAGGCTTTTTATGTTTTGTACAATAACCCTCAAATACGGCTTAGTGCGCCGCGGTGATTTTAAGCGTGCCTGTTTTTTCTAATGTCTTACACTCGAAACAACCTAATCGCTGAGGTATAATAGAAACAGAGTATTTAATCATACAGATTCAATTCGTGAAAGAGAGTGGAACAAAATGGGCCGTAAGTGGAACAATATTAAAGAAAAGAAAGCATCAAAGGACGCAAATACGAGCCGGATTTACGCGAAGTTCGGCCGTGAGATTTATGTGGCGGCAAAACAAGGCGAGCCAGATCCGGAATCGAACCAGGCGTTAAAAGTGGTGCTTGAGCGCGCAAAGACGTACAGTGTGCCGAAAAACATTATTGAGCGTGCGATTGAAAAGGCGAAAGGCGGCGCGGAGGAGAACTTTGACGAGCTGCGTTACGAAGGTTTCGGGCCGAACGGTTCAATGATCATCGTGGATGCGTTAACGAATAATGTAAACCGCACGGCGCCTGAAGTGCGCGCCGCATTCGGGAAAAACGGCGGAAATATGGGTGTGAGCGGGTCTGTCGCTTACATGTTCGATGCGACTGCCGTTATCGGCGTTGAAGGCAAGACGGCGGATGAAGCGCTGGAATTGCTGATGGAGGCTGATGTGGACGTTCGCGATATTTTGGAAGAGGATGACAGTGTTATCGTGTATGCCGAGCCTGATCAATTCCATGCTGTACAAGAGGCATTCAAAAATGCCGGTGTTGAAGAGTTCACAGTTGCGGAGCTGACGATGCTTGCGCAAAATGAAATCGAGCTTCCGGAAGATGCGAAAGCTCAATTTGAAAAGCTGATCGATGTGCTGGAAGACCTCGAAGACGTACAGCAGGTTTATCACAATGTAGATTTAGGCGAATAAAGACAAAAAGGCCGGGGCGGCATAAGTTCCGGCCTTTTTATTTTGCTTATGCGGCCTGTATCGTATTTCTCCGTAAGCAATTATTGATTATTTCGCCAAAACTGGGCGGATGCCCATACGTTTCCTTCCGCATGTCATAAACTGGACTGTAACCTATGTGAAGGAGCGATAAATCATGGATGAAAGAAGACCGATTTACGGCGGCGGCTTTGGCGGCGGCTATGGAGGGTTTGGAGGCTACGGCGGCTACCCGGGATACGGTTTTGGCGGCTACGGCGGCTACGGCGGCTTCGGAGGATATCCGGGATACGGTTTCGGCGGAGGCTACGGCTACCCGGGATACGGTTTTGGCGGTTACGGCGGCTACGGCGGCTATGGAGGGTTTGGAGGCTACCCGGGATACGGTTTTGGCGGCTATGGCGGAGGCTACGGCGGCTACCCGTTCCATCATCATCATCATCGGGACAGCCAATATATCTGACCATTCGGGAAAAGCACTCTTGGACAGCAAGAGTGTTTTTTTGTGACCGTTTCTAAGCGCCGGGCTTTTTTCATTTCTTGCGGGGCATAAATGCCGTTACGGGTTCATACCTATTAAGGTCATGTGTTTAGGAAAGGAGGATCGTAATGAAAGAAAATCAGCCGTTTACACCGGTTAAATCTTATAAGCCCTTCCACAGCCGGTTTGATCCCTGCCCGCCGATCGGGAGAAAATACTACAGAACGCCGCCGCATCTTTATATGCGGTTTCAGCCGTATCACTTGGAGCAGTTTTCTCCGATGGAGGCATTGAGAAAAGGGACCCTTTGGAAGGATCTTTACGATTTCTATGATAATCCTTATCGGGGGGGAATCGAATATGGCGAAAAAGATTGATGATGAATACTATCGGCTGCTGGAGCAAATCCAGGCGGCGGACTTTGTCTTGGTGGAGCTGACGCTTTATCTGGATACGCATCCCCATGACCGTCTCGCGCTTCAGCAGTTTCATGAATATTCCCGGTACTCAAGGCAGCTGAGAAAACGGTTTGAACCTGAGTACGGACCGCTTCTGCAATTTGGCGTGAGTCAGGTTGGCGCGCAGTGGGATTGGGGCCGCGGTCCTTGGCCGTGGCAAGTATAAGGAGGGATCTGTAAATGTGGGTATATGAAAAAAAGCTGCAGTATCCGGTTAAAGTGAGCACATGCAACCCGATGCTGGCTAAGTTTTTGATTGAACAATACGGCGGGGCTGACGGCGAATTAGCCGCCGCGCTCCGGTATTTAAACCAGCGCTACACGATTCCTGATAAGGTGATCGGCCTGCTGACAGATATCGGCACGGAGGAGTTTGCCCATTTGGAAATGATTGCGACGATGATTTATAAGCTGACAAAAGATGCGACCCCGCAGCAGCTGCGTGATGCAGGGCTCAGCGACCATTACGTCAACCATGACAGCGCGCTGTTTTATCATAATGCGGCCGGAGTTCCGTTCACGGCGTCTTACATACAGGCAAAGGGAGACCCGATCGCTGATTTATATGAAGATATCGCTGCTGAAGAGAAGGCGAGAGCGACGTATCAATGGATTATTGATATTTCCGATGATCCTGACCTGAATGATTCACTCCGTTTTCTGCGTGAGCGTGAAATCGTTCACTCCATGCGTTTCAGGGAAGCGGTTGAGATTTTAAAAGAAGAACGTGATAAGAAGAAAATTTTTTAAACGGCCCTCAAACATGACGGCTGTTTTTTTCCTTTCTGCGTTTGGTCTATAATGAAGGTGTCGAATATTCTGATTACGGGAGGATTTTATGACACCATTTACGATTACGGAAGAGATGGCGGGAGCCTTCCGGGTCACCCCCGCCCGGAAGGATGATACAAAAGAGGTGATGGAGCTGCTCGTGTCAGCGGCGGAATGGCTTCGGGATAAAGGGTCAAACCAGTGGAGCGGGCTTTTGCAAGGGGAAGATACCCACAATATGCGGGAGGCAATCGCCAAAGGACATGTTTTTCTATTCAGGCAGAAAGCTGAGCTGGCCGGTGTCGTCATGCTGCACCCCGAAGCAAGCGAGTGGGACAGACGTCTATGGGGCAATGAGGGACATGGAGAATCCGTATATCTGCATCGGCTGGCGATTAACAGGCGGTTTGCAGGCGCGGGACTCGGCCGGACGATCATGACTTGGGCGGAGACGGGGGTGTCTTGTCCGGGAAAAACAAAAATCCGGCTCGATTGCGTGTCTGATAACAAGGCGCTTCAGTCGTTTTACAGCGGGATGGGATACGAATCAAAAGGATTTGCATCAGGTTATCATTTGTTTGAAAAAGAGATGAGCAAATAAAAAGCTCCTCATGACGGAGGTGCAAGAGACATGGGATATTTTTATCTGATCTGTCTGGCCGCGTTTTGTCTTAATTTTGCCGTATCGGCTGTTCTCCGTAAAAAATGGCCGAAAAAGATGTGGCCTGAATGCCTTTTGGCGGTACTGGGCCTTGCTGCATTCGGTACGGTTGTTTACAGCATTTTCGGTGTCGGCGGCTGGGAAGGGATGGGCCTGGGCCTTGCTGCGATGTTTGCCGGTTTCGGAGCGGCCGTCGGTTATGTTGCTGAGACGTGCGTTCGGGTCGTGAAATCGAATCAAAAACATTAAACTGAGAAACGCGGCTTCGGCTGCGTTTTTTGTGTTTTCGGCCGCTGTATAGAAAACAGGCGGATGTCCATAATGGTAATGACTTTTAAGAAGAAGGTGCAGATATGGGACATTTATTTACAGTGGCTTGGGAATTAGTATGCGGTTTGGGTATTTTATTTGTGATTTTAAAATTGCTCGGAAAAACTCAATTCTCACAGATTACGCCATTTGATTTTATTTCGGCGCTTATCCTCGGCGAATTGGTCGGAAATGCGGTGTATGATAAAGGCGTCAGGATCGTTGAAATCATTTTTGCTTCTCTGTTATGGGGGATTTTAATCTATTTCATCGAACTGATTACGCAGAAAGTGAAAAGCTCCAGAAAGCTGTTGGAAGGCGAGCCGAACATTGTCATTCATAAAGGAAAACTGAAATATGATGTGCTGAAAAAAAATAAACTGGACATTAATCAGCTGCAGAGCCTACTCAGACAGGCGAACTGCTTTTCCATACAGGAAGCGGAATATGCGATTTTAGAAACAAACGGGATGGTCAGCGTCCTGCCGAAATTTCCGTACGACACGACGAAAAACGGCGACATGCAAATAAAACCGAAGCAGGTCTCTTTACCCGTCACACTGATTATTGACGGTGAAGTGCTGCACGAAAATCTGAAAGAAGCCGGGGTGGAAGAAGAACAGCTGATGCAAGACCTGAAAAAGCAAAACATCAAAAAAACGGAGGACGTGTTGTATGCGGAATGGAAGCCCGATAAACCGCTGTTTGTCCTGCCGTATGAGGAGAAAAAATAAAAAGAGCTTTGCCCTGGGGCAAACGCTCTTTATTATTTTCCGTGTACGCCTGTTTTAACGGCTTTGACATGATACATACCGACGTCCGTCCCAAGCATGTAATCAGGTTTCGGCTTGCCTTGGTTTGCTTTGTGGGCCGAGATGTGATCTTCGCTTTTTTCCCATTGCTTCCAATGGTCTTCTGACTCCCAGCGGATTAAGACGACGACTTCTTCATCGCCGCGGCGGACTTTTTTCTCCAGGACTGTTACGTCAATCAAGCCTTCCTGCTTTTCGATCACGCCTTCTGAGCTGAAGCGTTCGATCACTTTATCGGCATGTCCTTCTTTTACGGTCATTTTTCTGATTTGCACGAACATCTGGCATCTCTCCAATCATTTTCAAGCTTTATTTTAAATGAAAATGATTCTCAAAGTCAATTAGGACGACTGATTACGATTTGAGGAGAAAGACATGGCCTTCCTCGTCTTTAAATTGCACGAAGCTGCCCCACTCCATTTGTTTCGGTTCATCTATAAATGTGACGCCGTTTTTTTTCATCTGTTCGTACGCGGCAAAGACATCTTCGCATTCAAATACGATTGAAGCCTCCATATGCTCGGCCCCTTTCATCATCGCTTTCGGATAGATAACCAAATGAGTCTCGGCTCCTTTTGGCGCTACTTCAAGCCAGAAGGCATTCGGGCCCATCGGATGTTCGGCGACGGTTTCAAACCCCGCTTTTTCCGTCCAGAATGTTTTCGCTTTTTGCTGATCATCAGTGTATACGGCGACTGTCGCGATTTTTTTGATCATCTTACTGACCTCCTGTTTCATTTCTTTTATAGTGTGTCCTGCAGGCGAAAAAAGCAACCGAAAGCTTTAATGTGCCGGCTTTTTTTTATTTCTCTAGTACGATCGGCAATTCCGATTTATAATTTAGACAAAAGTACATATTCTTGAAAGAGGAGACGGCAGTGAACAAAGACCAATTACTTCATGATTATATTATTACACATTCGGCCGAGCTGACGGAAAAATGGCTCAAGCTGAGACGGAAGCTGAGAGGGCATTTTTATTCTGCGAATCAATTAAGTGAGGAAATGAAACAGCTGCTGATCGAGCAGCATACCTTTACGAACACGGCCGTCGCAAGCGCTTTTTTGGAAGACCCGGCTGTTTTTCAGCATAACAAAGAAAAATGGGCCGCACAGGTAGCGAAAAGCAGAGTGGAGCAGGACGCGCAGGTTCATGAGGTCGTTGAAGCGATCGGCAATTCAAGAACCGTCTTTTGGGATGCGGTCACCCGTTTTATAGATGAGCATCAGGATATCGTAACAAAAGAGGATGTCCGCCGCTGGAATCACCTTGTTAACAGCTCATTTGATCAGCTGATGACGGATTTTACTGAACAGTATCAGACATTAATGATCGCGAGGCTGTCATCTCAGCAGGAGCTTATTTCTGAATTGAGCTGTCCGGTTATTTTGATCGCGGATACGATCGGCACTCTGCCGCTCATCGGCGCGATTGATACGAGACGGGCGCGCGTGATATTGGAGACGGTGCCGGAAAACTGTGTCGCCAAACGGATCACAAACCTTGTGATTGATCTGTCCGGTGTGCCCATTGTCGATACGATGGTGGCGCAGCAATTGTACATGCTGTCGAAAACGTTATTTCTCCTCGGCATCAGAACCGTGTTTTCCGGCATTCGGCCTGATGTGGCACAGACTTCTATCCAATTGGGACTTGATTTTTCAGCGTATCAAACCTACGGCTCTCTGGAACAGGCGCTCGCCAGCATGGGTGTCACATGTACGATCGAGGAAACAAAAGCATAGAAAAAAAGTGCTCCGGCCAGAGGCGGGGCGCTTTTTTTGTCAGCGGGAAACAATTTAAATATTCAAAAACTTAGTTGACAGCTAGGGATAGTTTGAATTATTCTTATACACATCGAACCGGCACAAATAGCTGATCGTACACAAACGAAAGCTGGCCGTATTGCCCATATCTGATACTGGTATAATGGCCCATCAGTCAACTGAAGGCATATTATTTTCCTTTTTTAAAAGGAGATAATATGCCTTTTTTTATGCAGAGAAAGAGAGGAGAAATCAGGCAAATGAAAAAAATAACGGCATTTTTAGTATTACTTTTACTGGCAGGGACGCTGTCAGCCTGTCAGTCTGAGTCCGGGAGCGCTTCATCAGACGGAAAAACCGTTCAGCTGCTGAATGTATCGTATGATCCGACGCGGGAGCTGTATAAAGAGTATAATCAGGCCTTTTCTTCTTATTGGAAAAAGAAAACGGGTCAAGATGTAACCGTACAGCAATCGCACGGTGGTTCGGGGAAACAGGCCAGATCCGTTATAGACGGACTTGACGCTGATGTCGTAACACTTGCTTTGGGCTATGACATTGATTCGATAGCCGAAAAAGCTCATCTCATTGATCAAAACTGGCAGTCCCGTCTGCCGGATCAATCAACTCCTTACACGTCAACCATTGTGTTCTTAGTCAGAAAAGGAAATCCGAAACACATCACTGATTGGGCTGACTTAGCGAAAAAGGGTGTTTCTGTCATTACGCCCAACCCGAAAACATCCGGCGGAGCCAGATGGAACTATTTAGCGGCCTGGGCATATGCGGATGAAACGTATCATCATGACGAAACGAAAATCAAACAGTTTATGAAAGACCTCTACGGCAATGTGGAAGTACTTGATTCAGGGGCGCGGGGGGCAACGACCAGTTTTACAGAAAGAGGGATGGGGGATGTATTGATCGCTTGGGAAAATGAGGCCTATCTCACATTGAAGGAATTCGGCAAAGAAAAGTTTGAGATTGTCAATCCGTCAATCAGCATTCTTGCTGAGCCTCCTGTCTCTGTCGTCGACAAAACGGCGGATAAAAAAGGAACAAAAAAAGCGGCTGAAGCATATTTGTCCTATCTCTACAGCAAAAAAGGACAGGAGATCGCCGCGAAGAATTTTTACCGGCCACGCGATAAAGAGGTTCTGAAAAAGTATGAAAAACAATTCCCGCATATCAAAACAGTGACGGTCGAAAAGGAATTCGGCGGCTGGAAAAAAGCGCAGGAAACCCATTTCAATGACGGCGGAACCTTTGACAGCATCTATGGAAAATAGAAAGAGGAAACGATGATGAGAACACTGCTTTTCAAAAAAACAAAACCGTCCGTGATTCCGGGTTTCGGATTAACGATGGGATTTACATTTTTATATATGGCCGTTTTGGTTATCGTGCCGCTCTCAATGGTGTTTTTTCAAACCATGTCAATGGGCCCCGGGGACGTCTGGCGTATCATTTCTGAGCCGAGAGCCGCAGCTTCCTATCGTCTGAGCTTCATGACGGCGGGCTGCGCCGCTTTGATCAATGCGGTTTTCGGCGTTGTCATCGCCTGGGTGCTGACGAGATATGACTTTCCGGGGAAGAGGCTGGCTGACGGCCTGGTTGATCTGCCGTTTGCGCTGCCGACCGCCGTCGCAGGCATTACATTAACGGCAATGTATGCGCCGGACGGCTGGGTCGGACAGCTGTTTCCTTTCCGTATCTCGTTTACGCCGATCGGCATTGTCATCGCATTAACATTTATCGGGCTGCCTTTTGTCGTCAGGATGGTTCAGCCCGTCTTAGAAAGTCTCCAAAAAGAAACGGAAGAAGCATCTGCCTCACTCGGAGCTTCAAAATGGAAAACCTTTCGAAGGGTCATTCTGCCGGAGCTGTTTCCTTCTATTCTATCGGGTTTTGCATTATCCTTTGCCCGCGCTCTCGGGGAGTATGGTTCTGTTGTTTTTATCGCGGGCAATATGCCGTTTAAAACCGAGATTTCCCCGCTGATCATTATGACGAAATTAGAGCAGTACGATTATGCCGGGGCAACAGCTGTTGCGGCAGTTATGCTTGTCATCACATTTTTCATTTTATTCATCATCAATGGATTGCAATGGCTCACCGCGAGAAAATACGCAGGAAGGTAGGGGATATGCCATGCAGCTGGAAACAGCGAAAACAGCCGTGCCTAAGCGGGAGATACGGGAATCACCCGTTGTGAAATGGGTGCTGATCTCAGCGGTTCTGCTCTTTTTGTCCATATTTTTAATCATGCCGCTTGCATTTATATTTATTGAAGCTTTTAAAAAGGGGGCGGAGGCCTATATCCTCTTTGTCACGCATCCGGATTCCCTTGCCGCGATGAAATTGACGCTCCTCGTTGTTTTCATCACGGTTCCGCTGAATACGCTGTTCGGCGTTGCCGCGGCGTGGGCTGTGACCAAATATGAATTCAGGGGGAAAAGTCTGTTTATGACACTGATTGATCTGCCGTTTGCCGTGTCTCCGGTGATCGCGGGCTTAATCTTTGTTCTTTTGTTCGGGCTTCACGGCTGGCTTGGTCCATTTTTACTTGATCACGAGATAAAAATCGTATTCGCCGTCCCGGGAATCGTGCTTGCATCCTTGTTTGTGACGCTCCCTTTCATCGCCCGGGAATTAATACCGCTTATGCAAAGCTTGGGAAATGCTGAAGAAGAAGCGTCCGTCACCCTTGGTGCTGGAGGCTGGAGAACGTTTTGGCATGTCACGCTTCCTAATATCAAGTGGGGGCTGATCTACGGGGTGATTTTAAGCACAGCCCGGACAATCGGCGAATTCGGCGCCGTATCAGTCGTTTCCGGCCATATCAGGGGTGTTACCAACACGCTCCCGCTTCATATCGAAATTTTGTACAACGAATATCAGTTTACGGCCGCTTTTGCGGTGGCTTCTGTCATGTCGGTTTTTGCGATTGTGACACTGTTTTTGAAAAACATCATTGAATGGAAAGCCGGTTATCGCTCTGCCAAAGCCGGGTGAGGAAGGAGTCATTATGGAGATTACGATCGACAGTATTTCTAAGCATTACGGAAACTATCAGGCATTGCGGGATATTAATCTTCACGTCAATAATGGCGAGCTGGTCGCGCTTCTCGGCCCGTCAGGCTCAGGCAAAACGTCATTGCTGAGAGTTATTGCCGGCCTTGAGCAGGCGGATGGGGGGCGTGTCCTGTTCGGAAGACAAGATGTGACAAATACACATGTGAAAAGCAGACATGTCGGTTTTGTGTTTCAGCACTATGCGTTATTCAGCAAGATGACAATCTTTGAAAATGTCGCCTACGGATTAAAAGTCCGCCCGCGAAAGCAGCGCCCTGCAAAAAAAGAAATTGCCGAAAAGGTCAGAGAGCTTCTCGCTCTTGTAAAATTGGAACCTTATGAAAAGCGCTACCCTTCGCAGCTGTCAGGCGGACAAAGGCAGAGAGCTGCCCTCGCACGCGCCTTGGCCGTAGAACCGAAAATTTTGCTTTTGGATGAACCGTTCGGCGCGCTCGACGCAAAAGTAAGAAAAGAATTGAGACAATGGCTCAGGCGGCTTCATGATGAATTCAGCATGACAAGTATTTTCGTCACTCACGACCAGGAAGAAGCGCTTGATGTGGCCGACCGCATCGTCATTATGAATGAAGGTGCGATTGAACAGATCGGAACGCCGCAGGAGGTCTATGATTACCCCGCAAATCCGTTTGTGTACGACTTTCTTGGCAGTGTCAATGTATTTGAAGGAAAAGTGGAAGGAGGAAAGCTGATCACCGGAAATGCGGTATTACCTGTCGGGCATGCTGATCAGGACAGGGGGATCGCTTATGTGAGGCCCCATCATTTTACCGTAGAAAAAAATCCGTCCGGTCTGAATGCGTTTGAAGTAAAGGCGGCGCATATCCGCGCCATCGGGCCGTCCGTCAGATTGGAAGCCGTCCGTACCGACACAGGCCAGCATTTGGAGATTGAGCTTTCAAAGGAGCAATATGACGACTTGGGGGCCGGTGTCGGTGACACAGTTTATGTCAAAGCGAAGGAAGTGAAAGTATTCGCAACGAAATCATATCCAAAAATCGTGTAAATGTTATTGATTTTTGGAGGGAAACATAATAGTATAATTATATATTTCTTATCAGAATAGTATGAATTAAAATCATTGTCTTAAGATGAACGGCCAGACATAAAGGGGGAGCATGATGACGTCCAAAGGAAACGTAGATCCGCATGTGGTTGAAAAGATTATCAGTGCGCTGGAAACGATCGATTTCGGGACTGTTCAGATTACGGTTCATAATTCCCAAGTGACACAAATTGATAAGGTGGAGAAATATCGATTTTCCCTGAAGAGCAAAGAAGCAAAACAGCAATCTTAAAAAAACAGCCAATGACAGGAGGCGGTACATATGAAGCATTCAACTGTTCTTTTCCGGGAGAGCCGGTATCTGCACCTGCCCGAAGTGCGCTTTCTGCATTGGTGCACGAAGCAATACGGCATAAATAAAGGCGTGCTGAATACAATTGACGGCTGGTTTTATGATGCGGGCATCATTCCCATTCCCGTCAGGCGCCTTTATGTGCTGGCGTTTCTCGATTATGCGAAAACGCCGGGACAGAAGGGGAATATCCGATTCGGGCACGGCGGATTGACGAAAAAACTGCATGATTTCATGAATATGCAGGAGTGTGCAGCAAAACGCCAGGCCTGATATCCTTAAAATCTTCTTAAAATCATGCAAATTTCTCCCATTTTATTTATAATAGACCTATCACGATCATTTTTTGGGAGGACTTTTGACATGCAAACTGCTGCTTATGAGAGCAAACAATCTATTATGCAGCGCATTATAACGGTATTTGTGTTTACGCTGTTAGTTGCGACAATCGGCCTGTATACCGGCCAGTTCATTCCGCCGGCATTGATGCTGCCGCTTTCGATCTTAGAGGTCGTCATGATCTTCGCGGCGTTTTGGCTGCGCCGAAAAAAAGCCGTCGGGTATGCGTTTGTGTTTTCATTCGCTTTTATTTCCGGAATGACGCTGTTTCCGATTATCAGCCATTATGCGTCCGCAGCGGGCGCATATGTCGTATTGGAGGCATTCGGCTCTTCATTTGTGATTTTTGCGGTGCTTGGCACAATCGGCGCTAAGACGAAAAAGGACTTGTCGTTTTTATGGTCCTTCTTGCTTGTCGCTGTTATCGCGCTTCTCGCGGTGGGGATCTTTAATATTTTCAGCCCGCTGAATTCCGCCGCCATGATGGCGTATTCCGTCATCGGAACGATTGTGTTTTCAATGTACATCTTATACGACCTGAACCAGATCAAACACCGTGACATCACGGCGGATCTGATTCCTTTGATGGCATTGACGCTTTATATCGACTTTATCAACCTGTTTATCAACCTGCTTCGGTTTTTCGGGATTTTAAACAGTGATGATTAACCGCGCGAAAAAGGCGCCCTGCTAAAGGGGCGCCTTTTATGTTCTGCCGCCGGAAAACAGCAGAATCTTATCAAATAAAACTTCAAGCATTTTTGTGAAGGCCGCTTTTTCTTCAGCGGTGAAGTTTTCCATGACACCTGAAATTTTAGAAAAGTGGCCGGGGAGGAACAGCATCAGCTTTTCTTTTCCTTCCTTTGTGAGCTCGATGCTGATTTTTCGTCTGTCGCCGGTATGCCGGCTGCGGTTTACAAAGCCGTCCCGTGCGAGTCCGTCGATCAATCCGGTGATGGTCGCTTTGGTGACGTTGGATTTTTTCGCCAGCTCCGTCGGACTCAGGCTGCGGCCGGGTGCGTCAAACAGAAACATTAAAATTTTGAATTTGCCTTCTGACAATCCGTGACTTGAGAAATAATGCTCCATGACATGATTCATTTTTTTCGCCATATCAAATAAAGTCAAAAATGTTTTCAATGAGTCAGCATCCATATCGGCGTAAATCTCAGCGTGTCCGGCAATCTGCGAGTAATCCGGCAAATCTCTCAATTCCATTTTTGTAAGCCTCCGTACATTTTAGTGATTCAAAGTATAAGCTTGCCGGATTCAAAAGGCAACTTATAAAGATTGACAGTTTTTCAACCTGTATAGTAAGGTGGCTAATAGTTAATGAATGATAAATAAATAGTGAAGGCGGTATCGTGATGAACCATGAAGTGAAGAAGATCATCATAGCGGGCGGAGGGATCGGCGGCTTGTCCGCAGCGATTTCTCTCGGGAGAGCGGGTTTTGAAGTGACCCTTTGCGAGGCGGCGCCCGACATGCGAAAAAGCGGGGCGGGCATTCTACAGCCTCAAAATGCGCTGCGGGTGCTGAGGGAAATCGGGGTGTATGAAGAATGCTGCCAACATGGCTTTCAAACGGAATGGCTGAAGCAGCATGATGAAAACGGAACGCTGCGGTTTAAAGTGAGTGAGGCGTTTTTAGATGATTCATTGCCTGGGAGGAATAATATACTTCGGCAAACCTTAAATGATGTCCTCAGAAAGCATGCTGAAGCGGCGGGGGTTACGATTCTGCTGGGGAAAAGAGTCGTATCTTACGAAGAAACAGCAGATGAAATAACGGTGCATTTCGCAGACGGAACCGCGATGACGGCTGACATTCTCGCCGGTTTTGACGGCATCCGCTCTGCTGTCCGCGATCAAATGCTGCAAAGGGAAGTGGAAACGGAGTATCTCGGCATGGGGGCGCACAGATTTTACATCTCTTTTCCCGAGCCGATATTTCATGATTCGACACTGATGTATAAAAAAGGGCAGACACAGGTCGGGGTCGTGCCGCTGTCCGAAAAAACAGGATACGTATTTATTATCCGGCCGTATGACGCTGACTTCAGGGATGATGAGGACACGCGTTTTGAACGGGTGAAAGACTTGCTGCGCGGATTTCCTGGAGTGAAGTTTGTGATAGAGAATATGTCAAAGGAATATCCCGTTTTGTTTCATAAGGTTGAGCAGATGGCGGTCAAAGAGCCGTGGCACAGAGGCCGCGTCGTTCTTGGAGGGGATGCCGTTCATGCAGGAGCGCCGACATTGGCGCAGGGCGCGGCGATGGCGATTGAAGACGCGATCGTGCTTAGTGAAGAACTGCAAAAGCACAAAAACCATGAAACTGCATGTCAAGCATACTTCGAACGACGGGCGGAGCGGGCTTTACGGGTGCAGAATCTCTCATCTGAAATCGTCCGCCGCGAGATAAAGAGAATGCCCGGCATCCAAGACATCATCGGTGAATGCCATCGATTGCTCAAAGAGCCTTATTAAATAAAGAAAGTCCAGAACATGGCGTCTGGACTTTTGTCAGTCTTGTTCAGATTTATTCCGTATCCGCTCAATCACCTCATGCAGCCCCTCAGGCCTGTGAAACTCCACCGGCGAACTGCCTTTTTCAAACGAGATCGTCTCCGCCTCAATGAGCGCGACATAGCGCCCGTTTACTTTTGCGAGATGGATGGATTCGCCGAAATCGGCCAGCAATCCTTTAATCTCTGTTTCTCCGACTTTCATTTTCAGCTCGGCTTCCGGCGTATGTTCAATGATCTGGGCAGATGCTTCGATGACTTGATGGGTGTCGAGGCGCTCCTGAATTTCCCGCTTTTCACTCGCTTCCCAAATTTCAATGTCATGCTCAAACTGCTGAAGCTCTTCGCTGTTTTCTTCAAAGGTTTCATACACGTGCTCCTGCACCATATTCATGACTTGGTTTTTCATGATTTCCGGCATCGATTCGCCGTATTCGACAAATTTGAGAAAGTCCTCAAAATAACGGGCATGCGAGGCTTGGTGGATTTTCAGCTCGTGCTCTTCCGTCATGCCTTCTTCCGGCATATACGGATATTGAATGCTTTTCATGTTTTTTGTCGTGATGGCCATTTCGACCTTTTTAATGAGAGATGAGGCGTCT
The DNA here is from genome assembly GCF_014534735.1 of Bacillus sp. 1021. Lineage (NCBI taxonomy): Bacteria > Bacillati > Bacillota > Bacilli > Caryophanales > Bacillaceae > Bacillus > Bacillus sp. 1021. The sequence goes on along the minus strand of NZ_JACVSR010000005.1, from coordinate 33,064 downwards.
GAAATCCGGGCGACCTTCGGCTCGAAATCGCATTTCATCATAAAGACGAACTTGTCCTCAAAATATTTACGCGGCACAGCCGATGCCACGATAAAAACACCGCCGCGAACGGCACTCGTGTCCAGATAAGTGCGGACGAACTGCTCGCTTGCTTCGATAAATGCATCCTTCGTATCCGCAAGTCTGGCACGGTTGAAAAGGTTGTAATTCGGATTTGAATCAAGCTCATGACCCGGCTCCGTGATAAAATGGCCGATTTTTGTGGGGACCTGCTCGGATTGCGGATGCCGTTCGGCTTTCCGTTTGACGATTTTCTTCAATTCCCCGTCAAGGAAATCCTTCAGCTCGCTTTCTTCAAATTCTTCCGTATCAAGCGTCTGGAAATGTTTGAACTGTTTGTTTGCCTGTTCGTCTTTTCCTTCCACTTGAATGACATAAAACGATAAAAACTTGATTTCAAAATCCATATATGAACTCACCTTATTTCTGTATTTGACAAGCCTCTCCAGTATAGAAAAAACCGTTAATGATCGTCAATGAGGATTGCACGCCCTGGCGGATAATCAGCGGGTGAAAAGGGCACTGTAGTTGGAAGAAACGCATTCCGTTTAAGAAAGGGTGTTATTCATGAAGGAAACAAGTCCGATTCCGCAGCCGAAGACGTTCGGCCCGCTCGGAAATCTTCCTTTGCTTGATAAAGACAAGCCCACCATGTCGCTTCTCAAACTGGCAAATGAGCAGGGGCCTATTTTTCAGCTGCATACGCCGGCGGGTACGATTATCGTCGTGTCCGGCCATGAACTGGTGAAAGAGGTTTGTGATGAAGAGCGGTTCGATAAAAGCATTGAAGGGGCTTTGGAGAAAGTCCGCGCGTTTGCCGGTGACGGGCTGTTTACAAGCTGGACGCATGAGCCCAACTGGCGAAAGGCGCATAATATTCTGATGCCGACCTTCAGCCAGCGCGCGATGAAAGATTATCATGCGATGATGACGGATATTGCGGTGCAGCTGATTCAAAAATGGGCAAGGCTGAACCCGGATGAGCCCGTTGATGTGCCTGCTGATATGACCCGGCTGACACTCGATACGATCGGGCTTTGCGGCTTTAACTATCGGTTTAACAGTTATTACAGGGAAACGCCTCACCCGTTTATCAACAGCATGGTGCGCGCCCTTGATGAAGCGATGCACCAAATGCAGCGCCTTGATGTTCAGGATAAGCTCATGATCAGAACGAAGCGCCAATTTCATCACGACATTCAGGCGATGTTTTCGTTAGTAGACAGTATTATCGCAGAGCGTAAGTCGGACGGCGGCCGGGATGAAAAGGATCTGCTGGCCAGGATGCTGAATGTGGAAGACCCGGAAACAGGCGAAAAACTTGACGATGAAAATATCCGGTTTCAAATCATCACGTTTTTAATTGCCGGCCATGAAACGACAAGCGGCCTGCTTTCCTTTGCCATCTACTTTCTGCTGAAGCATCCCCGTGTTTTGGAAAAAGCCTATGAGGAAGCCGATCGGGTATTGACCGATCCCGTTCCTTCATATAAACAAGTGCTGGATCTTACTTATATCCGGATGATTTTGCAGGAGTCATTGCGCCTATGGCCGACCGCGCCTGCGTTCAGTCTTTATGCGAAAGAGGATACGGTGATCGGCGGGAAATATCCGATCACGGCAAAAGACAGAATTTCCGTCTTAATTCCTCAGCTTCACCGTGATAAAGAGGCGTGGGGAGACAATGCGGAGGAATTTTATCCGGAGCGGTTTGAACATCCGGATCAAGTGCCCCACCATGCGTACAAGCCGTTTGGAAACGGTCAGAGGGCGTGTATCGGTATGCAGTTCGCCCTGCACGAAGCAACTCTTGTTCTGGGTATGATTCTTCAGCATTTTACCTTCACAGACCACACCGATTATGAGCTGGATATTAAACAAACATTAACGCTCAAGCCCGGCGATTTTCATATTCGGGTGCGGCCGCGAAACAAAGAAGGTGTTTCGGCTGCTCTCCCGGCGGCTGAAAAAGCGGCAGAAGGCGTCAAAAAAGAAAAACAGGAGACAAAAGGCGCTTCCATTATCGGACTTGATAACCGTCCGCTTCTGATTCTGTACGGCTCAGATACGGGAACTGCAGAAGGCGTAGCGCGGGAGCTTGCCGATACTGCCGGGATGCACGGCGTCCGTACCGAAACAGCGCCCTTAAATGACCGGATCGGAAAACTGCCGAAAGAAGGAGCGCTCTTGATCATTACATCCTCTTATAACGGAAAGCCGCCGAGCAACGCGGGGCAATTCGTGCAATGGCTTGAAGAAGTCAAATCCGGGGAACTGAAAGGCGTCCGATATGCCGTCTTCGGCTGCGGTGACCATAACTGGGCGGCGACATATCAGGCCGTTCCGAGACTGATTGATGAAAAGCTTGCCGAAAAAGGGGCGGAACGCTTTTCTGCCCGCGGCGAAGGAGATGTCAGCGGCGATTTTGAAGGACAGCTTGATGAATGGAAAAAAAGGATGTGGGCGGACGCCATGAAAGCGTTCGATCTCAAGCTGAATGAAAATGCCGAAAAAGAGCGAAGTACGCTGGGCCTTCAATTTGTGAGCGGGCTTGGCGGCTCCCCTTTGGCACAGACGTATGAAGCGGTTTACGCCTCCGTTGCGGAAAACAGGGAGCTTCAGGCGCCTGAAAGCGGCCGGAGCACAAGGCATATTGAAATCATTCTGCCGAAAGAGGCTGCTTACAATGAGGGGGATCATCTCGGCGTTCTGCCGGTAAACAGCAAAGAGCAGGTCGGCCGTGTTCTCCGCCGGTATAATCTGAACGGGAACGACCAAGTGCTGCTGACGGCCAGCGGACAGAGCGCGGCTCATCTCCCGCTCGATCGGCCGGTCAGGCTGCACGATCTTCTGAGCAGCTGTGTCGAATTGCAGGAAGCGGCATCAAGGGTGCAAATCCGGGAAATGGCCGCTTATACGGTCTGCCCGCCGCACAAACGGGAATTGGAAGATTTACTCGGAGAGGGCGTCTATCAGGAGCAAATCTTAACATTACGCGTCTCAATGCTCGATCTCCTTGAAAAATATGAAGCATGTGAACTGCCGTTTGAGCGATTTCTGGAGCTTTTGCGTCCGCTGAAGCCGCGTTATTATTCGATTTCCAGCTCACCGCGGAAACATCCCGGGCAGGCTTCAATTACCGTCGGCGTCGTTCGCGGCCCCGCCCGGAGCGGTTTGGGGGAGTATCGCGGAGTTGCTTCGAATTATTTGGCGGAACGCAGACCTGAGGATGGTATCGTGATGTTTGTCCGCACTCCGGAAACAAGGTTCCGGCTGCCCGAGGACCCGGGAAAACCGATTATTATGGTCGGTCCCGGCACAGGAGTCGCCCCCTTCCGCGGATTTCTGCAGGCACGCGCGGCGTTAAAAGAAGAAGGGAAAGAGCTGGGGGAAGCTCATCTGTATTTCGGATGCAGAAACGATCATGATTTTATTTACCGTGATGAGCTTGAAGGTTATGAAAAAGACGGAGTCGTGACGCTTCATACGGCGTTTTCACGCAAAGAAGGCGTGCCGAAAACGTATGTGCAGCACGTCATGACGGAGGATGCCGAAGCTTTAATTTCGATCCTTGACCGGGGAGGGCATCTATACGTATGCGGCGACGGAAGCAAAATGGCGCCTGATGTAGAGGCAGCACTGCAAAAAGCGTATCAGTCGGTTCACGAAACAGATGCACGGCAAGCGCAAGAATGGCTTTTGGATCTCCAAACAAAGGGCATTTACGCAAAAGATGTCTGGGCCGGCATTTGACCGATTTGATGAAAAGGACTGGATGACTCCAGTCCTTTTTTGCATCGGCGGAAAAAAATATTCAAGTTTTTCAATCCCTTTGCATACAATAACTTCAGCCCGCCTGTCGGGCGGCTGCCTTTGATATTCATTTTTCGTTTTTAAGTAGTTTGTGTTATTCTTATATTTGGTATCTCCTATTTTCAGACCAGGTTTGAAACGGTACCTTTTAATGCCAGAAAAAAATGTGAAACGAAGAACGGATATCCTGCGTCTAATGGCTGGCGGGATAAGATGTTCAATGGGCATGACACGAATGATAAATATATCGTTTATTAAAATGGTGTGTTTATGGGGCTGTGTGATGCTTTCGTTTTGCTCGGAAAGCAGGAATTGAAGCAAAAAGTAAGAATACAGATTTAAAGTGTTTAGGAAAGTAGAGGTTGCCATGAAGAAATTATTTTCTTACAGACTTAGTTTTTTTGTACTGGCTATTATTTTGTTTTGGGCCAAAACGTATTTAGCCTATCATGCTGAATTCAACCTTGGGGTGAAGGGGCCGACGCAGCAGTTTCTGCTAGTGATCAATCCGTTCTCAAGCGCCATTTTCTTTTTAGGACTGGCATTGTTTGCGAAAGGCCGCAAATCAGCGATTATCATGGTGATTATTGATTTCATCATGACGTTTATTTTGTATGCGAATATCCTATTCTATCGATTCTTCGATGATTTCTTGACATTCCCTAACTTAAAGCAATCCGGTAATGTCGGAAATATGGGAGACGGCATCTTCAGCATTATGTCCGGCCATGATATTTTGTACTTTGTTGACATTATTATTTTAATCGCACTTCTGGTGTGGAGACGTGAGCTGAAGGAATTCAAGCTGAAAAAACGGTATACGTCATTAATTATCGTGACGGGTATTGTTTTGTTCTTTGTTAACTTGGCGATTGCCGAAGAGGACCGCCCGGAGCTGCTGACAAGAACGTTTGACCGCAATTACATTGTAAAATACTTAGGTCTTTATAATTACACGATTTATGACGGCGTGCAGACGGCGCAGACGGAAACGCAGCGGGCATATGCAAGCAGCGATGACCTGACGAGCGTTGAGAACTACACATCGTCGCATTATGCGAAGCCGAACGCCGAGTATTTCGGCAAGGCCAAAGGCAAAAATATCATTAAGATTCACTTGGAAAGTTTCCAATCGTTTTTAATCAACTACAAACTTGACGGAAAAGAAGTCACGCCGTTCCTGAATAAACTCGCCCGCGGCGGTGAGGACATGACGTACTTTGACAACTTTTTCCACCAAACAGGCCAAGGTAAAACATCTGACGCCGAGCTGATGATGGATAACAGCCTGTTCGGACTGCCTGAAGGGTCAGCCTTCGTGACAAAAGGGGAAAACACGTATCAATCGCTTCCTGCCATCCTTGACCAAAGTGAAGGCTATACAAGCGCCGTTTTACACGGTGACTACAAATCATTCTGGAACCGTGATCAGATTTACAAACATATCGGCTATGACAAATTCTTTGATGCCAGCACATACGATATGTCTGATGACAACCTTGTCAATATGGGACTGAAGGATAAACCGTTCTTCAAAGAATCCATTCCAAAGCTTAAATCGCTGAAACAGCCGTTCTATGCGCATTTGCTCACGCTGACGAACCATTATCCGTTTACGCTTGATGAAAAAGACGCAACGATCGAAAAAGCGAAAACGGGCGATGCGACTGTAGATGACTATTTCCAGACGGCGCGTTATCTCGACGAAGCGCTTGAACAGTTCTTTAAAGATCTGAAGTCATCCGGTTTATATGACAACTCGGTGATTATGATTTACGGAGACCACTACGGAATCTCTGAAAACCATAACCGCGCGATGAAAGAAATTCTCGGCAAAGAAATTACGCCTTATCAAAACGCGCAGAACCAGCGTGTGCCGCTTATGCTTCACATCCCCGGCAAAAAAGGCGGAGTGAACCATACATTCGGCGGTGAAATGGACGTTGTGCCGACGATCCTTCACTTGGAAGGCATCGATTCTAAGAAATATATTAATTTCGGTACCGATCTCTTCTCGAAAGACCATGATGATACGGTGACGTTCCGTAACGGAGACTACGTCACGCCGAAATATACTTCTATCTCCAATGTCGTATACGATACGAAGACAGGAAAAGAACTGAAAGGCAATCAGGAAACGAAAAATCTGAAAGCCAGAGTCACAGAGCAGCTGAAGCTGTCTGACAGCGTGATGTACAAAGACCTGCTCAGATTCCACAAATTGAGCGACTTTACGCCGGTTGATCCGTCTAAATATCATTACGGCAAAGAAAAGCTTAATGAGGATAATAAATAATAGAAAGAGCCTTACGGATGGTTTTCCGTGAGGCTCTTTTTTTGTGTGTATCTTCACCAATCTGAAAAAAGAGAGAGCTTTCGGTCACAAAGGGCGCCAATCTCTCATATCTTAGAGTAGATTTTGAAACCGGTGATAGAGAATCGGACAAATTATCCGGTTGGTTTCTCTTGTACGGGCGGTTTCGAATCCAATATTCACAGAGAAGAGGGGTAGAGATGAAAGCAGTCATTCTCTGCGGCGGAAAAGGAACGAGAATGAGCGAAATCACCAATGAACGTCCCAAACCGCTCGCCATGATAGGCGGAAAACCGATTCTATGGCATATTATGAAACTCTATCAATATTATGGCGTGAACGAATTTATCCTGCTTCTTGGTTTCAAAGGAGAGCTGATTAAGGAATATTTCTTAGATTATGACTGGAAGAATCACAGCATGACGCTCGACAGCTCTACCGGAGAAGTGCGGATATTGGGAAAATCCGAGCCGTGGAAAATCACTTTTTTAGACACGGGGGAACACACGCAGACAGCGGGGCGGCTTTTACAGGCAAAGGACATCATCGGTGATGAAACCTTTCTCATGACATACGGAGACGGACTGGCCAACATCAACCTGTTTCATCTGATCAGCTATCATCAATCAAAAGGGGCTGCGGCAACCGTCACCGGTATTGAAAAGACCTCGCAATTCGGGACGCTGACGGTCGAAGACGGCATGGCGAAAAGCTTTTCTGAAAAAACCTCGAGTGACGGCATCATCAACGGCGGATTCTTCGTGCTCAGCCCGAAGGTATTTGATTATCTGCCGAAAGACAGCGATGTCATGTTTGAAGAAGAACCGCTGAAGGAGCTGGCGAAGGACGGCGAATTGGCGGTATATCGGCATTACGGTTTCTGGACGGCGATCGATACGTATAAAAACCTGCTGGAAATCAACAAGATGTGGGATCAAGGACAACATGTATGGAAGGTATGGTGATCAAGTTTGAGTTTCTGGAAAAATAAAAATGTGTTTGTGACGGGATGTACAGGTCTTTTAGGAAGCTGCTTGGTAAAGGAACTGATCGATCAGGGGGCCAATGTGACAGGCCTTGTCCGTGACACTGTGCCCAAATCTAATCTGTATCAGGGAGAACAAGTGAAGCAAATGAATATCGTGCAGGGCGCTCTTGAAGATCTGGATGTGATTGAGCGGGCGCTGGGCGAATATGAAATCGACACGGTCTTTCATTTAGCAGCGCAGGCGATCGTCGGCGTCGCAAACCGCAATCCGATTTCCACATTTGAAGCCAATATTCTCGGCACATGGAACATCCTTGAAGCGTGCCGCCGGCATCCGCTCATCAAGCGGGTGATCGTCGCCTCCAGTGATAAAGCATACGGCGACCAGCCGGCACTGCCGTATGATGAAAACATGCCTCTTCAGGGCAAACATCCGTATGATGTGTCAAAAAGCTGTGCCGATCTGATAAGCCACACATATTTTAATACGTACGGCCTTCCGGTTTGTATTACGCGCTGCGGCAACTTGTACGGCGGCGGGGATTTGAATTTCAACCGGATTATCCCGCAGACGATTCAGCTCGTGCTGAACGGTGAAGCGCCGGAAATCCGCAGCGACGGCACATTTATCCGTGATTATTTTTACATTGAGGATGCGGTCGAGGCGTACCTTTTGCTGGCGGAAAAGATGGAGGAGCTTAATCTTGCGGGAGAAGCGTTCAACTTCAGCAATGAGATTCAGCTGACGGTGCTGGAACTTGTAGAAAAAATTCTTAAGGCCATGGACAGTGACTTGAAGCCGAAGGTGCTCAACCAGGGGAGCCACGAAATCAAGCATCAATATTTGTCGGCGGAAAAGGCGAGAAAGCTTCTGAACTGGACACCCGCGCATACCATTGATGAAGGGTTGGAAAAAACGATCGAATGGTATAAAGCCTTTTTTCAAAAGTAACAGAAACAGAGGTGATAAAGACGTGACAAGCGCATATTGCACAGTTTTATCAAAAGGAAGGCTGTATCAGGCCATCGCTTTATTCGGCTCATTGAAAGAGGTTCAGGCGGACGCCCCCATTTTTACTTTGTGTATGGATCAAGACACCTATGACGTGCTTCAGGCAATGCAGCCGGATAATGTCACCCTGATTCCGGTGTCTGCACTGGAAAATGAGGAGCTCCTTGAATTGAAGCGGACGAGAGACCAGAGCGAATACTGCTGGACGGTGAAGCCGGTATTTCTCGAATTCGTGCTGGACGGACATCCGGACTTAGAGCGTGTCACGTACATTGATGCCGATTTGTTTTTTTTCGCTGATCCGCGCCCGATTTTTGAAAATCAGCCGGATTGTTCGGTGCTTCTGTCACGGGGCGATATCGTCATCCCCTCATTTAAAAAAAAGGAAATTGACATGCTGCAGCGCCTTTTAGGCCGGTATAATTCCGGTTTTCTCAGCTTCAAAAACGATCGGGCCGGCACAGATTGTCTCAGATGGTGGAAAGAACGCTGCCTTGAAGAATGCAAAAATGCGCCGGGTGAAGGAAAATTCGGAGATCAGGGCTACTTGGATCACATGTCTGATCTATTCCCGAATGTGTGTGACATCACCACGCCCGGTGTGAATATCGGCCATTGGAATTACGGCCGGCACACATTTTCATGGAAGGACGGGCGTCTTGTGCTCGAAGACGGGAGTCCGCTGATTTTCTATCATTTCAGCGGATACCGGATCATCACAGCCGGCGACATTCGGCAGATTCACGAGAAGACCCGGACCGACCTGCCGTTTGTCCATCAGCTTTACAAAGACATTCTGAAGCAGGTGATCGGGACGGTCAGCGCCGTCTGCCCGGAGTTCAGCGGCTTCGCATCTGAGGATGATAACAAATAAATGATTATATACAGGAAGTGAACAAAAGTGAAGGCAAGCGTCATAGTTCCCGCATATAATTCCAGGGAGCGGCTTTATAACAGCCTGCTGTCCCTGAATGAACAGGAATGCACAGAGCCGTTCGAAGTGATTGTGGCTGACAACGGTTCGGAAGACGGAACCTTATCCATGCTCGAATCATTCAGCGCGAATTTTCCGCTGATTTTTGTGAGAATTAAAGAAAACAGAGGAATCGCTTACGGCCGGAATCAGGCGGTCCGCAATGCCAGAGGCGATATTTTGATTTTCCATGACAGTGACATGCTTGCCGAAAAGGATTTGGTGGCAAAGCATATCAAGGCTCATGAGAACCGGGACGATCTTGTCGTATGCGGTATGTTCTGGAAGCGGCTGTACAGCTTTTATTATGACCGTTTTGAAAAAGAGCACAAGGAAAAGCTCGCCGAACTGTATGAAGAGCTGCCGGGCGATAAAGAGCCGCTTCTTGATGAAAGTGCCATCAGAGACGGAAGCTTTCTCGACCAATGCTTTGACTTAGATACCGATTTTATACGTGTGCTGAAAAGCATTTTGGAAAAATACGGAGACGACTTGGAAGGCTACCGTCTGCCGTGGCGTTTTTTCATTACGAACAATTCATCAGTCAAACGGCAGCACGTGGCAGATCTCGGTCTGTTTGATGAAGGCATTGTCAGATACGGTTTTGAAGATTATGATCTCGGCATCAGGCTTCACCAGTCGGGCTTGTCATTTCAGCTGCGGCGCGATATCATGAGCGTCCATCAGGAGCATCCGAGCAACTGTGCTTCCGTTGATGACATCAGGGCGAATATCGCGTACATGTGCGACAAGTACAATGACATCCATTCGCTTGACGTGCACCTCGCGTTTAACGGCCCGTTTGACGCGGAGTTAACCAACAGCATTATGGCAGACATCGAAGTGCTGCTTGATTATGAGAAATATGAAAGCCTGCTGTACATCTTTCTTGAGCTGATGCACGCGGTTAAAGACCGCAACCTCGATCCGGACTGGAGGACGAAAAGCCCGCGTATCACGGCGAACAGTTTTCATCTGCCGGAGGCCCAAAAGCTTTTGTCAAAAGCGGAAAAAAAGCTGGGCGTTACGCACTTTGCAAGAGCGTTCAAAGCGCTGTTTGCTGATTTACTGCATGTGGATCTTAAATAAATTGGATGTGATATGGTGAGTAAATATCATTTTTCAACCATTGTTTCAAGAACGCATATCTTTAAACTGATGCCGATGATTCATTCTCTCCATGAGCATTGCCGTGATTTTCATCTGTATGTGCTGTGTGTCGACAAGAAGGCGTATGAACTGCTTCAGCAGGTGCCGTGGGAGCATGTCACGGCGGTTCAGCTCCATGAAATGGAAGATCCGGAGCTGCTTGAAGCAAAGGGCGGGCGGACGTTTCATGAATATTGCTGGACGCTGAAGCCGGCATTTCTGTTTCATGTGATGACGGAGTATGATGAAGCCGAATATTTTGCCCATTTGGACACCGATCTCTTTTTCTTCTCAGATGCGGGCGAGCTGTTTGCGGAAAAGCCGGATGCTTCTCTTTTCCTGACGGATCACCGCAATTCAGAACGGTTTGCGTCTTATTACAAGCTGACCGGGCAGTACAACACCGGGTTTGTCGGCGCGCGGAATACCGAGGAGGCGTATCGGGCGGTCTGGCAGTGGAGACAGGATTGCATCTCCTATTGTACGGTGGAGATGAATGAAGAAAAAAAGACATACGGTGACCAAAGGTATGTTGAAAAGTGGCCCGCGCAGTTTGAGCACGTCCATGTCACGGAGTCGATCGGCGCGAATGCCGCGCTGTGGAATATTGAGCAATACGAAGTCAGCCTGCGTGACGGGGCTGTATATGTCAATGACACCCCGCTGATTTTTTATCATTTTTCAGGCTTTACGCTCGTCACGGAGAACGAATTCAATCTGTGCTGGTACTATCACATTGATGACGAGACGACAGTCAATATAATTTACGTGCCGTACATCAAAAACGTAAAAAAATGGATTGATGAAATTCAAAAGGCGTTTCCCGATTTCAGAGACGGGTTTATTCCGAGATATGCGGTTCCTGACACTCATTTTTATACGGTTGAAACATAAAATCCCTGCCGAAAAGGCAGGGATTTTTTTATGAATGCCATTCTTTCAATGTTTTGTCGCTCGGCAGGACAAACGCGAGCAGTCCTAAAACGGGCAGAAAGGCGACGGCTGTCATGGTCGGCGTCAATCCCGCGGAATCAATGAGGGCGCCGAGCGCTACGGCTCCGATCGCGCCCATTCCGAAGGCGAGCCCGACCGTAAGCCCTGACATCGTGCCGATTTTACCCGGGACGAGCTCCTGCGCGTAGACAACGGTCACAGAAAAGCTGGACATCAGGACAACGCCGATCAGCGCCAGTACGCCATAGGCGATGACAGGCCCCGCAAACGGAAGGAAAATCGTCAAGGGAGCCGATGCCATCATTGATACGATAATGACGTTCCGCTTTCCGAAACGGTCTGCCAGCGGCCCGCCGAGAAACGTTCCGACAGCCCCGAAGAATAAAAAGACGAAGATGTAGCTCTGTGCCTGCTGAATGCTGACATGATAGGCATTCATCGCATAGAACGTATAAAAGTTGCCGATCGCGCTCACATACCAGGAACGCGCGAAAATCAAGAAGATAATCATGATAAGGGCAAGAATAATCGGCTTTGTAATCACGGTCTCCACAGCGGCAGCCGGTGATTTTTTACTTGCGGCGCGCAAATGAATAAGGCGCCCTTTATACCATTTGGCGATATAAATGAGAAACAGCACAGCGATTGCGGCGACAAGTGTAAACCAGACAGAGCCGAATTGACCGAGCGGAACGAGAATCAGCGCGGTAATCAGGGGCGCCATCGCCTGGCCGGTATTTCCGCCGACTTGGTAAATCGATTGCGCCAAGCCGCGCTTTTCGCCGGCGGCCATGTAAGCGACACGCGATCCTTCAGGATGAAAGACGGCGGAGCCAAGGCCGATAAAAAATACGCAGCATAAAATTGTCAGAAAAGACGGGGCGAACGCGAGACCTAAAATGCCGAGCATGCTTGCGGTGAGTCCGAGCGGCAGGGCATACGGCATCGGGCGTTTATCCGTATACCAGCCGATGACGGGCTGCATTACGGAAGACACCATATTCAGCGTAAAGGCGATCATTCCGAGCTGTGTAAAGGTAAGACTCATAGAACGTTCCAAAATAGGAAACATCGCCGGAATCACCGCTTGCAGTGAATCGTTCAGCAAATGACAAATCCCGATAATCAATAAAATGGAATACATGGTTGTATCGGGACGATGGACAGGTTTTTCTTTCATCGGTGCGGCAATTGCCAAAGTGATTCTCCTCCTTTTATGTAAGCAAAGCATACACCATATTATTCATAAGGTGAATGAATGATCAAGAGCAAAAAAGGCTCTTCTTTCTCAAATCGAAAAAAGAGCCTCCCTTTTTATTTGTTTAACAAACTGTGTTTTCTCGAATAAACCATATAAACGACGATCCCGGCGGCGATCCAGATGACAAAGGAAAGCCATGTCACGCCGGGCAGGCTGCTTGCGAGATAGAGGCATAAGCATGCGCTGATGATCGGCACAAAAGGAACGAAAGGAACACGGAAGGAAGATTTGATCTCCGGATGTTTCTTTCTTAAAACGATGACGGCGATCGCGATGACCGTAAAGGCCGCCAAGGTTCCCATGTTGACGAGATGCGCCAAGGTTCCCAGATCAATCAAACCGGCGATCCCGGCGGCAACGATCCCCGTCACCCAGGTGTTTTGAAACGGTGTTTTAAAACGCGGGTGCACCTTGGAAAATACGCGGGGCAAAAGACCGTCTCTGCTCATCGCAAATGTGAGACGCACCTGAGCGTACAGCAGAGCAAGCATGACTGTTGTAATCCCGATAATCGCGCCGACGGAAATAATGCCCGCTATTTTGTTCTGGCCGACAAATTGGAGCGCAAATGATACCGGATCTCCGACATTTAATTTAGTGTACGAAAGCATTCCCGTCAGAACGAGCGACACGGTAATGTAAAGGATGGTGCAGATGGCGAGCGCGCCGATAATCCCGATCGGCATTGATTTCTGCGGGTTCTTCACTTCTTCCGATGCGTTTGACACGGCATCAAATCCGAGATACGCGAAGAAAACGGTCGCGGCGCTCGTGATGACGCCTTTCATTCCGAACGGCATAAACGGCGACCAGTTTTCCGGTTTCACGTAGCCGAATCCGACGACGATAAACAGCAAAATGATCGCAATTTTCATCAAAACAATGACATTATTAAAGCGGGTGCTTTCTTTCACGCCTCTTGAAACAATCGCGGTAATCACCAAAATAATAATAACGGCCGGCAGATTGAGCACAGCGCCCGCTTTGCTCCCGGGTGCGGCGGTCAGCGCCTTCGGAAGATGCATCCCGAAGCCCGCAATAAGCGACTGGAAATACGATGACCAGCCGGTTGCGACGGCGGAGAGCGCAATGACATATTCAAGCATTAAGTCCCATCCGATTAAAAACGCGAGACATTCTCCGAGAGTGACATAGGAGTACGTATATACGCTGCCTGAAATCGGAATGGATGAAGAAAATTCCGCATAACAAAACGCTGCGAGCGCGCAGGCAAGGCCCGCGAGCACAAACGACAGAATCAAAGCCGGCCCTGCCCCTGTTGCGGCCACGGTCCCGGTAATCACAAAAATCCCCGTGCCGACAACACAGCCGATTCCGAGTAAAACCAAGTCAAAAGCGCTTAACGAGCGGGCCAGACCGGCCTGTTTGCTCTGGGCCTTTAAGTCGGCGATCGGCTTTTTCCGAAATAATAAAGACATATGAGTCCTCCTGAAAATTCATAATATTCATATCATTATATACACTGACGTTTGTATTATATTGTCGAAATTTCGCACAGTCAATTAAAGAATTTTCCACTTTAAAAGGAAAAAGCTCAAAAGCGTCGATGTGCGGAAGGAACAGTAATTTTATTGTGAAATAGTTCAATTTTCTCACGTTAAGACCGATACAAAAAATGACTCATCAACTATTTTCAAGTTTCGGTGAAAGGGAGATGTTTACATGTTTCAATATGAAGAACTAAATAAGCAGTTTATCGGCGGCCGATGGAGGGATGGGAGCAGCCGGAACGTATTGGAAAACAGAAATCCTTATACTCAGAAAGTCATCACCTCATTCCGAAAAGCGACGCCTGATGACGTGGATGCGGCGTATCGCGCCGCAGCTCTTGCGAAACAAGAATGGGACAAAGTCAATCCTTTTAAAAAGCGGGCCATTTTGGAAAAAGCCGTATCTTTCATCGAAGAGCACGAAGAAGCGATCATTTACTTAATCATGGAGGAGCTTGGCGGAACAAGGCTGAAGGCTGAGTTTGAAATCGGACTTGTCAAAAATATGATAAAAGAAGCCGCAACATTTCCGGTGCGGATGGAAGGGAAAATTCTCCCGTCCACGATTGACGGAAAAGAAAACAGGCTGTACAGAATACCAGCCGGCGTCGTCGGTGTCATCAGCCCGTTTAATTTCCCGTTTTTCCTTTCGGTGAAATCAGTTGCGCCGGCACTCGGAGCGGGCAACGGCGTTGTGCTGAAGCCTCATGAAGAAACACCGATCTGCGGCGGAACACTGATTGCGAAGATTTTTGAAGCGGCCGGCGTACCGGACGGGCTGCTGAATGTCATCGTGACGGATATCGGGGAGATCGGCGACAGTTTTGTTGAGCATCCCGTGCCGCGGATTATCTCATTTACGGGTTCAACCGGAGTGGGCAGCTATATCGGACAGCTTGCGGTCAAGCACTTTAAAAAACCGCTCTTGGAGCTTGGCGGAAACAGCGCGCTGATCGTGCTTGAGGACGCTGATCTCGAATACGCCGTCAATGCGGCCGTATTCAGCCGGTTTACGCATCAGGGCCAGATCTGCATGTCGGCGAACCGCGTGCTCGTTCACACATCTGTATATGACAAATTCACAGAGCTTTACGAAGCGAAAGTGTCATCGCTGAAAGTCGGCGATCCGATGGACCCTGATACGGTGATCGGGCCTTTAATCAATGAGAGGCAGGCGGAAGGTTTGAAACGGTCCGTTGAAAAAGCGATAGAAGAGGGAGCGGTTCCGGTGCTTTCCGGCCGATTCAGCAAAACGGTAGCTGAACCCGTCATCTTAAAAGATGTAAGACCTGAGATGAGTATCGCAAAAGAGGAACTGTTCGGTCCGGCCGTCTGCATTATGCCGTTTGAAACGGAGGATGAAGCGGTAAGCATCGCAAACGCGACACCGTTCGGTTTAAGCGGAGCCGTGCATACGGCAAACGTTGAGCGCGGCGTTGAGTTTGCTAAGCGGATCGAAACCGGCATGATTCACGTCAACGATACGACCATTAATGATGAACCGAATGTCGCGTTCGGCGGCGAGAAGCAATCAGGTCTCGGCAGGCTGAACGGCGAATGGAGCCTGGAAGAATTCACTACGCTGAAATGGATTTCGGTTCAGCATGAAAAACGGCAATTCCCATATTAAGAAGGAGTGAAAGAAATGAGTATACAGACGGAACAGCAAACGCACAGCCTGCTTGACGCTTTTGTCAAAGTTGCGCCTTTTTTAAACAGCCTGATCCAAGATGACATCACCATCGGGATTTATGATACAGAAAAATTAATCGTGAATATTCCGGCTAAAACGTTTTCTCTTAACGTAAAGCCGGGAGACCCGCTCCAAAAAGGGGACATCATTACAGACGCGATACGCATGAATCAGAAGAAGACAAGCATGGTGCCGAAAGAGCTGTTCGGATTTCCGCTTATCGCCAGAGCGATTCCGCTTCACGATGAAAACGGAAAAGTCATCGGCGGCGTCGGTCTCGGCACGAGCCTTGAAAAATCAGCTAAGCTTCATGATGTCGCTGAAAGCCTGTCCGCCGTCGTGGAACAGACCGCTTCAGCCATCGCGGATATTTCAGAATCCATCAGCGGCTTTTCAGCACAGATGACCGGGATTTCCGCTCAGGCGAAACAAGTCAGTGAAAGCGCGGGAGAAATTGCCGACATTTCCGTCACTGTCAAGGGCATCTCAGATCAAAGCAATCTGCTCGGTTTGAATGCGGCCATTGAAGCCGCGAGAGCTGGAGAATCCGGCAAGGGCTTTTCCGTGGTGGCGGATGAGATCCGCAAACTTGCCACTCATTCAAAAGACAACGTCGGACAAATTGACCAGATTACGAAAAAAATCCACAGCCTGCTGAAAGGGCTGGAGGACTCTATTGAATCCATCAACCAGAACACAGACGGCCAAGCGGCGGCGGTTGAACAAATTTCTGCCACGATGCAGGAAATTTCGGGAAGCGCCCAGCATTTAGCGAAAATGGCTGAAAACGTGCTCGGAGAATCATAAAAAAAGTGAGCTTACGGGCTCCTTTTTTGTTTTCCCTTATCAATCGGAAACTGCACTTACACGTTTGATCCGTCATGCTCAGGGGGTACACATACGAATACATCACCAATGATAAAGGAGAGTTTTGTATGTCTGATGCAAATCTGCACAACCCGCAGACGAAATATGATCATGATGAATTTCCAAAACAATATCAAGAACCGCCCGGTTTGCAGAAAGAGATGAAGCCTGTGCCGGACTGCGGCGAAACAAGCTATAAAGGAGCAGGCAAGCTGAAGGGAAGAAAAGCCCTCGTCACCGGCGGCGATTCGGGGATCGGACGGGCTGCCGCGATTGCTTATGCCCGGGAAGGGGCGGATGTGGCCATTAACTATCTGCCTGAGGAACAGCCGGATGCCGAAGAAGTGAAAGCATTAATTGAAAAAGAAGGAAGAAAAGCCGTTCTCCTCCCCGGAGATTTAAGCGATGAAGCGTTTTGTGGAGAATTGGCGGAAAAAGCGTATCAAGAGCTTGGCGGTCTTGACACGCTCGCCCTTGTCGCCGGCAAACAGCAGGCAGTGGACGATATCAGCGATCTTGCCACAGAACAAATCTATCAAACATTCGAAGTTAATGTTTTCTCACTGTATTGGCTCGTCAAAGCGGCGCTTCCGTATCTGCCGGAAGGCGCGTCTATTATCACGACAACTTCTGTCGAAGGGTACAATCCAAGTCCGATGCTGTTGGATTATGCCGCGACGAAACATGCCATTATCGGCTTTACCGTCGGCTTAGGAAAGCAGCTGGCGAATAAAGGAATCAGAGTCAACTCTGTAGCGCCGGGGCCGATCTGGACGCCGCTTCAGATTTCCGGAGGACAGCCTGGTGAAAACATTCCGAAATTCGGCAAGGAAACACCGGCCGTGCCATTACAGCGTGCCGGCCAGCCCGCGGAGCTTGCAGGGATTTATGTCTTTTTGGCCTCAGAAGAATCGAGCTACGTGACATCTCAGATCTACAGTGTCAGCGGAGGTATTCCGACGGCGTAATGAATAAGGAGCTGCCCTCTTACAGGGGGCAGCTCTTTTTTTGATGTTATGTGCCGAGCACGTTTTGATTATACAGTACGCTCGGATGTGACGGGTGATAGGAGGCGGCTTTGTCGTTATGAATCTTCGCTTTTTCTCTGTCGCCGAGCTGCCAGTGGCAGACGCAGAGCTGCAGATGAGGATACCAGGTGGAATATTCGAGCTGGGTAAAGCCTGAATCGCTGTATGTGGCGGATAGGGCGAGCTCATACCAAAACACGCCCTGCCGGTATTGCCGTTTCTCCGTAAAATAGTCGCCGAGCCTGCAGCAAAACTCCGGCCGCGGACAATCAATCAAAAATGATTTTAAGAGCGACGTCATGGCGGCCTCTTCATGGCCGACCGCCCTGTAGCAATCGAATAGATATTGGCACGTTCTGATCTCGTCTTCGATCCAGCACTGTTTAGTGGAAAGAAAATGGTGATAATACGTAATGGCGCGCTGATACTGGCCGTGATCCTTTAATTCATTCGCGAAATAAAATAAATCGCGAGGTGTCATCGTTTCACTGTTTTCCGCCATTTTCTCGTAAATCCTCAGGTTGCGGTCTGAGGGAGGCGAGTGCTTTTTCTCGGATTTGCGGTGTGTGACGGCGATATCGGTTTCTATAATGTTTCCGTATACTTCCAGATACTCATGCACGGCTCCGATCCAGCGGAACCCTTTTTCCCGCTTGACGAGACGGTTGCGGCGGTATCTGAAGCTGACCTCTCCCCGATCATCAAAGCCGACGTGATAATACATGGATACCGCGTCCACCTCTTTTGAAAGCGACGCCTTCAGCTCTATCAGCTTTTCACGATCCTTTTCCGTCAGCATATCGTCGGCGTCCAGCCACAGAATATATTCCATTTCCGCTTTCGAAAACGCAAAATTACGGGCGGCCGCAAAATGATCGACCCATTCAAAATCATAAATCTTATCCGTATAACGGGCCGCGATTTCTTTCGTCCGGTCGGTCGACCCCGTATCAGCAATCACAATTTCATCCGCAATGTCTTTGACGGAATCAAGACAGCCCGCAAGCACTTCCTCTTCATTTTTCACGATAACGCATAAACTGATGCTGATCATGTCATCACCTCTTCACCTCCAGTGTATAAAAGGAGAGGCGGAAACATTCTTCGGACAAAATGATCGCTTCCAAGAAATTTGTCTGCCCTTTTACTAGTTTTATTCCAACGCCTGATTTAAAATGAACACATGAACTTACGTGAGGATTGATAGGAACCATGAGCATCATAAAAGCGGAAAATCTTTATAAAACATACGGAGAAAAGACATTATTCGACCATATCTCCTTTCATATTGAAGAGAATGAAAGAATCGGTTTAATCGGCCCGAACGGAACGGGGAAGTCCACGCTTCTGAAAACCATTGCCGGCCTTGAATCAACGGAGGAAGGCGAGATGACGGCTTCAGGAAACGTGCATATTGAGTTTTTGCATCAGGATCCCGATCTTCCTGCCGGACAAACCGTCCTTGAGCATATTTATTCCGGTGACTCAGCCGTTATGAGAACGATGCGGGAGTACGAAAAAGCGCTTCAGGAGCTGAATGAAGAGCCGGAAAATGAACAGCGCCAAAAGCACCTGCTTGATGCGCAGGCGAGAATGGATGCGAATGATGCGTGGGAAGCGAATACATTAGCCAAAACGGTTTTAACCAAGCTCGGTGTCACCGACTTGATGAAGGATGTCAGCGAGCTGTCCGGCGGCCAGAAAAAGCGCGTCGCGATTGCGAAAAACGTCATCCAGCCGGCTGACCTGCTTATTTTGGATGAACCGACAAACCATTTGGACAATGAAACGATTGAATGGCTGGAAGGCTACTTATCGCAATATCCCGGCGCCGTCATGCTTGTCACGCACGACAGGTATTTTCTGAACAGGGTGACGAACAGAATTTACGAGCTTGAGAGAGGCAGCCTTTATACGTATAAGGGAAACTATGAAGTATTCCTGGAAAAACGGGCCGAACGGGAAGCGCTGGCAGAGCAGAAAGAAACGAAACGTCAAAACCTCCTGCGCCGCGAATTGGCGTGGCTCAGAAGAGGGGCGAAAGCACGCTCGACGAAACAAAAAGCGAGAGTGGACAGAGCGGAGGCGCTCAAGGAGCAAAAAGGGCCGGCAGTCTCCGGATCGCTCGATTTCGCGATCGGTTCCCACCGTCTCGGAAAACAGGTGATAGAAGCGGAAAACGTCACCCTCACCTACGGCGGCCAAGCGCTGATCAGCCAATTTAACGAGCTTGTTATCCCGGGTGAAAGAATCGGCATCATCGGGCCGAACGGAATCGGGAAAACGACACTTTTAAACAGCCTCGCCGGCAGAATTCAGCCAGACAGCGGCCGCATCACCATCGGGCAGACGGTCAGGATCGGGTACTACACCCAGGACCACAGCGAAATGAACGGCGATATGAAAGTCATTGACTATATAAAAGAGACGGCTGAAATCGTCAAGACGGCGGAAGGTGATGTCATCACCGCGGAACAAATGCTTGAGCGCTTTCTGTTCCCGCGCCCGATGCAGCAGACATATATCAGAAAGCTGTCAGGCGGGGAAAAGCGCCGTCTGTACTTGCTGAATGTACTGATGCAGGAGCCGAATGTGCTGTTTTTAGATGAGCCGACCAATGATCTGGACACAGAAACATTAAGCGTGCTCGAAGATTATATCGAACAGTTTCCGGGCGTTGTCATTACCGTATCCCATGACCGCTATTTCCTTGACCGTGTCGTGGACCGCCTGATCGTATTTGAAGGACAAGGCGTCATTTCGCGTTTCCAAGGTTCGTACAGTGAATACATGGAATACGCAAAAGCGAAGAAGATTGCGGTAAAACAGCCGGCCGAAGAGAAAAAGGCGGAAGAAGAGCCGAAGAAAAAGCGCAAAAAGCTTTCGTACAAGGATCAGATCGAATGGGACGGCATCGAAGATAAAATCGCCGGCCTTGAAGAAAAGCATCAGCGTCTGGAAGCGGAAATCGCTGAAGCGGGAAGTGATTTCGGAAAGATTCAAGAACTGATGGCCGAACAGGCAAAAACGGCTGAAGAGCTTGAAGCGGCGATGGAGCGCTGGACCGAATTGTCACTGATGATCGAAGAACTTGAGAATTAAAAAAAGCCGGTACGGCCCAAAGAAAATGGCGGGTCATACCGGCTTTTTTTGTCATGAACAGATGCCCATTATGCGGTATGGATGTTTATCCAGTGAAAATTTCTTTTCAAAACTTCACGTTTACGTTAAGGTTCAAAAGGTGTATAATAGAAACAGAAACGACAAGAGGGGGATTCACCTTGGAATGGATGAAGATTGATCAAGTTGCCAAACGAAGCGGATTGACAAAACGAACCATTCGTTTTTACGAGGAGATTGGTTTGATTCCTGCTCCTAAACGGACAGAAGGCGGCGTCCGGCTTTACTCTGAAGATGATATGGAGGAGCTTGAAAAAGTCATCAGCACTAAAGAAGTGCTCGGTTTTTCCCTTCAGGAGCTTCAGCAGTTTATGGAGATGAGCCGTCAGCTGGAATTAAACAAAGAGGGGTACTTGTTGTCACTGGATCCGAAGGAACGGAAAGCAAAGCTGGAAGAGCTTCAGCACGCATTGAACCACCAGCTTGAGATGATTGATGAGAAGATCAGCACATTTCTGCACTTTAAAGAGCGCCTTAACGGAATGAAAGAAAAAGCTGACCGCGCCATTCAATCAATCGAATGATTTTGCTGTAAACGCTATGAAGATAGCGTTTCTTTTAATGGATTAAATAGGAGGTCTGATCAAATGGATACATCATCACAACAGAAAACAGGTTTATTCAGCCAGCCGAAAGCCGTTTGGGCGGTTGCGTTTGCCTGTGTGATTTCCTTTATGGGAATCGGACTCGTCGACCCGATACTTCCGGCGATTGCCGCACAATTACATGCTTCACCTAGTGAAGTATCTCTGCTATTTACAAGTTATTTGCTCGTTACCGGTTTTATGATGTTTTTCTCCGGCGCGATTTCCAGCCGGATCGGCGCCAAATGGACGCTGCTTCTCGGACTTATTTTTATCATCGTGTTTGCCGCCCTTGGCGGAAGCTCAAGTTCAATCGCTCAGCTTGTCGGCTATCGCGGCGGCTGGGGGCTTGGGAATGCTCTCTTTATTTCAACCGCGCTTGCTGTCATTGTCGGGGTATCTGTCGGCGGCAGCGCCAAAGCCATTATTTTGTATGAGGCCGCGCTCGGCTTGGGGATTTCCGTCGGGCCGCTTGCAGGCGGAGAGCTTGGCAGCATTTCATGGCGCGCTCCGTTCTTCGGAGTGTCTGTCCTGATGTTTATAGCGCTTTGCGCGATTTCACTCATGCTGCCGAAGCTGCCGAAACCGGCAAAACGCGTCGGTGTGTTTGATGCGATGAAGGCGCTCAAATATAAAGGCCTTTTAACGATGGCCGTATCGGCATTCTTATACAACTTTGGATTTTTTATTTTGCTTGCTTATTCTCCGTTCGTTCTGGATTTAGATGAACACGGTCTTGGATACGTCTTCTTCGGCTGGGGGTTATTGCTGGCAATTACGTCAGTCTTTACGGCTCCGCTCGTGCACAAAGCGCTGGGAACAGTGCGTTCGCTCGTCGTTCTCTTTATCGCCTTTGCGGTCATTCTCATCGTCATGGGGATTTGGACTGACCATCAGACGTTGATCATTACATGTATCGTTGTCGCCGGTGCCGTGCTCGGTATGGTGAATACGATCATGACAACCGCTGTGATGGGTTCTGCGCCGGTTGAACGTTCAATCGCGTCTTCAGCCTACAGCTCAGTCCGCTTTATCGGCGGTGCGCTCGCTCCGTGGATTGCGGGAATGCTGTCAGAACACTTCACCGCAAGCACGCCATATACAGTTGGCGGGCTCGTCGTTTTTGTCGGCATGCTTGTCCTTCTCATGGGACGCAAACATCTCGCCGGAATAAAAGCCGGACATTAAGAAAAAAAGGAACTTCCGCACAGGCGGGAGTTCCTTTTTGTGTTTACAGCACTTTCGTCGTCCAAGACTCGCAGTTCCATGTTTCTGTCGCGATATCCATGTAGAACTCCGGTTCGTGGGAAATGAGCAGAATGGAGCCTTTGTATTCTTTCAGTGCGCGTTTCAGCTCTTCTTTCGCATCGACATCCAGGTGGTTTGTCGGCTCGTCAAGCACGAGCAGGTTTGTTTCTGAATTGATCAGCTTGCACAGTCTGACCTTTGCTTTTTCTCCTCCGCTTAATACGGAGACGCGGCTTTCAATGTGTTTAGTGGTCAGGCCGCATTTGGCGAGGGCGGCGCGGATTTCGTACTGGGTAAAGGAAGGAAATTCGCTCCACACTTCTTCGATGCACGTATTGTTATTGGTTTCTTTTACTTCCTGCTCGAAATAGCCCGTGTATTGATGTTCGCCGCGCTCCACCGTGCCTTCCAGCGGCTGAATTTCACCGAGCAGGCTTTTTAACAGCGTCGTTTTCCCGATGCCGTTCGCGCCGTACAGGGCGACTTTTTGTCCGCGTTCCATTCTGAGGTTGAGCGGACGTGACAGCGGGGTATCGTAGCCGATGACTAAGTCCTTCGTTTCAAAAATCAACTTGCCTGACGTTCTCGCCGGCTTGAAATGGAATTCCGGTTTCGGTTTTTCAGCCGCCAGTTCAATCATATCCATCTTATCGAGTTTCTTTTGGCGGGACATCGCCATATTTCTCGTGCTGACCCGCGCTTTGTTGCGGGCGACGAAATCTTTCAGCTCAGCGACTTCCTGCTGCTGCTTTTTGTAGGCCGCTTCGAGCTGCTGTTTTTTCACTTCGTATACTTCCATAAACTGATGGTAGTCGCCGACATAACGCGTTAGCTCTTGATTTTCCACATGATAAATCAAATTGATCACGCTGTTTAAAAACGGAATGTCGTGAGAAATTAAGATGAACGCATTTTCATATTCCTGCAAATAGCGTTTCAGCCATTCAATATGCTGCTCATCAAGGTAGTTCGTCGGTTCGTCCAACAGGAGGATTTCCGGTTTTTCCAAAAGCAGCTTGGCGAGCAGCACTTTCGTCCGCTGTCCGCCGCTTAAGTCAGTGACGTCGCGGTCAAGGCCGACATCCTGCAGGCCGAGGCCGCGGGCGATTTCTTCAACTTTGCTGTCAATCACGTAGAAATCATTATTTGTCAGGGCGTCCTGAATGACACCGACATTTTCAAGCAGCTGCTCAAGCTCATCAGGGTCCGCTTCGCCCATTTTATTGTAAATCTCATTCATTTCTTCTTCCATCGCAAATAAGTAATGGAACGCATCTTTCAGCACGTCGCGGATCGTTTTGCCTTTTTCAAGCACGGTATGCTGATCGAGATAGCCGACGCGCACGTTTTTCGCCCATTCAACCTTTCCCTCATCAGGCTCAAGCTTTCCGGTAATAATATTCATAAACGTTGATTTACCTTCGCCGTTAGCTCCGATTAAGCCGACGTGCTCCCCTTTTAAAAGACGGAACGATACATTGTTAAAAAGCGCACGGTCACCGAAGCCGTGGCTTAAATCTTTTACGGATAAAATACTCATCATTACACCTCTATCGTTATCAGACACGCTTTTTTATCATGTGTCTTTCTCATTAATGATTATAAAGGAGGAGACCGTTTGTTAAAAGGCTTGGAAGGAAAAAGAAAATTGCGTTTGCCGCGTGCATTTGAGATACTATGGAGTAGATTTTAAGAATTGAGGAGAACGACATGACCCAAACATGGCCATTTTTACAGCATACACAACCATTTATCGCCGAAAACTGGAGAGCGTCAGGCTTTCAGAAGCCGACCGACATTCAGGAAAAAGCCGCTCAGGTGATCATGGAAGGGAAGGACGTCATCGCCGAATCCCCGACGGGAACGGGAAAAACATTGGCGTATACGCTTCCGGTTCTGGAGCGGATCAATCCGGAGCAAAAACATCCGCAAGTGATTATTTTAGCGCCGTCCCGCGAGCTTGTGATGCAGATTTTTCAGGTGATTCAGGATTGGACAAAAGGCTCCGATCTTCGCGCCTTGTCTTTGATCGGCGGAGCAAACGTGAAAAAGCAGGTGGAAAAGCTCAAAAATAAACCGCATATCATTGCAGGCACACCGGGCAGGGTGCTCGAATTGATTCAGGCGAAAAAGCTGAAAATGCATGAAGTCAAGACGATCGTTCTTGATGAAGCGGATCAGCTTGTGACAAAGGAACACCGCGAAACAATGAAAAAAATCATTAAAACGACGCTGAAAGACCGCCAGCTTTTAAGCTTTTCTGCTACGCTGCAGCCGGAGACAGAAGAGGTGCTGAAGGGCATTGCACAAGAACCGGCCGTTTTGAAAGTGGAGCGGAATACGGCGGAAAAAGCGCGCGTCACGCATCAATATCTCGTCTGCGATCAGCGGGATAAAGTGAAGCTATTGCAAAAGCTGTCACGGCTGAACGGCATGCAGGCGCTCGTGTTCGTCAGAGATATCGGAAATTTAAGCGTCTATGCGGAAAAACTCGCCTATCATCACGTGGATCTCGGCATCCTGCACGGAGAAGCGAAAAAAATGGAGCGGGCAAAGATATTATCAGCGTTTGAACGGGGAGAATTTCCGCTGCTTCTGGCGACTGACATAGCAGCGCGCGGACTTGATATCGACGATCTTCCGTACGTCATTCACGCAGACATCCCAAATGCAGACGGGTACATTCACAGATCAGGCCGGACGGGGCGGGCCGGTAAAGAAGGAACGGTACTCAGCCTTGTCACGCCGATGGAAGAATCCAAACTGAAAAAAATGGCCAAATCACTCGGAATTGAGCTGAAAGAGGCCGTTTATTCAGGCGGAAAATTATCTGAGAAATAAGAAACGGAGGGCGGGAAGCCCTTCGTTTTTTGTTGTAAAATAATAGAAAAGGTTCGCGCGGGGGATGGGAAGATGGTTTCAATAGACAGATTTCAAATATTGAAGGAACGTGAGCTGAAAATACTTGAGCACTGGTTTAAAAACGATAATATCAGACGGAGAATGGATGCGATGCTGCCATTAGATGCGTGGTATGCACGATTGAATGAAGATGAAGACGATACTGTCTTTATGGCATATGACGGGCAGCTGCCGGCTGGCATAGTCTCTATAGAGTTTGTGGAGGAACGGGCGTATATCGGATTGATCGTCAATCCTTTGTACCAGCTTCAAGGGTACGGAAAACGGATATTGCAAAAACTCCTGACTGACCCTGGGTTTACCAGTGTGCGGGAATGGGCGGCAAGCATCGAAAAAGACAATCAAATGAGTTTAGCCTGCTTTCAAGCAGCGGGATTCACTTTGGAAGATACGGAGCCGGATGAAGACGGCTTCCTGACTTTGATTCTTCGCAGCTGATCCGAAAAAGCAGAAAAGGAGGGAACAAAGCCCTCCTTTTTTTCATCATCATGTTAACTTGGATCACTGACTTTGATGATCTGTTTGCCTTTGTTTTCTCCTTTAAACAAACCGAGGAACGCGTCAGGAATATGGCTGAATCCTTCCGTAATCGTTTCTTCATAATGAAGCTTCCCGTCTTTGAGCCATTCAGCCAATTGTTTCGCGCCTTCGGAAAAGCGGTCAGCATAATCACCGACGATGAACCCTTGCATCAGCGCTTTTGTTTTGATCAGTTTCGGCTGTACGCGGGGGCCCATGTCTTCCTCTTCACTTTCGGTATTGTATGAAGAGATCGCTCCGCATACCGGAATGCGGGCGAATTCATTCAGCAGGTTTATCACCGCATCTGAAATCGGTCCGCCGACATTGTCAAAATAGACATCGACGCCGTCAGGGCATGCCTGTTCAAGCGCTTTTTGAATATCATCCGCCGTTTTGTAATTAATGGCTTCATCAAATTGAAGCTCCTCTTTCAGATACGCGATTTTTTCGTCAGAACCGGCGATGCCGACAACCCGCGCGCCTTTGATTTTGGCAATCTGCCCGACCGTTGAGCCGACGGCGCCCGCAGCCCCTGAAACGACGACGGTTTCGCCTTTTTTCGGACGGCCGATATCAAGCAGCCCGAAGTAAGCGGTCAGTCCGGTCATCCCTAAAATGCCGAGATACGCCGAGGCGGGTGCGATATCCGTGTCCAGTTTGCGGAGGGCGGACTCATTCACTGCTGAGTATTCCTGCCATGAGAGATTCCCGATCACGATATCGCCTTTTTTCAGCTTATTGCCGTCTGTGAGAACCTCGGCAATCACTCCGCCTGTTATGGCTTCATCTAAAGCGAACGGCTCGACATATGATTTTGTATCCTGCATTCGTCCGCGCATGTACGGATCAACGGACACATAATTTGTTTTTACAAGCACTTCACCGTCTTGCGGCTCGGGAACGGCAATCGTTTCAAAGCGGAAATCGTCATGGACGGGAACGCCTTTAGGGCGTCTCGCTAATTGAATCTGCTGCTGATTTTTCGGCATGATGCATCCTCCTTCAACATGAGTGTTTGTTTCAAATGTAACACGAACCATTTCCCGAATACAAAATCAAACCGTCCGCCGGCAACAAAAAAAAGAAGGGCACGGGCCCCTCATTTAATAGAACAACCGGAACATCTCCGTGTTTTTCTCATGTTCCAAATATTCATAGGCATTTGTTTTAGAAGAATGAAGCATGTCGGCGGTAATGACGGGCTGAAGCGCGGTCAGATAAGTACCCAGCGTATTCTCAATTTCTTTCGGCAGAACGGATTCGATATCACCGATATTGATAATAATAGAGAAAACGTAATCGATATTAATATGAAAGGTATCTTCAGCAAAGGCCGTAAGCTCTTTTATTCCGTCCGGGCAGCGGGTATGCCGGCGGAATACCTGTTTCACTAAATCACTGACAACCCAAGCGTTAAATCGCTGTTCCGGTGAAAAATAATGAATAGGAACCACCTCCCTGCGTGATCGGCTCTTGAAAATTTTTATTTTTCTGATAAAAGTAGCTTCTCCTACTGTAACATGTCCCGGAAGAAAATATCCACCGACAATCTGCCCGATTTTTCACTGAACGCTCTTTCTTTTGTTTGGCACTTGGTGAAGCGGGTAAATACACAATATACAAAAACAAAAGGGAGGACTTATCAATGAAACCGGTAGTAAGAGAGTATACAAACGATCAAAAACTGATGCAGGACGTAAAAGAGCTTCAGCAAATGGGTGTCGCAAAAGAAGATGTATACGTGCTTTCTCATGATGACGACAGAACGGAACGACTGGCCGACAATACGGATGTCAATACCATCGGAGCAAAAGAAACGGGCATTAAACACGCGGTCGGCAATATGTTTAATAAAAAGGGCGACGAGCTCCGCAACAAAATTCACGAAATCGGCTTTTCAGAAGAGGAAGCATCACAATTTGAAAAGCGCTTAGATGAAGGAAAAGTTCTTCTGTTTGTCACGGATAACGAAAAAGTAAAATCATGGGCGTAAGCCGATCAGGTCCCAAGGGATTTCGGTCCCTTGGGATTTTTTTGCGGATTCCGCAATAAAACCGAAAGACACAATCAGTACATTTTCGGTGCTGTTTCTTAATTGATTTGATACAATTCGTTTGTAATAAATTGGAATATCAAATCAGGAGGAGCACCATTTATGAAAAAAATGTTACTGATGCTGGCGGTTTGTTTATGGATGATTCCTGCGGGTGTCCATGCCGCTGACCTTGGCCGGCAGACGTTAGGAGCAAATGACGGCTGGGGAGCCGCTTCCGGCGGGACAACCGGCGGCGCGAAAGCCTCTTCATCGAATGTATACACCGTATCAAACAGACAGCAGCTCGTTTCTGCATTAGGTGGAAGCGCCAACAGCACGCCGAAGATTATTTACATACAAGGCACAATCAATATGAATACGGACGACCGCAATAAAACGCTCGGCTTTCATGATTATAAAGATCCGGCATATGATCTCAACGCCTATTTGAAGGCGTACGACCCGGATAAATGGGGGAAAAAAGCACCGTCAGGCACCCAGGAAGACGCCAGACAGCGATCCCAAAAAAATCAGAAAGCGCGGGTCGTGATTGATATCCCTTCAAATACGACGATCATCGGGTCAGGCTCAAACGCCAAAGTGACAGGCGGAAATTTTAATATGAAGAACGGCGTCGACAACGTCATCATCCGCAACATCGAATTTCAAGACGCTTACGACTATTTTCCGCAATGGGACCCGACTGACGGCAGCAGCGGCAACTGGAACTCGGAATATGACAATATCACCATTAACGGCGCGACGCACATCTGGATCGACCATTGCACCTTTAATGACGGATCGAATCCCGACAGCGGTTTTCCCTACTATTACGGGAGAAAATATCAGCACCATGACGGCCAGACGGATATAGCCAACGGGGCGAATTATATTACATTATCTTATAATAAATATCATGACCATGATAAAGGCTCCGTCATCGGAAACAGCGACAGCAAGACGTCGGATGAAGGAAAACTGAAGGTGACCCTTCACCATAACTATTACCAGAACATCGTCCAGCGCGCCCCGCGGGTCCGGTATGGGCAGGTTCATATTTATAATAATTTTTACGCAGGCTCGAAAAGCGCCGCGTACCCGTTCAGTTATGCATGGGGCGCAGGACATGCGTCAAAAATATATGCGCAGAATAATGTTTTTGAGGTGCCGGGCCTGGCTGCCGATAAGGTCATCAGCGTCTTCAGCGGCGGAAAAGCGCTTCATGAAGAGGGCACTCTTTTAAACGGCGCTGCCATTAACGCGTCAGCCGCCAACGGATTAAGTCAGTCTGTCGGCTGGACACCGGCATTGCACGGCTCTATCGGCTCATCCGCAAATGTAAAACCGGATGTTATATCTAAAGCCGGTTCGGGTACGTTAAAATAAGAAACACAAAGGAATATTTTCCTTTGTGTTTTTTAATTAACAAAAACGTTTATTAACTTAGTTAAGTAGTAAAATGGGATGGGGGATGGAAGACAACAAAATAGGAGGAGACCTGTAATGGCTTCAGAAAAAGACGCAAAAAAACAGCAGGCGGTAAAAATCATTCCTTTGCTTATTACTGTTGCTGTGGGATTAATCATTTGGTTTATTCCCGCGCCGTCCGGACTTGAACCTAAAGCATGGCATTTGTTCGCTATTTTTGTCGCAACAATTATCGGCTTTATCTCCAAGCCCTTGCCAATGGGCGCAATTGCAATTTTTGCATTGGCAGTCACCGCGTTAACGGGAACGCTTTCTATTGAAAATACGTTAAGCGGATTTGGAAACAAGACAATCTGGCTGATTGTCATCGCCTTTTTTATTTCCCGGGGATTTATCAAAACCGGGCTCGGCGCCAGGATTTCTTACGTATTCGTACAACGGTTCGGGAAGAAAACACTCGGCCTTTCTTATTCACTGCTGTTCAGTGATTTAATTTTATCACCTGCCATTCCGAGTAACACGGCACGGGCGGGAGGCATTATTTTTCCTATTATCAGATCATTATCCGAAACTTTCGGATCAACGCCGGCAGACGGAACAGAGCGGAAAATCGGCGCTTTCTTATTAAAGACCGGTTTCCAAGGAAACTTGATTACGTCTGCGATGTTTTTGACGGCAATGGCGGCGAACCCGCTGATCGCCAAGCTGGCCCACGATGTCGCAGGGGTGGACATCACGTGGACAAGCTGGGCAATCGCGGCCATTGTCCCGGGATTGGCGAGCTTAATCATTACACCGCTCGTTATTTATAAGCTGTATCCGCCGGAAATTAAAGAAACACCGGATGCGGCTAAAATCGCAACGGAAAAATTGAAAGAAATGGGTCCGTTTAAAAAATCCGAGCTCTCCATGGTCATCGTCTTTTTATTGGTGCTTGCGCTGTGGATTTTCGGAGGAAGCTTAAATATCGATGCAACGACGACGGCCCTGATCGGATTATCCGTTTTGCTTTTGTCACAGGTATTAACATGGGAGGACATCAAAAAGGAACAAGGTGCGTGGGATACACTGACTTGGTTCGCGGCGCTTGTGATGCTGGCGAATTTCCTGAATGAACTCGGCATGGTGTCTTGGTTCAGTAATATGATGAAATCCTCTGTTTCCGGTTTTTCATGGATTGTGGCATTTATGATTCTGATCGTTGTGTATTATTACACCCATTACTTCTTTGCGAGCGCAACCGCGCATATCAGCGCCATGTATGCGGCATTTCTCGCCGTCATTGTGGCGGCAGGCGCTCCGCCGCTATTGGCGGCGCTCAGCCTGGCGTTTTTCAGCAACCTTTTCGGTTCGACGACGCATTACGGCTCAGGAGCGGCTCCGGTCTTTTTCGGAGCGGGCTATATTTCGCAAAGCAAATGGTGGTCCATCGGCTTTATCCTGTCAATCGTCCATATTGTGACATGGCTTGTGATCGGCGGATTATGGTGGAAAGTATTGGGTTTATGGTAGAAGAAAAAAGGCAGACTCAGGTCTGCCTTTTTTTTGTTTTGATAAGAGGCGGGAAGGCCCTGCACATGATGGCTTCAGCGTGAATACAATATAGCCGGGGTGATAATATGAGCAGCGGCCGTAATCAATACATGATATTGAAACAGAAACCTTACAAATATATGAGCAGACATATGAAACGCTGGTATGAACAATTACTATACGATCATGAAAAAACGGAAATAGTGACGGAAAAACAGTTTCCGTCTTTAGATGAAAATCGATCTGCCCTGTGCGTGCCCCAGATGCGGGGTCCCGAAGGCAAAAGAGGCCCCGCCGGCTCCCGCGGTCCGCAAGGGGAAGCAGGTCCGCCCGGTCCGCCTGGTCCCCCGGGGCCTGAGGGTCCGCCCGGTGCGGTTCCGGCTGTAGCTTTTCAAAATACAACAGAACAAATGACGATTCCGTTAGAAGGAACACCGATAAATGTATTAAGCACGGTGGTAGATGCGCCGACAGATCAATTGGTAAAAACGGATGCCGTCATACAAGTAAATGTGGAATTAGATCTGCTCGCTTCTAATTTTTCATTAGACTTAGCTGTCGATCTCCAAAGAAATGGGGTATCTATTCAAACACTAAGACAAGAGCTGAACCTCTTTTCTTCAGGCGGGCAAATCTTGGGGATTCCTTTTACGTACATCGAGGAAATGACAGCGGGAGAAACAGCTGCGTATCAGCTCTTTTTATCTGTACTGTCTTCGAATCATGTCACGCAAGTCACAGCGGCAAACCGTTCCCTCATTGCAACGGGATTCCCCATTCAAGGATCGGACTAAGGTGATGAATAGAAATCACCTTTTTTATTTAGGTTGTCAAAAGACAGCCCGTATTAATATGCTGTCTTAAAATGTAAGGTTATCCGCAACAGAAAGGAGAGGGAAAAAGCTTGAATGAATAATCCGATTATAAATGGGAGCTTTGAAACCGGCACATTAGAGGGTTGGAGTTCGGCAAATACCCAGATTAACAGTTTGTTTGCACATTCAGGGAGATATTCTGCACAATTTATTGGAACTCAGCCATATGCTTACCTCAGTCAAATCATCCCCATCTCAGCTCAGTCACTGACTCTATTCGTATCACTGGCAACGCTCGGAAATGAGCCAAGTCCCCAGGTAACCCTCCAGATCATATATGTCAGCGCAGCAGGTGAACAAATCAGTTCCGTTCAAGAAAATATCACACCCGGAAATTTGCCGAACGTGCTCTTTCATACATGGTCTGAAATCTATAAAACAAGCAGTGTGCCTTCTGGCGCGGCCTCTGCTGTCATTGTATTAAGTAAAGTTTCTTCCGGCACGGTTTTAATAGACGATGTTTCATTGGCGCAAACCGGGGGTGACCCTGGCGTTACAGGCCCTACAGGAGCAACAGGGGTAACCGGATCAACAGGAGCAACAGGAGCAACGGGTGCAACCGGATCAACCGGAGCGACTGGAATCACAGGGTCAACAGGAGCAACAGGAGTAACAGGAACAACAGGATCAACAGGTCCAACGGGTGCAACCGGATCAACAGGAGCGACTGGAATCACAGGGTCAACCGGTCCAACTGGTATAACAGGAGCAACAGGATCAACAGGTCCAACGGGTGCAACCGGATCAACCGGAGCGACTGGGATCACAGGGTCAACCGGTCCAACGGGTGCAACCGGATCAACCGGAGCGACTGGGATCACAGGGTCAACCGGTCCAACTGGAGTAACAGGAACAACAGGGTCAACAGGTCCAACGGGTGCAACCGGATCAACCGGAGCGACTGGGATCACAGGGTCAACCGGTCCAACTGGTATAACAGGAGCAACAGGAGCAACAGGTCCAACGGGTGCAAGAGGATCAACCGGATCGACTGGGATCACAGGGTCAACCGGTCCAACTGGAGTAACAGGAACAACAGGGTCAACCGGTCCAACGGGTGCAACCGGATCAACCGGAGCGACTGGAATCACAGGGTCAACCGGTCCAACTGGTA
>NZ_JACVSR010000004.1:0-404967 GCF_014534735.1 Bacillus sp. 1021 | reverse complement strand
TTAAAACTTTGAATTAACAGGTACGTTTTGTCTTGTTTAGTTTTCAAAGATCATTATAATGGAGCGGGTGATGAGAATCGAACTCACGACATCAGCTTGGAAGGCTGAGGTTTTACCACTAAACTACACCCGCATTTTAAATTGGCGCGCCCGAGAGGAGTCGAACCCCTAACCTTTTGATCCGTAGTCAAACGCTCTATCCAATTGAGCTACGGGCGCTTATCAGGCGACTTAACTATCATACTATCAATCAGTGATGATGTCAAGTGTTTTTTTATTTCTTTTTGAAGTTGTTTTCTCAACCTCATTTATTATACACGTTTCTGAGAATTTGTAAAGTCTTTTTTCAAAAGCTCATTTTCTCTTTTAGCGTGATCGCTTTGTTCATCAGCGACGTTTAATAATATACCATGCCCCCTTAAATCGCGTCAACACTTTTACAAAAGTTTTTTCTCGCTTATTACTTCCTTCTATATATATAGAAAATAAAAAACAGGATTCCTAAGAACCCTGCATCTCTCTTGATTACCCGCTCACCTTGACCTCTGCACTTTTTCGCTCTGGTTTTTCATAAGTACGGAAGTTTTGTTCAAGCTGTTCAAGCGACAGACCTTTTGTTTCCGGCAGGAACCTTTTCACGAATATGACGGACGCTATTCCTAACAGAACAAAAATAAAGAAGGTTGCAGACAATCCGATGTTTGCGAGCAGAACCGGGAAAGTTAAACCGACAAGGAAGTTCGCGATCCAAAGGCAGAAGACAGTGACTCCCATACCAAGCCCCCGCAATCGAAGCGGGAATATCTCCGACAGCATCAGCCAGGTCACAGGAGAAACCGCTCCCTGCTGAAACGCAAGGAAAGTGACGGTTAACCCAAGAACTACATAAGGAAGTGAAGGGGATCCTTTCAGCACGACAGATAAAATGCCGATCAGCAGCAGCACGGCAGTCGTTCCGATCAGCCCCGTCATCAGCATCGGGCGCCGGCCGACTCTGCCGAGAAGCCATATGCCCACAAAAGTCGCAAGCACGGAAATCACACCGTTAGCGATATTGCCGATCAATGCAGCTTTTGTTTCGAAGCCGGCATCTTTTAGTATTTGAGTTCCATAGTACATAATTGAATTTACGCCGGTGAGCTGCTGCACTACAGCAATTCCGATTCCGATAAACACAATGCGGCGCACCCACGGAACGGCAAGGTCCTTAAATGTCGCCTGCTCCATCTCCGCTTCCTTATGAAAAGCAGATTCAATCTCGGCGAGTTCTGACTTTGCTTTCTCGTCATTCCGTATTCGCCGGAGAACGCGCAAAGCATCTTCTTTTCTTCCTTTAGAAACCAACCAGCGCGGACTTTCGGGAACTTTCAGCATACCGAAAAACAAGAATACCGCCGGAAGAGCCGCGATAACGAGCATGTAACGCCAAGCGTGGGACGTATCACCGAGCACATTGCCGATGATGGCATTACACGTGAAGGCAAGCAGCTGGCCCGTTACAATCATCAGTTCATTTTGGGTAACCATTCTCCCCCGGCTTTCCGCCGGCGACATTTCAGCCAAGTATGCCGGAACTGTTACGGAAGCTCCCCCGACAGCAAGCCCCAGCAGAAAACGAGAGATAATCATAACCGATACGTTAGGCGCCAGTGTACATCCCAGCGTCGCCGCAAAGAACAAAACGGCAAGGAAAAGGATATTTTTACGTCTGCCGTTATAGTCTGACAGCCGCCCTCCGAAAACTGCGCCGATCGCAGCCCCCAAGAGAAGGGAGCTTGCCACCATGCCTTCAGTCAGGGCCGTAAGATTAAGCTGGTCAGCTTCCGCCATAAAAGGAAGCGCTCCATTAATTACACCTGTATCGTAACCGAAAAGAAGCCCCCCGAACGTCGATACTAAAATGATGGTTCTCAAAAATGAATACTGGCTGCTATTTTTATTCATCTTCAAATCCTCCCAGTTTTTATACAGAGATATAAACCGAATATTCAGTTATCTATATTTACGCCTATAATGACTTACCCACGTTTCGACAATTCAAAACAGCTTTTATATAAAAAATCACTCGAAAGTGTCATCATTTATATTTGCTCTCTCCTTTCGTCGAATTGTTACTTTATAGTTATTTCTTAGTTAAGTTGTAATAATATTATTGGCACTTATGTTATTATATTAATTTTAAAAGCGCTTTCAGTCAATAAATATTTCAGATAATTTAAAAACTTTTCTAAATATGATCTACATATAACCAATATTTGTTTAAAATCAGCTCACTTTCAGAATATACTCAATAATCATCTCAGTTTTAATCAGTAAATGATTATATAATGAAAAAACCCCCAACTGCTGATCGGGGGTTTTTGTTTATTCTTCGTTCAGTTTAACGATCGTTCTCCCTCTCGCTTTTCCTTTTAAGAGAGCAGGGAGCGTGTCCGGCAGTTCCTCAAGTGTAATTTCCTTTTGAATAAAGGTCTCGAGATCCGCTGGCTTGAAATCTTCAGCCAGACGCTGCCATGTTTTCTTTCTTGTCTCCATCGGACAGGATACGGAATCAATTCCCAGGAGGCTGACGCCGCGCAATATAAACGGAAAGACCGTAGCCGGGAGTTTCGTTCCCGCTGTCAGTCCGCTCACTGCAACTGCTCCGCCGTACTGAATCTGGCTGAGAACTGAAGCAAGCGGCTCACCTCCGACCGGATCGACGGCCGCGGCCCATTTTTGTTTTTGCATCGGTTTTAACGTGCCGTTGTAAACTTCGTCACGGTGAATAACCGATTTCGCACCGAGACTCTTCAGATAGCCGCTTTCTTCTTCTTTTCCCGTACTGGCCTCTACGTCATAGCCTAATGCAGAAAGAATGGAAACCGCAAAGCTTCCGACGCCTCCTGTTGCTCCCGTCACCAGCACTTTCCCTTTTTCAGGGGCGGCATGGTTTTCCTCAAGCCGCTGAACGGACAATGCGGCCGTAAAGCCGGCGGTTCCGATCGTCATGGCTTCTTTAAGAGTCAGACCTTCAGGCAGCGGCACAATCCAATCTGCTGGAATGCGGGCCATCCCGCTATAGCCGCCAAAGTGGGAAACGCCTATGCCGTAGCTTGTCGCAATGACTTTGTCCCCTTCTTTAAAACGGGCGTCATCTGAGGAAACGACGATTCCCGCTAAATCAATTCCCGGCACGAAAGGATACGAGGTTACGATCTTGCCGTCAGGAATGGCAGCCAAGCTGTCTTTGTAATTCACGCCTGAATAGCAAACCTTAATCAGCACTTCACCCTCGGGAAGGTCCTGAACTGCGAGCTCCTGTACGCTGACTGAAAACCGGTCTTCACGTTGATCGACTACTAACGCTTTAAATTGATCTGTCATCACTACGTCTCCTTAAAATGTATTGAATGGCTTTGAAAAAGCATAAACTAAGTTTGATTTGTTTTCAAATGTCATGCCCCGTGTAGTATGATCAAAAGAAAAAACAGCGAAAGAGTGGTTAGCAGCATGTCTGATAAACAACACAATGATAACAAAAATAACAACAGCAGTAATCAAACATTACCGGACATTATTCATACCGCCGTTTTCAAGGCGCCGCTGCAAGTGGTCTGGGATACGGTCTCCACTGCGGACGGACTGTCTCTCTGGTTTATGCCGAATGATTTCACGCCTCAAGAAGACAGTGATTTTCAGTTGGAATCTCCATTCGGTCCGTCTCCGTGCAAGGTGCTGGATATCGAAGCGCCGTACCGCCTTTCTTTTTCATGGGATACGGAAGGCTGGATCGTTTCTTTTATCTTGAAAGAAACGGAAAGCGGAGATACGGAATTCACTCTCATTCACGGCGGATGGAAAGAGCCGGATGCCGTCATCAATAAAGTCAATCGGAAAAGCTCGGAGATTCACAGTACGATGGACCAAGGATGGAACGGGCTTGTCAACACGAAGCTCCGCGGGGCGGTCGAGGCTTAACGCAAAAGGACGGGACACACTTTCCGTCCTTTTTTGCTGCCGATACACAAAAACCGACTTTGCTAAGACACTAACAGAAGAACTGAAAACTGATTTCAGGGTGCGCTGTTCATGTACTATTACAAAGAAGAACTGATCAATATCATTAAGCCGGATCCGGCCGCCGCCAAGGTGCTTCAGGAAATTTTAGGCGGGCACTACGGAGAAATGCGGACGATGATGCAATACTTTTTCCAAAGCTCTAATTTCAGGGGAAAAGAAAAGCAGTTCCGCGACCTGCTTCGCGGCGTATTTTTAGAAGAAATTGCACACGTTGAGCTCGTCCAGCATACGATTAATGCGCTGCTCGATGAAAGCGGGGCTGAGGGCCCCGGAAATCAGGCTTCAGATCAGGCGCCGATTGACGAAGCGGTGAAGCATGCCAATCCGCACCATTATATTATCGGGGCGCAAAGTTCTCTTCCTGTAGACGCCGGCGGCAATCCATGGAATGGGTCTTGGGTATACAACCACGGGAATCTGATTGCCGACTTATTGGACAATGTCGTGCTGGAATCAACCGGCGTGCTGCAAAAAACGCGCATTTATGAAATGAGTTCTAATCAGACGTTCAGAGAAACACTCGGTTTCCTGATTGTCCGTGACAATGCTCATCAAAATGCTTTTACAAAAGCGCTGGAAACACTTGGTGTTGAATGAGGAAAATTATTCCCCGTGCCGAATTATGACATTGAGAAATATCCGGAGTGCCGTAAATTCGTTGAGATGGGATATCACAATACCCAATTTAATTTCAGACTGGATTCGACACGGATCGGAGAAATTCTGCAGGGACAGACGCCGAGCCGAAACGGCGGCGAATTAAGTGTGTCTGAGCCGCCTAAAGGGTTCCCTGTGCCGGAACTTCCTGAGCTTCCGAATGAGCACAGCCCCGGACTGAAAGATATGAACTTGTAATAAAAAAACGCCTGCTTCGGGCGTTTTTTTATTTTTATAGATGTAAGGTTTGAACGTGAGCAAAACGGGGAATATAAGCGGGGAGATCTTGACATGCGGCCGTATCAAGTCACTCCATTATGATTTGAGCATACTGCTGTACATACTTCAGCATATAAAGCTGTCCTAATTTTCCAGCCGGCCGGCTGGGTATGTTCGAATGATAATGGGAATTATGTAAATAGAACATGTCTTATAAGGAGGCAGCGAATGTCTAAGCAAGGAAACTTCCAGAAATCTATGTCACTTTTTGATCTTATTTTAATCGGCATGGGAGCCATATTCGGTTCAGCATGGCTGTTTGCCGTCAGTAACGTCGCCTCTAAAGCGGGCCCATCAGGCATTTTTTCCTGGCTGATCGGCGGGGGAATCATCTTATTGATCGGCTTAGTTTATGCGGAACTGGGCGCCGCGCTGCCGCGGACCGGGGGAATTATCCGGTATCCCGTATATTCACACGGACACCTGGTCGGATATTTAATTTCCTTTGTCACCATTGTGGCCTACACGAGCCTTATTTCTATAGAAGTCACGGCAGTCCGCCAATACGTGGCGTATTGGTTTCCAGGGTTGACCGTGAAAGGTTCTGACTCGCCGACAATTGCCGGGTGGATATTGCAATTTGCGCTGCTCTGCATGTTCTTCCTCCTCAATTACTGGAGTGTCAAAACCTTTGCAAAAGCAAACTTTATTATTTCGATTTTTAAATATGTCGTTCCGATTACGGTTATTATAGTACTGATTTTTCATTTTCACCCGGGCAATATGACCGTTCACGGATTTGCGCCTTTTGGTTTCACCGGAATTCAGGCCGCGATTTCTACCGGCGGTGTCATGTTCGCCTATCTTGGGCTGCACCCGATTGTGGCTGTCGCAAGTGAAGTGCAGAATCCGAAGCGGAACATTCCGATCGCATTGATTGTCTGTATTATCGTTTCTACTATTATTTACACCGTGCTGCAGCTCACTTTTATCGGGGCGATTCCGGCGGATACCCTGAAGCACGGATGGCCGGCTATCGGGACTGAATTCTCTCTTCCGTTTAAAGATATCGCCGTTTTGCTCGGATTAGGGTGGCTGGCGACATTGGTTATTTTAGATGCGATTTTATCACCGGGCGGTAACGGTAATATCTTTATGAATACGACTTCACGTCTCGTCTACGCCTGGGCCAGAAACGGAACTTTATTCAGCATCTTTTCTAAAGTCAATAAAGAAACCGGGACACCGCGTGCCTCCCTTTGGCTTTCGTTCGGTCTGGCTGTTTTTTGGACGCTGCCGTTCCCTTCTTGGAACGCTCTTGTGAACGTGTGCTCCGTCGCATTGATTCTGTCTTATGCGATTGCGCCGATTTCTTCAGCGGCGCTGAGGGTGAACGCGAAGGATATTAACAGACCGTTTTATTTAAAAGGGATGAGCATCATCGGGCCGCTGTCGTTTATTTTTACCTCTTATATTGTATATTGGTCCGGATGGCGCACCGTATCCTGGCTTCTCGGTTCTCAAATTGTCATGTTTCTGATCTATCTCTGTTTCAGTAAATATGCTCCCAAAGATGATGTCAGCATACGGCAGCAGCTGAAATCAGCCTGGTGGATCGTCGGCTTTTATGTGATGATGCTGATTTTCTCCTATCTCGGCTCGTTCGGCCACGGATTGGGTATTATCAGCAATCCGCTTGACCTGATTCTGATCGCCATCGGTTCGCTCGGTATTTATTACTGGGCAAAATATACGGGACTGCCGAAGGCTATGATCGACAGTGATAAATGATGAACGCCGGAAAGAAGCATGATCTTCTTTCCGGTCTTTTTATTTTTAAGGATGACAAAAAAGCGAAAATACGATAAAATGAATGACAGTCATTCATAAAAGGAGGAACCCCTCTATTGGCAAAACAAAGCTCGGGAAAATATGAAAAGATCCTGCAAGCCGCGATTGAAGTCATTTCTGAAAAAGGATTAGACAAAGCATCCATCTCAGAAATCGTCAAAAAAGCCGGAACGGCCCAAGGGACGTTTTACTTATATTTTTCTTCTAAAAACGCCCTCATATCAGCGATTGCAGAAAACCTGCTTGATCATACGCTGGACAGAATCAAAGGGAAAACGGACGGCACTGAAGATTTTTGGACGGTGCTGGACATTTT
Source organism: Bacillus sp. 1021 (assembly GCF_014534735.1). Lineage (NCBI taxonomy): Bacteria > Bacillati > Bacillota > Bacilli > Caryophanales > Bacillaceae > Bacillus > Bacillus sp. 1021. Next base: position 397,862 of record NZ_JACVSR010000004.1, on the reverse strand, counting down.
GGTTGATGAGACATTTCACATCACCCGGCTTCATAAAGATATTATCGTCCTCTGTTATTCCGGTCTTGCCATCGATCACTCAATGGAAAAATGGGAGGCCATTTATCAGCCTTATTATTCCTGGCTGGAAGGCGTCATCAATACGGCCATTGAGCAGGGTGAGGTCATCAGCGGCATTCATGTCAGATGGACGGCCAGAACGATTATCAATGTTGTCGAGAACGCGGCTGAACGGTTTTATATCGGCTGTGAACAGGATGTTGATCTCGAAGTATATAAAAAAGAAATATTCAGCTTTCTCAAAAGAAGCTTACAGAAATGATTGGCAGAGACCGATCATTTTTGACCGCCATAAAAATGACTGACATTCATTCATAATTGAGGTGACTGTAAATGTATTGGCTGCTTGTACTGATAGCCGGACTGTTAGAAGTGGTTTGGGCGTCCGCTCTGAAACATGCGGACTCGCTCATTGATTGGATCGGTATTTTCCTGCTGATTGCCGTCAGCTTCCTGATGTTGATTCGTTCTTATAAAAAAATACCGATGGCTGCCGCATACACCGTTTTTGTCGGAATAGGCACCGTCGGCACATATGTAACGGGCGTCATTTTAGGAGAACCTTTTTCAATCGGGCAAATCTTCTTTTTGGCTCTGCTGTTGTCCGGTATTTTAGGAATGAAGGTATTTACGAAAGAAACTGAAACAAGGGGTGAACATTAATGGCTTGGCTGCTGTTATTTATTGCCGGAGCGGAGGAAGTTGTAGCGGCCGTTGCCATGAAACATATTGACGGTTTTAAAAAAAAGTGGCCGCTGATTGTCATGGTAACAGGCTTTATGCTTTCATTCTTTTGCCTTTCCGGAGCGATGCAGGTTCTTCCCACAGGTGTCGCGTATGCGGCTTGGACCGGCATGGGAAGCATCGGCGTATCAGCCGTGGGTATACTTTGGTTTAAAGAAAAATTCAATCTGTCACAATTGGTGTCTCTGGGGCTTATCCTCATCGGGGTCATCGGTTTGAAACTGACAACGTGATGTCCGGAGACAGCTTTTTAAATAAAAAACAAAGGGCCCTAAGCAGACCCTTTGTTTTTTTATGCAGTTTTAATCTGTTCCGCTTTTCCGGCCCCGACACCGAAAATGAAAATCAGAACGGAGACCGCGATCAGCATGAATAACGGAACCGTCCAGCCGTGCGTGATATCATGCAGCAGGCCGAATACGAGCGGTCCGAACGCGGCAAGCAAATATCCGAATGACTGGGCCATTCCCGAAAGCGCCGCGGCTTCATGGACATGGCGGGTCCGCAGGCTGAAGAACATCATTGCCAGACTGAACGCACAGCCTCCCGCAATTCCGATCAAAATGACCCATAGCGGAGTGAGAGCCGGGCTTCCGAAAAGAACGCCGGCAATGCCGATAAGGAAAAATAAAGCCGTCAGTCCGGCGAGTGCGCGCTGGTTTTTCATTTTAGCGGCAGCGATCGGCACGATAAAAGTAATCGGCAGGACTGAGAATTGCATTAATGAAAGCATCCATCCCGCCTTACTTGAGCTGAGTCCATTCTGCTGAAGAATTTCCGGCAGCCAAGCGATGATGGTGTAAAAAATAAGGGATTGCAGCCCCATGAACAACGTCACCTTCCAAGCCAGAGGAGACCGCAGCAGACTGCTTTTCTTCTCTCCATTTGTCCCAGTCGTGCGGACGGGCAGTTCGCGTCCTTTCATTTGCGGAATCCACATGATAAGCGCAATGAAAGAAAGGATAGCCCAGCAGCCGAGCGCGCCTTTCCAGCCTAACCCCGCTGAGGAGGCGATCGGAACGCTGATGCCGGATGCAATCGCGCCGCACAGATTCATAGAAACCGAGTAGACGCCGGTCATGACGCCTAAATTTCCGGGAAACTTATGTTTAATGAGACTCGGCAGCAGGACGTTGCATACGGCGATCGACAATCCTAACAGGATCGTTCCGAAAAAGAGAGTGCCGATCCCTGCGATGGAGCGCAGCAGAGTTCCGGCTGTCAGGACAATTAATGATGACAGTAAGACAATCTCGGTCCCGAAGCGCCGGGACAATAAAGGAACAAACGGCGACAGACATGCAAAGGCCAAAAGCGGCACTGTCGTAATGGTGCCGGCAGCCGCATTGGTCATTCCGAGGCTGTCCCGAATTGAGGAAACGAGCGGTCCGACCGATGTCAGAGGCGCTCTGAGGTTGGCCCCTATCAATATGACTCCGATAACCAGCAATATCAGTTTTTTACGCTGACTTGCTTGCAGAATTTGATGTTCGTCTTCAATTTTCATGTTCATCCTCCATGTGTATTGTATCTTTAAATACTGTGATGTATTGGTTGACGGCCTCCATGGCCTCATCCGGTTTCTGTCCGGCAATCGCAGCGGCAAGCTGGGTATGGATCCGGATAGCAGGGGTGATTTCCAAGAGATTATGGACTGACGCACAAAGCGCATCCGTCATATGCTCGTATAAATCAGAAAGCATATTGTTATGGGCCGCCTGTACAATTGTTTTGTGCAGTTTAATGTCAGCTTCGGCATACCGTTTTCGATCTTCATTTTGCAAGGCCGCCTCACATTCACCTAAGCATGCCTTCAGTGCTTTAAGGTCTTCGTCATTACGCCTTTGGGCCGCCAATCGTGCGGCTTCTCTCTCAAGTGCGTATCTGACTTCTAATGTTTCAAGCAAATTTGATTTTTTTATATGGCGGTAAAATGCAGCGCCGAGGACGCTGGATGAGCTGACATACGTACCGCTCCCCTGCCTAGTCTGAAGAAGGCCGGCATGTACGAGCGCCCGAATGGCCTCACGCAATGTGTTTCGGCTCACATCAAATTGCTTCATTAAATCCAACTCAGGGGGAATGCGCGTCCCGACCGGCCATTTATCCGATTGTATTAACGATTCAATTTGCGCCACCACTTGTTCTACGAGCGACAGTCTGCTTGTTTTGGATATTTCCATCAGAACACCTCTGTAATTTGTAGGATGATTCTATCATTGGGTAATATAACATAAATGAAGCGAAGATGTAAATCAGCCGCAACGAAAAAAAGTGAGATTTCTCTCACACTTCGGCGCTTTATGAACGTTTTAAATTGACTGACGTTACGACGAACTTGTCATGGCGGCGGCGATTTTTTCGTATTTATTCATCGGTTTCCTCCGGCTGTGTAATGTTTGATCTGTATAGACTCCTTATGGTTATCATAAATTTTTTTCTGCTTCATCAATGACCCGCTGTTGAAATTGAAAGGATTTCCTCGAATTTTCTATGGAATCTCTCTCACTATTATGGTAGAATTCTTTGCAGAAACGGACACAAACGAATATTGTATACATTGTATAACCTCAATGATATGGTTTGAGGGTGTCTACCAGGAACCGTAAAATCCTGATTACAAAAAATTGTCCCGCACACTTTTTGTAATCAGGATTTTTTATTTTCTAAAAAATAAAAAAAGGAGTATCTGTACATGAATTTCAAAGTATTTCTGCTTGCAGCATCTACTATTGCAGTCGGATTGGTTGAGTTAATTGTGGGCGGTATTCTTCCGCAAATCGCTTCCGACTTAGATATATCCATCGTCAGCGCGGGGCAGCTGATCAGCGTATTTGCGCTCGGTTACGCGGTATCCGGCCCGCTGCTTTTGGCAGTGACGGCAAAAGCTGAACGAAAGCGGCTTTATTTAATCGCACTTTTTGTTTTCTTCCTGAGTAATCTGGTCGCTTATTTCAGTCCTAATTTCGCCGTGCTGATGGTGTCACGGGTGCTCGCTTCCATGAGTACGGGACTGATTGTCGTCCTTTCTTTAACGATTGCCCCTAAAATCGTAGCGCCGGAATACAGAGCGCGGGCGATCGGCATCATTTTCATGGGCTTCAGCTCCGCAATCGCTTTAGGCGTGCCTGTCGGCATTATCATCAGCAATGCTTTCGGATGGCGCGTTCTGTTTTTGGGAATCGGCGTATTATCTCTTGTTTCCATGCTGATTATCAGCGTCTTTTTTGAAAAAATACCTGCTGAAAAAATGATTCCGTTTCGTGAGCAGATCAAGACGGTCTGGAACGCCAAAATTGCCAGCGCACATCTTGTCACCTTGTTTACACTGGCTGGGCATTACACACTCTATGCCTACTTTGCGCCTTTTTTGGAAACAACGCTTCATTTGAGTTCCGTTTGGGTCAGTGTATGCTACTTTTTGTTCGGCCTGTCAGCGGTATGCGGCGGACCGTTCGGCGGCTGGCTGTATGACCGTTTGGGATCATTTAAAAGCATCATGCTTGTGACTGTTTCTTTCGCTTTGATCCTGTTTATCCTTCCGCTGTCAACGGTTTCTTTAATCATTTTCCTGCCTGCGATGGTGATCTGGGGATTGCTCAGCTGGAGCCTTGCGCCGGCGCAGCAAAGTTATTTGATCAAAATTGCGCCTGAGTCTTCCGATATTCAGCAAAGCTTCAATACATCCGCTTTGCAAATCGGCATTGCGCTCGGGTCAGCCATCGGCGGCGGCGTGATCAGACAAACGGGTTCTGTCACAGCTACCGCCTGGTGCGGCGGTTTAATTGTCATTATCGCTGTCGCGTTAGCTGTGTTTTCTTTAACGAGACCCGCTTTGAAAAGAAAATCCGCATAAGTGTGAGACCGCAAAAAAGCCAAAGGAGTTCCTTCGGCTTTTGCGGTCTTTTTTTATTTTGCGGCGGACAGCTCGTCTTCTGTCACCCATTTATGGTTCGTTACTTTTTGGCCGCCGTCCGTCGGTGTATAGTCGACCATATAAACGGTTGTCTTTTTGGCTGAATCAATAACGGCTTCGGCGCCCTTCATGCCTTGCATATGGGATGCCTCGATGACGGCCTTGTCACCCGGCTTTAACGTCTTATCACCGGCGCCCTTTAATTCTTCCTGAATGACCCATTTATGATCTTTAACGCGCTTCCCTCCAGTTGTCGGCGTGTAAGATACACTGTAAACCGTTGTATCATAAGCACCTGTTACCGTTCCTTGCGCATTTTTCATGCCCTTCATATGAGAAGCTAAAATCATGACGTCACTGCCGACTTTATAAGTCGGATTTTCGGCCTTCTTTAAACCTTTCGGCACCTCGGATGAACCTGAGTGATTCATGTCTTCGTGAGCGTGCGTTTCTTTGTCTTTCGCTTTTTCGCTTCCTCCTGAAGATTGGCTGTTGCATCCGGCAAGCGCCAGGACGGGAATGAGGAGAAACATGCTGAATAAAAATAATCTTGCTTTCATTTCAAGAACTCCTTTGCCTTTTTGATTTTTTACTTTTCCCTTTCGGTTCGTCAGTAAAACAAAAGATGAATTGCAGCCGGTCATCTCTCCTAATTCTTCAAATCTCTCCTCATTGCCTTTCGTCAGGTGAAATTGTTCACAAAATGTACACATTAATGGAAATGCAGTATAATTCAATTATCAGATAATAGGGGGAACTCATCATGAAAACGAAGGTTTTTGCGGTGGTATTGGGCGCTGTTTTAATGGTTGCAGGTTTGATTTTGGCAGAGGTTTCACTTTATATGGAATACATCACCATGCTCGGAGCTATGATTTTCTCTTCTATCTTTATGTCAGAGCCGAAAAGGAAATTTCGCGTCATCAAAGGGGTTTGACTTTTCTATTACCGCCGTCTTCTCAGGACGGCGGTTTTTTTGTATGTCACTCAGTCTATTCGCAGAGCGGTTTCTTCTGTGCCGTCTTGATATAAAACGAAATGTGAGGCCGCTTGGTCTTTATCACCGGCAAATTCAATTTCAAGCGGCAGCGCCCGGACAAAATAACGGGTTTCCGCCATTGGGAATAATTCGAATGGTGTCTGCCCGTCTATAGTAAGATACAATCGATTTTCTTTTACCGCCACCGATGCATGTGTATCATCCTGAAATGAGTAATCACCGGTAAATCTGCTGTAAATCGCAGGATCGATATCTGCTTTTTTCTGATCCGCCGGACGTTTCGGAATCACGTATGGCTGATCAAATAAGATGTTTACGGCCGCGGCAATCACAGCTTGTTCAAATTGATACGGTTGTTCCATATTGCTGAGATAAATCAGTGTTTTGTTCTGGTCAATATATCGGATCATCAGAGTTGAATAGCCCGGCCAGCCTCCGTCGTGACTGACAACCTTCCCTTTTTGGGGGCTGTTTTGAATCATCCAGCCAAATCCATACCCGAAATGCTCTTCTTCATTCCAATAGCCAGGTGTAAAAGCTTGGTCTTTCGTCTCTTTGCTGATGATTTCTTCCGTATAAAGAGCCTGATCAAACAGATATAAATCTCTTATCGCCGAGTTAACGGTTCCGTCACCTTGAATGCCGTCAAGGAAGACGACATAATCGGTTTCCTCAAGTTCATCAGGCAGGACATACTCTCCGGAATGCACATCATAGACATAGCCATATGCATAGTTCGGGATGTTTTCTTTACTCAGCCTTCTGTTATAAACCCGCGTATCGTTCATACGGAGCGGATGAAATACAGCTTGCTGCATAAATTCAGCAAAACTCATGCCTGATACAATTTCAATCATAACCGCTAACACAACATACCCCGTATTACTGTAAAGCCACCCCTTACCCGGCGGGAAATAAGCATCCGGTTTATGCTGCTTAAGCATATCGATCACATCTTGATTAACGGCAATTCTGTCCCGGTCCCAATGTGTTAAGAACAGCTCCATATAATCCGGCAATCCTGACGTATGATGAAGTAAATGCCGAATGGTAATGCCCGGATAAGGAAAATCAGGAAGCCACCGCTCTATCATATCGTCATACCGCAGCTTCCCCTGCTGCTCTAACTTCATAATCCCGAGAGCTGTAAACGGCTTCGATACTGAGGCCAATTCAAAGACAGAGCGGTCATTCAGCATCCTGTTTGTTTCCAGTTCTGCAATGCCGAATGAACCCTGATATAAAATGCGGCCGTTTTCTGCCGCTAAAACAGCTCCGTTTATTTCATGCCTTCCGTCTAAAGTGCTGAAAAGCTGTTCAAAAGCTTGTTTTTTCTTATCCTTCATTATGATCCCCCCATATAAAAACTGTATTTCTCTTTTATACGAATGGCTTTTATATGAGTTTCAATATTATTCCTTAACCGGCACAAGTCGGTAAATATACGATGATAATCAGAAGCCGCGGAGTTTTTATGACGATCTTTTATTCACACAATACAGTACAGGCTTCGAATTCAACATGCTTCTCATCTTTTTTGGCCCCGGCAATTTCCATAGTTGAAAACATCGCACAGACGACAGCTTTGTATTCGTTCATGACGGTTTGAATTTCAATCAGGAACCGTTCGGATGAAGCCGCGCATTCCGTTACGTACTCTTTCATTTTGCCGATAATATCATCTGCCTGACGACTGAATCCTGCCGCCTCCAAATCACTCTCAAACTGGTTTTTGTTCATCATATGAATATGCATTTCCAGGCCCCTTTCAGCAGTGTGTTTGTGGTTTACACCTACTGTAAAGGACAGGGTTGGATAAACTTTTAATAAAATATGAACAAACTATGAATTGGCGCATCAGCCTGACCCGCGTGCATCCGGCTGTTCTCCATACCATTTGAACTACCTGAAAATAATACTTCTTTACTCTATTAAAAACAGCTCATATATGATCTAATACTGTAAAACAATCGTTTAGGAGGCGGCCTATGTCAACAGCAGGAAACCGGCAAAAATTTTGGGTTAAGGCGATGCTTATAGCGGTCTTTGCTGTGTTTGTCTTCTCTTTTTCTGAGAATCATTCACAAAAGGACTGGCACGCGACAGTAGATCAGGCGTCCGTGAATGTTTTCGGCCAGCAGATCTTTGAAAAAGACCGTCTGGAAAAAACACTCGGCGCACGTGAGGCAGAATCTCTTCTGACTCTTATCAAACTCGCAAATGAAGAGCATCACATCATCTAGGAATCTTTATAAAAAGCCTGTTTCCCTTTTTACAGCGGAAACAGGCTTTTTTCGTGTATTATTTTTTTTGTTCAATAAACCGGTCGATCCGGGCCAGAACATCTTTCATGTCCATGCATTCTTTAAAGCTTTCGTTAATGGCTTGAATGCCTTGTTTATATTTCCGGTTATGCAGCACTTCTTCTGCAGCAAGCTTTAACTTTTCAGCGCTTAATTCATCTTTTTGCACTGTATAGCCGGCATTCAGTTCAGTCAGGCGGCGTGCAATCATCGGCTGATCTTTATCATGCGGGATGACAACCAGCGGCACTTGATAATGAATGCCTTCATTTACACTGTTCATTCCGCCATGTGTAACAAATAGGTCAGCCTGCTCCAGCACCTCAAGCTGCGGCACGTATGGAGCGATGATAAAGTTTTCCGGCGCCTGTTTGATTTTCGACAGATCGGCTATTTCTCCGGCGGCGATGACAACCTTGCCTTCAAAATCTGAGAACGCGTCTATGCACAGATTGAAAAACGCTTCCGTGTCCCAGAGTACCGTCCCCATTGAAATATAAATGACTTTTTCATCCTTTAAAGAATCAATCGGGAAGTCGGCGTGCCCCTTTCTCTTCGGAAAACTTGGACTGATAAATAAATACTCATCTCCGAACGTCTCGCTTTCGGGCTGAAAATATCTGCTTGTATAGACGACGTTCAGTTCACCCGTGTTGTTCATAAATTGGAGCAGGCTGTCAGGAGCAACGCCGTATTTGTCTTTCATCTCAGCCAACAGCTCTTCACATTCCCTATCCGGCTGAAACGGCACGCCCGATTCCGGATGGAGCGGGAGGGTTTTCAGGCCGTCTTCGTTGAGCAGGAAGGATGCTGAAGAAGAGATGCCGGGAATGTTGAGATAATCTCTCACCAGCTCTCCCGCACCGAATTTATCATAATAGACGGCGTCGAATTGAATGTCCTCAGCCAGACGCTGCACAATATGTAAAATCTCCAGTGACGTTTTGATATGAATTTTTAAGAATGGCAGTATGCCGGACGGGCTGTCTGGATCAATGGGTGTCATTCTGAGCAGATCGCGGTGAAGGTGAACCTCCGCCCCTACTCCTTCCAGCCTGCTTTTGTATTTTTCCGTTGAGATATAATGAACGTGATCGCCCCGTTCACTGAAGGCCTTTGTCATACCGAGGGTCGGGTTTACGTGTCCTTCTGCGGGAAAATTGACCATGAGAATATGTTTTGCCATTTTCAAACTCCTTTGCCTTTTTTGCGCTTTTTCCATATCCATCATAAATGAGCAGAAAAAATCATGCAAGAAACATCAGTCAGGTCTTTATTGCAGTTTGATGACACCGCAAAAAAAAAGGACAAGGCTTTTCGCCTTGTCTATCGTGATGATTCGTCTGTTTCTTGTGCTTTCAGCACGCCTTTCAGATGTTCTGCATCGTGCTTGAGATGTTCCGTCATATAGTGCACAGCTTTTGTTTTGTCGCCTTTTTTTATTTCTTCAAAGACTTTCCGGTGCTCATGTAAGATCACTTCCGCACGGTCATCCCCTTTAAAATTAAGGACTCTGCAAAAATGAATCAGCACATTGACATGCTCAAGCAGCTTGGCCAGCTGACTGTTATGGCTGAACTCCACAAGGAGCTGATGAAACGTTTCATTCAAGGAAATAATCTCCGTCTCTTTGACGCCTTTATGGATGGCTTCTTCCGTCTCCCGCAGCTGTTTTTCGATGAGTTCAATTTCACTCTCAGCCGCTTCATCAATGACGAGTTCGACCGCCAGTGATTCAAGTGACATTCTGATTTGATAAATCTCTTCAACATCCTTTACGGATAAAGAATAGATGACAAAGCCGTTTCGATCGTCTGCCGTCAGAAGTCCGTCCTTTTCAAGGAGCCGCATCGCTTCTCTGACCGGCGACCGGCTGACTCCGAAATCCTTGGCCAGCTGTGTTTCATTCAGCCGTTCTCCCGGTTTAAAAATCCCGTCAAATATCATTTTTTTCAATTGGGAATAAAATTGCAGATAATACGGGGTTGGCTTATCTAATTTAAAGTTATCCATCTTTCCTACCTCTTCATACAATTTAGGCCTTATTGTTACCAAGATCATATAACAGTTTATCTATGGAAGCAACATTCCCGAGCTTGTCAGCATAGCGAATGTGGCGTAATATGGAATTATAACAAACGACGGTCGACGGTCTGCCGTAAACCGAAACAATTCATTCAGGGGGGATGGAATATGAAAACATACAAGATTGCCAGCATACCGGGGGACGGTGTGGGAAAAGAAGTCGTTCCGCAAGCGGAGCGGGTGTTGAACGCAATCGCCGAATTACATGGGGGCATGGCATTCGATTTTACTTCTTTTCCGTGGAGCTGCGAGTATTACTTGGAGCACGGAACCATGATGCCGGATGATGGATTAGAAACGTTACAGCACTTTGATGCTTTGTTTTTAGGAGCGGTAGGGAATCAAAAGCTCGTCCCCGACCATGTTTCGCTGTGGGGGCTGCTCATCAAGATACGCCGGGAATTTGAACAGGTGATCAATGTGCGGCCGGCGAAGCTGCTGCCGGGCATCACGTCCCCTCTCGTTAACCCTAAGGATTTTGATCTGCTGGTCGTCCGGGAAAACAGTGAGGGCGAGTACAGCTCTGTCGGCGGCAGAATGTATCAGGGCGAAGACGAAATCGCCATTCAAAACGCGGTCTTTTCCCGCAGAGGAACGGAAAGAGTGATGCGGTATGCCTTTGAACTGGCGGCAAATCGGAAAAAACACGTCACAAGCGCGACGAAATCCAACGGTATTGTTCACTCGATGCCGTTTTGGGATGACATCTTTAAAGAGGTCAGCCAGGAGTATGCCGGGATTGAAACGGACTCGCAGCATATTGACGCACTGGCGGCCTTTTTTGTCACTCACCCAGAGCGCTTCGATGTCATTGTCGCTTCAAACCTGTTCGGAGATGTGCTGACAGATATCGGCGCGGCGATTATGGGAAGCATCGGGATCGCTCCCGCCGCCAACATCAATGTAAACGGCAAATACCCTTCCATGTTTGAGCCTGTTCACGGCTCCGCTCCGGATATTGTCGGAAAAGGGATTGCCAACCCTATCGGCCAAATATGGACGGCTAAATTAATGCTCGATTCATTCGGAGAAGAGGAGCTGGGCAATCTCCTCCTGCAATCAATTGAAACGGTCACAAACAGCGGCGTCCTGACCCCGGACGTCGGCGGAAAACATTCAACGGAAGACGTCACTTCCGCTATTATTTCTCAAATAAAAAAATAACATTTTATAAGGAGAGAGAAAATGGATTCTTTTCGTGAACAATTTGAAAAGCATGTGACCCATGATTCAATTGAGGTAAATGGCATCCGCCTTCATTACGTCTTTGCGGGAAAGGAGGAGGCTCCCCCCGTCATTCTCCTGCACGGCTTTCCGCAAAGCTGGGTGACGTGGCGTTATGTAATTCCGACGCTTGCCGCTTCTCACAGAGTCATCGCTGTTGATCTGAGGGGCTACGGCGATTCTGAAAAGCCGGGCGGCATAAACGGCTATGATAACAAAACGATGGCAAGCGATATACAAGGTCTGATGCGCCGCCTGCATATACAAAAAGCGTTAATTGCCGGGCATGACAGAGGCGCCAGGGTAGCAAGACGGCTTGCTTTAGATGCTCCGGAGCTGGCGGCAGGCCTTGTGCTCATTGACATTATGCCGACTGAATACGTCTATGATTCTCTGACGGCAGCTGAAGCGGCAAAAAAATACTGGCACTGGACATTTCAAGTCGTTCCCTATCTGCCGGAAGAATTAATAAGAGGAAAAGAAGAGGAATATCTTAGATTTTTATTAAGCAGAGGTGACGGGCTTTTTGACCTGCTGACATCAGACGGCGCCTGGGACCGGTACTTAGCCGCCTGGAAGCAGCCCGGCGCTGTCCAAGCTGCGCTTAACGACTACAGAGCCGCTTATCACATTGATTTGCCGAGATATCGTTCAGAAAAGGAAGCACAGAAAAAACTGGATGTTCCCACGCTTTTGCTGTGGGGAGAAAAAGGGAACTTAGCCGGCCTTCCCGTGCTTGACACATGGAGAGAATCAATTCGTGAAGTCAGCGGATTTGAGGTAAAAGGCTGCGGCCATTACGTCCCCGAGGAAAAACCGATAGAAATTGCCCGCAGGATTATCGATTTTTCAAAAACGGTTTTTTAAGGGGCGCACCACACCGAAACAGGCAGACTCTTAAAACCCGGCCTGATGATTTACCATCTCTATCACAGGCCGGATCATTCATAAGTGAAATGGTTCTGAACGAGTTCCTCTCTTTTTCCTGCTTGCCTGCCTTAATCAAAATAAACGGGTTCGTCCGGATGTTTGAGATATGCAAACATCCTTTCAATCTGACTTTCCGTATTGCGGGCTTCAGACAGCGGCGGCAGCTCCGTTTCTGCAAAAAAAGCGGCCGCGCTGGTTTCCGTTCCCTCCCTGAGCTGTCCGCCGATGATCTCACATTTGATAAACACTTTGTAAACGTGGGCGGCGGACGGCGGATGGGAATGGCATTTCTTATCCATTACAGCTAACAGTTTAACGGGCTTTACGTCAATTCCCGATTCCTCTTTTACTTCTTTGACAGCGGCTTCGCCCGGAGAGACCCCGATATCGGCCCACCCGCCCGGCAGCGCCCATCTGCCGTCGCTTTTCTCTTTCACCATTAATATGCTCTGATCTTTAAAAACTGCCGCTCTGACATCAACTTTCGGAGTGGGATACCCGCTGTCCCCTGCGAAGACGTCTTGTATAATCTCTTTGCCGGTCCCGGTATGATGCGCCATGATATCCACGCTTATTTTTCTTATTTCTTCAAATCTCTCAATATCATATATGTCTTTGGAATAAGCCAGCCCCGCTTGCGCCGCGGATTGAAGCTGTTTTGCCCATTCAAGCCATTTTGGCTCCATTTTCAATCACCCGCCGATCTTTATGTTTTCACGAATACAGAAAATGCTGCCGGTTCATTAAACCCCAGTTTTTCCGCCGATGAGACTGGGGCCGGTTCTCCCCCCTGCCGGAGAAAGCAGACGGAACAGGGTTTGTTTTTTTACATGAATTCAACTGTTATGAAGTATTTTTTGACGTCTTCGCTCATAATACCTCCTTGACGATATGGCAACCATATCCATTATGATGATCATTGGATGATCTTCAGAAAAAGCGGAAGAGGAGTATGAAGGATGACGATTGAAATCAGAGCAGTGACGGAAGAAAACCGTGCCGATATACTGGCGCTTCATGTAAGTGAAAGCCAGGCTTTATTTATTGAAACCGCGGAAGAGTGTTTACAAGATGCTGAGGATTGCCGGCATTATCAGCCGGCCGGCCTTTATGTTGACGGGGAGTTGGTCGGCTTTGCCATGTACGGCTGGTTTCCGGAATATGATGAAGAAAATAAAAACGGCAGAGTGTGGCTTGACCGTTTTTTCATTGATGAACGATACCAGGGACGGGGATTGGGCAGACTGATGCTTGATGCCCTTATCCATTATCTCGCTCAATTATATGATTGCAGACGGATTTATTTAAGCCTGTTTGAAGATAACGTGCACGCACTGCGCCTTTATCAAAAATTCGGCTTTAGATTCAATGAAGAGCTGGACTCAAACGGGGAAAAAGTGATGGTCAAAGAGCTTCAGAGCGCTGTATAAAAGCATTCCGGCTTCTTGCCAATACTTTAAATTTGAGGTAACATAAAGATATTGAACGACGGTCGACGGACAACGGTCGATCGTTAAACATCTGGTACAGCGGATCGAAACATTGTCATCAGGCATCTAAATGGAGGAGAAGATTGTGCTTATTATACTCGTTATGTTTCTGCTCGGGATTATTCTCGGGTTTATCGGCGCGGGGGGAGCCGGCTTTGTCATTGCACTTTTAACCATACTTTTTCACGTCCCGATTCACACGGCTTTGGGCACTTCCTTAGCCGGAATGGCTTTCACAAGTTTGTCCGGGGCTTTCAGCCACTACCGTGAAGGCAATATTCAGATGAAAATCGGTCTCATCGTCGGCGTTTTTGCGGCATTCGGTTCATTTTTCGGGGCCAGACTTACTTCTCTTATCCCCGCAGATTTGCTGCATTACTTGACGGCGGGCATGCTGTTTTTATCTGCTCTATTGATTTTAGTCCGGTTATTTATTTTAAAAGAAACACAAGAGGACACCGGACCGCAAAGCAATCTGAACATATGGGTGAAAGCCGTTGTTCTCGGTATCATCGCAGGAATCTTGTCCGGAACATTCGGCATCGGCTCCGCCCCTTTCATCCAAATCGGCTTAATGATTCTTTTGCGCTTATCCATCCGCCAGTCGGTCGGCACAACCATGCTAGTCATTATCCCGCTTGCAGTCGGCGGAGGTCTCGGTTATGTGACGGAAGGGTTTGTCGACTATATGCTGTTGGTCAAAGTGCTGATCGGAACGATGTGCGGCGCATATGTCGGAGCGAAATTCACCAATCTCGTGCCGAAAGTCATTCTGAAATCAGCTATCTTTTTAACACCGGCCATCGCCGGTCTGATGCTTTTATTTTAAACTGAACGGAAGGCAGCGGCCTTCCGTTTTTTTCTGTTTTCACCTGTTTTCGAAGAGCTTTTTCAGCTTTGCTTCCGTTTCGGTATGATCTACCGGCGTATAGACGCTGCAGCGCAGGTCACTGTTGCCCTGAACCTGAAAAGAAGTCAGATTAAAGACCATTTTTCCCGCCTTCGCGTGGCGGAACTCAATTAATACTTCGGGAGCCGAGCTGACTTCGCTCTCATTCCACAACGTATGAAACTCTGAATATGTCTTCTCCATTTCTTCTATAAACTGAGAATACCACGTATCCGCTACATATTGGCCGTAATACGTTCTGAAAATGGCAATGAAACCTTTCACAAAGTGCTCCCAGTTCACGGCTAGACTTCTTAATTCTTTTCTTGAAAACAATAGCTCAATGAGATTCCGTTTTTCGGGGGGGATTTGTTCAAAATCTAAAAACACGTGAGCCGCCGCCTGGTTCCACCCTACGATATGACACCGCCTGTCCGAGATAATGGTGGGACAATAACGGAGTTCCTGCAAAATTTTTGAAAGGGACGGGCTGATGACCGCTTCTTCCTCTGCG
Source organism: Bacillus sp. 1021 (assembly GCF_014534735.1). Classification (NCBI taxonomy): domain Bacteria; kingdom Bacillati; phylum Bacillota; class Bacilli; order Caryophanales; family Bacillaceae; genus Bacillus; species Bacillus sp. 1021. The sequence continues at coordinate 382,707 of NZ_JACVSR010000004.1, read as the reverse complement.
GTAAACGGCTGTTTCACGCCCTCATCAATGGCAAGCGCGTACAAATAATTTCTTTCATCTTTATTCAGCTGCAACGCATCGGAAACGGCGTCCAATACACCTGCCGACACTTTAATGTCTCTGCCCTGCTCCAGCCACGTATACCACGTGGTGCTTACGCCGGCTAATTGCGCGACCTCTTCTCTTCTGAGTCCCGGCGTTCTTCTTCGCGTACCCGTCGGCAGGCCGGCCATCTGCGGAGAAATTTTAGCCCGCTGCGTTTTTAAAAACTCTGAAAGAGCCTGGAGTCTTCCTTCTGGTATCATTCCGAATCTCTCCTCTCCTACCCTGGTATTCATTATACTAGGATAAACAACAACTTGTAATAGGATAATTGCGAGTTACAATAAATACATACCGAAGGAGGAATGACCATGAAAAGAGTTGTAATCACCGGAATGGGAGTGATTTCACCTCTCGGCAATGATGTAAATACATTTTGGAAACACCTGACGGAAGGAAAATCGGGAATTTCTTTCATAGATTCTTTTGATGTCTCCGGCTCCAAGACAAAAATAGCCGGCACCGTCCGCGATTTTGACGCAGAAGAAAGATGGGGCAGAAAAGAAGCGAGACGGCTTGACCGTTTCAGCCAGTTTGCTTTAGCGGCAGCGGAACAGGCGCTGGAAAGCTCCGGAATTCAGCTCGATCAGATTGACCGTGAACGCCTCGGCGTGTACGTCGGCTCCGGAATCGGCGGCATCACGACTTTGATTGAGAATGTTCATACTTTAAATGAACGGGGAGCACGAAAAGTGAGCCCGAGCCTTGTCCCCATGATGATCTCAAATGCGGCCGCCGCTCAAATCAGCATCAGATTAGGCGCGCTCGGCCCCTCACTTTCTCCTGTGACCGCGTGTTCCATCGGCAATACGTCGATCGGGGAAGCATTCAACGCCATTCGGAATGATGACGCGGATATCATGTTTGCCGGGGGCGCGGAGGCGGCGATTACCAATCTGTCACTGGCCAGCTTCGGCAATGCCCATGCCCTTTCAGCAAGAAACGAAGATCCCGCCGCGGCAAGCCGGCCGTTTGACGCGGATCGTGATGGATTTGTCATGAGTGAAGGCGCAGGCATCTTAGTATTAGAATCATTGGATAGCGCAATCAGCCGAAACGCCCCTATCCTCTGTGAGGTGCTCGGCTACGGCGCGAGCTCGGATGCCTATCATATGGTAGCCTCTCATCCGGAAGGAACGGGCGCTTACCTGGCGATGAAAAACGCTTTGAAGAAGGCGAACGTTTCAGCGGAAGACATTGATATCGTAAGCGCCCATGCGACAAGCACAAAAGCCGGAGATCTCTCTGAAACATTGGCCATCAAGAAATTATTCGGGGAGCTTGCCTATGACATTCCGGTCACGGCAAACAAATCAATGCTCGGCCACATGCTTGGCGCGGCAGGCGGAGTTGAAGCCATCGCTCTGACAGAAAGCTTGAGACACGGCATCATCCCGCCGACAATCAATCTGCAAAACTCTGATTCGGCGTGTGATTTGGACTATGTATCAGACGGTCCGCGACATCAATCGTTAACGATCGGCCTTTCCAACTCATTCGGCTTTGGCGGGCATAATTCAGCGATCGTGCTCAAGACATATGAATAACGGGAACAAAAAAAGGAGTGAATCATTTCACTCCTTTTTTTGCTTTCTCCGGTTTAGTTGTTAAGGTGAAAAAAGCGATGGAACCGATAACGGATGTCGTAAACATAATCGCCCCCATCGGGACGGCTGTCGCTTCATTCATTCCGACAAGCGGCGACACGATGGAACCGAGAAGAAGCGGAAGCATGCCGAGCAGTGCGCTTGCGCTTCCCGCGCGGTGTCCCTGCTTTTCCATCGCCAATGTAAAGGTGCTTGTCAGCGTCATGCCGATCGTAATCATATAAATAAAAATTGAAATCACCAGTGCCGCCAGCGGCCCGTGAATGATCGTCATGACGAGCAGAACGGCAGTCGCCGTCATCGCTGTAATCACGCCGATTCTCAGCAGGCTTTTTTCATGAATAATTCCGCCGAAACGCCCGATGATAAAACTTCCGGAAATGATCGCCAGACCGTTTATGCCGAATAAAATACTGAATACCTGCGGCGAGACTCCGTAAATATCCTGATACACAAAAGGCGTCCCGGAAACATACGCAAAGCTCCCGCCGTGAATAAAGCCGACCGTCAGCGCATAGCCGATAAATGACCGGTCTTTCAGCAGGCTTCCCATTGTCCGCACGGAATTTCCGATGGAACTCGGAATCCGCTTTTCCGGCGGGAGGGTTTCTGTCAGCTTGAGCGCAATGATGAGAACAAGCAAAAACCCGATAACGGTTAAAAAGAGAAAAATCGTATGCCATGATGCAAACGGGAGCAGTAAAATCGCGCCTCCCGTCATCGGCGCCACCATCGGCGCGACGGCGGTAATGACCATCAGCAGCGAGAAAAACTTAGAAAGCTCTCTTCCCGTAAACACATCTCTGACGATCGCACGGGACAGAACGAGCCCCGCCGAAGCGGTGAATCCTTGAAGAAAACGGGCAATCACTAATGTTGTAATGTTCGGTGCAAGCGCGCAAAACAGAGAAAACAAAGCAAATAAAAAAATACATAGTAATAACGGTTTTCTTCTTCCCTTCGCGTCACTTAACGGGCCGACAACAACCTGTCCAATTGTCAGTCCGATCAGACATGCGGTTAAACTGAGCTGGACAAGTGATGCGCGGGCGCTTAAATCTTCAGCGATTTCAGGGAAACTCGGCAGATACATATCTATATTCAGCGGCCCCAGTATCGCAAGCATGCCGAGAAGAAAAGCCAGCGCAAGCCGCTCCTTGCCGGTCGGATTATGCAGCATATCGTTCCCACCTTTCCTTTGTTAGTCTCTCAAAACATTTGTATATTGTATCATAATTTTTTCTTTATTTTTAAAAGTTTTCAAGCAGGGCAAGAAGACATAAAAAAACCAAGAGCCGTCACAGCCCTTGGTTTCAAATCGCGCGATGAAAATGTTTACGCATGCTTTTCTTTAAACGCTTTTGCGTATTGGTCGGCCGCTATGATAGCATCCGCCACGTCATCAGCCGTCACATCAAAAGCGGCATGAATCGTTTCTTCCTCAATCGTCGCGGCTTCTGCCACTTTCATAATATCCTCTTTCGAAGCGTCTTTTAATTTGATGTCTTCAAGTGTGACAGGCAGCCCCAAGCTGATATAAAACGCAATATACCGCTCAATTTCTTCAAGTGAACGTTTTTCCAGCGCCAGCTGAACGAGCGTGCCGAATGCCACTTTTTCACCGTGGGTTAAGTGATGAATTTCTCCTTCAAGCGCGGTGAAGCCGTTGTGAATGGCATGCGCCGCAGCCAAGCCGCCGCTTTCAAATCCCAGTCCGCTCAGAAGTGTATTGGCTTCAACCACCGCTTCCAATGCGGGCGTAACGGCTTTCGCTTTTACAGACTCATAAGCGAGACGGCCGTATTTGAACAGAACTTCCTCACATTTTTCCGCGATAGCCTCTCCGGCGATTGTGGGAATTCCGCCTGCCATCGTTTTTCCGCCGCTGGCGATGACACTGCGCGCCTCTATCCACGTCGCCATCGCATCGGCAATCCCTGATGCTAAAAAGCGCGGCGGAGCTTCTGCGACGATTTTCGTATCGACCAGAACCAGATCAGGATTCTTATGGTAGAAACGATAATTTTCAAACGCGCCTTGTTCAGAATACACGACAGACAGCCCGCTTGTCGGGGCATCCGTCGAAGCGGCCGTCGGCACGATAACAGTGTAGCCGTTTATTTCATCTGATACCGCTTTGGCCGTATCAAGCGTTTTACCGCCGCCGACTCCGATTACAATGGACGCGCCCGCTTTCTCTGCGATGCCCGCAATTCTTTTCATTTCTTCTTGGGAGGCTTCCCCGTTGAAAACCGCCTCTTCAGCCGAAATGCTGCTTTTCTTTAATTCAGCCGTCACTTTGTGACCCGCGATATCCCATACGGTTTTGTCTGCAATGACGATGGCTTTTTCACCAACGCCCTCAAGGTGTCCGCCGATCGTTTCAATTGCGTTTTTTCCCTGCACATATTTAGCCGGACTGATAAAAATTCGTTCCAATGTTCTCATCCCTTCTTTGTTGCTTTATTCCATTTCTCTAATCAATAGATTAGAAGTAAAAACTCTTCTGATATAATTCCTTGTTTTTATTTCATTCAAACCTCATATATACAATAGAAAATTCAATTTTTACGTCATTGACAAGATGTGAAGGTGTCTATATAATCTTCGATATTGAAGCTGATCATTCTTTACTGAATGAACAAACGAGATTGTGAATGATTCGTCTTAAAAATTATTTAGTTCTGCTGGATAATTTTTGAGGCGTTTTTGTTTTGTATATATTTTTGACTGCGGAGGAGGTTTGCACATGAAGAATATTTGCAAGGATATACTGATGATTATGGCCGGAGCCTTTCTTATCGCGGCATCCGTGGAATTTTTCGTCATCCCGAATCATCTGGGGGACGGCAGCACCGTGGGAATCGCTCTCGTTTTATATTATCTTTTCCATATACCTGCAAGCATTACAACTCTGGTTGTAAATTTGATTTTTATCGGGCTGGCTTATAAATTTTTAACGAAAAAGACAATTTTATATACGATACTCGGCACGGGAATGACTTCTGTTTTTCTCAGTATCGTCAGCTTTATTCCATTCGGCGTGCACGACATGGTGCTCGGGATTGTATTCGGCGCTCTGCTGATGGGAGCGGGGCTGGCATTGATCTTTATCGCTGACGGATCTACCGGCGGAACCACGCTTTTGGCTTATTTATTGAATTATACAAAGGGCTTTAACATCTCCAAAAGCATGTTTTATATGGATTGCGTCATTATTTTCGCGTCCGTTTTAGCGATCGGCATCAATCATATGCTGTATACGTTTATATTCGTTTATCTGTGTGCCAAAATCGTCGATATTGTCATTGAGGGTTTCCATAATAAAAAAGCTCTCACCATTATGTCTGACCAATACGAAGAGATCGCCAAAGCCATCACGTCCGAATACGGCAATGCGGCGACGATTTTTTACGGATACGGGTATTACGGCAGCAAAGACAAGCGTATTATCTATGTCGTCATTAAAAAGAACGAATTGCTGAAAATCAAAAAACACGTTCAAAAAATTGATCCAAAATCATTTATCGTTATTCATGAAGTAAAAGAAGCTGTCGGAGGGCAATTCGGCTTTACTAACCTGCCTGCCGCCGCCAATGAGAAATAACCGCCTGCAGTGTACAGCTGCAGGCTTTTTATATCGCCCTTCCCCGCTCAAAGGTTTTTGCATCTTTTCGATCGAAGTATTAGGATGAAACCTTTTGGATGGGAGAATGTAAAATGAAGATCAAAACCGACAGGCTCGTGATCCGGACATTTGAACGGGAAGATTGGCAAGACGTTTATGAGTACACGTCAAATCCGGAGGTCATGAAGTATATACCGGAAGGCGTCTTTTCCGAAGAAGACGCCAAGAAATTCGTTATTGAAAACAGCGGTGAACATGCTGAAAAGTATCCCGTTTTATTGAAGAATGAAAAAACGGTCATTGGCCACATTGCTTTTTTTAAGTATTTTGGCGACCATACGTATGAAATCGGCTGGGTATTTCACCCGGATTATCAGGGCAAAGGATATGCTTCAGAGGCTGCACGCGCCGTGCTGGCATTCGGGTTTAACGAGATGAAATTGCATCGGATCATTGCGACATGCCAGCCGGAAAATACGGCTTCGCACCGGGTGATGGAAAAGATCGGAATGAGACGGGAAGGTTTCTTCAAAAAATGCATCCCCCATGAAAATCACTGGTGGGATGAATATTATTATGCGGTGTTAGAAGAAGAATGGGAAGCCTCGAATCTGGAATAAAAAGGCGAACACCCTTTGCTCTTACAGGTAAGTGTGTGCTACACTGTTTGTAACAAATACGAAGGGACGATGGGTGGACAATGATTAACTAATCTTATTTTGACCGTTTGAAATCAAATATTTCAAATCAGAAAAAATAGGATTAGTCTGCCCATTTTCTATACGATACGAAAGCTATGTGAAAATAGCTTATTTGATCATGCACAGGTACGGCTAATCCTTCCAAATCAATTGGGAGGATTTTTTGTCCTCCCTTTAAAGCGAGGGATTGACATATGAAAGAAATATTAAAATTAAGCGGCATCAGTTATGAAATCAACAGTGTGCCCCTTTTTGAACAGATCAGCGCAAGCGTTCAGCAGGGCGACATCATCGGCGTTATCGGCAAAAACGGCGCCGGCAAATCTTTATTGCTGCAAATGATCTGCAATAAAACAGCGCCGTCACAAGGACAGATTCAGATGATGCAAGATGTGAACATATATATGGTGGAACAAGAAACGGAAGCTTATGATTCCGGCCAACCGGAGCCTGCAGAAGCAGCCCTGTTAGAAAAATGGAACGTGCCCGCCCGCACCTTTTCACAATTAAGCGGCGGAGAAAAACTGAAAGCCCGGCTTGCCAAAGGATTCTCCTCCTCAAGCGGTCTTTTGTTATTAGATGAACCGACGAACCACCTCGATCAGCAAAGTTTAGACATATTGCTTAATCAGATCAAGAACTATAAGGGCACCATTATTTTCGTATCACATGACCGTGCATTTTTGGATGCGGCGGCGACAAAAATCTGGTCGATCGAAGGAAAGAAACTCATTGAACATAAAGGGAATTATTCAAGCTATATGGAGGTCCGCAAACAGAGAAGACTGACACAGCAGCGGGAATATGAGAATCAGCAGCATATGATCAGACGGATTGAAGCTCAAATGAACGAGCTGAGCGCCTGGTCAGCAAAAGCCCATGCCCAATCAACGAAATTAGAAGGCTTTAAAGAATACCATCGCGTAAAAGCAAAACGCACGGACGCCCAGATTAAATCAAAACGGAAGCGCCTTGAAAAAGAGCTTGAAAAAGCGAAAGCAGAACCGGTGGAGGCGGAGTATGAAGTCCGTTTTTCCATTGAGCACCGCAAAAAAGCGGGAAAGCGTTTTTTAGAAGTACGTGATCTCACAAAATCGTATGACGGCCGAACGCTGTTCAAAAACGTAAATTTCACTGTTATGCACGGCGAAAAGATTGCCATTACAGGCCCGAACGGGAGCGGGAAAACAACATTATTGAAGGTCATCCTCGGTCAGGAAAAAGCGCAGGGAAGCATATGGATATCTCCGTCTGCAAACGTCGGATATTTAACGCAGGAAGTATTCGACCTCCCGCTTGATAAAACCCCCGAACAGCTTTTTCACAAAGAAACGTTCGAAGCAAGGGGAAATGTTCAATCTCTCATGAAACATTTAGGATTTACCGCAGCGCAATGGACGGAACCCATCGGCAAGATGAGCATGGGAGAGCGGGTCAAATGCAAGCTGATGGCGTTTATTCTGGAGGAGAAAGATGTGCTGATTCTGGATGAACCGACAAACCACCTTGACCTGCCGTCACGCGAGCAGCTTGAAGACACATTGGCTCAATACGACGGTACGCTCATCATCGTATCGCACGATCGCTACTTTCTCGAAAAGACGACAGACATCCGGCTTGATATCACGAACGGCAGCGTTCAAAAAAAATGGAAAGAATCCCCCGCCGCCAGAGATGATATTGAAGAGCTGCGGTTAAAGCTTGAAACCGAACGGCAGGAAGTCCTCGGAAAGCTCAGCTTCATGACTCCGGCTGATAAACAATATCGTGAGCTTGACCAAAAATTCAAAGAGCTGACGGAAGAGATCAAGAAATTGAAATGAATGTAAAGACCCGTGATTGTTGTCACGGGTTTTGTTTTAGAAAGCTTACGTATAAAGAGAATAATTTCAAACTGATTTGTACAACCTACGTTCAGATTTGTTATGAACAGGCTCAGAAAGAAAGGTTCAGGTGAACGAAGAATGGCCAAGCGCATTGGTATTACGGGAAACATTATGGCTGATCAATCCGGTCCTTTCCCGGGTTATAATCGGGCGTATGTCAACAATGATTATATTCAGTCTGCTGCCGAGGCCGGCGGTGTGCCGTTTATATTGCCGGTAATTCAAGAAACTGAGCTTTTAAAGGAACAGGTCTCTCATGTTGACGGCATTATTCTGTCCGGCGGCCAGGATATAGACCCGCTGATGTACGGTGAAGAACCTTTACAGGCTTTAAGAAAGACCTTTCCTGACCGGGACGCCTACGAGAAGGAGCTGATCCAAACGGCGGTTGCTTTGGAGAAGCCGATACTGGCAATCTGCCGGGGGATGCATATATTAAACGTCACTTTCGGGGGGACTTTATACCAGGATCTGACACACGCTTCGTTTGCTGAAATTAAGCACGATCAAGAAAAAGATCCCCCCTTAAGAACCCATCATGTTTCTTTTGAAAAAGGAACCCGTCTTCATTCCTTGTTTGGCGATTCAACGCTTGTGAACTCGTTCCATCACCAAATCATAAAAGAGACAGCGCCATCGTTTAAAGCCGCGGCTTATGCGAAAGACGGGGCCATTGAAGCGATTGAACGGACGGGTGAATTATTTGTCGTCGGCGTGCAATGGCATCCTGAAATGCTGACAAAAAAACATGAAGATATGAAAAAGCTTTTTTCTCTTTTTATGGATGCGGTCAGCACATAAAAAAAGCAGATCATTATGATCTGCTTTTTCATTTTATTCTTCCGGTTTCTCCGGCGTTTTGCTTTGTGTCAGCTTATGGCCTTCGATATCCACGTTCGGAATGATCTTATCCAGCCACTTCGGCAAGTACCAGGCCGCATGTCCCATCAGCTTCATGACACTCGGAATGATGGTCATTCTTACAATGAACGCATCGAAAAGAACACCGAATGTCATTGCCAATCCCATGGATTTGATCGTAGAGTCCCCTGCGAAGATGAATCCCGCAAAGACGAAAATCATGATCAGTCCCGCCGCTGTTACGACAGGCCCACTATGTTTCAATCCGGCATGGATGGCTTGTACCGGATTTTTTGTTTTGACATATTCTTCTCTCATTCTGCTGACAAGGAATACTTGATAATCCATCGCCAGTCCGAAAAGAATACCGATCGCCAAAATAGGCAGGAAGGCGAGAATCGGGCCTTTTTCCGGAATGCTCAGCAAGCCGGTAAAATTCCCATCCTGCAGGACGAATACCGATAATCCGAGTGTAGCGGTCATCGTCAGCAAAAAGCCGACGACGGCGGCAAGCGGCACGAGAAGAGAACGGAAAACAACGGTCAGCAATACAAACGCAAACCCGACAATAAGAATGGCGAATTCCGGAATCGCATCGTTTAACCGGTCTGAAATATCAATATTCACCGCTGTTGACCCGGTGACGAGCAGGCGGATGCCGTTTTTGTCTGATCGTTTCCGTATATCCTGCACTAACTCTTTCGTTGCCTTATCATTCGGCCCGGTTTCAGGCACTGCCGTAATGATGGCATAATCCCCTTTTTGATTCGGCATGGCAGGTGTGACGCTCGCCACATTGTGCAAGTCCTTTATTTCTTTCACGGCGTCTTGGAATGCTTCATTTTTATTGCCCTTGACATCTTTTGCATCGGCAACAATTGTCAGCTTGCCGTTAAAGCCTTCGCCGAATCCTTTAGATAAAAGATCATAGGCACGGCGATCCGGACTGTCTTTCGCTTTCATTCCTGCATCAGGCAGCCCCAGCTCTAAATGCATGGCCGGCAGACTGATGACGGCTAAAAGAATAATGCTGAAAATGCTTAACAGAATAGGCCTCCTTGTAACGAAGCGTCCCCAGGCATTCGTGTCGGCACTTTTCTTTTCTTTCTTCTTATTTGATTTCGGAATCATCCTTTTTCCTGAAATTGATAACACCGCAGGCACCAGCGTAACAGAAGCCAATACAGCCATCAGCACACTGAGTGCCGCAGTCAGCCCCATCGCAGACATGAACGGAATGCCGACAACAGTTAATCCGCAAAGCGCCACGATCACAGTCAGTCCGGCAAAAACGACGGCGCTGCCAGCCGTTCCCGCAGCTTTAGCGATCGATTCATTTTTTTGTACACCTTCGCCCAAAAACTGACGATGCTTCGTAAAGATAAACAGCGCATAATCAATCCCGACGGCCAGTCCGATCATTCCGGATAATGAAAGACTGACCGAGGCTATCGTAAAGAACTGTGTCCCAATTAACGTCAGCGCGACGCTTACGCCTAACCCAATCAGGGCCGTGACAATCGGCAGCCCCGCTATGACTAATGAACCAAATGTAATAGCCAGTACGACGAATGCCAGCACAATGCCGATAATTTCTGATACACCGCCGACTTCAACACCGGCCCCCGGCACATCACCGCTGAGCTCCGTCTGCAGGCCCTTGCCTCCGGCGGCGGACAGACTGTGTTTAATATGTGAAACAGACGCATCCGTAATGTCATCCGCCGCTTTTTTGTACGTAACATCGGCATATGCCACTGATCCGTCTTTAGAAATGGTTCCTGTCTCAAAAGGACTTGCAATTGAAGCGACTGAATGATCTGTTTTGATCTTCTTTAAAGTATCTTCGATCGCTTGTTTTTCCGATTTTGAAGTCAGTTTTTTCCCATCTTCAGCACCGAAAATAACACGTATGCTTCCTTTATCAGGCCCCTTTGAAAATTCTTTTTGAATCATATCCATTGCCTTTTCAGAAGGTGTGTCGGGTATTGACATATCCTCAGAAAAAGCAGGTTTTAACGAGATGGCGATCACAGCCGAAGCGATCAGTATCACAAGCCACGCACTGATCATTTTTAATCGGTTGCGGGCAGACCATCCCCCTAATTTATATAAAAATCCAGACATCGAATACTCCTCTCCAATCATTACTTTCTGCCTAATTGTAGTTCACATTCACATAAAAAAAACGTACATAGGGGCATGTACGTTTGGGCAGTTTTTTATTATATATTCAGTTTCAGAATACCTTTTTGCATGGCAATGGTGACGGCTTCAGTCCGCGAATCCGCTCCTAATTTGTTATAAATCGATGTTAATCTCGCTTTTACCGTCCGCTCTGAGATTCCTAAATCGAAGGCAATTGCTTTGCTTTTATATCCTTTCGCCACGGCTTCCAGAACTGTGATTTCCTTTTCCGTCAGCTGTGTTTCATTGGCAATTGCCCGTTCCATTTTCATTTTCCGGAAACGCTGCAAGATGTCCGGCTGCAGAAGCACTTCTCCCCTGACTGCCGCATCCATCGTATGAAATAAGGTTTCTGAGCTTGTGTCTTTCAGCAGATAACCGTTTGCGCCTGATTCAATGCCTTCTATCATCAGGTGATCTTCATTATAGGTCGTCAAAATAATGATCGGCACATCAGAATGCTCTTTTATCTGTTTAATGGCTTCCAGCCCGCTCATTTCCGGCATGTACAGATCCATGAGAATGACATCGGGCTTTAGTTCCTCTGCGAGGCGGACGGCGGTTTTCCCGTTTTCCGCTTCTCCCGTTATGGTGTAATGGTCATTTGTTTCTATCAAAAGCTTCAGACCTTCTCTGACGACAAGATGGTCATCTGCTATTAACACTTTATACATGTTCCGCCTCTCCTTGAATTGGTATGATGATCTCAATTTGAGTTCCCGCTGATCTGGTGCTTGTGATACGGCAGGTGCCGTTCATCATATTGACACGTTCTTGTATCCCAAGCAGCCCGTAATGTCCGCTTTTTCTCATTTCCGTTCCGGCATCAAAGCCTTTCCCGTCATCTTTGACGGTTATGCGGATCTGTCCCTCTTCTTCCCGGACGGATACCCAGACGTTATCTGCTTCCGCATGCTTGGCGGCGTTTGTCAGGCCTTCTCCGATCATATAATGGCAGTTCTCCGCCATATGAACGTCAAGCACATGATGCACGCTGTACTCTAAAAAACAAGACAGCCCGGAGGCTTCTGTAAAATGATTGATTTGTTCAGTGATGCTTTCTTCTAAAAATCCGATCTCTTCTGATTTGCTGCGAAGGTTGTCAATGGCCGAGCGCGCATCAGCCAATGTGCCCTTCACTCTTTTCATTGACTGGCTGATGATGTCTTTCGCTCTGTCAGTGTTATCTTTCGAAAGATGAACTTGCACCGCTTCAAGCTGCATATGCAAGCTGACCAATCCTTGGGCAAGCGTATCGTGCAAGTCTCTCGCCATCCGCTGCCTTTCGTTTTGAAGCGTCAGCTGTTTCACTTGCCGGTGAGCGAGCTCTAATTTTTCAAGCGTCATCTGTGTTTTTATTTTTTCATCCACTTGCGCGAAAAACGTTGCCGCATACGTAATAATCACAATCATAATGGGAGCGGCGATAACGATGAAACGAAGCAGATGATGCGGATGCTCCTCGTGCAAGGCTGTTATGGACATTAAAATGAAAAGATAGAGTATGAGCAGCGTTTTGCCCTTATCCGTCATTCCGATAATCTGCCCGATTAAAAAGGCATAGAGACCGACGACCACCGCGATATAGCCGCCGGCCATCAAGTTAGCCGATGTATATATGATTAATCCCTGTATGATGAAATAAAGAAACGTTTTTCTCTTGACCCAGCGATAGGAATGCCAGTGCAGCACGGCAAAAGTGACGATCAATATCGTAAATAACAGCAGCAAAAAAACCGTCCAGCTTTCATAAATGTACTGCAAAGAGACTGATGCGGCATATACCATAAAAATAAATGCCAGACCGGGCACCCGAAACGCAAGCATATGCAATGAGCGTCTGTCACGGGAGAAATAGTCTTCTTGATGTTTTGTACCAAACAATCTCTGTCCACTTCCTTTTAGCCGACCGGCCTCACGAGATTTTATTCTATTTGTCATCATACCATAAGTGCCTGCCTCTCACCTTCCCCTTCTGTCCTGCATGACGGGTGAAAGAAAAAACAGCCAGCCGGAACCAGGTTCGTTGCCCTGGACAGCGTTCTGTTTGTTATCAGCACAGAGGCTTCTGCCGCTTTAAAAAGCATCTCATTTGGACTCGTTTACCATATTAGGTATATCGTTACAGGAGGGGTATGCTTCCTCTTTTTTGATGGGCCCCCAGACTTCTTCTCTGCTTTTTTTATAAACAAAATGTGCAAGAATAAAGTCCTTTTCTCAGGGGAAATTAATTACGTAATTGAGAAGAGGAGGTTTAAAGATAATTATGGAAAAGCGTGAATTAGCGGCTCACGAGTCGCTTGACTTACATGAAATGATTAACTTCAAGACGCTTTGTGTAGCGAAGTCCAAGCTCATGCAAGGGCTTGTGTTTGATCAGGACCTGAAAACGTTAATGGAGAAAGATGTTCAGCAAGCCTCTCAAGACCTGGCTGATTTACAGGCGGTTTATGAACGTGCATCTTTTCAGGCTCCTGTTCCTCAAAACCGGCCGACTTCGATCATCAATTGAAAGGAAGGTAAGCATCATTGAATCATGACTATTTAGATCCAATCAATTCATTACACGTCCCTGAACTCGCAGATACGACATTCGCAATGGATTTTCTTTTACGGGCAAAAGAAGGCGTCAGAAATACCGCCGTCGCTTTAACAGAAACCGCTTCACCTGATGTAAGAGCTTTGCTGCGCAAACAGCTCATGCAAGGAATCGCGATGCATCAGGAAATTACAGACTTGATGGTCAGCAAAAAGTGGTTTCACCCGCATGATCTGAGCGAACAGTATAAACTGGATCAGCTCTCTGCGAAAAATACCCTCATGGTCGGAAACATGAATCTGTTTCCCGTTGAAACGAACAGAAAAGGGATGTTTGACCGCACACCTGATGAACACTAACACTGGAGGTATTACAGCATGAAGGCCGTAACGTATCAAGGAGTTAAAAACGTCGTCGTCAAAGACGTGCCTGATCCGAAGATTGAAAAACACGATGACATGATTATAAAAGTCACAAGTACGGCAATTTGCGGGTCAGATTTACATTTAATCCACGGACTCATCCCGAACTTGCAGGAAGACTACATCATCGGGCATGAACCGATGGGCATCGTGGAAGAAGTCGGCCCCGGCGTGACGAAAGTCAAAAAAGGGGACCGTGTCATTATTCCTTTTAATATCGCCTGCGGAGAATGCACTTATTGTAAAAATCACCTGGAAAGCCAATGTGATCAATCAAATGATAACGGCGATATGGGCGCTTATTTCGGCTATTCAGGGAGTACCGGCGGCTATCCGGGCGGCCAGGCCGAATATTTACGCGTCCCTTTTGCGAACTTTACTCATTTTAAAGTCCCCGAAACATGCGAAGAACCGGATGAGAAATTGAGTGTTATTGCCGATGCAATGACAACCGGCTTTTGGAGCGTTGACAATGCCGGCGTAAAAGCAGGCGATACGGTCATCGTTCTCGGCTGCGGGCCTGTGGGTCTCTTCGCTCAAAAATTCTGCTGGTTAAAGGGAGCGAAACGCGTAATAGCTGTAGACTATGTCAACTACCGTCTCCAGCATGCGAAACGGACGAATAAAGTGGAAATCGTGAACTTCGAAGACCACGAAAATACGGGCAGCTACCTGAAGGAAATCACCAAAGGCGGCGCTGATGTGGTCATTGACGCCGTCGGCATGGACGGAAAAATGACGGACCTGGAGTTCCTCGCCAGCGGATTAAAACTTCAAGGCGGGGCGATGAGCGCTTTAGTCATTGCCTCCCAAGCTGTGCGCAAAGGCGGAACGATCCAGATTACGGGTGTGTACGGCGGCAGATATAACGGGTTTCCTCTTGGCGATATCATGCAGCGAAACGTCAATATCCGATCAGGACAAGCTCCGGTTATCCATTATATGCCGTATATGTTTGAACTGGTGTCAACCGGCAAAATTGATCCGGGCGATGTTGTAAGCCATGTCATTCCGCTTAGTGAAGCGAAGCACGGCTATGAGATGTTTGACACGAAAACAGATGATTGTATTAAAGTTGTACTCAAACCTTAGAGAACGGAGGCTACAGAAATGGCCAGCGCCTTACATGAATTACTCGAAATTCAGGAGATGGCTTCTTTTAAGTCACTTTGTCTGACGAAATCCAAAACCATGAAAGCGCTCGTATCCGATCCGCAGCTGAAAGAAATCATGCAGCAGGATACGGATACATCAACAAGGCAATTGCAGGAGTTTGCCTCGATTTTATCTGATGCAAAGCATGAATAGGAGATGAATAACGAATGAATCCGATTATGGAATACCTGACGGGGATGGATGCACTGACAGACCAAATTGTCGCTATGGATTTATTGAATTCGGCAAAAAGCGGAGTCAGAAACTATGCGATGGCGGCGACGGAAGCCGGAACGCCTGAAGTGAAAGCGATCCTCACCCGTCACTTAGAAGAAGCCATCGACATGCATGAGCAAATCTCACGCTATATGATGGAAAAAGGCTGGTATCATCCGTGGAACACAGATGAACAAGTCCGGTTTAATTTACAAAATATTGATACGGCGCTCCGCCTGCCCGTCCTATAAATCGTTTTGCTGCTGAGACAGCAGCTTCAGTATGTCAAACTGAGAACTGCCTTTACAGCGCCCAGGCAACGATACCCCCGCGAATATCGCGTGCGTGGCAGCCGCCCGGCGGTTCTCTAATAAAGCAGAAAAGGCAGAACAATAACCTTGTTCTGCCTTTTCATTATTTTCCGCTTTATTCAGGTAGCTTGAACTCCCTTAAACGCATTCATCACCAAATCATGCACATAGGCATCATTGACCTCGTCCCCTGTTACAAGCAGCCGATAGAAAATCGGTCCGTAAATGAGATCAATACTTACTTCAATATCAAGATCCTCTCTCAATTCACCTTTCTGAATTCCCTTTTCCAGAAGGCCTTTCGCTTGGAGGCGGCGGGGCCGGAAAAATCGTGTGCGATATTCTTCTGCCAATTTGGCATCCAGCTGCCCAGCACCTATTAATTCCTTAATCACGGTTCCTTCCCGGCTTGTCAAAAACCTTGCTAAATTCGCGGCGTGGATCGATACATCGTGTACTGTTGATCCCGTATCAGGCACAGGCAGTCTTTCCGTAGCGGTCGAAAGAAAGCTGTCCATGATAACGGCAGCTTTGTTTGCCCACCATTTATAAATCGTTGCTTTACTCACTTTTGCGCGCTCTGCAATTTTATCGACTGTCACCGCATCAAAGCCTTTTTCCAGCAAGAGGTCATAGGCCGCAGAAAGAATCGCCTTATGTGTTCCTTCATCACGCGGCCGCCCTCGTTTACTCTGCACATACATCATTCCTTCCCGAAATATAAACGATACGTTCAGTATACTTAACATGATAAAAAAATAAAACAGAAACCCATTTACAAAACTGAACGTTTAGTATATCATTCACTTATAAACAAAACTGAACGTCCAGTTTAGTAAATGCTCAACACTCCGCTAAACCTTAGCATTAAAAATCTATGGAGAGGAGAGGAATCAGCAAAATATTTATCAAGCATCATAAAATCATTAAAAAGGAGTTCATTCACATGGCTACATTAAACAAACAAAAAGCAGATCAGGGGGTCTCAACTGGTTTAACCCTTCTTCTTGCAGCTGCATGCGGCATCATTGTCGCTAATCTTTATTATGCACAGCCCTTGGCAGGATTCATCAGTGCGGCAATTGGGCTTTCTCCAAGCAGTGCCGGATTGATTGTCACGCTGACCCAGATCGGATACGTTGCCGGCTTACTGTTTCTCGTCCCTTTGGGAGATATTATCGAAAACAAAAAACTAGTCGTGGTATCGCTCCTTCTAAGCGCAGCCGCTTTGACACTGACAGCATGTGTGAAGCATGGAACACTGTTTTTAGCCGCTGCGTTTTTCATCGGATTGGGATCGATCGCAGCCCAAGTGCTTGTTCCGTTCGCATCCTACCTTGCACCGGACGCCGCACGCGGCCGGGTTGTCGGCAATGTGATGAGCGGCCTATTGCTCGGTATTATGCTTTCCCGCCCGATATCCAGTCTGGTCGCTGATATATGGGGGTGGAATGCCATATTTGCTTTCTCCGCCGCGTTAAGTGTTGTCCTGGCAATCGTCTTAGCAAAAGTGCTTCCTGCCAGAAAACCAACAGCAAACACACGCTATACCGTCTTACTCGGTTCAATGTGGAAGCTGCTGCGCACGACTCCGGTCTTACGCCGCCGCGCCATTTATCATGCGTTTGTATTTGGAGCTTTCAGCTTGTTCTGGACGACTGTACCTTTATTATTGTCCGGTCCTGCTTTTCATTTTTCTCAGAAGGCAATCGCGCTATACGCACTGGCGGGCATTGCGGGGGCAGCCGCTGCACCGATAGGCGGCCGTCTGGCTGATCGCGGCCTGACCCGGCTTGCCACCGGAATCGCTCTTGGTGCTGTCATCGTTTCTTTATTACTCCCGCTCATGATTCAGAGCAGCTCCCCCGTCGGAATAGCAGTTCTGGTGGCCGCAGCTATCCTGTTAGATGTGGGTGTATCCGCCAATCTCGTACTCAGTCAGCGTGCCATTTTTTCGTTGGCGCCTGAATTTCGCAGTCGATTAAACGGTTTATTCATGGCAATCTTCTTTCTGGGCGGTGCTGCAGGTTCATCAATCGGAGGATGGGCATACGCTTCAGGCGGGTGAAGTATCACATTATGGATTGGAATCGCTTTTCCGGTCATAGCATTGCTTTATTTCACCACGGAGAAATAAGCCTTTCACCCAAAATAAGCCGTCAGTGACCAAGCTGACAGCTTTTTTTGGGTGTATTCTTCTTTAAATCCTTCCGAACAAAAAATACGGATTCATGAAAAATTTTGCTTCATGCGGTTCCATATTCTCACCGTTAAGACCGTAATCAATATAAATGAAACAATAATAAGTGCAATGCCTGCAAAAGACTCACTGAAATTGATAACAACAAAGCTGGACAATACGATCACAGGAATATTTGAAAGCAATACAGTTAACATGTAGACAGAATACTTTAACCCGGCTGCAGCGGATAAAAAACAAATCACATCCGTAGGAGCTGCCGGGCAAAGCATCCCCAATGCCAAAAACTTATAATTGTACGCCTCCAATAACACTTTCAAATCAGGATATTTATCTTCCAGTAATTGAGTCGTTTTTTCGCTGGCGAATTTCCTCGAAAAAAGATAAACCAATGTTTCGCTTATAAACAGACCGGCCAATGATAATAAAATGCTGACCATCGGATCAAAGCATATTCCGCCCAAAAACATCAGCGTCATGCCGGGAATAAAAAAGAGAAGCCTGACGACCCACAAAGCCAAAAACAGCAGCATCGCGTATTCCGCATGCCCTGATATAAAATCCGTTACATCATTCATATCAAATGACAGCAAGTCCAGTTCCTTCAAACAATAAATGCCTAAAAACCATATACATAATAAAACAATTTTATTTTTCAATTTCACCGCTCTCCTCGCTTTCCATCACATCATAAGCAAAGAAAATGAAGAAACAGCCGGTAAAATTCTTAAGGATTCTTAAGTTATTCTAAAAAAAAGCTTATGGAATGTTTGTGCCGCAAGCTCTAATCAATCTGGTGTTCAACAGTAAAACGAAGCCAGCCGCCGCTGTAATCCGCATGAATACGGCCGCTGTGAAGCTCAACAATTCTTTTTGAAATGGCAAGTCCGAGCCCGGTGCCATGATGACCCGTCCTGGCCTTATCCCCTCTGAAAAACCGTTCAAACAATTGATTTATATCGTCAGCCGGAACATTTTCGGCCTTGTTTGATACTTGCAAAATCGCTTTTTCATCTTTCAGCTCAAGGTTTATGAAGAATTCAGAAGGTTTGATACTGTACTTTAACGCATTCATAAAAAGATTATCATAAACGCGAACCATCTTTTCTATATCAATACATACAGGTACATGTTCTTCCGTAATTGATTTTCGGACAGTTAATTGTTCCTTTTCAAACATAGGAAAGTACTCTCCGACGATTTGTTCCAATAAAGCAGACAAGTCTGTTTTGCTGCGGTTCAAAATAACATCCGGACTCGATAAATGCGTATATTCAAACAGTTCATCTATCAAATATTTCAGTCTTTGTGATTTGGAATAAATCGTTTCAAGGTATTCCTGAAATTGTGCTTTACTATTGTATTGTTCTTTTTTAAGCAGATCCAAATATCCGATAATCGATGTTAACGGGGTTCTTAAATCGTGCGATACATTTGAGATCAGCTCACTTTTCACTCGTTCCAATTGTCTTTCATGTTCAAATTTACTCTCTAATTCTTCGGACATATAATTGATATGTTGTGCAAGCTGAGTCAATTCATCCCTACTCTCCATCCTAATGGTCAAGCCCAAATTTCCATTGGCAATATGGTGAACACTCTCAGTAATGAGCTTCAAATATCCTATTTTTTTTCGTATCAATAACCAAAAAACCACAATAAAGGTCAAAATAGTTGCAGTAAACTGAAGCAATATCTTAAAATAGGCGCCGCCTACGCTCATATTTGTCAAATGGTATATTTTATCCAAATATGAAATAGATAATATAACAAGAATCAATACACCGAATGCAACAAGATAACTAATAGCGATCGCGACCAGAAGCCTGACAATCAGCTTATTTCCAAACTTCCTCATATTTTATATCCCGTTCCCCATACCGTTTTGATATAAATCGGATGTTTAGAATCCTCTTCTATCTTGTCTCTGATCTTTGTGATGTGGACCATTACAGTATTGTCCGACTTAAAAAAGTCTTCCTTCCATACCGCCTCATATATTTTTTCAACACTCATGACAATTCCTTTGTTTCTCGAAAGAAGCTCCAGAATATCAAACTCTTTCGGAGTGAGCCTGACTTCTTCTCCCCGCACCCACACCTGCCTTGTATCCGTATTAACGGTCAAATCACCGATTTCAATAACGTTTGCCGTGCTGACCGCATCTGTATTGTATTTTTTATACCTTCTCAGCTGAGATTTCACTCTGGCGATCAATTCCAACGGATTAAACGGTTTCGTTAAATAGTCATCTGCACCGGAAGCCAGCCCTTGAATTTTATCCATATCTTCTGATTTGGCGGACAGCATGATGATGGGCAGATTTCGTTCTTGTCTGATCTTCATGCATGCCTCAATCCCATCCATATTGGGCATCATAATATCCAAAATAATCAGGTCAAACTCCTTTTGCTCCAATAATTTCAAGGCTTCAGCAGCATCTTCCGCCTTGCGCGTGCTTATTCCTTCATTTTCCAAATATACAGAAATAAGATTTCGGATATCTTTGTCATCATCCACGATAAGAATGCTTGTCCCCATATGAATCCTCCCTCGTTTTTGGCGGCAATGAACAGCTGAAAACATAAGCCGGCGGAATATTCCTGAATTCTCTCCTTACTTCTGTTTTGGGAAAGAATTGCTCAATCAATGCCTTCTTATATTGAGTATATTGGAATGTGATAAATTCTCCATGATTTCTTAAGATTTTAGCTGTATCCGTCAAAATATCTTCAGAAACATTTTTTGGCAGGCTTGCAAAAGGAAGTCCGGAAACGACATAGTCGGCATAAGGGATTCCATGCTCTTTTATATGCCTCTCAATATGTTCGGCTGATCCGTGCACAATGAATAGGTTCTGTTCATCTTTATATTGTTCTTTCAGCAAAGCATAAAATTCTTCATTTTGTTCTATCAATAAGATTATTGTCCCGGGTTGCCGTTTTTCAAGCAGCTTTTTTGTAAATACTCCCGTACCGGGCCCGTATTCAACAATGTATTCAGCTTTATGAAAATCAATTTTTCCCATCATCTTCTCAGCAAGAAAACGCGAGCTGGGCAGAACGGCGCCAACAGATCTGGGATTCATAATATATTGAAATAAAAATAACAGACGTTTCATCTTTAATCTCTCCATTTGTTTTGAATTTATAAAACACACTCTACATTCAAAACCTGAAGAAAAAGCGGTGAAAGTTCTTAAGAAATCTTAAGATATAAAAAAGACGGCGGGATTTGCCGTCTTTTTCAGCTGCCGATTCTTTCAGCAGCGGTAAAACCATGTCATAATTGATAGACATAATTGCGCTATAGGCAGGTGAACACATGAAGAAGTATTTATATAAACACCTTTTGCTGGCTCTGATTTCGTCCGTTTGCTTTTTAATGATCTTTTATTTTGGTTTAAGAATGACACAAGAAGACACACCGCCGTTGTCTTCTTATCCGTTTTACCTTTTTATTTATATTTACATAGCAGCCGGATATTTGACGGTCGGCCTTTTGTCAGCATGTATGACTGATGTCTTGAAGAACCGCTGGGCATTGAATAAAACGTCTTCCATTCTATTGAAACTTATCGTTTATTTACTCATAACGTATGCTATTTCCCGTTCTTTCTTCGTTTTATCGGCGCCGTTGATTTATTTGCTGTTTGAGTCGTTATTCATCCTGAGAAAAGCTTCATAATCAGAAAAAAACATACCGCATGCTGCCGGTATGTTTTTAAGATGCGTATCAGTTTTTTGCAGTGATCCGCTTGATGTTTTCTTCCATCAGGCCGGAAATGAGCTGTTCGTTTGTGTGCGGGATCTGTTTGAGCTGTTGTACGACCATTTTCTGTCTTTGTGCTGAATGATTTTGACTCAGCTTCGCTTGCCCCTCTATCTTGCTGATTTTAATTTTAAAGCCTTTTACCCCTTTGTTCATGCCTGACAGGAATTTTGCATCGACATCCTCTAATTTGTACGGGCTGTCGGGGCTTTCGTATTTCAATACGAGATCGCCCATCGAATGCACGGTTTCTTCCTCATCCAAGAGCTCTGCCTCTCCGTAAACATGAACCGCCACATAATTCCATGTAGGAACAGCCAGATTCGTCTCATACCATTTGGGCGAGATATAACAATGAGGCCCTTGAAAAACGGCTAATACACTTTGGCCTTCAATCTCTTTCCATTGGGGGTTCGGCAAGGCAAAATGACCGTATAAGCATTCGTTGTCCTTGCTCATCATCAATGGCAGGTGGGTTGCATACGGCATGCCTCCTGCCGTTGAGAACAGTGCTGCGAAACCATACTCTTTAATAACATTGCACGCTTCGGCTTCACTCAGCTGAAATGGAGCGGGAATATACATAAAAACTCTCCTCTCTGAACCTGGATTGGTAAAGCGCTTTCCGCTATAATAAAATATCAACTGACATTTAAAAAGGTACAGTTTCGGATAAATGCACATGTCAGAGGAGAACATCTGATGAAAAATATGATTTTTGCTTTCAAAAGCGACACCCCGAAATACAAACAAATTTACGAGCAATTTAAGACATTGATTGAGCAGGGAACGATTCAGGCAAATGAGCGGCTGCCATCCATTCGGGAGCTGGCAGATTCCCTGCGGGTAAGCCGCAACACGACACTGATGGCCTATGATCTGCTTTTCGCGGAGGGATACATTCGCGGCGAAACGCGCAAAGGATATTTTGCAAATGAAATAGAGCCCTCTTTATTTCAACAAGAAAACGATGTTGTTCACGCAGAGAATACCGAATCAACTCAGCCGGCCCTGATTGATTTTCGCGCCGGAGCCGTCGATCAAAAGCATTTTCCTCTGAAAACATGGAGAAAATTATTCAATCAAGTTTTGGCATCAGAGAAAAGCTTTCTGTACGGTGAACCGTTCGGCGAGAGAAACTTGCGTGAACAAATTGCCGCTTATCTCTTGGAATCACGCGGGGTGAAAACAGATGCGGATTCGGTTATCATCGGCAGCAGCACACAGCAGATGCTGATTTATCTCAGCCGGATTCTGAAAGAAGATTTTTCCGGAGTTATAGTAGAAAACCCGGGCTTCGACGGTGCCAGAGAGGCTTTTCAATTTCACGGGCTTTCTCTTGAAACGATACCCGTCTATGAAAACGGAGCTGATTTTTCTCAATTGCATGCAATGAAAGAAAAATTAATCTACGTGACTCCTTCCCACCACAGCCCTTACGGCGTAAGCATGTCCATTCAGCAGCGCCAAACTCTGATCAATTGGGTGAATAAAAGAGAGGGATATATTCTTGAAGATGATTATGACAGTGAATTTCGTTATACGCAGCAGCCGTTTCCCGCCCTTGCTTCCATTCAGTCAGACCGGGTGATTTATTTAGGGAATTTCTCAAAATCCTTTCTTCCGGGCATCCGCATAAGCTATATGGTTTTGCCGCAGCGCATTTTGCATCGGTATAAAAAACGTTTCATTCATTTCGAAAGCACCGCTTCTTCGCTTCACCAGCTGACCATGGCTGAATTGATGAAGACCGGGGAATGGACCCGCCATATTAAGCGCATGCGCACTGTCTACAAGCGTAAGATGCAGCACTTGACTTCACATATCAAGCAGCAGTTCGGCGATCATGTGACGGTCATCGGCGAGCAGTCCGGATTGTATATATTGGTGAGAGTTCACTTGAACTGTACAGAAGAAACGTTAATTGAGAGCGCTTTTCAGTACGGAGTGAAAGTATACCCTACCTCCGTTTATTTCGTTGCCGGAAAGCCTGAACCGCCGATCATAAAGTTAGGTTTCGCCCACCTCGATACTGAACAGATCGCACAGGGCGTGCAGCTTTTGAAACATGCTTGGCTGAGATGAAAGAAAAAAGGCGCCGAACGGCGCCTTTTTTTATTTCGTATTCCTTGTGAATTTCGGCAGGCCAAACATAATGGCGATGATGCCGCAAATTCCGATTAAAACGGGGTAGAAAGAGTATGGCAGGATGCTGACGGGGGAAATATTCCCGAATTTCCCGGCCGATAACAGCTGCGCGCCGTAAGGAATCAAACCTTGCACCATGCACGAAAAGATATCCAGAATACTTGCCGATTTTCTGTTGTCGATCTTAAATTCATCAGCGATATTCTTCGCGATCGGACCGGCTGCGATAATGGAGATCGTATTATTGGCAGCAGCCAGATTCGTCACGCTGACCAGTCCGGCAATGCCGGCTTCGGCGCCTTTTTTCGAACGGATTCGTTTCGTGATGAACTCCAGTAAAAAGTCGATTCCGCCATTTTGTTTCATCACGCCGACCATTCCGCCGATCAGCATGGACAGGATGATCAGATCGCTCATTCCGGCAACTCCATCCGTAATCGCTTTAAAATAGGAATCAAACGTCAGGCTGCCGCCTGCTAAACCTATGATTCCCGTCAAAACCAATCCGCCGAATATGACAGCCATCACATTAATACCGATTAACGCAAAAACTAACACGGCGACATAAGGAAGCACCTTAATCCAGCTGTAAGATGCAGCACCCGTATGGAGGGCGTGGCCTGCCGGAATAAAAAATAAGATAATAACAGTCACAATGGCAGCGGGCAAAACAATCAGAAAGTTCGTTTTGAATTTATCCCTCATTTGTGTTTTTTGCGTCCGGACTGCCGCAATGGTCGTATCTGAAATAAAAGAAAGATTATCTCCGAACATCGCTCCGCCGACCACAGCCGCAATCGGTATCGCGCTGGAGATGCCAAGCTCGCCGCTCAAACCGGCGCTGATCGGCGCAACCGCCGCAATCGTGCCCATTGATGTTCCCATCGATATAGAAATGAAACAAGCAATGATAAACAGCCCCGGCAGCAAAAACTGCTGCGGAATAATGCTCAAAGCAAGATTGACAGTTGAATGCACCGCTCCCATCGCTTCAGCCGCTGAAGCAAAGGCACCTGCCAATATAAAAATCATAACCATAATGATAATATCAGGATGTCCCGCGCCGGAAGCAAACCATTCTATTTTTTGATTGAGCGATTTCTTCCGGTTAAATAGCAGCGCAAAAGCTGACGCAATAATCGCGGCAATCAAGATCGGCAATTTATAAAAATCTCCGGTCACCAGACCAGAGCCGACGAAAAGCCCTACGAATAAGACTAAAGGCAATAACGCCCAAGGGTTCTTTTTATTGTTCATCTGGGTAAACCACCTCTTTTCAGCATTAAAGTCGCTAATCACAGTCTAAGCAACATTTCACACTTTAAAAGTCTGCAGTAAAAAAGTCAAGCTGAAAAAAGGATAAGTAAAGATTGATAAGATAGGAAAAACTGTTTTGTCTCCTCTCTTTAGAAAATAAAAAAACCAAGGTTCGTTTCCCTTGGTACATTTCATGCGGCCCGGCGCCCGGGACATCTACTCTTCATTCAGAAATATATTCAGCTTTCAATCTGTTTTTAAGTTTCGCTTCATTTTTGAGGATGTCTTCGTAATCCTCAATCTTCCTGTTTAATCGTTTTATAGTTTCATCAATTTCCCTCTGTTTCTCCGTCAGCCTTTTCCTTTCATTGATAAGGATGTTTTTTCGGGGTTCAATCGTATGATCGGCTCCTTCAATAAATAAAGCGGTATATTCAATCAGCGCCTCAATCGACAGCCCGGCACTTCTCATGCATTTTATAAATTGAATCCAATTCACATCATCTTCGTCATAATCGCGGATGCCGCTTTCATCGCGTTTTACCGGAGGAATCAGTCCTATACTTTCATAATACCTAAGCGTCGCGGCTGATAACTCAACCTGCTTTGCAGCCTGCGCAATTTTCATCTTCTTACCACCCATCCTTCATCCCTTTCATAAGCGTGCCATTATAGAATATCATTTCATAAAAAAATAAACCAAACCCCTTGACTTAAAGTTCGCTTTAACCTTTAAAGTAAAACCGAACAGAGGATTCATCACTTTATCTTGGAAAGGAAGATAACCATGTGCAATAATCATCCGACTCGTGTATTAAGCGCTCCGCATGCAAAAGCTAAATTTGAGCGGACGACGATTGAGAGAAGAGCATTACGGCCGCACGATATCCTGATTGATATTAAGTACAGCGGGATTTGTCACTCAGACATCCACAGCGCATTCGATGAATGGGGCGGCGGAATCTTTCCGATGGTTCCCGGGCATGAAATTGCCGGAGTTGTGGAAGCCGTGGGTGAAGAAGTCACCAAATTTGCCGTCGGCGACCGTGTAGGTGTCGGCTGTTTTGTAGACTCCTGCGGGGAATGTGAATACTGCCTTAACGGAGACGAACAATATTGCACAAAAGGCGTTGTTCAGACCTACAATAACCTGGACTACGACGGAAATCCTACGTACGGCGGCTACAGCCAGAAAATAGTTGTCACTGACAGATTCGTTGTCCGGATTCCGGATCAGCTGGATTTGGATGCTGCCAGCCCGCTATTGTGCGCGGGCATTACCACGTATTCTCCGCTGAGACACTGGAATGCCGGTCCCGGCAAAAAAGTGGCGATCGTCGGAATGGGAGGGCTCGGACACTTAGCCGTTCAATTCGCGCACGCTTTAGGCGCAGAGGTCACCGTCCTCAGCCGCTCAATGAACAAAAAAGACGAAGCTCTTGAATTTGGAGCCGATCATTACTTCGCGACAAGCGATCCGGATACATTCACTGAGCTGGCCGGACATTTTGATATCATTTTAAATACGGTATCCGCGAACCTTGATGTAGATGCCTACTTATCCCTGCTACGCATTGACGGTACATTAGTAAATGTAGGAGCGCCTGCTGATCCGGACTCATATAGTGTGTTCTCCTTAATCACGGGCCGCCGCAGCATCGCGGGTTCACTCGTCGGCGGTATTCCGCAGACTCAGGAAATGCTTGATTTCGCCGCCGAGCACGGCATTGCTCCTAAAATTGAAGTGATTCCGGCCAATCAAGTCGACGAAGCATACGAACGGGTTCTTCGAAGCGATGTCCGCTACCGTTTCGTCATTGATATTTCAACTTTATAATCATCAAAAAAACATACCAATATTTATTGGTATGTTTTTTTCAGCGCAGATTATTTTTTATTTCAGCAGCCATCCGGGCACCGCTTTGATATAAATCAATTCGCCTATCAGTTCAACAATCGTCTGTGTGACGATAACAGCTGCGGCTAATGAGGCCCAAGCATCCGGCAAGGCCAGCGCTAACGGAAGGACTGCGAGAGAATTTCTTGTGCCCGTGCTGAAGATCAATGCTCTTCCTTCGCCTGTATCCAGACGGAACGCATATGCGATAAACCGGGAAACAAACGGCATCATGAGCAGGAATAACAGATAAATCGGAATTACGCGTATAATGACCTCAAAATCACTGTATACCTTGCCGATTTGTGTGGCAACGACCGCCAGCAATACGAGAGCCATAAAAGGAACAGGCAGCCAGGCCGTCCACTCTAACATCCTTTCTCCAGCCGGCTTCTTATCAGCCCACAATTGTGTCATCACTGCCGCCAGCAGCGGTCCCGCTATTAAACATAAGAATGCTTCCAGAAACGGCCCGGCATGAACAGCCCCTATGACTTCTTTCCCGATAAACAGCCACAAGTATAACGGAAGCAATACCATCTGAACGACGAACAAAACCGGCGTGGAAGCCAGTATTAATTTCTCATTACCTTTCCCGAGCTGAGTAAAGACGATGACGTAATCAATGCAAGGTGTAAGCAATACTAAACAAACTCCTAATAATATAGGAGGAGATTGAGGAAAAATGGCGGTCAAACCCCATACAACAACAGGCACAGCTAAGAAATTACCAATCAGTAAAGCCGCCATAAACTTGAGGTTTGAAATGGCTTCCCTCAGCTTCAAGAATGGGATTTGGGCAAACATGGCATACATGAGAACAGCGATTAGCGGTGATATCGTCCAGCTCCAGCTGAGTCCTGAATCCTTCCCGGCGATCCCCGCTATTCCTCCGATCACAAGAAACACACCATATATCCAAATTTGCTGATTTTCTAATGTCTCTCTGGTTATTTTCATTGACTGGCACCCCTTCCCGCCCATTATACCTTCTTTTCTGATGCTCTTGTTATTACCGGCTGCATGAGTATATTCCGCCTCGTTTTTTTATAAATAATGGTTAACAAGGTAAAAAGTATGATATATTATGATTGAAATAAATTGGGAGTGTGATAACTTGCTGAAAAATCCACCTATTCTGTTGGTTCTGTTATCAGTTGCAGGATTTCTGGCTTATATCAGCCGGACCGCTGAATTATCAGTTCCTATTAGTTGGATCGTTTTATTACTGGGTGTTGCTTTGTCATTTTACAGCGCTGTATGTCTTGTAGCATATAATGCCAATCTAAAGAAACAGCTTCGTGATAACTGAAATGTTCCAAAGAAAAAAACAAGCATGTAACAATATGCTTGTTTTTTTACTTATGCATGATCAGACCTTCTAGCCGTGTTTTGTTTTAACATCCTTATTCCTTCCAATGAATAAGGTCACGGCAACACTCGCTAAACTGACCAAAGTCCCCAGAACGGCAGCAAGAATTGTCAAAAAGCCATTAGGGATAAGAAATCCAATTGGAATGAGCCCCGCAAACGTGAGAACGATAAAACATTGATAAACTCCGGATATGATTCTCACAATCAAGCTGCCAAAAAAGGACATCACTAATGGGGGAATGAATAAACATAAGATGATTCCGAGTGAGATCAATAAAATCATAGGCTCGTCAAAAGAAATGACATGATCACCGGGAGACTCCTCAGCAGCCGCGAATACAGCAAATACAGACATTATCAGCGTAAGAAAAACAAGAAAAAACCTTTTCAGCAACGTATTATACTCCTTTTTATAAAAAATTGAGCAAGGGCCTGCTCCAACTGCAGCTGAATTTATCTCAAATTCCCTTTAGATGATCAATTTAGAATCAATGCCAAACAATTAACCTCTCATCACCCTTAAGCAGCAGTTAAAATTGATAATACCAAAAAATCGCGATCTCATTTGCCGTTGAAAAGTTGGAATAAAGCATAGTATCAACTGCGCCTATTACAAAGCCGTGTTTAGCATAAAAATGACAAGCTGATACATTAATATCTTGTGTTTCAAGCATCAGACCGCAAAAATCATTCTCCTTTGCCCATTCAATCCCTTTATTTAATAATGCCGTTCCAATACCATTGTTTCGATAGTCCTTTGCAACCGCAATGTCCTCTATCAGCGCATATCCATTCCAATTAGAACGTATCTTAATCCGGCCGATGCAGTTATTTTCATCATAATAAAAAAAGACTGCTTTCCCCTCTTCTTCAACATAACTGACATCAATTTCGTCATCTTCATATTTCTTAACATAAGGCTTAGAAAACCGTTCCTCAGTATATGTCCAAACATTGTTTTCAAGTGCGGGTATAATTCTCCCGAAAACAACCAGAGGTTCATTTGGTTTATTGAAGTCTTTCATATGAAACGAAGTCATTTTAATGATCATCTCAATCTCCTTCTCAACGAGATTACATTCCACCATTTCCATTATATGTTACTGCACAAATAAATCAATAACGTTTGCCAAATGAATGAAGAAGCAAAAAAAGAGGGTCTCTTTCTTTGCTGAAAAGCCTAATCAAGAAGGCTATTGGACTCGTGCCGAGGTATACTGGAGAACTTGAGACCGTTAAAACCGATACATTGCCCGCAGCGATCAAAGGCCGATTTAAGGAAAAATCCAACAAAAAATAAGCCGATTCATATTAAATCGGCCTTATTTACCGTACTCTTGGGCAGCCAGAAAGGCGTAATCCCAGTTTGTCAAACCTCTGCAGCATACTTTATGCTAGCCTTCCGCAGCCTCTGCATCTGCCTTAGTCGCATGAACCGTACCAAATGGATGGTTGGGAGGCGCATAAATTGAATATAGTTTTAACGGCGTATTACCCGTATTAATCACATTGTGCCAAGTGCCGGCAGGTACAACAATGGCAAAGTCATCATAGACATTTCTTTGGAAAGTTAAATTTTCCTTGCTCCTGCCCATTTTAACGATTCCCCGGCCTTGCTCAATCCGTAAGAATTGATCTACGTGGGGGTGGATTTCCAAACCGATATCTTCTCCAATGCCGATACTCATCAAGGTAATTTGAAAATGTTTTCCTGTCCATAAGGCAGTACGGAACGTGTGATTTTGTTTTGCGGCTTTATTGATATTCACAACAAATGGTTTTGGTCCATAATCTTTCAAGAGAAGGTTTCTATCTTCGTATGAAGATCGCAAATCATCATTTCGGTCTGCATACCCCATGTCGTTTGGATAAGTCCAATAAACAGATCTTCCATCGCTATACATCGGTACATTCACACAATAATAACATTGATGCGAAAAAGGTATATAATACATTTTTCATCCCCGCAATTTCAAATTTTTATGATGTTATCCTATGCTTTTTGTAATGAGAGTGTGCCACAGCAGAAACGGCCACAAAACCTGTTTGCATAAAAAATACCAAAGGTCTGCAACTCTTGGTAACACTGTTGCAGCCGGGAAACTTGAATCTGCCCGGGGTATGCACTCACCATTTCGACAACCAAGAGATATTGTATTTTCTGTTCAACAAGCCGATTAAAACAGCGTTTTTGGCGGGTTTCCTTACGTGCCGCGCAGTTAGCTCGGGAAGTACGTCAGAATGTTGCACAATCAGTGAGTCAGGGATCTTCTTACTTAATAAGTCAAAAGATTTTTTCGGCTTTACACAGTCACATAACTGGACTTATTCAATACAAAAAAGAGCAGTAAACCCGTAAGTTACTGCTCTCCTCAGTCTATCCACCGTTCATTTGTTTTACAATGTATTCAGCATCATTTCCTACACCTTGAAGCAGCGCTGAACCTCGCCTATGCTGCCAAGGCAAACCAATAAAGTACAATCCTTTCACAGCTGAAACACCCCGGTGATGTATAATTCGGCCTTCCTTATCCAAAACACCTTCTATTTTCATCCACCAAAGCGGATTCTTAAAACCAGTTGCCCAAATAACATTGTTTACTTCTAATGAAGATGAATCTTTAAAAATGATTTCATTTTGCTTTCCGGCTATGACTCTTTGTTTTAAAATGATCTTCTTCTGTCTTATTGCATGTTTTAATTCATACCCAAATATGGGGTCGCCTTTCTTTTGAATGAACTTGCCTAATATTGATGTATGACTTGCATGTAAAACTCCTAATTTATCAAACCACCAAAAGATGCTTCTTTTTCCAATCCATAAAGGGAAATAAACCGGTTTATTACTGCAAGACAAATATGTAACTCTTTCTTTGGATAATTCAACAGCTATCTGAGCCCCGCTATTCCCGCCGCCGACTACCAGTACATTCCCAGGCGCCAGTTGTTTTGAATGTTTATATTGTGAAGAATGTAATTGATGAATATGACCGGCTACATCCTTTGATATTGATGGAATGTTAGGGGTATGAAAAGGACCTGCGGCCATCACAAGATTCTTCGTTTGATAATCTTCCCGGTTTGTTTTTATTAAGAAATAGTTGTTTAATTTTTGGACACTTATTACTTCTGTCCGTAATTGGATCGGGATTTCAAATCTTTCAACATATTTTTTCAGATAAGCAGCAATTTCATTTTTTGAAGGGAGCCCATGCTTGTCTCCTTCAAGATGCATTCCAGGCAAAGAGCTGTACATTCGAGAAGTAAATAAAACCAATGAGTCATACCGGTTTTTCCAGTTTTCTCCCACTTCATGACTTTTATCTAAAATGATAAACTTTTGTTTCGACTTCTTTAGATAATATCCTGCTGAGATTCCTGCCTGACCGGCTCCGATTACTATCGTGTCGTACATCCGAATCCCCCTCCGGTTTTATCTTAATTGTCAGAGAGACAAAGTGAGTCCCTATCTCCTCCTTTAATGATGATGGTGGCCGTCCGTCTGCTCACTTTTTGCCTGACAAAGGATTGCATTGTCGTGATTATGCGCTGCTGTTTCCATTTGAATTGTTACATGCGTAATGCCTTTATCTCCAAGCTCATGTTCAATTTTGCGTAAAATACTTTCGCTTTCTGAAATGGTCAGCTGATCATCAACAACAGCGTGACAGGAAAGAGCATTCAACCCGCTTGTGATGGACCATATATGTAAATCATGAATATGCTGAATGCCCTCTGTCTCTTCAATCGTATGGATGATGTCAGTCACGTCAATATTTTCCGGGGTTCCTTCCATTAATACGTGAATGGAATCTTTCGTCACATGGAAACCGCTTCTTAAAACAAGAACAGCTACAATGACACTGGCCAATGGGTCTGCCCAGCCCCACCCGAAGAAGATGATAAGCACCGCAGCCAGAATGGCACCTACAGAGCCGAGCATATCACTTATTACATGTAAATAAGCTCCCCTTATGTTCAGGTTATTCTTTGTATCTCCGCCGTTCAGCATAATCCAAGCGACCAATATATTCACAGCTAACCCGATGATACTAATGATAAGCATGCCGGTTGTTGCCACTTCCGGCGGATGAGAGAAACGTTTGATTGCTTCATAAATGATATAAAGGGAAATCAATATTAAGGCAACACCGTTTATCACAGCTGCGAGAATCTCAAATCGTTTATAGCCGAATGTCTTATTATGACTTGCCTTTTTTTCGGCCAATTTAAAAGCAATCAGAGCAACCATTAATGAGATTGAATCACTCAGCATATGACCGGCATCTGACAAAAGCGCTAAACTATTGGTTACAAATCCGCCTATAGCTTCTATTATCATATAACCTGTAATCACGATAAAAGAGATCAATAAAACCTTCTTATTGGACCCGCCGGCGTGATTGTTATTGTGACCCATAAAAAATCTCCTCCTGCATTTATTATTCCTTTTCTGTTATGAAGCATTCTAACATGTACACAAAAATATTCATATATGATTATGTGCTCATATATGAATATATAGATTCTTTACTGAAATGTCAAAATCTTTTTCTATATGATGCTGCAGTGCAATAATGAAACTTGATATCATTTTCTTATCATCAGCTTGGGAGGTTATATTTTTATGAAACCGCGGGTTACAGTCATCACTTTAGGCGTAGATCATCTGGAACGATCACTTCGCTTCTATCGGGACGGCCTCGGACTGCCTACTGAGGGAATAGTCGGAAAAGAGTTTGAACATGGCGCCGTTGCCTTTTTTGACTTACAAACAGGACTGAAACTCGCCCTTTGGAATCGTAAAGACATCGCACATGAGACAAACGTTGCTTTAACTGCACCAAGCCCGGCAGAATTTACATTAGGACATAATGTTACGAGTAAAGCTGAAGTCGATAAAGTCATGGAACAGGTAAAACAGGCAGGAGCGACGATAACTGATCCCGCTCATGATACTTTTTGGGGCGGGTACTCCGGTCACTTCCAAGACCCCGATGGGCACCTATGGGAAATCGTTTGGAATCCGCACTGGGATGCAAGTGAATAACCAAATTTTATAGCAACAATAAAAACACACCTGAATGTTCTGGTGTGTTTTTTATTTTGTTTCCCAAAACGATCAAACTATTTATACGATGGCGGGATGCTTTGCGGAAAATGAAATACATTTTCGGGATCGTATTTCGCCTTTACTCTTTGAAGCCTTGCAAAGTTTGAGCCATAATATGCTTTTCCGAAATTTTCAATATTCTGATCCGGAACATTGACGTATGAACCTGTTACATATGGTTTCAACAGCTGACGCACTCTTTCAACTGATGCAAGGTTCGAGGCTTCTTGTGATTTATTTTTCCAACTGGCCGTCCATTCCGTATAAAACAATGGACGGCGCCAAAAGAAGGCTGTTTCGCTGCTGGGAACTCTGCTTATCGCACCGCCCCAATTGATAAAAAAGAAATTTGTTTCTGTCCCGGTGGCTTTTTCTAAAAATTGTCTCATCACTGAAATAGGTTTTTCCGGCCAAAGATTTAGCGCCCACGCCGAGGAGAATTTAACACTCTGATCAGATCTTCCCGGGATCGGTTCATCAGGGTCCAGGAAATCTATGCAATCCGGATAGTATAATGTTTTGATAATTGTCCGTGTCGGGGTTCCGGCATTTAATAAAGGTTTTAATAATTGAATCAGCTCAGGTTTTGAACCGAGGAACAATCCTTCCGCATGACACAAGCCATTTACTTTGCTGTAAATCTCAAGGTAGCACCCCAATCGTTCGTCTGTAAACGGCGCCCACTTTTGCCAAGCTTTAAAGACCGTCTCCAACTGCTCCCATGGCCAAATAATATTAAAGACGGTTGCAGTTTTAGGAGCACGGTGAACTTTGAACGTGTATTGGGTATTATATCCGAAGTTGCCTCCCCCGCCGCCTCTGGAAGCCCATAGTAAATCTTCATTGTGAGATTGATTTGCTTGAATGATCCTGCCTTTTGCATCTACCATTTTCAGTGCGAGAAGGTTATCACTTATCAGGCCGATTGATCGTGAAAGCACTCCAAACCCGCCGCCCATCGTAATTCCTCCGATTCCCACTGTCGGACTGTCTCCAAACGGAGCCATAAAACCATCCCGGGCCAATCCTTTCACAAGCGGGCCGACGTGAATGCCGGTTTGAACGGTTGCAATCGCGTTTTTTTCGTCTAATAAAACTTTATTCATGTCACTCACATCAATAACTATTCCATCACTTACGACTGAAAGGTTTCTATCCAGAGCATGGCGGCCGCTTCTGACACGCAAAGGCACATTATTCTCACGCGCCCATTTAATCGCATTACTTACATCGTATGAATTTTGTGCAAAAACAAAGACAAGCGGACAGACATCAACATAAGGGTTCCAATTCTTAACCGCCTGTGCATAGCCGGGGTCCCCTTTGAAGATGACGCGCCCTGTTAACTGTGTTGATCCCATCTGTTTCACTCCCCATAAACATTTGATTCCGATTCCAGTATATGCAGGATTTGGACAAATTCTTAGACGGATGATCTGCTGACTTAAAAATAAATACAAATACGCGAAGATGATATAAAAACACAAAAAAGACAAGAGCGGCAAGTTGCCGAAACTCTTGTCTCTCCTATCTTTTTAATATGATTGGCGTGATATACTGACCCGGCTATGGAAGCTCATAGGAAAGTTTTTGTTTGCCCTGCTATGCGTCCTTTTTGCCGCACCAGCTGAGTAATCTTCCTGTTTGATCCTCCAACAAGAATCTTTTTCTTTATCGTTTTTGCAGCCTTGGGCCGGAATTTCTCTTATTTTTTCTTCTTGTGTTTCCGTTTGCAATCATGTTTTTTCTCTTTCTTATGATGTTTTTTACATTTCGCTTTTGCTGCTGCTTTTGCTGCTTTTGCCGCTTTTACCTTTGCTTCTGCTGCTAGTCTTTCTGCTTCTGCTGTTCTGGCTCTTGCTTCTTCCGCTCTTGCTATTGCCTCTTCCGCTCTTGCTCTCGCTTCTGCTTCTCTTGCAGCTTCTGCTCTTGCTTCGTCTTCCGCCATATCAAAATCATGGCCAAGGTCACAGGCTTCGTCGTATGGTTTTTTCTGAACGTGATTTTCACCTGGGTTATAATACATGAACTACCACTCCTTCTCATATTTTTTAATCTCTTCATACTATGTATATAAAAGACTCCAGCTTGGACTATTCATTTAGTTAACCAGCACATTTCAGCCTCAATTTTCATTTATCCATACAACAGACTCTGGATGCCTGCAATAAACTTGAAAAAAATAAGCTGCGAAAACCACAAAAAAACCAAGGGGCTGAACCCTTGGTTTTTTGTGAGACTGAGAGATGCTGCACGCTGCAGCCTCCTTCTGTACCAACTTTTTTGACTTTTAATTTGCTTGCTGTGTTTGTTTTACCGGTTCTTTGCTAAAAAGTCCAACAATGTTCCACAAGACAACTACTGAAGCTATTATTAAACGAGTAGTGTTCACTTCTTGGTTAGTCAATAATTTATAACCATATATTGATCCCAATGCAACTATACAAAAAATATTGAACCATTTACTCCAACGCAATTAGAAAACTCCTTATCAAATGATAAAATTTCCAAACAATGTATTATAATATTAACAAAATTTTTCAATATTTAAACTTAAACCTTTCTTAATTTCGGTTTATCACTACAGGCTAGATCCAGACATCATTTTCAGCTGTTTGATCAGTTATTTCTTCCCCGGTATTCACAACACCTTTAGGCTCTACAAGCAAAATTTTACACTTTGATTCTGCATAAGGTTTATGTTCAGCATTTTTCGGAATGACAAACATTTCACCTTCATTTAATTTTACTTCTCCATCCCGAAATTCAATGATTAAATTCCCCTCAATCACAATAAAGACCTCAACTGTTTCCTCATGCTTATGCCAAACAAAGTCCCCTTGTACTTTAACAAGTTTAAATTGATAATCATTCATTTCAGCAATTACTTTTGGAGACCATTGATCTTGGAATGCAGCTAATTTCTCTTGAAAATTAATCGGTTTATAATTCATTCTTTCTCCTTCCCGTGTAAAACTAAAGACATCATATGTCCGCCTTTGTTCTTCTCCTGATTTTAACTAGTCCCAAATGAAAGGCCGCTCCACTTCAGCAGTTCTGAGATAGTCTAAAAGCTGACCGGTATGTACTGACTCATGATAAGCAATCCTTAATAACATGTCCCCCAGTTCACGGACGTACCCAACATCAGACCTATCAATCTTTATATTTGTTAAATCGGTTTCATTTAAAGATTTGATGAATGTCAAAAACTCGGTCCGAAACGGTTTTGCAAATTCTAATTCTTCGGCTGCTGTGGTAAACGTTTTTGATTCATAAGGATTAGCAGATTCCTCTGAAGTCTCATTCATATGTTTTAGTAAAATTTGATGATAAAGACATTCTGCTTCTAAAACATGTCTTATCATTTCCTTACACGACATGGCTTCGGAATCCGGGCGCCAGTCCATCTTTCCTTAGATATACCTGTCCATAACTTAATGCTTCGCCGTCTCACTTATTTTTAAATCATTCTCCTTCTTCCCGGAAAAACCTCTTCAAATAAAGAAGATATTATTTCCCAACCCGCTGGATTGATAAATTTTTAAGATAAAGAGATCTTCATTCATCCATACAATAGACTCTGGTTGAGCATATACTGAATGATAGTTTTCATTAGAAAGGAGACATCAGCTTTGGCAAAATATCGGATCATGACCTTTGATGGGGGAGGTACGTTAGGTGCTTTAAGTTTACAGCTATTGAACAGACTGGTTAAACAAAATCCCACTTTAATAAGCCGAACCCACGTGTTTTCAGGAAATTCAATCGGTTCATTCACTGCCCTTGCATTAGCCAGCGGAAGATCGCCGCATGAGACATTCCGCTATTTTAAGGAAAAAATCCTGCCCACATTCAGCGTTTCCCGGCCGGGCGGACCCGTTTTCAATCAACAATTACCATATTCCGGTTTTATTAAAGCGGTACGGAATTTTTTCCCGGCAGATCTTCGTCTCAAAGATTTAAGAAAGCGAATTGTTGTCCCTTCATTTAAATTATACTCTCCAAAACTGGATCGTTGGACTCCTGTATTATTTCACAACTTTCCCGGCTCTCCCTATTTAAATGAGAAAGTGAGTGATGTCATACTGCGGAGCAGCGGTGCCCCTGCGACGCAACGCGCCTATCAAAACTACGTGGACGGATATGTAGTAGCAACGAACCCCAGTACAGCCAGTATCGCGTTTGCAGTTGGTAAAGCCAACGTGCCATTGGATCAAATTGCGGTATTGTCCATCGGAACAGGTGAAGCCCCGACCCGGTTAAGAAGAGATACGAGGGGATGGGGAATGGTAAGTGCAGATAACATACGTCCCGAAAATCTGAAGAACCTTCCTCCAAATTGGGGAGTCCTTTTGGACAGGTCGCCTAATGAACCTTTACTGCCATTTCTTCAGATAATTGCTGGCGGAAATGGTTACTATGAATCCATGGTCAGTGCGAATCTTCTGGGAGATCGTTTTTTCCGATTAGATCCGCGGATTCCGAACTTCTCCAAAACGGACCCTGCCGTCGTTCCCGCTGTCATTGAAATTGCAAACAAAACCAACTTACAGCCTGCGATTGAATTCATAGAGAAAAACTGGAACAACAAATAAGAACAGACAAAATACCAAGGGTGGAAAAACCCTTGGTATTTTTAGATGCGGCCGGAGAGGACTGCTTAATATGAAACTGAATCGGTCTCCGGCTTTTGCTCTTTTTTTATTTTCACCGTTTCAGGCAGTAAGCAAGTAAATATTGCCGCTCCAAACAAAATAATAATTGAGAAATAAAAAGAAGGATCATAGTTACCCAATTCACTATAAAGAAAACCCGGTACATAAGCTCCCAGTGCTGATCCTATCTGATGGCTCAGGAATAACCAGCCTAAAATAAATCCAACTGAATATTGCTTAAAATATTGCGTGGCTAACATTTGGGCAGGAGCTACAGTTGCAAAATCAACCAGCCCAAACAGAATTGCAAAAATAAGTAATATAACCGGATGATGACTGTATAACAGGATGCAAATTGATAATGCGCGGATGACATATAAAAGAATAAGCATCTTTTTACTGCTCCAGCGGTCTGCCGCAATTCCTGAAATGATTATCCCCAAAATATTAAATCCCGCCAACACACTAACTGCAGCACTGGTTACACTTGTTGAAAACCCATGGTCATGAGAAAAAGGAATAAGGTGAGTATCCATCAGACCTGTAGTTGTAAAACCGCATATCGCAAAGGGTAATATTAAAAACCAGAATTGTTTCTTGCAAAATACTTCCCAAACAGAAATGCGGGTCGTATGCTGCCCACTTCCAGCTTCTTCTTTCATCAAGCCGCCCATAGGAGATAACCCCATCTCGCCGGGATGATTCCGTAAAAATAACAGGATGACAGGAAACACAATAACCATTAAAAGCAGACCCAAAATCACTACAGTTAACTTCCAGTCAAACCATTGAATCAAAATGAGAGAGCCGGGAACAAGAAGCATCTGACCAGCGCCAAACCCCGCCTCCATAATGCCAAAA
This sequence comes from Bacillus sp. 1021, assembly GCF_014534735.1. Lineage (NCBI taxonomy): Bacteria > Bacillati > Bacillota > Bacilli > Caryophanales > Bacillaceae > Bacillus > Bacillus sp. 1021. Next base: position 343,813 of record NZ_JACVSR010000004.1, on the reverse strand, counting down.
GCAAGCCCGCGTTTTTCATTAAACCAATTTGTAACCACAACTGTTGCGGCTACATTAGATGCCCCTCCAACACCGATGGAGATAACAATTCCGTAAAGGATAAATAATTGCCATGGATGATTCACAAAAGAAGTTAAAATAAAGCTAAGCCCGACCAAGAAAGTGCTGACTGACAAAATCATTCGGGGGCCTAATTTATCAACCAGCCTCCCTATTATGGGCTGAGATATGCCATATATGATAAAACTCAGAGTAGAAATAAGGGAGATTGTTCCTCTGTTCATGGAAAAATCTTTTTCCCACGGTTCAACAAAAGCTCCAAATGAAAGACGTGCCCCTTGAACCGCTAATAAGGTTAAAAAACTGACAAAAACAATGATCCATGCGTAGTGATATTTTATTCGCATCCTATCCCCCCTCACTCTTATTTATAATTCCAAATCCCAGCGCTCTTCTATTAAATTTGATCCCCATAAAGGTTTCTCTTCATGAACTTCTGTCATTTCGAATCCGGTTTTTTTATACAATGGCCGGGCTGTTGACATGTCTTTTACCGTCCAAAGAAATATGCGCTCGTATCCATTTTCTTTACAATATTGAACAAGTTCCTTCATCAGACGGCTGCCGACACCTTTTCTTTGAAAAGACGGATCGACTAAAAACCATCTTAACTGTCCTGTTTTTTCATCGTCATTCACTAAGCCGATACAACCCGCAAATTGATTCCCGCTTTCTGCCACCCATATTTTTTCAATATCAGCTTTAAACGTATCGCGAAGATAAGATAAGAATGTGTCATCCCACCCATGGGATTTGGCATAAAATAATCGCTGTTTTTCAATTATGTTTTTGACATCCTCTGAAGTATAATAGTCTCTTATTGAAATCGGAGATTCTTTATCATAAAAAGAATGCTGCAAAATGTTTTGAATGGTTTCCATTGATTCTACAAGTTTTTCTTGTTCCTCTTTGTCTATGCATTCAAGGATATATTCAACTTGCTGATTGGCTTTTTTCTCCAGACTTTTATAAAGACTTTTCCCTGACTCGGTGACATAAAGGAAATGATTACGTGCGTCTTCTCTGCATTTTTGCTTATATATGAAGCCTTCCTTTTCTAATTTTCTGATAATTCTGCTTACATATCCTCTGTCCAGGTCTAATTTTTCTTGAATGATTTTTGCTGTACAATCCGGCGTATTATAAATTTCGTATAAAATCCTGGTTTCTGTTAAGGAGAATGGACTGTCATAAATATGTTCATTCAGAAAACCCAAAATATCTGTATAAAATCTATTAAATTGTCTGAATGCCAAAACACGTTTTGTTTCCAAATTGATGTTCCTCCTCCAAATGATTGACTTAAGCAACTTTTTTTCATCGTAATCGAGACAGTTGCTTAAGTCAACTATATTTTTCAATCCTTCTACCTTTTTTGTAATGAGCACCTTTTATTTCTAAAAAACACATTGAAAATAAACGGCACTGTTTCATCGGAGAACCGTTATGCACCGCCATAAATTCTTTTTTACTTCAAGTTCCTTTTACAAATTTTGAAAAACTCATTGACTATTCAGTTGAACTGTATTACATTATTATAAAGTTGAACTATATAGTCGAACTGAATAGAGGGTGAGGATATGAAACATAAATTATTACCGCTGTCTGAAACCATGCATTACATTTTATTAGCTCTGCGTGAGCCGCTTCATGGCTATGCCGCCATGCAGAAGATAGAAAAGATGAGTAACGGTACTGTTATATTAGCGGCCGGCACTTTATACGGCGCGATTGAAAATTTGAATAAGCATGGCTGGATTGAGCCTGTCGGAGAGTCGGGCCGGAGAAAAGTCTATATGATAACTGCGGAAGGAAGCGCCATTTTGAAAATGGAACAAAACAGGTTATTGCATATTTTATCCCTGTACGAAGGAAGTGAATCGAATGAAGAAATTTAAGATGTTTTTTGATATTGAAAAAGAGGAGCAATGGCTGAACGAGCAATTACAAAACGGCTATCGTTGTACAAATATTAGCGGATTAGGAATATACACCTTCGAAAAAACCGATAAGAGATATGTAATGCGAGTGGATTATCAAGATTATTTATCAAACAAAAAGTTCAAAGATTACAAAGGAATTTATGAAGACTTCGGCTGGAGTTATATAAATGGCCCTTGGGGGCTTGGAACTCGATATTGGCAAAAAGAAGATGATGGTCAAAATGAAATCTTCTCGGATCGCCAATCAAAGAGTAATTATTATAAAAGATTAATGAGTTATTCATCAAGTTTTGGTTTCCTGTGTTTGTTTATTTCTTATATGTTTTACAAGGATTCAGGTTTATATTTAGCTGAAGGCCTGTGGAGTATGGAAGGCTCAATGTTTTGGAAAGCATTTTTATTTGAAACTCCATTTGCCATTTTGAGGTCGCTTCCCGCCCTTATGGCTGTTATCTTCGGCATCAGTTTCTATAAAGCGTATCGAAAGTATTCAATGTTAAAAGAAGAATAATGCGGGGAAGTTACATTCAAAAAAGTAATGAAGGATCATGTACCTGTCACAGTCGGGCGCAACAAAAAATACCAAGGGCGTAAAACCCTTGGTATCATTGGGATGCTGCCGAGACGGCTTAAACCTTCACAGAGATAGTGACGTTTTTAAAACAGATGAAGCAAAACATTCTTGAAACCAGCTCTTCTACTCGTTTCATCCCGAAATGATCCTCCCCTGTTTAACGGGGATTTTTTCATTCGAGGCTTTTGGAAATATATCATAGAATGTTGCATGTTAGACTGGATACAATTTAAATTTTCAGAAAAATACCCATTCAAGTACAGCGCCTATAATGTTAATGCTTTTGCAGACAAAGCAGCTTTCAATCTTCGTATCCCTTCTTCTATTTCTTTCTCAGCTAAATTTCCGTAGCCTAAAATAATTTTGTTTTTATGAACCCCTTTCTCGATCGTATGGAGTTCAACCGGGTAAATTTTAATTTTATGCTGATCTAACTTTTTCAGCACCTGTTCAGAAAAAATGACATTTTCAAAACTGGCTATTAAATGGAGACCTGTCGAATCTCCAAATATCTTGACCTCATCTCCAAATTCACGGTTCAGGCTTTGTTTTAAAGCCTCACGACGTTTCTTATACACTTTTTTCATTTTACTAATATGGTGTTCTAGATAACGATCCTCAATAAAGTTTGCAAGTGTAAGCTGCTCCAAGGAAGAGGTATGAAGATCTGTAAACCATTTTAGATTCTTACACTTCTCAACGAGAGACGGCGGAAGAACTAAATATCCAAGACGCAGTGCCGGTGATAAGATCTTACTGAATGTACCGATATAAATAACTCTTGACGGGTCTAATCCCTGAAGGGAACTTATAGGTGATCCCTTATATCGAAATTCACTATCGTAATCATCCTCTACGATATAACAATTTGATTGACGCGCAAACTGTATTAATTGAATACGGCGTTGAATTGTTAATGTACCGCCGATTGGGAATTGATGAGACGGAGTAACAAATACAAAACTTGGTTTTTTATCGTGGGGCAGCAGCTCCGTTCGCATCCCATTATGATCTACTGGTATAGGGTAAAGCGAGCTGCCGGGTGATGAAAAAATAGTTTGAATTTCATGTGTAATAGGATCTTCAATAATGACTTCATCACCCGGTGACAATAACAATTTTGCTATAAGGGAAAGTCCTTGGGTTGCACCTGAAGTGATGACAATTTGGTCAGGATGACAATGAACCCCTCATGTTCTTCTAAGATACCTTGAAAGGACATGCCTTAATAGGATTATTAGTTAGCGTACAAGTTCCCCATATAGAAAATAAAAAGCCAGCTCTCCTTCGGGAGAAGAACTGGCATACCAAAGCTTCTTGCTTCTTATTTTGCTGTATTGCTCGGACCTTTTAATTTCTCTTCGTTCTTGCGTCAATGTTTTATTATTAGGACACAACCAATTAAATAATGACGATCGAGAAGCTGCAGTCATTGCTGCTGGGATAATCCCGGATTATTCTGAGTCTGTATTTCGAGTAGTCGGTCAATTAAATTGATGCTTTTTTCATTCCTTTTCTGTTTGCTCCATTTTCCACCACAGTGAATCTTTTGGATTTTCAACAGCTTCTTGAAACTCAGCTTTAGAAGCAACTGTTGGGTAAGAACCTTTTAAAGATTTACCTGAAGTATCTTTAAATAAGGTTAACACAACGATTAAGCCAATTAAACTGACTGCCAATAAATAGAAACCTGGCGCCAAATTGTTTCTTGTCACATGGGTTAACCAAGAAGCAACTAAAGGTGTTGTCCCGCCAAAAATAGAAACCGATAAGTTGAATGTCCAGGATAATGTACGATATCTAATGTCAGTATGGAACAACGTAGGTAAAGATCCTGGCATAGTACCTTCATATACAGATAATACAATACCTAACAATAAAAGTCCTATAAATAAGAATGTTATATTCCCCATATTAAGAAATTGGAAAGAGATAATCGAAAATACAATTCCTAATACTAATCCAATTGTTATAACTTTTTTATTTCCTAATTTATCTCCCAGTTTACCAAAAGTTAAAGCGAACGGTACCATAATAATCAATACAATTGCTGTAACCGGTGTACTTATATTATCACTTATACCAAGGTTCTCATCTAAATAAGAAGGCATATAACCTAACAATAGGTAATTGGTTATATTGAAAAACGCCACAAATACGATACATAAAAAGATATCTTTTTTATATGTTTTAATTACTTCTAATAAACCTGGTTGTCGTTCTTGGTTTTCAGAGATGTCATTTTCGAAGATTGGTGATTCATCTAAATGACTTCTCAAATACAAACCAAATAATCCAATTGGAATACTTAAGAAGAAAGGAATCCTCCATCCCCAACTATTCATTTGAACATCAGATAAAGCCCAGAAAAGTACTGTAACTAAAACAGAAGCTACTATATAGCCAGATAATGTACCGATTTCTAAACCACTGCCTAACCTTATACGTTTATTATCTGGAGAAGATTCTGCGATATATACCATTGCACCAGCGTACTCTCCACCCACAGAAAAACCTTGCAGAATACGAGCTAAGAGTAATAATATAGGGGCCCATACACCAATCTGATCATAGGTAGGAAGTACACCAATTATTAAAGTAGATAAAGCCATCATTAAAATAGTAATTGTTAATACCATTTTCCGGCCAAATTTATCACCCATTTTACCAAAAATAATTCCGCCTACCGGTCTAAGTAAAAAGGCAATTGCAAATGTAGCAAAAGTAAATATTAACTTTAATTCATCGTTTTGAACCGGACTGAAAAAGTTTTTACTAATAATAACTGCCAAATAAGAATATAAAGCAAAATCAAACCATTCCATCGCGTTTCCTATCCCTGTAGCAAACACGCTTTTCTTCGCTTTTTGAATATCTACAACGTTAATTTTTTTCTTGTTGAACTTCATTTAATAATATCAACTCCTTAATGATCAAATCCACATGATACAAGCGGATAAACGGTCCAAGCGTGCAGTCCCAGAATGTATAGCGTAATGCTTCTCTAAAAGTCTGGGGGTTTCTGTTTCACCTGATGGAGAGCTAATGGCATAGTGGCGATTGGTTCAACTGGACCTTAAAAGACTGGACCAATATCCATCTCAGCGCCAAATAACATTGTAAACCAGGAAAGAAGGATGAAATTCAGCTTTTCCGATGGTTTTCTTAACTTATTTTTGCCGATTGGACTAAAAATAATACAAACACAACAAAAAGAGAAACAACCAACAGATAATGCCAGCCAAAGTGGTTAGTGATATATCCTTGGGCTGTGGTTGATATTTTCTGCAGACTGTTTGGAGAAATGATTCTCCTTCATACAGCTCTATTGTGAATATTATCACAATCAAAAAAACTTTTATTTCTTCAAAGTATCCTAAACCTTTATTTTAGTTCTTCCATTACGTCTTCCAATATGTTTATTATGTGTTGCAGAAAGATTGAGGTCATTCCTAAGAATTATTTACTGATCCTATCTTTATTACCCCGCAATCAGGTGAAACAAAACATTATAAACGTAGCATACCTTTTTAAAACCTGACAAGCCCAACAGGGTGATAGAAACCCGGCTAAAGCCAAGCTAATCAATGGATAGAAGAAATTTTTTTTGTTTTTCCCAAGGAATAACCGTCTGTGTTTAATCTAGCCCAATAGAAAGAAAAAGAGCAGGAGTCATCCTGCTCTTTCATTCAAAACTTTAATTTGTATGACGAATTTCGTAAACCTTTTCGACTTTCTTTACCTATTAATTAGTATGCAGACTGCAACAGAAATACTCATATCGCCATCATCAATAATGCATTATAAAATCAAAGATATTTTTTCCTATTAAGATAACAGTAACTAAAATAAATAACATTCTCACATAGGTTACACCTTTTTTAATTGCGAAGTTAGATCCCACAAGCGCTCCTAATATCATTGATATACCCATTGGTACACCATATAAAAAATTAATTTTATGAAGAAAAAGAAACATAATTAGAGCTGCAATGTTACTGCCGAAATTAAGAAATTTTGCATTTCCTGCAGATTGTAAAAAATCGAAGCCTATAATCAAAAAGGCAAATAAAATAAATGAACCCGTTCCTGCACCTAAAAATCCATCATAAAAACCAATAGCGAATATTACAAAAGAAAAAAGAATGGCTTTTTTCCAAGTCAGTTTTTTATAAGTAGATTCATTACCCCAGTTTTTCTTCAAAATAGTGTAAATAGCTACACCTACTAAAAGAATTAATATTAATGGTTTTAATAATTCAGACGAAATAAAATTGACAACTAAAGCACCCAATAAGGACCCTATAAAAACAATCGGAAACAATTTAGAGACTAACTGAAAATTAACTTTTCCTGATCTTATAAAGGAAATCGTACTCGTTAATGTACCCATTGTACTGGCTAACTTATTTGTAGCGATAGCAACTGAAGGCGGGAGACCTGAAAATAACAAAGCTGGTATAGAGATCAGTCCTCCTCCTCCCACTACTGAATCAATAAAAGAAGCAAGAAATCCGAAACATACTACTATTAATAGTGTATAAAAATTAATATCCTCCACTTATAAAATCCCCCCATAATGGTAAATAATAAGAGTGATCAAACTATTTTTCAATAAATAGTTTGATCACTCTGTCCATTATTTTTGCAATTCAAGTTCGATTTTTAAAGGCATACATACATGACTTTTAATAGAACGACTTGCACTTGATTTATTACTATCAACTACAGCAAACATTCTTTGTAACCATCTGTCTTTCCCCATATTTTGGTTTAAAGGCCGTTCGAGCATGTGCCGCTAAATGGTTGTCTAATATAATAAGGTCACCAGGTTTTAGAACTACTCCTGAAGACACTTCCGATAGTGCTTTTTCAGCTCTTCTAATGCCCATCTGGCTTCATCATTTAATCCTTCCATTAAGGAACCATGAATACATAAGTCCGGTTTAATAAATCTTTTTCATTTCAATCCCTTAATGATTTAATTCCAGTATATAAAAAATTTTTTAAAAATTCCACATCTTATTCATTTCCTTTAGGTGACACGTATGGATACGTTCAAAAACACACCAAAAATTCAGGTGTGTTTCAAAAAGGCACTCAAAATTGTAAATCCATTTCACTTGTAATGAAGGTTTGTTGCATTGCACTTTCTAACTCCACATTCATCATTTCTATATGTTTGGATAAGTTGGGTTAACCATAATTAGTTAACAAAAACCACCCTTACTTTCCCACTTCTATTCCCATTACGTTCAATTTATTACCTATCCTTCAACAATTTTTTGGGAAGCCCATAACTTATCTATGGTGATATTTGGTTATTAAGTCGCCAAAAAGATTATAAAGAATTGAAAAATCAAATGATTAATTTGAAAAAGCATTTAAGGCTGTTGCTGATCTTGATGATTGTGAGTTCTCTGGGACGGGAGCAAACAATATTTAAAGCATTTTTTCACGATCACACAGGTGTCTCCGTTCAATGGATTGATTTAATTGAAATGAAGATCGTTTTCCTTTAGCATTTCCGATGTGCTGGAACATGCCAGCTTATCCGATGCATATGTCGAAGAATCCTTCTTAGAACACGAACTGACAAACGCATATAGAAAATCACAAGCAATGATGTCCGAGCAGAAGAAAGCAATGAAAGATATACTGAGTGATATTGATGACATTCTTCCACTTGATTTATTTTCAACAGAGACTTTTAAGGATGAGCTCTCTTCTGCCGAAAACAAACGGAAAAAGACGGTTGATAAAATAGACGATGTGGACGAACACTTAAAAACTGAATATGCACTGACTGGACCTAACGAACAATTCATTAAAGCAGACTTTCAAAAGTTACAGGAGTCAACAGGTAAGGGCAAAAATGCTACACCCATTCACTATAATGCCAAGGCATATCGCGACAGTGACATACATAAGAAAAAAGGCGATATCGAAAAGCAATCTAAAGCTTATTTAAAGATCAAAAAAGAAGAAGCTAAAAAACGTGAAATAAAAGATTTGAAGAAACAGCTTGTAATGGTTAAAAATCGGTGATTAAATTGTGCCCATGTAGATTGAAAACATGTCATTAATGTCAAGTCATGAACTCCTAATGGATATTTAATAACTCATTTTCAATGAAAAACTGAACTCTGATCATTAGTCGAGATTCTAAGATATACACGGACCAATCGAACTTCCCTTTTTTTGGAAACACAATGGTTCCCTCTTGTTTTGATGTTGTTTTTTTAAAAAAAGTTATTGACACCAAAAAATTATCATGTTATTATTATAAATTTGATATCGATTTCCATATATGTTAACCTTAAGTTGAGTTACCATATATGGAGGTGGATGATATGTTTCAAATTGGCGATAACATTGTTTATCCAATGCACGGAGCAGGTATAATTGAAGCCATAGAAGAAAAAGAATTCTTAGAGGAAAAAGAACATTATTATGTCATAAAAATGTCAATCAGTCATATGACAGTTATGATTCCAACGCGTAAAATAATGAGTTTAAATATACGACCAGTTACTGATATACTTGCATTAAAACACATTATCCACATTTTTCAGCATGGAGAATCAGATAAGTTGCTGCCGTGGAAACAAAGATATAAAGTAAACACAGACAAAATAAAAACGGGTAAAATCCAAGAAGGTGCTGAAGTTGTACGTGATTTAATGCGTATGAAGAAAGAAAAAGCACTTAATGCAAGCGAAAAAAAAATGTTGGATAGTGCATATGAATTTTTGATTAGTGAACTGGAAGTTATTAAAGGAATCACTGAAAATCAAATAAAAAGTTTCTGTTAAGGTTAGATAATGTTTGCTTTCCAAAACATCCTTAAGTTTTCGGAAAATTACGATTAGACGTTTAACTTCTTCAACTTACTTTTAGAACATTAACCTCTTTTATTACTCCTGCAATCTAATCTGTTTTATTTTTAATTTTCTTCAACGAACATTTTAATTTTTATCAAAAACTCGATGGAATAGTCACTTGATTTTTGTAATCCTGATTCACACTGGCACGGACAAGGAGACGTAAGGATGGAAGAGAGGCAGGTTTTTCATTGTTTTAGGTCTAAGTGATTATTTCCAGAAGAAAAAACAACCCCTCTCCTCTTTATCTTTAAGAATTTCTTACAACTGCTTCCACAGTGAATAGCAATTGTTTATCTTCTTTTCATAAAAGAGATATGCGAATTGTAACAAAGAATAACATACCGTTACAAATCATTTATATATATTCCACATATCGTCAATCCGTTATGTTATACTGTAAACAATCCTTTGAGGTTTTAAACCTTTTTTTTACCTTGTAGCATCTGTCCCTACTCGAACGTTGAGTAGGGTTTTTTATTCAGTATTATACAGAGAACATAAAAAAACAGGCCCTATAAAAGAGCCTGTTTGTATAAACGATTGAAGATTAAGCAGTTTTTTGAACGTTAGCAGCTTGGGCTCCACGAGCACCTTGCTCAACGTCAAACGTTACTTTTTGACCTTCGTCTAAAGATTTGAATCCGTCACTTTGGATTGCAGAAAAGTGTACGAATACATCGTCTCCATTTTCACGTTCGATAAATCCAAAACCTTTTTCTGCATTAAACCATTTAACTGTACCTTGTTCCATTTTTGTTGCCTCCTAGTGTGTTACACATTGTATTACTATCCTTGCCCAAAGTATCATCAAGACGAAAAGTCGATATTCATACTATCCTTTACACGAACAAAAATAATTCTCCTTTATCATAACACGAAACGGAAATAACTGCAAATTAATATCATGTTTCATTTTGTTAAACGTGTCGATACGAGTGCAAAATAAGATGCCTACTAATAACGATGGTTTGAAAACACCGTGAAAATGGATCACGAGTGTCTTCAAAAAAGCTCAGCTGTTTCTTGTTCAAGTACAAGATATTCTTTTAAAAGCAGGGCTGTTCACTGGTATAGCTTTGTTTCTGCAGATGTTTCCAAACGATCACTCAGGTATACTGTAGTGTTTGTTCCTCAAACAATGAATGTTTATGGTCTAAATAGACCGATCCCCATAGGGGAGCATGGAGAGAGTTTGGCCCGATAAAGAGCTGGGTATAATCTTCATACGCTTTTTGTATCCCGGCTGGCCATTGCTCATAAAGATTTAATCGAGATGGAGATCATTTTCTGACCTTCAATCATTTTACATAGGATGAGGAAAGATACTTATTATACATGGGGTATGACAGCTGGGACTTCAAAGGCAATAAAACGTTTTCTATACGCAGATTAAGAACATCAGGGAAGGGGAAGCTTTTAAAAATGAATGAACAAAACCTAAGGACTTTGAGAAAACTGGTTACCCCTTATGAAAAGTCCGATGCACAAAAAAGTATTTATCAAATCATTAACACATTGGTTTCATTTTTTCTGTTATGGTGTTTGGCCTATAAGAGCTTATCGATTTCTTATATCCTTACATTAGCGATTTCTGTCGTTGCAGCAGGTTTTTTAGTGAGAACCTTCATTATCTTTCATGATTGCTGCCACTATTCCTTTTTTAAGAACCGAAAGGCGAATCGAATCCTTGGAACAATTACAGGAATTCTGACTCTGCATCCGTTTGATCATTGGGCACACGATCATTCTGTCCATCATGCGACAAGCAGCAACCTGGACAAACGCGGTACGGGCGATATTTGGGTACTGACCGTTGAGGAATATAAGGAAGCCTCAACTAAGACAAAAATAATGTACCGTTTGTACAGAAATCCGTTTGTTATGTTTATTATCGGACCGATTTACGTCTTCGGGATAACCAATCGTTTTAATCGTAAAGAGGCAAAACGCAAAGAACGGATGAATACATATGTAACGAACCTGGGGATCGTCGCTTTGGCAGCACTTTTATGTTGGGCTATCGGCTGGAAAAACTTTCTGCTGGTCCAGACGCCAATTTTTATGATATCGGGATCCCTCGGAATTTGGATGTTTTATATTCAGCATACGTTTGAGGATTCATATTTCGAAGAAGATGAGCAGTGGGAATATGTAAAAGCAGCAGTTGAAGGAAGCTCTTTTTATAAGCTTCCAAAAGTCATGCAATGGTTAACAGGCAATATCGGTTTCCATCATGTTCATCATTTAAGCCCAAGAGTCCCAAACTATAAGCTTGAAATCGCACATAACAACACTGAACCATTGCAAAACGTTCCGACCATCACACTGGCAACAAGTCTTAAGTCGTTAAAGTTCCGCCTATGGGATGAAGAAGGCAAAAAATTTGTTGGTTTTAACCACTTAAAAAAAACTTCTAAAAGCCAAGTATCAGCTCGGCTAAGAACGGATTAAAAACACTCCCATAATCGATGATAATGGGCAATGTATCTTGCAGAATAAAAGTGCAGACTCGCGCAAAGATTTTGTGCAGAGATCAGCACTTTTTTAATGCCAAATGCACTTACAACAAAAAATACCAAGAGTGTCAAAACCCTTGGTATCATTGAGATGACGGCTGAGAGCCTTTGTTTCTGCTCAATAACTTATTCAGCTTCTCCAACAACTGTAAAGCGTTCATTTATATGTTTTGGATTTTCGATTTCATCCAATACTGCAATTGCATAGTCTGCATAGCTGATATAACTTTCGCCTTTCGAATTCACAAGAAGATGATCTTTTCCTGACTGATAAAATCCAGTTCTTTTCCCGTCTGGGTCAAATACCGCTGAAGGACTGATAAATGTCCAGTTAATATCAGAAGTTTCCTTTAGTTCTTGCAAGTTACGGCCTTGCCCTTTAGCTGTTGGAATAAAAATCTCAGGGAAATCAGGTGTATCCATTACACTGACAGTTTTATTTTCATCTACATAAAGACTCCCTGCTCCACCTACAATTACAGCTCTTGTACCTGTTCCTTTTAATGCCCTAATTAATGCCCGGCCAGCATCTACATGTGCCTGTTCTTCTCCTAATGGAGCACCGAAGGCATTAACTGCTACATCTAACTTTTTTAGATCATCCGATGTAAGATCAATTATATTTCTTTCAATGATTGAAATCTTATCCTCTTTAAGTTTTGCAGCATCTCTTACAATTGCAGTTACTTCATGTCCCCTGCTTACCGCTTCTTTCAAGATAAGACTTCCAGCTTTTCCGGTTGCACCAATGATTCCAATTTTCAATTTCCATTCCTCCTAATAATTCAACATTTTTAAATGTAACCACATTGATTACATGTAATCATTTTAGTTACATCATGTTTATTTGTCAATACGTTTATCATCTTGTTAATTGAGCATATTAGAGTAAAATAAACTTGTAATACATTCAGTTACAAGTGTACTATAAAGAGTGTAAAGTAATTAGGATGGTGAAGAAATCATGTCTATTAGCAGCCGTTTTGCTGTAGGAATTCATATATTGGCTCTTGTTGAAATAAATGAAGACGGAATTAGCACTTCTGAATTTTTAGCTGGGAGTGTAAATACAAATCCCGCCTTAATAAGAAAAATTATGGGGATGCTGAAAAAAGCAGGTTTAGTAAATGTACGGCCAGGTATTGCAGGAGCCGAATTAGCGAAGGATTTAACTGATATCACCTTACTTGATGTTTATAGAGCAGTTAATGTTGTTCAAGATAAAGAATTGTTTAGTATACATGAAAATCCCAATCCTCAATGTCCTGTAGGCCGGAACATTCAAAGTACAATTGGTCCAATATTTGAAATCGCCCAATCTGCCTTGGAAAAAGCTCTTAGGCATATCACAATTGAGGATGTGGTAAAGGATATTATTGAAAAAGAAAAATTGACCAATAATTGTTAAATAACTCCCTGGAAAATCTTTTATCAGAGTGAAAACAAAAAGGGACTGGATCATATTGAATCCAGCCCCGTATTGATATTGATTTTTCGATTGAAAAAATGGCTTTTTCAAGTAGTAAGCTTGCGAGAACTTTCTTCTGGTTGATAAAACGCAAGCTGAATATACTTCCCGTCATCATATACACGAATTATGGCGTTATCTCTCTTGTACTCATCTGAATCCTCGCATTACTTTTCTGACTTTCTTCTCCTGCTTCATCACTTCATTAATCATTATCATATTTACTACCGCCGCACGCAGTCAGCAGAAGGATGAAGGTGACTGACAAATCATACGACTTACTATAAGTAACTGGGCAGTAACAGATAAATTTTCTAAAAACAAAAATACCAAGGGTATCAAACCCTTGGTATCATTGATGCGGCCGAGAGGACTTGAACTTCCACTGGTTATTCACCCGCTAGGCCCACCATTTATAACTATTGCTCAGTTGTCAGCATGTTAAGTAAATTACGAATTTCCTTGTTATAACTTTTAATTTCTTCTTCATTACAACCGGTTTTATCAAATACTGCATTAGGTATCAATGTGACTTTTTCTTTAAACTCATTCCCTTCAGTTGTTAACGTTATAATTACACTTCGTTCATCCTCTTTTGAACGCTCTCTTATAATAAGACCTCGCTCCTCAAGTCGTTTTAAAACTGGAGTTAATGTTCCGGAGTCTAGATATAATTCTTCGCCTAAACCTTTAACAGATATTTTTTCCTTCTCCCATAAAACAAGAAGAACCAAATACTGCGGATAAGTAATTCCTAATTCTTTTAAGAGAGGATGGTATAACTTTATCATTTCACGGGAAGCTGCATAAATCGCAAAACATAGATGATTACGTAACAGTAATTTATCATCATTCTTCATGTTAAATCCCTCACAATATTTATATTCATTGTTACACATAATAGCACAAGAATTACATTAAGTAAAATTGAATGACTAACAATTTAATTAATCACTGTTCTTTATTTTAGTCTAATCAATAATTTAGAGGATTTTAATTGTGATTTTCAATTGAGAACAATTTAATTTCTAAAAATTTAATTGACAACGCTAATTATATTGATTAAAATTCAATTGTGTTAAACTTAATTTAGAGGAGTGTTTGATGATGACAGTATATTTTACAGCAGAAGCTACAACAAAAGGCGGAAGAGAAGGTCATGTAAAATCTAATGATCTTATTATTGATTTGGATTTAGCTATGCCAAAACCAAATCAAGTATCCACGGCTACAAATCCAGAACAATTATTTGCAGCAGGCTATTCAGCTTGTTATGACAGTGCTCTTCATTTAGCCGCCCAAAGAAAAAGATTAAAAATCGAATCAGCTGTTACTGGTAAAGTAAGTTTATTAAAAGATGAAAGTGATAATGGTTATAAACTTGGAGTTGTTTTGGAGGTGGAAATTCAAGGGGTATCTCAAGAGCAAGCGGAAGAATTAACACATGCAGCTCATCAAGTATGTCCATATTCTAAAGCTACTCGCGGAAATATTGATGTACAAATCATTACAACAGCAATGTAAGACGAAAGATGCCAAGATCAATAGGTAATGGAATAAAAAAAAGAATGATTAAAACATATATAAGGAGAGAGATTTATGCTAAAGAGAGTACAATTGGAAAAAGAAGCACAAGAATTTGCAGAAGCAACCGCGAACCCACCCTATCTATTCGACCTTGGACCTGAGAAAGGACGAGAAGCTGTAGATGAGGTTCAATCTGACCCAATTGATAAACTGCCAGTTGATATTGAAGACATTATGATTTCAGGAGGGCCGAGCGGACAGGTATCAGTAAGAATAATGCGCCCACAGAATGCGCCTGCGCACCTTCCTGTCATCGTGTACATTCATGGAGCCGGCTGGGTATTCGGTAATGAGCATACACATGATCGGCTCATCCGTGAGCTAGCAGTCGGAGCACAAGCAGCTATTGTCTTTCCAAATTACACCTTATCTCCAGAAGCAAAATATCCGACAGCCATTGAAGAAATCTATGCAGTAGTGAAGTGGGCATCTGAAAATGGCCGTGAGAACGGCATGATTCCCGAGAGTCTAACAATTGCAGGTGATAGTGTTGGAGGCAATATGACTGCTGCTGTCACGCTAATGGCCAAAGCACGAGGTGACTTGAATATCCGGCAACAATTACTTTTCTATCCGGTAACAGACGCTTCTTTCGATACAGAATCCTATCATCAGTTTGCTGAAGGATACTTTTTACGCAAGGACGCGATGATGTGGTTTTGGGATCAGTACACAACCAATTCGAATGAGCGTGCTGAAATTACAGCATCACCTCTACGTGCAACTACTGAGCAGCTTCAAGGGCTTCCGCCTGCATTGATTATCACAGCTGAAGCTGATGTACTTCGTGACGAGGGAGAAGCATATGCCAATAAACTTCGTGAAGCCGGTGTTCCGGTCACTGCCGTACGTTTCCAAGGTATCATTCACGATTTCGTGATGCTCAACGCCTTAGCTAAAACTGAAGCTGCGCGCGGAGCAATTGATCTTGCCACAGCCTGGTTGCGTAAAGGGTTTTAATTCATCTATTGTTTCGTCACATAGAGACTGCTGCAAATAAATAAAAAAACAAACAGATCCACTCAAATAATTGAGTGGATCGTATATTTATTCATACAATGATTATATAAAAACAGCACGTGATTATGGTACCGGTGAGATCTTTCATATGGTTGAAGTACACACTCTCAGTGTTATTGAAGAGAACCCAGGAATTACAGTTACTGAGGCAGCGTTGAAGCGGAACCGAACAAGGGGTGCTGTATCACAGATTATCTCTAGTCTGGAAAAACGCGATTTGATTATAAGAAAAAAAGAAGGCGGAAACGCCAAGAATGTACGTGTGTATGCAACCGAGCTGCTGGATAGACCTCTTGACATGTATATGACCATCTTAATAAACAAAAAGAGATGGCTGACAAATTAGATGACTTCCTATAAGTTAGTGGACACTTTTGGTCACAAAACACATAAAAAAATACCAAGGGCGTCTAAACCTTGATATCATTGATGCGGCCGAGAGGGCTTGAACCTCCACGGGTTATTCACCCGCTGAGCCCTCAACCTAGTAAAAACATGTCGTCATTTACAAAAGCCTCTATTCAAAGCATCTGTTTATTTTATTGACAGCTATTTTCATCATTTTTCATGAATTCTGAGCATAAATTGGGCACCTGTTAGAGACCAAGGAACTCTACATTTCATCAAGAAATATGTACTCATTGCCCTGCTGTAATTAATTTTAAGCCCTCGCTCTATGCTCCCCTGCATTCAGTATTCGATGTAAAACTTTGAAATTAAGTTTATTAAAATCTATCACAAACCCTTATTTTCACAACACATAATTTATTTCAGCTTCCCTCGCGAATACCGGATCAATGCTCAGCTTTAAGATAGCCAACCAATTTCTCCGCACTGTTCTTAACATCTTCTTTTGAAAGGTCAAGTGTCCCATATTGTGTAAAGGCAGGAAGAAAACGCATTCCTATATAGTTAGCAGTGACTTGAAACGGTCTGATAAGCTCGCTGATCGTGATATTATATTCTCCGCCTGCTTGATAATCAGATTCCGGTGCGCCTAAGGAGATAGCTAAGAGTAGTTCTTTTCCATGCAATTTAGTTCCTCCAGTTCCATAAGCCCAGCCATGTGTTAACACATCATCTTCCCATTGTTTGAGTAACGCGGGACTGCTGTACCAATACATTGGGAACTGAAAAACGATACGCTCATGATCTAACAGGAGCTGCTGCTCTTTTTCTACATCAATGATAAAATTAGGGTATTCACCGTACAGGTCATGAACCGTAATGTCATTCTCTTGCTTTAAACGATTCATCCAGGTTTTGTTGACAGCGGACGTTTCCAAATTAGGGTGTATAACGATAACTAATGTTTTCATTTGACTGATTATCCTTTCTTCGCCGATTAGTTATTATTGCTTTTGCGATAATGAATTGATTCTAATTTTAAAATAGCAACTTTATTACACCTATTTTATCCTTTTTCAAAAATTCAGGGCAACTAATTGGGCACCGATTACATTTATAGCCCAAAAAAGGCTTAACCTTTTAAAAAAGATTAAGCCTTTTTAGGACCCTCATGCCCCTACCCTATCTGCAGCAACTTTGATCTCAGTATTATGTTCACTTTGAAAATAAGTTATTGAAAATACACTACTTAAAATCAACACTGCCAGAAGAATCCGGCTGATTTTCATCAATAATCTCCCCTTTTTTTATTTTGCGTCTTGCTTCAATACTCATACGATAATATTCATTAGAGAGCATTAAATTTCCTTTTTGTATTAATGCAGGAAGGAGGGCTCGGCCAATTACTCCAGTCCCCCCAGCAACAATGATCTTCATCCTATTTCTTATTTACCTGCTAATCTTGAAGCAGCTTCTTCAACTTCTTTATTTGCTTTTTGTAATACACCCTCCGGATTTAGTACATCAGTTCCTTGCACTCGGATAGTTTGATAATCCTCAATACCTAAGAAATTGAACATTGATTTCAGGTATTTATGAGAGTATTCAACTTCTGTATACCAATCATTATTTGTATAGATTCCTCCACTTGCTTGGATGACAAGCATTCTTCGTCCGTCTTTAAGCAGACCCACTGAGCCAGTTTCAGTATATTTAAATGTTTCACGTGCGATCATGATATTGTCCATATAGTCTTTTAATTTTGATGGAATATTGAAATTATGCAAAGGTATAACGATGACATATGTTTTTGCGCTTTTGAATTGTTCCAATACTTCTGTCATGCGTTCTGTTACTTTTTGTTCCTCGCTTGTCAGTTCTTCGCCCTTGCCTGCCTTTTCCCATGCGCTTAAAACTGTTTTATCAATCATAGGCACTTCATCACTATATAAGTTAATTTGCTCAAGCTCTTCACTCTCTGGAATTAATTCTTTGTAAGCCTCTAAAAAGTGGTTCATTACCCCTAAACTGTATGACGATGTATCATCTACTTTTGGATGTGCGTTAATGATAAGTGTTTTGCTCATTTGAAACTCTCCTTTTAATTTATATTAAAGACTAAGTTAATCGACGATTGATTCAGTCACTAATATAAACCCTGTATTTTTTTTTGTCAAACGGAACAAATAATATACCTAAAGAGGGTTTTATGATTGACTATCACCAAAAATACTCCTAAGATACAATGTGATAACCCTTAAAATCAAAAGCAGGTGAGTTTATATGCAGTATAGTGTTGGGGTTGAATATGCTTTACATTGCCTGGTTTATTTAATAGATGTTCCCTCCAAGGAAAGTGTCGGGATTCGGGACCTTGCAGAGTTCCAAGGACTTTCAGAAACATTTCTTTCAAAAGTTTTCGGTAAATTATCTAAAGCTGGTATTGTAAATTCTGTCCCTGGTGTAAAGGGAGGATATAGGTTAGCAAAAACCCCAGAAGATATTTCCTTTTGGGATGTAATAGAGGCTGTTGAAGGACCAAAACCCATTTTTCAATGTAAAAATATTGTAAGCAATGGTCTGCTTTATCGAGACAAATGCAACTCCTGTGAATCCAGCAATTCCTCTTGTACAATTAACTTGGTAATGCTTGAAGCAGAAGAACACATGCGTAAGTATCTTCGTAATAAAACGCTCGCATGGTTAAATAAAGAATTGGACGCAGTATTGCCTAAAAAAACCAGGATAGATACTCGGGAATACTTCATAAAAAAAAGCTCTGACTAAATTAATTAGTTAGAGCTTTTTTGTGCTTAAAGATGCCTTTAAATTACAAGTCATATTATGTTTTTTCGTTTCTCTTGCATAAGAAAGCGCACATGTTTTACTTATATTAAAGACTGCATTAATCGTCGGTTTATATAGTCTCTTATAAACAAGAATAACTGCTGTATTGAGTGGTGCTATGTTGATTATTTTCGCTCTAGGTTTAACAGTAGGAACAGGTTTTAAGACTTCTCTTGACTATTCTGTATTCTCTGCATCTGCAGGTGCATTCATATTAATTTATTTTTAAAAAATACCCGATAGTATAGATGCTTTACTGATGAAAAAAACTGTAGAGGCTAAATCATTTTCACTAGAGTCAGACAAATAGCCCCAAACCTCTAAAAAATAGGGAAAGAAATTTTAAGCATAAAAAAGGAGCAGACATATAAATCTACTCTTCCAACTTCGTTTCCTTCCCTTTAACTTCTTCATAACCAGGTGTTTTCTTATACAGACCAAGTCGGTCGCCATCCCCGGCATATGTGCCATTTCCTCAAAAGAATCTATGAAAGCTTGTTTTCATTACACTTTCTAACATCACCCTACATCATTTCTATAGGTTTGAATGAATTATGGTTAATAATTGGTGAGCAAAAAACACCCTTACTTCCCCACTTCTCCAAATCTCATTACGTTCAATTCATTACCTCTTCTTCAACATTTTTTTCGAACTTCACATCCTATCCATGGTAATATTTAGATATAAACTTGCTGAAAGGATTGGACAATGAAGGTATTTGAAGCAAGGTCTTTGTTATCTGAAGCTGAAAACCGAGCAAAAGATTATAAAGAATTGAAAAATCAAATGATTAATTTGAAAAAAGCATTTAAGGCTGTTGCTGATCTTGATGATAGTGAGTTCTCTGGGAAGGGAGCAAACAATATTAAAGCATTTTTTCACGATCACACCGGTGTGGCTGATCAATGGATTGATTTCATTGATATGAAAATCGCTTTCCTTACTAGTATCTCCGGTATTCTGGAAGATGCCAGCCTATCAGATGCATATATCGAAGAATCCTTCTTAGAACACGAATTGGCAAACGCATATAGAAAATCACAAGCAATGATGTCCGAGCAGAAGAAAGCAATGAAAGATATCCTGATTGATATTGATGACATTCTTCCACTTGATTTATTTTCAACAGAGACTTTTAAGGATGAGCTCTCTTCCGCCGAAAACAAACGGAAAAAGACTATTGATAAAATAGACGATGTGGACGAACACTTAAAAACTGAATATGCAATGACTGAACCTAACGAACAATTTATTAAAGCAGACTTTCAAAAGTTACAGGAATCAACAGGTAAGGGCAAAAACGCTTCACCCATACATTATAATGCCAAGGCTTATCGCGAGAGTGACATACATAAGAAAAAAGGCGATATCGAAAAGCAATCTAAAGCTTATTTAAAGATCAAAAAAGAAGAAGCTAAAAAACGTGAAATTAAAGATTTGAAAAAACAGCTTGTAAATGTAACAGATCCTGACGAGTATTTAAAAATTGCTGAAAAAATTGGATACGAGAATTTGGAGCCTGACCAAAAAGTTTATTTCCGCCAGCTCGAAGAACTTCAACAAAAAGCCGATATCGGAAAAGGTATTGCAGTTGGAATGTATGAAGCCGGTAAAGATACCGTGATGGGTCTCTATCAACTTGCAATGCACCCTATTGAAACGCTTTCTGGAACGGTGAACGCCTTCTTACATCCAATCGATACTTATAAGATCATAGCAAAAGACATAGAAGACACTTTCCAACGTGATATGATTAATGGAGATAGCTACAGCAGGGCAAAATGGGTGTCCTATGTCGGCAGCACTGTTGTTCTTGCAATAGCTGGTCCGAAGGGTATTGATAAAGTATCCAAAGTTGCAAAAGCCGGTTCAAAAGTTGCTGCAATTAAGACGCTCGAAGTTTCAAAAGCAGGAATAAAAAAAGGTATTGAATACGTTAAAATACCAAATGTTTTTGAACAACAATATGCAATGGCTGGCGGTTCAGGAACTTTTCCTTTCAACACAATTGATGGACAGAGTTATAAAAACTCTGCACTTGAAGTTTTTAAGAACCAGTCTGCTACACATGGTATAAAAAAAGCAAAGCCGCATGAAGTTGTAAACGAATTAGAGACTTTTCAAAGCAGAAAATACATTTTTGGAGGACAGTCATTTCTCATTGATAAACGTGGAATGAAGCATATTTTAGAGCGCCATCATCCTAGTTTATGGGATGGTTCAGTTAAGTCTCGTCAATCTTTTCTCAATAAAGAGATGACTGTTAGCGATGTTGCAGATGCGATAGAATCAATCATGAAACAAAACCGTGAAGAGTTAGTACAAAAAGGAACAAAATTCAGTTATCAAATTAGAGGAACGTATAAGGGTCTGCAATATGTTGTAGGCTTTCAAAAAGGAAGAGTAGGTCAATTCTATCCGGAAAAATAGGAGAGGTAAAATGTTTTATATACAATCATTAATTTTCAAGCCAAATAAGAAGATAAAGAATCTTTCAGTCTTAAAAAATAATGTTGACGATTACTTTGTCCCACTTAACAATATAGGGGAACTTAAGAACATGAAATCACAGTTAGACCCAAACTATTTATCAGGAGCGATTATTTTAAAATATGGTGAACAAGAATTGCTTGATGTCACGATGTGGGACCTGATTGACCAATTATGGGCTTATTTTTTAAATCTAATTGAAGAAGCTATTGAAACAGGAAAAAGCGAAACTTATTTTCCAGATCAACCCCTTCTATTGAAAATGAAATCAATATCGAATGATATGTTGTTATTTGAAATTGACCAAAAACAAAAAGTATTACTGCCGAAACTTGATTTTTTCGAATCACTCTTAAAGAATGCGAGAAGTTTCTTTGAAACTATGAATTTTGTTTTAGAGGAAAACTGTGATTATGAATATGAACTTAATAAGGTCGATAAATTGCAAGCAAAAATTAGAAATGTGCAAGACTTAATGTAAAATAGTTAAAAAACCTGCTCATAGAGTAGGTTTTTTATTTCTCACCGTAATCACTTTACTTAAAAACACCCTGTGTTTAACTGTAAACAAGAAGAGGAACTATAACATATCTCTAAATTACTTTGTCATAATCTCTTTTAATTTATGGGCTATAAAGTTCTCAAAGGAATCATAAAGTGCTCTTTCACACTGTCTTTTATTTAAGTGTTTTATTCCTCCAATATTATTTATATTGAATTCGAACTCGATATTTTTTTCACTCTTTTTTTTCAGCAACTTTGGAAAACCATAATTGATTTTACACTTTAATGTGTGAGAATTATATATTAATTTATAACTTGCTTCTATTTCTTCTAATATTATTAACCTATTGTACGATTCATCTGTTAATAAATCAGAAGAGTGCAAAGATTTTCCATCAAGTACAATTTTGTTAACCTGATCTGTAAGCAACTTTATTTCATCAGGAAATTCTTCTACACTAGTGTCTGGACCAAATTCTATATTTGTTACTTCTATAAACTCCAGATCACCAAAGTTCCCCAGTAAACCCAATAAGAATTTATTACGATGTTCCGTTTTAAACATATTAGAAGTAATTTTCTTAGGTTCTTCTTTTTCTTCTATAAACTTCTCTTTTTTAAAGTTTTCAACTATCTTTCTCATAAATGTTTCATTACATTCTTTAGTTTCAGTCGATGTATGCTCCATTGTAATTTGAACTTCATTATTGTCATTTTTGAAGAGTTTTATTAATCCTTTATGATTAGTAAAGTGATCAGTCCAATTTTTGGTTAAATCATGTCTTTCTATCTCATATTGAAGAATAACTTCATTTTTATTTTCAATTGTAAAACTTGGAGCTCCTAATATCTCAAAGTTTTTTTCTTCATTCTCTATTATAGAATTAAAATTTATTTCTTCAGAGTTAACAAAAGCACCTATAAAGTCTGCTTCGTCATTCCATTTTAAAGATTGAGAACGCCTTTTTATACTATCTTCTTTTGTTTTTTGTTTCTCTTTTAACTTCTCAAATTCATAAGGCGCTAATAAACAAGTAGTTAAAATGGGTATTGTGTTCTCGTCGGTAGGATCTGAAATAAAAACGCCTCTATCAGCAAGAAGACTTTTAAGATCCGAATTGCTGAGATTAGAAGATAGTAATAATGGTTTTAAACTATCCCCATAAGGTAACAGATAACTCAAATGGAGTGCTTTTTCATTTTCCATCATCAATCCTCCAATTTTCTGAAGTCTCCAAAAGAGAACTTTCGCACTTCTATTTTGTTAGCATATTTTTGATCCTCGAAACTATGTAAAACTTCACTAATTGAGTGCTCATGGGTTAACTTATGATAGTCGGGAAAACAGAAAATGATTTTATTTCCCCATCCAACTGTCAAAGAATAAGACATTCCTACAAATCTTTTAAAATGATCTCGATCAAACCCAGTAATTGAAAAAAGAACCAGAATTTCCTCCGAATCACTTTTTTGTTCTTTTATTAATTTAATTGGTATAACGCTGCTATTTACAAATTGCAAAGGAAGAATCTCACCGCTTGATCTTACTGTAGTAATATCTTGATTTAATTGGTATGAAGTTTTAGGATAAAAGAATTCATGTTGATAATCAGAATAACCACTTTTTAAAAAATCAAAAATTCCTAAAATAAAGTTCGCTCGTTTATTGTCAACTAAGTAGACAGTTCCATAATTATTATCAAAAGTTTCTGTAGATCGGAAATCAGTAATCCTTTCAATTATATCTGTTTCTTGATCCTCATTATATGCTAACCATAATATTACTCCGCTAAATTTTTTTTGCTTAATTGACTTTGTTTTTTTTAAGTTTGCTATATTATTATATTTCAAACACTCTTTCGCACCAGAAATATCAATTATAAAATCCTTAAATTCTGCAGTAGGATTTTTTTTAGGGTATTCTTTACGATACTTCATAGATACAGGTATACAATCAAGTCTATGGTTTATTAAAGGAGACTCATAACTTGCAAAAAAATCTAAACCGTGCGTCCTACGCTTTGATTGGTTGATTCTGTGTTCTGCAGAGTGTAAACATTTGATATCATATCCCTCTAATAAATTATTCCAACCTAACTTTTCGAGAAATTTTTTTGCAACAGTCTCTCCAGCTTCCCCAGTACTCTTACTTTTTTCCCCCATTATATAACCTCGCTCTTATAATTCTTGATTAAAGTAAACTTTATAATAAGACATTCGTTTTTCATCATCAAAGCCCTTTTCAATTAAGTTATTTTCTTGATGTTCATTAGGGTTAATCTTAATTTTAATTTCAATTCTGTTGTCAAGTTTTATTATCTCATTTAACTTTTTTCTTTCCTTTTTTATCGGCGTTGATTCTATTAAAAACTCTCTAGGTAAGGTTTCCTTTTCAATAAAATCCTCAAATGTTTTAACCTCTTGTTTATCTCCCTTAAAAACATTTGAAGTAAATGTGTTCAAATCAAATTCACTATTCTCCTCAAAGTACTCTAATGTTTTACTTAAAAATTCAACTTTTTTTAACTTCTGTGGAACTGTTTTCTCTTTAACATATGAGTCAGAATAATTTTTACAAATATTTAAATACTTCTGAGTATGATAACGGTTATCAACATAATCTGTGACACTTAAAAAATTCTCTGTCCAATATTTTGCCTCATCGGCTTTCTTACTTGAAGTGTCTATAGTGTAAATCTTGTATCCATTTTCTTTGTCAATATTAAGAATTATGGCACCTTTATCTAATTTTTTTGCATTAATGCCTTTATCAAAATTCAGAGTAACATTATCAGATTCAGTATTAACCTGTAAAAAAGTATCTTTATTTTCGGATTTAAATATACCTATTGCATCTACTTCTTTTCCCGTAATAAAACATGATGTTAGGTAACCGATGTATAACTCTCCACCCTTTACATTTGGATGATTAGATTTGTTATATAAATGCTTTAATATGTTAATAGATTGTTCATTAAATTTCTGTAAATCTTCAAAAATAACTTTACAATACGCATAAACTTCATTAAGGTCTAAATCTGTTGTATGGTCAAATCTAAAGGCTCGATCATAAGTAAAAGAAGATAAGAAATAATTCATTAATGTTTCATTTGCATTTATGCCTTCTCTTTCGCTTAAGTTCGGAGAAGATTTTGATGCAAAATATCCTTCTTGTTTCAACTTATTACCAACTTTGTGAACAATCAATTTGTTGAGCGTAGCGCTTGTATAATCAATCATATTAAGCCCCCTTCACAAGGAAATTTTATCACTTTATTCCTTTATTTTAAATGTTTTTCAAAAATTTGTTTTTGAAATTTGCATTTAACGCTCGAAAAAAAAAACAGTTCTTTGGCACCGCGAAGAGAATAAATGTGATAACATTTAGATAAAAAATTCCTATTAGGAGGATTATATGGAGGAAGATGTCAAGGTACCAAAAGTTTTTATATCTTACAGTTGGTCTTCTGATGCTCATAAACAGTGGGTACTTGAATTAGCTAAAAGATTAGTAGCTGAAGCTGGAGTTGAAGTCATTTTAGACAGATGGCACTTAAAAATTGGACATGATAGATATAAATTTATGGAAGAGAGTATAAGACAAGCTGACAAGGTAATAGTAATTTGCGATAAAACTTACTGTGAAAAAGCAAACAATAGAGTTGGAGGAGTAGGATCAGAAACCATCATACTTACACCCGAGATTTATGAAGACACTAAACAAGATAAATTCATTCCTATTGCAATGGAATCATCAGTCGATAACCAGTTGCTCTTACCTGATTTTATAAAGTCAAGATTGGTTTTACCGATTTTAGACAAAGGAGATTTTGAAAAACAGTATGAAGATTTAATACATCTTATTTGGGATGAGCCAAGGCTAACTCCCCCAAAAAGAGGAAGTAAGCCAGACTTCAAAAGTAGTAGCGAGAGAAATGATGATTATGATATTGTCTTTGATAAAAGTAATAGCGAGAGAATAATTTGGTTACTCCCAAGGGGATTTTTATTATTGAAAGACATAACATATCAAACACATGACTCTTGGGCAATAACTGTACATTATTTCAATTACAATGGAGAGTGGCAACACAGTACACATTATCACGATTCATACTATAGAGACTGGGATAGAAATATGGAAATTCAGTTTAGTAAACTTTCAATCCCTAAAGCTGATTGGCTATGGTGTCGAGCGCCTTTAAACTTAGTTAGGGATCTAAGAGATGCAACTACAATTATTGATATAGCTAAAGTTATTCAAAAAGAACAACAATGTGATTATCCCGTTTATTATTATGGTCCACAAGAACCTATCCATTTACCTAAAGTTCCTTCTGATTACCATTTTTATTATAAGAATGGTAAGCTTAGAGATATTTTAGAGTATTTAAATAATAAACAACTAAAAAATGAAACCGACTTAAATGAACTACATTCAAATGCGTTAACAATAAGGCAACGCACCTACATTGAATGTCTTAAGTTCTTAGGCGAAAAAAATCCCTTATTTCATTTTGTCAAAGAAGTCCTTGATGAATATGATAAATCTTTTTCAATTGATGATTTAATTATATGGTTCGATAGAATTGAAAACATACTTTCTAGTACATTAAGTCACGCTTATGATGATTGGAATCTTAAAAATTAAGTTAGAAATGAAAAAGAGCAAATTTTTAATATATGCTCTTTTTCTATGTTCGCTTAACAACAACTTTATCTTATGCGATTTTTATCTCAATTGATTTGCTTATGCCCATGTAAATGAGTGAAGGCAAAAATACGCCTCAATACCACGCTAATTAATATGAGTGTTGCACAGCTTCATCTATTAGCTCGATATCCACTAAAATTTCCATGTCCATAAAATGAAAATATCGATCTATTATAATCACCTGTTAAGCACCTACTCTGTCATCAGCAACATGAAAAGGAGCTTTGATAACAGGGACATCATTTGTTAAAACCACTCCTCCTATGCTACCCAATAAAATGACTGTAAACAAAGTCCGGCTGATCTTCATTAATAATCTCCCCTTTTTTTATTTTTCGTCTTGCTTCAATACTCAGTCGATAATATTCATTGGAACGTGATAAATCCCCTTCTTCATAAAAATAATCCGCTACTCTGATTGCAAAATTTTCAATGTCTCCGAACATTCTTTTTTCATTCAGATGCGAAAAGGCTTCTTCAATTAAAGAATATTCATCATCACTAAAATAAAGTCCTTCTATAATCTTGAACTTTGCATCATATTCTAAATCCCCGTATTTCTTTGCGACAGATTGCCCCTTTTTTAAATAAGGTAAGGCTTCAACCAGAGCTTTCTGTTTTGTTTTAACGTTTACTATATTGAACAATGTTTTTGTCACAAATATATGTTCAGTCTTTTCAAAAAACTCTAATGAAGTTTGTAAATATTCAGTGGCTTTATCATATTCACCTATGTAATCATAACAAATACCAATATTCATTTTAGACATGCCAATCAAGTAATCTGCACCAATCGATTCAGCTATACGCAATGTGTCTCTAAACACATCTAATGCTCTTTCATAATCCAAAGAGTCAATTAAATTACCCGCAATTATATTTTGACATCTTATGGTTTGAACTGCATACGCATCGTACTGTTTGAAAATTTTAAGCGCCCGATTGGCATAATTTAAAGAGAAATAAGTCTGCTTCATGTAGTAATACACATGGGAGACTTTGAAAAAGAACTCCGCCCTTTCAATTTCGTCTTCCACCTCAAATAACTTTTTCTCCGCGATTCGATAAGCACTTATTGCTGTAGTAAGCTCTTTTCTTCTAAATTCATACATTCCCATAAAGAAATAGAAATAATACTCCAACATGCCGGTTAATTGGCCTTGGGATTCAATTTCCCTTAGCGTCTCATATGCAGTTTCTAAGCTATCCATATTCTTTGATTTCATATAGCTCAACATGATTTCATGTCTGAATTCTAGCAGCTGATAATATAATAGAGCATCGTGATTTTCAACTATATCAGCTAGTTCAGCTTCAGCTTCCACTTTAATTCTTTCTGCTTCATCAACCAAATCACTCTTTATCGCCATGTACCAAGCATTTAGTTTTTTTGTCACCAAATCATATGGAATTTTGCTTCTCTTTAAAAAACCCTGCTGCAAGAAAGCTCCCCCATCTTCACTAAATTGTTGTAATATTTAGATTAATCGTATTATGGCAGATCGAACATTTCTTGACAGATTTTAAACATAAAAAAAGAGCAGACTTCTATGTCTGCTCCAAATCCTTACCAATCCAATCCGCCAATATCAGCATAGACACCAGGATAATTAGGAAGAAAACGCAAGTTTGCTCCTTTAAATGTCATGCTATTCCCATATAACTTAATCCTCTTATTCTCACCCGTAAAATGACCCTTAACATATTTGGTTCCCCATACCATATCTCCCATTATCCCCTTTCTACAACAGCATATTTGATACCTGTATTGTTATGTATTTTTATAACTTTAAACTCATAATGTACTGCTCACCGATTATGCCCATTTTTCTAATTCCTGTATCTTGAAACCCAACTTTTAGATACAGTTTTTGAGCAGCTATATTTTTATGATTAACAGCTAAAACAATTTCATTACAGTCGGGGAATTCATCAGCAACGAATTTCCTTAGTAATAACAAAGCTTGCTTAGCGTAGCCTTTTCCTTGTTTGACTTGATTAATTGATAATGCTGTTAGCAACATAGCATGCGGATTATCCGAATAGTCCTTCACTTCGTCAGTTGCGTGTAATAAAAAAAACCCAACTGGTTCTCTATCATTAAGTATAACAATCCGATACTGTCCTTCTGTTACTTCTTTATAATTGCCCGGTAACGAAGTAAATTGAACTTGCACTTTAGGAAGTTCAAAAGAATCCAAAATATCACTATATTCTTCCGAAAAGTATACTAACTCAGTTTTATTCATTTGTCATTCCCCCTTAATTTCATAATACAATAAGAACTTACGTTTTGTGAATTGAAGTAAATATGAAGATAATTCTTTCACTAAACTGCCCGTTAGTTGATAAAAGAAATAACCTTAAACAGTAAACTTTGATAATCTAAGTGTATTATACGTTTCTATATTTGGAATTAAATTCTCTTTTATTATCATATCGTTCACCGTAACTTCATTTCTCTGATGATGGATGCTTTCTAATACTTGAAATCACGCCCACGCAAGGTAATTGTTCAGATATTTGGTCGCCACACCGTTAAAACGCAGACATAAAGTCTACTCATTCAAAGTGTTTTATACTACTGATTATTTAACAGGAATGCGTTTAGGTGAGATTTTAGCTCTCAAATGGAAAGACTTAGACAATTTTAGAAGAGAAATCAATGTATACAAAGCAATAACGTACATCAACCAAGAATACATTATTACTCCACCAAAAACCAAAAACTCAATTCGCAGAATAAGTATCAATTCAAAACTTATAGCACTGCTAGATCAGTGGAAGCAAAAACAAAAAGAAATTTTTGATGGATTAGGAATTAAACAAACAGAGGAATCCTATATGTTTCAGTACAAAGATAGACCGCCTACAAAGGATATTTTCAGCAGAAAGATAAAACAGATATGTAAAAGAGGAAATATTGAACCTATTCGTTTTCATGATTTGAGACACTCACACGTCGCTTTGCTTATCAACCAAGGCGAAGATTATCTAGTGATAAAAGAACGACTGGGACATGGTTCAGTTGCCTTTACAATGAACACCTATGGACATCTTTTTCCTAATAAGCAGAAGGAAACTGCCGACCGTTTGGACGAATTACTTTAAGTAACTGGTGAGTTTTGGTGAGCAAGTCCTTTTTCAAGGCCGTATTTTCAGCATAAAAAAATGATACCAAAGGCGGTTAAACCCTTGGTATCATTGAGATGCGGCCGAGAGGACTTGAACCTCCACGGGTTATTCACCCACTAGGCCCTCAACCTAGCGCGTCTGCCATTCCGCCACGACCGCGTGTTATGAAGCTGTTTTTCCACTAAGCATGTAAGCTAGTGATCAGCACTTTGAAAATAAAGTGCGGGTGAAGGGACTCGAACCCCCACGTCGTAAGACACTAGATCCTAAGTCTAGCGCGTCTGCCAATTCCGCCACACCCGCGTGACAAGTGGTGAGCCATGAAGGACTCGAACCTTCGACCCTCTGATTAAAAGTCAGATGCTCTACCAACTGAGCTAATGGCTCGCTCTAAAAGTGATTCAAAATTTTAAAATAAAATGGCTGGGCTAGCTGGATTCGAACCAACGCATGACGGAGTCAAAGTCCGTTGCCTTACCGCTTGGCTATAGCCCAACGAAGGTAAATGGTGACCCGTACGGGATTCGAACCCGTGTTACCGCCGTGAAAGGGCGGTGTCTTAACCGCTTGACCAACGGGCCGTCTGGTTGAGAACTTATCTGGCGGAGAAGGAGGGATTTGAACCCTCGCGCCGCTTACGCGACCTACACCCTTAGCAGGGGCGCCTCTTCAGCCACTTGAGTACTTCTCCATATGGCTCCACAGGCAGGATTCGAACCTGCGACCGATCGGTTAACAGCCGATAGCTCTACCACTGAGCTACTGTGGAATAATCAGACTTTCTTCATTATAAATGATGCGACATATTGTGTCAATAAGCAACATTTATTTTTTTTAAGAAAGTGTCGTTGTCTCTCAACGACTTTTATAATTTAACATAGAACATTAAAATGAGTCAAGTCTTTTTAAAAAATTCTTTTGATTTTTCCCCTGCACTTTCCGCAGGCATATCTTTCCGGATTCATTGCCCGCTTCTTTATATACTGTTGGCCGCAGGCCGTGCATCTATACATATATGTTTTCTTTTGTGTCTTTTTTGTTTGGAGCGGCGTGCAGAATCTCGGCGCTCCGACTTTCTGAAGCAGGTCTCTGAAGTCTTTGTCTCTGTGCTTGTACCCTTTTCCTTCAAGGTGAAGGTGATAATGGCAAAGCTCGTGTTTGATGATGCCTATCAGCTCGCTCCGGCCGTGTTCGAGCAGATATTTGCGGTTTAATTCGATGTTATGGGAAGACAGCATGTACCGGCCGCCTGTCGTTTTCAGCCGGTCATTGAAAAAGGCCCGGTGACGGAACGGCTTCCCGAAATCCTGTGCAGAGATGTCTTCCGTCAGCTTTTGAAGTTGTTCGTTATCCATATGTGCACCCCGCTTAAAAACATCGAACGGGACAATTTACCGTTCGCATACAATATGTTAAAACCGCCCTCTAACTAAAAGCTGAGGAGGAATGAGCCATGCCGAATTGGCTGATGAAACAAATGCAAAAAGCGTTTTTAGAAAAGGACAATTATCAAATCAAACTGCTGAACCAGTGCTGGTATTTCTACAGAAAAAAACACTGCTCGTAAGCAGTGCTTTTATTTTACCATAGACAGCGACACTCTGCCCTTTTGCACGTCCACCCCTTCGACCCATACGGTGACAATGTCTCCGACCGATACGATGTCGAGAGGATGTTTGACGAACTGATTGCTCAGTTTTGAGATATGCACAAGCCCGTCTTGCTTGACGCCGATATCGACGAAAGCGCCGAAATCCACAACGTTGCGGACGGTGCCCTGCAATTCCATTCCTTCCTTTAAATCCTCAAGCTGCAGAACGTCTTTTTTCAGCAAAGGCTTCGGCACTTCGTCACGGGGATCGCGTTCCGGCCTTGTCAGCTGTCCGCAAATATCTGCAAGCGTAATTTCCCCTATACCGAGCTCCTCAGCCGTCTCAGACAGCGGCAGTGCGCTGATTTTCTCTTTTACGTCCGCGCTTCCGATCTGATCTGCAGTGAGCTGCAGTTTTTTGAGCAGCGCCTTTGTCTCTTTATAGCTTTCCGGGTGTATCCCGGTGCGGTCAAGCGGCTCCTGGCCTCCGGGCACTCTCAAGAAGCCGATGCATTGTTCATATGTTTTTGCGCCGAGGCGCGGGATTCCTTTCAGCTCTTTACGATTTGTAAATTTGCCGAGTTCTTCCCTTTTTTTGACGATATTGCCGGCGACGGTTTTGGATAATCCGGCTACATATTGAAGCAGCGCGGCGGATGCTGTGTTGACATTTACCCCGACTTGGTTGACGACGGTTTCTACGACAAAACGGAGAGATTCGTTTAATTGCTTTTGGCTGACATCATGCTGGTATTGCCCGACACCGACGGATTTAGGATCAATTTTTACAAGCTCGGCCAGCGGGTCCTGCAATCTCCGCGCGATGGAGACGGCGCTGCGCTCTTCGACTTGAAAATCTGGAAATTCCTCACGGGCGATTTCTGACGCGGAATACACGCTTGCTCCGGCCTCATTGACGATGACGTAATAAATGTCCCGCTCTGTTTCTTTTAACACATTAACGACGAATTGCTCTGTCTCCCGTGATGCCGTGCCGTTCCCGATCGCTACAACCTCGACTTCGTACCGGTCCAGCAATTCTTTGATTTTTTTCCGGGCTTCCGCTGTCTTTTTGACGGGAGCGTGCGGATAAATGACGTCGATTTTCAGCACTTTTCCCGTCTCGTTAACGACTGCCAGTTTGCAACCCGTACGGAAAGCCGGATCGACGCCGAGCACGACCTTTCCCTTCATCGGCGGCTGCAGCAGGAGCTTACGCAGGTTTTCAGCGAAAATATGGATCGCCTGCGCGTCTGCTTTTTCTGACAGCTCTTTGCGGATGTCACGCTCAATAGCCGGCTGGATCAGGCGTTTGTAACTGTCCTCAATGACTTCTTTCAGCGTTTCTTTCACAGGCGTTTCACGGTGTTTGATGATTTGCTTTTCTAAATAAGCTTTTATCTGATCGGCGGGCGGTTCGATCGCAATCTTTAAAATGCCTTCTTTTTCACCGCGGTTCATCGCGAGCACTCTGTGAGGAACGACCTTTTGAATCGGCTCTTCGTACTCATAGTACATTTCATAGACGTTTTTCTCGTCGTCTGCGGCTGACTTGCCTGCCGCGGATGTGAGAATTCCTTTTTTATACGTTTCCTGGCGGATCCACTTTCTGAAATGAGGATCATCCGAGATTTGTTCGGCTATGATGTGCTTCGCGCCTTCAATGGCTTCTTCCCTTGTGGCGACTTCCTTTTCTGCATTGATATATTGATCAGCCGTTTCGTGTAGACGGTTTTCTTTCGGGAGTGAAAGAATATAGTCCGCAAGCGGTTCAAGCCCTTTGCTTTTGGCGACGGTCGCTTTTGTTTTCCGTTTTTGTTTGAAGGGACGGTATAAATCCTCGACTTCCTGAAGCTTGGCCGCTTGTTCGATTTTTTGCTTCAGTCCGTCCGTCAGCTTGTCCTGTTCGGCGATCAATCTGATGACTTCTTCTTTCCGCTGCGTCAGGTTTTGTATGTACTGCCACCGCTCGGAGATTGCCTGAATCTGCACCTCATCCATTGAGCCGGTCTGCTCTTTTCGGTACCGCGCAATAAACGGAACGGTATTGCCGTCTTCAAGCAGGCGGATGACACTTTCGACATGTTTTTGGGATAACGCTGTTTCTTCAGCAATTTGTTTTTTCAAAAGGGCTAATGTTTCCATCTCACCAAAGCCTCCATCTCTTCATTCTTTCTCTAGTGTATCAAAAAACGGCGGAACATAAAAAAAGCAGCCTTACGATAAAAGCTGCCCGAGAATATAGGTCAAATCATCACGTCTGGATGTTGTGTACGGATGAATTGATTTTGATATATCTTCTATTGAGTGTCCCTGCTTTAAGCAGGTGCGGATATGCGGAACCTCCAGCCCATCCGTGTAGATGATGAATGTCGCCCCTTTTTCGTATGATGACGTATACGTTTTGTATTTTTGCGGTTTGCCTGAGAGGTAACCCGAAATCGGGAGCGGATGAAAGACTTCGCCTGATGGGGAGTGCAGAAAGAAACGGACATTCCCGATCGAACAGTATGTCAGTTCTCTTTTGGTGAAATTGATTTTTAAGATGGAGGCAGTCGCCCCTCTTTTGTTTTTCATCGCTTGGTTACAGCGCTCAATGATGCTTTCCACATCCTCATCCGCATATGTTTCCACGATGTCTTTAATAGCTGAGGAGGATTCGTTGGCAAGGGATCCGCTGCCGAGACCGTCGGCTACCGCGCAAACCAATTCCTCTTCATCCGCCTTTATGAAAAAGCTGTCCCCGCATATGGACTTGCCTTCTTTATTTAATTGGTATACAAGAGTTTGAACATGTTCGTTTTCTTCAACCTGAATCATTACATTAGCTCCATGGAGGGATCTCCAATCAAGGCCTCTCTCAGTTTTTTCACCGCTTTCCGCTGTAGGCGCGAGACGTGCATTTGAGATATTCCGAGAATGTCCCCTGTTTCTTTTTGGCTTTTATTTTGCACAAATGTTAGATCGATAATTTGTTTTTCGCGGTCAGACAGCACATGAAGCACGCTTTGGATCATCATTTGCTGGTTGACGCGTTCGTATCCTTCCTCGTGCGAACCGACGATATCAAGGATCGTGACGGTGCTTCCGTCTGCATCCGCTTCGATGCTGTGATCGACAGAAAGCGCCTGATAGCTTTTTCCCATCTCCATCGTTTCAAGCACTTCCTCTTCTGACACATCGAGAAAGGCTGCGATTTCTTCGACTTTCGGCGACCGCTGTGTCTCTGTCGTCAGCTGATCCACCGCCATTTTAATGCGCGGCCCGAGTTCTTTAATCCGTCTCGGGACGTGTACGCTCCATGTTTTATCTCGGAGGAAGCGTTTGATCTCGCCGATGATGGTCGGAATCGCAAATGCTTCAAAGGATTTGCCGACCTCCGGATCATAGCGTTTAATGGCGCCGAGAAGCCCGATCATCCCGACCTGGCGCAGATCCTCGTGAAAGCTTTTTCCTTTTGAATATTTCTTTGCCAGCATTTCGACGAGATTGGTATACACCTCGACGAGTGTCTCCTGGGCTTTTTTATTATCATGTATTTGAAAGTCGCGTATGAGCCGATCAACTTCATCTTTAGTTAGTTTCGTAGTTTTTGATGGTTGTGCCATGATCAACTCGCTCCCCATTTAAATACTTTGTCATCGCCACGGTTACGCCAGAGTTGCTTTGAACTTTGACTTCATCCATGAGCGTTTCCATTAAATATAGACCGAGTCCTCCTTCTGACAATTGATCGACTGTGTGCGAAGGCGTGTACGGCCCGAGATCCTGCTGCTTCTGATCAAAATCAAAGCTGTCTCCCTGATCGGCGACAATGACCTCCAGCCGATCCTCAAACACACCGAACCGCACGGATACTTCTCCCTTGTTTTCATCTTTGTATGCATGCTGGACAGCGTTTGTACAAGCTTCGCTGACAGCAATTTTCAAATCTTCAATGTCATCGTAGGTATAGCCCATTCTGCTGGCGACACCTGATAATGTAAGCCTGACGATCCCTACGTATTCCGGTTCGGCCGGAATTTTCATCTCAATATAATCAACTGATGTACTCATTGCACGCCACCTTCTGACTTTGCCGAAATGTCGATGATATCCTTAAGCCCCGTAATTTCAAACAGACGGACGAGCCGATCGGAAAGATTCTCAAGCTTCAAAGAACCGCCTTCCTTGCTCACCGTTTTAAACACGCCTACAAAAACGCCTAAACCCGTACTGTCCATATAGTTTACATCTTTTAAGCAGATTCTCATGTTTTTCCCCTCGTTTGCCAAGGGCATCAGCTTTTCACGAACCACCGGAGCTGAGTATACATCAATTTCTCCAGCGATATTGATTTGTATATCTGAAAGATTCTCCTTCATATCTACCGTTAAATTCATCGTATCACCTCTGAAAGTTATCCTTACTCGTGCTAATGGCTTTTTACCCGTGCTGCCGTCTTGTTAAACCTTTCTTTTCAAAACTATTAACGTAAAATCGTCATGAAGCTGAAAGTCCTGGAGTCTCAGCAGGCTGTCGTAAATATTTTTGACCATATCCTGCGCCGAGCATTCCATATGTTCTTCCAGCATGCGCTGAATGTCGCTGCGCTCCAAGAAACCGTTTTCCGTACGGCATTCGGTGACGCCGTCAGAAAAAAGAACGATCATGTCTCCTTCGTCCATGTGCTGTTCGTATTGGCTGTAATCAAAATCCTGAGAAATTCCCAGCACCAATCCTTTTGCCTCCAGATCATAAAACTTCTTTTCTTTTTCAGAGTAGTAGAAGCCCGGTTCATGCCCCGCAGAAGCATACGTAAATTGGTGATTTTTCGTATTGTAGTTTGCGTAAAACATGGTGATAAACATGCTTGAGTCCACATTCTGTTCTACAACGCGGTTAAGGTTTTTCAACACTTGGGAGGGGTGAATGCCGATCTCTGGAAGAGAGTCCATGGCATACTTGATCATCGACATGCACAATGCGGCGGGAATTCCTTTTCCGATGACATCGGCTATCGCGATGTTAATCGATTCCTTGTCTTTGACAAAGTGATAATAGTCCCCGCTCATCTGCTTGGCGGGAACGCTGATCGCCCCGATATCCAGCTCTTCTTCTTCAGGAATTTTTGTGCCCAGCAGCGTCTGCTGGACATTTGCGGCAATTTCAATTTCTGAACGAAGCTCCTGCTGGATATCTCTCAGACTTTGATGTTCCTGATAAGCCATCCCGTAGCCAATCATGACTTCTATTAAAAAATCCAGCGAATGAAAAACATCTTCCGGCAGATCCGGATACAGTTCCTTTATTACTTTTCGGTGGATGCTGATAATTTCCTCCGGAGGAACCTGATGTTCAATCGTTTTTCGGCTGAATTTTTGGGCTTGATATAAAGATGTTTCTGTTAATTCGGCTATATATCGGCTAAGCAGCTGATGGTACCGCTGCTCTATAACCTCCCTGAAATCCACGTTCTAACCTCCTACCGAAGCCATTTCACGGCTTGAATCTCTGTTCCTTCCTCTGCAACAGATTGCAGGCTGAATTCATCCATCAGCCTTTTGACGCCCGGAAGCCCCGCTCCCAGTCCGCCAGACGTTGAAAAGCCGTCTTCCATCACTTTACGGATGTCGGGGATTCCGGGTCCTTTGTCTTCTGCTATGATTTTAAGGCCTTTTTTACCTCTGTCGTTTACTTGTTCTATGCTGACCTGGCCCTTGCCGGCATATAAGTAGATATTTCTGGCCAATTCTGAGATAGCCGTCGTGATTCTGGCCTGATCCACCGTGCCGAAGCCTAATTCCCTCGCAACGTTGCGGCCAAGCTGTCTGGCGGCTACGATATCCCATTCTGTCATGATTTTCACACAGGATTGGTCGTTCATCGCTATTCCCCCAATTCCCGCTTCAATGTCTCAAGCCCTTGCTCTAAGTCGAGCGCTGTTTCGATTTCCTCAAGTGAGATTCCGAGTTCAATCAATGTGACCGCCACAGCCGGCTGAATTCCCGTCAACACGACTTTTGCGCCCATTAATTTTGACATGGTAATAACATCGCCGAGCACTTTCGCGATAAATGAATCGATCATATCAACGGATGTCAGGTCGATGACGACCCCGTTCGCGCCGGTTTCATAGATTTTGTTCAGCAGGTCTTCCTGAAAATGCAAAGCAGTCTGATCGTCAAGTTCCCATTGAATGGATACCAATAAGCAGTTATACAGTTTCAAGATCGGGATTTTTGGATGTCTCACAATGTTATTCCCCCAATGAAACGATTTTTCGATTTGTCATTTCAAGCGCTGTTTGAATTCCTTTTTGAAGGGTATTCTTCGTAATAACCTGTGACAAATCAATTCCCAGATTAACGATCGTCTGCGCGATTTCCGGACGGATTCCGACGAGCAGGCATTTCGCGCCGACAAGCCGCACCGCTTCCGATGCCTGGATAATATGGTGCGCCACCATCGTATCAACGACCGGCACGCCCGTAATATCAATCAATACAACCTGTGAACGGTGCTTCACGACGCCGTTTAACAGATTTTCCATAATGTGCTTTGCACGCTCCGTATCAATCGTCCCGACAAGCGGCATGACCGTTACATGCTCAAATACCGGGATCAGCGGAGCCGACAGTTCCTGAAGCGCGATTTTTTGCAAAGTAACCGTTTTTTCCCAGGAGATAGAATACTGATTTAAGATTTCCGTGTTGATCGGATTGAAAAAGCTGTCTATTTCCAAAATCAAATCCGCTCTGTCCTGATCGGCCATATTAAGGTCGACCATCGTTTCGTAAAGCAGTTTCCAAAACTCTGACAGGGTGGCTGAAAGAAGTTTCAGTGACAGGCCGAGCTGAACGGCGCGCAGTGCGAGTTCACTGATCTGCTCTTCGGTAGCCTCGTCATTTTTAGTCGATAATAAAAGAATGTCTATATAATCTTTACAAATATTTTCACATATGTGATTCGTAAGCTGATAGTCTTCCTGATTGCCTACTTCTTTTAGTTTGGCTGTCCAAGTATCAAGCAGTTCATCATGCTGATCAATAATGAACTGATACACTTTCTGATTCGACATGGGTTTCACTGACCTCCCGACACAAAACAACAAATTTTGTTTGATTATCTCTTTATTATAGCGCTTATGTTTTTCGAAAACAAAAAAAGTTGCTCTTTATGAGCAACCAGAAAAATATGACTAAAAATCAATGAGTGCCAAACTGATTTGCAGGGCTTCATCAACCTTATCCATCATTTCATTATCCAGATGAGTTATTTTATCCGTTAATCTTTGCTTGTCAATCGTCCGAATTTGCTCCAGCAAAATAACGGAATCTCTTTCAAAACCGTAGCGTTTTGCATCAATTTCGACGTGGGTTGGTAATTTCGCTTTCTGTATTTGGGCTGTTATGGCTGCAACAATAGCAGTCGGGCTAAAGCGATTTCCGATATCATTCTGGATCACTAAAACCGGGCGTACGCCGCCTTGCTCTGAGCCAACAACAGGAGATAAATCAGCAAAATAAACATCGCCGCGCTTTACAATCAAAATGATTATCCTCCGCTGACTAAGCGCTCAACGGTCGTTTCTGCTTCGCACTCAGCATAGTGAGCCTCAGAAGAAATGTTCAAGTTGATTTTCGCCATTTCCATATACCCGCGTCTCATCAAATCACGGTTGTGGCGAGTTGTCCGTTCGCTGACATACGCTCTCACTGCTTGTGATATCAGTTCGTTTCTGCTTCGTTTCTCCCGCATCGCTACACCATCCAATTCAGCTACTAAGTTTTCAGGCAAGCTGATTTTCATTTCGGTTCTTGCGCTGGATTCAGACAAAAAACATACACCTCCACCAAACTTACGGATACGACCAATTCATCCATCCAGACATAATGATACCATTATTCAAACGTCAAGCAAAGCTGTTTTATAAATTCTCTTTTTCCGGATGACGGCTACTTGCTTGTATTTTCTTGCAGTAAAGGATTTCTTACTTCCATTATACTCTCATTTTCCAAAAACATACGGGGAACGCGGGAACTAATGGTACAAGGGACCTCGTAATTAATCGTCTCAAGCCGCCCGGCGATTTCGTCCATCGTGATCGTTTCTTCTTTCTGGCTGCCGATCAGGGTGACTTTGGTGCCCGGCGGATAAGATTGGTCTAATTCGACCATCAATTGATCCATGCAGATCCTTCCGGCAATGTTCATCCGTCTGCCGCCGATCAGCACAGCCGTGCCGCTCAGCTTGCGGAGCCATCCGTCTGCATAGCCGATGGGAACGGTTCCGATCCATTGATCCTTCTCTGCCGTATATGTTGCACCGTAGCTGACGCTTTCCCCTTTGCGGATTTTTTTCACATGGGATAAAACAGAGTGCAGTGCAAAAGCCGGCTTTAATTGAAACGGAATTTCGTTTTGGATGTCAGCGGAAGGACGGAGCCCGTACATACTGATGCCGAAACGAACCGCGTTAAAGAAGCCTTTTTTAAGACGAAGTCCGGCAGCGCTGTTCGCGCAGTGAACCATCAATTCTTTTAAAGGAAGCGGAGCGATCAATTTTTTAAAGCGTTCAAATTGGAAGAGGAAATAATCCCTGTTTTTTTCATCCGCGGTTGCAAAATGGGTGAATACGCCTTTACAGACTAAACCGGGATTTTGGCCGAGGATTTTTAACACGCTTTGGATTTCTTCCTCCGTTTTGACTCCGAGTCTGTTCATGCCGGTATCGACTTTCAGGTGAAACGGCACTGTTTCACTTCCGAGGTGGCGCGCAGCTTCCTGAAGCCATTCAACAGAATATCCCGTCAGTGTGACGTCATATTCGGCAGCGGCTTGTACATATTCAGGGGGCACGGCGCCAAGGACGAGAATCGGCGCTGTAATGCCCCGTTTTCTCAAGGAGATCGCCTCATCCAGTATCGCTACGGCAAGACACGAGGCACCCGCTTCAAGCGCGGCTTTCCCGACTTCCAAATCTCCGTGGCCGTAAGCGTTCGCCTTTACAACCGCCATGAGATGGACGTTCTCGCCGATGTGTTTTTTCATATGTGTGACATTTTCTTTAATCGCAGACAGGTTGATTTCCGCCCACGTTTCTCTGTAAAAGGATGCTGTGTTCACTCGATACACTTCCTAGCATTATTTTCAAACCATATTGTTATTATCATACTAAAATTATTCTGCAAAGTGAAATGGAATCAAAAAAAGAGGCCGGCAGCGGCGGCCTCTTTTTGACGTTATTTTGAAGACTGTCCCTGCATGCTTTTGGCGGCGGCCACCATTTCGTCTTTCGTAAGATCCTTCGATGACAGGAGATAATCCACTCCGTCATATGTCCACGTTAAAGACGTATCGGATAGTGCGGCGACCGTGAAGCCGAGATTAACCGGTTCGCCTTTCAGCGTGACGGCAGAGGCTGCTTTTGCGATTTGGGCTTTTTCTTGAATGAGCGTGAATGATTTTTCCCCGCCGTATGTCATGACGACCCGTTTGCCGTCCGCGGTTGAAATATCTTTCTCTTCAAGCTTTTTGACGCCGGCCGGGACTTGAAGCGGTGTTTTGACGGCAAATGAATCAGACGGCTTAGCGCTTGTGGCGACGTCCATCTGGGAAAGCGTCATGTTTTTCTTCTCGTCAAAAGAGTCTTTGTCAAACGGTTTGTTGAATTCAAAGCTTTTGAATTCCACTTTTACCATCACTTTCCGGTCTGTATCCATGACTTTGACGAGCGACGGGCTCATGTCCTTTTTGTTGAAAGTGATTTCTTGCGTCGGCAGCATTTTGTTATGCTGATAGTTTGTTTTTGTTTCAAACGTGTACTTTTTATCTTTGGCGGAATAGACGGCGTCTTTGTCATTTTGCACGTCTTTTACAAGTGACTCAAACAAATATACTTGGCTGCTGTTATTCGGCCAGTCGCTTTGGAAGCGGAAGCTCTTATTTAAAGACGGCGTGAGGACAAAGACTCCGTTGGCGTTCCGTAAAATGACTTGATTTTGGTCTTTTTTCGGATTTTCCAGATAGACCCGGTACAGGGAAGGTTTTTTATGCCAGATTTCCACATTGTATACTTGCGGATCACTCCCCGTTTCAATGGTCATTTTGGCTTTTGCTTTGTACGAGGTGTATTCTTTCGCCTTCTTATCTAAACCGGTCACGATATCTTCCTGTGATTTTTGGCCGCAGGCCGAAAGAATAAGGACGGCAAGCAGTCCCGTTAAAAGCAAAACAAAGCTTTTTCTCACCTTTTTCCAACCCCTTCTTCTCAATTGATGTAAAGGGAAGAAATCGCTTGTTTGACTTTAACGGTACGCCCTGAACGGCCGGACGCGTACCATAAAAGCCTCAAACAACTTGTCTCCCTTAATGCACTATCAAATATATGAAGGGGTTTCGGCTAATATGCAGACTAGCGTGACAACCTTTCAATCACGACCTGCGCCGCGGCGTATTCTTTTGTATGGGTAATAGAGACGTGAATTGCCGCGCCGTCAAGCTTGGCGCAGGTCAGCATTGGCTTTCCGGCCGTGTCCTTTCCGATTTCAATATCCTGAAAGCTGAGCTCTTTGCCGATACCCGTGCCGTACGCTTTCGAAAATGCTTCTTTTGCCGCGAATCTTCCCGCGAGAAATTCAATTTTCCTTTTGTCCGACAGCTGTGTAAAACGGACGTATTCACCGTCCGTCAATATTCTTTGCGGAAATCTCGTCTGCCGGCTGAGCATGTTTTCAATTCTGTGCAGTTCAACGATGTCGATTCCGATTCCGAAAATCATGTGAATTCCTCCTAAAAGTCCGTACTAAAAAACGGTTTGTGTCATAAACGTGTTACTATATATGTAACAAATCAAGTGCAAAGGGGCTTGCGATGTTTATACGAACGGAAAATTTCCAGACTTTTATCAGACATTATCCCGCCGTCAGCTGTATTCTGGCGCTTCAGGCGTTTTTATGGCTGTTTTTCAGCCTGCCGCTTCATTCCGTCATGATGTGGTCAGATGCAGTGACCGGCTATAATTACGGTGTTTTCGAGGGAGAATGGTGGCGGCTGGTGACACCAATGTTTTTACACGCGAATTTCACCCATCTCCTGTTCAACTCCATGTCTCTGTTTTTATTCGCGCCCCCGCTTGAGCAGATGCTCGGAAAAGTCCGTTTTCTGATTGTGTACATCGCGTCAGGCATCATCGGCAATATCGGCACGTATCTTGTCGAGCCGCTTGATTATGTGCAT
The DNA here is from genome assembly GCF_014534735.1 of Bacillus sp. 1021. Classification (NCBI taxonomy): domain Bacteria; kingdom Bacillati; phylum Bacillota; class Bacilli; order Caryophanales; family Bacillaceae; genus Bacillus; species Bacillus sp. 1021. The sequence continues at coordinate 300,909 of NZ_JACVSR010000004.1, read as the reverse complement.
GTCGGCGCATCAGGGGCGATCTTCGGACTTTTCGGCGTGTATGTGTTTCTGACTGTCTTCCGGAAAGAGCTGATCGGCCGGGACCAGTCAAAAATGATTATGACGCTGCTTGTCATCGCGGTACTGTCGACCTTTATCAATTCTAATATTAACATTATGGCGCATTTGTTCGGACTGGCAGGCGGATTTTTGTTTTCTTTTTTATGCGTGCAGCAAAAAAAGCGGCGGTATTAACCGTCCGCTTTTTCATATGAATACCAGCGCCCGATGCGTTCGGCATCTTCCTCACTGACATCCTTCAGCATGACATGCTCCATGTGGTGAGCTGATTTCACTGCGGTAGCCACGGATGCGAGCCGTCTTCTTTTTTGCAGAATAGACCGGCTGACTTCCAGCATCTGCATTCTTCTTCTCAGCATAATCGTGGTCGTCTTCCCGACCAGCCTCGTGGTGATCTGAAGCCTGCCGCCGTTTATGCACCATGACGCTGTCCTAAACGAGGCATATCCAAGCACCAGTTCGGCAGGAAGCACAAGCAGCGATGCATATCCCCACGGTTTAAACAGAATACAAAGCGGGATGATCACGAAAACCGAAAAGATAACGGATCGGAATAAATACCGGCGCAGCGCCCTTTTCGGCAAATGATTCCGGTTTTCTTCCAGCACGTAATCCAGTGTGAAACCGTTCAGCATCACACCGAGCTTGGATCTGCGGATGATCGGAAACAGAATCGTTTGAGCGCCTTCTTTCTCATTCCCCGCCCTGCCTGCACTGACAATCGCAACCGTCGCGTATCCGAATAGCTGTCTGATGACATTTTCTTTAATTTTAATGGCCTGAATTTTACGGAGCGGGATCGTCACTTGATGCTTTTCAATAATTCCGCGTGTAATGACCAATTCATGTTCCTTTTTCTCTATTTTGAAGTTGGCATGCTTGATCATCATACCGGCGATGCTTAACAGCCAGGCGATGAACAATCCTATGAAAATGATCACGGCGTAAATGCCAATGCTCGCATGCTTGAGAAAAGAGAACCTGTCATAGAGCCAGTCCATCGGAAATACTTCATCAATCTGAGAAAAGAGGGCGAATACCGCTGAGATGATGACACCGATTCCCCCGGATGTTGAAGCCGCCATAAGCAGCTCGCCTAAAGACAGCCGGTAGACGGATTGCACATCACCCCTAGGCATCGGCTCCTGCTCCGCCGCTGTCTCTCGGTGTTCTTCCAGCTCGGCTTTTTGCTGAAAAACCGCCGCTCTGATCCGTTCCGCCTCTTCCACGGTAATGGCGGATAAGACGGCCTCGGCATTTTTTCCGTCGCCGGCCGTTTCGATTTGCAGCTTAACCAGCTTAAAAAGCTGCTGAATGACGCCTGCACTCGTATTCATTGATTGAATCCGGTCAATGGAGATGTATCTTTTTTTTGTAAAAAATAAGCCTTCTTCTATTCTGAATTCCCCGTCTTCAATGCGATATGTAAACTTTCTCCATTCGATCACGCTTGCTGCAATCAGCCAGATAAGCAAAACGGCGAGCGCAATGCCTCCGTAAAAGCGGATGAAATGGTTGGAATTAACAATATAGACAAGAAAAAATGGCAGAATAATGTTTTTAATGGTTTCGATAATAATATGGAATAAGTTCAAAATCACGGCCGCCGGGTGCAGACGTTTCGGTTCAGACATCATCTTCCGTCACCCTTGCCAGACGGGAAATGGAATCCCTCAGCCGGTCAGCTTCCTCCATATCAAGCGCCGGAATGGAATGAACGGTCGCCGCCGTGGAGATTTTGACTGAGGCCAGGCGGTATCTTCTGAGAAGCGGGCCTTGTGAAGTATCTACGTGCTGCACCCTCACCATCGGCACAATGACCCGTTTGACAATAAAAATGCCGGATTGAATATCTATTTCATTTTCATGGACTTCATAGCGCCAGATCCTGTGCCTGATTTTCGGTATGGCATAGATGGATATCACTGAGCCGATGATCCAAATGATGCCGAGGACTCCGGTGATCCAATACGGCCAATGGAAGAAATGGCTTAAAACAGCTGCTGCTATAACGGCCAGAAGACAAACGGCGGACAGGATGATTTCCTGAAGACGCCAGACTTTTAAGCCGCTTGGACTGATTCGATTTTTTGGCTGTGCTCTCAACATACCTACCTCCCATTTTTTATCATACATACAAATACGGCTGATTTGCAAAAAAGATTCACTTTCCGGCATATCAAAAAAAAAGCGGACCCTGTAAAAGGGTCCGCTTCCTGTGTTTTAGTATGATTTTTTCTGGCGTCTGTCACCTGAAGAACGGCGGTCAGTTGAACGTTTTTTATCGTAGGAAGAACGGTTGGTGTTTTTCCCTTTGCCGCCGCCGCGGTAGCCGCCGCCTTGGCCGTCTCTGCGCTTAGAAGTACGCTGGTTTTTATAGCGTTTGCTGACCATCGGCGCTTCATCAGTGAGGCGTACAGGCGTGCTGTCCGGCTCTTTTGTCGCCATTTTGATGGCTGCAGCCACAACTGTCACTGCATCATGATCTTCTAACAATTCCGCAGCTGCCGTCATGTAGAAGTTCAGGTTGTTTTCGCTGATCGCCGTGCGCAGACGGTCAACCGTCACCTGCTGCTGTCCTTCTAATGCTTCGTCAAGCGTCGGCTCTTTCATGCGGTCCATTTTGCGTTTTGTCGTTTGTTCAATCGCGCGAAGCATGCTTTTCTCACGCGGTGTGATAAACGTCATCGCCATACCCGTTTTTCCTGCACGGCCCGTTCTTCCGATACGGTGAACGTAGCTTTCAGGATCTTGAGGCACGTCAAAGTTGTACACGTGTGTTACGCCTGAGATATCAAGTCCGCGGGCGGCAACATCAGTCGCTACAAGAACTTCGATTGCACCTTCTTTAAATTTACGAAGCGCAACCATACGCTTCGCCTGCGTTAAGTCGCCGTGAATTCCTTCAGCTGCATATCCGCGCAGGTTCAAGGCTTCAGCCAGCTCATCGACACGGCGTTTTGTACGTCCGAATACGATCGCAAGTTCCGGAGACTGAATGTCAAGAAGACGAGTCAGCGTATCGAACTTTTTACGCTCTTGCACTTCCAAGTAGAACTGCTGAATGTTGGAAACAGTCATTTCTTTCGCTTTTACTTTTACATGCTCAGGCTCAGTCATGAAACGCTCTGCGATCCGTTTGATCGGAGCAGGCATTGTTGCTGAGAATAGAAGCGTTTGGTGCTCGCTCGGCACGTTTGAGAGAATTGATTCGATATCATCAATGAATCCCATGTTCAGCATTTCATCAGCCTCATCCATGACAACCGTATTCACGTTGTTAAGACGGATCGTGCGGCGGTTGATATGGTCAAGAAGACGCCCCGGCGTACCTACGATGATATGCGGGTTTTTCTTCAATGCGCGGATCTGACGCCCGATATCCTGGCCGCCGTAAATAGGCAGCACTTTCGCGCGCTTATCTTGTCCGATTTTATATAACTCTTCAGATACTTGAATGGCTAATTCACGGGTTGGCGCGATTACGATTGCTTGAATATTAGGAGACTCGGGGTTCATTTTTTCAACAAGGGGTATACCGAACGCAGCTGTTTTACCTGTACCTGTTTGCGCTTGTCCGATGACATCTTTATTTAAAAGTCCGAGCGGAATCGTTTGTGCCTGAATCGGTGTTGCTTCTTCAAATCCCATACGGTTGATTGACTTCATGAGATCAGAACTTAATTGGAAATCTTGAAACGTTATAGTCAAATTATTCAAACTCCTTCTGATTGCTGTTTCAGTAATGTCGTGATTTACCACTAAAAACTGCCCTTTCATCAAAGGACAGGATCATACGTATACAAAGCCCGAATTACTTTACGTTTAATCTTACCATTACACTATGTGTTTTTCAATAAGGCGAGATGTTCAAGCTGCCGGAAGCGGCCTGACCGGATTCTTCCCGCAAATGACGCCGGCCCCCGCGCCGGGCGGGATTTTCCAGCCGGCGGTCTTTCTTTTTCATACGGACAGAATTATTTCACCCGGATTTAGTTTCTTCATTTTTATAAATTTTTATGAGGCTGATCAGTATTTCTTCAGTTCTCCTCTAATAAATCTTTAACGATTTCTTCAAGCTTCATACCTCTTGATGCTTTAAACAGAAGGAGATCGCCGGAAGCGGCCTTTTCCTGTATGGCGTGAAGCAGTTCTTTTTTTTCGAGATAATGGCTGACGCGGCCTTCTTCAAAATGCCGGCGTGCTCCGTCAGCGATGAACGCGCCGAGAGTGCCGTACGTAAATACATGGTCGATCTCCTCCGGATTGATCGCGGCTCCGCATTCTTCGTGGAATGCTTTTTCATGATCACCGAGTTCAAGCATATCACCGAGCACGAGCATTTTCTTCCGGTAGCCTTTCATCGTTTCGATTAATTCGACCGCCGCTTTCATTGACGTCGGACTTGCATTATACGCGTCGTTAACGATTGAGATGCCGTTGTCCGTTTTGACCAATTCCAATCTCATTCCCGTCACTTTCAGGCGGCTCAGTCCAAGAGCGGCATTTTCGGGCGTAATGCCGAAATAGATGCCCGCGGCGTATGCAGCCATGGCATTCATGACATTATGTCTGCCGAGAACGGGAACAAAGAAAGAACGATCAATACCGTCGATACTGAAATAAGTGCCTTCTTCCGCCTGTTTCATTTCTTTCAGGCGGAGATCATTGTCCGCGCCTGCGCCGTATGTCGTTGTCCGGCAAGTGTACGCCCTTTCGCGAAGCAGCGGCTCATCCCCGAAATAAAACAGAACGCCGTCTTCCCGAAGTCCGTTTATAATTTCTAGTTTCGCCTCCGCAATTCCTTCTCTTGAACCTAAATCCTGCATATGGGATTCACCGATATTGGTAATGACGGCAGCTTCCGGTTCGGCGAGACGGCTCAGAAAATCAATTTCGCCTCTCGCGCTCATCCCCATTTCTAAAACGGCGATTTCTGTATCTTCGGGCATGGCCAACACCGTCAGCGGCAGGCCGATATGGTTGTTGAAATTGCCTGCGGTTTTGTGAACGCGGTATTGAGTGCCGAGGACGGCGTGAAGCATGTCTTTTGTTGTCGTTTTTCCGTTGCTTCCGGTCACCCCGATAACCCGTGTGCCGAGCTCTTTTAAGTAAGCTTTTGCCAATGTTTGCAGCGCCTCCAGCGTGTCATCGACAAGGATCACGGCACGCTCTTGCGGCGGATTCGGCTCAGAGCGGTCCCACAATACCGCGGAGACGCCTTTTTCGAATGCTTGCGGCACAAAGGTATGACCGTTAAAATGCTCTCCTTTTAAAGGAATGAACAGCTGATTTTTTTCCAAAGTCCGCGTATCGGTTGCGGCGCCCTCAATCATCGTTTGTTCAAATACAGGATTTGTCAGTGTGCCTTTGACCATGTCTGCGATTCGTTTTACAGTTCGCTTTATCAAAGGTGGCACCTCGCTTTCTGAAAATGTTGTCTGTTACGGGAAAAGACACTGCCCTCTTCAGGCAGTGTCCGTCTTCATTAAAATGTATGTTTAATCAGCTGTTTTTCGGCATGGCGTTCTTTTGCCAGCTCAACCAGCTGCTCGATCAGATCGCTGTAATCTACGCCGGCTTCTTTCCACAGCAGCGGGAACATGCTGAATGGCGTAAAGCCCGGCATTGTGTTCACTTCGTTAATGAGCACTTGACCGTCATTGGTCAGGAAGAAATCGGCGCGGACAAGGCCTGAGCCATCAATCGCTTTGAAGGCTTTAATCGCCATCTCGCTGATTTCCGCGTACTGTTCATCCGTCACTTGCGCGGGAATCATTAAATCCGTATCGCCGTCTTCGTATTTCGCTTTATAGTCGTAAAAGTCGGTCTTCGGAGCGATTTCACCGACGGCGGAACATTTCGGTTCGTCATTTCCGAGCACGCCGATTTCGATTTCTCTGCCGGCGATTCCTTCTTCCACAACAATTTTCCGGTCATACTCAAAAGCCAGTTCGAAAGCTTTTTCAAGCTCTTCACGGTTTCGGCATTTGCTGATTCCGACACTTGACCCGAGGTTCGCCGGTTTGACAAAGCACGGATACCCCAGCTCCTCTTCAACTTGCTGTAAGCAGCTGTCCGGCGTCTGTTTCCAATCCTTTTTTAAGAAAGCGGCATACTTCGCCTGCGGAAGCCCCGCTTGAGCGAACAAATGCTTCATGATAACTTTATCCATGCCGGCTGATGATGCAAGCACTCCGTTGCCGACATAAGGAACATTCAGCAGCTCCAGCAGCCCTTGAATCGTGCCGTCTTCACCGTTCGGTCCGTGGAGAAGCGGAAATACGACGTCAATCGGCGCCTTCTCGTCAGCCGACGCTTCAGGAAACATTTCCCGGTTCAATGCTGAAAGAGCGAAACTTTCACCATTTTGTTCCAGCTGAAGCATTTTCACGTTGGAAACCGGTTCAGTCAGAAGCGGGCCTCTTTGCCACTCTCCTTTTTCAGTGATGTAAATCGGATGTATATCAAACTTATCAGTATTAAGCGCTTTTGTTACAGCCAGTGCTGTCTGCAGCGATACATTGTGTTCGGCTGACTTTCCGCCGTACACCAATCCTAGACTTGTTTTCAATGGATATTCCCCCCACAGCAATTCATCTTTACTATCTTATCATTTTCATCAGAAAATGATCTAATTATTTTTGGGCATTCTGAATATGAAAGCATTTGTATGTAATTCCTTTTTATTTTATATTAAAATGGCATGGAAAAGGAGATGTGTCATATGAAAAAAATCAGTACAACAGAACAATTTAATGAACTTATTCAATCCGACAAGGAAATCATCGTGAAATTTTTCGCTGACTGGTGCCCTGACTGCACGCGCATGAATATGTTCATCGGCGATATTTTGGAAGAATATAATCAAAATGATTGGTATGAGCTGAACAGAGACGAACTCCCTGAGCTTGCCGACAAATATCAAGTGATGGGCATCCCGAGCCTTCTGGTCTTTAAAGACGGTGAAAAGAAAGCGCATCTGCACAGCGCAAACGCGAAAACTCCGGAAGAAGTCACAGAGTTTTTATCACAGCATATTTAATTCGTTTCGTGATCTTTGTTTATGACTTCAGGCTCTACATGAACATGGACATGAGTCACATCATGTTCATGTTTTATTGCACATTCGACCTCATCGGCTACTTCATGACCTTCTTTCACAGACAGTCCCGGATCTACCGTAATGACCATTTCCACATGAACCGTGCTTCCCAAATACCTTGCTTTCACGTCCTTCAGCCTGCTGACTTCTTTTATTTCTTTCACCGTATGTTTGTACGGTTCCAAATCTTTCAAGTCAAATCCGTCCGTCAATGAGTGGGAAGCATCTTTGAAGATGTCCCATGCCGTCTTACAGATGATGATCCCGATCAGAAAAGCAATGACCGGATCAATCCACGGCAGATGAAAGCGGGCCGTTATGACACCTATAAACGCCCCAATACTGACATATGCGTCAGATCGGCTGTCTTTCGCCGCCGCATGAAGCGCCGAACTTTTGATCCGATTTGCAAGACGGCTGTTATATACATACATGCCGTACATGACGATCGCGCTTCCGAGCGCCGTCCATGCCGCAATGTAGCTCGGCTCGGCCTCCGTTCCGCTGACAACCGCCTTCGCCCCACCGATCAGCACTTCAATCCCGACCGCCATCATAATAAAAGACGCAATTAGTGAAGAAATTGTTTCAGCCCGATAATGTCCGTAGGCATGATCGCTGTCCGCGGGGCGCTGGGAAATCCGGAGCCCGATCAGCACAGCAAGAGATGCGACAATATCCGTGGCATTATTTAACCCGTCCGCTCTGAGCGCTTCGGAATGATAAATAAGACCGATCGCCAATTTGACGGCGGCAAGGATGAGGTATGCGGCGATATTCAGAATCGCGCCTTTCTCGCCCCGTTTTAAATTTGCCGTTTGATCATTCATGTAAGGACTCCTCCATTCTCATTCATAGTATGGATGGAAAAGCAGAAAAATAGCAGCTTTGATATGCCGGAAATGCAATCAATTCGACAGCATTATTCCCCGGGAAACTTTTTGTCGAAAAATTGGCGGTATTTTCTCTTTACATATGAATAGGCTCATTGTATACTTTCATTAACTGATAATGATTCTCAATATCATTTGATTAGAAGGGTAATCATGAGATCTTCTCCTCAACTCAGATCATCATTCGAAGGACGTAAAAAACATCTGATCCATTTGCTGATCAGTAACGGAATATACAAGAAGTCGGAACGGCACTTATATGAATTATCGCTTGGAGAGTTAGAAAGCGAATATCAAATATGTAAGGAAGGTGCGGGCTCATGGCGAAACGGAAAATAAAAACATACGAACAGCTGATAAAAGAAAACAAGGCGGCCATTATGAATAATCAAAAGCTGATGAATGTCATTTATGACAGAATCGACCGCAAGCATCAAAAATTGCTCCGGCACAACAGCCATACATAAAAAGAGCCTATTTCAGGCTCTTTTTTTATTGCTCAAAGGCTTCCGCCGCTAATTTGCCGATTACCGCATCGTCCATCGGCGGGTTGTGAAGGCCGGCGCGGACGTCCCGGTAATACCGCTGAAGCGGGTTGTTTCGCTCCAGGCTTTTCGCGCCAGTGATTCTCATGGCTTTATCAACAACGGAAAGGACGGCATTTGTCACAATATGTTTTGCCGCGCCGAGTTCGCTTTTGATGAAAGGGCGGCGTTTCGGGTCATCATACATTTGCGCCGCCGTGAAAAGAAACTGTCTCGCTTTTAACAATTCAAGCTCCATTTCCCCGACCCGCTGCAAAACGGCCGGCACGTCTTTAATCGGTCCGTTCAGGCTGTTCGGCGAATATTCGGATGCAAACCGGACGGCATAGTCCCTTGCTGCTTGAGCGATACCCAAATAAGCAGCGGGAATGTGAAGCAGCCAGCCATTCACTTTCGCCGCTCTCGGCCCGCTGATAAGCTCCACGAGCCGCTCGTCACTGACCGTGACATCATTTAAAATGAGGTCGTGGCTTCCGGTCGCCTTCATGGCGATCATATCCCACGTTTCTTCGACTGAAACGCCTGCCTGATCTTTATGAATGAGAAAAACACCGGTCGTTTGTTTTTCTTCAATCCATGCCGTCACAAGCATATAATCCAAAGTCAGCGAAAGGGTTGTAAAAGTTTTCCGGCCGCTCAGCACCCATTTTCCGTCTTTTTTGACAGCGGAAGTGCCGGGTCTTCCTCCCCTCGTCGGACTGCCGGTCTGCCGTTCAGTCGCTGCCCGGTTCAGGACGGCTCCCTTTTTCACCTCTTCTGTGATAAAAGAAAAGACATCTTCATTCCAGCTGTTTTCTTCTCCGAGCTCTCCCATGACAGATAAATGCCAGCCGATTCCGAGAGCAACGGCCGCGTCTCCCCGCGCCAGCCGTTCCTGAAACAGCACCATATCATAAACGGAAATGCCTGCACCGCCGAAGGTCTCAGGTACCGTTAACGCCGTATATCCCGCGGCCCGCAGTCTTTCAATTTTCTCCGCGGGAAAACGGCCCTCTTCGTCATCAAGCGCGGCTGTTTTTTGAAATTCGTCTGCAAGCAGGCCGATTTTTCCCATCCATTCTCTCTGCCGTTCGTTCTGTATCCATAAAGACACTGGAATCCCCCCATTATAATTCCGATAAAGTTAATAAGTATTATAGAGATTCAAGTCCCGTTTCGCAACTGTAAGGCTGTACAAAAAAACACGCTATTCCATAGAATAGCGTGTTCAGACTGCTTCCGGGCCGCGGTCCTGCTTGAGCCCGAGATAAATCAGCATATATGTGAGGTAACCCATCGTCATCACCAGTCCGCCAAAGAAAAAGCTTGAGAAAATCGGCTCCTCAAACGCGGTAACCGCCGCAAGCACGATCCAGCTTGTATACAGGTAGATGATGAAATAACGGAATCCCGTCTTCATTTTATATAAGAGAAACAGACCCACTGTAGAAAACAATCCCAGCGCAAGCCTGAAATAAACAAGATGTTCGAATTGGAACATGAATGACACAAAGGAAAAACCAAGCAATAACACAATCGGTAATGCGGTAATAAAATTTCTCAAGTGAGCACCTCCGTCATTACCTTTATTATAAATCAAAATAGCATAAATTATTGATTTATCGTGATCTTTTTCACAAAAATGTCATTCCTTTACTTTATACCCGAACATCGCGTTTGCAAAAGCTCCACCAAGCGACGGCTAAGAAGAAGACGATATGGATAATGATAATGCCTGTCGAAAATAACGGCGTCATTCCCGCAAACAGCGGTTTCGCCCCGCTCATGTATTGCGTCAGGTCCGTATTCGCGAACAGCAGGAAGCTTCCCCATTTGTTTTGGAAGACTGACATAATCGTCACAAGTGATTTCGCGCCGTACAGGACGATAAATGACAGAATGACGGCCGTTGCGCTGTTACGGAATAAGGAAGAGCACAGCAATCCGAAGCATGCCATCGCAAATGCCTCGACCCAGTTCGTGCCGATTACTTTCAGTGTGTTCACAAGAAGCGTCCCTGATTCAGATGTCACCGACACTCCGAAGAAAGCCATACCGAACAGCAGAGACAGAATATAGTACGCCGCATACAGGTACAAGCTGACCAAAAATACGGTAATGAGTTTAGATATAAAAATCCGCTCCCGTTTTACCGGACGGATTAACAAAAATTTAATCGTTTTCTTATCAAATTCAGCTGAAATGATCGTCGCCGCAATGACAATCGTTAATGCTTCAAGCAGAATATTGAGCCCGGGCGCGTACGCCATATAGCCGATGAAATTCTCGTCCGTTCCGGAGCTGATGACAAGCCGTTTAATGACGAGCGCCATAATAAACTGAAGAACGGCCATCAAAATCAGCGCCACTAATGAGACTTTACGATTAAAGAGTTTCATATGCTCATTCGCTGTCAATTTAAACATTCGTCTCCCCCTCCTCTTGAAGCGCCGTCGTCACTTTCATGAATTCATCCTCAAGCGATTCCGCATACGGCATGATGGAATACACGAGAAAGTCTTGTCCGACGAGCGCCCGGTTTAATTCCGGGATGTCCTTCTTCGCTACGGTGACGGTAATGCCCCCGCCGTTTTTCTCCGGAGCAAACTGCTGTTGGGACAGCCATTCGAATGCTTCGTCAGCAGGCTGTATGTCGAGGATGGCTTTTTCTTCTTTTTCCGCTGCGCCTCGCAGAACGACCTCTGTTTTGATTTCACCTTTTTGAATGATGATGACACGGTCGCAAAGGTCCTCCACTTCACGCAATAAATGCGTCGCAAAGAGAATACTCGTCCCTTCAAGCTCCGCGAGCTCTTTTAAGTGATCGCGAAAATCTTTCATTCCGCCGGGATCAAGCCCGTTTGTCGGTTCATCTAAAATGAGCAGATTCGGACGGTGAAGAATGGCCTGTGCAATCCCGAGACGCTGACGCATGCCGAGGGAATACGTTTTAACTTTGTCGTGAACGGCATTTGCGAGCCCGACCCGCTCGATGACTTCCTGAAGCCTGTCCTCTTTGATGTTTTTGTGCATGTTGGCAAAGTGCTTCAGGTTTTCCCATCCCGTCAGATACGGGTAGAATTCAGGGTTTTCCACGATCGCGCCGACGGATTCCAACGCTTTTTCGAACTCAGTATCGTGCTGAAAGCCGTTAATTGTAATCGTGCCGCTGTTTTTCTTTAAAAGACCGACGATGATGCGGATCAATGTAGTTTTTCCCGACCCGTTCGGACCGAGCAAACCGATGATCTCGCCCTGCCTGACATCCATGCTGATGTTTTTCAAAATGTGCTTTTTGCCTATTGTTTTGTCAAGGCCTTCAATATGTAAAATCGGCTCAGTCATACAGCCTTCCTCCCTTTTCAAAAAAAAATAAACAGTGCCCGTACATAAGGCACTGTCTGCATTATAACATTTGTCATTTATTCGTGAAGAGCCGGGGCTGTTACGTCTTCTCCGGCCCCGGTCCGGATTTTTCTTTCTCTTCATTATTGACGACATCCAGAATATCCAGAAGGAACACAAAAATCGGAATCCCGATAATCAGGCCCCAAATGCCGAAGAAATGTTCCGAGAAAATCAAAACCGTAAAGGTAAAAAAGATCGGAAGTTCCGTTTTCGCTGACATCAGTTTCGGATTGAGGAAGTACGTCTCAATCGCATGAATGACGAAAATGACCAATACGATGTAGATGACGTACGCAGCGCCGCCCGTCGTATACGCGATGATACTGAGCGGGATGAGCGAAATCACCACACCCGCCACGGGAATGAGCCCGAGGAAAAAGACCATGATGGACAGGCCGAACAGCTGCGGAAAATGCAGAATGGCCAATGCGATGAAGGTGAGGATACAGTTCACCAGCGCGATAATAAATTGTGCTTCAATCACTTTGCCGAATGTTCTCGCAAACTTGCTGCCGAAAAAAGCAAGTTCATAGTAAAAGACAGACAGCTTGCTGTGCTGAAATTTTTTCATGAATTCCGTGAGCCGCTTTTTCTCGAACAGGAAAAACATGCTGAGAATCAGTGACATCACGACCTGCAAACCGAAAGTGCTGATATCGGCCAAGTATGTATACAGTACATTAAATCCTTCTTTTACATAAGAACCGATATTAATGTCCCCGAACACGCTCGATATTTCATCATAAAACGGGATGACATCGGGATGATACGCGATGTGCTTGATCTGCTTAATCAGCTGTTCAATCTGCTTGGCAACAATCGGGTAGAAGACAAAACCTCCCACAGTCGCTCCGACAGCCAGCGCAATATATAAAATGGTGATGACCACCCTCTGACTGATACGGAAAAAATGGTTCAACACGTGCCGGATGACAGTCTCCAGCCGATCCATCAGAAAAGTAAAAATAAACGTAAGCAAAATCAAATTAATCATACTTCGGAATACAACTAACACCCCAGTCAAAACAAGAAAAACGGAAAAACGTCTGACACCCGGATGCTGAAAAAATTTAAAAATAGCCGCCATTTATACACTCCTGCTAGGACAAAAAGCCCTTAGATTTCATCTTTCACTCTCTAATTGTAAATTATATAACAAAATGACGCTAAGGTCTTTGTCCACCTCCTAATAAATTTAAACAAATTTATCTTTTTTACTCATGGCAGACAAAAAAAAGAACGGCATGCCGGATGCAGGCCGTTCCTCCCATTTTATACCGCCGTTTTCATTTCTTTTACGGCCTGTGTGCTTTTTGCTTCGTCAAACTCATTTTCGCTCTTGGCTACGATGATCGTGGCGATTCCGTTTCCGATCAGATTGACGATCGCCCTTCCTTCACTCATAAAGCGGTCAACACCGAGGAGCAGCGCAAGCCCCTCCAGCGGGATCACCTGGAGCGCCGACAAAGTGGAGGCGAGCACGATAAATCCGCTTCCGGTTACGCCCGCCGCGCCTTTTGATGTCAGCATTAACACGAGAATGATTGTAACCTGCTGACCGATGGTAAGGTCAACGCCGAACACCTGCGCCAGAAAAACCGTCGCCATGGAAAGGTAAATCGAGGTGCCGTCCAGATTAAAGGAATACCCCGTCGGAATCACAAGACCGACAACCGATTTGGAACAGCCGTAGCGCTCCATTTTATCCATCATCCGCGGCAGAACGGACTCAGAAGAGCTTGTGCCGAGAACGATGAGCAGTTCATCTTTAATAAACCGGAGATAGTTCCACAAACTGAAACCGAAAAGCTTGCAAATGATATTCAAAGCGACAAATACAAACAGGAACATTGTAACGTATACAGACAGCATCAGACTCGCCAGCGGCTTGATGGAATCAAGTCCGAAGTGCCCGATCGTATAGGCCATGGCCCCAAATGCGCCGATCGGCGCCGCGCGCATGATGTAGCCGATGATCTTGAAAAAGACGTGCGACAGTTTATCGAAGAAATCAATAATGCTTTTGCCTCTTTCACCGAGCGCTGCCAAGCCGACTCCGAATAAAACAGAAAAGAATAAGACCTGAAGAATGTCACCTTTCGCAAAAGCGTCAACCATGTTTGACGGAACGATGTGAGTGATAAATTCAATCCAATCAATTCCCTGTCCCCCGTTTTGCGTGTACTGAGAGACATCCCCTTTTTCAAGCTTGCTGTAATCAAGCCCCTCACCGGGTTTCATGATATTGACGACCAGAAGTCCGATAATAAGGGCAATGGTGGTCACGACTTCAAAATAAATAAATGCTTTTCCCCCGACTTTGCCGACTTTTTTCATATCTCCCATCTTGGCGATGCCAAGCACGATCGTCAGGAATATGATCGGTGCGATAATCATTTTTACCGCATTGATAAATGTATCGCCGAGCGGTTTCATCTGTTTCCCGGCCTCAGGCCATACAAGCCCGACGATGACGCCGATGATGACCGCCGTGATGACTTGCACCGTGAGATTTTTGAATATTTTCATCCCTGCTCCCCCTTGCCTCTCGCTGTGTCTATGCTGAAATGATAGCGTTTTCAAATGAAGAGGGGAAGCTTATGTTCATAACGGACATTTTGGTCTTTTTGGTCTCGGCTAACGGACGAATTTGTAGCGGTTAATCGGCCGGCCCACTCCCCCGTACTGAATGTCGAGCTTAATCTGACCGTCTTTCTCAAGAAAATCAAGATAGCGCCGCGCCGTCACTCTGGCGATTCCGAGCGCTTTGGCGGCTTCTTCAGCTGAAAGCGGCTCCGTCTGCCGTTTCATATAGGTTATAATTTCATTCATCGTAAAATGATTTAACCCCTTCGGCAGATCCCGGGACGGATTTTGCGGAATTTTAAGCAGCGCGTCAAGCTGGTCTTGCGACATGGTGTCATGCTGTTCCATTTTCCGTTTATATTGTTTAAAGTTTTCGAGCGCCTGTCTCATCCGCTCCAGCTTAAACGGCTTCAAAATATAGTCGGCCGCGCCGTTTTGCAGCATAAGCTGGATCGTTTCTTTGTCTTTTGCAGCCGAGACGATGATGACGTCCACTTCGAGCTTTTGTTTTCTGATTTCCTGAAGCGTTTTAATTCCGTCTTTTTTCGGCATGTACACGTCTAATACCACGAGTTCGGGCCGAAGATCTTTTATAAGCCTGATTCCCTCGTCTCCGTCAGCTGCCGTGGCAATGACGCTGAATCCTGAAACGCCGGTGATAAATTCTTTATTCACCTCCTGCACCATCGGATCATCTTCAATAAGCAGCACCTTGATGTCCATCTATCGATTCCTCCCCCTTCATCGGAAATAAAATAGAAAATGCCGTTCCCTGTCCCTGCCGTGTGTCGACTTCAATGATGCCCATCCCTTTGTCGACGATCTGTTTGACGAGGTACAAGCCGTATCCCGTGCCGCCCGTTTTATTGACGGTAAACCCTTTTTCATAAATGTGCGGGATATGCTCATCTGAAATCCCGCTTCCATTGTCTTCTATTAATATCGCAAGCACTTCTTCATTTTGCTCGATACTGATGTCAATGTGTTTGTCCTCCGTGTCAGCTGTTTCGAATGCGCCGAACGCGTTTTCGATTAAATTGCCGAGCAGGACGACGATATCATGCTGGTCCACATGCACCGGAAATTGTGAAAAGCTGCTGTTTTCATCAATTTTCACAGAAATGCCGAGCTCTTTGCCTCTTTTGATTTTGCTCAACAGAAGCCCCGCCGCGGCGTCATTTTGAATGGCCTGATGAAGGAATTCTGTGACGCTTTCTTGTTCTGATGATGCCTTGAAAGCAAGCTGGAGCGCTTTTTCTGATTTTCCGAGCTGAATCAGTCCCGCGATGGTGTGAAGCTTGTTCATGTGTTCGTGGTTTTGGACTCTGAGCGCATCGACAAAATTTTTCACACCTGTCAGTTCTTCAGCCATTTTCGCCGCTTCCGTCCTGTCCTGGAATATGGCGACGGCGCCGATGACCTTCTTTTTCATGACGATCGGAATTCTGCTGCTCATGATCACCTTTCCGCTGACTTGGATTTCTTCGTTATATACAGCCCGGTTCCGCTCGACGATCTCCGGGAGCCGCGAATCTTTTAACACGTCCCAGATCAGCCTGCCATCGGTCTCTTGTCTGACATTGAATATCTGCTTCGCTTTTTCATTAAAAATGGTGATGTGATGCTGGTTATCAATGGCGATGACACCTTCATTCATTGAGTGAAACGTAGCGGTCCGTTCTTCATACATTCTTACGATCTCATGGGGCTCCAACCAAAACATCTGTTTTTTGATGTGGCGTGCCAGCAAAAAGGAGCCGGCCAGTCCGAAACAGAGCGCCAGCAGAACGATAAAGAGAATGTCATGTTTCAGCTGAAGAAGGATTTCACCAAAGCCGGGCAGCGTTTTACCGGCAAGGACGACGCCGATCTGATTCAAATCCCGATCTTTTATCGGATAAAAAGCGCGGACGGCGGTGCCGATTTCTCCCTTTGCTTCGGAAAAATAAATGTGCTCGGCAAACGCCGCCGCTTCGTCTTCACCCCTTGAACGCTTTCCGATCATCGTGCTGACGGGATGTGAATAACGGATATGGTCCATATCCATGACGACGATGTAGTCCGCTTCATTGATGATCCTTATTTCTTCGACCGCATGGCGCACGTCTTCCCTCTGCTTTTTCTGCTCCAGGGCGCGTTTGACATCGGTCATCTCAGATACCGTCCGCGCCGTATTCATCAGCCGTTTTTTCAGCTCGCGCTCCTCTGTATGCTGAATATTTCCGATCAGCACGATGCCGACGATCAAAAAGGTAAAAAGCACGACGATATAAGAAAGTATGGTGATTTTCCAGCGGATGGTGAGCTTTTTTTTCGTCATTGGCCTCTTCCTTTCCGTCTCTTTACGAAAACGGCCCGCCCGATTATGCTTGTTATAGAAAATGGCGGAGGGGGTTTTCGATGAAAAGCTTGCTGACGTGTCTCAGCCTGATGGTACTCGGTATCGGAACCGCTTTATTCATCGGCTTTCATGATCGTTTCCCAACGGATGAACCGTATTATGATGACGAACAGGAAGGCCTGAAAGATCAAATGGTGTTCAAATTCAGCCATGTCGTTGCTGAAAACACGCCTAAAGGGCGGGCGGCGAATAAATTCGCCGATCTGGTCTATCAAAAGTCAGGCGGGACCATTAAAGTAGAGGTGTTTCCAAACGGGAGCCTCTATTCAGATAATGAAGAAATAAACGCCCTCCAAAACGGGGACGTGCAATTCATCGCTCCCTCCACCTCAAAGCTCGGATTACTGTCGCCCGAATGGGGTGTTTTAGATCTGCCGTACGCGTTTACAAACTATAAAGCCGTACAAGAAGGCCTAAACGGCAAAATCGGGACTCGCCTGTTCGCTTCTTTAGAAAAGCATCATTTGAAAGGCCTGGCATACTGGACGAACGGATTTAAGCAGCTCACGTCGAACAAAGGGCCTATCTTCACTCCGGACGACTTGAAAGGACAGGCGCTCAGGATCATGCCGAGCAGCGTGATCGAAGACCAATACCGCCTGCTCGGCGCGAACCCGCGGCAGGATTCGTTTAATTCCACGTTTCAGCTCTTGGAAAGCAATCTCGTAGACGGAGAGGAAAATACGATTTCAAATATCTATTCTAAAAAATTTTATAATGTTCAAGATTATTTGACAATCAGCAATCACGGATACCTCGGTTATGCCGTGATGACCGACGAACATTTCTGGAATTCACAGACGGAAAAAACGAGAACCATCTTAACGGAGGCGATGAAAGAAACAACGGAATGGAACGAAACCTCCGCTGAGAAAATGAATAAAGACCAGCTTGAAGAAATCAAGAAGAATTCATCCATCAATATTCACATGCTGACGAAAGCGGAAAAGAAAAAGTGGATGAAACGCCTCGATCCGGTTTACGGACAATATGAACAGGTGATCGGCCGGGGGCTTGTGCAAGACTTGTTATCTTTGCGGAGCGATCCTTAGCAGGACCAATACGCCCATCTCCGTTTCATCCCTTTTCCTGATGGGGAAGTAAATAGGGACAAATAAAAAAGGAGATGGAGACATGTTTACACATACGAAAAAACTGCAGCATCCGGCTAAACCGGATCGTCCTGACCCGCTGTTCGCAAAAAAGATGCAGGAAATCTTGGGCGGACAGTACGGGGAAATATCCGTCGCCATGCAATATTTGTTCCAAGGCTGGAATACACGGGGCAATGAAAAATATAAAGATCTCCTGATGGATACCGCGACGGAAGAAATCGGCCATGTCGAAATGATCGCGACAATGATTGCGAGACTGTTAGAAGATGCCCCGCTGGCGGAGCAGGAGAAAGCGGCTGACGATCCGGTCATCGGGTCCATTTTAGGCGGAATGAATCCGCATCATGCGATCGTCTCAGGACTGGGCGCCATGCCGGAGAGCAGCACGGGCGTTCCTTGGAGCGCAGGCTATATCGTCGCAAGCGGAA
This sequence comes from Bacillus sp. 1021, assembly GCF_014534735.1. NCBI lineage: Bacteria > Bacillati > Bacillota > Bacilli > Caryophanales > Bacillaceae > Bacillus > Bacillus sp. 1021. Next base: position 282,389 of record NZ_JACVSR010000004.1, on the reverse strand, counting down.
ACCTCCTGGCAGACTTCCGCGCCAATCTGAACGCCGAATCACAAGGAAGGCTTCAAGTCGCACGCCTGTATGAAATGACCGATGATAAAGGCGTGAAAGATATGCTCAGCTTTTTACTGGCCCGCGACACCATGCATCAAAACCAATGGCTTGCGGCCATTAAAGAATTAGAAGCACAGGAAGGCCCGATCGTTCCTTCCACTTTCCCGAAGGCGCTGGAAAAGCAGTCATTCTCGCATAAACTTATCCATTTCTCAGATGGAGCAGAAAGCGCTGAACAAAATTGGCTGAAAGAAAAAGCGCCGGACGGCGAACCTTTTGAATACGAAAAGGAACCGAAAGCGCACGGCGAAATAGCGAAGCTGGATCCCGTCCCGCCTTATGTCCACAACACGCTTCCCGGACGAAAATAAAAAAGCCCTCTAAAGGGGCTTTTTTTAGGTGCGCACAACTGTCCAATCCGGTTCGTATCGGATGTCCGGGTGATGTAACAGCTCGTGAATGAAAGGTTCATCCTCTTCGTACAGCATCACTTCTATTGAAAGAATCGCAGCCTTCTGCTCGTTTTCTTCGTATATGCGGTCATGTTCGTTCTCCATAAAATGATCATAGGCCTGTCTGTTCTCCCAAACGCTGATGATCTCTGCGATGAACAGACCGTCTGCGTTTTTCCGCCAGCCGCCGGCCTGTTTGACGAAACCATTTACACGTGATAATGCTCCCCACCGTGACTGTGCTTGCGAAAATGCTTCAGCGTTTGCAGCGTCTGTTTCACATACAATCTTTTTGATCAGCACGGCAGTTCCTCTGTGATGACTGTTTTCGCATGCGTATGCTCGACACAAAGATTCACGGTTCTGACGTATGAGCGTGTACGGTGAATCGTGCCTTTCGGGATGAGCAGGCTGTCATTTGCTTTGAGCACTGCAGTTTCTTTGTCCTTAAAATCGATCAGCAGCTCACCTTCAAGAACAATGAACCATTCATCTGAGTCAGGGTGATGGTGCCAGTCATATTCTCCCGTAAACACTGCGAGGCGCACACAGTGGTCATTGATCTCCGCGATTGAAAAATTGTCGTGTTTTTCTTTGACTTTATTAGCGATGGCGAGTAAATTTTGCATTTCAGACACAAGTAAAAACTCCTTTTTTCATTTATTGTACTGCAACGCCGGCCCAGATCAAGATTTTTCCAAAACAAAAAGCGATCCAGCTGATGCGCCGGATCGCTTTTGATCTGCAAGTTGTCTGCCTTTTATGCTTTTATTAGCTGCTTCGTCTGTTTCCGCCTTTTTGGCCGATTTCTTTATAAAACTCTTTGTCATGATTTTTGCTTGTAGCTTCTCCGCCTTTTTGGCCGATTTCTTGATAGAATTCCTTGTCATGGTTATTGCTTGTGGCTTCTCCGCCTTTTTCACCGATTTCCTGATAGAATTCTTTGTCGTGATTTTTGCTTGTGGCTTCTCCGCCTTTTTCACCGATTTCTTGATAGAATTCTTTGTCGTGATTTTTGCTTGTGGCTTCTCCGCCTTTTTGACCAATTTCCTGATAGAATTCTTTGTCATGGTTATTGCTTGTAGCTTCTCCGCCTTTTTTACCTGCTTCTTCTCTGCTCATTTTGTTATTATCTTGTGCCATTTTTGAATTCCTCCTTTAATTGGTGTTGGTTGTTGGTTTCCCGATTTCAGAACTGCTAAACAAAGAAAACACATTGAATGTGTTTTCGGGTGATTTTTTATCATTCTGCATCCTTCAGCCGGCTTAGAATCCGGCGCTTTTTATAAAGCATGATGCCTGTTTCCGCGATGCTTTCTAAAGCTGAACGGTTGGCGGATGCACCAAAGATGATGCCTGCGGCCGGAACCATTTGCAGCAGTTTTTTCGCGGCGAACGTATCGCGGTAGCTGTAAACGACTTCCCGCCAGCCCTGTACCTGCGAGGCAACGCGCTGATAGGTGCGGTCGTTTTGATCATATTGCCGTAAATCCTGCAGGATCGCTTTTTTTCCGATGACGTCACTCGATACCAGCTGAAGCAATTTGACGATAAACACGCGTTCTTTTTTGTCTTTCGGGTCAAAGCCGTAGGCGATCGCGATATCCTGCAGTGTCTTTAAAGACAGACCGAGCATCGCCGGGATGTCTGCCGCAAGCGTAAACACGCCGCCGACTCCCGTTGCGGCTCCCTGCACCGTCGCGGCCTTTACGCTTGTGCGCGCCATGGCTTCTGCAATTTCGTCCATGACGGCAAGCGGCGCATTGCGAATGTCGTGAAGCGTTTGACATGTTCCGTGCGGAAGCCGTTTTTGAAACTTTTTCATGATGCGCTTTTCTGATGTAAGATACTGTCCGCCTGACTGAATAAACGTTCCCGTTTCATCGAGTATGCGTCCGATTTTCCGCTGAATAAATTGCGGTGTCAGCTTGTCCAAAAGCTGAAACGGCAAGCGGGTGAATGTTTGCCAGAACATCACCCTCTGCTGCGCCTTTTCCCATTTTTGAATGTCTCTCAATTGTCTTTCCAGGTCTGTCCGCTCTTCTGTCACCCGTCCTGCACGTCCTTTCTGAATTCTTTCTTCATAGTATACCTTTATGGTGTTTTCTTACCCGACCGGGTTTTTTATCCGGAAGGGCATTCCATCGTTTAATTTTCTTTAAATTCTATATATTGTATAATTTTGAATAATACGAATGAAGGAGAATGTTGAATGCATTGGATTTATTTGAGTTTAGCGATTATTTTTGAAGTATTGGGTACGATCAGCATGAAATTATCAAATGGTTTCACAAAACTTGTCCCCAGTATTTTATTATTATTGTTTTATATCGGCAGCCTATGTTTTCTTACTTTGACTTTGAAATATATAAGTGTCTCCATCGCGTATGCGGTCTGGTCGGGAATGGGGATCGTACTGATTTCCTTGATCGGAATTTTTTTCTTCCATGAACAGTTCTCTGTCATAAAAGCTGTCTCTGTTCTTCTGATCATCATCGGTGTCGTTTCCTTAAACTTTATTTCTGAAAGTGAAACGTCTTCAAACGGCATCAGCGTTCATACGGACAGAAACAGATGATGAAAGGCTTAAAGGTTCTCTTCCTCATTACAGATATAGGATTTATCATTTATTGGATTGTTACTTTTTTTGAGTGGATTCCAAAAAACATGGTGTTTAAAGATTATGATAACGCCATGATCATGGCTTGGAACTGGTCATTCTTTCCCTTAGATATTTTCATTTCGATAACCGGGCTGTACAGCTTGTTTCTTTATAGACGGAAACATGCGTTATGGCGCCCTTTCGCATTAATATCACTTGTGCTGACTTTTTGTTCAGGTCTGCAGGCGATTGCCTTTTGGGTATTTATCGGTGATTTTGATCTTATGTGGTGGACATTCAACCTGTACTTGCTTCTTTACCCTTTGTATTTTATTCGGAAATTGCTGGCCTCTCGTAAAAATAGCTGTCATTCTTTTTGATGAGGCGGTTTTCTTTTTCTTCAGGCGGGAAACACTTTTTATAAAGGAGTGATAGACATGCCTTGGTCAATGAAGGATTATCCGCAATCATTGAAGAATCTCGAGGAACCTGTGAAGAAAAAAGCGATCGAAATCGCGAATGCGATGGTGGATGAGGGATATGAAGAAGGACGGGCCATTCCCATTGCGACAAGTCAGGCGAAAGAGTGGAAAGAAAATGCCTCTAAGGAAGAAATCGATCAGCTGATGAAACACGATGATGAAACGAAGCGCGGAAATTGATCCGGTATATATGGAAAAACCCCGCTCTAAAGAGAACGGGGTTTTCTGATTATAAACCGTAATAATAAGAAAGAGTGGTAACTGACACGTAGCCTGTCGCTCCGGCATACGTGACTTTCAGCCATTTATTAGAATTGGTGTAGTGGCCTTGAACATATTCACCGGTTACCCAAGAACCTGTAATTTTTTTACCGCTTGAAAATGTTGTAATTGTTGAACAGCTGACCTTAGAGCATGAGCGCATATTAGCTCCGTAAATACCGACTGTTCCCCCGCTGGCTAAAATGGAAACGTCCGGTTCAGCTTTAGGTGTAAAAGTTGCAGCTGATGCAGAGCCGCCAAAAGCGAATAAAGAAACAGCAAACATCATGGCTAAAGAAAAGACCGACAAACGACGTACCAAGAAAATTCCCCCTCTTTTATCATATGGCTGGAAAGCTTTCCTGAGGTTATTATACGTTTTCGCCCGGAAGACTGAAATAAGTCTAATGCTCCAACTTCTTTTCTGCGCGAATGATAAAGCGCTTTCTTTGTTTCGATAAATAACAGCGGTTTATTGGACTTGAATCACTGATATATCGTTGATTCAAACATTTATTCAGAGCGTCCGGAGTTTTTCCGGAGGTCATTTGAATGGTACAGGAAGGTTTTATCTTCCAATGGAAAGGTTCATTATTATTCTATTTACCCGGCAAAATGGAGGAAATGTGCCGTCTTTTTTCAAATCTTTGCTGGCGGACGGAAGGTTCTGACGATTTATGGGACAGTGTACTCTTTCACCCTTTTTAAAATGGAGAACCCGTGCGGAAACATCGTTGAGAACGGCATCGTTTCTTTCCGAATACGATGTCTTTTTCATTTTCGGACCTTTCTCGGGCGGGATACATATCATAGATAAAACAGGGCATACATGTACTGATTTATTGAACATAAAGAGCTTGACATCTCATATTAGCGGATTTATGATGTAGATAAAATAATTTGCACCTAGGAAACTTTTTGTTATTTAGCTAAAAATCTATCGGAATTTAGGTGAGACATAATGAGCAAAGACATCTCAGCACAATCATTGCAAGCAAAAGCCATTCAGGATGCACTTGACGGCAAAAGCAAGGGATTCAAGCGGCTTCTGCCTTTTTTAGGTCCCGCATTTATCGCGGCGATTGCCTACATTGATCCGGGAAACTTCGCTACGAATATCTCAGCTGGTTCGAAATTCGGGTATATGCTGTTGTGGGTCATCCTCTTTTCAAACTTGATGGCTTTTTTAATTCAAGTCCTTTCCGCGAAGCTCGGCATCGCCACGGGTAAAAACCTGCCGGAAATCGCCAGAGACCGGTATCCGAAATGGGTATCGGCCGGGTTGTGGATACAGGGTGAATTGGTGATTATGGCGACTGATCTGGCTGAGTTTATCGGAGCGGCCCTCGGGCTCAATCTGCTGTTTGGCATACCGATGATGGAAGCGGCCATTATCGCGGCGATCGGCTCATTCGCGATTTTAGAGCTGCAGCGCCGCGGTTACCGGGCGCTGGAAGCGGGCATTGCCGGACTTCTGTTTGTGGTGGTGATCGCCTTCGCCCTGCAAACCTTCTTCGCCAAGCCTGACGCCGCTTCCGTTCTCGAAGGGCTGTTTATCCCGAAAATTGACGGAATGGACAGTGTGCTTCTGGCAACCGGGATACTCGGCGCAACCGTGATGCCGCACGCCATTTACTTACATTCCGCACTGACACAGCGCCGTGTCATCGGAAAAACGGATAACGAGCGGAAAAAGATTTTTAAATTCGAGACGATTGACATTCTCATCGCGATGGTGATCGCAGGGGCGATTAACGCAAGCATGCTGATTGTAGCGGCGGCGCTTTTCTTCAAGAACGGGCTGTATGTAGAAGATTTAGACGTGGCTTATCAGCAATTCGGCCACTATATCGGGCCGGCATCAGCCGCTCTCTTCGGAATCGGGCTGCTGGCCGCGGGGCTTTCGAGCTCTTCTGTAGGCACATTGTCAGGCGACATTATCATGCAGGGCTTCATCCGTTACCGTATCCCGCTTTATTTGCGGCGTTTCATTACCATTATTCCGCCGATGGTCATCATTATCTCAGGGGTCAACGCCACAGAAGCGCTTGTATGGAGCCAGGTCGTTCTTTCATTCGGCATCTCCTTTGCGCTCGTGCCGCTGATTATGTTTACGAGCAACAGACGCCTGATGGGCGCCCTGACGAACCGTAAATGGGTGACGGCTCTCGCCTGGCTGATTGCGGTTTTGGTGATCGCGCTTAACCTGTTTGTGATTTACGATTCTTTCCGTTAGAAACACCGGCCGATATGGGCCGGTTTTTTTCTTTTGGCGCCGGCTCTCGTTCGTATCTTTTTCCGGGGGTTTTTGGTATGATAGAAGAAAAAATCGGAGTTTTGCTTATGTCAGTATTTATCCTTTTTTATCTGTGGATCGTGCCGATTGTCATCGGCATCTTCTGTTCTCTTATTGCTTATCGGACAACGGGGAAGAAACGCCTGATTCCCGGCTTTGTGATGGTTGCATTGAGTATCGTTTCCTTAATCACGGGGCTTTGGATCGGCGGAGTGAACTATCATGTGTTCATCGGGGGCATGTTTTTATTCGGTACGTTATTAGCCGGTTCCGCCTTCCCGTTTTTCTTCGCTCTTTCACGCAAAAAAAAATAAACAGGCAGCATGCCTGTTTATTTTTTTTAATTAACCCTAAATTATAAAACCGCTCCGATCATGTGGTTCCGCCTCAATCAGCCTGTACATTTGTTATATAGGCTTTAGCCCATGTTCTATTTCACGAAACTGCAGCTAAAATGAATTCTGCTAAAGAATATTTTGGATCACGAGAAAAATACTGTATAAAAATCCTATTTACCCAAAAAATACCTATTGATAGAATGGTATCTAAGAGGGGAAAATGTTCAAAGCGGATCATATAGGACCCGCCTAAATACATAGTCTTTCATTTCTCTCTACACTACATTTCTAAAGGAGGATTTCCCATTAGACACGCAGCTAAAGGCATTCTGTTTGCCGCATCTTTAGCCCTTGTAACTACTTCTTTTGTCCCCGCATCCTTAGCTAAAGAAAATCATAATAATACTGCCAATGCCACTGGAACGGCCAAATCATTTTTTTATCAGACTGATACACAATTTTCCTACGGACTAAAAGCACAAAGCGATGCATCTGTGTCAAAACCAGTTAAAGATGCAATCAGAGAGGTGCTGAAAAATAAAACAAAATTATTTAATCTTGTTGAAAGATTAGCAGGAAAGAAAATAAGAAATGAACTTGAATCTGTTTTCAATGAACACATAGAACCGGTTTTAAAGAAAATGCTGAACGAGTATGTCGCCTTAAGCTGGACTGACGTGGAAAAGAATCTTTATCTTTCACTTAAAAAGTCCGGACTTTCTGACAGCCAAGCTAAAAACCTCGCTCATTTGACAACTTTAGCAATGAAAACATTTTAAACTGATTCATAAATGATCATGCAAAGTGCTGTTAGATTCACTCTAATAGCACTTTTTCATTGGAGATTTCACATGACTATCTTTTTTACTGTTTTACTCACTCTCTTATGCTGCCTTGTTATTTCATCTCTTATTTTTATGATTCTATTAAAAAAGGAGATTGTGAATACACCACCCAACCACTTAGCTCATGCAGCATTCATAGGGCTTATTGGATTCTCCCTGTGCTTCGCTGTAACTGTACCCAGCCTAGTTATTTATTTTGCAGCTATAACTGTAAATCATTTTTTCGGAGAATATATCTTCTATGGTTCACTTTCAGACTTATACATATTTTCTGTCGTCGTCAGTATTTTAGCTTTCATTTATATGCTAATCCTTATGGCAATTGTAAAAGGAATGACTCATGTTTTTAAATTACCTGCTTGGTTAGCCTATATCCTTGAATTCATTTTTGCATGGGCTGCTGTTTACTTCTCAATTAAATATGTTTCCAATCATATCATTGAGAACATAGCTATATTTCAAGGTGGAGAAATTCTTCTTTCATTCTTCATAACTTTCTTATTTTCGGGCCTGGATATTCTTTTTACTCATTTGGATAAGATCGCAAAAGGGAAATTAGGCTAATAAAGGGGGAATTGGGTATGAAGAGCATTAAATATATATCTTATTTTTCTATTTCTTTAGTTTTGCAGGTGGTATGGCTGCTGCTAATAAAAGAAACCCCTAATATATCTCTAATAGATATGATGACGATGTCCTTTTTATTCACTCTCTTTATGTTCATCTTGGATCACATTTTTAAAGAAAAGCGGGCAAAATAGAGCCTGCTTTTTTATTTTAACATTCCTTCAGCTTCGCTTTCATTTTCGGTCTGTAAATTCCGCCAGCAGCCAGACCATACATTGACTTTTTTTAAAAAAACCCTCTTCGTCATGAAAAGAGCTTCATTCATCATACGGCCGATACTTTTATCGAATGTAAATGCAAATCCCCCGCATTTACGGAGGGACAAAAATGCTCATTAATTATCTTGTGCAAAGCTCACAAACACTTGGCTTAATATGCTTCGCGGCTAAACCAACAACTCCACCTCTAACTGCATTTTTTCCGACGATTTTTAAGATGGAATAGCCGCTTCTATCCACATTTTTTCAAGTAATTTTTGCAGACCTCCGGAAATAAAGTCAATAATTTTTTGTTTTAAGCAACCCATATAAGATGCTGTTGAGAAATCACTGTCAGTGTTCGGAACTCAGGAACGAATTTCCCAAAGACTAATTGCTCATTCACGATGTACTTCCCATCTTTAAGGAGGGATGCTTCATCAAAAGTGAACTGAAGTGGGGGCAGGGATTTTTTGTTAAAAACTTTTGAACATGAAATTCAAAAAAATAAACAGCACGATGATCGTCACAACAATAAAGGCTTCTCTTGTGAAGTTTTTATCATCTTCTTTTTGCTGTTTCTTTCTCTTAATCTCTTCTCTATATTTTCTTTGAACCTCTTTCTTTTTCTCATCCATTATCTAAACTCCTCTGAGTCCTTTTTTCTTTTTATCACTTGCACCCCTCCTTTCAGTTACTGCCATTTTATCGCGCAACAAATAAGTACACCAGTGAAAAATGCCTTGACCATAAAGCCTTCTCGCACAGCTGAGACTCTAAAAGGTGAATTTAACGGATTAAAAAACAGCCCTCAGATGATTCCGAGCGCTGTCGCGATATTGTAGATGGCCTGCCTTTTCACCTGATAAAACTTATCACTTTTCAGGCCGAGCTCAATCATAATTTCTAAATCCTTTATTTTTCTTGATGACAAATATTTCTTTTGAAGAATACTGCGCTCATCTTCATCAAGACAGTTCTCTAGCGGCGCCCTATCCATCTGCTTGGCCGTCAGTGATTTTTCCGGGAAGCGGCGGCTCATTTGAGTTAAGCGCTTCATGAGAACGGTTCCGCCTTCTTATTTTTTCTTAAACAACAAACCGGTTCTAAACCAATTTAAAACATTGCATTATTTGGAATATTTGTGTAAGTTTTGTATGACAAAAATTAAAAACAGAGTGAGGGGGGAAACATATGATCATCAGGAGCGCGGAACCTTATGATGTAAACCAATTGACCGATTTAATGTATTTATATATCGTGGATTTTTATCAAAGGCCTAAACCACCGATTGAACATATACATCGTTTGATTGAAATGCTATTTGAAAAGGACAGAGGTATTCAATTCGTTGCTGAACAAGATGGAGAACTTATTGGCTTTGCAACATTATATTTTAGTTTTAGTACGACGAAAGCAGATAAAATAACAATAATGAATGATTTATTCGTGGCAGAAAAAGCAAGAGGCACAGGAGCAGCCCAAGAACTATTTAAAAGTTGTGAGGCATTTACAAAAGAAAACGGATATGCGCATATGTCATGGATAACAGCAACTGATAATTACCGTGCACAAAAGTTCTATGAAAAAATGGGCGGCTCCCTTGGAAATTGGCTGACCTATTCCATTTAACTGAAGAAAAATGATCATACGGCTCATCTGAGTAAATAGAAGAGCCTATATGCAAACAAGCTGCACGGCAAAAAAATAAACAGGCATGCTGCCTGTTTATTTTTTTATAAGCGCCGCTTTTTAAAACAGCCGTTTCAAGCTTTTCTTGAGCGACGGCATTTCGATTTTTTGGTTTTCAAAGAAGTTTTTCAGCATGTATTTGCTGAAGCCTTTCGCTTGGCCGTAAGTGATTTTTCCCGGAAGCGGCGGCTCGTCGCCGATGACGGCGTCAATGACGACCGGTTCATTTGAGTTGAGCGCTTCATGAAAAGCGGGAGCCAATTCTTCGTGTTTCGTCACTTTGATCCCTTTTGCCCCGCAGCTTTTTGCAAAAGCGGCATAATCCACATTTTGCAGATGGGTGACGTAGTCAATGTTGCCTTTGACTTGCTGTTCATATTCAATCATGCCTAAATTTTCGTTGTTTAAAATAACAACTGTAATCGGCAGTTTATATTTAACAGCCGTCGGCAGATCCTGCATGACCATTGAAAATCCGCCGTCTCCGCAAATGGCGATGGACTGCCGCTCAGGTTCGGCAAGGCTTGCGGCAATTGCTCCCGGAAGCCCGCATCCCATCGTGGCAAGCCAGCTTGAGACGATAAAGTCCTGCTTTTTCATTTTAAAATGGCGGGCCATCCATACCGTAACTGTTCCGACATCCACTGACAGGACGGCATCCTCTGCGGCCGCATCCTGGAGCCGGGCGATGACCTGCTGCGGCTTGAGCGGATGAGTCGCCTCGGTTTCATCTTTTTCGATTTCCTTCCACCAATGCTTCATGTGCTCGGTGCAGGCGTCTAAAAATCTTCTGTCTTCTTTATATTCAATGTAATCCGTCAGCTCTTTCAGGCCCAGAGCCGCATCACTGACGATTCCCGCATTGACGGGATAGCGCTTGCCGATTTTGGCCGGATCCGAATCAAGCTGGATGGCGGGCGTATCCTCCGGGAGATAATCCCTGTATGGGAACGATGTGCCGAGCATGATCAGCAGATCGCATTCCTCCATCGCTTCGTAGGCGGGCTTTGTGCCGATTTGCCCGAGATTTCCGAGAAAATGGGGATGGCTGTCAGGTATGACCCCTTTTGCCGGCAGGGTAATGACAATCGGAGCGGCCGCTTTATCGGCGAATGCGAGCAGCTCCTCTTTTGCTGACTTTAACCCTTGGCCGGCGAGAATGACCGGTTTTTTTGCGTTGTTAATATATTGCGCGCATGTCACGAGATGTTCTTTTTTCGGCTCGATATCGGCTTTTAAGTATATCGGCGACGTGTAGACCGGCTCCCGTTTGATTTTTTGCGCAAATAAATCATCAGATACGGTTAAGACGGCAACGCCTTTTTTACTGTAAGCCGTACGGATCGCCTGGTTCAGAAGATCGGGCAGCGCTTCTGCTGTATGTACTTGCTGGTTGAATACCGCCACGTCCTCAAACATTTGCTCTAATTTGATTTCCTGAAAGCTGTCACGGCCGATTTCATCTGAGGCAACCTGTCCCGCAATCGCCAGCACCGGAACACCGTCCGCTTTGGCGTCGTATAAACCGTTCAGCAGATGAACGGCTCCCGGCCCTGCGATTGAAAGGCAGACACCGATCTTCCCGGTCAGTTTTGCCTCAGCCGCGGCGGCCAGGGCTGCGACTTCCTCGTGCCGGGTTTGGATGAATGTCAGGTTGTTTCGTTCATGTCTCAATTCTTCGATAAATTCATTAATGCTGTCTCCGGGAATGCCGTATATATGTCCGACTCCCCATTGTTCAAGCAGCTCTGTCATTACGTGTCCTGCTGTTTTACTTGGCATACTGCATCCTCCTTTTACCTGTATTCATCCCCTTTTTAAAACGGGTTGAAACACGGGGCTATCTGCCTGACTTTTTTCTCAGCAGATCAAGGATGGATAACAGATGCCGGTCTTTCAGCGTTACCTTCATATTTGCCGCACCGTTGATTCCGTCTTTTACTTGGCGTTTTCTGTTCGGCACCATCAACAGCGGCAGCCGGTTTTGGGAAAACCAGCGTAATGCGGCGGTTTCCGGCCCGTCCATCAGCGGGGTTCCGCCAGTAACGGCTCCGATGAACACGTGCTGTGTATCTTCAAATGCAGGCCTTTCATACTCACCGGATTTTTGCAGAATGGTCACGTTATAACCGGTTTCTTCGAAGGCCTCTCTGATGGCTGCGGCTTCAGGTGTTTCACCTTCTGCGATCCCGCCGCCGGGCAAATCCCATAAGGGAACGTCTTTTCGTTTTACGAGCAATATGTCCCGCCCGTCATTTTGAATGATGACAAACGCGCCTTGAGTCATGTCGTCCTCCTTTACAAAAAAGACCGCGGCACTAAGGCCTGCGGTCTTTACTGTTACTTTTTAAAATGATACGGCAGTGTGGCGACGATTATGTCCTTCTTCCAAAACAGCCGGACGCGGAGCAAGAAGGCTGATTGGTTGTGAAGGATGGTCTGCCAGCGTTTTTTCGTAATGAATTGCGGAAACAGAACCATCACGGAGAACTGTTCTTTTTTCGCTTTTTGTTCGACCGTCTCTAAAAACTTATCAAACGGGTGAACCAGACTGCGGTATGAGGAATGCAGGGTGACGAGGCGGACGCCGTTATGAAGCTCTTCCCAGCGCTTTTCCACCTTCTTTTCGTTTTCCCTGTCAAAGGAAACATGAACCGCAATGACCTGATCCGATAATGATTTCGCATACTGAATCGATTTTTGGACGACCGTGGTGACACCGGCGACAGGCACGATGACGACGGTTCCCTTAATTTCCTCAGGCTGCTGATCAACAACCCGCAGCTGTTCGCCGACCGCGGTGTAGTGATTTTTAATAACGAAAAACAAAAAGACGACAGCCGGCATGAATAACAGCACGGGCCAGACAAGATTGAATTTTGTCGCGAATAAAATGCACAGCACCATAAATGAAATGGCGGCGCCGCATGAGTTGATCAGCATTTTTACAGCCCAGCCCTTCGGCTTCTGCCTGATCCACTTGATGCACATTCCCGTCTGCGACAGCGTAAATGGAATGAACACGCCGACGGCATAAAGCGGAATGAGATGTTCCGTGCGGCCGCCGAATAAAAGAATAAGCAGGATGGACGCGATACCGAGAAAGATAATTCCGTTTGAAAAACCTAATCGGTCGCCGCGAACCGTAAACATTCTCGGCATATACTGATCGCGCGCTAAATTAAACGCCAGCTGCGGAAATGCGGAAAAGCCCGTATTCGCTGCAAGCACGAGAATCAATGATGTAACGCCTTGAATGAAATAATACACCGTATGGCGTCCGAAGGTTTCTGCGGCGATTTGCGAAATAACGGTCTCGTTAGGCTTCGGACCCGTGCCGTAGCCGTACGCCAGCACCGTAATCCCCGTAAATAAGATCGCCAGCAGAATCCCCATCATGGCCAGAGTGCGGGCCGCGTTTTTCGCCGGAGGATTTTTAAAAGCCGGGATCGCGTTTGAAATGGCTTCAACACCGGTCAGCGCCGAACACCCTGAAGAAAAGGCCTTCAGCAGCAAAAACAGCGTGATGCCCGCTACGGGCGTGCCGATCGGTGTATGCTCGGCCGGATGAACCTGGCCTGTCATGAGCTTAAACAGCCCGACGACGATCAAAAGGACAAGCGCCGCCACAAACAGATAGACGGGATACGCCAAAATGGACGCCGACTCTGACAGCCCTCTCAAATTTAAAATCATAATCAGAACCACTAGCAAAACAGCAATGAGCAAATGATGCGGGTGCAAAGCCGGAAATGCCGATGTAATGGCGTCAGTTCCGGCAGAAATGCTTACCGCCACCGTCAGAATATAATCAACAAGCAATGAGCCGCCCGCAATCAGACCGGGCTTCTCACCAAGGTTTTCTTTAGAAACCATATAAGCGCCTCCGCCTTGCGGATAAGCGTAAATAATCTGTCTGTAGGACAGAATCAAAGCAAGCAGCAAAATAAGAACGCCGGCTGCGATCGGAATGGAATACCAAAACGCGGCCGCGCTTACCGCAGCCAAAATGATCAGAATCTGTTCCGTTCCGTAAGCAACTGATGAAAGCGCGTCTGAAGAAAGCATGGCAAGCGCCTTGAGTTTCGTCAGTTTCTGCTCTCCGGCAGCCTGTGATTTCAGCGGTTTCCCAATCAAAAATCTTTTGATTGAATGATACATTTGTTGTCTTCCCCTTTTTTTCATTTTCCGTTTGATTTACAAACCCTTACTGCTATGATGTCTCCGAATGCTGATTGCATGCCTTATTTCAGGACAGCAAAAAGACACAGAGGCAAACGGATGCCCCTGCGCCATATTCGTGCACAGGTTTCATTCATCTCCTCTCATGAACGCTTACGAGGTTAGCTGTCGGATTCGGGCTTATGAGAGTTGGCCCTACCTGAAAAAGGATTCACCCCAAGCGGCATGACGCGCCGCAAATTGGTTCCCCCGCTCTGGATACAGATTAAGCGATATAGATTATAAAAGAGATCATACTCCCGTCCCGTCCGGTTGTAAAGGGGCTTTTATGCTGTTTCAAAAATAAAAAAATCACCGCCAAAAATGGAAATAAAAATACAAAAAAAGAGGCCTGTTAACAGCCTCTTTTGCTTTCATTACTCTTCACTTTTTTCATTATCCGCTTTTCTTTTTTTCCTTCTTGCCGTCAGCCAGATCAGGCCGGCAGCAATGATCATAAGCGCCGCGAAAACAGCGATATACGTGACGTTCAGTGCTGCGGAACGGCTTTTCGTATCAGCCGATGGACTGCTGTCATCGGATTTGATTTGCTGATGGTTCGAAAACAGCTGCTTGCCGCCCGTTTCGTTGACGACGGTTGCGGCATCGCTTGTGCTGTCTAAAAAGCTGATCAGCTCTTTTGTGACAGCCGCGCCGCTTCCTGATAACGGAGCAAAAACAGCAATACTGCTGTCTGAGTCCCAAGGTGATTTCTGTGTAAACGCGACTTGTTTCGTCGTCTCATTCAGCATCTGAAACGACGAAACATCGTAAGCGCCGCTGCGGTCTGACGGCACGAGAAGCTTAGAAGCGTTTGACTTCAAAAGCGGAATTTGCGGCAGACTTCCGATAAACACAACATTCCGGCCTTTGGCGTCCGCTTCCTTCATATCTGATGCCGTCTTCACGGTAAATGACTGCCGGGCGCCGTTTCCGAATGAATCGGCCACTAAAGAAAGCTCTTTAAGTGTCTGCATGGTCACGTCATCCGGGATGACGATCACTGTTTTCTTATTCACGCTACCGGCAAACGGGAGCGGCCATTGCCCGAAATCCGCTTTCTGCGCCGCATCGCTTACCGGATACGTCAGCGTACTGCTTTTATCAATATAGACCCATTTGTTTTCGTCACGGTCGATACACGGATTGTTATGTTTCAAACCTGAGGTGACAAATTGCAGATCAATGTATCTGCTGCTGCGCAGAAGCTTCGGATCAATCGGGATTGAGACGTGGTAAAAGCCGTCTTTATCCTTATTGCCGAGATCATCAAGACGCACCGCATTCGGCTGTCCGTTGACCATGACGTTCAGTTCCGCTTTCTCGGCGTCATCACCAGAATCCGCCTTCGTCCGGACCGCTTCCGACGTCTTTAATGTAAGCGAAAACTTGACCTTCCCGTCTTTATCAACAGCGGCCGCCGCAGGGTAAAAGAAATGCTCTGACGCCGTTTTGTTTGATCCGATCGTTACATTTCCCGCGCCGAAATCGTCTAAAGTCAGTTTATTGCCTGTCTTTTCAGCAGCGGGCTGAAGACGGCCGATCAACAGTGAATCTCCGCTCAGCTGGCCTGAATAAGCGCTGTCTGTCATGACGCGGATTTTTTCTGCCAGCGTTTTGTCTGATTGTGCCGTGACAAACAGGACGGGCTGCCGTTTATCCCCGGCGGTCAGCACCCGTTCAGCGAGAAGGAGTTTGTTGTGTTCCGCTTTGATGTTCCCGCGATCGATAAGCTCTTTTATTTTGCCGTTCCAATGCTGCCCGGCGCCGATGACAATTGACGGATTGCTGATTTTGCCGGCGGCGGATTCTTTTACGTATGACACTTTCAGCCTGCTGTCAGCCGTTTTCAGAAATCCTTCTGTTTTGACTGCGGCTTCAGCTTCCGCAGAGGTCGGTTTGTCAGGAAGGATAATATCGGTTTCTTCACCCGTATTGCCTGATTGGGCAAACGGATACGGGAAATGGCTCAGATCCGCCCCCTTTGACTTGCTTGCTTCTGAAAGCACAAGGCGGCTGTCCGGATAAATCTTTATCCAGTTCCCGGACGTATCCTGCCTGACGCAGACGCCCTCTTTTAATACGCCGTAAAACTGCAATGATACGTTGTGATAGCCTTGGGCGGCTTGGCTTTTGCTGAGATTGAGCTTTACTGTTTTCCGCTTGGAGCTGCCGTCAAGCTTTATGGATTTGACGGGTTCATTATCAATGGCAATCGTTAAAGAAGACGGAGCTATTAATAAGTTTGACGCCTCGTAATCAATCAGAAGCGACTGATTGGCATTCGAAGCTCCCGCAGGAATCTGATAAGTCAGCTCCGAGCTGTCTTTCGCCCCGTAAAGAGTAATCAGATCGCCCGTCAGCGCCTGCTGCTCTTTAGCGCCTGCACTTGTTCTGAGGGCGGAACCGTCTGTTTTCAGTTCCTGGGCCGCGGCCGTCTGCCCGTTATATATCAGCAGCAAAAGGCCGGTTATCAATATGATCGCTTTTTTCAAAAAGGTCACCCGCTTTTATTTTGATTGTATCGCTCCGTTTTGTACCACTTGACTTCCTGCTTGAACAAGCGGTGCTTGATCTCTGTGAATAATGACCAGATGACAAGCACGATCCAAGCCTGGGAGTATGTAAAGTACATGAGAAATACGATAAAGAAGTTTTGTTTGTTCATTTCTGTTTTTTCAATGCTTAAGGTAATCATGACCTCGGTCATAAACAGGAAAAAGGCCAGTATCCACAAAATCATCGCCAAAAACCCGACTGCCAGATGCAGGTCGTAAAAAAGATTGATGATAAAAATCGTGTTTGACATGATCACACCGAAGAAAAACAAAAAATACGTAAAAAAGAAATAAAACAGATCGAAGATGATCCGCTTGCGTTTCAGCTTAAAAAATTGGGATAAAAACTTGAGAACGACGTATTGATTGCCGCGCGCCCATCTTGTCCGCTGGCGCCACCAGACCTTCCATGTCTCAGGCTCCTGCTCCCATGTCACAGCCGCCGGGAAAAAGCGGATATGGTACCCGAGATTATAGACGCGGATCGTCAGCTCGGTGTCCTCCGCCAGCGCCTTATCATCCCAGCCGCCAAGCCGTTCGATAATGCTCCGCCTGATCGCGAAGTTTGTTCCCGGGATGGTGGCGATTTTGAACCATTTCCATCTGCCGCCCTGCGCCATCCATTGAAAGCAGATGGTTTCAATATTGATAAACTTCGTCAGGAGCGTTTTGGCCGCGTTGATGACACGGAATTTCCCGACAACCGCTCCTGCTTTCTCATCATTCATCAGACCGAGAACGAGGTAGTACACCGCCATTTTTTCCGGCGTATTGTCCGCATCATATACGCAGATCACGTCTCCGTTCGATTCGGCAAACCCTGAGTTCAGCGCCGAGGATTTTCCTTTTCCGGCGTTCGGGGGCTTTGTGACAACCATTTTAATGAAATCATACTGACGGGAAAATTCATTGACGATGTCTCCCGTCCGATCGGAGGAATTATCGTTAACGACGATGATCTCAAGCCTGTCTTTCGGATAATACAGATTCACCATCGCCTTCAGCGTCTGCCTGATGACGACTTCCTCATTATGCGCGGGAATCAGGACGCTGACCTTCGGGAGCTCCCCCGCCTTTGCGCGCCATTTCGGAATGTTTTGTTCGAAGGTCATATAATGCCTGAATCCGCCCTGCATCAGAAACATGTGATAGAGAAGCATCACCCATATTAAACTTAATGAGATAAAAAACAGAATGTTACTCAAGGGTTCTTCTCTCCTTAAAGATTCGTTTTTTTAATGTGGCGCGCAAATAAAGGACGTAGCATGCGAACATGATGATGAACAATAACACCACGCCGGAGAGAATCCAAAGCGCTTTTTCCAGAGGCGTCTGCTGATGATGATTGAAAAAGGATGTTATCGGGTGAATCTTGTTTTCCACATGAATGATTCCGTCTCCGTTCGTTTTGATTCTGACGCTGTCCGACGTTACCGTCTGCTTCGTTTTCTTCAGATCGAGCCACTCGCCGCCGGGGATTCGTTCCATCTGATTGACGAGCTCAGGGAGGTATTTCATGCCGAGATACGGATGATAGAAACCTCCCGCCACTCCGCCGCCGAAGTCAATCATCTGCGAGATATGATCCTCCATATCTCCGAGCGGATTTTCCTTTGAGTTATCGGCATAACCGATGGTTTCAGGGTACAGCGTCATCCCGTCCAGCATAGCCGGCTTTGAGACGAACGGAGGGGCGCCCGAGGTTTTCCACGTCGTGCCGCTGAGCTGCACTTGGCCGAAAATGCTGGAGAAATAAGAAGATGCGATTTTGTACCCTTCTTCAGACATCGTATAGTGCGGCGCTTCGAATGACAGCGGATAAAGGCCGAGCTCTGTCAGGTCATCAATCGCCTGCTCCAGCTTCGTTCTCGTGTAGATTTTTTCTTTTTCACGGAAAGGCTTCACATACGCCCGGTACGCTTTTTCATTCGGAAAATCCTGTTCCTTTTCAAGCTTGACCGGAGCATCGTCCGCATTTTCTGACGTAATCGGCTGATCCGTTTTGGCATCCCAAAATTCAAAGCCTTCTCCCGTTTCGCTGTACCGGTATGCGTGCGTATAGCCGTGGATAATGATGCTGCCGCCCATTTGCTGAAGTTTTTTCAGGACGCTGACCATTTTCGGCTTGTCCGCCAAATATACTTTTTCTCCGTTTTCCGGATTGAGGTAGACGGGAATCACCGCCAGAATAAACGGTATGTGTCGTTTATGCAGGTAAGTGCCCGCTTCGTAAAGCAATGTTTCATCTGACATCGGACTGATGTCTTCAAGCCGCAAATAAAGGAGGGTGCCGCCCTCTGATTCTCCAAACGCCTTGCGCAGTTCTTTTGCTGTCAGGAACGAATCATTTAACAGACTGGTCACACCGAAATAATAGTCAGAGCGCGCCGTTTTCCATATAAAAGGGCGGGTGCTGCCGTCACCGGACCGGTATGTATAAAGGGGCTCCCCTTTTATTCCCGCTGCACCGAGCACGGACATTCCTTTTTCAAGCGGCATATCTGTTTTTTCTTTCTTACTGTAAATGCGGTATACCGTTTCTTTTTCTGTGAGGGACAACCCCGCAAATCGGTTGAACTGGCCGGCGTTATACCCGATGCCGATAAGTTGCTGCGGCATGCTGCCGATCAGCGACACAAATGGTTTGCTGAGCTTTTTCTTCGTGACGCCGTAATAGATGACGCGCCGATTCTTTTCGAGGTCGGCCGCTGTGATATCTCCGTCGCTTTTCAAGGTCACGGCGGATGAGAAATGGCCCGCGATCAAATCAAGCATTTTGACTTCAGCGGTTTCTTCGCCGTCCGCGCTTGTATAAATAATGAGAATTCCGTCCTTTTTGTCTATTGCTCCCGCCGTACGGGGAATATAAACCGCCGTAATCATGAAGAGCGCCGAGAGTAAGAGACGTATCCATTTAGAGTTCATTCATCATCATCTCGTTTTCCAGTTCATTTAAGAATTGATCGGCCGTCTGTAAATCTTTTCGGTACGCCAAGTAACATACACGGAAGGTGATGGAGACGTATTTACCGTTTTGCAGCCGGTATGTATCCAATTCCTTTTTCAGCTTCGCCAGAACGGCCGGCATGTTCTCTTCAGGCGTATGGGTCAGCACGATGCCGAACCGTTCGGCGGACGGCCTGAATTTTTTATCTGTTTCCCGTACGCTTGACCGGATTTGACGGCTGATAAATGCCAGCAGGCGGTCGGTCTCTTTTTCTCCGTAGAGAGATTTGAATTCCTTGAAATAATGCATGTGCAGCAGCAAAAAGACAAAGGAATTGCCGTAGCGTTCCGCCCGCTTGATTTCCTCAGACAGTTCCAGCTTCATCCGGAGATGATTGTCAAAGCCCGTCACCCTGTCGACGGCGACAAAGCTCGTGATCTCTTCCCGCAGCTGCTTCACTGAGCGCTCAAGCCCCTTGGCCAAATCGTGTATTCTTCCCGATATGTAGGAAAAGACGAGGAGCGCAATCCCCCAAACGGCCAGCATCTGCAGACCTTCGGCACCGGCAGACGCCATAAAGCTCCCGGTCTGAAACCACAGGAGCAGGCTGCCGAGAACAAATAAGACGAGTAAGGTGATGACGAGCGCGTAGATCGCCCCGAACCATAAGCCGGCTCCCGCGACAAGCAATGTGATGCAGGTTATCAGGAGCCCTGCGGATTGCTGTGACACATAGTAAATAAAAAAAGACAGCAGCGCTAACATAACTGCTGTGTAGCTGCACAGTTTTTGTGATTCATTGAATGATATGTTCATTAAACAATTTCCTTTCAGCCAAAAGCGGCAGCAGGTTATCGAAAGAATGTGTATCGCTCCCGCTCATATAGCCGCCGTAATCAGGTTTCAGCGTGTCCAGCGTTTCAAATGAAGTCATTCTTTCATAAAGCGATCTGATGACAGCCGGATCAGCTTTTTGCTCTGTTAAAAAAAGAACGGCGAGAGCGTAAACGGACGGTGATTCGTACTGAACCGCCGGCTCCTTCGTGTCTGCGATGTACCGTCCGTACAGCTGTCCGCGCGACTTCCATTCTTCTATGATCCATTTTGACAGCGCGGCGGCTTTGTCATCGCCCCGCTTCAGATTCACGGCAGCATACAGCTGGTCGATGACATTGACTTCGCTGTCATATTTGTATTCCTTAGTTTCGGTATTGAACGATTTCGGCAGAAAACCATTTTTCACGGGCCCAAGATTGAGAACATCAAGGTTCCGTTTTTCCGTTTTCTCATCGATAATCCCCTGTTCTCTGAGCATCTGTAAGGCACCGGGGGCGACATAGGACAACGTCACGGTCTTTGATGCGGCATTTGAAGCGGCATCGTAATAATCCGTAAAATACCCTTCATTCATATTGTATTTTTTCAGAGCCTTCCCGATCTGCACCGCTGTTTTCCCGTATTCACTGTTTCCCCACAGGGTTCCAGCCTCATTCAGACAGTTCATGATTCTGAAATCATCAATCAAGGCGTTGGTGCCGCTCGCTTTATTCCCGGCAATTTTCCACGACACGAGCCCGTTGTCCGTCAAAAATGAATCGGTAAGAAGCTGATATTGGGCTTGAAACTGCCGTTCATCTTTCCTGCCGAGCAAAAATTCCATCCATAGTCCGAGAGACTCAGATAAATATTCCGGCTCACCGGATATGTTCGTCTGAATCATTCCCCGCCCGTTCATCAATTTATGATAAATAAAATGCTCCGCGGGCTGAAGCGATCCGGACGGTTCAGCAGCCGTCTGTTTTTCGGTGCCGGCCTCTGCGCATCCCGCCGTCAGCACAATTGAAATCAAAAGGATCATCAGACTAAAACCGAATTGTTTCACGTACCATCCTCCTATTTAGCAATTCCTTTTTTATACCTATATCTTATTTTTCACAAAGCAATTTTTACTATATAAGAAACGATAAAAGAATACTAGCATATTTTCACATTGGGAAATTTTAAAATAGGGGCGCCGCCGGTTCTCCTTTTCCCTGTTTGTTTGGATTTCATTCCCAATACAGCAAAAACAAGACAAAAGGCAGCATTTATTTAAAAATGCTGCCTTTCTCTGATTTATTTATCCAGGCCGAGTTTTTTCAGCTGTTCTGCCAGCGCGTTGTTCAGCGGCTCCTCTTTATTTTGGGTTTTCATATAAGAGTTGATGTCCCGCTTGGATGCGCGTCCGGATTTATCTTTCGCCTTGCGCTTTTCAAAGACGGACAGTTTCTCCCGGTGGCCGCATACACATGCGAAGGTTTGGCCTTCCCCCTGGCCGCGAAGCTCCATTTTCTTATGGCAGTTCGGACAGCGGGCGTTGGTTTTTCTCGCCACCGTTTTTCGGCTGCCGCATTCCCGATCTTGACACACGAGCATCGTGCCGCGTTTGCCATTGACTTTAAGCATCATCTTGCCGCAATCAGGGCAGGCGGTGCCTGAAATGTTGTCATGTCTGAAGGTTTGGCTGCTGTTTTTGATTTCCTTCACCGTTTTGTCCGCATATGTTTTCATGTCTTTAATAAACACGGCGGATTTCAGTTTGCCCGCTGCGATGGCGGAGAGCTTTTGCTCCCACTCGGCGGTTAACGCCGGCGATTTTAAATCTTCCGGGACGAGCTGTAAGAGCTGCTTCCCTTTTGACGTGATGAAAATATCTTTTTCTTTTTTCTCGATTAAGAAACTGTTGAACAGTTTTTCAATAATATCAGCGCGGGTGGCGACTGTTCCGAGTCCTCCGGTTTCACCCAATGTTTTCACAAGGTTCTTCTCTTCTCCCTGCATAAAGGCGCTTGGGTTCTCCATCGCGGATAACAGCGTGCCTTCATTAAAACGCGCCGGCGGTTTCGTCTGTCCGCTCGTTTCTTTCAGCGACGAGACGGACAGGCGCTGACCCTGCTGAAGGGCCGGGAGCGTCTGATCTTTGTCTTCCTCATGATCGTCGTCATCCTCATACATATCGTACACGGCTTTCCAGCCCGGCGATTGAACGATTTTCCCTTTTGCGGTAAATGTTTCGCCGCCGATATCGGCTGTGACCTTTGTTTCTTCGTATTCGAACGCCGGCATTAACACGGCGAGAAAACGTTTGGCGATCAGATCGTAAAGCTTGCGTTCTTTGTCGCTGAGGCTTGAAAGAATCAGCGGCTCCTCTGTCGGAATGATGGCATGGTGATCCGATACTTTCGCATCATTGACGAATCCTTTATGCGCTTTGACGCCGCGCTTCAGTATTTGATTGACGTATTGTGCGTACGGCTTGACTTCCATGCCGTTTAAACGGTCTTTTAAAGTCGGCACGATATCGGCGGAAAGGAATCTGGAATCCGTCCGCGGGTAAGTGACAAGCTTGTGCTGTTCATACAGCTTTTGAAGCACGGACAGCGTCTCTTTTGCGGAAAAACCGAAGCGCTTATGAGCGTCCCGCTGCAATTCCGTCAAGTCGTAAAGACCGGGAGCAAAGCTTTTCTTCGCCGTTTTTTTCAATTCTGAAATGACTGCCGGCTTTCCTTGGAGGTCTTTTGCCAAACGGCCGGTCACCGTCTGGTCGAACGTTCTTGTCTGCTTTGTTTTTTTATCCTGCCATGTCAGCGTCAACTGATCAGCCGCCGCGCGGAGACCGTAATATGGGACGGGTGTGAACGCCTGAATGTCCGCTTCACGCTTGGCGATCATCGCCAAAGTCGGAGTCTGGACGCGTCCGCATGACAGCTGCGCGTTAAATTTTGTCGTCAGGGCGCGGGTCGCATTAATGCCGACGATCCAATCCGCTTCCGCTCTGGCGACGGCGGAATGATACAGATTTTCGTACTCTTTGCCGCTGCGGAGCTTTTGGAATCCTTCTTTAATCGCCTTGTCTGTTACAGAGGAAATCCACAGCCGCTGAATCGGTTTGCGGACGTTTGCCTTTTCGATAATCCAGCGGGCCACAAGCTCCCCTTCCCGCCCTGCGTCTGTTGCGATTACGATCTGGCTGACGTCTTTCCGGACAAGCTGGGCTTTGACCGCGTTGAACTGCTTTCCTGTTTTTTTGATGACGACGAGCTTCAAAGGCTCCGGAATAATCGGCAGATCCTCAAGCCGCCATGATTGATATTCTTTGCCGTACCCTTCAGGATCAGCGAGCGTTACCAAATGCCCGAGCGCCCATGTGACGATGTAGCGGTCGCCTTCAAGATATCCGTTTCCTTTTTTATGACACTTCAGAACGCGGGCCAAGTCCCGGCCGACTGAAGGTTTTTCAGCTAATACAACTGTTTTTGACATGCTTTTTCACTTCTCTTTCTTTCACACTCATCCTGTTATTATAACAGACTTCCTCACGCTCTCTCTAATCGAGGACGTTTTTTGTGTCAATTTCTGAGAAAATGACGTGGGTCACGGTTTGGGCATACGGAGAGGTGCGGTCGATAAAGTGTTCGATCGTTTCCAGGCTGTCCGCGTTCATCTTCAGCATATAACACGCCGCGCCGGCAATCCGAAAACAAAATTCAATGTTGGGAATGGATTGAATGTAGGTTTTAAATTGATCGTATTTTCCGTTTTTCACTGTTGCTTCGACAATGCAGGAAACGGGAAGCCCGATCTTTTTTTGATCAATGTCCAGCGTATAGCGCTTAATAACGCCGAAAGATTCAAGCTGCCTGACACGCTCTGTGACCGACGGGGCTGACAATTTGATTTTTCTGCCCAGCTCCCGCATGGACAGGCGGCTGTCCCGCTGCAGCTCTTTTATGATGCTCAGATCAACATTATCTAGTTTCATGACTGTAGTCCTTTCTTACCTTTTTGGCTATATTATCAAGAGAAATCCGAAAAATGACAAGAATAACAATCTGAAATGAGGAAGGTTTTTTCAGGAACAGACGCGAAATGGTCATATTAGGACTGCCCATTGCTTATAGTATAGAGGAAAAAAGATGTCTGACAGGAGGGAATTGTATGTTACACACGCCGATCGGCAGGCTTCGCACGATGGGTTTTATTGAAGGCATGTCACTTTTGGTGCTGCTGTTTATCGCGATGCCGCTGAAGTATTGGGCTCATCATCCGCTCGCCGTCACCATTGCCGGCTCCATTCACGGCGGTTTGTTTATCATTTATTTGGCAGTGCTGGCGTATGCGGCGTTTACCGTCAAATGGCACGTGAAATGGTCAGCCGCCGGTTTTATCGCGGCCTTTATCCCATTCGGCAATTTTATTTATGATCGCGGCCTGAGAAATTATAAATGAAAAGCTCCTCTTTTTTGCAGAGGAGCTTTTTTTATGCGTTACATCCATTTCGTCACCCAGGCGATATAATAAGCGCCGGGGAGGAATACGAGCTGGGCGAGAAGCGTGCCCGCGACCCTTGAGGTCACCATCGTCAATGATGTCCATTTTAAGGAGACATAGCTGCGCTTGCCCTTCGCCACATCGTCTGCCAGTACGGATACTTTCGGATCAACAAACACGGCCAACAGCATGGTCGCAACCCCGTTGATTAAACCTGATGCCATCACCGCCGTCGTGCTGTGCTCAGGCGCCAGAAGGCCGGCGTACAGAGCGGACAGGACGCCGATCGTGTAAATGGACGTAATGACCATATTAATGACAAACAAGCGTTTCGGGATCATTCGGAATTGAAGCCCTTTTAAATAGGAGACGGACGGACGTCTGATATAAGAACGCGCATGCTTCAGCCCGTTCAGTGAAAACCCTTTTTTAAATACCTGCATGACGGAGCCTCCTCCGTCCGCCAAGTGTATAATCGCCCTGGTGAATAACGCGACGAATGTCGGCAAAAGACAGATGCCGAGTATCGTTCCGACCGTGGAGCCGAATATTAAAAACCGAAACTGAGCGCCCACAACAGACAGGGCGTTTGATCCGGCGGCATCAATCAGATGTCCGGTAAACGGCTGCTGGACCATGTTTGACATGCGAGATACGATGACCATGACATTAAATAATGACAGCGCGGACGCGATAAATCCGACTCTCGCGCCGGAAAGCCGTGTTGCATAAGCAAGCGTTTCAATCGAATGTATCAGCAGCAGAAAACAGAAGATAAACAGTACTTGTGAAGTCATAACGTGCAATGTATGATTCCTCCAAATCTTTTCATACTGATTAGACTCTGCAGACTGCGGCGAGGTTTCGGCCGGTCAAATAAAAAAACCGCCCGGATGTCCGGTGCGGTTTTGTCTTATTCTTTTCTTACGCAAATAAATAATATATGGTTTCCCGCCTTAGCCCGCGGGTGATTCGTAAATTACAGTTCCGAGAATCATTCTTCGAAAGTAAACACCATGGAAGTTCTTGAACACAAGACAACGAAAGCCCTACCTCTCAATCGTCACTGCGGCTCCGAAGCCGCGCCGGTGTGAATTGTAAAACAAAAAGTCTTTTTTCCATCTCTTCGTTAGGGGCGAATAGTCAGAAGGAAAAGAATAAGCTCAGCTTTTTTTCAAGCTGTCCGTTGAAGCCTGAAGCTTCTATATCAAAACAGAAAAAAGAAGTTTACTTTCTTTTTTATTTGCATGTTGTCACTTAGCAGTTAATTATAACAGATTGCCCCCGAATGATCAAATGATTTATTAAAGTTCCAGCTCGGCCGGCGTTTTTTCACCCGCGTTCATGAGCTTGATCTGCTTCGGTTCAATTTCGAGAATCACCAGGTTCGGATCGTCTTTTCCTTCGAACCAGCGTTCCAGTTTCGAATCCCACAGCTTTTCTTTTAAATCTGCTGAGTTGTTCAATTTGGCGGTTCCGGCCACTTCCACATAAGCGTCACCGAATCCGTCACAGTCATACCCTAACAAGATATGAACATTCGGATTGTTTTCAATTTCTTCCGCTTTATGAGTGTCTTTGCTCGTCGGCGTATAAATGGTTAAGCCGTCATGGAAAAATGTCATGTAGCGTGAATGCGGCTTGCCTTGCTCTACTGTCGCAAGCGAACCGACTTTATGATGATCCAGTACTTCAAGCACTTTTTCTTTGATTTCATTTTGATTCATGAAGAATCACTCCTTTTTAACGTCTCCGCTGTTACTTTTCCACATTGGGGAGACATTTAAACCAAGAAATGTGCTCTTCTGCCGTTCTTCGCTCCATTCCCGCTTCAGCATGCTGTAATTCACCGTGTCATGGTATGCGCCCTGTACGAAAATGCCTTCTCTCGTCAGTCCTTCTTTCTGAAATCCAAGCCGTTCCGCCACCGCCCTGCTTTTCGTGTTTTTTTCAGCGGCGCTGATCATGATGCGGTTCAGCCCGAGGCCCTGAAATGCATGGGTGATAACCGCCCTGCAGCTTGCGGTGATGATGCCGAATCCTTCATGCTCCCGATCCAGCCAGTAGCCGATTTCCGCTTTTTGATTGACTGTATCGACATTATGGATGCTGATCATGCCGCAAAACCGGCCCTTTACAAAAATTCCGGCGTCGAAACCATTCTCTTCCGCGTATTTATAGCGCCATTCCGGAATGATCACATCGCGGTACGTATCGATATCAGCCAGTTCTTCCGCCCAGCTGAGCCATTCGCTGAGATGGTTTTGATTTCGCTTCATAACAGAATACAATTCGTCCGTATCTTCTTTGGTAAGCAATCTGATCGTCAGATGTTCCCGGATTTGACAGGAAAACACGATCACACCTTCTTTCCTTTATTAGCCATTATACAGGTAAATTCATTTTTTTCCATACAAAAAAAGATGAGGCGTGCAGCCTCATCTTTAAATGCGCGGGTCGGTAAAAATGTCATGATCATCCGTGCTTGGCGATGACATTTCCGTAACGACGGCCCCTTCCTCTCCTGCTTGGAACCAATGTTTCGTATCCGGCGGAATGGTGTATTGTCCGCCCGGTTCCAGCACAATTTCATTCCAGACGGTGTAGTATTCCTTATCTTCTTCCGGCGGAAGGACGCTTGGGTTCTCTGCCTTTTCGCCTTCCACGTAGAGATACACCTTCCCCCAGCGGCAGCGGAATGTCTCTTGTTTTCCCTTTTCGCCGCCGACCGGCGGATGACGGTGTTCCGGACACGTCTGGCGCGGGAAGAGCACCAATTCTTTTGAACAGTAGCGGTCGGTATTCACATAAATAAACAGCTGAAGCCCGGTTTCCTCAAGCTTGCCTAAGCCGTAATCCATGATTTGAATATCTTCGACTTCATCATCAGTCAGAACGATTCCCGCTTTTTGATAGTATGCATTTACGTCTTGCTTCGATATCGTCATGCTTCAGCCCCCTTATGTGTTTACAAATCCGCCGCCGTTGACATGCAGCGTCTGCCCGGTCATATAAGATGATTCATCTGAGGCCAAGAGCACATAGCAGCCGACATGCTCAACAGGCTGGCCTGCCCGGCCCATCGGCGTAGTCTGACCGAAGGAAGCGACAGTTTCTTCCGAGAAGGTCGCCGGAATTAGCGGTGTCCAGATCGGCCCCGGCGCCACGGCGTTGACACGGATACCGTCGTTGACGAGCGCTTGCGCCATGGATCTCGTAAAACCGTTAATC
This sequence comes from Bacillus sp. 1021, assembly GCF_014534735.1. Classification (NCBI taxonomy): domain Bacteria; kingdom Bacillati; phylum Bacillota; class Bacilli; order Caryophanales; family Bacillaceae; genus Bacillus; species Bacillus sp. 1021. Next base: position 254,288 of record NZ_JACVSR010000004.1, on the reverse strand, counting down.
GCGCCTTTCGTAGCCGTGTAGTCAATCAGTTGCGGATTTCCAATATATGGATTAATGGATGTCGTATTGATGATCGCGCTGCCCGGCTTCATGTAATCAATTGCTTTTTTAGTCAAATAAAATTGTGAGTAAAAGTTTGTCTTAAAGGTTCTGTGAAGCTGCTCGCTTGTAATGTCCTTAATGCTTTCTTTCGGATGCTGTTCCCCGGCATTATTCACGAGAATATCAAGACGTCCGAATTCTTCAACCGTTTTTTCAACGGCTTCATTGCAAAAGTCTTCCTCACCGACATCGCCGGAGATTAACAGACATTTTACGCCTTCTTCTTCCACTCGTTTTTTTGTATCCTCCGCATCTCCGTTTTCATCAAAATAAACGATCGCGACATTTGCGCCTTCCTTTGCGTAAGCGACCGCTACGGCGCGTCCGATACCGCTGTCGCCCCCTGTGATAAGCGCGGTTTTCCCTTTTAGTTTATCAGCGCCTTTATATTCTTTGTATTCGTAAACAGGCGCCGGATTCATTTCGTTCTCAATGCCCGGCTGGCGGTTTTGTGATTTTGCAGGGAATTCCTTCGGATAGTTTTCCATGTCAAGTTCCTCCTTATTGTTCGTTGTCATATTTCTTGTCTACCTCTGCTGGCTTTTGGATAAACATGAATGAGACAGTTCAAAACGTTTTCGGAGAAAAATGTTTCACATGAAACGCAAGAAAAAAACCCGGCTGGCAGCCGGGTTTTTGTTTTCAATTATGAACGTACCGCTTGTTTGCGGAGAACGTCTTTTCTCACTTTTCCAAGGTTGTTTTTCGGAAGTTCGCTGACGAACTCAATGTCCGGAATTTTAAAGGCAGCAAGACGTTCTTGAAGGAATCGGGTCACTTCTTCTTCTGTCAGGTCTTCTCTGCTGTTTGTCACGATGAACGCTTTCGGTTTTTCACCGTAAAGCGGATCAGGGATACCGACAACCGCTGTTTCGAGAATTCCCGGCACTTGCTGAATGACCTCTTCAATCTGGTCAGGATAAATATTGTCGCCTCCGTAGATGATGACATCTTTATAACGTCCGGTGATAAAGATAAATCCGTCTTCATCCACATATCCGGAATCGCCCGTATGGAACCAGCCGTCTTTCAGCACTTTTCGTGTCGCTTCTTCGTTACCTTCGTATCCTTTGAATAAAAACGGATTTGTCACAACGACTTCTCCGATTGAGCCTTGCGGAAGGACTTCGCCTGTTTCCGGATCTACAATGCGGACGTCCACTTCTTCCATCGGTTTACCCGCAGAAGCGGCTTTATCCATTCCCATTTGCGGATTCCAAGAGCTGATGCCCCACGCTTCAGTGCTTCCGTATCCGTGCATGAGCGGAATGCCGATGTCGCGATACTGCTGGATCAGGCTGCTTGGCACCTTTGTTCCACCAGTCATCAAATAAACGATAGAAGACATGTCAGTCTGGTGCTTTTCCCAAGCTTTCAGCAAGTATGTGTAATAGACAGGAAGCGCCATGATGGTTTGAATTTTCTCTTTTTCGATGAGCTTCAAGTTTTCTACAGGATCCTGATTGTCTGTCATAATGAATGTCGTTCCGCTCATCGTGCCGACCATCTGGCAGATAATCGCGCTCGTATGGTAATTCGGATGGCATGCTAAGAAGCGGACATTCTGCATTCTCCCCGTGTATGCCAATGTCGCTTTTACGTAGTTGTATATGCCGCCGTGAGTGATCATGCAGCGTTTCGGATTGCCAGTAGTACCCGAGGTAAACATCAGCAATGCCGTATCGTTTTCGGACACTGTTTCGACGTCTGGTGTATCGCCGGAGCCTGTCAATAAAGCGTCAAACTCAGGTGTTGTCTCCGCAGCTGTTCCGGTCACGACCTTCAGTTTAAGAGAAGATGCAAGCGCAGGAAGCACTTCTTCCATAATCTCTTTAAATTCAGTGCCGTAAAAAACAGCTTTCGGTTCACAGGCTGCTAAAATGCCTTTCATTTCATACGGTGTTAATTGCCAGCTGACCGGCACAACCACCGCTCCGATTTCAAGTGCCGCAAACATGACGATAGATGCCGCGTGGCCGTTTTTACAAAGCATCGCCACTCTGTCGTCTTTTTTTATTCCTTTATTAAGAAGCGATTGCGCAAGCTGGTTGATTCGTTTTCGATATTCCGCGTAAGTCAGGGTATGCGCACCGCTTTTTACAGCTTCGATCTCTTCGCTATTTGAAATGTCGTGCAGAATCAGATGCTGTAATGTCTCCATATTTTCATCTCCCATAATCATAAATCACAAAAAACTCTGTCAGATTTTCTTCCTCACGCAACCCATTTTAAACCAAAAAATATAACTTGTAAAACTATTTTGTTTTAGAACTATTCCATTCGTGAATGATACAATAGTCCCATGTTTTAGTTTCTTCCCTTCCCCTTACCCTCATACATGCAGAAAAAAACACACCCCATATGAGGTGTGCACCGTCTGTTCAGCGCTGTCCTTTCTCCTGAATGAAATGATAGAACAGCCTGTTTAAACGTTTGTATAAATCAGCCTGATCCTCAGTCTGGAAGGCTTTTATACTGGCTTCGGATTCAATGATGGCCGAGCTGACCGCACTTAATATTTCCGATCCTTCAGCGGGCATATCAGCCGGCGCCATCATCACTAAAGCGCGGCCGACGGTCAGGGAATTTCCGTCCATGCCTTTGACACTGCATGGAGCTGTCAAATCATAAATTTTGAAAAAAGGTGTGACAATATCTTCATTTTTGAGATGGTACAGCGCCATTGCCGTTCCCGGAATGCCGAGACCGCCCTGTTCTTCACGCTCTGCAAGGCGCTGTGCGGTTTTTCGGGCATGATGAACCAATCCTTCTTCCTCCAGCATGGCAAACATACGGTTCAAAAACAGCTCATACACCATGTTTGAATCAATGGATTTGATCGAAAAGTTCCGCAGCACGCTTTGGATAACCGCCGCATAATGCGCCATACGCCCGGCCGCTTCCAGCATATCAGGCGTCTCCGGCTGGTTCTCTTCTCTTCTGCCGTTTCTTTTCTTGTCAAGAATCAGCGGAATCTTTCTTTTGATGTACTGCTTGACCTGATCGGCGTCTTCTTCATTTAAAAGCGGACTGACCATGACATAATCAATGTTTTCATACGGGATCGGCACGGTGGACACGATCATGTCGTACGCGGCGGTATCACGGTCCTTCAGTTCAATAAGGGAAGACATATCAAAGGAACGGATTTCCGGGAGCTCTTTTTTCAGTCTGGATGCGAGCATTTTGGACGACCCGATGCCGCTTGAACAGACGATCAGCGCTTTGATTTTCGCTTCTTCCCGTTTGATTTCCAGGGCGGAGCCGAAGTGCAGAACGATGAAAGCGATCTCATCATCAGGGAAATGAAGCCCCGGAAAGAATTTTTCCATTCCTTCTTCTACGGCCATATACAGCAGGAAGTAGTCGCGTTTAATTTGCTGAGTCATCGGGTTGTACATGTCGATACTCTCTTTTACCCGGTTAATCGCAGGCTCGAGATGGGCGATTAAACCGTCGTATAAAGAGCCGTTTTCCGTCAGATCCATTTTAATTTTTTCTGAAATGAAGCCGATCAGCTGCTTTGTCTGCAAAGCCGTTTCAACTTCAATGTTCTCAGGCTTGAATTCGGTTTTGTATTGGCGGTTGGCGCTCCGTAAATGGATGGTGATATAGCCGATCTCAGCCTCCGGTATCGAAACGCCGAAGACTTTTTCAAGCTCTTTTGCCATTTCGAGCGCGGAGCCGTATTCCTTCGTCTGCTGCAGCGCTTTTAGTTCAGAAGCCTCCATCGTGATGGTTTCTCCGAGTCTGATCCGCTCCATCGCAAAGGTTAAATGAACCGCCAGCGCCATATAGGAGCTGTCAGATAAGGCGATCGAAATTTTTTCCTTGAGCTGGATCAAGAGCCGGTCCATTTTCAAAAGTTCCGCTTTATTTACGACGCCGAACATTTTATCATCAGCGTCGGGTTTTCCTTTAATATTCAATTCAACCGCTTCCAAAAAGCTTTGAATATCAAGGCGGTTGACCATGAGATTGCCGACGATTTTCCGTTTCGCATTTTCCGGTCCCGTCAGCTGAATGCCGAAGCCTCTTTTTCGGATCAGCGTCAAGCCGAAGGGCGCAATCCAAGTCTCCAGCTCATCAAGATCATAACTGATCGTCGCGTTTGTCACTTGGAGTTCGTTCGCCAGGCTGTAGAGCTTGATCGGATCTTGGGACTCTAATAGTGAACATAGGATTAAAAGTTTCCGCTCCTCAGCGCTGTATTCTTGCTGTTCATAGGACAGGTCTGACAGGAGCTTCTGTTTATCCTCCGCGTTTCCCACCGCTTTCAGTCCTTTGCCGGGCTGTTTATCAAGTGCCAAACCGAATGATTCCATCAGCGGTTTGATTGTTTTTAATTCGCGGTGAACGGTTCTTGTGCTGACTTGTAAAGCTTCCGCCAGTTCATGCACTGTTTCGTACCGGTTCTGCAGTAAAAGATGTTTCATTAATTTTTGTTCTCTCGCTGTCATATACATGAAACGCGCCTCCAGATTTTCTAGTTGTGGGGGATGCGGCACATGGGGGGTGCTTCCGGGGAAAGTGTTGTAATTAAAAATATAAAACGCTTTCAAAGATTATTCAACCATTTTCTAATGGCAATTTGGCACTGGTCCGTGTGACAGTATTGAATAAGAAAAATGTGTCAGATAATATGCCGTGATGCTTGGTTCCTTTCATCTGAACGGCTATACTTCAAAGTGACCTTACTTGTTTTTAGACATTGCACACCACATAAACAAACGCCCGGGAAGATACCTTCCGGGGCGTTTGTTTTGTTTATGGAATATCATAACCTTGGACACTTGTATAAACCCGAAACCATTGATCATGGCTGAGTGTGTAAGCTGATGCATGCACCGCGGCGGAAATGCGGCTCTGTTTTCCGCTGCCGACAATCGGCATGATGTCAGCCGGATGGGTGAACAGCCATGCGTACATGACTTCGTCAATGGACGCAGCGCCGATTTCTTCCTGTACGGAACGAAGCGCCGCGCGGATCCGGACGTCCTTATCTGATTGGCCTGTAAAAACGCTTCCGCCCGCAAGCGGTGACCACGCCATCGGCGGGATGCGTTTTTCCTGACAGAAATCCAGCGTGCCGTCATGAATATTTTCCAGCTCGTAAGCAGAAATTTCAATTTGGTTCGTGATGAGCGGATCATCCAAATAGGATTCGAGCATTCTGTACTGGTGCGCTTTAAAGTTTGACACTCCAAAATATCTGACCTTGCCCGAGCTTTTCAGCGCATGAAACGCTTCAGCCACAGCTTCCGGGTCCATAAGCGGGTCAGGTCTGTGAATGAGCAGCACATCGAGATAATCCGTATTCAGATTCAAGAGCGACTGCTCAGCCGACGCTAAGATATGAGATTTCGACGTATTATAATGGTGCGGCTTGTTGCCGGGCCGTTCCGGCGACTCAATGACGATCCCGCATTTTGTGACGATTTCGATTTGCTCCCTTATCGAAGGTGAAAGGGACAAAGCACCGCCGAACAGCTTTTCACATGTATAACTGCCGTATATATCGGCATGGTCGAAGGTGGTAATGCCTTGGCTGATACACCATTCAATCAGATCCAGCAGCTCTGTGTCCGAATAATTCCATTCGTTCAGGCGCCAAAGCCCGTGTATCACTCTTGAAAATTCCAGGTCTTCAGCCAGTTGAATACGCTGCATGTGAAATCCCCCTTTTTCTTAGTGAGCCCTTGTCTCTCTGTTTTCAGGAATTGCCCATGCTGTTTCATTCTGCTTCGGCGGCTGATTTTCCTTTCAGCCCGCAAAAATCGTCATTTAATGATTCTGAAACTGTTTTTTTGCTTTTTCAACGACGTAATGGCTTCCGCCGCGTTTTTTGACGTCTTGAATCATCATCGCGATCAAGAGGTCTTTCTTTTTATAATCGTAGCCGACAAACCAGCCGTTTTCTTTGCCGTCTTTATCTTCTTTTGACGTTTTCAGCTCGGCTGTGCCGGTTTTTCCGGCTACGGTAATGCCGCTTACGGCCGGCTGATATGCAGAGCCGCGCGGATCTTCAACGACGCCTCTCAGCCCTTTTGTGATTTCTTCGGCATTGGCTTTGGATACCACTTGCTTATGCCAGATTTGCGGTGTTTTTTCTCCGTCTTTGATTAATGTCGGTTTGACGAGATTTCCGTCTGTTACAAATGCGGTATAATCAGCCGCTAAGTGCAGCGGAGACATCAGCATCTGCCCTTGGCCGTAGCCCGTATCTCCGAGAAGAATCTCGGAATCAAGCTTGCCATTTGCGATTGACGACTTTTCAATCGGGAATTGGTACGGAATGTCTTCGTCAAAGCCAAATGTTTTTAATCCTTTTGTAAACGCGTCCGCTCCGGCGTCTATGGCATTTTGCGCAAAGTAGATGTTGTCCGATGTAATCAGCGCGTTTTCGAGATCCACTTCATTCAGGCGCTCTGATACGCGTGTGACATGGTAACCGCCCCAGCTTGAATCCTTCTGCCACTCTTTTCCGGTGATTTTTTTCTTTTCCGACGCTTTCAATGTGCCGTTTGTCAGGCCGACCGCCGCGGCAATCGGTTTAATCGTTGATCCCGGTGCATACAGCTTGTTGAATTTCGCTGAAAATGGATTGTCTTTATTTTCATTCAGCTTTTTCCATTCTTTGCCGCTCCAGCCGAAAATAAAGCCGTTCGGGTCATAAGACGGTGCGCTGACAAGCGCGAGGGTCTCTCCCGTTTGCGGTTCAAGGGCGACTGCCGCTCCGCTGTCATCTTTCATGGAATCATACAGCTTCGTCTGCGTTTTCATATCAATCGTTACATGAATATCCTGCCCGTTTTCGGCTTTCTTTTCAGCAATGACCTCTCCCGTTTGCGGGACGTAAATTTTCCAGCCGGTCGTGCCGCGCAGCTTGTCTTCGTATACATTTTCAAGGCCGGCGGTGCCGATTTTGGAGGTGTCGCTGTATTGGCCTTCTTTCGCTTTTTTCAGCTGCTCCGCTGTGATTGTTTTAATATATCCGGTCAGATGGGCCGCTTTTTCACCGTACGGATAGTAGCGGGAGCTGACTTTCGTTTTCGTCACGCCGTCTAATGCGAGCAGGCTTTTGACCTTGCTTTCATCATCCGGTCTGATTTTTTGAATCGGAACATAGGAGTCATCTTTTACCCAGCCCTGATTCAGTTTGCTTTTGATATCGTCTTCAGAAAGGTCCAGTTTTTCAGACAGTTTTTTGATCACGCTGTCTTTATCCTTGCCGAGTTTTCCAGGGATAATGCCGATTTCCGGCACCTCCGTATTCACGGCCAGGCCTTTGCCGTCTTTGTCGTAGATTTGCCCGCGCTTCGGTTCTTCATTTGCGATCTGCACGGTTTTGTCATCGGAAAGCTGTTTGAAAATAAAAGAAGGATTCCAGTCGATGTTCCATGATTCTCCATCGTCTGTTTTTTCTTTTTTCAGGACGGCCGTATTTTCAAAGGCGACCTTCCCTGCTTTTGTATCCATGCTGACTTTATAATCGATGTGCTGAAGGTCATCTTTTTTCTTATCGTCTTCGTCCTGTTTTTCGGCAGTGACTTTCAGATTTTTGACCCCTGCTTGTTCATAAATGGTTTCATATCGTTTTACAAAATCCTTTTTGGATAGTTTTTTCTTTTCATCCTGGGTGAGGCTTTGGTACATTTTATCGTAATGACCGCCATTCCAGTCTTTTACGAAATCTTTCATTCTGTCTTCGGCTGACTCCGATTTCGAGCAGCCGATTAAACCTATGATTCCTGCGAGTAAAAGTAATAGGTATAATCCTTTTTTCACTGTCTATTCCCCTGCCTTCCAATTGTTATTTTCTCCTAAACCAAATGAGGCTTGCAAGGATTTTTTATTTATAGTGTTTTAAATTTTTATGTTTTTCAGCTATTTTTGTCCATATTTTTATACAATGTATCTATTAATAAAAGGGGGAGTTTCGAATGATCAGAGAAGCAGCCATGCTGCATGTAAAAGAAGGTCTTGAAGGAGAATTCGAAGCGGCATTTCGCCGGGCGGAGCCTATTATAGCGGGGATGAAAGGTTATCTGTCCCATTCCTTGTCCAAATGTATGGAGGAAACGCATAAATATTTGCTGCTGGTGGAATGGGAAACATTAGAGGATCATACAAAAGGCTTTCGCGGATCGCCGAAATATCAGGAATGGAAAGCCTTACTGCACCGTTTTTATTCACCTTTTCCCGTTGTGGAGCATTTTCAGGATCTATCAAACTCAGATTACGTGAAGCGTAAAACCGATTAAAGAGATCGACCATACAAAAACGGCGGTATATATATTGAATTTCCCGGAGCTATCGTTTTCTTTCCATTTTTCTTCCAGCCCCTGAATGAACATGACCGCACCGAGAAACACGAGCATAATCGGCTGTATGACAGATGTATGTTCTGCATACGTAAATGCGGCAGCAGCAAGTATAATAATCAGCATCGCGAGTGACAGTTTTAAAACGCGCAGCAAAAAAATCCATCCTTTCTGTTAGCATTTTTTGAACACAATTCTATTTCTGTCTTTATCCCCCATTATTCTAGCGTACTTTTTACGCGGATAGAACGAAAGTCGGACAATTTTAAGTTTGTTTTAAGGAGAACAAAAAGCGCGCTCCCGATGAAAAGGAGCGCGCGGTTTATGAGCGGGCGAGGCTTCCGTATCCGAGCCCCCTGAGAACGCATGCCATGACTTCATATCCTCTGCCGTTGGGGTGTACGCGGTCATGAGAGAGATATTCGTTCAGCTTTCCTTTGAAAGCGCTGTGGACATCGGCGATTTTGACGTGCGGCGCCGATGCGAGTGTGCTGAGGTGCGCATTATAAGAAGATATCCATTTCTCTGCAATGGAAATACCCGGGAAAGGGTTGTATAAATTGAAGACGCGGATCTCATAAGGAGACGGGTGCGGCCCTTTTAAGGCTGTGATCTTGGCTATCATCTTTTCAAAGTTCTCGTGACAGTGACTGGACACACTGGTGAACACCGAAGCGTCCGATGTTTGCTGATATTCCCGAACCGAATCGATCAAATCGTTGCCGCAGCCTGTAATGGTAATCATATCAGCAGCCTGAATCCGCCTCTGAATGTACGGCCAGGACATAAGCCCGAGAATTTCTCCCGTCTCAAGGCCTGATTTGGCAAAGATGGATACGTCGGTTTTTGTCTGTAAATCTTCTGCCATCATACGTCCGAACCGCTGAACAAAACCGGCGGAAAACGGGCCGGATCCCCTTCCCGTCGTCAAAGAATCCCCAAGCGCCGTATAAACAAGTCCCATTTTCTTTCCTCCACTCGTTACTATCGATATTGTAATGTACGCGAGTGAAGAAAAATTGGCTCGGTCAATAACCCAATTTCTCAGAAATATGCCGAGCGGCGTTTTTGACTTTTTCGGTTAAGTACGGCAGCCTGTCCTCTGAAAACCTGGCTTCAAAGCCGGCGATGCTGATTCCCGCAGCCACCTTACCTTCGTGATTGAAAATCGGCGCCCCGATCGCTGCCGTGTAATCCTCTAATTCCGAATAGCTGATCGTATATCCTGATTGTAATGACGTTTCAATGGATTGAAGCACTTCAGCCGGATTCGTCATCGTGCCTGAAGCGATTGCGGCAAGCTTTGTTTTCTGAATGTATGTGTCAATCTCCTCACGCGGCAGAAAGGATAAAATGCTTCTGGCGCACGCTCCCGCATACAGCGGCGACCGGCGGCCGATTGCAGTATAAAGCCGTACGGTTTGCGTTCCCTCAATTTTATCGACGTAAATGGCTTCATCGCCGTCCCTCATAATCAGCTGAACGGCCTCATCCACTTCACCGCACAGCTTTTCCATCACTGGCTTGGCTATTTTCCTGATGTCCAGACGGTCAGAGACGAGCTGGCCGAATTGTAAAAAGATCAGACCAAGCTGATAACGGCCATCCGCTGCCCGGGTGAGAAATCCCATTTCCTCCAGTGAACTTGCCATCCGGTGAACCGAGGTTTTCGGCATTTCCGATAGAGAAACCAGCTCATTTAAGCTCAGGCTCGGTTCGGTCAGGAATAAATGAAGCAGCTCCATTGATTTGATGACGGTTTTGTTTTTGTTTTCCATGACCTTTCATCCCCTTTGTCAGATCAGCCATTCCATTTTGAGTCTTGCTTTCAGCTCCTTCAGCTGCTGTTCCTTCTCCAACAGCAGCATTTCCGCCTCCTCCAGCGAAACAGCAGCGAACGTGATATGTTCCCCCGGCATCGTTTGGGCGGCAAGAGGAAGATCGGCGGATATGATATGCGCCATTCGCGGGTAGCCACCCGTCGTCTGTCTGTCAGCCAGCAGTATAATCGGATTGCCGTCCGGCGGCACCTGCACCGTCCCGAATGTCACAGCCTCAGATACCATTTCAAGCGGCTCCCGCAATTCAAGCGGGGCGCCCTTCAGGCGGTAGCCCATTCGGTCGGATTGCGGCGTGACCGTATACGATTCTTGGTAAAAACGCTGTTTTGCTTCTTCTGTAAACGCATGAAATTGAGCGCCTTCAAGCACGCGAATGACCGGATTTCTTTTCAGCGGCAGAAATCCTCTGCTGCTGACAGACCAATCAGGCGCTGAGAAACCATGCTGCCCGGGAGATTCGCTCAGACGGGCAGCGATCAGTTCCGAGCACTGCGTCATACCGCCGAGCGGCAGCTCATCATCTTTTTGCAGCGCTCTTCCGCAAAAGCCGCCGATCCCCGCTCTGACATACGTGCTTTTGCTTTCCATGACGGCGGGCACGTCAAATCCCCCCGCAACGGCAAGATAAGCCCGGCTCCCCATTTTACACGGCCCGAATGAGACGACGCTTGTTTCCTTTATCAAAATCGGTTTCCACAAAGGAGCTGGTTCTCCATTAATATGAAAGGCGAAATCGGCCCCCGTGACTGCAATGACCGCCGGTTCTGAAAACTCAAAGGAAGGCCCGGGCCCCATGAGCGTAATTTCCAGCCCCGCCTCTGTTTCTTTATTTCCGGCAAGAAGATTGGCGATGCGCAGAGAGATTGTATCCATTGCGCCGCTGCCCAGTACGCCGTATTTCTGATACCCTGTTCGGCCCGTATCCTGAATCGTCGTCAGAAGACCGGGTTTCATCACTTTCATGCTCATTCGGCTCCCTCCTTGATGCGGCTGTATTCTTCCGCTGAGATCCGGACGAATTTCACAGTATCGCCCGCTCTCAACAGGCTCGGCGGTTGTTCTTCAGGCCTGAAAAGCCGAAGCGGAGTGCTGCCGATCAGCCGCCAGCCGCCGGGGGTGGATATCGGATACACACCGGTCTGCATCCCTGCGATTCCTACTGAACCAGCCGGGATCGACGGCCTTGGCGACGACTTTCTCGGCGCTCTGATCCGCTCAGACATTCCTCCTAAAAACGGAAATCCCGGCGCAAATCCGAGCATATAAACGAGATATTCGCCTTCGGTATGGATGCGGATGACGTCTTCCGGCGTCAGATCGTTCATCTCAGCGACGTCTTCTAAATCAGGACCGAAATCACCGCCGTAGCAAACGGGGATTTCCATCACCCGGCGCTCTTCCTGCCGGCCGGCCTTTATATGGCTGAGGCGTTCTGTCACTTCTTTCTTGACCAAAGCAAAAGGAGAGACGCCTTTTTTTATTTGTGAGACGGCATACACATCATAAAAGATCGTTAAGCTTGTGAATGCCGGAATACATTCAACGAAGCCCGGAAACGGCCGTTCTTCAATACAGGCGGCCGCCGCATGAACCCGGCTGTTGACTTCTTCGCTGATGTGCCCGCCAAAGCGGATGATAACGGCGGAATCACCGTGCGGCTGTATATCAAGCGCTGTATTGCCGCTATACTGCTTCATTGTCATCACCTCGTTGTTTTCTTTCTACTTACAGAACAGCAAGCGATTCGTTCCGTATATCAGTGATCAGCATGTGCCCAGGTGAATGGGTTATCACGATATCGGGCTTTGTTTCCATGATCACCGCCTGCGGTGTAACGCCGCACGCCCAGAATACAGGAACTTCGCCTTCTTTCACCGTTACGGCATCTCCGAAGTCCGGCTGATTCAGATCGCTGATGCCGATGCTTTTCGGATTCCCGATGCGGACGGGGGCGCCGTGCACGGCGGGAAAACGTGACGTGACCTGTGCTGCGCGGACTGCCAGTCTTTCCGGAATCGGCCTCATGCTGACGACCATTTTTCCTGAAAACGGGCCCGCCGGAACACAGTCAATATTTGTTTTATACATGGGAACGTTCACGCCTTCATCAATATGCCTGATTGGAATGTGCTGATTGATAAGGGCTTGCTCGAATGAAAAACTGCAGCCGATCAAAAAGCCGACAAAATCTTCCTTCCAATATGGCGTGAGATCCGTTACCTCTTCAGTAAGCACGCCATGCCGATAGATTCTGTATTTCGGAAAGTCCGTCCGGATATCAGCTCCCGGCGCCGCTATTGCCGGAACGGGTGAACCCGCATCCGTCACGTCAAGCACCGGACAAGGCTTTTGATTGCGCTGGCAGAATAAGAGAAAATCAAAGGCAAGATCCTTTTGCAAAACGACAAGATTGGCTTGTGCGTAAGAAGCGGCCAACCCCGCCGTCGGCCCGGTCATCCGCCCTTTTCTGATAAGCTGCCTGACTTCTTCGGGACTCATGTCACTCATATGTTTTTTCATGTCATCAGCCCCATAGCTGCGGCATTTGCGAGAATAATGTATAGATGCCCATAACCGCCATGACAACGACTACGATTGCCCCCGCGATTGTCAGCCAGATCGGATGCTTGTAGTCGCCGACGACTTTTTTCTTATAAGCGCCCAACAAAATCATCGCTAATGCAAGCGGCAGAATTAAACCGTTAAGCGAACCGACCGCGACCAGAATTTTGGCAGGCTGGCCGATCGTGACAAAAATGAGAGTGGATACGATGATAAAAGCGATAATTACGCCGTTCGAATGCTTTTCGATTTTTGCCGAGAACGATTTGAAGAAAGACACTGACGTATATGCGGCGCCGATGACAGACGTAATAGCCGCAGACCACATGATGACACCGAAAATTTTATAGCCGACATTTCCCGCCGCAAGCTTGAACACAGAAGCCGCGGGATTATCAGGATCAATGCGCAGGCCCTTTGAGACGACGCCGAGCACGGCGAGAAAAAGGGCAATCCGCATAACAGATGTAATCAATACGCCTGTGACGGAGCTTTTCGTGACTTGAGGAATGACTTCCTTCCCTTGAATGCCTGAATCAAGCAAACGGTGGCCGCCGGCAAATGTAATGTATCCGCCGACCGTGCCGCCGACAAGCGTCACGATCGCCAGCACACTGATATGATCAGGCATAAAAGTTTTCACAACGGCGTGTCCGACCGGCGGAGCCGTCGTTACGGCAACATACACCGTCAATACGATCATGACAATTCCGGCGATCTGCATAAAACGGTCCATGACTTTTCCGGCTTCCTTTATGACGAAAATCAAAACCGCAATCGCAGCGCTGATTAAAGCGCCGATCTCCGGTTTGATTCCGAATAATACTTGAAGGCCGAGACCCGCGCCGCCGATGTTTCCGATATTAAACGCCAGTCCGCCAAGCACCACCAGAAAAGCAATGGCATAACCGGCGCCCGGAAGTACCATATTTGCAATCTCTTGGCCGCGCTTTCCGGAAACCGCGATAATCCGCCATACATTGGTTTGCGCGAAAATGTCCAAAATAATAGAGATTAAAATGATAAAGCCGAAGCTTGCCGCCAATGTATTGGTAAACGTGGCCGTCTGCGTCAGAAAGCCGGGCCCGATTGATGATGTCGCCATCAGAAATGTCGCGCCTAAAAGCAGCGACCATTTGCCGGAAGCCTTTCCGGCTGTGTTTTTCTTTTGCTCCATGCTGTCTTCCTCCCTCTGCTGCTCAGTCTTTTGAAAGCGCACTGATTTGAATGTCCGCCGCTTTTAATTCGTTTCTGATCGTTTTTGCGAATGTCAGCGCGTGGGCGCCGTCTCCGTGAATGCAGACGGTGTCCGCTTTCAGGCTTACGGCTTGTCCTTTACGTGATGTCACCGTGTTGTCTTTCACCATTTGAATCACTTGCCCGACCGCTTTTTTGTCATCCTGAATCAGCGCATCCGGCTGTGAACGCGGCGTCAGCGTGCCGTCTTCCTGATAGGTGCGGTCTGCAAACACTTCGCTTGCCGTCTGCAGGCCGATTCGATCTCCCGCTTTAATCAGCTCGCTTCCGGCTAGCCCGAAAAGAATGAGTCCGGGATCAAAATGAGAGACCGCCTGAGCGATGGCCTCTGACAGGCCGCGGTTGACGGCGGCCATATTATATAAAGCGCCGTGCGGCTTTACATGCTGCATCGCGACACCTTCTGCTTTTAAAAAACCTGACAGCGCGCCGATTTGGTACAGTGTCAGATCATACGCTTCCTCGGGCGTAATCGCGATCTGCCGCCGCCCGAATCCTTGAAGATCGAACAGCCCGGGATGAGCGCCGATTTTCACGCCCTTTTCCGCCGCAAGCGCAACCGTTTTGCGCATCACGCTGGGATCACCCGCATGAAAGCCGCAGGCGATGTTTGCAGATGTCACATAATCCAAAATCTCTTCATCCATCCCGATCTTATATGCACCGAAACTTTCTCCTAAATCACAATTGATGTCAATCTGAAACATAAGCTCCCTCCTGTATTGTAAACGTTTTATATGATTATCATTCCGCTATTCGGAACGACTATTCCGAATTGTTGGATTTCACTCAATTATATCAATTCTGACACGTTTGAACATCCCTTTGTCAGAAAACCTACCATGGACCTAGTCACTAATGTGACAAACAAAAAAGAGAGCCTCATCCAGAGACTCTCTTTTTTCTATTATAATACCCAGTGGCGGATCGCTTTGGCGACTCCGTTTTCCGTGTTGACATCAGTCACCCAGTCAGCGGTTTCTTTTACGATATCCTGCGCATTTCCCATGGCGACGCCGACACCCGCTTTTTCAATCATCGCAATGTCATTCAGACTGTCACCCATAGCCATCACATTTTTCATCGTAAAGCCGAGTTTTTCCGATACCTTCGCCAGCGCCGCCGCTTTATTGATGCCGAGGGCATTGACTTCGATATTGATCGGGCTTGAGTTTGTGACTTCGAGCTCCTTGTTTTCTTTCAGCTCTTTCAGCACCTCATTCCGCACATCGTCATCCTCGATTTCAAATCCGAACTTGAGCCACTGGTGATCCGTAATCGTTTCCGGGAATTCCCCTCTCCACACTTTATCGACAGTAGAGGCCCAGAAATTCGTATTGTGCTTATTTCTCAGATCCCATAATTTTTGAATATGATCGGTATGAAGAAGCTTGCGCTCAACCAGCTCAAAGTTGGAATCCCAGATTTCGCTGCCGTTTGCCGTAATTAAAAAGGATGACAGCTCGAGAGACTCAGCCAGTTCGCGGCATGTCATCAGCGTGCGTCCGGTGCTGATGACGACGTGAACTCCTTTCGCCTCCGCTTCCTTGATCGCCCGCCGGTTTTCCTCCGGGATGAGCTGCTCGTCATTGAGCAGGGTTCCGTCCATATCGATCGCGATCAGTTTAATATCTGCGTCTTCTCTTTGTATCGGCATATATGTACCTCACTTTTTATAATGTAGTCGTCTCTATTTTAATACATATGACCCACAGGAACAAAAAACCGCTCCTGACGTTTGGCGGGGAGCACGTTGAGGAAAAGAAATATTGAGGTGATGGAGGATGACAGAAAGAAAACAGAAAAACAAACCGAATGAAAATCCTGAACATCATGATTTAACCGATCCGATTCCGCTGGAAGAGCTGAAGGAAAACGCCAATGACGAAAAACACAAACACGACCAAAGAGACAATTCACAGAGTGAAAGAGATTATGATACAAAATAACAAACTTGTCCGAAAGCCGCCGCTGGAGGCGGCTTTTTTTTACGATGGTGCGATAAATATGCTGATCTCAGCTTCCGCTACCGGATTCCCGGCAACGGACGCTTTCGCCCGGCCGAATACAAACCCGCGCCTCGTTCGCGTGACTTCAAACAGCAGATCCAGACGGTCTCCCGGCAAAGCGGCGCCTAATCTTTCCGCTTTCTTCACCGCGGATAAAAGACCGAGGCTGTCACCGCCGGTAATTCCCGCGCAAGCCGCCGTTTGGGCCATCGCTTCAATGACGAGTGAAAACGGCATCTCTCTTTGTGATTCGGTTATAAACCAGTCATTTTCAGTGATGTTTTTGTAAGCAGCCGCCCATTTTCCGGCTTCGCTGTTTGTCGTGCCGTCAATCAAAAGAAACGGAAAACGGTGGGGTAAGAGCTTTTGAGTCATCATACAGCCTCCCTTCCCCAACATTATAACAGAAGAAAAAAAAGCCGCGTCCCCCGACGCGGATTCATCTTATTGATTGAGTTTTTTGAGCACGATGCCGTGCAGCGGCTCATGCGGCTGAATACCGCAAATGTCTTGCAGAACACCGCTCGTTCCTTTTTCCGCGATAAGCTTCTGCAGCTCAACCGCTTCCGGATCATCCTGATAGTCAAAGCGCAGGGCGGCGGCGATGCCTTCTGCCAGCGCGTTCGGTTCTTTTATTTTTTTGGCCGGCCCTACTAATCTATCATTCGCTCCGAGTTTTCTGAGCGGTGATCTGGCGACTCTTGTCACATCATCCGTGATGTATTCATTTTCAAAACGGCCGATGATTTTCTTCATGTACTGCTCGTGTTCAGCTTGCTTAAAGCCGTACGCTTTCACCAAGTACTCGCCCGTTTCTGAAAGTGCATCGTACACGACACGCCGGATTTCCGGATGGTCGATGGCCTCTTTGACGGTTTTTAATCCGCGCTGATAGCCGACGTACGCCGTAACGGCATGGCCGGTATTGACAGTAAACAGCTTTCTCTCGATGAAAGGTGTAAGATCATCCGTAAATATCGCACCTTTAAGTGCCGGCTGACCGCCGGCAAAGCCGGTTCTGTCTATGACCCATTCAAAAAACGGCTCTACGGATACTTTCAGCGGGTCTTCATGGTGCTGAATCGGCACGATCCGGTCAACCGCAGAATCAGGGAAGCCGACCGTCCGGTCCACGAGTTCCCGCTCCCCTTCCGTCAAATGTCCGAAAACTTCTTTTTTCAGAAAACGGCTGCCGCCGATCATATTTTCACAGGCAATGATATTGAGAGGCTCAGAGGACGTTCTGCGCTTCAGCCCTTCCGCGATGGACGGGGCAATGAGTCTGAGAACGTTCGGGCCTACTGCCGTCGTAATGATCGCCGCGTCATTGATCAGCCTGTACAGCTCTTGTTCTTGCACCGCGCTGTTGATGGCTGAAACGGGGCCGATAATTTCTGTCTGCCGGCCGCCGTCGGCAAGCTCCACGGTATATTCCTTCTTATCATTGAGAAAGCCGACCATCGTTTCATTCACATCTGCAAAAACAACCTCATAGCCGGAATGATGGAGCAAAGCGCCGATAAAGCCCCGCCCGATGTTTCCCGCTCCGAAATGAAGGGCAATCATGTCAGTTCACCTCGCTGAAAATCGCGGCCAGTTCTTCTTCCGTCTTTGCACTGATCAGCCGCTCGATGTTTTCTTCCTCTGAGCAGATGATGGCGATGTTTGACAGAATGTCTAAGTGTTCATTGTTTTTTCCGGCGATACCGAAAACGACCTTTGCCGTATTGCCTTCACCGTATTCCACCCCGTCCGGAATCTGGATGACGGAAATGCCTGAATGAAGCACCTCATCCTTCGCATCTTCCGTGCCGTGCGGGATCGCAATGAAATTCCCCATGAAAGTGGATGATGTTTCTTCACGTTCGAACATTTTTTCCACGTAGCCGTTTTTCACGTAACCGTTATCAATCAACGTCTGTCCCGCCAGGCGGATGGCATCCTCTTTTGAGTTCACTGTCTGGTTCAGTTTGATGTTCGCTTTAGCCAATACTTCCATGATGAAAATCCCTCTTTCTGTTTGATTAGTTTTTAAGCCTTTCAATCAGTTCATCGTATTTCGGGCTGTTCAAGAAATTATCAACCGAAATGTGCACCGCCTGCGGCAGCTTCGCTTTCGCACGGTCAGTCAGATCCTTATGCGTAATGACGATATCCGCGTCATTCGGAAGATTATTGATTGATGTATTTGTCACATCAATGTCAAGTTCTGCTTTTTTCACTTTGTTTCTTAAAATGGAGGCGCCCATTGCGCTCGATCCCATACCTGCATCACACGCGAAGATAATGCGGCTTACTTGGTCAGCGGAAATATCAGCGGCGTTTTCCTGTTCTTCCTCTTTGTCCGCCAATGCGGCCGCCGCTTCGCTTTTCCTGCCTTTCATTTCCTGCATTTTTTCCGCAGCGGCTGTCAGATCTTCTTCTCCCGCTTTAGACGATTTCAGAATAAGCGCCGAGACGATAAACGATACGGCCGCGGCAACGATGACGCCCGCCAGCACGCCGAGATAGCTTCCCTTCGGTGTCAGCGCCAAAATGGCGATGATGCTGCCCGGAGATGATGCCGCGACAAGACCCGCGTTAAAAATCGAGAATGTGAGCAGCCCGCTCGCTCCCCCGGCGATCGCCGCGAGGATCAGCATCGGTTTCATTAAAATGTAAGGGAAATAGATTTCATGAATCCCCCCGAAGAAATGAATGATCGCCGCTCCCGGAGCCGTCGATCTTGAAGAACCTTTCCCAAAGAACATGTATGCCAGTAAAATACCGAGTCCCGGCCCGGGGTTCGCTTCCACTAAGAACAGAATGGATTTACCCGCTTTTGCTGCCTGCTCGATTCCGATCGGACTTAAAATGCCGTGGTTGATCGCGTTATTCAGGAACAGGACTTTCGCCGGTTCTACGAAAACGCTTGCAATTGGCAGCAAATTCGCGTGGACAATGACTTCCACACCCGCCGCCAGCAATTTGTTAAGAGACAGGACGACCGGGCCGATCGCATAAAACGCGATAATCGTCAGCACCGCGCCGATAATTCCCGCCGTGAAGTTGTTGATCAGCATTTCAAAACCCTGTCTGACTTTATCTTTAAACACACGGTCTAATTGTTTAATGAGATAACCGCCCAAAGGCCCCATAATCATTGCCCCTAAGAACATCGGTATGTCCGCTCCGACAATAACTCCGATGGCGGCTGTCGCTCCGACGACTCCCCCGCGGTGATCATAGATCATTTTTCCGCCCGTATATGCGATTAAAAGCGGCAGAAGATACGTAATCATCGGGCTTACCAATGTATTCAGCTGCGGATTCGGAAACCATCCCGCAGGAATAAACAGCGCGGTGATAATTCCCCATGCGATAAATGCGCCGATATTCGGCATGATCATACCGCTTAAATAACTGCCGAACCGCTGTATCTTTACTTTCATGCCAGCTTGCTGTTCTTGCTGCATATCATTTCCCTCCCTGTTTGCCTGCCTTAAGATGAAAATAAATAAGACACGGGGTTTTCTTTCGCCCCTGTGCCTTCATCATAAAACGCTTACAATCCTCATTCAATGAAAAGTAAAGAGGAGTTTGGCACAGAGACTGTGACAAATCCTTAACTAAAAAAAGACACCTCATCAAAGGTGTCTTACCGCTTCCTGTATATAATGTGTCCTTTTGTAACGACGAGTTTGGCAATGATCCGCTCACTGACAATAAACACCGGATATGCACATACGAGCGCAAAAATGGCGGCCGGCACATACCGCGCAGCCGGAAACATCGGCATGACGGCGGTTCTGGCCATCTGCACAAGATAAATCAAAAGCACGGTTATCGCAATGGCTACAGCCATAATCGGAGCTGATACTTTATATTCACGCAATTTCACATGGCAATGTCCGCACTGAAACTGGCACGGGATCATGGATGATCTGACCATGTCGCCTGTAATCGGCTTGCCGCAGTTCGGGCAGGTCGTTTCTTTCATATTTATTCCTCCATTCAACTCTTCTATTATAACAGAGTCTGTCTCCGCGTTTTACATTTGTGATTGTTCAACATATTTTCACACATTTTATCATCAGGCTCTTGTGCACATTTGTGAAAACATCTACTCTTAAAAGGAGGTTCATCACTCATTCGCATAAAAAGGAGGATGCAGAATTGCTTCCGATTAACAGACAGCAAACCTTGCTTGAATGGCTGAAAGAGGAGGGCGCGCTGAAAATCTCTGACATAAGCGAGAGATTCGGCGTCTCCGAGATGACCGTGTACAGAGACGTCAATCAGCTGGCGGATGCAAACCGGATTATCCGGACACCCGGCGGCATTACGCTCCCGCCCGCTTCAGAAAAAAGCGCCAATCAATGCGGCTATTGCCTGCGGCCGATTCAGCATTCATATTCTGTCCAGCTCATTACTGTTTCACAAGCCGTTGAGCAGATGTGCTGCATTCATTGCGCGATTTTGCGGTATGAGGATAAAAAGGAAGAAGTGTCTCATGTCATTTGTAAGGATTTTCTTCTCCAGACGACGCTGACGGCCGCTTCTGCTTACTTTTTAGTCCATGCCGATATTGACCTTCACTGCTGCCGGCCTCAGGCGATTCCCTTCTCAACGCGTGATTACGCAGAACGGTTTCAAAAAGGATTCGGCGGGGTCATTTGCACCTTTGACGAGGCGGCGGACATCATCTTACACGACAGGCAGAAGGGATGCACCTGCAGCAAGACATAACAACAACCAACCGGAAGGCGGTGTCACAAGCCATGAGACAGAACAAACGCTGGCTCATCTTTTTGCTGTTCCTTGTTTTGATTCCGAAAACAAGCTTCGCCCACGCCTACATCACAAACTCAAATCCGGGTGAGAACAGCGAATTAAAACAAGCGCCGAAGCAGATTGAAATTACGTTTAATGAACAGGTTGAAGAAGGCTTCCACTCCATTAAGGTCTATAATTCATCCGGTGAACGGGTCGATGCCGGCAAAACGGTGATTCAAAAAAGTGATGCCCGCATCATGACCGCGGCCTTGAAAAAAAATCTGCCGCATGATATTTACAGAGCGGAATGGAACGCGGTGTCGGCCGACGGTCACCCGGTATCCGGCGTCATTCCTTTCAGTATCGGGAAAGCCGGCGGTGAACTTCAGGAGCAAACATCATCGCAAGCGGCGCTTCATCCCGAAGCGGCCATCGACCGCGGTATTTTGTATACCGCTCTCTCCCTGTTTATCGGCACGGCGTTTTTTCATCTGTTTTGGTACAGAAAAAATGATTCATCAAAAGCAAAACGAACTGTAAAGCTGCTCGTGATTTCCTTATGTTTAACGGGGCTTGCGCTTGTCTGCCAGCTCCCGATCCAGACGAAAGAAAACGCGGGCGGCGCTTGGAGTTCCGCGTTTCAGCCGGACTATGTAAAAGAAACGCTTCTGAAAACGGCAGGCGGGTGTGTCTGGATGATCCAGATCAGCCTATTTATCCTGCTTGCCCTGTCCATGATCCCGCTTTTGAAGAAGAAAGCTTTCCGCTCATTTGCGTACTGGACGGCGCCGCTGCTGTTCTTTTTCGCTTCGCTTTTGGCAAAAGCGTTCGCCGGGCATGCGGCAGTTATTGACGAAAAAGCGGTCGGCATCACGATGGACTTTCTCCATTTATCAGCCGCGTCTGTATGGACCGGCGGTATAGCCGCGCTTGTGCTCCTTCTTTCATCAGAGTGGAGAACAACAGATAAAACCGCCGCATGGGAAACGGTCAGACGCTTTTCTCCTTGGGCGTTCGCTTCTGTCGGCGTGCTTTTATTTTCAGGTGTGCTGAACGGATTTTTCATTATCCGTTCGTTTGATTCACTCTTTCACACCGCTTACGGCAAGACACTCCTTTTGAAAATCGGGCTGTTTGTCATCATGCTTGCGCTCGGCGCCATTCACGTATGGATGACGAAGTTCCGCAGAAAAAGGAGCATCAGCGCAACGATAAAGGCCGAATGGGCAATCGGCATTGCGGTATTATTTACAACCGCCGTCTTCACAAGCCTGCCCAGCCCGCCGCCGCCCGCGCCATTGCCTTTTAACGGCTCAGAAATGATCGGAAACGGGGAAACCCTGTCCCTGCATATTACGCCGAACCAGCCGGGTAAAAATGAATTTCAAGTCATTGTCACCGATCATAACGGCGGCTTGGTAAAAGACATTCAGCAATTTACGGTGACGGTTTATCAGACGGGCTTCAGCGGCAAACAGCATGAAAGCACCTTTGATTTGAAGAAGACGAAGGAAGGCATATTCGAAGCCGCCAACCTGTCCATCACCGAAAAGGGAAACTGGAAGATCAAAGTCCACGGACTGACAAGCGATTTCAATGAAATCAACCAAGTATTCTCAACGACTAACTAAGGAGTGTATCTCATGTTGAAAAAAAAGGCTTTCGTATTCATATTTGCCGTGACCCTGTCACTCACCGGTTTTACGGCTGCAGCAAGCGCCCATGTCTCCGTCAAACCCGCGGAATCCGCGGCGGGTTCTTGGGAAACGTACACAATGAAAGTGCCTGTGGAAAAAAATGAGCCGACAACGAAAGTCGTGCTGAAAATGCCCGCGGGCGTTGAATTCCAGCAGTATCAGCCGATTCCGGGCTGGAAAACGTCCGTATCAAAGCATGATGACAAGGCGGTCTCCGTCACTTGGGAAGCAAAGGACGGCGGCATTCAGCCCGGCCAATTCCAGCAGTTCACATTCGTTGCGAAAAACCCTGAAAAGACCGCGGATGCGGCTTGGGACGCCTACCAATACTACAAAGACGGCAGCATTGTAGAATGGACGGGTGATGAGAACGCCGACACGCCTCACTCGATTACGAAAATCACAAAAGCGGCGAACGTGACGGATGCGCACGGAGCTGAACAGTCAAATGAAGAAAGCAAATCCGGCGTATCTGCGCTTGATATTGCGGCCATCGTTCTGTCAGCTGCGGCGATTATCCTTTCGATCGCGGCGCTTGTAAAGAAAAAACGTGCGTAAGCAAAAAGCGATCCGGCTCTAAAGAGCCTGAGATCGCTTTTTTTCTTATCCGCGGCCTGCCTGGAATGAAGGATATTTGGTCATTCCGCCGTCAGCAAACAGTGTAATGCCGGTCACGTAGCTTGATTCCTTTGAAGCGAGCCAGACGGCGACGGCCGCGATTTCTTCCGGCTCACCGATATATCCCATCGGAATCATGCTTTCCACATCTTTTTTCTGGACGGGGTCCGCGAATTTTTCCGCATTGATCGGCGTATTGATCGCGCCCGGTCCGATATTGTTAACACGGATGCGCTTCGGCGCGTACTCAAGCGCCAGCGTTTCCGTCATCAATTTAATGCCGCCTTTACTTGCCGCGTAGTGGACAAACAGCGGCCACGGAATCATTTCGTGCACGCTCGACATGTTAATGACGTTTCCTTGAATATCATTTTCTACGTAATATTTAATGGCTTCGCGGCTTCCCAGAAAAGCGCCGGTCAGATTGGTATTAATGACTTTGTTCCAGTCTTTTAACGGCATTTCATGCGACTGAACCGGGTTTTCCATGCCGGCGTTATTGATCATGATATCCAATGTGCCGAATTCTTTCATCGCGGTCTGGACGATGTTTTTCACATCTTCTTCTTTTGTGACGTCACCTTGAATGATGACTGCTTCACCGCCCGCTTTTTGAACCTCTTCTTTTACGGTTTGGGCCTCTTTTTCATTACTGTAGTAGTTAATGACGACTTTCGCCTGCTCCTGTCCGAAGCGGAGCGCCATTGCTTTTCCTAATCCTGATGATGCTCCCGTAATGGCTACGACTTTTCCTTTTAAATCCGTGTACATGTTCAAACCTCCTGCATGTTGTTATGAATTTGATTTTGCAATGCCTAAGAATATTGCGGCCACGATGATCAGGATAATCCCGATGGCAATGGCGACCAGCTGGCGCTTCGTTTTGCTCTCACGGAGGATGAAGATTCCGCCGAGCGTGCTGATGACGATTCCCATTTGAGACAGGGAAAAACTTGTCGCAACACCGACGCGCGGCTGTGAGATGAACAGAAACATATTCCCGAGCGCCCAGATGATTCCCGGCAGAATGTTCTTGAGGGCGTACTTATTAAACGGTTTATGCTTGTACGTCAGGAGCAGCCCGCCGATAACCATCCCGATCGCTTGCGGCAGAAGCGCTGACCAGCCGGATACGCCGAACAGCCGGGCCACGACGACATAGACCAAATAACCGAGCGTAGAGATCAGCAGGATGACAATGCCTTTTTTTAAGTTTCCCGGTTCTCCGTCCGCCCGCCCTTTTTTATCTTCTAAAGATGTGAGCACTATACCGACGATGATTAAAATAAGGGCGAGAATGCCCAGCGTAATCGCGATGGGGGTTGACCATTCTTTGAATACGATCACCCCGAATAAAGAAGTCGAGACGAGCTGCATTCCCGTTGATATCGGCATCGTTTTTGAAACGCCCATCAGCTGGATGCTTTTTAGCTGATTGCTTTGGCCGAGCGACCAAAACAGCCCCGATATGATGCCGACAATAAAAATGCGCCCGGACAGCACCGGGTGGACAAACAGATACAGCACAAACGAAACGATGAGCGCCCCGATTGTCGTACCCAGCGTCTGGCTGTAAGGCCCGCCGCCTAATTTGACGTTAAATAACACGATGCTCCCCCAAAACAAAGCCGGGAGAAGAGCCAGTAATATATCCATGATGGCGACCTTCTTTCAATCGTATTTGCTGTTATTTTGTCTGGAATTGAACCGATTATTCTCAAATCAGAACAAAAAAGCCTGCCGGCGATTTTACCGGCAGACTGCCCATTAAAAAAAGCCCCGCTCAGAAGCAGGGGATCTTTTTTTGACTATTAAAGTCCGATTGACATGTATTTGGTTTCCAGATACGGCTCAATGCCTTCCGTACCGCCTTCACGGCCGATGCCGCTTTCTTTCATTCCGCCGAACGGCGCTTGAACCGCTGACGGGCCGCCGTCATTCCAGCCGATGATGCCGTATTCAAGCTGTTCAGAAATATAGATGCCGCGGCGGTAGTTTTCTGTAAAGAAATAAGCCGCAAGCCCGAACGGCGTATCGTTCGCAAGCTTGATCGCTTCATCGATATCTGAGAACGTAACGATCGGCGCAACCGGGCCGAAAGTTTCTTCATGCATGATGTTCATGGATGTATCTACGTTTGACAGCACGGTCGGCGTCACGAAATAGCATCCTTTTTCATCGTTTTGGTCATATGTTCCGCCTGTCAGCACTTCTGCGCCTTTTTCCACGGCGTCATTAATTTGAGCGACGATTTTATCGAAGCCTTTTTTGTTGATGACTGGGCCGACGTTTACGCCTTTTTCAAGACCGTTTCCGACTTTGAGTTTCGCAGCTTCTTCACTCAGTTTTTTCGCAAACTCGTCTTTCACGGATTCGTGTACGATCAGACGGTTCGCACAGACGCAGGTTTGGCCGGCATTTCTGAATTTAGAGGCCATTGTTTGGGCTACCGCCAGATCAAGATCAGCGTCTTCATCTACGATCAGCGGCGCATGTCCGCCAAGCTCCATTGACATATGTTTTACGGTGTCGGCGCTGTTTTTCATCAGGATTTTGCCGACAGGCGTTGAACCGGTAAAGGTAATTTTGCGGATTTTCGGGCTGCTGGTAAAAACGTTTCCGATTTCGGCTCCGTCACCGATCACCACTTGCAGCACGTCCTTCGGAATTCCCGCTTCATATGCGAGACGCGCAAGGGCGTAAGCGGAAAGCGGCGTATCCTCCGCGGGTTTGATGATGAACGTACAGCCTGCGGCCAAAGCGGGCGCGGCTTTTCTTGTAATCATCGCATTCGGGAAATTCCACGGCGTGATCGCGGCTACCGGGCCGACCGCCTGGCGGGTGACGATGATCCGTTTGCCCGTTGTCGGCGCAGGTACGGTTCTGCCGTAAATCCGTTTTGCTTCCTCGGCAAACCATTCAATATAGCCGGCGCCGTATAAAACTTCTCCGACCGCTTCTTCGTACGGTTTACCGTTTTCCTTCGTAATTAATTCCGCCAGTTCTTCTTTATTTTCAACAATCAGCTCATACCATTTTCTCAAAAGTGAGGCACGTTCTCCCGCTGATGTTTTGGACCATGATTGAAACGCTTGATGTGAACGTTCAATCGCTTTTTCAACTTCTTCGGCCGTCTGCTGGGGGATGCTTTCGATCGCCTCTCCCGTTGCCGGGTTGTACACTGTTAATTGTTCTGGCATATTGAACATTCCTTTCTCTGCTATAGTAAAGCCATTGAATGCTTGTTGATATATCTCACACTTTCATGATAGCAGACCCATCCGCCGGCATACCAATAATTGAACTCACAGAGCTGCTTCGATAATGGAAAGGCCTTCTTTGAGCTGTTCATCCGTCACGACAAGCGGCGTCAGAAATCTGATAATATTGCCGTTAATCCCCGCCGTCAGCAGCAGCAGTCCGTTCTCATTCGCCGTTTTAGCGATCGCCGCGGCTTTTGCTTTGTCCGGTTCCCGCGTGTCCGGATCTTTGACAATTTCGATGGCCGCCATCGCGCCGAGTCTGCGCGCTTCTCCGATGCAGGCATGCTCTTTTTTCCACTCGAGCGCTTGATGCTCAATGATGCGGCCGATCTCTTCAGAACGCTGATTAAGTCCTTCTTCTTCAATAATATCCAGGACGGCAAGCGCAGCCGCACAGCCGAGCGGGCTTCCCGCATATGTGCCACCGAGTTCCCCCGGCGCGGCGGCATCAAGCATTTCCGCCCGGCCGATGACGCCGCTCAGCGGCAATCCGGCTGCAAGTGATTTGGACACGGTGATCAAATCAGGGACGGCCCCGAAATGCTCGATTGCAAAATACGTTCCCGTTCTCGCAAAACCGGTCTGAATCTCATCCGCTACAAAAACGATGCCATGTTTTTTACAAAAAGCGGCGACGTGCTGCACGAAACGTTTTGAAGGAATGATGAAACCGCCTTCTCCCTGAACCGGTTCCATTACGACACAAGCGACCGTTTCCGGCGCAACTGCAGCGATAAAGAAATCATCAAAAGCGCTGATGATAAAGTCGTCATACTGCTCGTCAGTCATGCCGGCCGGCTTTTGATAATAGTAAGGAAACGGCGCCTGATACACTTCCGGGGCAAACGGGCCGAATCCGTATTTATAAGGTTTCACCTTGCTTGTCATGCTCATCGTCATGTTCGTACGGCCGTGAAACCCTCTTGTAAATGACACGACAGCCTGGCGCTTCGTATATTTTCTGGCGATTTTCACGGCGTTTTCGACCGCTTCCGCTCCGGAGTTGAGAAAAATCGCTTTTTTCGCATGATCTCCCGGCGCAAGGGCGCAAAGTTTTTCGGCAAGCTCAATATAAGACGGATACATCATGACGTTAAATCCCGGGTGAATCAGTTCCTCCGCCTGTTTCTTCACCGCCTCCACCACTTTCGGATGGGAATGGCCGACATTCAGCGTTCCGATCGCGCCGGCAAAATCAATGAATCGTCTGCCGTCCAAATCGTATAAAAGCGCCCCTTCCCCTTTTACCGCCATGCTGCGGTTTCCGTTGCCGACCCCTTTGGAAACGAATTGATCCCGTTTTTGCTGCCACTGGGCAGTTGTCACTTCCGTTGATGCTGTTTGACTCATAGATTTCATCCCCCTGCATTGTTTTCTTATCATTCTGACTTCTTTTTGGTATGATGAAAAGTACCAAAATCAATTTATCTATGGTACCAGAAAGGGGGGATGGACTTTATGCTGACAATTTCCATTGATCATTCGGAAACGGCGGATTATATATACCAGCAGATCTATCAGCACATAAAAGCGGCCGTTTTGAAGTGCAGCCTGATGCCCCACACAAAGGTGCCGTCTAAACGGGAACTTGCCGAGACACTGAAGGTCAGCGTGAATTCAGTGAATTCGGCTTATCAGCAGCTGCTTTCGGAAGGTTATTTATATGCAGTCGAAAGAAAAGGTTTTTTCGTGGAGGAAATTGATACGGTTTATCATGAAGAAACGCCTTCGCTCTTATTGCCTGAAGATTTAAAAGAGCGGGAGACGGATAAAAGCGGCTGGATTTCATTTTCGCATATGAGCGTGGATACGGCGCATTTCCCCCTGAAAAGCTGGTTCCGCTGTGAGCATAAAGCAGCCGCCCGTTCATTTCATACACTCGGAGAACTCGTCCATCCGCAAGGCTTATACGAAGTCCGTGAAACGATTTCGAGGCTTATTTCCCTGACAAGGGGCGTTACATGCCGCCCGGAACAAATCGTGCTCGGGGCGGGCACGCAAATGCTGATGCAGCTGCTGACGGAACTGCTGCCAAAAGACGCGCTGTACGCGATGGAGAACCCGGGATATATGAGGATGTACCGGCTGCTGCAAAACCTCGGGAAAAAGACGGCCACGATCAGCCTCGATGAAAAAGGCATGTCCATGGCCGAAATCGAAAGGCGCCGGCCCAGTGTATTGATCACCACGCCGTCCCATCAATTTCCCTCAGGCGTAATCATGCCCGCTTCCCGGCGGATTCAGCTTTTAAACTGGGCCGCCGAACAGAACGGCCGCTTCATTATTGAGGATGACTATGACAGTGAATTTAAATATGACGCCGACACGATCCCTGCGCTTCAAAGCCTTGACCGGTTTCAAAATGTCATCTACATGGGGACCTTTTCAAAGTCCCTTTTCCCCGGCCTGCGCATCAGCTACATGGTTCTGCCGCCCGGGCTTTTGCGGACGTTTAAAGAGAGAACGTATGACCTTAATACGTGCAGCACGCTTGCTCAGCTGGCGCTTAAAGAATTTATCGATTCAGGTGAATATCAGAAACATATAAAAAAGATGAAGCAGCATTATAAGAACATGCGGGAGCGCCTTATTTCGGCTTTGGAAGAAACCTTCGGGGAAAGAATCAATGTAAAGGGCGCCAATGCCGGGCTTCATTTTGTCACGGAGTTTGACTGCGCCCGTTCAGAAAAAGAAATGTTGGCGCGGGCGGATGCAGAACAGCTTGATCTGTTTGCGATGAGCCGGTTCCGCCTGAAAACGGGAGGCGATTCAAATAAGCCGCAGCTCATTCTCGGCTTCGCCCGCCTGAAGGAGAGCGATATTCAGGAAGGCGTCGCAAGGCTTTACCGGACGGTTTTCGGCGCATAAAAAAACCCCCGGAATTCGGGGACTATTTACCAGCGGTCCGGCTCTGTCTGCAAAATCGCCTCCAGCAGGCCGGGAAACGCCGCTTGTAAATCATCTTTGCGCAGGGAATAATAACGGTGCTTCCCGTCTATGCGCACTTGGGCGATCCCCGCTTCCCGGAGCACTTTAAAGTGATGGGACAGCGTTGATTTGGCGACCCGGACATCCGCACATGTGCCGCACGTTTTTTCAGTTGTTTCCGCCAATTGTTTGACCAGCTCTAAGCGGAGCGGATCACTCAGAGCATGAAGAACCTTTGTCAGCTGTAAGCGGTCGGTTTCAGGATGATTTGGAATGTTCATGAGTCAAATGTAACACATAAAAGCGGCGGGTGACAATTTAGGCGGTGAGGGTTTTTTCTTTACCATTCCCTGCGAAACATGTTACAGTTAGTTCGATAATATTCGAACTATAACAAATAAACCCAATCAGGAGGAATAACAATGATCGTCTTACAGGCTTACATGAAAGTAAAAGCGGATAAACGCGAGGAATTTTTAGGAGAAGCGCAATCACTTGTTCAGCATTCACGCGCGGAAGAAGGAAATGTGCAATACGACCTTTTCGAAAAAGTCGGTGAGGAAAATACGTTCGTTATGCTTGAGCAATGGAAAGATGAAGAAGCGATGAAATCCCACAACGCAACTGACCATTTCCAAGGATTCGTGGCAAAAGCAAAAGAAGTGCTGAGTGCGCCGCTTGACGTCGTCCGCACAGAACTGTCAGAGTAACGAAAGGATGAATGACATGAACGAAGTCCTTCAAATATTAACAGACCACCGTTCCATCCGCAGCTACACAGATGAACCCGTATCGGATGAGCAGCTGGATCTTATCATCCAAGCAACTCAGGCAGCGCCGACTTCCATTAACGGCCAGCAATTTACCGTTATTGCGGTGAAAGATAAGGAGCGGAAGAAAAAAATATCCGAATTGGCCGGCGGCCAGCCGTGGATTGACCAAGCGCCTGTTTTCCTTTTATTCTGCGCTGATTTTAACCGCGCCAAAATTGCGCTTGAAGAATACAATGATACGCCGCTTGAGATCACGAACGGTTTAGAGTCCGTTCTTGTCGGCGCAGTAGACGTCGGGATTGCGCTCGGTACGGCAACAGCCGCGGCTGAATCAATGGGACTCGGCACTGTGCCGATCGGAGCCGTGCGCGGCAAGCCGGATGAACTCATTGAAATGCTGAAACTCCCGAAATACGTTTTCCCGGTTTCCGGTCTCGTCATCGGCCATCCGGCAGACCGCTCCGCGAAAAAACCGCGTCTGCCGCAAGCAGCCGTTCTGCATCATGAAACGTATCAAGAGGAAGATTTAAGAACACATATCGAAGCCTATGACAAGCAGATGTCCGAATACATGAAAAACCGCACAGGCGGACAGGAAACAAGAAACTGGTCACAAGGCATCACCTCTTACTATAAGCAGCTTTATTATCCGCACATTCGTGAAATGCTTGAAAAACAAGGGTTTAAAACGGATAAATAAGCGCATCAGCCTGCCGGAAACGCTCCGGCAGGTTTTTTCTTTTTCTCAAACAAAAGCGTTGACACTGCGCAAAAATTTTTGTTAATATTTTCATCATATACTCATTGGTTTTCTGTGAACCGATGGGTTTTCTATTGTGACGAAAGAAGGAATCTGGGCTTATGAATGATAAGAAAACGGATATTCTGCTGGCGGCAAGAAAGCTTTTTTCGGGGAGAAGCTTTTCGTCGGTATCGATGCAGGCGATTGCTGAGGAGTGCAAAGTCTCCAAAGCATCTTTATATAAGCTGTTTGAATCGAAGGAAGACCTGCTTCTGGAGCTGCTCGATTTTAACCAGAAACAGATGGTAGCGGCCGCTTCACTATTGAATGAAGAAACAAGCCTGTCT
Organism: Bacillus sp. 1021; assembly: GCF_014534735.1. Taxonomy (NCBI): domain Bacteria; kingdom Bacillati; phylum Bacillota; class Bacilli; order Caryophanales; family Bacillaceae; genus Bacillus; species Bacillus sp. 1021. The sequence continues at coordinate 223,070 of NZ_JACVSR010000004.1, read as the reverse complement.
CCTGAGGAACGGTTTGCCAAAAAACTGATGGCTGAGCTTGAAGGCTTCAGGCGCAATCAGCAGTTTTTTAATATGCTGATGTACGGAAGCCCTTCCTCTATTAATGACCGGGTAAAACGGCATATTCACAGGGCCCGTTCCACTTTTATCTGCTGGCATCGCGATTCACTGATTCAGACGTACGGCGAAGACATCATTCCTTATGTATGGGAGCTGGTGATTGTCCTGCAGGGGCTCCTGAGAGAATGCATCACGCTGATTAAGCTGGAAAAAGAACCGCTCGACCTGGAACCTCTCACGGAGTTTATCATCCGCCATCTCAATCTCATCGTCGAACACAGGAAAACCGAAACCGCTTTGCCGCAGGAGATGATTGACCTTTATATCGCCTCCGCTTCCTCATTTGAGCCGAAAGACAAAACCGTATTGCTGGCTGAAAGCCTGAAGGAGCTGAAAGAAGCCGTCTCAGCCCTTCCTGAGGAGAAATATGATGCCGCGGGTCTCGCTTCCGCGGCGGCCATGCTGGAGAAAGAATCAGCGGACAAACAGCCGCGGGATTTTCTCATAAAAGCGCTCATCGGTTATTTGGAACAGGCCGGACCGCTGCACCAGCCGCTTGCAGCCGTTAAAACATTGCTCAAACTATAAAGAAAGAAGGAATCAGCTTGAATAAGAGTATTAAAACTGCACCATACAACCGCTCTGTCATTGTCGGGATTCTTTTGGCGGGAGCGTTCGTCGCCATTTTGAACCAGACGCTGCTTATTACGGCGCTGCCGCACATTATGAATGACTTCAATATAGACGCCAACAAAGCGCAATGGCTGACAACATCGTTTATGCTGACGAACGGGATTTTAATCCCGATTACAGCGTTTTTAATAGAGAAATTTACGAGCCGCACCCTCTTGATTACCGCCATGAGTATTTTCACTGCCGGAACCATTGTCGGTGCATTCGCTCCGAACTTTCCGGTACTGTTAACAGCCCGGATTATCCAGGCGGCCGGCGCCGGAATCATGCTGCCGCTCATGCAGACGGTATTTCTCACGATTTTTCCGATTGAAAAGCGCGGCCGCGCAATGGGTATGGTCGGCTTGGTGATCTCGTTCGCGCCGGCAATCGGCCCGACGCTTTCCGGATGGGCGGTCGAAGCATTCTCTTGGCGCTCTTTGTTTTATATCATCTTTCCGATCGCGGTCATCGATTTGCTTTTAGCGATTATTCTGATGAAAAACGTCACGACATTACGAGAAACACAGATTGATATTTTATCCGTGATCTTATCGACCCTCGGATTCGGCGGCCTGCTTTACGGCTTCTCAAGCGCCGGTTCATCAGGGTGGACCAGTACTGAAGTGCTGACCTCGCTGCTTGTCGGAGCGGTCGCGCTGATTTTCTTTATCGCAAGACAGATGAAGCTCAAAAAACCGATGCTGGAATTCCGCGTGTTTTCTTTCGGGATTTTCAGCCTGACCACCCTGCTCGGCACGCTTGTTTTCGCGCTGCTGATCGGAACGGAAACCATTCTCCCGCTCTACACGCAGAAGGTCCGGGGCGTATCCGCGTTTGATACCGGATTAATGCTTTTGCCGGGCGCGGTTGTGATGGGGATGATGTCTCCGTTTATCGGCCGGATTTTTGACAAAATCGGCGGAAAGGGCCTTGCGATGACCGGATTCTTTATCATCCTGCTCACGTCCCTGCCGTTTATGAATCTGACGGACTCGACTTCTCTCATTTGGATTGTCGTCGTTTATACCGCGCGGCTTTTGGGAACAGCCATGATTATGATGCCGGTGACGACAGCGGGAATCAACGCCCTGCCGCGCCACTTAATTCCGCACGGCACAGCCATGAACAATACCGTCCGCCAAATCGGCGGTTCTATCGGTACGGCGCTGCTTGTTTCCATTATGAGCAGCCAGGCCGCACACGCAAATACGTCAGCTCCGGCAAACGCCGCTCTGCACGGCATGAATGCGGCATTTGTCGTGGCCGCCTGCATCGCGCTGGCCGGCTTCCTGCTATCTTTCACTTTGAAGAAAAAACCGCGTCAGCCTGAGCGGCAGCAGGCCGTCACGCGTTAAACCAAAAAGAACCCGATCACGTATGTGACCGGGTTCTTTTTTTACTTCTCGATTCCGTCTTTTACTTCTTTCACCATTTGCGCCATGGATTCCAGGCCGCCTCCTGATAAATACCATGTAGCTGAGTCAAGGTAGACAACATGGTTGTTTTTCACGGCTTTCACCGATTTCACATAATCATTTTCAACCACTTGTTTTGTTGAAGATTTTGTGCCGATCGCTGTTCCGCGGTCAACGACAAACATGTAATCAGGGTTTGTTTTGGCGATATATTCATAGGAAATGCTTTGTCCGTGCAGTGAGGCTTCGATGTTTTTGTCAGCCGGTTTAACGCCGAACACATCATGAATGAAGCCGTATCTTGATTTAGATCCGAACGCGCTGATTTTGCCGTCGTTCGCCATCACCACTAAACCGTTTTTATCCGTGCTGCTTGTCTTTTTCTTCAGATCGGCAATGGACTTGTCAATTTTCGCAAGCTTATCTTTCACTTCATTTTCTTTGTTAAAGATTTTGCCGATCACTTCGGTGTTGTGTTTGAATCTGTCAACGTAGTTTGTATAGTCATCATCAAGATAAATCGTCGGCGCGATTTTTGAGAACTCTTTATAAGAATCAGATTGTCTGTGGGCGATAATGATTAAATCCGGATCAATATCTGCGACTTTTTCAAAATCCGGTTCTTTTAAACCGCCTGTATTGGCGTATTTATCACTATTGTATGAAGATAAGTATTTTGGAAGGTTTTGTTTCGGAAGTCCCGCCACATGGTCCTGTAAACCGAGTTCATCCATCGTGTCCAGCATTCCGAAGTTGAATACGACGACTTTTTTCGGGTTCTTCGGCACTTTGACTCCTTCTTTGTTCATGTCGTCCTTAATCGTGATCATTTCTTTTGATTTGCCGGATGTTTTGTCCCCGTTTCCGCATGCAGAAACAACAAAAATCGTAACTAGCGCAATGAATAGCAATGCGAATTTTTTCATGTCTCTCACCTCATCTGGTTTTTAAGAAAAATACACACCGATCCGCTGACTGTCAATCTCTTGAATCGGAATGGTCATATCATAAATGTCTTCAAGCACGGAAGTGTCAATAATCTCCTCCGCCGGCCCTTCTTTGACGATCCGGCCGTTTTTCAGAGCAACGATATGGTCTGAGTATACGGAAGCGAAGTTGATATCGTGAATCACTACGACGACCGTTTTTCCGAAGTCTTCCACAAGCCGCTTCAACAGCTTCATCATTTCAACGGAATGCTTCATATCTAAATTGTTCAGCGGCTCATCGAGAAAAATATAATCCGTATCCTGAGCGATAATCATCGCGATAAACGCCCTCTGGCACTGTCCTCCGCTGAGCTGATCGAGATATTTATCCTTTAAGTCGTCAAGCTTCATATAACTGAGAGCCTGGTTGATGTGCACCCAATCCTCATCCGTCAGTTTCCCCTGGGAATACGGAAATCGGCCGAAGCTGACCAAGTCTTTAATCGTCAGCCTGATATTGATTTGGTTCGTCTGTTTCAGGATGCTGATTTTTTTCGCCAGCTCATTGCTTTTGCAGGAACCGATCTCTTGCCCGTCAACCGTGATTTCTCCGGAATCCGTCTTAATCAGCCGGCTCATGATAGACAGCAGCGTGCTTTTTCCCGCGCCGTTCGGACCGATAAACGAGGTCAGCCTGCCCTTTTGAATGGAAAGAGACGTTTTCTCAAGGACGACTTTCCCGCCGTATTGTTTGCTTACATTTTTGACCTCTACCATGATTTATTCTCCTTTAACAGCAGATAGATAAAATAAATCCCGCCGGCAAAATTAATGATGACGCTCAGCGTCGTGGAAAACGTGAACACTTTTTCCACGACGAACTGGCCTCCGACAAGCGCAATGATGCTGATCAGAACAGACCCCGCGATTAAATACGTGTGCCTGAAGGTTTTTAAAAACTCTCTCGCCAGATTGACGACAAGCAGCCCTAAAAACATAATCGGCCCGACAAGAGCCGTAGAGACAGACACAAGAACAGCGACAACAATGAGCATCTGCTTCACAAGCTTATCGTAATCAATCCCAAGGTTGACGGCGTGTTCCCTGCCAAGCGACAGCACGTCAAAAAACCGTGTGAACCGCCAGACATAAATGCCTGTCAGAAGAAAGACGGCACCGGCAAATCCTAAAAGATCGGTGTTGATATTGTTAAAGCTGGCAAACATTTTGTCCTGAACAACCTGAAACTCATTCGGATCAATCAGCATCTGCATAAATGATGACAGACTGTTGAACAGCGTGCCGAACACGACGCCGACAAGCAGAAGGAAAAACACGTTCCGCCCCTCGCCTTTAAACATGAGTTGATACAATACGAGTGACAAGAGCACCATCAGCCCGACGGAGATGACGAAATTAAGGTTTTTGTTCATCATGACGATATTCATTGAACCGAACAGGAACACGATGACGGTCTGAATGAGCATATACAGGGAATCGAGGCCTAGAATGCCCGGTGTCAGTATGCGGTTATTTGTAATCGTCTGGAAGATGACCGTTGAAAATGCGATCGCTCCCCCGGTGAGCATCATGGCGAGCACTTTGAAGCACCGTCTCGGCAGGGAGTATTCCCAGTTGCCCAGTCCGTAGAACAAAAAGAATCCGATACATATCATGGCGAGCGCCGCCAGCAGCGTAATTTTTTGATTATGACTCATATGCTTTTCTCCTTAGCAGCATATACAGGAAGATGCCGCTGCCGATAACACCGACCATCAGGCCGATGGAAATTTCGTAAGGGAAGATGATCACCCTTCCCAAAATGTCGCAAAACAGCACAAAAACAGCGCCCAAGAGAGCTGTGTGGGGCAGGCTGCTCCTCAGGTTGTCCCCTTTGTAGATCGACACGATATTGGGAATGATCAAACCGAGAAACGGCAGCATCCCGACGGTCAGAATCACAAGTGACGCGATGAGCGACACGATAATCAGACCGATATTGACGACGCGTTTGTATTTCATGCCGAGATTGACGGAAAAGCTCTCTCCCATTCCCGCCACCGTAAATTTATCCGCATAGACATAAGCGATGATCACCAGCGGGATACTCAGATATAAAAGCTCGTACCGGCCTTTGACGACCAATGAGAAATCCCCCTGCAGCCAGGACGACAGGTTTTGGATCAGATCGTATTTATACGCGATAAACGTGGCGACTGAACTGACGATATTCCCAAGCATTAAACCGACGAGAGGAATAAAAATCGCATCATTGAACTTGATTCTCTCGAGGATTTTCATGAACAGGAAATTTCCCGCCAATGCGAAAATAAAAGCGATAGACATTTTCACAAGCGGACTCGCTGACGTAAAAAGCATTAATGAAATCAAAATCCCGAGCCTTGCCCAGTCCATCGTTCCCGCAGTCGTCGGCGATACAAATTTATTTCGGCTGATCTGCTGCATGATTAATCCGCAGATGCTCAGGCTCATGCCGGCAATGATAATGCTCACCAAACGCGGCAGCCGGCTGTCAAATAATGTACTTGCCTGTTCTTTATTTAAATGAAAAATATCCAGCGGCGACAAGTCTTCTACACCGATAAAAATAGAAGTACACGCCAATACCGCCAGTAGCAAAAGTAAGTAACGTAGCTTCATGCTGCCTCCCCGCACCCATCACAAACGGTATGACTCATTGCCAAACAACTCCCATATATCCCCACTCGTAATGATTATCATTATCAACGACAATTATAATCTTATCATCTTTCCAAGCGCAGTCAATACAGTTTTGCTTTTCAAAGCGGTCATCCGCGGGCCGTACACTAAATTCTTTTACAATCAGTCTATCAAGAATTTTCAGGATTTACTATAACCTTCATTTGGCTGCTTATCATTTTTTGCACAGGATGACACACTTTAAGGAAGCAAATCTGACAAACAGCGACGAAATTCCTCCCGGAGAATACAAATGTTCTTACCAAGTAGAAAAAACCCTTGATTTACCTCTTTGAAAGAGAGATAATAAAATTTAAATTTGTGAGAAAATTTAAATATTAGGGGATGTAAATCATGAAAGTTGTAAAATTCGGAGGCAGCTCCCTTGCGTCAGGAGCCCAGCTTGAGAAAGTGTTTCAAATCGTGACGGCCGATCCCGCGCGGAAAGCCGTCGTTGTATCGGCGCCGGGAAAACGCTTCTCGGACGATACAAAGGTGACGGATCTGTTAATCCGGTGTGCGGAGCATTATTTGCAAAAAGGAGCGGCGCCTGAGCTTGCCGAAGCGGTCATTGAGCGGTACGCCGCCATCGCGCGCGAGCTGGATCTCGATCCCTCTATTATAGAAAGAATCCGCCGTGACTTATTCGCTCTCTTAAACAGCAGCAAAGCCAATCCCGATCAGTATATGGATGCGGTGAAAGCGAGCGGCGAGGACAATAACGCGAAGCTGATTGCGGCCTACTTCCGCAGGCGGGGCGTGAAAGCCGAATACGTAAGCCCGAAAGAAGCGGGGCTGTTTGTGACGAATGAACCCGGCAGCGCACAGGTGCTCCCTGAGTCTTATGATCATTTGTACCGTCTGAGAAACCGTGAAGGCTTGATCATTTTTCCTGGTTTTTTCGGCTATACGAAGGAGCATGAGATTGTGACGTTTTCCCGGAGCGGTTCAGATATTACCGGCTCCATTCTCGCCAACGGCTTAAAGGCCGACCTGTACGAAAACTTTACCGATGTGGACGCCGTCTATTCCGTCAACCCGTCGATCGTGCAGCACCCGAAAGAAATTAACGAACTGACGTATCGGGAAATGCGTGAACTCTCCTATGCCGGGTTTTCCGTTTTTCATGATGAAGCGCTGATTCCCGCTTTTCGGGCCGGCATCCCCGTTCAGATTAAAAACACGAATAATCCTGATGCGAAAGGAACGCGCGTCGTCAGCAGCCGTGACAATACGAACGGGCCTGTCATCGGCATCGCAAGCGACACGGGCTTTTGCAGCATCTACATAAGCAAATATTTAATGAACCGGGAAATCGGTTTCGGCCGCAAAGCCCTTCACATTTTGGAGGAAGAAGGATTGACGTATGAGCACGTTCCATCTGGGATTGACGATATCACAATCATCCTTCGGCACAATCAGATGGACTTAGAGCTGGAACAGAAGCTCGTCACCCGTCTGAAGCAGGAACTTCAAGCAGATGAAGTCACCGTCAGGCACAATCTGGCGCTGATTATGGTAGTGGGCGAAGCGATGCGCCAAAATGTCGGCACAACCGCCAGGGCATCCAAAGCACTGTCGGGAGCCGGCGTCAACATCGAGATGATCAATCAGGGATCATCGGAAGTCAGCATGATGTTCGGGGTGAAAGAAGAACAGGAAAAACACGCGGTGCGGGCACTGTATGACGAATTTTTCGCCGGGGTCTTACTCTCATAGGGCACAGCCTCTTTTTTTCTCTTGTCCACTACTATCCCTTACAAAACAGCTTCTGAAACATATTGTATGGTATAGACAATATGGAGGTGAAGCATAATGGGATACTCAGGAGAAGGAATTAGCTCTTTCGCTTTGATCGTTGTTTTATTTATCCTGTTAGTAATTGTAGGTACTGCCTTTGTTGGCGGTTTCTAAGCATCACTCCGTCTATATGAGGACGCTGCGGGTTTTGACCTGCGGCGTTTTCTTTTTTTCTTTGAGCCGCTTCCGTACGCAAAAAAAGACTGCCGAGAACATTCTCTGGCAGTCTTTTCTTTTGTTCAGGTTATTTTCTTCTCACGTCATTCCTCTTTCAGTTACATGGAAGTCAGCCTGATCTGTCTGGCCTGCACCTGCAACTGTAAAAATCGCGGCGGCTGCTAAACAAATAACAAACCATTTAGATTTCAATTTCATACAAACCCTCACTCCTTTGTATTTGTTTTCTTGCCTCTTCGACTTTCAGAAAATAGTCAGAAGAAATTTTAAAGCAATTTTGTTCATAGTAATATTTAGCTGCTTCTAGTGCTAAATCCTCTATATCGGCGTACAAATTTTTATTCTCCAGGTAACGGAAACATGCGCTGATTTTTTCCTCATCCGGTTTCGCCTGATACAGAGCCTGCAGCCATTCGAATTTTACCGTGTAAACGGGATCGTCTGTTTCTTTAGCATATTCATATCCCCGCTTGTGATATTCCGACGCTTTATCTTTTTTTCCGAGTTTAAAGTAAATGAGTGTGATTAGAAAATATGCTTGAGGAAGAGAATTGACGATTCTTTGTGATTCAAATGTATCAACCGCCCGTTCAAAGTACGGAATCGCTTCGTCGGTGCGGTCCTGATTGTAGTAGCACAGTCCGAGGTTATACAGCGCCCTCCCGACAAGCTGCGCTTTTTGTTCTTTTTCAGCCATTTGCAGAGCGTGCTGAAAATGTTTGGCCGCCTGTTCAAAACGTCTTTCATCCATTAAATTGACGCCGAACACAAAATGGCATTGAATGATCCGGACGTTGTATGTGTCCTGCTCTACGTAAATTTCATAAGCATTCTTTATATGTATCAAAGAAAAATACGTTTGTTTCATATGATAATAAGCTTCGGCCACCTTAAAATAAAACTCTGCCCGCTCCACGTGGTCCGATACGAAGGCCAGTTTTTTCTCAGCCTGTTTATAATACGTAATCGCTGATATAAATTCTCTTTTATCAAATTCAAACATGCCTTTGAAAAAGTTGACGTAATAATCGAGAAGCCCTTTGAGCCCGGCCTGGCTGTTATCAATGTTATCAAGAATTTCCGACAGGGTCGGCTGGTCTTCTATCTTCAGTTTTTCCAGCGGCTCCAAGTAGTCCAGCATCAGCTGATGGCGAAATTCCATGAGGGAATAATAAAGCACCAAGTTCGAATCAGGCTCCATATGGTCAAGCTCCTGTTTGATCTCGGCCTTCAAGATCTCCGCATCCGGCACGCTGAATGTTCTTATGTATCGATACCACTCGTTAATCTTCTGCCCGACTGCTGAAGAAGGAATTAACCCGCTCTTCATTCCTTCACCCTCCCCATCCAAGACCTGTTTACCAGTTATTTTATCACGTTTCCGTGTCTTTCCATCCCGAAAAACACGCAAACTTTGTTTCGGCAGAGCGCAATTTTGCGCAGTGAAGATGAAACAGCCGGCAGCCAAACAGGACTGCCGGTTTTAACATGATTCATGTTTCGTATTCAGCGGAAGGCGGATTGTAAAGGTTGTGCCTTTTTCCTTTTCGCTTTCAATGTCTATCGTGCCTTTGTGCATTTCGACGAGCTGCCTGACGATGGACAGGCCGAGTCCGTATTCGCCGTATGCCGTATTCGTTCGGGACACATCCGCCTTATAAAAACGCTCCCATATGTGCTCGATTTCTTCTTTCGAAATACCGATTCCGGTGTCTTCAATTTCAATAACCGTTTCCTTATAGCCTTCATACCCGCGCAGCGTAATGTCTCCGTTTTGCGTAAATTGAATGCTGTTTTTCGTAATGTTGACGAGAATCTGGATCAGCCTGTCATAATCGGCGAACACTTTGACGCCGTCCCCTGCTTCAATCCGGAGCCGGTTTTGTTTTTCCTCGGCCTGCTGATTGAGATGCTCTTTAATAATCTCAAACACCTCGATGAGCGGCAGACTCAGCTTGTCCAGCTTGATCTGCTGGGATCTGATTTTTTCATAATCCAGGTTTTCTTTCACGAGCCTGAGCATCCGCTTCGTTTCTTCGCTGATCAGCGAGAAGCATTTCTCTTTATCTTTTTCCGGGATGGTGTTGCTGTTAAGGCCCTCCACCAGCCCGTTAATGGTCGTCAGAGGCGTTCTCAGCTCATGGGAAACATCGGCGATAAATTGGCGCCTCCGCTTTTCAAGGCGGTCAATCTGCTCTCTCGATTGCTTCAGATTTTTAGCCATCGTATTGAAATCGGACGCCAGCATGCCGATTTCATCGCCGCCGCTGTTCTTGAGCGAAATATCGTAATCACCGGAAGCCACTTTTCCCGTCGCATCCCGCAATGTCTGAATCCGCTTGACGTGAAACTTAGATAAAAGCCAGCTTAACAAAATCGTGATGATAAGGGTGCTGATAATCGCGTAAATCATATAGCGGTTGACCTGGCTGATCATCTGCTCGACCCCTTTGACGGGAGACACGAGCAGCACCGCGCCTTTAAATTGACCGTTGATAAAAAGCGGTTTTGCGACGAGCGATACTTCTAAGCCTTCCGTATTAAAACGATTCACCTCCGCTCTGATCTGAACGGTTTTCCCTTGCTTCAGCATGTGCCACTCTTTACTTTTCAGCTTCTCGCGCGGCGGCATATCGTCAGGAAAAAAGTAAGGCCGCTGATGTTCATCAAAAATAATAAACCTTGTCTCGCGCGTTTTTAACATGTCCTGATACGGATACAGGCGGCGCAGATCAAGATCGCGTCCGTTCAGCTCACTTGTGATCTGCTGGGCGTAAGAAGACAGCTCATCCACTTTATTTTGATACGCAAAATCTTTTACAAAATGCGAAAACAGGGAAATGATGATGAAAAAGGCCAAAATCAAAATGCTGACATGGCTCAGCAGCAGCTGATATAAGTATTTAATCCTCATCAAATTTATATCCTACCCCCCACACCGTGTATAAAAACGTTTTTTCGTCACTGGACAGTTTTTTGCGCAGCCGTTTAATATGAACATCAACCGTACGTTCATCGCCGTAAAATTGATAGCCCCACACCTGCTCAAGCAGCTGCTCTCTTGAAAAAACCTGGCGCGGGTTCTGCGCGAGATAAAAGAGCAGATCAAATTCCTTCGGCGTCAGATTCTCGACAGGTTTTCCGTGCAGAAACACTTCCCGCGTCTTCTTATTGATTGAAAAACACGCTGTTTCGATCAAGTCATCGCTTTTTACGGCCTGCCCCGTCGCCCGGTATCTTCTGATCACCGCTTTAATTCGCGCTACAAGCGTCAGCGGGCTGAACGGCTTGGTGACATAGTCGTCAGCCCCCATCTCAAACCCGATCACCTGATCAGACTCCGTGTCCTTTGCGGTCAGCATAATAATCGGCACACTGCTCGTCTCTCTTATTTTTCGGCAGATCGTCACTCCATCCATAGACGGAAGCATAATGTCCAAGATGACCAAATCCCACTCCTCTTCTGTGAACCGCTGATAGCCCTCCACTCCGTCATGGACAAATTCGGCTTCAAATCCTTCTTTAAAAAAGAACATTTCCGTCATGGTGCATACGCTTATATTGTCTTCTATCATTAATATCTTCATTGGTTCCTCCGCTTATCTTGACGCTTTTACTTATAATAGCACCATTTTACCCGGATATTTTCGCGTTTCACAATTGTTAGTTTTTATTTCATCACCCGGAAATAGTTTGTTCATATTTTTTTCATACATTTCTCCTACTATATACATATCGGATAACCGGTTCTAAAGAAGGGTGTTTTCACAATATATGACACCCACATGGAGGAACAGACATGAACTTTATTAAAAGAGCCTTTTGGAGCATGAAGGCAAAAAAGGGAAAAACGTTTATGCAGCTGGTTGTGTTTTCAGTGATTTGCATTTTTGTCCTGTCCGGTCTTACGATCCAGTCAGCGGCAAAGAAATCAAGCGAACTGGCAAGGCAGCAGCTCGGCGGGAGTGTCACACTCCAGGCTGACCGCCAAAAGCAAATGACGCAGCAGCAAAAAGACGGTGAAAAGAGGACGTTTGAATCAACGCCAATTTCCGTTTCGGATGCTAAGAAGCTTACATCCTTACAGCATGTTAAAAATTACAACTTCCTCACGACAGCGTCAGCAAACGCAGAAAGCTTTGACGCGATAAAAAGCTCAGGCGACTCAGCCGATAACAGTTTCGGCGGAAGGCGTTTTCAAGGCGGCGGAAGACAGATGATTTCAGCGGACATTTCGGTCGAAGGCGTGCTCTCTACGGTGTTGCTTGATGATTTCACAGGCGGGAGCTCAAAAATCACTGACGGCCGCGCCATCACAAAAGCAGATGCGGACGTAAAAGTCGCCGTGATTAATGAAACGCTGGCAGATCAAAACAAGCTGAAGGTCGGCGGCTCCATTACGGTTTCCTCAGCAACGGATGATTCTGTGAAAACGAAGCTTAAAATTGTGGGAATCTATAAAACAACATCATCAGGAGACGATCAGGCAGAGCATTTTTCATCCTTAAATCCTGACAATAAAATCTATACGCCTTACACCGCCGCGGCGGCGTTAAAAGGGTCTGATAACAAAAACAAAATCAGCTCAGCCGTTTATTATATGGATGATGCAAAATATATTGATTCATTCGTTGCGGCTGCGAAAAAAACATCTATAGATGATAAAACCTACACGCTGACGACAAATGATCAGGTGTATCAGCAAATGGTCGGCCCGATTGAAAATGTCGCGTCATTTTCTAAAAACGTGGTGTACCTTGTATCCATCGCGGGCGCGGTCATTCTCGGGTTGATCGTGATGATGTCGATCAGGGAACGCAAGTATGAAATGGGTGTCTTGATGGCGATCGGCGAAAAGCGCCGGAAGCTCATCGGACAATTCTTAACGGAAATTCTGATTGTCGCGGTTATCGCCATCGGGATCGCATCCGTCACGGGCAGCCTTGTGGCGAATCAGCTGGGAAATCAGCTTCTTTCCCAGCAGGTCAGCTCAGCCGATAATTCACAGCAGCAAACAAGCGGCTGGGGCAGCGGGGAAATGCCGCGGGGAGGCGGCATGTTCGGTCAGCATTCATCCGGTGCAGATGTCATCAGTACAATGCAGGTAAACGTTTCGCTGAATGACCTTCTGATTCTCGGCGGGATCGGCGTCGCAATTACCGTCATCGCCACATTACTGCCGTCTGTATCAGTCATGCGGCTTCACCCTAAAACGATCCTGACCAAGCAGGAATAAGAGGAGGCAGCATAATGAGCCTATTAACCTTTCAACAGACTGGCTACTGGTACCAAGATAAATCACAGCCGCTGTTTCAGGATATAACGATCAGCTTTGAAAAAGGGAAGTTTTATACAATTGCCGGCGCCTCCGGAACGGGAAAAACCACGTTTCTGTCTCTGGCGGGCGGCCTTGACACACCTAAAAAGGGAAACATCCTTTATAACGGCGAAGACATCTCCAAAATCGGATTAACCAAATTCAGAAATCAATATGTCTCTATCGTCTTTCAATCTTATAATCTGATTCCGTATATGACGGCGCTCCAGAACGTCACAACGGCGATGGAGATTACCGGATCTAAGGAGAAAAACAAAGATGCGTTCGCGCTCAGCATGCTGGATAAAGTCGGCATCACCGAACAGCAGGCCCGTCAGCGGGTGCTGACATTAAGCGGCGGACAGCAGCAGCGCGTTTCAATTGCGCGGGCTTTCTGCTGTGACACGGATTTGATTTGCGCGGACGAGCCGACGGGAAACCTCGACGAAGATACGTCAAAGGAAATCGTCCGGCTCTTTCAGGATCTGGCGCATAAAGGCGGCAAATGCGTCATCATGGTTACGCACGACGAACAAATTGCCAAAGTGTCTGATATCAACATCCGCTTATCAAGAGGAAGTTTCACAGTAAAAGAAAACGGCCCGGCCGTTTCCTGATACCGCGCCCCTGCCAGCGCAGACAGGGGCGCACCCTATATCCCCCTATTCAATAGAAGTGAACGTAAAAAAAGCGAGGGCTGCATCCCCTCGCTTTTTTATTTATATCAGCTGTAAATAGCGTTCAATATTTGATTGACCGGCTGCTTTGATCAATTCTTCCGCCTTTTCCTCTTCCCCCGGCAAAGCGAGCCGGAGTTTGTCTTCAATGTCTTTTTCAGAAAGACCGTTTCCCGGTGCTCCCTTCGGACAGTCGATACGTGTTTCATAGACATGATTGCCGGAAGCCGTGACCCGTACAATTGTAAAACGGCCCTTCGGAACGGCGTTGTCAGCCGGCAGAATTTGATCATCATAGCTTCGGTGAATTCTCGCAAACCCCTTTTGAAGGGATTCGGGAATCGGCTCGGAGGTGAAGTGTTTTGCTGAAAAATCTTTACCGTGCAGAGCCAGGGCAATCACATATTCCACACTGAAGCGCCCCGCTTCGCCTGTTTTCGGGCGCCGTTCTGTCAATGCGGCATCCCCGCCCGGCGGATAAATAACGTCGGTCCGTTCCATTTGGCCGAAAGTGAGGCCGTGCTCAGCCTTCAGCTTGAGAATGGCGTCCGCCGCGTGATGGGCCGCCGAACAAAACGGATAAACCTTAAACCAAAGCCCCGGGCTCACAATCCGCCAAGGTTTTCCCCATCCGTTTAAAAGCACGGTTTCTGCCCGTTCAAGATCGCCGTACACCCCGAAGAAGCCTTTCTCCCCGTCAAGCGCATGATCCGACCCGCCAAAACCGGCCTTCGCAAGCTTTACGGCGAACAACCCGGCTTGAGCGGCCAGTCCGGCATGAAGCGGCTTCATTTCTGTCCCGAACTGCACCCGCATGCCTCCGGAACGGGCGGCCGCAAATCCGATCGCTTTTTGCAATTCGTTTTGATTGAGATTCTCCGCGAAACCGACGGCGCAGGCCGCCGCAATCGCGCCTAACGTTCCCGTATTGTGCCAGCCTTTCTCGTAATGGTGTCTTCCCGCTGACTGACCGAGCCGCGCCATCACTTCGATGCCTGTCACGTAAGCACCGAGAAAACGGGTTTTGTCTATATGGCCGGATGATGCCGCTGCGATCAGAGCCGGAAGGATGACCGCGCTCGGATGTCCTCTTACATCAGAATGAACATCGTCAAAATCAAGCGCATGGGCGATGAATCCGTTAATCAGCGCGGATTGGGACGGCGTTGCTTTTTGATTTCTGCCGATAAGCGGAGCTGTCGGCGCCCCGCCTTCTTCTTCGGCCAGTTTAATCAGCTTCTCAATGCCTTTATCCCGTCTCCCCGCAAAGGCTGCCGCTGTAAAATCAAGCAGGCCTTTGCGCGCTTCTTTCATCGCTTCGGCGGATGTTTCCGGTACAGACGACATGACGGCCTGAGCAAGCCCGGCCGTCAGATGTTCCGTATTCATTCCGTCTGCTCCAATACATTGACGGCCAGCCGGGCGAAAAAATCAGCCGCTTGTGGGAGCGCTTTTTCGTCGAGTGTGAAGGCCGGATGGTGCCATTCTTCCGTGCCGTTTGTTCCCATCCAGACGAAGAAGCCGGGGATTTTTTCTTGATATAACGCGAAGTCTTCCCCGCCGGGAGACTGTTCTGCCCGAACCGTTTGAAGCCCGAGATCTTCAGCCGTCTGTTCCGCCGCCTGGATGAAACGGGCGTCGTTTACCACTGACGGAAGATAAGGATACCAGCGGAATTCGGCTTCTGCTCCGAATCCGGCCGCGATTCCTTCGGCAACCCGCTTCATATGTTCCGGAACAGCCTCACGCGCTTCTTTTTGAAACGTCCGGACGGTGCCTTCCATTTCAACATGGTCCGGGATGACATTCCAAGAGCTGCCGCCTTGAACTCTTGTGATGCTGACGACGGCATTGTGAAGCGAGCTGATGTTTCTGCTGACAACCGATTGCAGGCCGCCGATGATCTGCCCTGCCGCCTGAATCGGGTCAATGCTGTTATCAGGGATTCCGGCGTGGCCGCCTTTTCCTTTAACAGTGATTTCAAAGCGGTCCACACTCGCCATCAGCGGGCCTTCTTTCAGGCCGACCGTGCCGACGGGGAGGTCGGGTTTGTTATGCATGCCGAATATTGCCGATACACCGTCAAGCGCGCCGGCTTCAATGACCTGTCTCGCTCCGGCGGCGATTTCTTCCGCGGGCTGAAAAATAAACCGCACCGTTCCTTTCAGCTCGTGCTTTCTCTCATTTAATAAGAAAGCCGTGCCGAGAATAGATGCCGTATGGAAATCATGGCCGCATGCATGCATGACGCCGCTGTTTCGCGAAGCAAACGGAAGGTTTGTTTTCTCTTCGATCGGCAATGCGTCAATGTCCGCTCTGACGGCGATGACGGGGCCGGTTTTGTCTCCTTTGATTTCGGCGATCACTCCGGTTTGAAGTTTCGGAACATCAAGAACCGTGATACCCTCTTCCTCCAGCCAACGGCGGATTTTATTCGTCGTTTCGTATTCCTCGCCTGACAGCTCAGGGTGTTCATGAAGGTCGCGGCGGATATTGATTAAACGTTTGTTTAATGATTCATACGTTTCTCTTGCCATTTCTTCTTCGTCCCTTCCTATACAAGCTCAGCAGGCTCTCCCACTTGCTTTATAAATTTTTTCGTCCGTTCGTTCTGCGGATTGTCAAACAGCTCTTCCGGTGTTCCCTGCTCGATAATGCGTCCGTCCGCCATAAAGATGACCTGGTCGGCCACTTCACGCGCAAAAGCCATCTCATGTGTGACGATGACCATGGTTGTCTGTTTTTCGGCAATTGATTTGATGACTTGAAGCACACCGGTTACAAGCTCAGGGTCAAGGGCCGAAGTCGGTTCATCCAGTAAAATCGCGTGAGGGTCAACTGCCAAGGCGCGAGCAATGCCGATCCGCTGCTGCTGCCCGCCTGACATCGTAATCGGGTAGCTGTCCGCTTTTTGCTCTAAACCGACTTGCCGCAATAGATCCATACCGATCTGTTCCGCTTCTTTTTTCGGTTTCTTTTGCGCGGTGATCAGCGCTTCTGTCACGTTTTGCAGCGCGGTTTTGTTTTTGAACAGGTTGTAATTCTGAAACACCATCGCCGTCTGCTGGCGAAGCTTGTGTACGTCTTTGCGCGAATAGGAAACTGCATTCAGCTTGGCATCACCGATTTCAATGATGCCGTCATCCGGGCGCTCCAGCAGATTCAGGCAGCGGAGGAGCGTTGATTTTCCCGAGCCGGACGGGCCGATAATGGCCGTGACTTCGCCGCTTTTGATCTCAAGATCGATCCCGTCAAGTACGGTAAGGTCTTTAAATGCTTTTCGAATATGTCTGACTTGTATCATCCTGAGCCTCCTCCTATGTGCGATAAGGCTTGCTGATCGCCCGTTCGAGCAGATCCTGCAGCACGCTGTAAATAATCGTAAGAATCCAGTACATGATCGCAACGGCTAAATACGTCTCAAAATATTTGAGATTGCCTGATGCGTACATTTTTCCTTGGGCGAACATCTCCATCACTCCTAATGTAAAGGCGAGCGATGTTTCTTTTAACAGCCCGATAAACGTATTTCCCGTCGCGGGAAGCGCGTTTCTGACGGCCTGCGGGAAAATGATCCGTCTGTATGCCTGTGATTTTGTCATTCCGACGGACAGGCAGGCTTCAAGCTGCCCCTCATCGACTGAGTTGAGCGCGGCGCGGAAAATTTCAGCGAGGTAGGCGGCATTTTTCAGGCTTAGCCCGATAATCGCCGCCGTTAACGCCGTCATCTTGCTCATTCCTGGGAACAGCTGAGGCAGTCCGTAATAAATTAAGAAAAGCTGGACGAGCGTCGGCACGCCCCGAAAAAATGAAATATACACCTTTGACAGCTGGTGAAGCACAGGAATACGATTTTTTGTTATAAGCGCTAATATAAGGCCGCCGATCACGGCAAATACCATGGCTGCGACGGCCATTAGTAATGTGATCGGCAGGGCTTCAATTAACGCGGGAAAAGCTGAAAACATAAATCCCCAATCAATGCTGTTCATTCTCGATTTTCACCGCCGTTTCTTAATGCTTTGCTTCCGTTGTGATATCTTCTTTAAAGTACTTTTCAGACAGCTTTTTCAGCGTGCCGTCTTTCCGCAGTTCTTCAATGGCTTTGTCTACTTTTTTGCGGATTTTATCGTGAGCCGCATCCTTCGCAAACGGGAAGGCGACTTTTTCATAGACAATCGGATCTCCTGCTAGTTTCAGAGGCAGGCCGGTCTTTTTGATCTGGGCGATCAGGACGCTGCGGCTGTTTACGTAAGCGTCAACGCGCCCGTAAGCCACGTCTTTCAGCGTGCCTTCTTGTGTTTCATACGTTTTAATGTTGATTTTTTTATCCGGGTCCTTGCTCTCAAGGTTTTTCGCATGGTTTGAGCCGAGAACGGCCGCCACTGTTTTTCCTTTTAGATCATTGACTGATTTGATGTCTTTGTTATCGTCTTTGACGACGATTTGAGTGCCCGCATACGAATACGGTTCTGTGAAGTTATACGTTTTCTTGCGTTCGTCCGTGACAGCGACCTGGTTTGAGATGGTGTCGAGTTTGCCGGTCTGGAGCTCTCCCATCAGGCCGCTGAATTCGAGCAGCTTCCAGTCCAGTTTCATGTTGATTTTTTTCGCAACGGCTTCCATGACATCCACGTCAAAGCCGGTCAGCTTGCCGTTTTCTTTATATGCGAACGGATAGCTTTGCCCCGTGGCGCCGACATGCAGCACGTTATCGCCGCCTTCGCTTTCTTTGCCGTTACCGCATGCTGATAAGACCGCCAGAAGAGCGGCAGACAGCAGCAAAGCCCATGTTTTCTTCTTCATTGAAATCCCGCCTTTTCCTATTTCTATGTTAATCGTGCAATTGTTTTTTTAAATAGATGGTGATGTGCCCTTTTCCTAAATCCTTTTCGCCTGCGCGGACGTAGCCTTTCCGCTCGTACATGCCGATCAGCCACGGATGCTTGTCCGCTGTGCCCAATGATACGAAGGGCGCTTTTAATGTATCGCGGAGCACTGTATTCTCCAGCCACTCCAGCATGTCTGAGCCCGTCCCTTTTTTTCCGGTTTCAGGGTCGACGGCGAACCACCAAATATGAGGGACACCGTACGGACCGGGATTCGGCCCCCACGGCATCCGCAAAGAAATCGTCGCCACGATGCGTCCGTCTTCCTCCAGAACGTAACAGGTGTTTTTTTGTATGTTATTCAAAACGAGCTCTTTATCCGCCGTTGCCGCGGCAAAGTTGATGCCGAGCTTGCGGATCGGTTCATATGCCCTCAGTGTCAGTGAAAGCAGTTCATCAGCGTCCGCTTCAGTTGCGAGCCGGTATCGTTTTGACATAATGAGCCCTCCTTTAATCAGCATATCGGTTTGCCGGTTTTTCCAGTCCGAAATGTTCTCTCAGCGTCGTTCCTTCATACTCTTTTCTGAACACGCCCCGTTCTTGTAAAATCGGAATCACTTTGTCTACAAAAAGAGTGAGACCTTCAGGCAGCAGCGGCGGCATGATGTTGAAGCCGTCACAAGCTTGTTTTTCGACCCATTCCTCCATCTTATCGGCAAGCTGTTCAGGCGTTCCGACAAAGATGTGATGGCCTCTTGAACCCGCCACATATTTGTACAGCTCGCGGATGGTCATGTTATCGCGTTTGGCCATCTCCTGAACGAGCTTGAACCGGCTTTTAACGGCATTTGACGCTTCCGCATCCAATTCAGGCAGCGGGCCGTCAAGCGGGTAAGCGGAAAGATCGACGCCGCCCAGATAGTTTTGCAGAATGGTCAGGCCGACAGACGGGATGATGAGGTCTTGAAGCTCTTCATATTTGGCCCGCGCTTCTTCTTCGGTATCGGCGATAACGGGAAAAATCCCCGGCATGATCGCGATTTTTTCAGGATCCCGGCCGTAAGAAGCCGCTTGTTCTTTAATAGATTGATAGAATTCCTGAGCAGATTCCAGATGATTTTGCGCGGTAAAAATGACCTCGGCAGTTTTGGCTGCCAGCGCCTTTCCGTCTCCTGATGAGCCAGCCTGAATAATGACCGGGCGCCCTTGAGGTGTGCGGGCGACATTCAACGGCCCTCTCACTGAAAAATAGGTTCCTTTATGATTCAATTCATGCATTTTGTCTTTTTCGAAAAATGTCCCTGACTCTTTGTCGCGGATAAAGGCGTCTTCCTCCCACGAATCCCATAATCCTTTGACGACTTCCACGAATTCTTCCGCGCGCTGATATCTGAGATGATGCTCAAGATGCGTTTCGCTGCTGAAATTAAGCGCGGTCGATTCAATTGATGATGTGACGACATTCCAGCCCGCGCGGCCGTTGGAAAGATGATCCAGCGATGCAAATTGTCTCGCGATATGGAACGGTTCGCTGTATGTGGTAGACGCGGTCGCCGTCAGACCGATGCGGGATGTGACCTGAGCCAGCGCCGACAGCAGGGTAAACGGCTCAAAGCGCGTCAGCACATTCGGATGCGATTTGCTGTCTATTGATAAACTGTCCGCCAAAAACAGCATGTCCAATTTCCCCCGCTCCGCTGTTTTCGCCAGTTCTTTGAAATAATCCAAATTCATGCTCGCGTCCGCCGGCGCCTCAGGATGTCTCCAAGAGGCGACATGATGGCCGGTGCCTGCGAGAAACACACCGAGTTTGATTTCTTTTTTCTTTGTCATGACGATCTCCTTCTATAATGAAATACGGTGCGGAACATATTAACACCACTAAACCTATATTTCCTATTAAATTTATAAGAATAAATCAAAATGTACAATTGTCAGGCAAGTTTGTCAATGCATTAAGAAAAAAATCATGATTTTAAAAATAACCCGGCGCACCGGCCGGGTTATTTCTTCGAAACTGTATAGACGCTCCCTTTGACTTTTTTCTTGATGACGGCAATGATAAGCAGCAAGACGGGGAACAGCACTTGAAAAGGAAGATGAATATATATCGGGACAATTTTTAACCCTTCGTTCATGTGTTCCGACAAATTGCTTGCGATGCTGATGGAGAGAATCAGCACCCCCAACCCGACCGGGAAGGCCAGCTGGGACGGATTTTTTTCTTTAAACAGCGTGGACACGCCCACGACAACCGCATATGTAAAGAGGCTGACTTTGAAAAAACCGCCGATGACGAGCACGAGCATGAAAAAGACATCCAGCCGGTCTAAAAACTCTTCCACTTTAATCGTCTGTATGGTGCTCAGCAGCGGGAATTGAGAGCGGAGCATTAAGTTGACGTCAAGCACACAAATATTAATCGCCACTGACATCGCCAAAAACAGACCGCTGATGATAATCGCCAGAACCCCTGTTTTCTTCACCTTTTTCCGATCTTTTAAGTAGGGGAATATCATGACAAACACAATCAATTCACCGAACGGGATGAACATGGTCTGTTTAAATACGGAATAAATGACCGTCCCCATCCCGTCCGCTAAAACAGGCTGGAGAAATCTCAGGTTTATCGTGCCGGAGCTGATAATGAGGATCAGCCCGATGGCCGTCAGGAAATACATAATGCTAAACAGCAGCTCGCCGGCTCTCGCTATGACTTCAATTCCCTTTCTGACTGCAAATATCGCGGCGAGCATCAGCATGCCATTCACAATTAGAAGGGGCGTGTCCTGATATGCGAAGGTGACAAGCATTTCGCCAAAATCCCTCAATATGCGGGCGGCGATATAAGCAAAATAGAGAATATAAAGAAGAGAGACCGCCCAGCTCAGATGCCTGCCGATCAGTTCGGTCATGTAATCTCTCGGAGAGGACTCAGGAAAATATTGATACAGCGCCTGATATACGTAGAAAAGTCCGAGACCGGTAACGCACCCGAGAAGCACGGACAGCCATGCATCCCGCCCCGCCATCGTGCCCGGCGGGATCAATAACGAACTGCCCAATTCAAACAAAATGATCATCACAAACAGCTGGCGTGTGCCGATTTTCGCATTTTCCATACGCTTCGCTCCTTTCTCCTCAAATCAATCGTGATCAAGCTTGTCTGAGAGAGGGTTATTCCGCAAGCCCGTTCTTCTGATAATGACTTCCGTTTTTACGTCCACGGGGAGGTTGGGGAAAATTTCTTCATCCCACTTCCCTTCGAGCTTTTTCCATTTGTCCGGATGTTTCCGATAGATCAGGTCTCCGAACCCGACGAAATCATTCTTATGGGCTTTAATATCTTCAAGTGATTTGGTGATATCTCTATCAAGCTGCGTGCTGAGCGCCTTTTGCATGACCATGATCACTTTCGGATCAGACAGATGGAAAGGGTATCTGACAGCGTCCACCAGCCCTTCAACCTGAGCACGAACGTGAATATGCGGTTTTCCGTCCTGAAAAGTAGCCGTCACCTTTGTATTCTGACGGGTGACCTGCAGACTGATTGCATGCTTCACGTTCTTCCAATCCGCATTGATAAACGTATGCTTGATTTTGTTCAGCAGCCATACAGCGCCGACACTGTCGTCATCCTCAATCCAGTAATCCAGTCTCCCATCCTTTTTGAACACTGCCAGTCCGTCCGCTGACAGCACCGCTTTCGGTTCAGTCGTCTGCGTATTTTCCATCGTAGGGCCGGCTTTATCGTCTCCGTGCATTTCATAACCCGGTATAAACGGCGACCCGGTCGGAGAAGCAAGATCAATCAGAACGTCCTGAAGGCTTGTTTTCACGACTCTGCCGTATTGTTCCTGTGTGAAGCTGAGCGTCTTGTTCACTTTATTGGAAGGGATTTTATCAATCGGCGTCAGCACTTTAATAATGTCTTCAGCATTGCAATTATGCGCAATAACCGCGGTTGCGGTTGTTCTGAATTCGGTATCACGATCAAGATTGTCCAGAATAAAATTGAGTCCTTCCTCTTTCGCGAGCTTTTCACTGAACACCACAAGATTCGTATGCGCAAAATAGAGCCTTCTGGACACCTTCATCGAGGCTTTTCTCAAAGCCTCCGTCATATTGTCTCCGGACACGGAATAGACGGAAACCGGCGGCCGGTCTCCCGCTCCGCCGCCCTGCAGGCCGCCGGCTACGTTTCCCGGGTTGATAATCTGAAAGTGAAGGACATATTTTCCCGATTCGGTACGGTCAATACCGATGGCGGAGATTACGGCCAAATCGGTCAGCTCTCTTTTATCCCAGCATCCTGATACAAACATAAGGGAAACCATCGTACAAAGGAGGAGTATCCATTTACGTCTTTTCATTGCCGCCGCCCTCTTCTACATCTTTATTAACCATTCCTCTGGAGGTCTCCGGTTTCGGTCTTTGATGTTCTCCTTGGCGCCTGTTGTTTTTCTGCACAAGCAGCCCCGGCCTTTTTTCATCCGCCCATAACGGAGCGCGGAAAATGGAATCCTTCAGCCCGCCCGGGGTCAAAGGAGCGAGCGGGGACATATACGGAAAACCGAACGAACGCAGTCCGCACAGATGGACAAACATTATGATAATGCCCAGAATCAGCCCGTAAAATCCCATGACGGCCGCGATCAGAATAAAGACAAACCGGATCAGGCGCGCAGATATCGCCATGTCAAAAGCAGGAGTCGCAAAGCTGGCAATCGCCGTCAGCGCGACAACGATCACCATGGCCGGGGAGACGATGCCGGCCTGTACAGCAGCCTGGCCGATGACAAGCGCTCCGACAATGGAAACGGCGGAGCCGACCACTCTCGGAAGACGGACACCCGCTTCCCTGAGAATCTCGAAGGCCACTTCCATCGTCAGCGCTTCAATTACGGCCGGGAACGGCACGGTCTCCCGCTGGGCCGCGATGACGATCAGCAGCTGCGTCGGAATCATTTCTTGATGAAAGGTCGTCGCCGCCACGTAAATCCCCGGCGCCACCAGCGAAATGAAGAAAATCAAAACCCGAAGCAGCCGGATGCTCGTAGCGATATCAAATCGGGAATAATAATCCTCAACCGATTGAAAAAATTGGATGAATAAGGCCGGGGCGATAAGAACAAACGGCGTTCCGTCCACAATAATCGCAAATCTTCCCTCCAGCAGATTCCCCGCCACAACGTCCGGCCGTTCCGTATGATACACAGTGGGAAATACGGAAAACGGCGCGTCTTCAATAAGCTGTTCAATGTAGCCGGATTCAAGAATGCTGTCGATGTCAATGTGCTTCAGCCGTCTGCGGACTTCCTTAACCAGCTTTTTTTCACAGATTCCGTTAATATACATCAGCGCGACGTCCGTATTCGTTTCGTGCCCGATCTCCATTTTTTCCACCCATACATCAGGATTTTTTACATACCTGCGGATCATGGAAATATTGGTTTGCAGGGATTCAGTGAATCCCTGCCGCGGTCCGCGGAAGGACACCTGGGTGCTCGGTTCTTCAATGGACCGTTGCTCTCCCCCTTCCGTGCTGGCGATCAGCGCCTTGTCAGCCCCGTCGACAAAAATGAGCGTGCTGCCCGCCACCAGCCCGGCATAAAGGCTTTTCCATTTCTCTTCCTCTTTTACTCCGCCGATCGCAAGCGTTTTTTCATATATCAGGCAGACAGCCTGTTCCGGCTGAACGGACGGGATGTCAATTAAATCCTCCAGCAAGGATTGGCTGATAAGCTGCTCGTCTACCAAACCGGCGATATACACGATCGCAGCCGGAAGCTCTTCTTTTCCGATTTTCAGCCGGCGGATGACGACATCGGCACTGTTGCCGAATCTCTCAGACAGCTTCTTCATATTTTCCTTTAAGCTGATGGAGATCGGCTCTTCCCGCTCTTTATCTGATTTGGTTTCCGCTTCTTTTCTGTCTTCATTGTCACCGTTCTTTTGATCGTCTTTTTTTCGTTTCTTCTGCTTAAAAAATGGCGGCATATCGCAAAAAACCTTTCCTTGTTTTTTTCATATTCTTCCTGTACAGCAAAAGATTATGCACGGCGGATAGTCTGTATAAGTTTTGCGTAATCGAAAAGGATAAAAAGGGAGAGTGATGCGCATGAAAATATTGGGGGTTTCAATTTTTTTGCTGGCTTCCTGTCTGATGATTTCGATAGGAATGGATATGCTGCAAGGATTCAGTCTCTATGGAGCGGTTCGAAACAACCTGTCCGCTTTTAAATTGATGACCTTCTCAGAATGGCTGATGCTGTTTTTCTTCGCCCTCTTTTTAATGAAAGAAATGCTGGCTTTATATAAATCAGGTAAAAAAGATGCCTGACAGACGCACGTCTGTATGGTGTCAAAAAAGAACACATCCCTCCCTTTGTCGGAGTTCATGTGTTCTTTTTATTTTTCCGGCGGGGATTGTTTTCAGATGACGATATTTCCGATTTCCGTATCTGTCGTGTGTTTCACAATGATGCCTTTGATAATGCAATTGCCGATAATTTTGGTGCTTGCCGAGGAACTGGTTTGGATGGCGGAAGCAGAAGCGGCGGAAAGGTTGTTGATGGTATTTCCCGAAATGAGGGAATTGGAGGCACCGTTCAAATAGATGCCGATCGGGCTGCCCGCCGTTCGGTTGATCGTGATCGTATTGTCTATGACTTCATGCGTGCCTGAGTTCAGATACACGGTAACGATAAGCGGTGATGATTCAAAGCGGTTGCCGATGACAGAGGTCCCTGAGGATGTTGAACTGAAAATGGGGTAGTTTTTGTAGCTTTTGAAGAGATTTCCCTTGATGACGGCCCTGGCGTCATTTGTAACAGATACGGCATAGGACTCCGCGGCGCCCTGAAACGCATTCGGGATGAGCGTATTTCCTTCAATGACGGCATTTCCGCCTGTGACCCATATGCCCCGGCTGAATGATTTCAGCACATTCTGTTTTACGGTGATATTGCCGGCTGACATGCTGATTCCGTCTGTTACCTGATTCAGTGTGTTATTCATAAAGACGGCGTTGTCCGAGAGCGTCGCCCGCATCCCCGTGCTTCGTCTCGTTTCGGAACGTCCGTTTTCAATGACATTGCCGTCAACGGTCACATCTTCCGCCTGATAGACGGAAATACCCGCATTTTCAAATTGATTGATTTTGTTGTGAGTGACGAGGACGCTTTTTCCTCTTACATCTATTCCCGTGGAAAAACCGGTAATCAGATTGTTGGAAATGACGGCATTGCTGCTGTCCTGCCCTTGGGAGACACCTTGTCCGGCGATTCCGGTCCTTGAGCCGCCGTTTGACCAAAAGAGAACATTCCCGGAAATGACGGTATGTGCGCTGTATCCGTAGCTGATTGTGTTGTCGGAATGATTTCCTTCAATTAACACATTATATCCGTTAAAGTTGGTGACTGAGCTTGCGGCGTTTCCGTAAAAGAAGTTGTTTCGGATGGTGATGTGAAGAGCCTCTTCATAATCAACATCGCCTTCTCCGTACGATTCAATGTCGATTCCGAATTTCGGAGCCGTTCCGTTCCCTTGCCCGGCGTCTTCGATCACGCATTCTTCCACCGTAATGGTATTGCAGCCGGTGATTGAAATGTTGTTCCGTCTTGACTCCCTGATCTCACAGCGGCGGATGGTCACATGTTCTGATGTTTCGTAATCACTGTTTGTTTTTAAACCGAGCGGGCTGACAATAATGCCGTCTCCCGTAAAATTCGATATTTTCACATTTTCGATCAGCACATTGCTGCTGCCTTCAATACAGATGCCAAACCCCCATTCATGAGTCGACCGTAAAGGAACATTGGTATACGTGTGTTCATCCCGTTCCCCGATGATGCGGCCGCCGGTGATGGTGACATTTTCCCGCCTGCCTATATAGAAAGCCGAATAACCCCAGGAGCTGTTCGGCGACACTTTAATCGTGCATTCCGGATCCATGATGATGGAGAGATGGCTCGGCACATTAATTCCCGCGTTCCTAAACGGCTGGCTTTTGTCACCGCCAAGCGTGCCGTTGATTTTATATGTTCCGGGCGGAAAAAACACCGTATGACTGCCCTCGCTGACAGCCTTGGCCAAGCATTGATTGATGGCGGCCGTCACATCGGCAGTCCCGTCTGCTGCCACACCGCAATCCGTTATATCTAAAATACGATTCGGCAAGTAATAATCTCCTCCTTCCTCTCTTATTTCATCTTATTCCGTCATAATCCGCTCCGCCTGTACATACTTTAAATTTTATTAAAAAAGTTTATATAGATAGTTTAGTCAGATTATATGACAAAATAAGCCATTGGAATTAGGAAAATCCATCTATATTCAACGTTTTAATATCTTTTCATTCTGGAATTTTTTGAATTCAGTATAAATTATATTGACACAAGTATTATATAAGAATATGATTTTTGTAATACACTTTTTTAAGAAAGGGTTGGCTCAGGTGGCATCTATTGAAAAGGAATCTATAACAGAAACTGTGCCGCAACGAGGCTTTTTCGGTCATCCCCGCGGCCTGTTCACACTGTTTTTTACTGAATTTTGGGAGCGTTTCTCCTACTATGGTATGAGAGCTATACTGCTTTACTATTTATACACGGAAGTCGCTCATGGCGGTCTCGGATTTGATAAAACCACCGCAGTTGCCATCATGTCCATATACGGGTCTCTCGTATACATGTCGAGCGTCATCGGCGGGTGGCTGGCCGACCGGGTATTCGGTACGGCAAACACCGTTTTTTACGGCGGAATTTTAATTATGTTCGGGCACATTGCTCTTGCCTTCCCTGGCAGCACGGCGGCGTTTTTTACCAGCATGAC
The DNA here is from genome assembly GCF_014534735.1 of Bacillus sp. 1021. Taxonomy (NCBI): domain Bacteria; kingdom Bacillati; phylum Bacillota; class Bacilli; order Caryophanales; family Bacillaceae; genus Bacillus; species Bacillus sp. 1021. The sequence goes on along the minus strand of NZ_JACVSR010000004.1, from coordinate 195,635 downwards.
TCTGATCATTATCGGAACCGGCCTGCTTAAACCAAACGTATCCAGCGTTGTCGGAGCTTTATATACGAAGGAAGACGAGCGCCGCGACTCAGGTTTCAGTATCTTTTACATGGGAATCAACCTCGGCGGATTGCTTGCGCCGCTAATTGTCGGAACACTCGGACAGAAGTACAACTACCACTTAGGCTTCGGATGCGCCGCGGCCGGTATGTTCCTCGGACTGATTGTTTTCGCTCTTACGAGAAAGAAATACCTCGGCAAAGCAGGCTCCAATGTACCGAATCCGATTTCTAAATCATCAGTGATCGGAACGGGAATCGGAATTATCATCGCAGCAGCGATTATCATCGTTCTGATTCAAACCGGCTGGCTGACGATCCAGCGTGTGATTGACATCGTCAGTATCCTCGGCATTGCCATTCCGGTTGTTTACTTTATTGTGATGTTCATGAGCAAAAAAGCGACAAAAACGGAAAAATCACGGCTTGCAGCTTATATTCCGCTGTTTATTGCGGCGGTTATGTTCTGGGCGATTCAGGAACAGGGCGCGACGATTCTTGCTTTATATGCCGATCAGCGCACGAGACTTTCTTTTGCGGGCATACATCTTGAGTCATCATGGTTCCAGTCTCTGAACCCATTATTCATCGTCATTTTCGCACCGGTGTTCGCTTGGATCTGGCTGAAGCTCGGCAAACGCCAGCCTTCAACACCGATTAAATTCGCGATTGGCATTATTCTTGCCGGACTGTCATTTTTAGTCATGGTGCTTCCGGTTATGGGCGGAAGCGGCGAGCTTGTGAGCCCGCTTTGGCTTGTGCTCAGCTTCCTTTTGGTTGTGCTTGGTGAGCTTTGTCTTTCACCGGTCGGTTTATCCGTCACAACGAAGCTCGCGCCTGCCGCCTTCTCAGCGCAGACCATGAGCATGTGGTTCTTAACAAACGCCTGCGGTCAAGCCCTGAACGCAAAAGTAGTCGGTTTGTTTGATAAGGTTTCTGAAGCGGCCTACTTCGGCTCAATCGGTCTTATTTCGATCATTCTCGGTATTATTTTAGTACTTCTTTCTCCTGTTATTAAACGGGCGATGAAAGGCGTACAATAACTAAAAAAGCCTGCGGACGGTTCCGCAGGCTTTTTTTTGTGCGTCTATCGTTTTAATTCCTCAAGCGTTTCGCTCCACCTCTTCAGGACACCTTCCGGCTCGTGAAGACGGATGACCGGTCCGGATGTCAGATCCGCGTATTTCGCCCGATCTTCCTTGACGGTGATCACGCGGCAGCTGAACCGCTCCCTTTCGTATTTCGCCTCTTTCAGCGGCGGAAGCGCCGCACATTCCAATGTCACGTAATATGCGGCTCCTCCGTGCCAAGCGATGAAAAGAGCTTGTCCCGAATGCAGCAGGCTGTTTACGGTCGTCGTGTTTTTCCATAAGGCGAGCCGGAGATTTGTGCGGCTTACAGCCACTATTTCACCGGCGCTGATCATGGCCGCGTGCGGACGGCCTTCTTTTGTCACGGATTGCAGCACAAATGCGTCGTGCTGTTTTTTTTCAAGCTCCGTTCCGTCTAAAAGCGTGTAAAGCGCCGCCGGCAAGTGCTCCGTCAGCATTACGCTTTTCTTTCCGGGACAGCGGGAACATGTGTGGCCGTCTCCGTTTCTTTCGGATCAATTTTAAATGCTGGGTTGAATGCCGCCGGATTGGTGATGCTTTCCGGTTCACAGGATCTCCATGTGAAAAAGCAGGTTTGGCATTGGTATATTTCCCAAGCGCCTTTGACCGGCGATTGGCTGACGGTTTCTCCTTTTTTCGATTCACAGCGCGGGCATGTTTTCATAGCAAACTCATCCTTTCTTATTGATTCATTAAGTCCATCAGTTTTTGTTCCCACTCTTTCGTTGTCAGCGGAGAATCAAGCGGCTGCGAATAATGGCCTCTTGTTTCCGGCGCGACAGGCGTCGTGGCGTCAAGAATCATTTTGTGTGTCATCCCAGCCGGATCGGATCCCGGGTCAAGCGGAAGGACGGACAGGTCAGGAATGATGACTGCGTCGTGTTTCGGATGCATTTTCGTTGAGAGCGCCCACATGACTTGCGGGAGGTTAAACGGATCGACATCCTCATCCACGACAATGACCATTTTGCAGTAGCCGAGTCCGTGCGGCGTCGTCAGGGCGCGCATGCCGACCGCCTTGGCAAAGCCGCCGTAGCGTGTTTTCGTTGAAATGATGGCGATCAGGCCGTGCGTATACATCGCGTTGACGGCGACGATTTCGTTCGGGTAGGCTTCCTTCAGCTGCTGGTAAAGCGGCACGCACGTATTAATGCCGATCATATAATCGCACTCCGTCCACGGCATGCCTAAGTATAAATGTTCAAAGATCGGATTGTTTCTATGATATACCCGTTTGATTTTGATGACCGGCATGCTGCGGCCGCCTGAATAATGGCCCGTGAACTCACCGAAAGGGCCTTCGTATTCCCGTTCTCCCGCAAGGATCTCTCCTTCCAGAACAACTTCGGCGCCCCAAGGAATGTCTAAATCGGACAGCTTAGATTTGACGATTCTGTAGGGCTCCCCTTGAATCGCGCCGGCCATTTCATACTCGGATTGATCGTATAGCAGCGGAGTTGACGCGGCCGTCGTAATCACCGGCTCACAGCCGAGCGCGATTGTAACAGGAAGATTGACGCCGCGTTCTTCAGCCTGGCGAAGATGAATCGCAATATCATGCTGAGGCACCGGCTGAATGCCGAGGCGGTCTTTTCCCTTCACCTGCATTCTGTAAATGCCGACATTCTGCTTGCCGAAATTGTCCGGATCTTCAAGATCGCGGGAAATGACGCACGCTTTATCCAAGTAATACCCGCCGTCCCCCTGGTTGATTCTGAATAGCGGAAGGATGTCAAAAAGGTTGATGTCCTCAGTAATTTCATTTTCATGAAACGGCGCGGTTTCTTCACGTTTGACCGCTACCGGGAATGAATCGTACCGTTTGGCGAACTCAAAGAATTGTTCTTTTACAGGCGTATCTTTCGGCATGCCCAGCATCATCGCGTGATTCGGCCATGAGCCGATGACATTCAGGGCGACCTGCGCATGGTGATGTCCGTAAATATTGTTAAACAAAAGCGCGGGGGTTTTATCCCCGAGGTTGCTGGCTGCACGCGCGGCGGCGCCCAGATCCGGCTCCGGTTTTACCTCTTCGTTGACTGTCAGCAGCTGCCCTTCTTTTTCAAGAGCGGCGAGAAATTCCCTAAAATCCTGATAGGCCATTATCAGATTCCTCCTTTTTGTTTTTCAATTCCGTACCACCGTTTCGCTTCCGGCAGACGGATCCCAAACTGGTCGAGCGTCCGGAACACGATGTGGTCGATCAATTCGTCCATGTCAGCCGGCTTGTTGTAAAAGGCCGGCATCGGCGGAAGAATGACGGAACCCATTTTTGTAAGCGCTAGCATATTTTCTAAATGAATTTGGCTGAGCGGCGTTTCTCTTGTCAGCAGCACAAGTTTTTTCCTCTCTTTCAGGATGACGTCTGCCGCTCTTGTCAGCAGATTGTCAGCCATTCCGGTGCGGATGCTTGCAAGTGATTTCATGCTGCACGGAGCGATGATCATCCCGTCCGTTTCAAACGAGCCGCTTGAAATCGCCGCCGCCTGGTCTTTGTGAGAATACGTATAGGACGCCAGTTTCTCGACATCTTTTAACGTATAATCGGTTTCATGTGTGATGGTGACATTTGCCCAAGGTGACACGACAAGATGGGTTTCGATCTCCGCGGCTTTTAAATATTCTAAAAGCCTGATCCCGAATATGGCCCCCGTAGCCCCGGTCATTCCGATGACGAGCTTCATATTGACCCTCCTTTACGCTTGAAATATGGTGTCAAAACCATCATACTCCTGATATATCCATATGAAAAATATTCGTTAAATCTATGTATCATACTTTAAAGGTATAAAATAAAGGAGCGTTGTTCATGGATATCAGGCAATTGCGTTATTTCGTCACCATCGCCCAAGAGCAGAAAATCACGACGGCCGCCAAAAAGCTTCATATGGCGCAGCCGCCGTTAAGCAGACAGCTGAAACAGCTGGAAGATGAATTGGGCGTCATCCTGTTTGACCGCAATAAAAAGAAACAAATGACCCTTACATATGAAGGAAATGTCTTTTTGAAAAGAGCAAAAGAGATTCTTCATAAGTTTGAGGACGCCATTATCGAGGTACAAGAGCTGAAGGAGGAAGTGGCCGGCACGCTTGCCGTAGGGTCAACCATTTACTGCGCCGCGCTCATGCTTGAAAAAGTGTCACAGATGAAAGAACGGTATCCGCATCTTACCTTTAACATTTGGGAAGATGAACCCGTCTCACTGCTGGAGCTATTGGAATCCAGACAGATTGACGCCGCCGTCACCACCACCTTGATTAAAAACGACGGCATTGAATCGAAGGAACTTGAAGACATTCCGTGCGTCTTGGTGCTGTCCGAGCATACGAAACGTCTGTGCGGTGAAACGATTAAACTGAATGACATCGCCTCTTTGCCTCTGATCCTTTTGCGCACCGTCAATGGAAGGGGTGTGTATGATCAAGTCCTCCATGTTTGTGAACAGTACGATCTCGACCTACGGGTTGTCTGTGAATGCCATGATTCCGCGACGCTCTTGAGCCTCGTATCATCAGGATTCGGCGCCACGATTCTGCCTTTGACGATGATTCCCGTCCATATGCGTTCGCATGTCAAAACGGTTATCATCGAGGACAACCCGTTTGTCATGACGCCGGCCGTCATCTGGAGAAAAGACAGCTATCTCCCGAAGCCGGTCAGACAGTTTTTGGAATTATTTTGATCGTGAAACACGAAGATTTCACACTCATGAAAACCAATTACTTGACTCATACTAAAAAAAAGTTATCCTTTACAATTGGGAGCTATTTTTTCTCAATAAAACTACTCAGAAAAGTGGGGAATAAAGAAGATGAAAAAAGCATTGTTCGCTTTATTCATGATGGTCAGCATCGCGGTGCTTGCAGCCTGCGGAAACTCACAGGGCAGCGGATCTAAGTCAAAAGACAGCGATCTTTGGGCTTCTGTCAAGAAAAAAGGCGTACTGACCGTCGGTACAGAAGGAACGTACGAACCGTTTACCTTCCATGATAAAAAGACTGATAAACTGACCGGATATGATGTGGAAGTGATTCAAGAAGTCGCGAAACGTCTCGGTCTGAAAGCTGACTTCAAAGAAACGCAATGGGACAGCATGTTTGCCGGTTTAAACTCGAAACGGTTTGACGTCGTCGCCAACCAAGTCGGCAAAACAGGCCGTGAGAACCAATATGATTTTTCTGATAAATACACAACGTCAAATGCTGTCGTCGTGACGAAAAAAGACAGCACGATTGCGAAAGAAGCTGATGTCAAAGGAAAAACAGCGGCTCAGTCATTAACAAGCAATTACAATAAATTAGCGAAAGATGCCGGCGCGAAAGTTGAAGGCGTTGAAGGCATGGCGCAATCCCTTCAGCTCATTCAGCAGGGCCGCGCTGATCTGACTTACAACGATAAACTTGCCGTACTGAACTACTTAAAAACGTCCGGCAATAAAAACGTGAAAATCGCGTTTGAAGCAGGCCAGCCGCAGCAGACATATTTCGCATTCCGAAAAGGAAGCGGCGAACTTGTGACTCACGTCAACAAAGCGTTAAAAGACATGAAAGAGGACGGGACTCTTTCTAAAATAGCTAAAAAATGGTTCGGCGAAGATGTTTCTAAGTAACATGCCCGAGCCGGTGATTGCGGCAGCCATTCCTTGGGACCTGGTGCAGCAGTCATTCTGGCCGATTCTTTCCGGGGGAATCTATTACTCGATTCCCCTTACTATTCTTTCCTTTATTTTCGGAATGATCATCGCGCTGATTACGGCGCTCGCCAGAATGTCAAATATGAAACCATTGAGATGGGTGTTCAGCGTATACGTATCAGCAGTGCGCGGCACTCCTCTTCTCGTTCAATTGTTCATCATTTTTTATCTGTTCCCGACCTTTAATATTACGCTGGACCCTTTCCCAAGCGCAGTCATCGCGTTTTCATTAAACGTGGGCGCCTATGCTTCTGAAATCATCCGGGCATCTATTTCATCCGTGCCGAAAGGGCAATGGGAAGCCGGTTATACGATCGGCATGACCTATCGCAAGACATTGTTCCGCGTGATCCTGCCGCAGGCGTTTCGCGTGTCCATTCCGCCATTATCAAATACATTTATCAGCCTGATCAAGGATACATCTCTCGCGTCACAGATTCTCGTCGCAGAGCTGTTCAGAAAAGCGCAGGAGATCGGCGCGCAAAACCTTGATCAAATCTTGGTCATCTATATTGAAGCCGCCTTTATTTATTGGATCATCTGCTTCTTGCTGTCAATCGTACAGCATGTGATCGAACGGCGTCTCGACCGTTATGTGGCCAAATAAGGAGGTTTCGATATGCTTTCCGTCAAAGGATTGAATAAATCATTCGGCCAGAATGAAATTTTAAAAACGATAGATATGGAGATAGAAAAAGGGAAAGTCATCGCCATTCTGGGACCGTCCGGTTCAGGAAAAACGACGCTCCTGCGCTGTCTGAACGCGCTTGAGATCCCCAACCGCGGCGAACTGGCATTCTCCGATTTTTCTATAGATTTCTCTAAAAAAGTGAAGCAGGCTGATATCCTCCGCCTCCGCCGCAAATCAGGCATGGTCTTTCAGGCGTATCATCTGTTTCCTCACCGTACGGCGCTTGAAAACGTCATGGAAGGACCCATTCAAGTGCAAAAACGCGACAAGGAGCAAGTCAGAAAAGAAGCGATGGAGCTTCTTGAAAAAGTCGGGCTGAAAGACAAAATGAACTTATACCCGTTCCAGCTTTCCGGCGGTCAGCAGCAGCGTGTCGGCATCGCCCGCGCGCTTGCGATTCAGCCCGAGCTGATGCTGTTTGACGAACCGACGTCAGCGCTTGATCCTGAGCTGGTCGGCGAGGTGCTTAAAGTCATTAAGGATTTGGCGAACGAAGGGTGGACGATGGTTGTCGTCACGCACGAAATCAAATTCGCGCAGGAAGTGGCCGATGAAGTCATCTTCATTGACGGCGGCGTCATTGTGGAACAAGGACCGCCGGCCCAAATTTTTTCCGCGCCGAAAGAAGAACGTACGCAGCGGTTCTTAAATCGTATACTGAATCCTTTGTAGGAGCCGGAGAAGAAGCGAAACACTGATTTCGCTTCTTCTTTTTTTCGGCGTTTATGCTACAATGACAATTAATGAGATTTTATGAAAGAAGGGACCTCTTTGAAGCGGGAATTCGTGATGCGCTGGACGTTTTATTTTGCCGGTCTGTTGATTTTGTCTTTCGGGGTATCTTTAACCATTAAAGGAAAAGCTCTCGGCATCAGCCCTTGGGATGCCTTTCATTATGGGCTTTTTCAGCATTTCGGGCTTTCCGTCGGCCAATGGTCCATCTTGGTCGGCGCGGTGATCGTCGTTTTAACCTGCCTGTTCACGAGGACGCTCCCGAAAATCGGCGCCATCTTGAATATGGTGCTGATGGGAATGTTTATTGATTTCTTTTCGTTTCTGCTTCCTGAGGCGCACGCTTTTTCCTTAGCAGCCGTGTTTTTCTCTTTCGGATTGCTGCTGATCGGCTGCGGCGTCGGGGTTTACGTATCAGCCGGGCTCGGTGCGGGCCCCCGGGACTCTCTGATGATGCTGATATCTGAAAAAACGGGCTGGAACGTGCAATGGGTGCGGAACGGCATTGAGCTGACGGTTCTGGCCGCAGCTTGGACGATGGGCGGACCGATCGGAGCCGGAACGATTATTACGGCGGTTTTGACGGGGCTGATTCTGCGCTTTTCTTTGCCGCAGTCCTCTAAACTGTTAACATATGCGATCTCAGGGCGGGCAACGTCCGTTCATTAAAAACAAAGCCGAAATGGTTTTGTTTTTTTATTTTCGGACAGCTTGCGTCTGATATGATAGGATGGTTTTGACAATATTTGCAGACGGAGGATCTGGACATGAAGATTTACGGAGTATATATGGACCGGCCGCTTTCTCCGGAAGAAGAAGATCGGATGATGGCGGCCGTGTCCGCCAATAAGCGGGAAAAATGCCGGCGCTTTTACCATAAGGAGGATGCTCACCGCACCTTGATCGGCGATATGCTGATCCGCACCGCCGCGGGGAAGGCTTACGGACTTGATCCGGCCGCGATTTCATTCAGCGTCCAGGAATACGGAAAACCGTATATCCCCGCGCTTCCGGACATGCACTTTAACATTTCCCACTCCGGGCGCTGGGTCGTGTGTGCCGTTGATTCAAAACCGATCGGCATTGATATTGAAAAAATGAAGCCCGGCACGATTGATATCGCCAAACGGTTTTTTTCGCCGACGGAATACAGTGATCTGCAAGCAAAACACCCTGACCGGCAGACCGATTATTTTTACCACCTGTGGTCGATGAAAGAAAGCTTTATCAAACAGGCCGGAAAAGGGCTTTCCCTGCCGCTTGATTCATTCAGCGTCCGCCTCAAAGACGACGGCCATGTGTCCATTGAGCTCCCGGACGGACATGAACCTTGTTTCATCCGCACATATGATGCGGACGAGGAATATAAGCTGGCCGTTTGTGCGGCTCATCCCAATTTTTGTGACGGAATTGAGATGAAAACGTATGAAGAGCTGCGGTAAAAATAGAAAAAGGAGGGTGTCCCCCTCCTTTTTTGTCAGCCTGATATTTCCGCCTGTTTCTGCAGCTGCTTTGCTTCTTGATAAATTTCTTCGAACAGATCCGCGATGTGTTCTTCTTCGACGCATGAAAATGCGATTCGCAAATCCGTCTCATTGATGGATATCGTCCCGATTCCTCTTTTTTCAAGCAATGAGACTCTCAATTCACCGGCGTTTATATCTTTCAGCCGGACACACATGAAATAGCCCGAGTTAAACGGATAAGGCGTCCATACGTCTTCATAGTGCTTGTTTTCTGCAAGAACGGCTTTTACTTTGTCAGCCCGTTTTTTCATAATGTTATATTTCAGCGATTTTTCTTTCTCGTACTCCGGTGACTGCATCGCCCGCAGCATAAACGTTTGGGAAGGGTGCGGGGCGCTTGAAATCGTCCCTCTGATAATCCCTTTTGTTTTTTCCTCGAGCACGCGCAGCGCTTTTTCGCTTTTTGTGCTGTACGTAATAAAACCGACGCGGAAGCCCCACGCGTAATTTTCCTTCGTCGCGCCGTCTATTTTCACGCAAAGCACCCGGTCGTGCACTTGGGCGAGTTTGCTGAAGATGGATTCCTGAATGGCCGTTTCATCGTAAAACAGATTGTAATACGCATCGTCTACGAGCACGACAATCTCTTTGCCGGCCTCCGCCGCCTCCAAGATCACGCTGACGATTTCTGACGCTTCCTCTTCTCCCGGCGTATAGCCTGTCGGATTATTCGGGAAATTCAGCACGACAATCGCCTTCTCTTCCTGCTTTTTCAGCAGCTCGGACAGCCCTGCCGCATTAAAACGCCCATCGTGCTGAAAGAGCGGGTACGTCTCAATAGATGCCTTGCGCCGGACACCGAAAATGAAGTTGTAATTCCCCCAATATTTATCAGGGAGAAGGAGCGTATCCCCTTCATTGACGAACAAGTCGGCGGCAATGCTCAGCCCGTGTGTCAAAGCGTTTGTCACGATCGGCGTGCTGATGTCTTTGCCGGCTAATGAAGGATTTTCGAGACGCATTTTTTTCAGCCATTCCTGTCTGAGCGGCTCTTTTCCCTGCGGCGGAGCATAATCGTAGATATCATCGGGGTTATAGGCGGACAATGTCTCTTGAATATGGGAAAAGTGCATGGACTCCCCTTGTGAGGTGGCGATTCCGATCGTGGCATTATACTTTCCGGCCTTGGCTTTCGCTTCCGCTGATTGCGTCAGCACCCCTTTCGGATAAAACAAATCTTTGCCCAAATCAGAAAGCATATGAAGCACGTACGGGTTTTCTTCAGATAATGTTCTGTTCAGCTCTTTTGCTGCATCATTCATGTACGACAATCCCTTCAAAATTATATTCCATCAAATCATAACATAAAATTTTTGATAAATGAGAAAACGATCGGGCAGATTTTGTTACAAAAAACAGACAGCGAATGCTGTCTGTCATAACCTATAACAATTGGCCTGCAGTGCTCCTGTTAATAATCTCATAGATTCGTTCCGCCACTTTTGCAGTTTCACTTAATATGAACATGTGGCCGTCCGAAAACTCGTGAAATACGGGATTTGCGGCCCATTTTTTCCATCCGTCCGCATCTTTGATACATTTTTTATCCTTCCGCCCATTAAAAATATGGACGGGTGATTGAATGGTGTGAAGATCAGACGGCCGGAAGCTTTCAAGCGCGCGGTAGTCGGATCTGAAAGAAGGCAGGAAAAATGACATGACCTCCTTATTTTCCACTAACTCCTGCGGCATTCCGCCAAGCTCGATAATATGGGCGAGAAATTTTTCATCATCAAGATGAGAAACCTTTTTCCTTTCCGCATGCGGCGGCTGAATGGCTGAGATGATCACGGCCTCAGGGTAAATGCCTTCCCGCTCCAGCTTTTGCGCCAGCCTGAAAGCGACCATGCCTCCCATACTGTGCCCGAACAGCACAAACGGACGGTCAGGACGGAGATTCAGCTCCTGCTTGTACAAGCTGACGAGCTGTTCAAAATCCTCAACGGCGGACATTTGATTTGTCCCGTGTCCAGGCGGTTCCGCGGCAAGCATCTCACATTCACCTTGGAGATAGGTGTGGAGCGGGCGGAATGATGCTGAATAGCCTCCTGCGAACGGAAAACAGATGAGCTGCGTTTTTTCTGTGGTATCGAACGATTTAAAGAGCTGGACCATTAGCGGCTTCCTCCTTGTCTATCGTGAAGTTGTCAGCTTCAGATGTTCATTTCTTAGGAATTCGAGCAAAAATGCCGCATTCCTTTCGAGACATTCACCCTGAAGCATTTCTGCGTGAGTGCCGCAGCCTTTTTTCACACGGTATTCACCTGCCGTAGCTTCCTCCCACGAAGCGAGCCACGGCGGCATCGCAAAGTCCGGTTCTGATGTTAATAGATCTATGTCCGCATTGACGGTGCCGGTGCTGACGGCATGCACGAAATAAGAATAAAATGCATTTGTTTTTTTGGCGAGTCCTTCTTTGACGGCTTCGTTATTCAGTGCTTCATTGTCCCTGTTTACCTTCATCAGCGCCTCGACATCACTTTCTACGGTGCGGCCTTCCAAGTCGCTGACGCCTTGTTTTTTATAGGAATCAACCATGATCAGCCGCTCCACTTTACGTCCTTCGGCTTCAAGCCGTTTGGCGGTTTCAAAGGCGAGCGTGCATCCTGCCGAGTATCCGAACAGCTTGACCGGGCCTTCCGGCTGCAGCTGATTGATCAGCTCTGTGTAGCGTTCGATACGGCTGTCTTCCTCGATAAAATCGAACGCGCAGATTCTATAGCCGGACAGATGTTTTGCCAGCGGCTGGTACATCAGCCCGTAACCGAGAACAGGCGGGAACGCAAACAGTGTGTCAGACTGATTTTTATTCATGATGGTGAGGTCTTTCATCCCTTTTTCTTCACCGTGAATCAGATAATCGGCAATGCCTGCGATTGTCGGCGCTTCGAACAACAGCTTCACCGGGATATCCGTACCGAGCTCTTTTTTAATACGGGACGCAGCCGTCATCGCTTTTAAGGAGTGCCCGCCGAGTGCAAAGAAATCATCATGAATGCCTATCTGCTGTCTGCCGAGAATTTCGGACCAGATGTGTGCAATCATTTCTTCCGTCGCATTTCGGGGCCCAATCCATTCTTTCGCCAGCTGAGCGGGATCAGGTTTTGGCAGCATCCGTTTATTGACCTTCCCGTTTGTCGTTAAAGGAAGCTCCTCTAAGAAAGTAAAGGTTTGCGGCACCATGTAAGCAGGAAGCTGTTTTTTCAGGTGCCCTTTTACGTCTTCAGCTGACAGCTGCGCCCGGTTCACGAGGTAGGCGTTGATTGATGCATCTCCAGACTCGTGGCGGTCAACAACAACAACCGCATCTTTCACACCCGGATATTCCTGCAGCTGCTTTTCAATTTCTTCAAGCTCGATCCGGTGTCCGCGAATTTTGACCTGATCGTCAATTCGACCGGCGTATTCAATCGTCCCATCCGGCAGCCAGCGTGCCAAATCCCCTGTGCGGTAAAGCGTTTCTCCCGGCTTGAACGGATTTGGGATAAACATTTTCTCCGTCAGATCATGACGGTTCAGATACCCTTTTGATACACCCATTCCGCTGATGCACAGTTCACCGACAGCTCCAAATGGCTGAAGCTGATTTTGCTCGTTAAGAATATAAACACTGGCATTGCTGATCGGCTTTCCGATCGGCAATGAAGAGATGGAATCCGGTAAATCATGCACGACGTGAGCTGTCGCAAACACTGTTCCCTCAGTCGGCCCGTAGCAATTAATCAGCTTGCCCGGCCCCATGATCTTAAGCGCTTTTCTGACGTGAGGCACAGACGCGCGCTCACCTCCGAATAACACGCAGCGAAGCCCCCTCAGCCAATCCTCTCCCGCATCGGTGAGAAGATTGAAAAGTGCGGTCGTCGCAAACATGACATTGACATTCTCCTGCCGGATCAGATCAGTCAGCCGTTCTGTATCAAGCAGTGTCTGTTCATCTGCGATAATGAGCCGTGCCGCATTCAGTATTGACGCGTAGAAATCAAAGGTAAATGCGTCAAAGGCGTAATTCGAAACGGATAAGAACGTATCTTGTTCAGAAAATGCCATGTAGTCTACATGCTTGACCAATCCTTGAATATTGGCATGAGTGGTGATATTGCCCTTCGGCTTTCCGGTTGTGCCGGACGTATACATAATATATGCCGGATCATCGGGTTCAATTGCGGCTGCAGGGTTTCTTGCCTGCTCTTCGAATCGTGCAGGATCATCAATGAAGAGTGTTGTTCCTGTATACGGCAGCTGATCCGCTTTTTCTTTCATCTCCTGATGTGTCAGCAGACAGGCTGCATCACTGTCAGTCAGCATATACGAGATTCGGTCCTCCGGCAGCTTCGGATCAACCGGGAGATAAGCCGCTCCTGCTTTTAATACGCCGAGAATGCCGATCACCAGTTCAAGCGAGCGCTTCGTGTACAACGCGACAACGGTGTCTTTACCCGCACCTTGCTTTTGCAAACGGCGCGCAAGACGGTTCGCTTCCTCATCTAATTCGCGATAGGAAAGAGTCTGGCCGGAATACGTAAGCGCCGGCGCATCAGGATGAACATTCACCGCCTCTTTGAACCAATCCGTCAGAGGCTTCGCCTGATGGTTTTGAGCAGGCGGGTTTAAGCCTGTAAGCAGAAACTCTCTTTCCTTTTCATCAACAAGACTGATCGTATGAACAGGCTGATCCGGCTTCTGGATGAGCTGCTGAATCGCTGTGAGAAGCTGTGATTTTAAGCGCTGGATAAATGCCTCATCAAACACATTCTCATTATAGGCAAGCTTGATCAGCATCTCGTCTCCCGGGGAAGCCATCAGGTTGAGATCATAATTCGACTTCTCAAAAACATGGACATCCTCCATTTCAAAGCCGTTTTCATTGTTTTCTTCATTTTTTGCATCCTGAAGCGGATAATTTTCAAACACAATGATGTGGTCAATCAGCTTTGGCTGATCGGCCTGGCTTTGGATGTCATAGAGCGGCACGTATTGATGCGGCTCAGACTGCAGCGATTGTTCCTGCAGCTGCTTGAGCAATCCGTTAAATGTGGTATCCTCAGACAGTTTCACCCGCCTCGGGACAACATTGATAAACAGCCCGACCATATGTTCAACGCCTTTGATTTCTGCGGGACGCCCGGAAACGACTGTGCCGAAGATCAAATCGCCGGACTGCTGGTAGCGGCTGATTAATACACTCCACACTGCCTGCAGCGCCGTACTCAAAGTGGTATGCTGTGATTTTGCAAGCTCGTTAAACGCCTTTGTGTCCGCCTCCGGCAGTGAGAAGAGCAGCTCTTTCGGCTCATAGCCGTCCTTTTGTTTCTTTCTTTGCTCCGCAAATGTCGTTTGTCCTTCAAATTCCTCTAAGTACTCGCGCCAGTAATGCAGTGATGCTTGTTTATCCTGCTTTTCAAGCCATTTGATATAGTCCTTGTATGGTTTGACCGGCGGCAGGCTGTATGGCTTTTGTTCGCGCAGGGCATTGTATACCTTGAACAGATCCTGCACGACGATGCCAAAGCACCAGCCGTCCAAAATCATGTGATGATAGCTCCACACCCATTCAAAGCTTTCTTCAGCTTTTTTAAAAATAGCCGCACGCATCGGGATATCCCGCGTCAAATCAAACCCCTTGATTTTATCCTGTTCTTTGTATTCATTGATTTTGGCTGCTTGCTCGCTGCCCGGTAAGTGTGCCAGATCGATTTCTTCTATCTGAAACTGCCGTTTTTTCAATACGACTTGAACCGGCCTTTTTACTTTTTCGTGAATGAACACGGTACGAAATACATCGTACCGGTCCATGATCACATTCATGCTTTCTTCAAGGCATTTGATATTTAAGCTGCCTTTTACTTTCATTGTCATTTGTTCGATATAAAAGCTTTGGCCGGGATTCAGGAGAGTATGAAACAGCATTCCCTCCTGCATCGGCGACAAATAATACATGTCCTGAACTTGATCTTTTTTGAACTGGCTCATCTGCTCCGCTCCCCCCTTCTGTTAACTGTTTTTATCACGTTAAATTCTCCTCAAGCATGTCAAAGATGTCTCCCATTTCATCCATCTCCAGATCCTGCGCGCTGAAGTCGCTCGGCGTAAATTCTTTCTCCTCTTTGGCCGTGCAATGGCGGATGATCATTAAGAGGTTTTCTTTAAATCGCTGCATCTGTGCTTCGACTGTGCTTCTTTCATATTCTTCCTGATTGTATGAGCAGGAAATGACGAAGCGGCCGCCTGTAACCATCCCGCTGAAGCTCAGTGCGTATAACGCCTCTGACTCTTCGCTGACTTGACGCCCCATATCATATGGAGACGGTTCAAACCATTCAGTTTTCACTTCATTGTCAAACTGCCCTAGGTAGTTAAAACTGATTTCAGGCGTGACGCCTTTTTCTGTTTCATCGGATGACAGATACCGGAGAATCCCGTATCCTACGCCTTTATCAGGAACGCGCCGCACCGTCTCTTTTACCGTTTTAATGACGGAAGAGACGCCGTCTTCTTTGCTGATCTGCAGAATCAACGGATATTGAGCCGTAAACCAGCCGACCGTCCGTGAAACATTGACATTCGGTATGATTTCTTCCCGGCCGTGCCCTTCTAAGTTGATGCCGACTTTACCGTTTTCCGTCCATTCACCGATTGTTAAGCCGAGCGCGCTAAGCAGAATGTCGTTGATTTCCGTTCCGTACGGATGATGAACATCTGTAAGCAGCTGCGCCGTTTCTTCCTCGGTTAGTTCACATTTCACGGCCGCCGTATGTTTGACGAGCCGTTTTGTCGGCTCATGGTCTTTCGGCAGCGGCTGGAGTTCTTCTGCATCTGCCTGCGCCCAATAATCCGCCTGCTTCTTCAGCTCTTCTGATTGCGCAAACGTGCTCAGCGCCTCTGCCCAATCCTTAAAGGAGTGGGTTTTCTGCGGAAGGACGATGCTGTTTTGCTGCTGCGCCTGTTTATAACCTGAAGCGAAATCCTCAAGCAAAATTCTCCATGAAACCCCGTCCACGACGAGATGGTGAACCGCAATTAACAGGTGGTCGCCTTGTTCTGTCCGATATTGCTCTGCTTTTAACAGCGGGCCGTTCTTCAGATCAAGACTGCCCTGAAGCTGATCGGCAAGCCGCTGAATCTGGCTTTTCAGCATGTCTTCGTCTGTTCCGTACAGATCAACGATTTCAAAGCTTGCCTTGCATTCACTGACAGGGAGATATGTCTGAATGATGCCTTCCCTTTCTTCACGGTAAACCATCCGCAGTGCATCATGGTGTTCCATCAATGCTCGCAGGGTTCTTTCCACCAGAACCGGATCAAAGCCGTCTTTTGCGTGAAGCATGACGGATTGGTTCCAGTGGTGTTTGTCCGTAAAGTTTTTCTCAAAGAACCAGCGCTGGATCGGTGTTAATTCCGCTTCGCCTTCGACAGGTCCCTGGTCGGCCTGCTTGCCTTCCGTCCGATCCACGTAAGAGACGAGCTCTTCGATGGTCGGGTGCTGGAAGAGGTCTTTCATCTCAAGCTTGTAGCCGTGCTGATTCAGGCGGCTCGCCATTTGAATGCCTTTGATCGAGTCGCCGCCGAGCGTGAAGAAATTATCGCTTACGCCGATCTGATCCAGTCCGAGTACTTCCTGCCAAATGTCAGAAAGCAGCGTCTCCATCTCCGTTTCCGGCGCTTTGTACGCGGCGCTTCCCGCCTCAATGTCCGGTGCCGGCAGGGCTTTTTTGTCAATCTTTCCGTTTGCGGTGACCGGAAGCTCGTCCATCTCCACCCAGAACGCCGGGACCATGTAGTCCGGAAGCGTGTTTTTCAGCGCGGCTTTGAGCGCTTCGATATCATCCTGCTGAGGTGCGACATAGGCGCAAAGCGCGGTATTGCCCGCTTTGTCTTCCACCGCCGTCACCGCCGCGTCATGAACGTCCGCAAGCTGCGCGAGGCGGACTTCGATTTCTGAAAGCTCGATTCGGTATCCGCGCACTTTGACCTGCTGGTCGATGCGGCCGATGTATTCGATGCCGCACTGCGCGTTCCATTTGACGAGGTCGCCGGTCCGGTACATGCGCTCGCCTGGCACGAACGGATCTGCGGTAAACCGCTTCGCCGTTTCTTCCTCACGGTTCAGGTATCCGCGCGCAAGTCCGCGGCCTGCCACGCACAATTCACCGGCAATGCCTTCCGGCTGCACCTGATCGCCATCACCGAGAATATACGCTCTCGTATTGGCAATCGCCCGTCCGATCGAAAGCGATCCTTCCTCCGGATTGATGACGCCGCTTGTCGCAACGACGGTGTTCTCCGTCGGGCCGTAGTTGTTGACGATCGTGTACGGCTGCTTCACCGCCCGCTTCAGCTTGTCGCCTCCGACGAGAAGCATACGGAGAGAGGTATTTTCCAGCTCCATAAATTGTTCGGCCAGCTGCGTCGGCAGGAAAGTGATCGTCACGCCGTGCTCTTCGAAATAGTGATTTAAGCGGGTGATATCCAGCCGGATCGCTTCATCAATGACATGAAGCTCAGCACCGATGGTCCATGTCGGGAACATCTCCCAGATGGAGGCGTCAAAACCGAAGCCAGCGTATTTGGCGCTTTTGTCCTCAGCCGTCATGGCGAATGCGTCGTGATGCCAGAAGCACAGGTTCACCAGCGCATGGTGTTCGACCATGACACCCTTCGGCTGTCCGGTCGTTCCTGACGTGTAAATCATATAAGCGAGATGATCCGCCGTTGTTTCCGTCTGCGGGTTCGCTTCATCGTTTTCATCAAGCGGCAGGCTCAGGATGGAGCGGCTGCCGTCAAGCAGGATCGTATCTCCTGTGTAGCTTTCCGGCACGTCGAGCGCTTCCTGTGTGAGAAGCAGCTTGGCGCCGCTGTCCTGCAGAATGTAGCTGATCCGCTCTTTCGGGTAATCCGGGTCAATCGGCACAAATGCCGCGCCCGCTTTCAGGACGCCGAGTACGCCCGCGGCCATTTCCAAGGACGGTTTCGTCAAAATGCCGACACGTTCGTCAGCTGTAATACCGCAGTCCATGAGAATGCGCGCGATCCGGTTCGCCCTTGCGTTCAGCTCGCCGTACGTCCATTTCGCGCCGTTGTATGCCACAGCCGGACGGTTCGCGTGGCGGGCGGCCGTTTCTTCAAAGAGACGGTGAACCGTTTTGTTCCGCGGCACGGAAATTGTTTTTCCTTTCCATGCGTTGAGGAGGGCTTGTTTTTCAGCATCGCTGATCAGTGAAATCTCAGGCAGCTTTCTGTCCGGACTTTCTGCCGCTTGCTTCAGAATCCGCAGGAACCCGGCGCTCCACTTTTCAATTGTTTCTTTTTTAAACAGATCAGTCGCATATTCAAACTGAAGACCGAGGCCTTCTTGATCCGTAAAGCCGCCGAGTGTCAGATCGAATTTCGCCGTGCCTTGGTTCGACTCATACGGAGTGATGCGCAGGTTCTCCAGTTCCAGTGTTTCTTTATCCGGATCTTCTGTCGTCACCATGACTTGGAACAATGGATTTCGGCTCATATCTCTCGGCAGGTCAAGCTTTCCGATCAGATCTTCAAACGGATAATCTTGATGCGCCAGCGCGTCGAGATTGGTTTGTTTTACCTGTTCGAGCAGCCCGGCGAATGTCTGTTCTTTGCGCGTTTCATTGCGAAGCGCAAGCGTATTGACAAACATCCCCGGCATTTCCTGAACTTCGGCGCTCGTTCTTCCGGCAGTCACCGAGCCGATAATGATATCGCGCTGCCCCGTAATTTTGCCTAAGAAAACATGGAACGCGGCATGAAGCACCATATGAAGAGTCGCTCCCGATTGCTCCATTAATTCACGCACCGCTTTTTCCGTTTCACGCCCCGCTCTGAAGCGGACGGACTGTCCTTTAAAGCTTTGAACCGGTGGACGCGGAAAATCGGTCGGCAAGTTCAGTTCAGGAAGCTCACCGGAGAACGCGGAGAGCCAATATTGCTCATGCTCTTTCATCCGTTCGGCCTGCTCGGGTTCATTCTGCCAGACGGCGAAGTCTTTATAATGCAGGCTCGGCGCCGGCAGACTTCCGCCTTTGTAAAGATGAGCGAGCTCTTTGACCAGCATGCTTCTGGACACGCCGTCGGCAATAATATGATGCATATCCAGCAGCAGGAGGTGTTTCTGTTCATTCAGTCTGATAAGAGCGGCCCGAATGAGCGGAGCCTCACTCAAATCAAACGGCTTAATGAATGCCCGAATGATAAGATCGGCTTTCTCTTCATCCGCTGCTTCAAAGATGTGAAGTTCGATGTCAGCCTGTTCTGCGATCCGCTGCATCGGCAGGCCATTTTGATCGATAAAGGACGTCCGCAAAGATTCGTGACGATTGATCATCTGATTGAGCGCTTCCTGAAGCCTTGAAATATCGACTTCTCCCTCCATCAGAAGAACGGACGGCATATTGTAGCTGATTGTGTCCCGGTCAAGCTGGTTCAGGACGTACATCCGTTTTTGGGCGGATGATAAAGGGTATGCGTCAGCGCTGTCTGCCGGTGAGATCATCCGATATTTCTCAGATACCGCTGAATTCTCGATATATGCGGCAAGCTGACGGACCGTCGGCTGTTCGAACAGCGCTTTTAACGGAACCGTTTTGTCCAGTTCAGCCTGGATATTGGCAAGGAGCATCATGCCTTTTAAAGAGTGCCCGCCGTAATCGAAGAAATTATCGTCGATGCCGAGTGTATCCGCACCGAGAGTCTTTTTCCAAATGCGGCACAGCTTTTCCTCCAATTCCGTTTCCGGCAAGGCTGAAACTGTTTGCGCCGTCTGGCTTGCGCCCGGTTTCGGAAGGGCGTTTTTATCTGTTTTTCCGTTGGCTGTGAGCGGAATGCGGTCTACTTGCACGAAATAGGCCGGAAGCATATGAGACGGCAGTGTTTCGGAAAGCTGTTTGCGAAGCTCAGAGCCTTTCAGCTCGCTGTCGGCTTTATAGTACGCGCACAGTTCCGGCAGTCCGCCTTCGCTGACTGCGAGAACGACCGCCTCCTGAATGCCGTTTACGCTTAACAGCACGGTTTCAACCTCTTTTAATTCGATACGGTAGCCCCGGATTTTCACCTGATCATCGGCGCGGCCGATAAATTCAATCGTCCCGTCAGAAAGCCTTCGGACGACATCTCCCGTTTTGTATATCAGGCTGTCCGGTGAAAAAGGATTTGAGAGAAATTTCTCCGCAGTCAGTTGCGGACGGTGAAGATATCCTCTTGCAAGCCCCTTCCCGGTAATATAAAGCTCGCCGCTTGCGCCCGGAGGAACGAGCTGCATTGATCCGTCCAGCACAAGGGCGCCGGTATTTGCGATCGGGCGGCCGATGACGGGACGCTGCTCATATTGATCAAGCCGTTCCATATTGATCCGTCCGGCAATGGCGCCGATCGTCGTTTCTGTCGGCCCGTAGTGATTGATGAAGTCAGTATGGGCGTATACGTCATGAAACTTGCGGACATCGGACGTGATGATTTTTTCACCGCCGAGCACCACTAAACGAAGCGGGCTGAAACGGCGTTCTGCCGTAAAACGGGCAGTATTGACGATCATATGGAACAACGACGGCGTCAGTTTCATATACGTAATGCCGTTTTTCTGTATATATTCACCAAGCTGTTCAGGCGAAGTGTACGTCTCTTTCGGCACAATGTGCAGCTCGCCGCCCGCCTGAAGAATCGGGAATATGGCCGTATATCCGAGATCAAATGCGTAAGAAGACAGCAGCACGGATTTGTCAGCTTCGGTCAAACCGGCTTCACGGCTGAACCACGTGACATAATTGACTAGATTGCGGTGCTCCAGCTGGACGCCTTTCGGTTTGCCCGTTGTTCCCGAGGTATAAATGATATATGCAAGCTGGTCGGCGTCAGGATTCGTTTCGATCCGATCGGCGCTTTCGTTCCGCCATTCTCCGCCTTCCATTACGACTGTTTTTCCTTTATAAACGGCGGCAGCGGTCATGTTTCTCTCATTGACGACCAGAAGCTTCGTTCCGCTGTCTTCAAGAGAATAGCGGATTCTCTCTTCAGGAGTCTCCGGATCAATCGGGAGAAATGCCGCTCCGGCTTTCATGACGCCGAGAATCGCGGTAATCAAATCGGCCGAACGATCCATCATAATAGCCACGATGTCCTCACTGCCCGCTCCGCACGCCTGAAGGTGGCGCGCAAACCGGTTCGACTGTTCATCAAGTTCCCGGTATGTCAGATTTGTTCCGCCTGCAACCGCCGTGAGATCAGGCGTTTTTTGCGCTTGCCGTTCAAACAGTGAAACAAAAGTGCCCTCAGGGAGATCCGCTTCCGTACGTTTTTCATCAGAGAGGAGCGCTTCCCGCTCAGGTTCAGATAACAGGCTTGCTTCGGCCAGCTGAATATCCGGATTTTCAGCGCAGGCTTTAATCAGATTGACAAAATGAGCGCTCCAGCGGCGGATGGTTTCGTCCGCAAATAAGGCTTTCGCGTAATCAAAGCTCAATCCGACCTCTTCTCCGCGCTCAGCCGCTTCTAAGGAAAGATCAAATTTAGCGACATGATGATGCATGGAGTAAGAAGAAATCTCCAAATCTCCGAGCCGCAGAGACGGGATCTCCATGTTCTGCATATTAAATAACACGCTGAACAGCGGACTCCGGCTTGTGTCCCTCGTTAACGGCAGTTTTTCAATTAATTCTTCAAGCGGATAGCTTTGATGCTCGAAAGCTTGAAGACTCGCCGTCTTCACTTCGTCCAGGAATTGCTTGAACGTTTTTTTGCCGGCAGGATGCGACCGAAGCGCGACTGTGTTGACAAACATGCCCGGCACCTCTTGGAGATCAGGATGCTGTCTTCCGGCCGCCGGAGATCCGACTATGATGTCTTCCTGCCCTGAATATTTGGACAGCAGCACTTGAAAAGCGGCTAACAAGAACATGTACATCGTCGTATCCGTATCAGCCAGCAATGTCTTAATCTGCGCCGTCACCTGTTTATCAAGCCCGAAGATGACGCGTTCCCCTTCAAAACTGCGCTCGGCAGGACGCGGGAAATCAAGCGGCAGATCCAACACCGGCAGTTCGCCTTTGAACGTTTCGAGCCAGTAGGCCTCGTGCTGATCCAGATTTGCTTTTTCACGCTGCCAGACTGCAAAATCCTTATAATGAATCTTTGGCAGCGCAAGCTCCGTGCCTTGATAAAGTTTCGCCAGATCACCGATGAAAATGCCCATAGAGCTTCCGTCCGTAATAATGTGATGCATGTCAATCAACAGAAGATATCGGTCAGCTTCAAGCCGGATCAGCTTCGAACGGACGAGCGGCGCACGGTTGAGCGCAAAGGGTCTGATAAAGGCTTTTGTCAGCTCTTCCGCATCTTCTTCCCGGCCCTCGGCGGTTTCCAGCTGAAAGCTCACATTTTCATGAATGGTCTGCACGACTTCTCCATCCGCCATGTCAAACGATGTACGCAGTGTCTCATGACGGTTGATTAATGCCTGCATGGCCTCTTCAAGACGGTTTTTGTCTACTGATCCTTCCAGCAGAAGTACAGCAGGGACGTTGTAGCTCGTGCTGGCCTGTCCGAGCTGATTAAGGATATACATCCTGCGCTGTGCTGAGGAAACAGGATAATGCTTCTGATGAGGCGCTTGCCGGATCGGTTCAAACTGCTGCTCCTCCTCACTCTCATGCTCCAAATAATGCGCAAGCTCCTGAATGGTCGGCTTTTCAAATAACACTTTGATCGGCACTTCTTTTTGAAAGTGCTCCTGAATTTTAGCGGTCATCATCATGGCTTTTAAAGAGTGTCCGCCAATCGTGAAGAAATTGTCAGTCACACCCGCTTTTACGCCGAGGATGCCTTCCCAAATGTCCGCGAGTTTCTGCTCCGCTTCCGTTTTCGGCGCTTCGTATTCTTTTTGAACGGCTTCAGTCTGCGGTTCAGGCAGCGCCTTTTTATCAATTTTTCCGTTCGCCGTCAGCGGAAACTGACTCATCTGTATGAAGTGCGCGGGAATCATGTATTCAGGAAGTGATTCCGACAGCGTTTTGCGCAGGTCTTCCGGTGAAAGGTCCCGGTCTGCGGTAAAGTAAGCGCAGATTTCATTTTCATCCGCTTTATTTTTCCGGATCACAGCTGCGGATTCCGTCACATTCTGCACCTGGCTGATTTTCGCCTCGATTTCACCGAGCTCGATTCTGAAACCGCGGACCTTTACTTGATTGTCAATTCTGCCGAGAAACTCGATCGTGCCGTCCGGAAGCCACTTCGCCAAGTCTCCCGTCCGGTATATCATTTCATCCGGTCTGAACGGATCGCGGACAAATTGCTTCTCCGTTAGTTCAGGCAGATTCACATAGCCCCTTGCCACTCCGCTTCCGCCGACGCACAGCTCACCGGGAGCGCCGATTGGCTGGAGGTTGCGGTTTTCGTCCATAATGTACGCAGTGGAATTTCCGATCGGCTTCCCGATCGGGATCGAGCCGTCGTAGTCCTGATCAATGAGAAAACTCGTCGAAAACGTCGTATTCTCCGTCGGGCCGTAGCCGTTCCAAAGAGACAGCTCCGGTGACGCCTTTCTCACTTTGCTGACGATATGCGGTACAAGCGCATCACCGCCGATAATAAGGTGCCGGAGCGTGTTAAACATGCCGGCATCTTTTTGGGCAAGCTGGTTAAACAGCGGAGACGTCAGCCACATGGTCGTGATCCGATGCTCTTTCAAAAATTGGGCGAATTGTCCGGCGTCAAGCAGCATCTCTTTTTTAACAGGATAAAGCGCAGCTCCGTTCAGCAATGCACCGAAGACTTCGAAGGTTCCGGCATCAAAGCTGACGGCTCCCGTTTGCGCCATGCGGTCTTCTTCATGAACCGGCACATAATTCGAATGTTTGACGAGCCTGATGATATTTCTGTGTTCAATCATGACGCCTTTCGGTTTGCCGGTCGATCCGGATGTATACATAATATACGCCAAGTCGTTTCCGCCGGCAGGGAGACTCAAGTTTGCTCCGCTTACCGTTTCATCCGCGCTTTCATCCAGCATGATGACCGGGACTTGCAATGCGCCCGCTTGCTCCAGATAGTCCTGAACTGTCAGCACGATCTGAATCGAACTGTCTTCCGCCATAAAGCGGAGACGGTCCTCCGGAAAAGCAGGATCAATCGGCACATATGCGCCGCCTGCTTTTAGGACGGCAAGCATGCCGATAACGGTTTCCGCAGACCGGTCGTTCATAATAGCGGCGGTCCGGCCTTTTTCCAGCCCGTTCTTCACAAGATGTCTCGCCAGGCGGTTGGCCGCTTCGTTCACTTCACGGTACGTCCATTCGCGCCCCTCTTCTTTTATCGCGATGCTTGCGGGCGTCCGGTTTGCCTGTGCTTCAAACAAACGGTGAACGGCCTCCTCTTCCGGAAGCGCCGTTTTCGTATCATTGAATATGTCAACAATCTGCCGCTCTTCTTCGCCTGAAACAAGGCCGAGATCCCGCACGGGCGCGTCAGGCGTTCCGACCGCCGCTTTCATCATGCGGGTCAGATGGTGCGCCGTTCGTTCGATGGCATCATGAGCAAAAGCCGCTCCGTTGTATTTGATTTTGACAGTCCACGTTTTTCCCGGATACACGATGAGATTGAAATCAAAGCTCGTCTGCTCAAAAGCATGTTCAACTTTAATGGAAAAGCCGAGTCTTTCCTCCATGCCCCCGTTTTCCAGCTCTTTGTCCAGCGGATAGTTTTCAAAGGCGACCAAATGATTCAAAAGGCTGCCGTCCAGAGCAGAGCGCTTTTGAATGTCATAGAGCGGCACATAATCATAGCGCTCGGCTTCCACGGCGTTTTTCTGAACTGCCGTCATCACGTCAGAAAAGGTTGCTTCTTTGTCAATCTTGATTCTGACAGGGATCGTATTGATGAACAGCCCGGCCATTGTTTCTATGCCGTTGATTTCTGAAGGACGGCCTGATACAACAGTGCCGAACACCACATCGTCTGTATAGTTGTATTTGCTGAGCACTGCGCCCCACACCGCTTGAAACAGGTTAGGCCCCGTGACTTGATGCCGGTTGGCGGTCTGCTGAATCTGCGAAACCAGCTCTTCATCCCAGACAAAAGAATATTCTTCATTTTGATAGTCTTTCTTTTCCGCTGCCAGACGGCCCGGGAGCAGGCTCGGCTGTTCGAAATCCGCTAAGCGGCTGCTCCAATATTGTTCCGCCTCATCATAATCCCGGCCTCCGAGCCATTTGATATAGTCAGAGTAAGGTTTGCCCTGGCTTCCTCCGGCGGGCCGGCCGGCACGAAGCGCTTCATAGTTTTGAAACAGGCTTTTCATCAAAACGCCCATACTCCAGCCGTCCATGACGATATGATGATTGCTCCAGACGAGATAAAGCTCCTTCTCACTGAGTCTGAATACCGCCGCTTTAAAAAGAATATCCTTCGCCAGATGAAAGCCCTGCTGCTGCACGTCGCGTTTATAACGTTCAATATATTCGGTTTGACGAGCTTCATCTAATTGACTGATATCTTCATAGTGCACTTTCGTCTTCCGCTCGGCCAATACGACTTGGCGCGGTTTTTGAAGCTGCTGATGCACGAATACCGTTCGCAGGATGTCATATGTCCGGATCAGCTCATTGACGCTTTTTTCAAAAAGCTCGAGCTGAAAACTTCCGTGAATCCTAAGCTCTAATTGTGTGAAGTAGGAGGAAGAATGCGGATCAAGCAGCGCATGATACAGCATTCCCTCCTGCATCGGTGTGAGTGCATACACCTTTTGAATCGATTTTTTGCTCATATGTCACCTCTGTCTTTTCTGTTAGAGAATTTCCATTAATTTATCAAGTTCATCAAGCGTCAGATCATCATCACCAAGATCACTAGGCGTAAGTTCAGGACCGTCTTGAGCCAGGCAATGATCTATGATTTTCAGGAGGTGCCCTTTAAAGCTGTCACTGAACGATTGGATGGTTTTTTCATGAAATTCGAGAGAATGATAGGCAAACGTCATCGTCATCTGCCCATTTTCTATAAATCCGACAATATCAAGCGCATTCGGCTTCTCTGTGTCCGGGCTCAGCGATTGTCCGGACGGCATATCGGATCTTGTAAATAAGCCGGAATCCGACATCTCATTAAACTGGCCTAAGTAGTTAAAGCTGATATCCGGATCAATCTCAAACGAAAGATTCTCTTTATGCTCAGGCGCCGTTACATAACGCAGAATGCCGTAGCCGACTCCTTTGTTCGGGATATGCCTGATGTCTTCTTTCATTTGTTTCAGCTGATATGAAAGGTCGTCGGCGTGTTTCATCTCAAGGATCATCGGATACATGCTCGTAAACCAGCCGACCGTCCGGGTGATATTCAAGCCGTCAAGAATGTCTTCACGTCCGTGGCCTTCCAAATGAACGCCGATCGTGTCTTCACCCGTCCACTCCTTGAGCGCCAGTCCGAGCGCCGTCAGCAGAATATCATTCATTTCTGTGTGGTAGGCTTCATGGACGTTTGTGGTCAGCTGTTCAGTTTGTTCAGCCGTCAGAGAGAAGCTGACCGTTCTTGTATGTCTCATGCGCTGATCCCCAGACTGCCTGTCTTTCGGGAGCTGAGTGCATACCTCTTTCTCCTCAAGCTCTTTCCAGTAATCAACTTCTTTCAGAAACGCCTTCGTATTTGCGTATTCTTTGATTCTCTCGGCAAATTCGGCGAATGAATGTGTTTTCGGCGGCAGCGCCGGGTCATTGCCTTGCTTGAGCTGTGTATAAACAGACGTGAAGTCCTCCAGTAAAATCCGCCAAGATACACCGTCTACGACTAAGTGATGGATCGCAAGGAGAAGGTGGTCTCCGTCTTCCGCCCGGAAGAGCCCGGCCTTCAGCAGAGGTCCCGCTTCCAGTGAAATACTGCTTTGAAGACGGTCTGCTTCCCGTTCGATACGGTCTTCATGATCTTCGCTGAGTCCGTTCAGTTCAAAGACGTTCAGTTCAACAGACGCCTCCTCAAGCCCTTTGTAATATGGCTTTTGCTCACGGTAAACCATACGGAGTGCATCATGGTGTTCCATCAATGCTTGCAGGGTTCTTTCCACCAGAACCGGATCAAAGCCGTCTTTTGCGTGAAGCATGACGGATTGGTTCCAGTGGTGTTTGTCCGTAAAGTTTTTCTCAAAGAACCAGCGCTGGATCGGCGTTAATTCCGCTTCGCCTTCGACAGGTCCCTGGTCGGCCTGCTTGCCTTCCGTCCGTTCCACGTAAGAGACGAGCTCTTCGATGGTCGGGTGCTGGAAGAGGTCTTTCATCTCCAGCTTGTAGCCGTGCTGGTTCAAACGGCTCGCCATTTGAATGCCTTTGATCGAGTCGCCGCCGAGCGTGAAGAAATTATCGCTTACGCCGATCTGATCCAGTCCGAGCACTTCCTGCCAAATGTCAGAAAGCAGCGTCTCCATCTCTGTTTCCGGCGCTTTGTACGCGGCGCTTCCCGCTTCAATGTCCGGCGCCGGCAGGGCTTTTTTGTCAATCTTGCCGTTTGCGGTGACCGGAAGCTCGTCCATCTCCACCCAGAACGCCGGGACCATGTAGTCCGGAAGCGTGTTTTTCAGCGCGGCTTTGAGCGCTTCGATATCATCCTGCTGAGGTGCGACATAGGCGCAAAGCGCGGTATTGCCCGCTTTGTCTTCCACCGCCGTCACCGCCGCGTCATGAACGTCCGCAAGCTGCGCGAGGCGGACTTCGATTTCTGAAAGCTCGATTCGGTATCCGCGCACTTTGACCTGCTGGTCGATGCGGCCGATGTATTCGATGCCGCACTGCGCGTTCCATTTGACGAGGTCGCCGGTCCGGTACATGCGCTCGCCTGGCACGAACGGATCTGCGGTAAACCGCTTCGCCGTTTCTTCCTCACGGTTCAGGTATCCGCGCGCAAGTCCGCGGCCTGCCACGCACAATTCACCGGCAATGCCTTCCGGCTGCACCTGATCGCCATCACCGAGAATATACGCTCTCGTATTGGCAATCGCCCGTCCGATCGAAAGCGATCCTTCCTCCGGATTGATGACGCCGCTTGTCGCAACGACGGTGTTCTCCGTCGGGCCGTAGTTGTTGACGATCGTGTACGGCTGCTTCACCGCCCGCTTCAGCTTGTCGCCTCCGACGAGAAGCATACGGAGAGAGGTATTTTCCAGCTCCATAAATTGTTCGGCCAGCTGCGTCGGCAGGAAAGTGATCGTCACGCCGTGCTCTTCGAAATAGTGATTTAAGCGGGTGATATCCAGCCGGATCGCTTCATCAATGACATGAAGCTCAGCACCGATGGTCCATGTCGGGAACATCTCCCAGATGGAGGCGTCAAAACCGAAGCCAGCGTATTTGACGCTTTTATCCTCGGCCGTCATGGCGAATGCGTCGTGATGCCAGAAACACAGGTTCACCAGCGCGTGGTGTTCGACCATGACACCCTTCGGCTGTCCGGTCGTTCCTGACGTGTAAATCATATAAGCGAGATGATCCGCCGTGGTTTCCGTCTGCGGGTTCGCTTCATCGTTTTCATCAAGCGGCAGGCTCAGAATGGAGCGGCTGCCGTCAAGCAGGATCGTGTCTCCTTTGTAGCTTTCCGGCACGTCGAGCGCTTCCTGCGTGAGAAGCAGCTTGGCCCCGCTGTCCTGCAGAATGTAGCTGATCCGCTCTTTCGGGTAATCCGGGTCAATCGGCACAAATGCCGCGCCCGCTTTCAGGACGCCGAGTACGCCCGCAGCCATTTCCAAGGACGGTTTCGTCAAAATGCCGACACGTTCGTCAGCTGTAACACCGCAGTCCATGAGAATGCGCGCGATCCGGTTCGCCCTTGCATTCAGCTCGCCGTACGTCCATTTCGCGCCGTTGTATGCCACAGCCGGACGGTTCGCGTGGCGGGCGGCCGTTTCTTCAAAGAGACGGTGAACCGTTTTGTCCCGCGGCACGGAAATTGTTTTTCCTTTCCATGCGTCAAGAAGGGCTTGTTTTTCTGTTTCATTCACCAATGAAAGCTCAGAAAGCTTCGCGGCCGGATTTTCCGCGGCGGCTTCTAACAGATGAAGCCAATAATGCTTCCACGTCTCTGCCGTTTCCGGTTTAAACAGCGCAGTGTTATATTCAAGCACAAACGTTAAGCCTCCGTCTGTGTCATCAGCCGTCATCGTCAGGTCAAACTTGGCTGTTTTTCTGTCAAACGGATGGTGCTTCAGCTCAATTCCTTCCATGACCAGATCTTCAGCATTTGCGTTTTGCATGGAGAATACCGCATCGAACAGCGGATTTCGGCTCGTATCACGCTGCACCTCAATCTTTTGCAGAAGGTCCTCAAGCGGATAATCCTGCGCATCAAATGCACGTAAAGCGGTTTGTTTTACTTCTTCAAGATAATCTGTGAACGTTTTGTCCGCTTCCGGATACGACCGAAGCGCGAGTGTATTCACAAACACACCGATGACGTTAGCGAGATCCGCATGTGACCGTCCCGCAACCGGAGAGCCGACAATGATGTCATGCTGTCCGCTCAATTTTGAGAGAAAAGCGCTGTATGACGCCAGCAGCACCATGTACATGGTAGAATCCGTTTGTTTCGCAAGACTGCGAAGAGCCGACGTCTGTTCTTCAGTCAGTGAAAAGACCAGCTTGTCTCCTTCAAAGGTTTGCACAGCCGGACGGCTGTAATCAGCCGGCAGCGTCAATACCGGAAGCTCGCCGTCAAGCTCCCGAAGCCAATGCTCCTCCTGCTTGCGGTACTGCTCTGATTGAATAAATTTCTGCTGCCATACCGCATAGTCTTTATAATGAATCCGCGGCTGCTCAAGCGTTTCGCCGCCATACAGGCGGGACAGTTCATCTATCAGCACGCCGACTGAAGCGCCGTCCGAAATGATATGGTGCATGTCAAACAGCAGCAGGTGATCATGTTCAGCCAGCTTAACCAGCCCCGTTCTGACGAGAGGAAGCTGATCCAGGCGGAACGGGCGGATAAAGCTCTGAATAATTTGTCCAGCGTCTTCCTCAGAGGCTTCGTAATATTCCATGTCAATATCAGCTTCGGCCCATATACGCTGAACTGTTTCTCCATCCTTTATGTCAAACGTCGTTCTGAAGGCTTCATGGCGTTCTGTCAGCTGTTTCATGACAGATTTCAGCTTTTCTGCATCAAGCTTCCCTTTTAAGCGGAGCACAGACGGCATGTTGTAGCTTGTTTCAGCGCCTTCCAGCTGCTGAAGCACGAACATCCGCTTCTGCGGTGAAGAAACCGGATACGTTTCCTGCACAGCCGCCGGTACGATGCTTTCAGCCGTCTTCTGCTCAGCGCCTTCAATCAGCTGCGTCAGTCCCGCAACCGTCGGAGAAGTGAACAGATCCTTTAATGTAAGCTGCACGCCGAATGTCTTCTGGATGAGAGCAAGCAGTTTCATTCCCGCTAACGAATGGCCTCCGATCTCAAAGAACTGATCGTGCACGCCGACCCGCTCCATTTGCAGCACCTCAGCCCAAATATCCGCCAGTTTTTGTTCTGTTTCATTGCGCGGCGCCGTATATGACACAGCATTCGCTGCGGTAACATCAGGCATCGGCAGCGCCCGTCTGTCGATCTTCCCGTTTCCTGTAAGAGGCAGTTCATCCATTTGAATAAAGACGGCCGGAATCATGTAAGCCGGAAGATCCTTCGCCGTATGCTCCCTCAGCTCCTGGGAAGAGATTTCTCGGAGGCCGACAAAATACGCGCAAAGAAGTTTGTCACCCGCTCCCTGGTCCACAGCGAGCACGATGCATTCCTGGATCTGGTCATGGCTTTGGATCTGGTGCTCAATTTCGCCAAGCTCAATCCGCTGGCCGCGGATTTTCACCTGATGGTCGATACGTCCGATAAACTCGATATCGCCATTCGGCAGCCATCTGGCCAAGTCGCCCGTTTTATACATCCGTTCACCTTCTTTAAACGGATGCTCCACAAATTTTTCTTCCGTCAGTTCAGGACGGTTGTAATAGCCTTCCACGAGACCTTCCCCGCTGACGCACAGCTCGCCCGGGATACCTGCCGGCTGCATTCGTCCGGCCGTGTTCATGATGAAGATTTCCGTATTGCTGACCGGTTTTCCGATCGGAACGGAGAGCGTATCCTCTTCAATCACATCTACCGGGTGGTATGTCGCAAACACCGTGCTCTCAGACGGACCGTACATATGAAGCAGTTTTCCTTTTCCGACTGCCGCCAGCGCCTTTTTGACATGCTCAACAGACGCCCTTTCGCCCCCGAACATGATTTTCCGAAGCGTCGTCAGACAGGACGGCTCCATATCAACAAGCAGGTGGAACAGGGCCGTCGTAATCATCAGAATGCTTACATTCTCCCGTTTGATCACGCGGGACAAACGGGTCATGTCCAGCACCGTATCTTTCGGGACGATCACAAGCTTTGCACCGTTTAACAGCGAACCGAACATATCAAACATAAAGGCGTCAAAGACGTAGTTTGACAGTCCGAGCACAGTATCTTCTTCAGAAACGGTCAAATAGTTCGTGTTCTTTACCGTCCGCAAAATGTTGGCATGTGTGACGATGTTTCCTTTCGGCGTTCCCGTCGTTCCTGATGTATAAGTGAGATTGGCAATCGTCTTGGAGTCAAACGGCAATGCTGGATTATGAGAGTCCTTTTCATAGCTTTCCTCATCATCAGCAAGCACAATGACGCCTTGAAAACCGGCCTTTTCCGCAATCGGCTTGAGGCTTCGCTGAGTCAGGAGCACACTCGCCCCGCTGTCGCGGAAGAAATGCTGAATCCGCTGAACCGGATGTTCAGGATCAATCGGCACATAGGCTGACCCCGCTTTTAATACAGCCATAATGGAAACAATCATGTCCATTGACCGTTCATATAAAACAGCCGCGGTTTTCCCGCCGCCTCCGACCGAAAGAATATGCCGCGCAAGCCTGTTGGCGCGTTCATTCAGCTGCTGATACGACAGGGTTTCCCCTTCGAACTGAAGAGCCGTCCGGTCAGGGTTCTTTCGGGCCTGTTCTTCAAAGATCTGCACGATCGTTTGCTCTTTCGGATAGGCCGTGCGCTCCGGATTGAACCGCTGTAATTGATTCAAAGCCTCCCGTTCAGAAAGCAGGTCATATTCGCTGATTTTTGCATCCGGCTGAGCTGCCGCACTCTCCAGCAGGCGGACATAGTGCGCAAGCAGGCGATCCGCCGTCGAGCGCTTAAACAGCTTCGTGCAATAATCCAAATCGAGCGCAATGCCTTCCGCTGTATCCCGGGCCTGCATTGTCAGATCGAATTTGGCGATATTGAAGTTGGTTTCATGAAGAGACAGCGTAAGATTGCCGATCTCCGGAATTCCGTCCGAAGCATTTTGCAGACTGAACATCGTATCAAATATCGGATGCCTGCTCATATCCCGGGGCACATTCAGCTCCTCGGTCAGCCACTCAAACGGATAGTCCTGGTGAGAAAACGCGTCCAGCACCTGCTTGCGAACATGACCTAACAAGTCTGTAAATGTCTGATCCTGCTTCACGGAGCTTCGCAGCGCAAGCGTGTTGACAAACATCCCGATCAGTCCCTCGGTATCGGAATGATTTCTTCCCGCCGATGGTGTTCCCACGATGATGTCTTCCTGTCCTGAATACTTAGAAAGCAGCGTATAATATGCCGATAACAGCACCATATAAAGGGTGGCTCCGTTTTTCCCGGCGAGCTTCTGCAGCCGGTCCCGCAGCTCTTTCGGCAGCTTGACTGATACGCGGTCACCCTCAAAGCTTTGCACCTGCGGCCGCGGGTAATCAGGGAGCAGCTGAAGCACCGGCAGTTCGCCGCTAAAGACTTCTTTCCAATACGCCCGCTCTTTCTTGTAGCCTTCTTCCGCCCGTTCCGCTTGCCAAACGGCGTAATCTTTATATTGAATATGCAAGTCAGGCAGCTGTTTTCCGCTATAGATCTCTGCCAGTTCCTTCAGCATGATGGAAATTGACACTCCGTCTGAAATCAGGTGATGCATATCAAACAGCAGCATATGGCGATTGTGACCGAGCGTTTGCAGGCCGATTCTGAACAAAGGCGCCTCCGCCAGCTCAAAACGGCGCACAAAATCCTTCATTACCTGTTCATTCGTTCTCCCGCTCGCTTCGATCATTTCAATATGAAACGGAACATGCTCGTGAATCACCTGTCTCGGCGTGCCGTCCTCTGATTGAAACGATGTTCTGAGCGCTTCATGCCTGCTGATTAAGACAGAAAATGCACGCTCAAGTTTTTCACGGTCTAACGCGCCTTCGATAACGGCTGCTGCCGGCATGTTATACCCGACCCCCGCATCTTCAAATTGGCTCGCGATATAGATGCGCTGCTGGGCGAGCGAAAGCGGATAGCTCTCCTGCTTCTCAGCCGGCTTAATCGCACTGTAATCCGGCCCTTCGTTTCGGCTTACCGCATAATCGGCAAGCGCCGCGATTGTCGGATGCTCAAACAAGTATTGCAGCGGGATTTCCACGCCCATTTGCTTATGAATTTTCGTCAAAAGCGTCATTGCCTTTAAGGAATGACCGCCAGACTCGAAGAAATGGTCATAAATACCCACCTTGTCCATTCCGAGGACTTCCTGCCAGATGACGGCGAGCGTTTTCTCCGTCTCATTTCTCGGCGCCGCATACTCTGACGAACTGACAGCCTGCACATCAAGCGCGAACAGCTTTTTGCGGTCTGCCTTCCCGCTCGGCGTAAGCGGAATTTTATCCGTTTTTGTAAAGTAAGCGGGCACCATGTAATCAGGAAGGTGTTTGGACACATACTCCCGGTACTCGGCAGGGTGAAACTCAGTTCCTTTTTCTTGAACGATATATGCGCAAACATCTAAGCTGCCCTGCTGATCCGGTCGTGCCAGCACGACGGCCTCCGCCGCGCCCGGAGCTTTTCTGAGCACCGTTTCAATTTCTCCCAGCTCAATACGGTAGCCGCGGACTTTCACTTGATCGTCTTCTCGGCCGATATATTCGATTGTTCCGTCCGGCAGCCAGCGCGCCATATCACCCGTGCGGTACATGCGGCCGCTCTCGTTAAACGGGTCCTGCAAAAACTTCTCTGCGGTCAAATCCGGAAGATTTAAATAGCCGCGGCCTACACCGTCTCCCGCGATATACAGCTCACCAGCAGTGCCGTCAGGCTGAAGCCGTTTGTGCTTATCCAATATATACAGCCGGGCGTTGCCGAGCGGTTTTCCGATCGGAACGTACGCCGCCTGCTGATTCATTCCGTTATCTTGTGACACCTCATACACGGACGCATCTACGCACGTTTCCGTCGGCCCGTAGACATTTGTCAGCCGCGGCGCTTTGCCCGATTGATGAAAGAGCGTCATCAGCTGTTCAGCAACAGCGGCGGACAGACCTTCTCCCCCAATGAGCATGTGGCGCAGTTCAATTCCGCTGACATCTCCCGTTGCGACCATCATCTGCAGATGCGCAGGCGTTCCGTCAGTGGCTTCAATCCGGTTTTGACGATAATAGTCCAGCAGTGAAGAGCCGTTTGTTACAGTTGTTTTCGGCACGATATAAAGCGTCTGACCTAAAAGAAGCGAGGCGAAAATCTGTTTAACGGACGCATCAAAATGAAACGGGGCCAACAGCGCCATTCTTAATGTCAGTTCACCGCACTGATAAATCTCCTGCTGCAGTGATTGAACCAGGTGATGAACTTGCCGATGTTCAATCATCACGCCTTTCGGCCGCCCAGTTGTACCGGACGTATAGATAATGTAAGCCAGCCGGTCTGATTGTGTGCAGACACCGTCAGCGGCCGTCTCATACTGAACGGCCTCATCAAAATCAATCTGTTCGGCATTCGTTTCAGGCGCCTGTATTCCCGCCTCTGTCAGAACAGCCTTCGCTCCGCTGTCCTCCAAGATGTACTGAATCCGATCCGCCGGAAAGTCAGGATCAATCGGCACATATGCGCCGCCCGCTTTCAAAATTCCCAATATTGCCGCAATAACACGGTCAGATCGGCCAAGCAGCACAGCGACAGGAGAATCGGCTGATATCCCGGCTTTAAGAAGGCGTCCGGCGATACGGCCTGACTGTTCATTCAATGTGCGATAGGACAATGTCCGGCCTTCATATACAACCGCGGGTTTGTCAGACAGTGCCTTCGCTTTCTCTTCAAACAGCGCCGGAATCGTCATCTCCTTGCGATAAGCGACCGGATTGCCGGAGGCACGCTTCAGAAGCAGCTCTTTCTCCGATTCTGAAAGAAGAGCGAGCTCATCAATTACACGGTCAGGAGATGATATCGCATCTTCAATCAGCGTGATCAAACGTTCAGAAACAGAAGCAATTTCGTCCGCCTTGAATATGTCACTGCGATAGTCAAAATCAATCGTCAATTTCCCGGTGTCCCATCGTTCCTTCACGTGAATCGATATATCATTTGTTCCGCTTCCGCTGAAGATCGGGTCCGTCAGGAAGGACAGATTCTCTTTTTTCTGCCACTGCATCACTTGATACTCCAGAGCCACCGTAAACAATCTGCTCAGCGAACTTTTTGAAGCACGCAAATCATTGACAAGCAGGTTATACGGATACTTTTGGTGGCGAAGAATTTTCATCAGATCCTTCATCCGGCCTTTGACGAATTCCAAGAACGGCTGGCTTCCGTCAACACTTGTCCGCACAGGCACCGTGGATACGAACATCCCGAGCATCTGCTTTTCTTTCGCATTCGTCCGGTTTCCCATAAACGTACCCGTGACGACGTCATCCCGGCCTGTCACTTTGTAGAGATAAGCGATCAGAGCTGACTGGAACAAGGAAAGAACGCTGACTTTATGCTCCCCGCAAAATGATTGAATCCGGCCGTACAGGTCATGAGGAATTTCTTGAGAAAACCGTTTCGCATCAAGACCCGCATCTGCCTGGCTCCGTTTTAAAGACACAAGCTCCGGTACGGTCTCAAACTGTCCGTTCCAAAAATCCCGATCCTTTTTAAACCGCTTCGACTGCACATATTCCTGCTCTGTCAGCACATGCTCGATGAAGGAAGGAATCTCCGCCTCGTTCTCACTTGCTCCGCCCGAAAGCTCCAAATAAATATCAGTAATCGTATTGCCCAGAATCGTCATGGAAATTCCGTCTGAAATAACGTGATGCACATTAACGTAGAACCAGACCTCATTTTCGCTGATAGTGTACACGGAAAAACGGAATAAATCCTGATCATATAACGCCAGAGGTTTGCTTGCCTCGTCACGTCCCCATTTTGACAGCTCTTCCGCAGAGCAGCCGGCTTGCCTGATGTCTGTATGCTCGATCGTCAGCGGACGGTATTCGCTCACATATTGAACGGGCTCTCCCTCATCATCAAGCCGAAGACGGATTCTCATCGACTCATGGCGACGGACGAATTCCTGTATCGCTTTCTCAACGATATGAGCTTGTACGCCGTCCTCAGAAATGAGCTTTCCGAAACCCGCAAGATTTGAAATACTTGTGTTCGGATAGAATTTTTCTGTATACCAGATACGTTTTTGTGCATTTGTTAAAGGATAAAAAGTTATTTCCATATGTGTGCGCCTCCCCTTTTTAAGATAAATTTGTCAGTTCTCCCTTAGAAACAGCCTCCCTCAATGTCCCTAACTCATTATCAAGCCAAAAGAACCACTTACCTCCAAAACGATCCCGATTTAATCACCGCCGAAATCCGCAATCCATTCACCCGCACAGTCCGAAATTCGGCTCAAATTTATGAGAAATCAAGACAAGAATCCAATGTTTGTAAGCAACAGGGTTTACCTATTTCTTCATGAATTACTATATATCTACTTACGTTCACTTTATATGAAATTATTGTTTTTATCACCGAAAAATGGGTGAAAAGTTTCATGCGGCACACCGAAAAAAATTCCGACAATTCCAGAGGGTATTTTGCGGCATCCCGCAATTTATTTTTAAAAATATTATTTATGTAAAATTAAAAATCTTTAAACTATAGTATAAATCTTTCGAATATCCAGTTATGGCAGAATGAAAATAGTTTTCATATATTAGCTGACGGGGAAAAAACAGCGCAAGAACCGAAACAGGAGATTTAATCGTTCGCAATATGATTTCATTAAACCGCGCAAAAAAAAGCGCCCTATTTTCCATAGAGCGCTTCAAAAAGATTCCTTTATTGCAGTTTTATCAATGTTGATTAATTCCATATATTCTTTTCCCCACTTATACATAGCGTCCAAAATCGGCATAAGGGTCTCTCCTTGCTCCGTTAATGAGTACTCCACTTTCGGGGGAACAACAGGGTAAACTTCCCTGTGAACGATCAGATCCTGCTCCAGCTCCCTGAGCTGATTCACAAGAATTTTGTGCGTAATATCAGGAATTAAAGCTTTCAGCTCATTAAATCGTTTTGTCCCTTCTTTTCCCAGGTGCCACATAATCAGCATTTTCCACTTCCCGCCTATCACGGCAAGCGTCAATTCCTTTTCGCAATTAAACGTTTTCTTATCCATTCGGCTCACGGGCCATTCTCCTTCCTCTTACTTTTCGTACGTTGATCATCTATAAACACTTGCTTACTTTTTCACAGAGCTTTCATCCATTTATACTACCACGCAGTTTTGCTGAGACAAAACACATTGCCTGCGGGGGACAGTATCCTCAAAGTAACTATTAGACTTTAAAGTGCGTACTTTTCAACATGCAGGGCACTCTATAGAATGTAGATACATTAAGAAGAGGAGTGAATATACAGTGGAATTACAGCTGGCATTAGACTTAGTGAATATCCCTGAAGCAATTGAACTTGTGAAAGAGGTCGAACAATATATAGATGTTGTAGAAATCGGCACTCCCGTCGTCATTAATGAAGGACTGAAAGCCGTGCAGGAAATGAAAACAGCCTTTCCTCACCTGAAAGTGCTTGCCGATCTTAAAATCATGGATGCAGGCGGTTACGAGATTATGAAAGCGGCAGAAGCAGGCGCCGACATCATCACCGTTTTAGGGGCGACAGATGATTCGACGATCAAAGGAGCGGTTGCCGAAGCAAAAAAACAACAGAAAAAAATCCTCGTCGATATGATCAACGTAAAAGACCTTGAAACACGGGCAAAAGAAATTGACCAACTCGGTGTTGATTATATTTGTGTCCACACAGGTTATGATCTTCAAGCAGAAGGAAAAAATTCATTCGAGGAACTGACGGCGATTAAAAAAGCAGTCAAGAGCGCTAAAACCGCAATTGCCGGAGGCATTAAACTTGATACGCTTCCTGAAGCCATCAAACAAAACCCAGATTTAATCATTGTCGGCGGAGGCATTACGGGAGCTGACAATAAAGCGGATACTGCTTCTAAAATGAAACAGCTGATCACACAAGGATCATGAAAACGACGGAATACTTACATGAAATCCTAAATGAATTATCCCGTACTGCAGCGTTAATAGCCGACAATGAAGCTGACAAGCTTGCGGATCAGATTTTAGCTGCAGATCAGATCTTCACGTCCGGAGCGGGCCGTTCTGGTTTTATGGCTAAAGCGTTCGCCATGAGGATGATGCATATCGGGCTGAACGCTTACATCGTCGGTGAGACGCTTGCCCCTCCCCTCAAAGAAGGCGGTCTCGTCATCATCGGCTCAGGCTCAGGCGAAACAAAAAGCCTGCTTCATACCGCTGAAAAAGCCAAAAGCCTTAATGGCACCATCACTGCATTAACGATTAATCCTGACTCGAGTCTCGGCAGACTTGCGGATCTTACGATAACGATTCCCGGCTCTCCTAAGGATGAGACCGGCGGAGACAGAAAGACGATTCAGCCGATGGGCTCTTTATTTGAACAGACTCTCCTGCTGTTTTACGATGCGGTTATTCTAAAAATCATGGAGAAAAAAGAACTGAATTCGGCAGACATGTTTGCAAATCATGCAAATCTGGAATGATATACTGGCGGCCTTCTTATCAGATGGCCGTCTTTTTATCGTCCTGCGGCGCTCGATTACACCCGGCCAAGTCTTCACCCGGAAACTCGCTGACGAAGATACCCTGCCGGTGAGCTTATCGCTATAATAGCCAATTATTCAGACGGCCGCAATCATTCATTTCTGAATAGAGAAACTGCAAAAAAGA
Source organism: Bacillus sp. 1021 (assembly GCF_014534735.1). NCBI lineage: Bacteria > Bacillati > Bacillota > Bacilli > Caryophanales > Bacillaceae > Bacillus > Bacillus sp. 1021. Next base: position 156,718 of record NZ_JACVSR010000004.1, on the reverse strand, counting down.
CTTTCTGACCGGTTTTTTATTGGATAAAACTGATTTGTGCAGACGGTTTTACAGATATTCAGTTGAATTGAGGCTGAAAAATATATTTTAACAGCTTTACAGCGGGCCGATTCTGCTTTATTCTTGGACCAGCTTTACAGCAATTTAAAACTGGAGGTGATTGATACTCTTGAAAACATTAAAAGCACTGCTGCTTGTTCTTATCATCATTGCCGGAGCAGTTGCGGCCCTGATCAAGGGTGATATTTTCTCAGATAACGAGCAGACCGTTCAGAAAAGCGATTACGACAAAGTAATCCTATTTCCGTCCGATCGATATCCGGAAACAGCAAAGCATATTAAGGACGCGATAAAAGAAGGACATCCCACCATATGCACCATTGACAGAGACGGAGTACATAAGCGGCGTGAGCAATCTCTTAAACATGTGCCTGTAAAAACGGGGTACGACAGAGATGAATGGCCCATGGCGGTTTGTAAACAGGGCGGAAACAATGCCTCCGTAGAATATATTTCTCCGGCAGACAACCGCGGGGCCGGCTCTTGGGTCGGACACCAGCTTACCAATGATCCAGATGGAACGAGAGTATTATTTAAAATCAAGTAACGAAACAGGAGGAGCAGCGCATTGATTAAATCATGGAAACCGCAAGAACTTATCATTTCTTATCATCAATTTACAATCTTCCAAAAAGATTCCGAACCGCCTGTTATCGATTGGACGGATGAAGCCATTGAAAAAGGATTTGCGGAGGCTGACGGAGCTGTTTCATTTGAAGCAAGGAGAAATACGAAGGCATTTATTGTCCTCAGGCTTAATACAAATGAACCGGTGCCATCCTATGAGAAAAAAGCGGCTGTTTCCTTTGAAGCTGTAAAAGATGGAATTGAGATTGAAAGCGTGATGTCAAAACGGCTTTTCTTCGATCTTCCGAAAGGCCGATACAGCCTTACTTGTTATTCAGTGCCTGCCGAATTATCCGATCTGCATGCAGATACGTATATTATCGATGCGGCCTCAATGTAAAAGAAAACCCTGAGAGAAACATATTTCTCTCAGGGAACTCTTATAAACTCTTACCGTTTATTTCGATCACGTTCCGATACCAGTAAAAACTTCAAATGCAGTTTTGTCTTCAGGGTGACTTGTAAGCGGATAAGCCGGTGAATAATCGAAGCTCGGAAAAATCCTCGGCCAGCTGACAGAAAGCGGTAAGCTTTCAAACCCATTTCTGCCATAAAGGCGACATCTTCTTTATAACGTTCATAACGGCCGGCTGCTGTATCGCCGTTTGAGCCTTTAAACGTTTTACCTGTTATTTTTGCGTTCCAGAGCAATCCCGCTAAAACAAAAAAAAGCACCCATCTTGCCGGATGCTTAAGAATGATGATGCCGCTTTTCCAATTTATGAGGGGGAGGCTTGGGGATAAAGCCATTTTGTTTCATCATGTTAAAGTGCCTGTCCATATGCTGTTTAATATGCTCTGCTTTTTCTTTCGGCAGGACACCGTATTCAACATATTTGGAAATGACATGTTTACGTTTTTCGAGTATTTCCTTTTCAAGAGATTCAATTTCTTTTTTCTGCTGTACCGTAAGTGACATTGTTGAAGGCATTTTTGTTTCAGTTGCATGTGCCGGCATTATGAAAACCATTGCCGTAATGAAAAACGCAGCCAATGATAACGCAGCTTTTTTCATGACTTTTTCCTCCTTTAGCGTTTGTTATATGTTGTGCCTCCATCCAGTTTTTATGCAAAAAAAAGAGCGAAATTATTCGCTCTTTTCAATCGATTCGTCCGGCAATGCGTATGTAACATACGTTCCTGCCACAAAATCATGGATCGACCGTTTGTCTTCTCTCATTCCGACCATAAATGCGCTCACGATCACACCGATTCCTAACGTCACACCATAAATTAAGGCGCCCACAAGCACTCTTAAAATCATAGTGAGAAAGCCTACCTGAGTGCCGTCTTTTTTGACGATGCGGATACCGCAGATCTTTTTGCCGATAACATAACCGTTCCAGTATACAGGAAGCAAGATAGAATAAAGAGTCAAAATGATGCTGATCATTGCGCTCTCCTCCGGATCTTTTCCCGTTGCCAGCATATAAATAATCGCCAAAGGCACTGAAATAATTAAATAGTCGAGTACTGCGGCTCCCAATCTGATCCAAAATCCCGCCGGTCTGTAAATATTCATTGTGTTTCCCCTCGCTCTATGGCTTCAAAATCACTTTAATGTTGCCATCTTCTTTTTTGTCAAATATATCATATGCAGCAGGGGCTTCCGCAAGACTCATTTTGTGCGTAATAATATCCGTCGGATCAATTTCATTTTGTTCGACCATTTGATACAGCATCGGCATCAGATGGATAACGGGTGCCTGGCCCATTTTTAGAGAAACGTTGCGCGTGAAAAAATCACCGATCGGAAAACCGTCCGCTTCGGAAATATATGCGCCTGTGAGCTGAACAGTACCGAACTTCTTAACGGCTTCTGACGCTGTCAGAATCGGACTGATGGTTCCGAACTGATTCGGTTTTTGCTTTTCTTTTTCTTTTGAAAGCGGCGTGCCGTCCATTCCGACACAATCAATCACAACATCCGCGCCCCCTGACGTTTGTTCATGCAGCAGTTTCCCGATCTCTTCATGCTCTGAAAAATTGAAGGTCTCTGCTCCGTTTATGCGTCTCGCATGTTCAAGGCGGTGCGGGACTTGATCGACTGCGATGACCCGCTTTGCGCCTTTTTTCCAAGCGAATTTTTGCGCCATTAAACCGATCGGACCTGAGCCCAGAATAACGACTGTGTCTCCTTTTTTCACTCCGCTGTGCTGGACGCTCCAAAAGGCGGTCGGCATGACATCTGACAGAAGCAGTACCTGTTCATCTTCTAGCTCGCTGTCTGCCGGAACCAGAAAAGAAGAGAAATCAGCATAGGGCACTCGTAAATATTCAGCCTGCCCGCCGGGATAATTACCGTTAAACTCCGAGAAACCGAATAAGCCGCCGGCATCTGTATGAGGATTGGGATTTGATTCATCACACTGGCTTTCCATCTGGTGCTTGCAATAATGACATTCTCCGCAGCCGATGTTAAAAGGAATCACGACCCGGTCGCCTTTTTTCAGCTTTTTCACTTGACTGCCCGTTTCTTCAACAATTCCCATTGGCTCGTGTCCAACGATGTAACCCGGATCAGCGGGTATTCCGTTTTTATATAAATGAAGGTCTGAACCGCAAATTCCGGTTGCGGTGATTCGAACGATGACATCCCTCTCATCTTGAATGACGGGTGCAGGGACTTCTTTCACTTCCATATGTTCTTTTCCTTGGTATGTCAGTGCTTTCACATTGTTCAGCTCCTTTTTCATCACTCCTTCCCTTCTCACATGCTTCTAAACTTGGCTGGTATGTTATTCAGCCCGCTGAATATCCCATTGAAAAGGATCTTCAAATTGAGACCAGTCAGAATCGAACTCAGACGGCGTGAGCAGACACTGATCTAATTCCTTTGTAATGGCTGCTTCATCTAAATCAATCCCGATAAATACCAGATTCGTATGACGGTCTCCGAATTGAGCGTCCCAATCCTCCAGAATCTCCGGTTCCTGCTGTTTGATCTGCTCCTGCTCAAGTTTCGGCATCGCCGCCACCCAATAAGAGACAGGCTCAACTGAGACCGCCGGACCCGCCTGAGACATCAGCAGCGCGAAGCTGTTGTGGGTTGCGCACCAGGCAATTCCCTTTGCGCGCACAATGCTGTCAGGCATTGATTGATGCAGCCAGCTGTCAAAACGAACGGTATGAAACGGCAGACGCCGTGAATACACAAACGAAGTGATTCCATACTCTTCTGTTTCCGGAGTGTGCGCTTCATGGCCTGCCGTCAGCTCCTTTATCCATCCTGCTGATGAACTCGCTTCTTCAAACTCAAATAAACCGGTATTCAAAATGCATTCGGCAGGCACTTCTCCGCGGACGGATCGGATCAGCTTGGCACGGGGCTGTAATGCGCGAAGAACTGTTTCAAGCTGTTCAAGCTCTTTTTCGCCCACCATGTCGCACTTATTTAAAATAAGCACATCACAAAACTCAATTTGATCAATTAATAGGTCGGCAATCTCCCGTTCATCCTCTTCTCCCGCAGCTTCTTTCCGGTCAAGGAGGCTGTCACCGGACTGGAAGTCATACCAGAAGCGGTTTGCATCTACCACGGTAACCATTGTGTCCAGCCTGCAGAATGTTGTCAGATCAATGCCCATTTCTTCATCTATATAAGAAAATGTCTGGGCAACGGGAATCGGTTCACTGATCCCTGTTGATTCAATCACGATATAATCAAATCTGCCGTCTTTGGCGAGTTTCTCAACTTCGACTAATAGATCCTCACGCAGCGTGCAGCAGATACAGCCGTTCGATAATTCTACGAGTTTTTCGTCTGTCCGTGATAAGCCCCCTCCCTGTTTCACCAGGCCAGCGTCTATGTTTACTTCGCTCATGTCATTAACGATGACGGCAATTTTTAAACCGTTGCGGTTTTGTAAAATATGATTCAAAACTGTCGTCTTTCCAGCACCAAGATAGCCGCTCAATACTGTAACCGGAATTTTCACCATAAAAATAGCCTCCCAACAAAATAGAATGATTACGATTTATTATCTGTGACTGTCTCTGTTCAAATAATATGTACAGTGTATTAAATCGTAATCGTTACTATTTATTCTGATGCATTCTCTATTTAAAATCAAGTAAAAGTCAGACATCATACACTGTTTGTCCCCATCCATTGGTCTGACACGCAAAACGTCAACGATTTAATTGGTGAAGCTTTGGATCCGGACTGTAAAATGACCGGTTTAAAAGATGTGCGCTGCACGTATCAGACCAATATATTTTTCATAAAATTTTTAGATTTTTTAGTATTTTTTGTTACATCTCATAACATGTATCTTAAATATCTGTTTTCGCTGTGCTACGCTAAAGAAAACACAGGTAAGGAGCGGATCATCTGATGGGAAAAAAACAGCTAGTCCTTGTTGGAAATGGAATGGCCGGGGTAAGAGCGATTGAAGAAATACTGCGTGTTTCAAAAGACGAATTCGAGATTACAATATTCGGGGCCGAACCTCATCCCAACTATAACCGAATCCTTCTGTCAAAAGTGCTTCAAGGCGATACAGATATTAAAGATATTACGTTAAACGATTGGGACTGGTACAAAGAAAACAACATTCAGCTGCATACCGGTGAAACAGTCATCAAAGTGGACCAGGATAGCAAAACCGTCATTACAGATGCAGACAGAATCCAGCCCTATGATGAACTCATCCTGGCGACAGGCTCTGTCCCTTTTATCCTTCCGATTCCGGGCGCAGATAAAAAAGGCGTCACGGCATTCCGGGACATAAAAGATACCGACACAATGCTCGCCGCGTCGAAACAATATAAAAAAGCAGCCGTCATCGGCGGAGGACTGCTTGGTTTAGAAGCCGCTCGCGGGCTGCTGAATCTCGGAATGGACGTGTCTGTCATCCACCTCTCTCCATACCTGATGGAACGCCAGCTTGATCCAACTGCAGGGCGCCTGCTGCAAAACGAATTAGAAAAACAAGGCATGACCTTTTTACTTGAAAAGCAAACCGAAGAAATTGTCGGTACTGACCGTGTCGAAGGCGTACGCTTTAAAGACGGCACAAGCATCGAAGCTGATTTAGTCGTCATGGCGGTCGGCATCCGCCCGAATACACAGCTTGGCGCGGAAAGCGGCATTCCGGTTAACCGCGGAATCATTGTTAACGATTATATGCAGACTGAAATCCCGCACATTTACGCTGTCGGTGAATGTGCCGAGCACCGCGGAATCACATACGGTCTTGTGGCGCCGCTCTATGAACAGGCAAAAGTGCTGGCCAAACATATTTGCGGCATTGAAACAAAACCGTATGAAGGCTCCGTTCTCTCCACTCAATTAAAGGTATCAGGCGTCGAGGTATTCTCTGCCGGTGACTTTAACGAATCAGAGGAGAAAAAAGCGATTAAAGTTTTCGATGAGCAGGACGGCATCTATAAAAAAATCGTTCTGAGAGGCAATCAAATTGTCGGCGCTGTTTTATTCGGCGACAGCAGCGAGGGCAGCCGCCTGTTTTCAATGATTCAAAAAGAAGCCGATATCTCCGAAACTTCCAAGATATCAATCTTACAGCCTCTTGACCAGGAAGCAGGCGCAAGCATGACCGCGGCGATGAGCGGCGATGAAATCATCTGCGGCTGCAACGGTGTATCAAAAGGCGCGATTATTCAAGCCATTCAGGAAAAAGGCTGTACATCAACGGACGAAATCAAAGCATGCACTGGGGCATCCCGTTCCTGCGGAGGCTGTAAACCGCTCGTGGAAGACATTCTTCAATATACACTGGGCTCAGAATTTGACGCATCCGCGCAAAAAGAAGCGATTTGCGGCTGCACCTCGCTTTCGAGAGATGAAGTCGTAGAAGAAATCAAAGCCAAAGGGCTATCACATACGAGAGAAATCATGAACGTGCTCGGCTGGAAAACGCCGGAGGGCTGCTCCAAATGCCGGCCTGCCCTCAACTACTACTTAGGCATGATCAATCCGTCTACATACGAGGATGACAGAACATCCCGTTTTGTTAACGAACGGATGCACGCCAATATTCAAAAAGACGGAACATACTCTGTCGTGCCCCGGATGTACGGCGGCGTGACCAACTCTCAGGATCTCCGCAAGATCGCCGATGTCGTCGACAAATATGAGATCCCGCTCGTTAAAATGACAGGCGGCCAGCGAATTGATCTCATCGGCGTCAAAAAAGAAGACCTGCCGAAAGTATGGGCCGAGCTTGATATGCCTTCAGGCTACGCGTACGGAAAAACACTCCGCACGGTAAAAACATGCGTAGGCGAACAATTCTGCCGCTTCGGCACGCAAGACTCCATGGCACTGGGCATTGCGCTTGAGAAAAAATTCGAAGGGCTCAATACGCCTCATAAGGTCAAAATGGCCGTGTCTGCCTGCCCGCGGAACTGTGCGGAGTCCGGCATTAAAGACCTTGGTGTTGTCGGCATCGACGGAGGCTGGGAGCTTTATGCCGGCGGGAACGGCGGAACACATTTGCGAGCCGGTGATTTGCTGATGAAAGTGAAAACGAATGAAGAAGTCTTAGAATACGCGGGCGCTTACCTTCAGTACTACAGAGAAACGGCTAACTATCTGGAGCGCACATCCGCATGGCTTGAGCGCATCGGTTTATCCCATGTCCAATCTGTGTTGAACGATCCGGAAAAACGGCAGGAGCTCAACGGCAGAATGAATGAAACACTCTCTGTTCACAAAGATCCGTGGCAATATTTCCTTAAAGATAAAAAAGCTTCTAAAGATTTATTTGAAAATGTCGTCACGACTTCATAAAACAGGAAGGAGGAACGGACATGGTTAACAAAGATATGACAAAGGTTTGCTTAGGCAGGCTAAACGAATTTCCTGAGGAGTTAGGAAAAACCGTATATATAGAAGAGAAAGAGCTTGCTGTATTTAAGCTTTCTGACGGAAGCGTCCGCGCCGTCGAAAACCGCTGCCCTCATAAAGGGGGCGTCCTGGCTGAAGGCATCGTCAGCGGAGAATACGTCTTCTGCCCGATGCATGACTGGAAAATTTCCTTAGAAGACGGAAAAGTCCAAGAGCCGGATCATGGCTGTATTAAAACATACGAAACACTGATCGAAGGAGAGAATGTATACCTCCTGTATTGATCAAAGGGTCGGATCACTTTTTAAACAGATGAAGGGATGACGTCATCATGAGAAACGGAATTGTATATTTTGTCGGTGCCGGACCTGGAGACCCGGGGCTGATGACAGTAAAAGGGAAACAGGTTCTGGAGAAAGCGGATATCATTTTGTATGACCGGCTTGCAAACCCAACATTTCTTGAATATGCCTCTCCAGACTGCCGGTTCATTTATTGCGGAAAACTGCCCGACCGCCATTTTATGAAACAGTCGGAGATAAATGCCCTGCTGATTGAAAAAGCGGCGGAAGGCTTCACCGTAGTCCGCTTGAAAGGCGGAGATCCAAGCGTGTTCGGCAGAGTCGGCGAAGAAGCGGAGGCGCTTCATCGGCACGGCATCCGCTACGAGATGGTGCCCGGCATCACCTCGGGAATCGCGGCGCCGCTGTATGCGGGCGTCCCCGTCACCCATCGTGATTGCGCTTCGTCCTTCGCCATGATCACTGCTCATGATACATCATTACAAGGCCGGCCGAATCTCGATTGGGAAGGGCTGGCTCGAAGCGTTCAAACGCTTGTGTTTTACATGGGTGTTAAAAATCTGTCATTTATATGCCGGAAGCTTATGGAGCACGGGAAATCCCCCTCCGTCCCCGTACTCGTCATTCAATGGGGAACATGGGGCCGCCAGCGCAGCGTAAAAGGAACGCTTCAGGATATCCATGAAAAAGTACAAAGCCAAAACATCACCAACCCCGCCATTATCGTCATCGGAGATATCGTAAATCTTCAAACATATAGCTGGTTTGAAAGCAAACCGTTCATCGGGCGGCATATCATGGTGGTCACTCATGGCGACGATGAACATACATTGACAGGCAGGCTGCGCGAGTATGGCGCAGATGTTATCGAATGGCCGAAGCGGATTGTTAAAAAAATGCCCGCAAACGAAAACATCCTGAAGCGTATCAGCACTTTTGAACAGATCTTTTTCACATCACGCCATGCGGTCTGTGAATTCTTTGACACACTGGCTCTCAAGCAGATTGACATCCGCCGGGTGACAGCAAGCCTGAATGCGGCGACTGAAGCGGCAAAGACGGAACTGACAAAACGGGGCTTCCGCCTATCCGGCCATCAAGGTGATTCTCCGCATTCGCTCATTGTAGGAAGCCGTCAAGCAGCAGAAAATATGCCAGACTCAGTATCATGCCCGTTTTATATCACTCATGAACATATCGCAGATGAGCGGTTCACTTCGATGATCGAACGCACAATCAGTGAGTCTCCTCTGCAAATGATTATCTGTCCGGGCAAAGAATCCGCTCAGCATTTGCTCAGCGCCGGAAAACAGATCGGCATATCACCGAATCCGACAGCAAACCGCCCTCCCGTCATCTGCATCGGTGAAGACGTACCCGCCGGTTACGGATTTACCGCCGTGAAAAATCAGGAACAGTTATTTGCGTTTATACAAAACGAAATGAAAGACATGCTCGTTCACAGCTGACCCCCGGCTCAACATCGGGGGCCATTCCCTTTTTTATTGTGTTACCAATTTCTTATGATGAGTCGAATACATCGCCATCTGATCCGCCTGCGGGTCCAAATAGGCTTTGGCGCTGTTCACGGCGGTCGGTCCCTCCGTGAAACCGCCGGCAATCAATCTGAGCTTGCTTTCATAATGGGCGGCGTCACCTGCAACAAACACGCCCGGAAGATTCGTCCGCATATGTCTGTCGGCTTTAATCCGGCCTTCTTCTATCTCAAGCCCCCAATCCTCCATCGGGCCGAGATCAATTTTAAACCCGTGATTGATAATGAGCTCATCGACCTTGATGTCTTCAGAAAGGCCAGACTCGGTATGACAAACGGTTACGCTCTCGATCCGTTCCCCGGTGCCGTTGAGATGCTTCAAACGATACGGCGCAAACACCCGCACGGAAGACCGCTTCATTTTCGCCACGCTGCTTTCTAAACCGCCGAACTCCTCACGGCGGTGCAGGACGGTAACAGACGCCGCAATCGGTTCCAGTTCATTCGCCCAGTCAACCGCGGTATCTCCCCCTCCGGAGATCACGATATGCTTACCTTCAAACGCATCCAGCTTCTCCACTTTATAATGAAGGTTTTTCCCTGAATAACGGCTCGCATCCGCGCTGTTGAGCTCATTGACCTCAAGCGTTCCCATGCCGACAGCCAAAATCACGGTGCGTGTATAGTGCTTTTCCCCTTCGGAACTTTCCAGCACAATGGTCCCGTCATTCAGCCGCTCAAATCCGGTCACCCGCTGATTCAACACGATATCCGGCTCAAATGTCGCCGCCTGCTCCTTCAGCTGCTTAATCAGCTGTTCCCCGGTGATCCCCGGAATTCCGCCGATATCACGGATGATTTTTTCCGGGAAAAACATAGACACTTTCCCCCCGAGCCGCGGCAAAAATTCAATCACTTTCGTTTTCAGCTCGCGCATCCCGCAATAAAAAGCCGTAAACAGGCCGATCGGGCCCCCGCCTATAATCGTGACGTCATACACCTCATGATTTTCCGCCATTATTCTGCCTCCCGTTTATATCTATACTTCAAACATTTTTAATTGAGAATCAATATCAATAAAAGTATACCATACATCGGAAAACAGTGTTTGTTCAGTTCTCATCTTGCGGAAAAGGATGGAGATTCAAGAAGCACGGCCCAATGAGATGTTGAGATTGAGGAGGGTATTAAAGCTGAAACCAGTACGGCGACTGGTTTCTTTTTTATTTCTTTTTCATCAGCATGATATCAAGATACAGCTGGCACCTTGTCCTGAAGTCGTTTAAATTAATTGATGTCATGTCAAGAATCTGTTTGATACGGTAGTTCAATGTGTTTTGATGAATAAAAAGCTGTTCTGCGGCTGGTTTTGTTTTGCAGTTATTGAGGAGATAGATTTCTAACGTTTTCAGCAGTTCGGTGCTGCTTTCTCTATCCTTGGCTTTTAATAAAGCTAGATCATGGTTTACATATTCCAGTGAGGCGTTTTTTTCTTCGATGCTTTCAAGATAGCGGTAGATCCCGAGCTTGCTGTATTCATACGGGATATTTTCCTGGTTTCCGGTAATTTCTGCGGCCTTTATGACTTCAAGGGCTTCTATATAACTTTTCCCGAGCTTCAGGATGCTGCTGTATTCATTGCCGATTCCGATATAGATGGGAGTGGGGATCTTCTGAAAGTGAAAATGAGTCAGCAGTTTGTGGATGAATTCAGATGCTGCCGAAGTGCCGGAGCTTTTTTGCGAGAAGCTTGCGACGACGATGACAATATTGGAATCAATGGTTAAGACGTGACTGACTTTATCCCGCAAATTCAAGTACGATTTGATATTTTCCTTCAAATCTTCGACTGCCTCCCCATCCCCATTTGCGGCATGCAGGACAACCACCGAGAAAACCGACGGCAGCACGGCGTTCATCTTTTCCGCCTCCCGCCTGAACTCCTTTTCAGAGGAGAATTGCTGAAAGATTGCCCGTTTCACCAGGTCTTCCGCTCTCTCTTCCTTTTCCTGTTTCAGCCGGTTCGTTTTATAGATGATTTTTCCGACATGGAATGAGGTTTCATATAAAAAGTCGAGCTCCTCCTCCGTCAAATCGCGGTCGAGCTCCTGAATCCAGATGTAGCCCATCACTTCCCCTTTATGTTTTGCGCTTACGACCACTCTCTGATTCAGCCCGATACTGTCTATTTTTTCAACACGGAACGGTTCAGGAACGGTTTTCAGTTTTTCGATCACCCCGTCCTTCAGAAACCTCTCAAAAATCTGCACGGGGCATTTTTTTGAAAATATCGTCTGCTGGTTGGCGGAGTCGAAGTGATTAATGTAATAAGAATTATAGGCAAGCAAAAAGAAATCCGCACTTTCCAGAATGACGGGCTTCTGCAATTCGTAACTGATGAAATCAATTAATTTATCAATGTCCGTAAATGAAAAAACTCTCTCTAAAAGCTCTTCCATACCTATTTCTCCTATGCTCTTTTTATCTTTATCATACTCTGAGGGGTGACTTTTTGTATAGAAAAAAATTCATATATTCCCAAAACGGCATAATCCGGAATTCTGTATCGTGAAAAGAGGAAAAAGGGCGGTCCCTTCTTCCTCTCGTTCCTTGCTTTTATTGAGAAAGTGTATCACGGTACTCATGAAACTGATCTGTGACATCTTTTGACGGAGCCTGTGTCAACAAGCTGACGACAAATACAGCGGCAAGGCTTACAGCAAACCCCGGAATGATTTCGTACAAAAAGTCTGAAAGACCGGCATTCGCCCAAATGATTACGGTAATCGCTCCCGCAATCATGCCGGCGAGTGCCCCCCATTTCGTCATCCGTTTCCAAAATAAACTGAGCAGTACGACCGGCCCGAATGACGCGCCGAATCCCGCCCATGCATAGCTGACAAGACCTAGTATCGTGTTGTTTTTCTCCCAGGCGAGCACCAAGGCGATGATTGACACCGCAAGCACTGCCATTCTCCCCAGAAATACGAGTTCCTTATCAGAAGCCGAACGTCTGAACATGGACTTATACAAATCCTCTACTAAAGAACTGGACGTAACGAGCAGCTGAGACGAAATCGTACTCATAATGGCCGCTAAAATCGCAGAAATGAGAAATCCCGTAATAATCGGGTGGAACAGAATGTTGCCGAGCTGAATAAAAATGGTTTCCGGATCAGCCAGCTTCAGTCCGTGCTGATGGTAATACGCGATTCCCGCAAGACCCGTAAACAGCGCGCCTAGCGCAGACAAAATCATCCATCCCATGCCGATCCGTCTGGCGCGTTTGATTTCTTTCACAGATGTGATCGCCATAAAGCGCACAATAATATGCGGCTGCCCGAAATAGCCGAGCCCCCACGCAAATAAAGAAATAATGCCAAGGACGGTCGTTCCTTTGAACATGTTAAACAGTTCCGGATTGACGGAACGGATATCGGCAACGGTTTCTCCCGGGCCGCCCGTATGAAAAATCGTCACAATCGGCACGAGAATAAGCGCCGCAAACATGATGATCCCTTGGACAAAGTCCGTCCAGCTTACCGCCAAAAAGCCCCCGAACAAGGTGTAGGCGACAACGACGCCTGTCACAACCCACAGGCCGGTGTGATAGTCCAACCCTAAAATGCTGTTGAATAAGACGCCTCCTGAGACCATGCCCGATGATACGTAAAATGTGAAAAAGACGAGAATGACAAGACCCGAAAACAGTCTGAGAAGCTTCGTATGATCACCGAAACGATTTTCAAGGAAACCCGGAATGGTGATGGAATTCCCTGCTTTTTCAGTATACGTTCTCAGTCTCGGCGCCACGAAAAGCCAGTTCGCCCATGCTCCGAGCACAAGGCCGATGACAATCCAAGCGCCGCTTAATCCTGTTGAGAACATGGCGCCCGGAAGCCCCATCAAGAGCCATCCGCTCATATCCGCCGCTCCCGCGCTGAGCGCTGTGACGGCAGGACCTAAAGAACGCCCCCCGAGCATGTAATCCGTCAGATTTGACGTCCGTCTGTAGGCGAAATAACCGATAAACAGCATGCCCGCCATATAAATACAAATGGATATAATCAACTGAATGTTTGCTATGGCATTTCCTCCTCCGCTTTATATGTTTATGGTGAAATGGACACCCCCCGCGAGGAGGATGCCCATTCAGTCCCTCTTAAAACATTTCACTGATTGTTTTCGCCTGCATGTGGAGGGCCAAATAATCCGGGCCGCCCGCTTTTGAATCAGTGCCGGACATTTTAAAGCCTCCGAACGGATGGTATCCGACAATCGCTCCCGTACAGTTGCGGTTGAAGTACAGGTTGCCGACATGGAATTCCTGTTTCGCCCGTTCAATATGTTTGCGGTTATTTGTAATGACCGCTCCTGTCAAACCGTATTCAGTGTTGTTTGCCACTTCCAGCGCTTCATCAAAGTTTGATACTTTAGAAAACCCGACGACCGGCCCGAAAATTTCTTCCTGCATGAGTCTGGCTTTCGGATCAAGGTCAGCGAAGATCGTCGGCTTGATAAAGTAGCCTTTTGAATCATCTCCGGTGCCGCCGCTTACTAAACGGCCTTCTTCTTTTCCGATTTCAATGTAGCTCATGATTTTATCGTAAGAGCCTTGGTCGATGACAGGCCCCATATACACGTCAGCGCTGTCAGGGCTTGCCGTCACTTTTGATTCAGTGATTTCGATGACACGCTCCAAGACGGCATCGTATACTTTTTCATGCACAACCGCGCGGGAACCTGCAGAACATTTTTGTCCCGCGAAGCCGAATGCTGATGTAAAGATGGATTGAGCCGCCAATTCAATGTCCGCATCTTCGTCAACGACAACCGTATCTTTACCGCCCATTTCTGCAATGACGCGTTTCAGATGCTGCTGTCCCGGCTGCACTTTTGCCGCGCGTTCAAAAATTCTCGTACCGACTTCGCGTGATCCCGTAAATGTAATGATGCTTGTTTTCGGGTGATCGACGAGATAGTCTCCTACTTCCGCCCCGCTTCCCGGCACAAAGTTGACAACGCCCTTCGGAAGGCCTGATTCTTCAAGCACTTCTACGAATTTCGCCGCGATGACCGGTGTCGCACTAGCCGGTTTTAGAACGACTGTGTTTCCAGTAACGATCGGCGCCACTGTTGTTCCCGCCATGATCGCGAACAAGAAATTCCAAGGCGGAATGACGACCGTTACGCCTGTCGGTGTGTAGACATATTGGTTCTTCTCGCCTTCGCGGCTGTTGACCGGCTTGCCTTTTGCCAATTCAACCATCTGGCGCGCGTAGTATTCCATAAAGTCGATGGCTTCAGCGGTATCCGCATCAGCTTCGTTCCAAGGCTTTCCCGCTTCCTTGACGAGCAAAGCGGAGAATTCATGTTTTCTTCTGCGGACTTTGGCAGCCGCGCGGAACAGGACAGCCGCTCTTTCTTCAGGAGATGTGTATCTCCACTCTTCGAACGCTTTCGCAGCCGCTTCGATCGCTTGCTCAGCGTGCTCTTGAGAAGCTTTTGACACTCTTCCGACGACTTCTTCTTTATCAGCCGGGTTGATTGAAACGATTTTCGCTTCTGTTTCCACTCTTTCACCGTTAATGACAAGAGGATAATCTTTTCCCAGATACTCGCTTACCTTCGCAAGCGCTTTCTTGAATTCTTCAACGTTCGATTGATCTTGGAAATTCGTGAATGGTTCGTGTTTATAAGGTGTAGTCATTGTCATCTCTCCCTTTTTTACTTCTTAGTCATCCCTTTAAAGGCGAATGCGATATTTGAGGGGCGTTCAGCGAGCCGTCTCATGAAATAGCCGTACCAATCATCGCCGTAAGGCAGGTAGACTCTCATGTTGTATCCTTCTTCTACTAGGCTGAGCTGGGTTTGCGAACGCATACCGTACAGCATCTGAAACTCAAAGCGGTCGTTTGGAATGCCGTGCTCTTTGACAAGCTGCTTTGTAAACTCGATCATCTTGTCGTCATGCGTGGCAATTGCCGTATAATGTCCCTTTAAAAGCTGTTTGCGGATGAGTCTTTTATAATTTTCATCTACATCGCTTTTTTCAGGATAGGCCACCTTTTCCGATTCTTTATAGGCTCCCTTGACAAGGCGCAGAAACGGATTCAGCGGGTCAAGATCATCAAGGTCCTTCTCCGTTCTGTACAGATAAGCCTGCACCACGGTGCTTACGTATTCATACCGGCTTCGGAAGTCTTTAAAGATATCCAGCGTTTTCTGGCATCTCGTCTCATCCTCCATGTCAATCGTCACCATGACTTTATGTTTTTCCGCCGTCTGGAGGATTTTCGTCATATTTTCATAGACGAGATCGAGATCTATATCAAGACCTAAAGACGTCATTTTTAATGACACTTGGGAATTCAGCTGTTCATCAGCGATTAAAGCGATGGTCTGCATGCACTCCTCGGTGCGTTCTTTCGCGACATCACCGCTGTTGACAAATTCACCCAAATGATCGACAGTAACTGACAGCCCTTGGCTGTTCAAATGTCGGATTGTCGGGATAGAACTGCGGATATCCATTCCTCCGATGATTTTGCCGGCTGCCACACGGCTTCCCCAGCCTCGCGCCATCTTATTGAGAAAGCTGCTCTTGGATAAAAATAAGAAAAAATCTCTTGTAATCACTTCCAACCTTAACACCCCGCAATCTAAGAAGTATTTGTATGAGTCTATTGTAAATGGACAAAACATCCTCTCACAATATTCTAAAAATACAAAGATTCTGATAAATTTTTGTGGTTTTTCCACAATCAGCTTCTTAGAGAGCAGGCGGATCATGCCGAAAAAAGGCGGACGAAAATGACAGAAATCGTCAATTCCCGCCTTTTTCTTCCCAAGCCTCTTCGAGAGTCTGAATCAAAAGCTGATTCAGTTCGTCCGTTATATCCGGTTTCGGTGTTTTGACCGTTTTGGCATACTGCCCGATGCGTTCTATTTCCTCTTCTATAAAGGCATGAATAATCGTATTTCCGGGTTCCGGAGCCAGTTCCTGTCCGCTTTTTTTCCTTGTAAGCAGTGTGCTGATTTCAGAAATGAGCGCTTCATCCGTCAATAGGGCATCTGCCATTACTGGAAATGACATCGGCGGTACGGTGCCGAACGTTTCAATCCACTTGCAGGCAAGGAGAGGCCGCAGGACATAAAAATACTTTTTAATCTTCACTGCACTGCCCCGCAATTCCGTTTTTTCATTCCGCTTTGCCATATTGAGATAATGATAGAGGCATGCTTCGGGCGAAAAGGCGCGGGTTTTCAGTTTTCGGAGCTTTTCAGCCGCTGTGAAAGCCTCATAATAGATCATCTCAGAAGAAAGCCATTCCAAAAGAGGCGGATTTGATTTTTTAAAGAGCCGCAGGGCTTTTCTCAGTTCCCAGCCGCTGATGTCAAGCATGTCATGGATCGGCTCCTCTATGACATCCCTATGCGGTTCAATGGAAAAGTACCATTCTTTTTTCGGCACATAGAGAAACCGTACATCGTAGTCGCTTTCGCTTGACGGAAATCCCCATGCGCGGCTTCCCGATTCTACGGCGTAAAGCACCTTAACGTCGTGCTTTGCCTCAATTCGTTTTAATTCTTCGATGATCCTTTGTTTCATTTGTATCCGTCCTTTTCCGTCATCATTCATGAAAAAAGCCCAAGTACTTGGGCTTTTCACTGCTGTCAGCCTTTCAGATGCGCTTTCAGAAAGGCCAGCTTCTCCGTATGGAAAGAAGGTATATATTCATGGCCGAAATACCGGTAAACCTTCAATTCTTTTTCCGTTTCCAGATGATTGTAGGCGGCAAATACCGTCGACGGCGGAGTCACCCGGTCAATCAGCCCGATGGACATGAGAACCGGCACCTTTACGCGGTCCGCCAGATTCATGATATCAAAATAGGCCAGTGTATTCATCGCGGCCTTCTCCGTTTCAGGGCTTCCGTTTTTTCTGAAAAAGGAGTTAATCTCAAGATACGGCTCATCAAGTGCGACATCAATCGCCCGCTCAAAATTGCTTAAGTACGGATAATCAGCCGCAACCGCTCTCGGAATGTCGGAAAGCGCCGCCGCGGCGATGGAAAGCCCGCCTCCCTGGCTCCCCCCGATGACGGCGATTCTCGTTTCATCCACTTCATCAAAGCTGCTGATGACTTCAAGAGCCCTTACTGCGTCTAAGTACACACCGCGGTAATAATATGTATCTTTGTCTAAAATCCCTTTCGTCATCCAGCCGGGAACGTGTCCGTGCGGTGAGACGCTTGTATCTGTGCTGCTGTGCTGGCCGCGGACAAGCATCCCGAACGCGGCATATCCGTGAAGCGCCCAATTGACGATGTCATGTATGTCCCCGTCATAGCTTGCGTTGTAGCCGTGGTATTTCACGATGGCCGGATGCGGGCCTTTTCGGTCGGGAACGGCGTACCATCCCTCAATTTCCGCCTTGCCGAAGCTTCGGTATTTCAGCCGGAATACTTTCACGCCGTCAGCCGGGTAGCTTTCAGGCGTCAAATCAGGCTTTGCCTCTTCCTTTGCAAGCTCATGTAATGATGATGCCCAAAAATCCGCAAAGTCATGAGGAGCGGTTTTATTTGGTTTATAGGTCTGCAGTTGGTCAAGCGGCAAGTCGTATAATTGCATATCCGATTATTCTCCTTTGTTTTATAAGATTTAATTTTCTGACTCTATCTTAACACGATTTTACACTTATTTTCTAAAAATTTTTATAAATGATCGGCGGACGCTTTCACTTTTTATCAAACGTTTGTTTAACAGAAAACAAAAAAGAGCTGTGCGCTCACAGCGGCACAGCTCTTTTACATCGGCTGATACAGGTCCCAGCCGATTTTTAACGTTTCAACGATATAATCGGCAATTTCTTCAGGTTCCAGATTATCCGTTGCCACTTTTGAATTATGTTTATCATAGATGCTTTGGCGCTCGTTAAAGAGCTGCTGCATTTCATCCATTGAACGGTTATGCAGAACGGGACGGCTTTCAATCAGCAGGTCAGCCCGCTGCTTCCAATTCTCCCATGATAAATCAAGATGGAGCACGAGACAGTTTTCCAGGCAGCATTGTCTGATTTCCTCTTGTTTAAACGAACCGCCCCCAAGAGACACGATCTTGAATTTCGTATTGCGGCAAATATCTAATATATAGTCCTTTTCAGTCTGACGGAAAAAGGCTTCACCCTTTTTCTCAAACATTTCCGGGATGGACATGTTGAAATCTTTCTCAATCTGCAAATCAATATCAATGAAGTCTCTGTATAATTTTTTAGCGACCAGCTGGCCGATTGTTGTCTTACCGACACCCATGAATCCGATCAGTACGATATTTCTTTCTCTTACGGGAATGGCACGTTTTGCGTTCATCTTCGGCGAAATCCTCCTAAGGAATGAAAAAGTTATGTTTATTATATGATAACTCCATATTGAAATATAGAGATAATGCGATGAGTTTTTCGATCTACCGGAGCGTAATGCGTTCCACCTTTCCGACAATGAAAATATAAGAAAACGCCCCGATAAAGGCGACAGCGCCGACAAACAGAATCGCTCCGTTGTATGAACCGGTCGCAGAGACGATAAACCCGATGATAAGCGGCGTAATAATACCGGCCATATTGGCGAAAAAGTTAAACACGCCCCCTGCCAATCCGATTGTCTCGCTTGGCGCCACTTCACTCAGCATCGTCCAGGAAATATTGGACATGCCCTGCGCAAAAGAAGCAATGGATAAGATCGCCAAAACCGCCGGGGAAGAATCCGTAACATTCGCGAGCACGATGGAGCCCGTCAGCAGAAGACCGAGGATAACGGGCGTCTTTCGGGCAACGTTCACCGATACGCCCCGCTTCATCATGCCGTCAGACCAAAATCCGCCGAACAATACGCCGAAAAAGGCGGCGATATACGGGATTGATGCGGCGAAGCCGACTTTTAAGAAAGCCATGTGCTTTGCCTCCGCCAGATAAGTCGGAAACCATGTCAAAAAGAAGAACAGCGTGGACGCTACGGCGAATTGACCGATATACAAGCCGACAAGCTTGCGGTATTTAAGAAGCTGGACGAAATCCCGCCACGTGATCCTGCCGGCTGATTCAGACACCTCTGTCAGCCCGCCGCCTTCTTTAATATATTCAAGCTCTTCCCGGTTCACTTTCCGATACCGGTTCGGCTCCTGATACATCTTAAACCAGAAAACAGAGAAAACAAGCCCGAGCAGCCCTGAGGAAATAAAGACGGCTCGCCAGTCGAATGCCGTTAACACCCAAAATAAAACCGGTGTGGCGAATGCCAGTCCGACATATTCCCCCGCTGTATAAACCCCCGTCGCAAAGGCGCGTTCCCTCCTCGGAAACCATGTCGTGACAATCCGGTTGTTTGCGGGAAACGCAGGCGATTCAGCCAGCCCGATAATCAGGCGGCAGCCGAATAAAAATCCGAAACTGGCCGCAAAAGCTTGCACTCCGGTGAAAACCGACCAGACGAATAAAGAAACCCCGTACGTCCGTTTTGACCCGAATTTGTCCAAAATGAGCCCGCCGGGAATCTGCATACCCGTATAGGTCCAGCTGAATGCGGAAAATACGACGCCCAAAAGCGCGGGGCTTATGTTCAGCGAAGTCTGAATGGACGGGGCGGCGATGGATACACTTGCACGGTCTATATAATTAATCGCAGTGATAAAAAACAAAAGAATCAGTATCACATAACGAGCGCGAGTCGGTTTATTGCGGACGGGCCTGAAGTCCGTCAGCTCCGTTTCATTTTTCAATGGCTTCTCCCCCTTACTCGAATGAAATTAATTGTACAACACTTCGAGCAATTATTTAATACTTTGACGCAAAAAAGCGCTAAACAATTTGTGTTCAATACTGACCGGATGCACCGCTTCCATAAAAAAAGTGTTTACCCTTTTCGTCTGTTTATCCGCAGCTTATCCGGGGAAAAAACACATATAGGATAGACAGTTAACGGGAGGATTACCGATGAAACTGAGCTTTTGCACGACAGGGTTTAAAAAAAAGCATATTCTCGATGTCATTTCTTTCGCAAAAGAGCACTCCTTTGACGGAATCGAACTGTGGTACGGGCACGCCCAACAATATATAAAAGAAATCGGCCCGCTCGACAGGCTTGATCAGCAGCTTCAGGAGGAGGGCATCGAGGTACCGGCTGTCAGCTTGTACACTGACTTCGCCACTCAGGATGAAAGGCAGGCGTTAAAGGATGTTCAAAGGGCATTAAGCGCGGCACGGCAGCTTCACAGTCCCTTGATCAGAGTGTTTGCGGGCAACCTGGCTTCGCACCGGACGTCACCGGAAAAGTGGGAGCGTGCGGTTGATCAATTTCAGGAGGCGGCACTGCTCGCAGATGACTATGACGTCAATATCGGGCTTGAGATTCATTATGATACGTACGCGGATACACCGGAAGCGGCGCTGGCATTTTTAGAGGATGTCGGACATCCGCGGGTCCGCATCATTTTTGACGGCTCCAACCTTCACGTCAATCACGTGGACCAAATGTCCGCTTTAGAAAAACTGTATCATACCGTCAGCCATATCCACCTGAAAAACTATCACTGGAATTTTGACAACTGGTATCTCAGCAGGCCGGTGTCTGTTCTGCAGGGCGACTTACGGCAGGAACCCTTTCTGAAAGAACTGTTGAACAGGCAGTACGGCGGATTCGTGTCACTCGAATACTTCGGTCGTCATGCTGAAGCGCATATGAAAGAATCTCTGAATGAGATCAGACACTGCTTTAAGAAATAAAAAACATCCCCTTTGAAGGGATGTTTTTTTCAAATTAAGAAAAAAATTTTAGAAACAGAGAAGGAATTTTATGGATAATAGTCTAATTATTAACACTGTAATACATTTCTTTTGAAAAGGGAGTGTTCGAAATGAAATTCAAAAAAGTGTTAACCGGTTCTGCGCTGTCTCTTGCCTTACTGATGTCTGCCGCTCCTGCCTTTGCCTCATCACCAACAGCATCGTCATCCGTGGAAAATAGCCCAATCTCAACAAAAGCAGATGCCGGCATTAATGCTATCAAACTCGTTCAAAGCCCTGACGGCAATTTCGCTGCTTCTTTCGTTTTAAACGGAACAAAGTGGATTTTCAAAAGCAAATACTATGACAGCAGTAAGGGATATTGGGTAGGGATTTATGAAAGTGTAGATAAATAAAAATGAGATAAACAAAAAACCTCCCTTTCAAAAGGGAGGTTTTTTTATTTCTATTTCCACCAATCATCAAACATTGATGCCGGCACCTGACGCTTATGTTCCGTACTGAGATAGCGTTTTTCCAGCGCCTCAATCACTTCGGAAGAGACGTTCTTGCCTTCTAAATAATCATCAATGTCATTGTATGTGATGCCGAGCTCTGTCTCGTCCGTCTGCTGCGGCTTTTCATCGAGCAGATCAGCCGTCGGTAATTTCAAATACAGACGTTCCGGTGCGCCGAGCTCTTCTAATAAACGTCTGCCCTGTCGTTTCGTTAATCCGGTCAGCGGCAGCAGGTCAGCTCCGCCGTCACCGTATTTCGTGAAGAAACCGGTCACCGCTTCAGCCGCATGGTCGGTACCGATGACAAGCAGCCCCTCTTGTCCGCCGATGGCATATTGCGCGATCATTCTCATTCTGGCTTTTACATTTCCTTTGTTAAAATCAGTCAGCTGATCGCCCGTTTCTTTTTTGTACTGATCGGCGAACGCGCTGACAGCGGACTTAATATCAAACGTCCATGATTTATCAGGCTTAATGAATTTGAGTGCCAATTGGGCGTCATCCTCATCCTGCTGTGCGCCGTGCGGAAGACGGACGGCGATAAACTCCGCGTCTCCGCCTTCCTCTCTGATGCTTTCAGCCGCCAATTGGGCGAGGCGTCCCGCAAGCGTGGAGTCCTGCCCCCCGCTGATGCCGAGCACAAAGCCTTTGGCACCTGTTTTTTTCAAATATTGTTTCAGAAAGTTCACTCTGTCCTCAATTTCTTGTTTCGGATCAATTGAGGGTTTTACATGGAGATCATTCATAATTTGTTTCTGGATGCTCATCCCAATCACTCCTCCTGCATTGTTTCTTTATGATTCATTTCCCGTTCATGCTGAAAATGAATCATGCCACTATGTACGACTCTCTGTTAAATATAGCACAGGTGCAGTTTTTAAGTGAATCAAATACACCGGGATCAGCTGATTTCCACCCGCAGCGCCGTAATGCTGTCTCCGTTGCATTTTCCTTTTTCGATCGGGCAGGATGAAAACGCGACGACGAGATCCATTTCCGCACGGAGCCGTACGTAATCACCCGCGTCAGACAGAGGCGTTTCGACTGACAAGTTCCCCTTCTCATCAAGCACCGTATTCATAAAGATGGCAAACGGGTAATGCATATGCGGCCGCGGCACCCCGAATGGTTCAAGCGCCCCGCTCATATTGTCATAGCACGTATCCTGGAGCTCATCTTTATGCTTTCCGTATAAAAGCCTGTTCATATCCGGGCGGCAGGCTGGAAGCAGCAGGTCATGCTTGCCGACAGTATCTTCAATCAGCGTCAGCATCGGCTTATATAAATTTGAATAAATATGATCGCCCGTTTTCACATGAATGGACTGATTGGCATCAATCGTCGCGCCCTGATCAAGATGCTCATAGAAGTCCTTGGCATGATATGCCGTAAAATCAGCCACCTGCTGCCCTTCCACATCGACTACTTTTATAATCTGCCCTTTGTGAACCTTCAGGCCGAGCCCTTTTTTCGGCGGTACGATAAATTGCTGTGTCATCAGACTGCTCCTTTTTTCTTCTATTATGAACTCCGGCCGTTTGTTTCATGTAAAGCAATTTATTGGATGTATATTCCCGTTCTGCCGGCCGCAATCTAAGCTTTGATAAAGGGGTTGAATTACATGGGTAAATCACAGGACCAGCCTAAAGGAAATCTCGCTTGGTGGCAGCTCTCTTTAATCGGCGTCGGCTGCACGATCGGGACGGGCTTTTTTCTCGGGTCCAGTATTGCTATTGTTAAAAGCGGATATTCCGCGCTGATCTCATTTCTTATTGCCGGGCTCGGCACCTATTTTGTCTTTGAGCAGCTCGCGAAGCTTTCGGCTAAGCAGCCCGAAAAGGGGTCTTTTTGCGCTTATGCGAGAAAGGCTTTCGGCTCTTGGGCCGGTTTCAGCAACGGCTGGGTGTACTGGTCGTCTGAAATGCTGATTACGGGAAGCCAGCTGACAGCCATCTCGCTGTTTACGAAGCATTGGTTTCCGAATATGCCGCTGTGGATCCTCGCCTCCATCTATGCGGTGCTCGGTCTTTTAATTATTTTTACGGGGCTGTCCGTTTTTCAAAAAACGGAGAATGTGCTCGCTGTTGTCAAGACGGCGGCCATTTTTATGTTTATCGTCATCGCCATTTTGGCGCTGTGCGGTATATTTTCTCATAAACCGGATGTTCAGGTGCCGAATGACTCAAAGGATTTGTTCCCGCACGGAGCGATGGGTTTGTGGACGGGGCTGATTTATGCGTTTTACGCTTTCGGGGGAATTGAAGTCTTGGGGCTGATGACCGTACATTTGAAAAAGCCGGAGGAAGCCTCAAAATCAGGCAGACTGATGCTTATCGTTCTTGCGGTGATTTACGTCATTTCTCTCGGCCTGGCGTTATTGTTAGTGCCGCTGGGTAAATTCACCGAACAGGACAGCCCGTTTATTACATCTCTGAAAGGCTTTCATTTAGATATCATTCTTGATATTTTTAACGGGATTTTTATTATTGCGGGGTTTTCTACGCTCGTCGCCTCGCTGTTTGCCGTGACGACATTGCTTTGTACGATGGCTGATGACGGAGATGCGCCGAAATGCTTCAGATTGAAGGAAAATAAAAAAATCTGCTGGCCTGCGCTCGGATTGACATTCGCCGGACTCATCGTCTCCATCATCCTGTCTTTGGTGCTGCCGAAAAATATATATGAACACATGACCACCGCGGCAGGCCTGATGCTTCTGTATACATGGGTGTTCATTTTGTTCTCAGGCAAGAAACTGATCGAACCGACAAAAGTGGGAACGGCACAGATTTTTATCGCCCTGGTGCTGATTGCGGCCGCCGTCTCCGGGACGCTGTTTGAGAAATCGAGCCGGCCCGGTTTTCTGGTCAGCCTTTGTTTTCTCGCCGTCATTGCGATCGTGACATGGATCGTACAAAAAAAGCAGGGACACAGCCCTGCCGGATCATAGCTTAAACAATCTTTTCAAATAGGAAAAAGGACATTTTGACACTTGCGTCTCATCATCACGGAGGAAATATTGCTTCCATTCTAAATTATCTTTTCCTCCGTACCACCCCAATTGGGGATGAAGAGGGGCTTCGTCGTATGCCTCCAAACGTTTTCTGATCAGCCGGCTCATATTGCGTCCGAACGCGGTTGAATCATTTAACCCTTCGAAAACCCATCTCGGCTGAAACGCCAGCATAAAAAACGGGAAGCTTCTGCTTTGTCTCGCTTCATGCGCAGGCGTTGCGCACAGAATAAAATACGGCTCGCCGTCAAAGCAGAACTCCCATTTATAATGTTCAGGATCTTCCGGCATATCTTCCGGCCAGTCTTTCGGGTCGCAGCCGCTCAGCCGGTTTAAAAAAGACCAGAACAGCTCTTCATACGCCTCAATGGAATAATGCTCAGCTAAATCCTCAGGCGTATCAAAAATCACAAGCAGCGACGCGTATCTTCCGGTTTCCCTTGAGATTTTTCCGTATTCGGACAGCAGCAGCCCCACTTCCTCCGGGGTCCCCTGCTCGCGGGGATCACCCGCAAAGGATATCCGAAGCTGATCTGTCAGAAATCCCTGACGTCCGGGTATGCACGGAAACGTATCCGCTTCATCGCCTACTTTTTCTGATAGAAGCTCAAAAGCGATTCTCTGCCAATTTGGCAGATCCAATAACTTTTCCTCAAGGCAACTTTTTGTGTACAGCCCGCTGGCCATCGCCCCACCTCCAGTATCGTCATGATACGTTATGATGGGGATAGGCGATGGGTGACAGTCCTTCTATTTATGAGATGAGCATTTGAATCCCCTGCCATCCGAAATAAAAACCAAAAACGATCAAAGACACACCTGCCGCTCCCGTCAGCCAGCGAAGCGCTTTTTCGTGGAGAAGATTTCTGAAAGTGCTTGCGGCAATCGCCATGCAGAAATCCCAGATCAAAATGCCGAGAAGAATGCCGGAGCTGTAAATCAAAAGCTGGTTCGCATCGAAGGATTCAGCGGTTTTGGCGAGAATGCTGCCGTATATGCCGAGCCAGAATAAAATGCTCAGCGGATTGGAAAGAGAAATAAAAAATCCCGCACCGAATGTTTTGTAAAAAGCCGGTTTTCCTTTTCCGCTTCTGACGTTCATGGCTTCCCTTATATTTTTTAACGTTTCGACGCCCGTGTAGGTCAGCACGAAAAAACCGAAAAGCCACAAAAACGTTTTCACGAAAGGCGCCGTCAAAAATTGAGACAGCCCGAAATAGATCAGAATCATATACAGCCCGTCTGCCGCCATGGCGCCAAGACCGAAAATCCATGCATGCCAAAAGCCGTTCTTGATGCCTTTGTCAATTTGCGCCGCATTGACCGGGCCGACAGGTGCTGACAATGACAGCCCGAGAACGATGTAGCTTAAAAAGATGTTCATTGGCTTCCCCCTCATTCATGCAACTTGTACAAATTATTCATGAATGGGCCGGGCTATGATATATTATTTTAATTTCTCAAGCTCGTCTTCCATTATGTCCGTCACTTTTTTGAGAAAATCGAATATCAGGTGCAGTTCTTCTTCTTTATATTGCCGGCAAAGGCTGATGGTGGACTGGGATAAGGAGCTGAACAATTGTTTCACGTTCGCTTTTCCGGCTGTCAGCGGCACAATGATCACCCGCCGTTTATCTTCAGGATCTTTTTTCCTCATGACATATCCCGCTTTTTCGAGCCGGTCAATGAGCGCCGTTACCGAACCTGTGCTGAGGCCGGTTTTTTTCCCAAGCTCCCCCGCGGTCATCGGGCCTGCTTCATTTAAAATATCAGCTGATTTCAAATCGGTCGGAAACAGACCGAGAGATTGAGCGGCCGCCTGATGAAACAGGATCGTCCTTGTGGCCATCTTCCGGAATAACTGTATCGCGGTTTCCTCCGTCTCGCTTCTGGTATTTCTTGTTGACAACTGACAGGCCTCCCTATAAAATCAATTTATCTTGACGATCAAGATAATTTTCGGCAAATCTATTATGATCATAGCAAATTTGATGATCAAAAGTAAGTATAGGAGGAAAAATCATGGAACAAACAGCCGCGAAGGACGCCTCGACGAAGTTTGTCGTCATCGGCCTTTTGCTGGGCATTTTAATGTCGGCTATGGACAATACAATCGTTGCCACCGCGATGGGAAATATCGTGGCGGACCTCGGAAGTTTCGATAAGTTCGCATGGGTGACGGCATCATACATGGTAGCCGTAATGGCCGGTATGCCGATTTACGGCAAACTGTCCGATATGTACGGGCGGAAACGTTTCTTTTTATTCGGTCTCATTCTTTTCTTAATCGGATCGGCATTATGCGGAATCGCCCAAACAATGGACCAGCTCATTATTTACCGCGTTATTCAGGGAATCGGCGGAGGCGCGCTGATGCCGATCGCTTTCACCATCATTTTTGATTTATTTCCGCCTGAAAAACGCGGAAAAATGTCAGGGATGTTCGGCGCCGTTTTCGGCCTGTCCAGCGTTCTCGGGCCGCTTTTAGGCGCGCTTATTACCGACTCCATCAGCTGGCACTGGGTATTTTACATCAACGTGCCGATCGGCATCCTGTCGTTATTTTTCATTCTTCGTTATTATAAAGAATCACTTGAGCACAAGAAACAGAAAATCGACTGGGCCGGCGCGATTACGCTGGTGGTTTCCATTGTCGGTCTGATGTTCGCTCTTGAGCTCGGCGGAAAAACGTATGATTGGGACTCCGTTCAGATCATCGGTCTGTTCGCTGTGTTCGCCGTGTTCTTTATCGCCTTTTTCATTGTAGAAAGAAAAGCGGAAGAACCGATTATTTCTTTTTGGATGTTTAAAAACCGTTTATTTGCTACGGCACAGATTCTTGCTTTCCTTTACGGAGCCACATTTGTGATTTTAGCGGTATTTATCCCGATTTTCGTTCAGGCTGTGTACGGCAGCACCGCGACAAGCGCGGGCTTTATTTTGACGCCGATGATGATCGGTTCTGTTATCGGAAGTATGATCGGCGGAATTTTCCAGACGAAAGTACGGTTCCGTAATTTGATGCTGATCTCCGTGGTCGCTTTCTTTATCGGAATGCTGCTGCTTTCCAATATGACTCCGGATACGGCGCGCACGATGCTGACGGTATTCATGCTGATCTCAGGATTCGGCGTCGGCTTCAACTTCTCACTGCTGCCGGCCGCGTCCATGAACGATCTCGAGCCGCGCTACCGCGGGAGCGCCAACTCAACAAACTCGTTTTTGAGATCATTCGGCATGACGCTCGGTG
Organism: Bacillus sp. 1021; assembly: GCF_014534735.1. Taxonomy (NCBI): domain Bacteria; kingdom Bacillati; phylum Bacillota; class Bacilli; order Caryophanales; family Bacillaceae; genus Bacillus; species Bacillus sp. 1021. The sequence continues at coordinate 128,863 of NZ_JACVSR010000004.1, read as the reverse complement.
TGACGATTTTCGGAACCATCCAGACGAATGTGTTTACCAACAAGCTGACCGATTCATTCAGCGGCATGAAAGGAGCGGGCGGCGCGATGCAGAACATCGGAAATCCTCAGGACATTTTCCAGGCCGGCACGCGCGCTCATATTCCGCCGCACATTCTGGATCAAATTATTGACGCAATGTCGCAGAGCATCACGTATGTATTCACGCTTGCTCTGGCGCCGATCGTCATCGCAGCCATCACCATTTTGTTTATGGGAAAAGCGAGAGTGAAAACCTCTCAGGAAATGGCGAAAAAAGCGAATTAAAAAAAGCAGTACATGGCATTTGCCATGTACTGCTTTTTTGTTTACTCCGCGAAATGCGGAGCGAGAATGTCTTTGAGCACGTTTGCGCTATGACTGAATTGACGCTGTTCTGTTTCGTTCAGTTCAAGTTCCGTCACACCGGCGATGCCGTTCCGATTGACGACGGCCGGAATGCCGATAAAGACGTCGTTTACACCGTATTGCCCGTCCAGATATGTGCTGACGGTTAAAATACTGTTTTCATTACGCAAAATCGCTTTTGTGATGCGGGCGAGGCTCATCGCCACTCCGTAATATGTCGCGCCTTTTTTCTCAATAATATGATAGGCGGCGTTTTTCACATCGTCCACGATCTGATCCAGCTCGTCCTGTTTGTAAGCTGCATTTTTCTCCAGCAATTGCTGCACCGGCACTCCGCCAATATTGGCGTGACTCCATACAGGAAGCTCGGTATCGCCGTGCTCGCCGATAATGTGGGCGTGTACGTTTTGCGGAGCGGCTCCGAAATATTCACTCAGCATATAACGGAATCTCGCAGAATCCAGTGTCGTGCCGCTGCCAATGACGCGTTCTTTCGGCAGACCGCTGAATTTCCATGTCGCATAAGTGAGAATGTCGACCGGGTTTGTGGCAACGAGGAAGATGCCGTCAAATCCGCTTGCCATGACTTCACCGACAATGCCTTTGAAAATGGCGAGATTTTTTTCGACCAGCTCAAGTCTCGTTTCGCCCGGCTTTTGGTTGGCTCCGGCACAGATGCACACGATATCGGCATCCTTGCAATCTTCATACGTTCCGTAAGACGTTTTCACCGGATGAGGCGCAAATGCCTTTCCGTGATTTAAATCCATGACATCTCCCATGGCTTTTTCTCTATTTACATCAATGATCACAAGCTCATCTGTGATCCCTTGGTTAATTAACGCAAATGCATAACTGCTTCCAACAAAACCTGCTCCGATTAATGCTACTTTGTTCACTCGTTCGTTCATCATGTATGCTTATCCTCCAGTGTTTCGTGGTGTCTGTTTTTATTGTGAAGTATTTCACATTTATATTGTGCACTATTTCACAAACTTTTGCAAGAGAAAAGTTTTGTCTTGAAAACCCCCAGATTTTTGACAGAATCCTAAAACGGTTGGGTTTTAGGATTCTGTCATCTTTTCAGCTTGATTAAATCATTGAAGGCGGCGCTTAGTCAGGCATTCTGAGAAATCCTGATTTCTCTATTCATTAATGCCGAAGATAGCCATTCAAACCAGAATTGTTATACAAACCATTCTTTACATAATCAAAGCCGGGCTGGTTTTGTCCGGGCACTTGGGCGCTGCCATTGTTAAAAATCACTTTGGCGTTGGCCGTATCCGCATTCTCAGGCAGCGTCAGCGTGTAAATTCCATCTGCATTCTTAGTCATGGCTTTCCCTGGCCACGATCCGGTTAATTCTATGGCCCTGCCTCCATCATGTTTATAGATATAAGCATTTACCTGGCCCCAATGGTCCGGATTTTGATAGCCAATGATGTTGGTTTGAGACGGGTCTTTTTTGATAAACATGTATTCTTGGGTTCTTGCTGCACCCTCGCTGTTCGTTCCGGTTAACTTGAGGTTGTATGCCGTGCCGATTGGATCTCCTTTTCCGATCGTTAATCGGTCTCCGTCCTTAAACCCCGTCTGCTGCCCATTATTGATCTGATAAACGGCTTTTGTTGTTTTCGCATTTGCACGCAGGGTGACCGTCAGCTGATCGTTGAAAGAATGGACTGCTCCCGTTTGATAATTCTCAAGGAAGACATGAGGCGCATTTCCGATATCGTCAGGATAAAGAACAGCCGCGGATCTGGCATTGATCGTGCCTGTCAGTTTGCCGTTCGTTACTTGAAATGAACCGGTGCCGGCTCTATTATCATACCTGCCGTCAGGTAATTTCGTTGACGTATTGACGGCAACGGCAGACGATCCTGCATTTGCCAGCACAACGCCTTTTGAGCCGCGCTGATTCATAAAGATTTGATTGTTGCCATTCGGATTTGAGAGTTCCTCAGGCTGCCCGGCCATTTCGTTGTGAAATTGATTGACCGCAGTGATCGCCTGATCTTTAAATAAGGCACTCCCGCGATCGCCTATTTGACTTTTTCCGGGAAATCTTACACCATTTCCTCCGCCCTCAGGTCTGGAAAAGAAAAGAGGTGTACTTCCTGAGCGGGAACCGATCACTGCCCAGCCTAAACGGATATCGTCATCGCTCATCCATGTAGACTCTTCCTCATCATTGGCATACGTATCATGTGATTCCACCCATGTGACCAACTTGTCCGCAGACACATCAGATGCATAATGGGAAATATTCGACACACTCAGATTGCGGTTCTTCAAGGCGGACCTGATGGAATGCCCATAATTTGAAGCGGTCACGTTCATATAATTCGCATAAGCAGTATCTCTGGACGCGCTGTCTTGCAGGATTTCTCCGTATTGGAATTCCGCCGCTGTATTTGTGATATTCGGCCAAAATCGGCTGCCGTAATTCCCGTCATCCGGAAGCTCTATATGCTTGGCGGCATCATAGCGGAATCCGTCCGCTCCGTCATTCAATGCTCTTTCCAAGAAGCGTTTCAGATAGGTTTGCACCTCAGTATTTTGAGTATTCCAATCATACAGCCCCAATAGTGAATTTTGAGTGACATCCCATCTGTCCGACCAATTTTTAATTTGTGTGTTTCCATGGGTCCAGTTTGGAATACGCTTAATCTCGTCAGAAATCGCGCCATAATCACTGGTCGTATGATTGATGACCGCATCGACAATGACTTTTACGCCATATTTTTCTGCGGCTGCGCACATGTCCTTAAATTCTTGTTCAGTTCCTAAGTAACGGTTGCCGATTTGGTACGATGTCGGCTGATACAGCCAGTACCAATTCCTCATGCTCTTATCTCCTTGGTTCCCTTCCTTTACTTGGTTAATCGGAGACGTCTGAATGGCTGCATAGCCTGCATCACGAATATCTTTCATATTTTGTGTTAACGTATTGAATGACCAATTCCAGGCATGAAGGATGGTTCCGCTTTTGACTGAAGATGCGGTCACCTCATTTGATTTGTCAGCGGTTTCAGCGTTTGCAGCCGCAGGCCCTGACAAAACCAAATGAAACAGCAATAAAAATCCGGCGAATAACGGCAGTAAAGAGGTTTTGAATCGTTTTTCAAACATTTTTGACACTCCTTATTTGATTTTTTGAAGACTGACTGCGGAGTCAAAAATTCCTCTTACCCTTTCTTCAGCTTCCTCCTTTCGAATGTTGTGAAGACTGGAGAATTTTGTTAACGCTTTCATTTCAACTTATCACACACTCTCTATCAAAGCAACGTGTCAGAGTGAAATCAAATCTATATTCCTATCAGATCAACAAAAAAAGAAACCACCTATCAAGATGATTTCTTTTTCACTTCTTTTATCGCTCTTCTGTAAGACAGCTTCACAATGACATACCGAAGCAAAAACAGAACGCCTCCGCAGACGATAAAAAGAAAGATCATTTTCAGCCAAGCAAAGAATGTATGGGGCAGCCCCCTGTCGTACATCGTAAGCGCAGCTGCCGCAAAAGCAACCGCAATTGAATCGATCCGCTGCTGCTTCACTCGTTTTCGCAGTTCTTCCTTGGTGTCTATTCTCGGCATGAGCATTCCCGCCGCTCCTGCTCTGATACAATAATAAACAATTATAATGAAGAAAACCGCCAAGCTTCCGGCCCATTCCCTAAACGGACAGTTCAGGACAAGCCCGCGTACAATGATATCAAGCAAAGACAATGTGCCCACAAGCATTCCGACTTCTGACCAAATCATTCGTTCTTTCTCTTTCACACTCTCACTCTTTCCATTCACGTTTGAAAGTCGGTTCCGATGCTGATTCATGACTTCCTCCCGTACTTTTAAGAATGGCTTACAACTCCCATTATATCTTGCCGATTCATAATGATAAACCGAAATATCATTGACAAAAACGTTTAATAGGGACCCCATTTGATCAAAACGCCTATGCAGATAAACACCAGGCCGATCACAAACCAGATCAGCGCCAGCGGAATCATAAAGCGCAGCCACTTTACGTACGGAATACCGCTTGCGGCCAGCACGGCCATCAATACGCCCGATGTCGGATTGACACAGTTTACAACGCCTTCTCCGAGCATGACCGCTTCAACCGCCACCTGTCTCGTGATGCCCATCAGATCGGCAAGCGGAGCCAAAATCGGTATAAATACAACCGCCTCCCCCGATCCTGATGAAATCAGAAAATGAAGCAGAGCACTGGAAATATACATTCCGATTGCGCCTGCCATCGGGCTGAAACCGTGGAGCAGTGACGCAAGTCCATTGACTACCGTATCAAGCAGCTTTCCGTGTTCCAGGATAACGGAAATGCTTCTCGCCATTCCGACGATCAGCGCGCCGTAAACGAGACCCTGGCAGCCTGTGATAAACGTTTTTGCGATATCATTTGCCGCCATCCCCGCAGTCAGTCCGGAGACGATCGAGATGAAAATGAACACGGCGGCCATTTCTGAATCAGACCAGCCAAGGGTTAGCGCACCGTACAAAAAGCCGGCAAGCGACAAAGCCGCAACAGCCAGAATCAGCTTATGGCGGACAGTAAACGGGACATGCTTGTCCTCCTGATCAGAAACCTGCCGGATTGAGCCTGCCGCCGGAAACCAATCGTTCCCCAGCAGACTGGCGTCCTTTGCTTTTCTGAGTCTTCTCGTATACCGATAAATATATAAAATAGATGATAGTAGAAAACAAATGTAGACGGCAATCCTCAGGCCGATGCCGGAAAACATCGGCAGCTCCGCGATGCTTTGTGATAACCCGAGCGGTGAAGGTGATAGAATCGTCGCGTTAAACCCCGCATAACAGCCGATATAAATGACGGCTGCTCCGGCCACGGCATCCCATTTCAGCGAACGGGCGACGATCAGGCCGATCGGAATAAAACCGATCACGGAATTGACGACGATGCCGGTTGTGCCGAGAATCGAAAATAGAGATCCGACAATCGCAATAAACAGCAGCTGTTTTGTGCGGAACGTACTGATCACGTTATTAATCAATCCATTGATGGCGCCCGTTTTCTCTAAAATCGCAATGGTGCCGCCCGTAAACAGGATCAGAAAGATAATCGGTGCGGAACTTGTCATCCCTTCCTGAATCGCCGTAAAAAAGGCGATCGGGCTGACCGGGGACTGATCCAGAGAATGATAACTTCCAGGGACGGCAGACGTCACACTGCCCTTTGTCACCCTGTCGAATTCTCCAGCGGGAACGATGTACGACGCTATCGCGCAAAGTAAAGCGACAATGAACAGCAGCACATAAGCATCGGGCATGACAAATATTTTTTTCTTTTTCAATACAGGTTCGGTCTTCGGCACAGCCATAACATCACCATCCCGCTTTAAATTTATAAACTATTCAGAAAATACAGATATGTGCTATATTATATACAGACCGATTGCCTGTTTTCAATATCAAAAATAAAAAACAGACAGCTTTTGAAGGAGGACTTACGGCATGAACAGACTCACAGAGCATGACAAACAAGTCATTATGGATATTTTTAACCACCTGCACGCCCATCCCGAAGTAAGCTGGAAAGAATATCAAACGACTGAATATCTGGCTGAAAAACTGAAAGCGTCCGGCTGCCGGACCCGCACGTTTGATGATTGTACCGGAGTTGTCGGCGAAATCGGAGAAGGCTCCCCCGTTGTGGCTGTCCGGGCGGATATTGACGCGCTGTGGCAGGAAGTGGACGGTGTTTTTCAGGCGAACCATTCATGCGGACATGATTCACATATGACGATGGCGCTCGGCACGATGATGCTTTTAAAGAGTCAGCCGAAGCTTCCGAAGGGAACCATCCGCTTTATTTTTCAGCCGGCAGAAGAAAAAGGCGGCGGGGCGCTGAAAATGATTGAAAAAGGCGTGCTTGATGATGTTGACTACTTATACGGCGTGCACGTACGCCCCGTACAGGAAACGGCAAACGGCCGATGCGCCCCCTCCATTCTGCATGGCTCAAGCCAGCATATTGAAGGCCTGATTATCGGAGAAGAAGCCCACGGCGCGAGACCGCATCTCGGGCTTAACAGTATTGAAATCGCCGCCCTTCTCGTGCAGAAACTCAGCTTCATTCATCTCGATCCCGGCATTCCGCATTCGGTGAAGATGACAAAGCTTCAGGCAGGCGGAGAGAGTTCCAATATCATCCCGGGAAAAGCCTCCTTCAGCCTTGATCTCCGCGCGCAAACCAATGCCGCCATGGAGAAATTAACCGCCGAAACCGAAAGAGCCTGCGAGGCGGCGGCTGCCGCATTCGGCGCAAAAATCGAACTGCAAAAAGAACACAGCCTCCCGGCAGCCGAGCGAAACAAAGAAGCGGAAGCCATCATGGCGTCTGCGATAAGCAGCATTCTCGGAGAAGAACATGTGGATGAGCCTCTCGTGACAACCGGAGGAGAGGATTTTCATTTCTACGGACTGAAGGTGCCGAACTTGAAAACGACGATGCTCGGCCTCGGGTGCGGACTTCAGCCGGGGCTTCACCATCCTCATATGACATTTGACCGAAGCGCCATCTTTACAGGTGTTGAGATATTAACAGCCGCCGTCCTCGCATCGTTTGAAGCATAAAAAAAGCAGCCCGTTACAGGGCTGCTTTTCTTCGTTATTTCTTCAAATCTTCAATTGAATTGACGTTTTTCATATACTGAGGAACGACCAGACCCATCTTGACGCCTGTCAGACTCGTTCCCACATCTTCATATTTGCCTTTATATTTAGACGCATATGCTTTATGAGTGTTCGGAAGCCAAGCAGACAGTGACGCATCCGCGCTGCCTGTCGCAATCGCAGTCCACATCGGGCCTGCCTCCACTTGCGTCAGCTTCACGTCATAGCCGAGGTCTTGAAATACTTTTCCGATCACGTTCGTACTTGCGATTTCACTGTCCCACGCCACATAAGCCAGGTTGATTTTATCACCTTTTACTTTATGAGCGCCTTTTGTCCATTGAGCTACTTGATCTTTATGTTTTTTCACATATTCAGCAGCGGCTTTGGCCGGCTTTTCGCCTTCTTCAACGGCAATCATGACTTCTCCCATATCGTCCTGCGTCCAGTTGAACTGGCTGAGAACCTTGGCCGCGTTAGGCTGTTCCTTACTGAAGCCGGTTCTTGTAATCGTATGAATCTGCTCGGCAGTTCCGTACGTCTTTTTCGGATCATCGAGGAACTTCAGCTTATATCTGGAAAACATCCAGTGCGGCGTCCAGCCCGTTACGATGATCGGCTTTTTCCGGTCATATGATTTTTTCAATGTCGCCGTCATGGCGGCGCTTGATGCTGTGACGACATTCCAGTCTTTCAATCCGTAATCGTTAACGGCCTCATCCGTCAGGGCCATGATTCCCGAGCCCGGATCAATACCGATAATGGTTTTGTTCACCTGATCCGCAGCCGTTGCCTGACCATCAGTCTGCGAACCGCAGGCAGCCAAAGAAAGAGCCAGCGCAGCGGTAACGCCGACACCGATGATTTTCTTAAGCATCAGGCATTCCCCCTGCTCTTTTTCTTCACTTTAATGTTTTGCGTGATACGGTCGAGTGTAATCGCTACGATGACGATCGCGATACCCGCTTCCACTCCGACACCGGTTTTCAATTGTGTCACGGCGCTGTATACTTCAGAACCGAGACCCGGCGCTCCGACCATGGCCGCGATAACGACCATTGACAAAGCAAGCATGATGCTTTGGTTAATACCGGCAAGAATGGTTTTGGTGGCAAGCGGAAGCTGTACCTTGAACAGACGCTGAGACGTCGTTGAACCGAATGCTTCCGTCGCTTCAATCAGATCAGCCGGAACTTGTTTAATACCGAGAACCGTCATGCGGATCGTCGGAGGCATCGCGAAAATAACAGATGCCACAACGCCTGGCACAACCCCGATATTAAAGAAGAAAATGGCAGGCAGCAGGTATACGAAAGCCGGCATGGTCTGCATTAAATCCAGAATCGGTGTGACAATGCGGCGGACCGTTTCTTTCTGAGACGCCCATATGCCGATCGGAACCCCGATAATAATGGAAATCAAAACAGATGTGACGACAAGCGCCAGCGTTTGCAGCATCGGCGACCAATAACCCAAATAATCAATAACAAGGAATCCGATTAACGTAAAGAGTGCAATTCCTCTCGTACTGATCCACCAAGCGAGAGCTGCAAAAATAACAGTCAATAAAATAGACGGGATGAAACCCAATCCGCTCACAATCGCGTTTACGAAAGCGGCCAAACCGTTTGAGATTCCGTCAAAGAAACCTCCGAACGTCATGGTAAGCCAGTCAACAAACCGGTCAACGATATCTGCTAACGGAATTCTAGGCAATCTGTCCATTTACTTCACCCCCTGAACAGAAGAATCCTGAGCTTGTTCAGCAGAATCTTCAACATTTATATAATCGTTATTGCCTGAAAGCGCGCCGATTAATGCACCTTTTACGACAATGCCTTTCATGCGGTCCTTATCGTCCGTGACGGCGATCGGAATATTCGCATCAGACACGACATCGAAAATTTCCGTCAAGTAGGTGCTTTCGTGCACAGTCGTAAATTCAGTATTTAAAATATCCTGAAGCGATAAGTCGGATTCCACCGCTTTTTTCGCATCCGCCGCATGAATGACGCCGAGAAGCTGTTTCTGTTTATCAACGGCGTAAATAGAAGAAATACCCAAGTTCTTCATCAGCTGCAGCGCTACACGAGGCCCTTTGTCAATCCGCACAGTTTCAGCGCGCTTCATGATATGGCCCGCTGTCAGAACTTTTGATAAATCTACATCTTCAACGAATTTTTCAACGTATTCATTGGACGGGCTCATCAGAATTTCTTCAGGTGTCCCGATCTGAACGATATTTCCGTCTTTCATCAGCACGATTCTGTCGCCGATGCGCAATGCTTCATCAAGGTCATGCGTGATGAAGATGATCGTTTTGCCGACAGAGTCATGAAGGTCTAAAAGCTCATCCTGCATATCTTTACGGATCAGCGGATCAAGCGCACTGAAAGCTTCATCCATCAGAAGAATGTCAGGATCATTCGTTAATGCGCGGGCAAGGCCGACACGCTGCTGCATTCCTCCGCTGAGCTGATCGGGGAATTGGTGTTCAAAGCCTTCAAGACCGACAAGCTTAAGCGAATCAAGCGCTTTTTGCTCACGCTCTTTCTTGTCAACGCCTTGAAGCTCCAAACCGTATTCCGTATTTTCAAGAATCGTTCTGTGCGGAAACAGCGCAAATTTTTGAAAGACCATGCTGATTTTTTTCCGGCGCACTTCCCGGAGCTGGTCTTTTGACATATTTGTTATCATGTCACCATCAATATAGATATTCCCGGCAGTCGGTTCAATAAGCCGGTTTAACAGCCGAACTAAAGTTGATTTACCGCTCCCCGATAGACCCATGATGACAAATATCTCCCCATCATAAACATCAAAGTTTGCTTGATTGACACCAACGGTTGATCCGGTCGCTTTCAGGATCTCTTTTTTGTTTTTTCCGTTGGACAGCATCTGAATGGCTTTTTTTGTCTGTTTTCCGAAAACCTTAGATACATTTTCGACTTTTATCTTAATTGGTTTCTCATCTACACTCATATTTTCCCTCCATAATAAGCAATCCTTAATACCGTAACACGTTTGTAATAAGTCAAACAAACATCATAATCCCTGTTATTTTGTATCATTACTTTAAAAACATCCATGTGTCTGATTTTCCTCTGGTATGCTTCTAAATACTCTCTAATCCTCCTTAATGAGGATAAATTACAAAGGAAACCGGGCTTTTATCAGGCTTGAGAACGTTTCCATCGAATCTGCTGCAAACTGATTTCCTATCCTTTTTTTACAATTACAAGAATTTCTTTGCGACATTGTCCTAGTTAAAGGAGTTTCCTCATCCTAAAAATAAGGAATATCAAGGAAAAATATAGGTCTCCAAAAAAAAAGCACCCCAAAAGGGTGCTCATTGCGCAAGCTCAGTCTGTTTCGTTTCTTTACCGAGAATAAGAATGGTGATGACGGCAATCAGAATGGCCGCACAAAAGACGGCAAAAATAGCTGTAAACGAAACGTTCCGGGCTGCAAGAGATCCGACGAGAAGCGGGCCGAAAATACCGCCGATTCTGCCGACGGCCGCCGTTGTCCCGGAGCCGGTCGCACGGATCGCCGCAGGATACTGCTCCGGTGTATAGGCGTAAAGCACGCCCCACGCGCCGAGATTGAAGAAGGACAGCAGCATGCCGGCCGCCAATAACATAACCAATGAATCTGCGGCACCGAAGAAATAAGCGCTGCCCGCCGTTCCGAGCAAATAGATGACTAAGATGGTCTTCCGCCCCGCTTTTTCGATCAGCCATGCAGCGGAAAAATAGCCCGGAAGCTGAGCAAGTGTCATCAGCAGCACGTATTCAAAGCTCTCAATCATGCTGAAGCCTTTCATCAGCATCACGCTCGGCAGCCACAAAAACATGCCGTAATAGGAAAAGACGACGCAGAACCAAACGACAGACAGCATCACCGTCGGCCGGATATACGGTTTCGCCCAGACACTTCCCGCCTGGCCGCGTATACTTTTTTTCTGCGATAAAGCCTGATGCGTCGGTGATTCCGGAAGGCTTCTCCGCAAATACAGCGCATAAAACGCCGCCAGCGCCGTTAAGAGCAGCGCGGCCTGCCACCCGAATGCCGGTATGACAAAGTAAGAAATAACCGCCGCAAGAAGCCAGCCCGCCGCCCAAAAGCTCTCAAGCAGCACGATGATCCTCCCCCGCTTTTCAGGGGCGGACGCTTCTGACACGAGCGTCGAGGCGACAGGCAGCTCCCCGCCAAGCCCCATTCCGATCAGAAAACGCAATATGAGAAAAACCGTCAATCCCGTTGCGAAAGCGGATATGCCGCTTCCGACAGAAAAGAGCAACAGCGTGATCATAAACACTTTTTTCCGGCCGATCCTGTCAGCCAGCATTCCGAATACAAAGGCGCCCGCTGCCATACCGATGGAATTGACGCTTCCGATCCATTTCATTTGATCAGGCGTTAAATTCCAATCAGCGTGAAGCGCGGCGATAATAAACGATAAAATTCCGACATCCATTGCATCAAACAGCCAGCCCATTCCGGCGATAGCCAGAAGTTTGCGCGGAGTAACGGCAGGTTGTTTGTTCATAAGCAGCACCTCAAATCGAAAATGATTACCGTATAAGTTTACATCTGTCTTTACACATTGTCATTATCTTTTTCACAAAAAAATCCCGCTTGCCGTAAGCAAGCGGGGTGCAGATTAATTCTTTAAGACTGCGTTTTTAATATTATCCTGGAGCTGTTGAATCCGTTTCGCTCCGTCTTCTCTGATACGTCTGTTCTCTTCCTCGATCTGTTTTGTTTCCTGCATACCGCTGACAATCGTATTCCAAGACGTTTCGATCGTCTCAATGTCAATGCTCGGACGGCCTGCCATACGGGCGATCTCCACGCTTTGGTTTGAAATATTTTCAGCGTTGCGCTTCAGCATTTCATTCGTGCGTCGGTCCAGTTCGCTCATTGAATCAGCCACAAGCTTTTGGCGTTTGACGGTGACAGCCTGAATGATGCCGTTTTTGAAAATCGGAATCGTAATGACGAATGCGGAATTGATTTTCCCGATGAGCTTCGTGTTCCCGCGCTGAAGGAGGCGGATCTGCGGTGCCGTTTGCAGCGCCACCATCCGCGCCATATCTAAATCATACACACGTTCCTCAAGCGCTTGAAGCCCGTCGCGCAGCGTATCGAGCTGCATTTGCGCAAGCTGGTTCCCGCCGGCCGCTTTTTCTTCATAAGAAGGAATGAGCGCCTGCATTTCCTCAAGCTTCATCTGCCCGGCAACGACATATTTTTCAAGCTCCATGTAGTAGTTAATGTTGTTTTCGTACATCTCTTCAAGTGTATGGTTCGTCTTTGCCATTTCATCTTTGTATTTCGAAATTTCAACATGGATTTTTTCAATTTCTCCGCCCAGAGTGCGGTACTTCTGAAAAATCTTTTCAATCATGCTGTTGCCGCGTTTGAACATTTTAGCGAGGAATCCTTTTGGTTCATCGAAATCATTTTTGTCGAAACGGTCCATGATTTTCCCGAGTTGCGTCAGCATTGTGCCTGAATCTGTGACACTTGTTGTTTTCATCATATTTAAGATGCGGTCGGAAAACTTCGAGATCTCAACTGCCGGTTCTTTTCCGTACTCCAGCAGTTCCATTTGGTTTTTCACGTCAATCTGCTGCGCAATGCGCTGCACCTCAGGGTCTTGGCGCAGCTGCACTCTGATGTCATCTGCTTTTTGTTCAGAAATCTCTTCATTTTTATCAAGAACAAGCGGATTTTGATTTTCTGTCATGTTTATTTACTCTCCCTGCTTTTGCGTAATGGTTCTAAACAGCTTTCTTACGAGTGACGGCTCTTTATATTCCTGCCGAAACACCATGTCCTCCAGCCAATGGACATCGAATTGGCTTTCTTCTATATAATGCTCGATGTCTTGATGCCCCGGCGGATTATACAAGATGATATCAACGCCGAATTTATTTAAAAACAAAAGAGCGGCTGCGTCCGAACGTGTGAGTTCGCCATTTTGTTCGGTATGATATAAAACGAGTTTCGGAACGGTTTGGGCGTAATCAAATGTCTGAATCAATTGCAGCAGCGAGGCGGGCAGGTTCGTCGCCTGGCGGAACAAATAGATAGCGGCATCCCTTGCCTGCTCCCCGGGCAAAGCCTTCAGTCCGGGGTTTCTGCACATGTCAGAAATCACATTGGCGATCGCGCTCTGCACACCTGAAGGCAGATGCTTGTACTGCCAGATGTTGCTCCTTTTCAGCCTGTCCGCGTCAATCGCTCCTTCTTCGTTCAAAACCTGACTATAGTGATACTGGTAGTTGGCTTTCAGCTCTTCCGTAAACGGAAAACTGCGGATCATATGTGTCTCCTGGTAGTCCGCGGCGGTATGGAGTCTGTTCCAATATTCCTTCGTATCTTTGGAAACCCCCATCACCTTCGCAAAAAGGTTCGGAACGGCCACCCGCTCCCTGTCCGCTTTAAATTGCGGCCGGATAAACGCCCGCTCCTTCGCAATGAGAAATAACTCATCATACGTCGTTTTTAAGGTTACGGACTGCGGGGTGTGCTCCCTGAACTGCCAAGGCTTATACATCATGGATTCCTCATGGTTCAGCACATGCTCAATTTCTTTCGTTGACCGGTAGGCCGTCGTGGACGTTCTGTCCGGCTTTTCTTTCGGAAAAGGCTGAAGGCCGCCTGTTGCGGGGAGCTTTATCACAAGACTGAGCTCCTCATCCGGATCAATCATGCTGAACGGATCTTCCGCTGACGGATGAAACAATAGGACATCACAGCCGATCAGCATAAGATAATAGAGAAAATAGAGCTGGCTTTTGGTAGCGTCTCCATACCACACCACCTTCGGCATCTCACGCTCTATATCGGCTTGTTCGAGCCATGGATTCAGGTGGTTCAGCGAAAACTTTGACACATCTAAAAGCACCCGCCTGAAATCGGGATGATTCAGCCCGTTTTCATGCCGGTCCGCAAAAGTTTCCAAAAGCGTCATAAAAGCCGTTCTCAGCCGGCGGTGCATATGCGGATCAGCATGTTTGGCAAGCAGCCTGCCCCCGTCGAGAAACGCGACAAATCTGGAAACAGAAAGGCCTTTTTCCTTTTGATTGACCGAATGAATGTGCTGCAGCGCCTGAAACGTTTCCGGCGCGATGGTCTTATCCAGTGTCTCGCTCAACACATGAATGTTTTCATGAGAAGACAGCTCGAAAAGCTTATTGTAGTACTCCGTCTCATCATAAGGAGTGCCTAGAATCCGGACGGCTAGACGGGTAAACGCCAGCCCGTTTTGCCGCTCGTAACCGGGGCGTTCCGGAAGCGGCTGCATCAAAAACGTTTCCCAGTCATCGTTTTCCGGCTCGGCTTTTCGGATCACCAATTCTTCCTGCCTCATGATCTTCCTCCTTTCTCTTCATGATAATCGGTACAAAAAAGGAAGGAAATCAACTCTCCCTCCTTTTTTGGTTTTATTCTTCTTTAGATGCAGCCGTCTGCTCCTGAACCTGCTTTTGTTTGTTGAAATAGTGGATGATAAACGTCACCACAAACGCAGCGATGATGATTCCGAAGAACACCACGTGCGGCATTTCATAATCAAAAGCGCTCGCCGCCATTTTCACGGCGATAATCCCGATCAGCACGAAAGCTGTGTTTTCAAGCTCAGGGATTTTATCAATTAAAACAAGGAATACTTTTGCGACTGTACGCATCATGAGAATACCGAGCATACCGCCGATCAAAAGCACCCACACTTTTTCCGATACCGCGAACGCGGCCAAAATGCTGTCCACAGAGAAAGCAAGATCCATCAGTTCCACTGAAACGACAGTGGCCCAGAAAATCCCGAACGTACGGACCATCCATGAATTTTTCTTCATGCCTTCCGTATCGTCATCACCTTCTCCGATCCAGAAATGCTTAATGACGAGCCAAGCCAGGTACAGCGCGCCAAGCACTTTGATCCACCAGAACTTAATGAGCAGCATTCCGATTCCGATAAAGATAAAACGGAAAATATATGCCCCGAACAATCCGTACGTTAATGCTTTCTTCCGCTGTTTTTCCGGCAGATGCCTTACCATAACCGCAAGCACTAACGCATTGTCGGCCGACAGCAGCCCTTCCAGCAGAACCAGAGAACCGATCAGCCCCCATGATACAGGGTCAGTCAGCACCTCACCCCACATTTTCCAATCAAAAAAGGAAGCGTAGGTCGACATAATATGATGTAGAAAATCCAAGTTTTTTCCTCCTATTTAGTAAAACGGTAATTTCCTGCTTACACCTGCAAGCCGTAATTCCGGCAAAGTGATGCCAGACCGCCGGAAAACCCGCTGCCGATGGCGTTAAATTTCCACTCAGCCCCATGGCGGTAAAGCTCACAAACGACAACCGCCGTTTCAATCGAGAAGTCTTCCCCTAAATCGAAACGAAGCAGTTCATTCTGGCTGTTTTCATCGACGACGCGCACAAACGCGTTGGAAACTTGTCCGAAATTTTGGCCGCGCGCTTCCGCATCATGAATCGTGACGGTAATACCGATCTTTTCAATATTTGCGGGTATTTTTGAGAAGTCGACGATAATTTGTTCATCGTCTCCCTCGCCCTCGCCCGTCCGGTTGTCTCCCGTATGGATGACGCCGCCGCTCGGGTGTTCCAGGTTATTGTAGAAAACAAAATCAAGATCATTTACACAGTTGTCATGGGCATCGACCAGAAAAGCCGACGCGTCAAGGTCAAAGTCATGCCCTCCGGAGTACTTGTTCGTATCCCAGCCTAAGCCGATCACCGCTTTTGTAAGGCCGGGGTTCGTTTTTGTCAGATCAACACGCTGTCCTTTCGCCAATTGAATAGCCATGTGCCGTCTCTCCCTTCTGTGTTTGATATGGTTCAGCCGATTTGCAGACCGTAATCTGTCGCAATACGGGCCAGTCCGCCTTGATAGCCTGATCCGATCGCGGAAAATTTCCATTCGCCGTTATGTCTGTAAAGCTCCCCTGCGATAATGGCTGTTTCAATTGAGAAATCTTCAGCCAGATCATAGCGAATCAGCTCTTCATTTGTTTCTTCATTGACAATGCGTACAAACGCGTTGGAAACTTGTCCGAAGTTTTGGCCGCGCGCTTCCGCTTCATGAATCGTGATGACAAATGAAATTTTATCAATAGCGGCAGGCACTGCGCTCAGGTTGACTCTTACGCTTTCATCATCGCCCTCGCCCTGGCCTGTCAGGTTGTCGCCTGAATGTGCGACAGAGCCGTTTCCGCCTTCAAGCTGATTGTAGAAAATGAAATCATCGGGCGACGCGCATCTTCCTGCTTCATTTAATAGAAAGACGCTGGAATCTAAATCAAAATCATGTCCGCCGTCGTATTTGTTTGTATCCCAGCCAAGGCCGACAACGACTTTAGTAAGCCCCGGATTTGTTTTAGTCAAATCTACTTTTTGTCCTTTTGCCAATGAAATTGCCATGTGTGCACTCTCCTTTTTTTCGTTTAGGCGTATCGGTTAACGATATCGCCGATTTTCGTATCGTTTGTGCCTTCACCTACCGCAGCGAATTTCCACTCGCCGTCCTCGCGGTAGATTTCAGCCGCGATCAGGCTCGTTCTGCCTGAATAGTTATCTCTTAAATTGTAAGTCACCAGTTCTTCTCGGTTAGCCTGATCAACGACGCGGATGAACGCGTTTTGAATCATGCCGAAGTCCTGTTTTCGTCTGACGCAGTCGTAAATATTGACGACAAACACAAGTTTATTAATCTGAGCGGGCACTTTCGCCAAATCGATGAGAATTTGTTCATCATCGCCGTCGCCTTCTCCCGTCAGGTTGTCACCCGTGTGTACGACACCGCCGCATCGGCTTTTCAGATTGCCGAAATAGATGACATTTTTACTGTCTGTCATTTTATCATTTTCAAGCATCAGTACGGAAGCGTCACAGTCGATATTGGCACCGCCTCCGCCGAACAGTTTTCCGAAAAAGCCTCCGGATGATACAGGGTCCCAGCCGAGTCCGACCAGCAGTTTTGACAGGCCGGCTTTTCCTTTTGTTAAATCAATCCGCTGGCCTTTTTGTAAAGAGATCGCCATATGATTCACTCCTATTCTGTAAGGGTGCCGCTAAGCACGCCGCAAGTGCGCATTTTCACAAAATGTCGGGACATGAATCCCGGTATTTATTAAGATATACGTCTTTTATTATATCAAAGTTTCATAAAACATAAGAATTTTTGACGAAAATCGGCGAAAAATCACTTCCTATATTCTCCTTCGTTCCGGAGAGAATAGAAAAAACAAAGAAATTGACGGGGACTGAACATTTTTCCTATCCTTGTATCAAAACATGTCAGGAAAGGGGCAGACGAGTGATTGATTTAAGCATACTTGATCAGGCGCCAGTATCCAAAGGAAAAGGGCCGCACGAGACGCTCCGCCATTCTGCGGAGCTCGCCCGCCTCAGCGAAGGATGGGGCTATAAGCGGTACTGGTT
Source organism: Bacillus sp. 1021 (assembly GCF_014534735.1). NCBI lineage: Bacteria > Bacillati > Bacillota > Bacilli > Caryophanales > Bacillaceae > Bacillus > Bacillus sp. 1021. The sequence goes on along the minus strand of NZ_JACVSR010000004.1, from coordinate 111,339 downwards.
TGCCGAGCATCACGGCACAAGAGGGCTCGCAAGCGTTTCGCCGGAAATTATGATCGCTCATACCGCCGCAGCCACAACGACTATCCGGGTCGGCTCAGGCGGCGTTCTGCTGCCGCAGTACAGCCCCTATAAAGTCGCGGAAACATTCCGCCAGCTTGAGGCGCTCCATCCGAACCGGATTGATCTGGGGGTCGGACGCTCACCGGGCGGCACGACGAAAATCCGGCTCGCCCTCACAGACGGGGTAAAGAAAAGCATGACTGAGTTCAACAGGCAGCTTCAGGATCTGTCATCCTTTTTGACAGATTCCGTCCCCTCGGACCATGCTTATGCCGGAATAAAAACAGCGCCTTTGATTGAAACAGCCCCGCAGCTTTGGGTGCTCGGCCTCGGGGAAAACAGCGCCAGGCGCGCCGCTCTTCAGGGTGCGGGTTATGTCTTCGGCCATTTCATTAATCCGGAACGCGGGGAAAAAGCTTTTCAGATCTATCGGGACCATTTCCGGGCCTCCGCCCATTTCTCCGCTCCCGCCTCGCTCTGTGCCATTTTCGTCATATGCGCGGCTACGGATGAGAAAGCGGAAGAACTCGCGTTAAGCCAGGATTTATGGCTGCTTCGTGTCGGGAAAGGTGCCGACAGCCGCGTGCCGAGTGTGGAAGAAGCAAAGGCTTACCCGTATTCGCCGGAGGACCGTAAGCAGATTGAAGAAAACAGGAAGCGGATGGTGATCGGCTCTCCCGCCGCAGTCAAACGCCGTCTGCTTGAACTTTCCGAACGTTATCAGACAAAAGAGATGATGGTGCTGTGCAACGTCTTTGATTTCGAAGCAAAAAAAGAGTCATATGAACGTCTCGCTGATTTATTTCTGTAAAAAAAAGCCGCCAAACGGAGCAGCAGATGAGCCTGCTGCACCGCTTAACGGCGGTTTTTTCGTTCTTTTCCTTTTTTAAACGCATTCCAAATCCCCTGCAGCGTAAAGCCGAGCAGAAGCAGAATGATTAACAGTAAAGTGATTGACGGCCCCGGAGGCGTTCCGAGCTGGTATGAAGACGTCAGCCCCGTGAACACACTGAACAGAGATATGGCAATGGCTGCCGTAAACACCCATTTAAATCCTTTGGCGATACGGATCGCAAAAGCCGCGGGCAATACGAGGAGCGCGGAAACAAGCAGCACGCCGATAATCGGAATAATGACCGAAATCGCAAGCCCCGTCACGATGCTGAAAGACATTGACAGAAGATTGGTGTTAATGCCGGATGTCTTCGCCGTCGCTTCATCAAAGGTAAGCAGATAGAGCGGCCTGTTTAAAATAATGAAATAAAGCAGGATCAGCAGGGTAATTCCGCCGATAATATAGACTTGCTGCTGGCTGACCGTCACAAGCGATCCAAATAAATATTGATCAATGCTCATCGACGCGCCGCCTTTTGACAGGCTGATCAGAAACATCGCAAACGACAGCCCGGCCGCCATTAAGATTGCGATAGAAACCTCTGAATATGTACGGTATGCCCGCCGCATGTATTCGATGCCGATGGCCCCGATCGTGACGACAACGATGCTCGCCGCCGTAATATTGGTACTGAGAAAAAAACCGATGGCGACGCCCGACAATGAAATATGAGACAGCGTATCCGCCATCAGCGCCTGTCTTCTCAGCACGAGATATACGCCTAATATCGGCGCCATAATTCCGATCATGCTTCCCGCTAGAAAAGCTCGTCGCATGAATTCCAAGTCAAACATTTCCATCCGCCTTTTTCCCCCCTCTCAAGCCGTATGACTTTATCCAAATACTGCTGTACTTCGTTTTGTTCGTGTGTCACCATGACGACGGTGCGGTTGTGATTTTTCACCTGATGGTGCATAAATTCGTAGAAGCCCTGTCTGCTTTCATAGTCAACCGCTGTTGTAGGCTCATCAAGCATCAGCAGATCCGGATTGCTCGCAAGCATTCTCGCAATGCAGATTTTCTGCTTCTGTCCGCCGGATAAGTCGCCGATTTTCCGATTGCGGAAATCCCACATCTCCACCATCTTCAGCGCGTTTTCTACTTCGTGATGATCCGTTTCGTTCAATCGTTTAAACCATTTTCCCTTCGTATAACGGCCGGATTGCACAAGCTCAAGAACCGTGCTCGGGAACCCCGCGTTAAATGAAGAAATCTGCTGCGGAACATAGCCGATTGTCAGGCGGTTTCCGGCTGCGTTTTTTTTACTGATCTCGGCCGTTCCTTCCCAAGGTCTGAGCATGCCGAGCATGACTTTCATGAGCGTCGATTTTGACGCGCCGTTCGGCCCTGTAATGCCGACGAATTCGCCGCTTTTGATTTCCAGCGACACGCCGTCAAGCACCGGTGTATGCGAATAACCAAAAACGATATCTTTTAATGTAACGAGATTCATGCTGACCTTCCTTTCCCGCATAGAAATAGTGTGCACCCTGCGGCGCACACTATGTTATTTAACCAATAGCGAATCTTTCAGTGCATCGAGGTTTTTCTCCATAATGTCGATATATCCGATGCCTTTATCCCGTTCTTTTTGGCTTAAACCTTCCAGTGTATTGAGCACTTCCGTTTTCGCGCCGATTTCACCGGCAAGTGTATCTGCAACTTTAGGCGATGCGACTTCTTCAAAGTAGATGATCTTCACATCATGCTGTTTGGCAAACGTTTTGAGATCTGCCAGTTTGGCCGCACTCGGCTCTTCTTCAGGAGAAAGGCCTGCAATCGCGACCTGTTTCAAGCCGTACTCTTTAGCGAGATAGCTGAACGCCGCATGCTGTGTGATCAATTCTTTTTTCGCCGCTTTATTTAATGTTGTACGGTATAGTTTATCAAGATCCTTCAGTTTTGCAATATATTCTTTACTATTTTTCTCATAGTATGCCTTATTCTTCGGGTCCTGTTTTACGATCTGCTCCGTAATGGTTTTGACCTCTTTTTGCGCAAGAACCGGGCTCAGCCAGACGTGAGGGTCCATGCTGCGGTCATGACCGCCGTGTTCATGCTCTTCTTCCTCTTCATCCGAGCCTTTGAGCAGGTCAATTCCTTTTGACGCCTTTACAAACTTCGCATGATTAGAACTCATGCTTTTTTCCGCTGACGGAACCCATGTCTCCATATATTCGCTGTTGTATACGAAAAGATCGGCGTTTTGAATGCCGGCGATATCCTTCGGCGTCGGCTCCCAATCATGGGGTTCGACCGAAGACGGGATGAGAATGTCTACATCGCCTTTGTCTTTTACAATTTGTTTTGTGAATTCGTACATAGGATAAAAGGTCGTCACGACGTGCAGTTTGCCGTTTTTCGAAGAACCTGACGAACCTTTTGAAGATGAATTGCCGCAGCCCGCCGCGATTAAAAAGCATGCCGCAATGACGATGATTCCGCTCCATTTTTTAAACAAGCCGTTTCCCCCTGTTCTTCAAATCAGAATGATGACGATTTCCGAATCGTACTTTCTCGCTCATTTGTTACCTATACCATAATAAAACGAAGTAATTACGTTTTGCAAGATATTTTTTCTAAATTGATATCCGATTTACCTATAAAGCCCCCGTCAGGTAAGGACAGGGGGGGTCTGACTCTTAGCAGGCCAGCAGATAGACTCTTGTTTCATAAGGGCGGAATGTGATGCGGGATTCCGCGCCGCCGCCATTTTCATAGTTGCTGAGAAGAAGCTCGGCGCTTTCAGGTTTGGAGCCATCCGGCCAATAAAAAACGGCTTCTTCTTTCGATACGTTGCTGATGGAGATGAGTTTTTGTCCGTTTGCCTGTCTTTCATACACAAACAGCTGCGGGTCATCAGGAAGCAGCAGCGTGTAGCTGCCTTTTATGACATCAGCATACTGTTTTCGCAGGCGGATCAGTTTTTTGTAAAAGTTCAATACAGAATCGGGATCATCCTGAGCCTCGGCTGCATTGACGGTTTTGTAATTGGGATTGACCTTCAGCCACGGTTCTCCCTTTGTAAACCCGGCATTCTTGCTGCCGTCCCACTGCATCGGTGTACGGGCATGGTCACGGCTTTTCGCCATAATGGACGCCATGACTTCTTCTCTGTCACAGCCCTTTTCAAATACCCTTTTGTGATACATATTGACGGTCTGAATATCCTGATAGTCCTCAATCCTGTCAAACGGGGCGTTTGTCATGCCGAGTTCTTCTCCCTGATAAATGTATGGCGTGCCTTTCATGAAATAAAGCAGGGCGGCAAGCATTTTGGCTGATGCCTTTCGGTATTTGCCTTCGTCTCCGAAGCGGGATACGATCCGGGGCTGGTCATGATTGCACCAATACAGCGTATTCCAGCCCTGATGTTCAAGTGTTTTCTGCCAGTCTGTAAGCACTTTCTTCAAATCGGCCAGCTCAAGCGGCTTTACATCCCAATGCTCTTGGCCCGGCTTCTGGTCAAGCTCCATATGCTGAAAATGAAAAATCATATTCAGCTCATGCTCATCGGTTCCCGTATAAACGAGCCCCTCCTCAGGCGTCACTGATCCGGCCTCGCCGACCGACATCACGTCATATTTGGAAAATACCTCTTTCGTCATTTCTTTTAAATAATCATGTATCCGTGCTCCGTTTGGCCGGAAAGGCTTCGGATCGGCCCGGCGAGCGATATAATCTTCATACGGCGGCAAGTATTCTTTTTTGGACAGAAAATGGAGCTGGTCTATACGCAAGCCGTCCACGCCTTTATCGAGCCAGAATCTCATCATCTCGTACACGGATTGCCGCATTTCGGGATTTTCCCAATTCAGATCGGCTTGTTTGACGGCGTTCATATGCAGATAATATTCGCCCGTATGTTCTTCGTACTGCCAGACGGATTGTCCGTAAGCCGACACCCAATCGGTCGGCGGGCCGTCCGCGGTGCCCGGCCGCCAAATATAATAATCGCGGTATTTGCTGTCGGGATTCATTTCCGCCTCTTTGAACCAAGGATGCTCTGTGGATGTATGATTTAAGACGAAGTCCATCACAAGCTTTAATCCTCGGCTGCGGCATTCCGCAAGCAGATCGTGAAAATCCTCCATCGTTCCGTATGATTCCATAATCGCTTGGTGATCTGTCACATCGTAGCCGTTGTCAACGTTTGGCGACGGGTAAATCGGGCAGATCCATATCACATCGGCGCCAAGCTCTTTTATATAATCGAGACGCGCGATAATTCCCCGCAAGTCACCTATGCCGTCACCATTCGTGTCTTGAAAGCTCCGCGGGTAGATTTGGTAGACAACGGCGTCTTTCCACCAGTCATTCGGCATCTTGGAGTCCTCCTGTTTTTTAGAGAACCATTTCCTTTATGATCCTTACCTAAACAAAAAAGAGAAGGTTTCCCCTCCTCTTTTATCTTTCCAGCTGAGACGGATAAAGCGTCATGCCTCCGTCGACGAAAAGTGTCGTTCCGGTCACGTAACTTGCTTCCTCCGACACCATCCATGCGGCGGCGGCTGCGACTTCTTCCGGTTTTCCGAAGGCGTTCATCGGAATTTTTTTCAGCTGGGCCTGTTTATGTGTTTCATCTTCCAGGTCCTTATTAGACTCCGTGGCGATCGTGCCGGGAGCGATGGCATTGACCCGGATGCCTTTGGATGCATAATTGAGCGCCATCGTTTCCGTCATCATTTTGATCCCGCCTTTGGATGCTGAGTACTGCACGTTTTCAGGGCGGGGTATTTGCTGATGGACGCTCGATATGTTTAAGACCGTTCCTTTTTTCCCGCGATCGAGCATATGTTTAAGGGCCGCTTTCGCCCCCAAAAAGGTGCCGGTCACGTTGACGTCGATGACCTTTTGCCAATCCTCCAGGCTCATTTCATGGGGCATCGCTTCGGCACCGTTAAAGCCGGAATTGTTGACCATCACGTCCACTCCGCCGAAATGCTCCTGTGCGGCATCAAACAGCGCCTGAATCTCATTCTCTGAGGATACATCGGCTTTTACGGTGACGGCTCTGCCTCCCGCTTTCTCAATCATGGCCGCTGTTTCATCTGCTCCGGCAGCATCACCGAGGTAGTTTACAACCACATTCATCCGCTCCTTGCCGAAGCGTTCGGCAATGGCTTTTCCGATTCCTTTCGAAGAACCTGTTACAATCGCCGTTTTTTCCTGTAAATCCTGATACATTGTCTCTTTTCCTCCCTGATGTTGATACAGGGCATGTACCCGGTTTTGATCGGCTGAAAACAGAAGGAATCATAAAAAGAACGATGAGACCGAAGCTCCACCGTTCATTTTCATTATGCGTAGTTGTTCATCTGCAGCCTTTTTTGCACGCCGACAAGCCGGCTGAAAAAATAAGATGCCGCTTTGTAGTTCCCCCGTTTATGAAAGAAATGGGCCGCATCCTGAAGCAGCTCCTCCGTGTCAGCCAACAGTTCCTTAGATTCCAGAATATCAAAATACTCTTTGAGCGAGTCCTGCCCGCCTTCCCCCTGATAAAGCTCTTTAATCAGACGGAATTTTGTCATATAGATCTCATCTTCCCACTCCGCCGCGCTTTTCATGCCCCGTGCGCAGCTGGCGGCGGCTTCACTGTATTTTTCCATTTTAAAGTATATATGTGTGAGTGAAAAAACAGCCTGAATGACCTGTTGGAAGCTGTGCGCTTCAAAGCCGGCAGCCGCACGTTCAAAGTCATCGGCCGCCTTGCAAAAGTCACCCAGACTGTACATACAGTGCCCGATATTATAATAGGCCGCAGCTATCATATATTGATCATCAAGCCGCTCCGCGTGCTCCAAGGCGCATTCGAGGTATTCCAGCGCTTTTTTATGCTGCTGGGCGTCCATCAAATTTCCGGCAATGATAAACTTGCACTGCACCCTTCTCATTCCGTATAATTCATATTTCTTGTAAATATCAAGCGCCTGTCCCGCGTAATTCATCGAAAAGAAAGTCTGCTTGATATGATAGTACACTTCAGAAATTTTATACAAAAACTCGGCTTTCTCTATGTCATCTTCCACATATTCAAGCTTTTCCTCAGCCCGTTTGTAATGAGAAATCGCTGAGATGAAGTTTTTCTGCTTAAATTCATACATTCCTCTGAAATAGTAAAAATAGTATTCCAGTAAACCGGTCAGCTTTTGCTGGTTCATCTCAATCTCAGTGAGCATTTCAGAGAACGGAGGCCGGCCGTCGCAGTCTTTCATGGGTTTTAATTTATCCAGCATGATGCGGTGCCGAAATTCCATCAATGAAAAATACAATAATAAGTCCTGGTTCTCTTCCATATCTTCGAGTTCATATTGAATCTCCCGCTTCAGCGCTTCAGCTTTATCGGCTTCAAACGCGCGGATCAGCTTATACCATTCATTCATCTTTACGGCTACTTCTTCAGATGGAATCTTGGATTTCATAGATTTGCCTCCTTCCTCCGGCTACTAATTATGTTATATTTTATCATAGCAAATTTATAACAGTGAGCAAACAAAGATTTTAACCAATTAAAGAAAGAGAGTATTCCGCCATGAGATTACCAGCCAGAATAGCGCTGCTTTTCATCCTCTTCTTTTCCGCAGACCTATGTTTTTCCTATGTGCAGAAAGAACTGAGGCTGCAAACGGCATTACAGGAAAGAGATATACCAAGCGATCTTCATCCGCTCGTTAAACAGAATGCGCAGTTATTGCAGACGGCCGCACTGAAAAAAGGCATCACCGTCGTTATCACAGAGGGTTTCAGATCAATTGAGGAACAAAACGAATTGTACCGTCAAGGACGTTCAAAAAAAGGAAACATCGTCACCTACGCAAAAGGCGGAGAATCATACCACAATTACGGCCTTGCCATCGACTTCGCCCTGCAGAAAAAGGATGGCAGCCTGATTTGGGATATGACGTATGACGGAAACCGAAACGGCACGCCCGATTGGCTTGAGGTCGTATCGATTGCCAAAACGCTCGGTTTTGATTGGGGAGGCGATTGGAGAGGCTTTAAAGATTATCCTCATTTACAAATGATCCCTGGCTAATAAAACCTTTTCTTTTTTCGCTTTTGCGCATCAATATACGGAGGATATACAGGCCTGTACACAAGCTTATACCCTTCACTGCCGGACGGCGTAAAATCGCGCTGCCATTCCAGCTGCAGATGGAAATCAGATAAAAAAGCTGCCTTTGCTTCTTCAAGGGTAACGGCCGGCACCGGATTGATCCGCTCCAGCTGCTCCGGATCAATATCAGGCGCCATGTAAGCTTCCACAAGCCCGGTTACGGGACTGACAATGATCCTCGCAGCGCCGAAACGGAGCGGAATATCCCGATACCATACGGAAAAATGGAAGCGGAACCGTCCCCTGCCGTCCGTTTTCAGCGGATTCATTTTGAAAAACTCGTCCGCTCTCGGATAAAGCTTGTATAAAAACTGAAGTGCGACTTCCTCACACTCTTCCGCTGAATAAACGGCCGGGCCCGTATGCTCAATAAAAGATTTAAAGGCCGTCATTTTCCCTGTCTTTTTGTCCGTTTTCATCTTCATTGTATTTTTGTTGCTGCTTTCAAAATAGCTTTCTATACTCAAATCTTTCCGTTCCGGAACTGACCCTTTCCGCCATGTCGTTCCGATCTCATCTCCGAGGCCGCGGCGGCGTGTCTGAATCATATCCGCGGTAAACCCCATCAATTCATAGATACTGGCTTCCCCTTTATATTTAAGCGCGGGAAGCGGTTTTGCCGGTTCGTTTCTGTCTTCGCAAAGCGGCTGATCCGGAACGATTTCATCTTCTCCGGCAGGATAGCTGTAGGCCGGCAGGATCGGTTCATAGACGAGACGCGGCGTTTTCTCAAAATTGACAACGTCATAGACGAGACTGAATGACAGCCCGCTCATATAATGCGAGATCACTTTCTCCTGATCGACGAATGTTTCCGGGACGGGCGCTTCACCCTTATCCCCATAATAGATAAACTGCACGACGAAGCCGCTCTCGGTTACATCAACGAAAAAACCCGAATCGGGAAGCGGCCTGCCGAACACTTTTTTTGTATAGTTAAAACGGATGCACCCATTGCGTTCTTCCCTCGCCTGAAAAGTGAAGTTCATAAAAGTAAGCGGGCGGTGTCTGGCCGCAAACCGAAGAGCCGTCAGCTTTAATTCGGCATCTGACAGCTGAATGTCTGAATCCGGACGGTCATTGCGCGAATATGCAAGCAAAGATCCGTCGCCGCCCAGCTCAATCGTTACCGTTTTGTCCGGATGGTTGCGATCTTTCCATATATAATAGGCTCTCGTTTTTTGTTTTTCATCAAAATCTTCTATTTCAAGCTCATAGTGCGGCGGTATGTTCCCGATCTCCAGCGCTTTTTTTCTCAGATGTTCTTTCAGCAATGGGGTCATCCTTTCAGAAGAGTGTATAAAAAAGAACTGTTTTTTATTATATAAAAACGTCCTTATCCTTTTAAAGGGAAGAAAGTGCCTTTTATGTGTCTATTTTTAGCAAAGAGGGAAAACAGCCGTATTCAAAGCGGCTGTTTTTCATACAAATGTCACACTTCCCGCGAAAGCCCCGGGACGAACGCCTATAACCTTCAGCCTATTAAACTCATAATCGCTTCTCCCGTATGAGCCTCAATAAACCGCGGGAAAACCGGCTTGTATACGAGCCTGTACACATTTCTGCCGCTGTCGTCATCGTAACAGCGATCCCAAGCGAGCTCGGCTTTGATATTCCGGCGGATCGCGTCCTTCGCCTCTTCCATTGTCAATGAAGGAACGGGATCGATATGATCAAGCTCTTTCGGATCAATTTCCGGCGGCATATATACAGTGACAAGACCCGTCTTTTTGCTGACACAGATTCTCCCCTCTCCGAATCGCAAATCAACGCCGCCCGAACAAGCCTTATATGTAAGTCCCACGTTTTCTCCTTCATCATCCGGTTCATCATATTGAACCCGGAAATACTGATCCGCTTCCGGAAACATGGCGAATAAAAAGCGGATGGCCATGTGATGGCATTCTTCCTCGGAAAACTCCGGTTCGCCTTCACTTTGTATAAATGACATTACCCCGGTGAGCCGGCCCGATTCTTTATCATACCTTGTTTTCAATACATGTTCATTCCGCTCTTTTAACAGACTTTCAAAGCTTTTATCTTCCCGTACGGATTTTGTTTTTTCAGGGCGCCACGCTATGCCGATACTGCCCTCTCCAAGATCGCTTTCCCTCTCTTTATAAAAACCGTCATGCAGCCCGATCATGTCATTGATGCTCATCTTTTCCGCTTCAGGTGCAGGGCGTGAAATCGGGACATACGGACGCGTGTCGTCTTCCAGCTCTTCACACTCTTCTAATTCTTCATTCTCTTCCTTCAGGTCAGCCGATATCGGCCGCGGCGGAGATACGATTTCATAGACGAGATGGGGCTTGTCATCCCCCTGCACATAGACGGACTGGTGCAGTACGGTGAACAATAGCTCTGCTTCTATTTGTTCGACAAAGTGATCCAATGCATCCCGCTTGTCCGCAATTGTCCCGGGTCTTAACAGCTCATCCGCCCTCCCATAATAAGAAAAACCGGTTACTTCCCCTGTCACAGCCTGGTCAATGTAAAACCCGGTCATCGGAAGCGGCAGACCGTCAGCCATCTGAACATAGGAATATCTCACATCACCATCATTTACGGAGCTTTTTTTCTCCCATTCGAACTCAGCCAATGCCCCCGGACGATGGGTTTCTGCAAACGCCCGCATCCGTTCTTCTATGTCCGATTCCGAAAGAGGCGGCAGATCAGTCCGAAAAGCCGGACGGGATAAGGATTTCAGTTTTCCGTCCCCGTCCAATTCGACCATGATGCCGGCTTCCGGATCATTCTTGTCTTCCCACCAAAACAGAACCTCATCTTCCTGGTATTCTTCCACCTTACTCTCGTAGCCTGCAGGTACGTTTCCGATTCTGAGAGCCAGCTGTTTCAATTCTTCTTTTTTCATCATAACACTTCCTTTTCTTCCAAAAAGATTAATGATTACCAAGACTCTTTTAAACAAATCTAGTATAATTAACCTGCCTTTCTTCATGACTATTGAATCAACCATTACAACAACAGGGGGTTAACCAGATGTCCATCAAAAAAATGAGCGCCGTGTTTTTCATTTTGCTTCTCACGGCATTTACTGCTGCATGCAGCAGCGAAACGAGCAGCGGCCAGGAAAGCGGCACGGCGAAAGTGAATATAAAAGATACGGCGTGGGCCGCTTCAGACGATACCGAACATCCGGCCGCACTTAAAGTAACGGTCACTGTCAAAAATACGGGCAAAGACCCGCTTACCGTCAAAAGCAGCGACTTCTCGCTTTACCAGGATGACGCGAAAACAGCGGCGGCCGATAAGGAAGACCAGATGCAGAGCGGCACGCTTCATGCGGGCAAGACAGTGACGGGCAATCTGTACTTCACGGCTGACGAAGGCAAATCATATGAATTGGTATATCAGCCGCAGGCAAAAGACGCGAAGCCTTTATCTTATAAACTGAAAGTCAAAGGCACAGCCTCAAACGCAAAACCTGAACCGGCGGACGCATTATCCGCATACATTGATGTGATGCTGTACGGCAAGCACAATAAAGATTTCACCCGCCTGACCGGTGTAAATGAAAAAATGACGGCCGCCGCCTATCAGGAATCAGCGAAAGCCAGCTTTATCGCTTCAGCAGGCATTTCACAGGAGCAGGCGGATTCAAAAGCCATTTCCGCTATTATTGACGCCATGTCATCAGCGCTGCGGGATAATACAGAGCTCAAGGTGCATACCAAATCCATGTCAGGCAAAAAAGCCGTCCTTGAAGCCAATGTGACGCCGCTTGATATGTCTCCGCTTGCGGGCCGGCTGCAAGACCGCGTGCAAGACTATGCCGGAAAGCACCCCGATGCTGATGAAAACGAAATTGTCAGCCACCTGCTTTCTGTCTACCCAGAAGAGTTTATGCGCCTGAAACCGGCTTCTTCTTCAGTGACAAAAGAAATTGAAATGAAGAAAAACTCCCGCGGCCAGTGGTATCTGGATACAGATGCCGATCTGGAAGGATTGACGGAAGCGTTTTTGAAAACGTCCTGACAACAAGAAAGGAAATAGCGCAGGCTATTTCCTTTTTTTATTTTCACTTAAAGATATCACTGATATATTGAACTTCGTCCTCGGTTAACTGCACATCAAGCGCGTCCAGATTGTGTTTCAGCTGGCCGGGGCGTTTGGCTCCGGGAATGATCGCATCCACCGCAGGCTGTGACAGAAGCCACGCGAGTGCGATATGCGCTGTCTGCACGCCTTTTTCTTCAGCAACGGCCCGCATCTTATCCACTCTCTCCAGGTTTTGGTGAAAAGCTTCTCCCTGAAACGGCGGCCTGTTCTTTCGGCTGTCCTCAAAGACTGTGTCTTTTGTAAACTTTCCCGTCAGCAAGCCGGAAGCAAGCGGAAAATAAGGAATAAAGGAAATGCCGTTCTTTTCACAGTAAGGCAGCAGATCGCGCTCCGCCTCACGCTGAATCAGTGAATATTCCGACTGAAAAACCTCTAAATAGCCGTCCGCGTTAAACTCCTGCAGTTGTCCGAAGCTGAGATTGGACGCGCCGATTGCTCTGATTTTCCCTTCGTCCTTCAGTTCTTTTAACGTACCCGCCACCTCGGACAGCGGTGTTTTTCCGTCAGGGAAGTGAACGTAGTACAGATCAATCACATCTGTTTTCAGCCGCTTCAGGCTTTTTTCCGCCTCACTTCGAAGAAATTCACGGCTGTTGTCCAGTTCGATCTGCCCGTTGACTTCTTTGGGCGCGCCCTTTGAGGCAATGACGAGGCTGTCCCGCACGCCGCGCTCTGCGACAACTTCACCGATTAACTCTTCTGACCGCCCCAAACCGTATATAAACGCCGTATCAATAAAATTGACGCCGCCATCCAATGCTGTGCGGATGAGTTCTTTTCCCGTTTCATCATTGAGATTAGGAAACAGATTATGTCCTCCGACCGCATTTGCGCCAAAACCGATACGCTTTACCCGTAAATCCGTCCTGCCCAGCGTACGTGTTTCCTCCATGGCTCAGGTCCCCTTCCTTTTATACCTCTGTTTAGTATTAGATAGACGGTAAGAATTATCCTGCCTGAGAGCCTATCTACAGAAAAAACCTTGAAAAGCGTTTGCCCTTCAAGGTTTTTTTGCCGTGTATTAAGATGTCAGAGCTGCGGCGAAGCGTTCGGCTTCATCCGTGAGAGCACCCTCGATTTCCTTATAGCGGCTGGAAATCGTTGAGGCGCTGACGCCGTACTTCTTCGCCAGCTTCGCTTGAGAAACGGACGCGCCGTTCAGAGAAATGCTGTTCACATAATATTCGACCGCCGCCGCGAAAGCTTCCGGCTTTCTGATCGTCGGTGCTTTTTTGACACAGAACGTTTTCCACAGATCAATAACGGCCGGAACCAGCTCAGCCGGGTATTCATCCCCGCTCAGGCCTTTTTCAATGGCGTCTGCCGTTTCCTTCTCCATGTCGTTGGCCCACTCTGTCTGTTTTTCTTCAGCAGCCTGCTCAGGCTCTTCCGCAGTTCCTAAAAGAGCGGCCAGCACAGTGTCGAAGTTTTCCTCCATAAAGCGCTCAGGCGATTTTCCTTCCGCAAGGGCCGGGGCCGCCGCTTTTTTCACTTTGCTGATCAAAGCTTCAGTCCGCTTCACAGGGAAGATCGTAAATTGCATGAAGAACTCCGCTTTTTCCGCTTCGTGGATCGGATAGCCGAGAATCAGGCTTCCCTCCGGCGGAAGATCCTGCTGGCTGACGTCCATTTCCACTTTGAATTGTTTTTTCGTCATCACATCTTCAAAGTGAATCATTCCTTCTTTCACATCTTCAAGCACCATAACCGCTGGTGTCATGCTTTTCCATGATTCAACGATTTCTCGTGTTTTCGGACGGTTGATGCCGCCGGCTTTTTTCTGAAGGTATTCTTCAAAAATCGTCTTGCCGCCTGCCAGCGGTCGGAAGAAAATGCCCCAGATGCCGAGGTTGAAGACTCCGATGTCTTTTGTCTGTCTGTCCAGCTCCGCAATGAACTCGTGCTGGTTAATAAATGATGATATGCCGTCTCTATGTGCTGTAAAGGCGTACTCCATTAGGCTTTCCTGAATCTGTTTCGCTTCTTTTGCCGCGATGTCTGCCGGAATGGCAGCTGCTTTACTTCCGCAGCATTTTTTATATTTCTTCCCGCTGCCGCATGGGCAAGGGGCATTTCTTTTCACTTTTCCCACAATAAACCCTCCGAATTCTGATATAACTTTATTATTTTAACAAAAATAACTTCAGAGGGCTTGGTTTACGGCTAAAAAAGAATTTGGAAGAAAAAAAGGCCCCGGGAGATTCTCTTTCTCCGGGGCTTTGAAACGGTTAATTTGTATTTTGTCCGCCGCCGTTCAGACCTTCTTTAATCAGCCCGTTTACTTGGCTGTTCATTAAAAGTCCGATGTGCCCGACACCGTGAATCTGCACGTTTTTCCCGCCGATCAGCCGTGACAGCGGGTTCATGACGATTAAGTCCGCTGAGCTGTAAATCGATGTATACAAAATCTTTTGGTTCGGATCAGTTCCCGGAAGCGCTCTGTTGGTCACAAGACCGTTCGCTCCGCCGAGTGTGACGACGTTTGCGATTTTGTCCCCGCCGTCAAGATTTTTAATGTAATAGAGCGTGTTGGCGCCGCCCATGCTGTGCGCGACGATATCGACTTTTTTCGCGCCCGTTTCGCTGAGCACTTTTTTCACGTAATTTGACAGTCTCGGTGCATTGTGTCTGTTGTTTCCGGTTTTGTCCAGAAAATCAATGGCGTACATCTCATTTCTTGACCAGCCTTGGGATGCCAAGTACGTTTTGATTCCCGCGAAATTAAAGGACGCCCCGCCGATTCCGTGGACCATGACAACCGGGTTATGCTCTGAGGAGGCTTTCGATACGGTCGGCTGGAAGGCAAATACGGAAATGACGGACAGCATGCAGACTGTAAGAATCGCTAGGATTTTGCTTTTGATTTGTTTCATGAACTTTCCTCCTGTTATGTAATTTTTTGCAATTTTCATTCTATTAGAGAAGAAAAGGAAAAAATAGAGTATTTTTTCCTGTTTTCAACAATTGAAAAAGAGGCGGAAAAATGAGAAAGACGCCCCTTTCCCGAAAGCACACTTATACTTTAATACGGCAAACAAAAAAAGGAGAGAACACCTGGTTCTCTTCTCCTAGTACTCATTGAAATAGGTTTGAATCCGCTTAGGGTCATGCGTTTTTGTCAGCGCGAGCATCAGCAGAATCCGCGCTTTTTGAGGGTTGAGAGAGTTTGAAGCTGTCAGATGGTCTTTTTCATACTCTCGATTAGGTGTTACCGCCCCGTTTCCCGTCCTTGTGGAGCGGACAACCGCCAGCCCGCTTTTGACCGACTTTACGGCGCCTTTTTGCGCCGCATCAGACATTGAGCCGTTTCCCGGGCCTGCAAAAATAATGCCTTGCGCTCCTGATTTTGCGGCGGCTTCAAAGAGATAGCTTCCGTCATTTTGATAGCCGTATATAATATCGACCTGCGGCAGTTTATCAAGTTTATCGATCTGGAAATCTGTATCTTTCGTATGCTTTCGGGTCATGATGTTATTAAAATAGATGTCATCAGCAATCGTACCGATATAACCCATTTCTTCCGATTTGAATGTGTCGGTCGCGGTTGTATTGGTTTTTGTCACATATCGCGCCGAAGCGATTCTGTCATTTAATACGACAAGCGTCCCCTTGCCTTTCGCATCAGGCGCAGCCGCGGTTTTTACCGCGTTATATAAGTTGGACGGCCCGTCAGCTCCGATCGCCGTGGACGGCCTCATTGACCCGGCGACCACGACGGGTTTGTCACTTTTGACCGTCAGATTGAGAAAATATGCGGTTTCCTCAAGTGTGTCTGTTCCATGTGTAATGACAATGCCGTCTGTATCATCAGACTTGAGCAGCTTGTTTACCCGTTTTGAAAGTTTCAGCAGGGTCTCGTTATTCATATTCTGGCTGCCGATATTCACAATCTGTTCTCCGCTGACATGCGCGATCTCCTTCATCTCCGGGACTGCCTGAATCAGGGCATCAACTCCGATCGCCCCTGCGGTGTACTCCGTGGCGGACGTCTTTGAAGGAGCAGCGCCTGCAATTGTGCCGCCGGTGGCAAGAATTTTAATATTCGGCAGTCCGTCTTTTTTTGCTGAGGCTGAGGCTGCCATCTGGTGCGGTGTTTCTTTCGCCTGAGGAGATTGGGAGCAGCCGGCCGCTATGAAGAATAGAGCCGTGATAAATGTAATGAATGGCATGAATTGTTTTTTCATTCTTTTCTCTCCTTTTCTTTATTTATGAAGATTTCCCTCTCATCGGTCAACGCGCTTGTCAGGCAATCTTCCGAAGAAAATAACTGTAAAAACCCTTGACACCGTCATGGGAAATCAAGATAATAGACCAGTCACTATATTTTAAATTTGTCATCAATCAGTAAGGTGGGAACATTATGAGTTATGGAGATTCTCGTGAAAAAATCCTCGCTGCGGCAACCAGGCTGTTTCAGCTTCAGGGGTATTACGGCACGGGACTGAATCAGATTATTAAAGAAAGCGGCGCGCCGAAAGGTTCTCTTTACTATCATTTTCCGGACGGCAAAGAGCAGCTCGCCATTGAGGCTGTCAAAGAAATGAGCCATTATATCCGTATGAAAATAAAAGAAAGCCTTGATGCCTATCCCGACCCTGCGGAAAGCATTCAAGCGTTTTTACAGGACTTATCAAGCCAATTCACATGTCCGGAGAATTTCGAAGGGTTTCCTGTCGGTTTACTGGCTGCCGAGACGGCTTTAACGAGCGAAAAGCTCCAGCAGGCCTGTCAATGCGCTTATCAGGAATGGGAGAATCTGTTCGCCGGCAAATTGAGATCAGCCGGTTTTTCCGATGAGAAAGCGGCGGAAATCAGCACTGTTTTAAATGCCATGATAGAAGGCGGCATCATTTTGTCTTTAGCAAAAAAAGACAAAATGCCGATCATCCATATTTCCAAACAAATCCCCAACCTGCTGAAGACATAAAATACAAGAGACATGTTACGTAAAGAAAGAGAGGAGAATGTTTTTGGAAAACGCTCAGCCTTCCAAACAATATAAAGTTATGCCGATCATGATTTCTTTGCTGATGGCAGGATTTATCGGCATGTTCAGTGAAACGGCGCTGAATATTGCCCTGACCGACCTGATGAAGGAGCTGCATATCACTCCCGCGACCGTCCAGTGGCTGACGACGGGCTATCTGCTCGTTCTCGGTATTCTTGTCCCGGTTTCAGGTCTGCTTTTGCAATGGTTTACGACGAGACAGCTGTTTATCGTTTCACTCGCTTTTTCCATTATCGGCACGCTGATTGCAGCGCTTGCACCGAGCTTTCCGTTTCTTTTGGCGGCAAGAATCGTGCAGGCTTTAGGAACCGGACTGCTGCTGCCGCTGATGTTTAATACGATCCTCGTCATCTTCCCGCCGCATAAGCGCGGAGCGGCGATGGGGACGATCGGGCTTGTCATCATGTTTGCTCCTGCAATCGGTCCGACGTTTTCAGGGCTTGTGTTAGAACACTTGAACTGGCATTGGATTTTCTGGATTTCCCTGCCGTTTCTCGTCTTGGCTCTTTTATTCGGCATCGCCTACATGCAGAATGTATCCGACATTACAAAGCCGAAAATTGACGTGCTTTCCATTATTCTGTCTACGATCGGATTCGGCGGCATCGTCTTCGGTTTCAGTAATGCGGGCGAAGGATCAGGCGGCTGGTCAAGCCCGACGGTTATCGGTTCGCTTACTGTCGGTGCGATCGCGCTCATTTTATTCTCCATCAGGCAGCTGAAAATGAAGCAGCCGATGATGAATCTGCGCGCTTTCCGCTATCCGATGTTTATTCTCGGTGTCGTGATTGTATTTATCTGTATGATGGTTATCTTATCAACAATGCTTCTCTTGCCTATGTATTTACAAAGCGGATTGCTGCTGACGGCATTTACGTCCGGGCTCATCCTGCTTCCGGGCGGTATTTTAAACGGATTTATGTCTCCGATAACGGGACGTCTGTTTGATAAATACGGACCGAAGTGGCTTGTCATTCCCGGGTTTGTCATCACGGCAACCGTGCTTTCGTTTTTCTCAAACATTAACGGCGCTTCAACGGCGCTTCTGATTGTCGCGCTTCATACATGCCTGATGATCGGAATTTCCATGATCATGATGCCGGCGCAAACGAACGGCTTAAATCAGCTGCCGCCGGAATTTTATCCGGACGGAACAGCCATTATGAATACGCTCCAGCAGATGGCCGGCGCAATCGGCACTGCGGTGGCAGTCAGCATCATGGCTGCCGGCCAGAAGAATTATATGAGCACCGCGAAAAACCCGAATGATCCTTCCGCATACTCTCACGCGCTGATTGCGGGCGTCCAGCACGCCTTTATCTTCGCGATGATTGTCGCCGTTATCGGTCTGATCAGCGCTTTCTTTATGAAACGGGTCAAAGTGAATCACTCATAAGAAAACAGCAGACTCCCCGCGGGTCTGCTGTTTTTTTATATCTTGAGCGCTTCAGCCAATTCATCAATCGCACAGATAAGGTCATCGGCCGTGTTATAGAAATGAGGCGCCAGCCGGATGATTTGTCCGCTGGGTGCGCATATGATGTTTTTCCGCTTCAAAAGCGCAGCGGTCTCCGCCGCTTTTTCATCCCGTATGGAAATCATGCCGGGTCTGTCATCGGCAGACGGCGGGCCTGTAAGAGTCAGTCCTTTTTCAAAAGCGTATTCATACGCAAATGCGCTGAGTTTTTTTACTTCCCGATGAATGCGGTCTGTGCCGACATCGTTTAAAAGGGATAAAGCCGCCTGTGCCGCATATATGCTGATAAATGCCGGGGTTCCGGTTTCAAAGCGTTTGGCTCCGTCCGCATAAGAAAAACGGGTCAAATCCAGCATCGACTCCCGCTGCTGTCCGAACCACCCGGTGACTTTCGGCTTCAGCCGTTCGGCAAGTTCCTTTCTGACATAGAGAAACGCCGTTCCCGGTATGCCGAGCATATACTTTCTCGCGCCCGCAGCGAGCATATCAACTCCCCATTCTTTTACGTCAATCGGGATGTGCCCAGCCGATTGATAAGCATCGACAAAAAGAAGCGATCCCTTCTTTGCGGATATCTCGGCAATGCGCTTCATATCCTGGACAAACCCCGACGTATATGACACATGGGGCACACAGGTGAAAAGCGTCTGCTCCGATATGTACGTCTCATACCGCTCTAGCGGGATCATTCCATCTTCAGACGGCACGACTGAAAGCTCCATCTCAGTCTGTGCCTTCAAAATGTGGGCGATCGCCGGAAAATCCAATTCCGTATACACCGCCTGTTTCTTTCGGCAATCCGGTAAAGCAGAAACGACGGCAGAGACAGCAGCCGTTACTGAAGGTAAAATGGCGATTTCTTCAGGCTTAGCGCCGATTAATTTCGCAAATTCACACCTTGCCTGCTCCGTGCGGCCCATGGCTTCATCCCAGTTTCCGCCGTTCTGAAGCAGGCTTTCCTGGTAGTCATTGATCGCTTTTGAAACCGGCCGGGCAAGAGCGCTTTGGGAGCAGCTGGCGAGCATCGTATGTGTGCGGAGCGCAGGAAATAAAGATCGGTATGGCACCAAAGACGAATTCAAGGCATGTTTCCCCCTTCGGCAGGAATATATGTCCATTATAGAGTATGGTAAAAAGAAAAGGAGGGTTTTTGATGGAGAAAAAAGTATTGCTGACAGGCTTTGACCCCTTCGGCGGGGAAACGGTCAATCCTTCATGGGAAGCGGTCAAACGGCTGGACGGTGCCGCTGAAGGCCCCGCTGCTATCGTATCTGAACAAGTGCCGACCGTTTTTTATAAGTCCCTTGCCGTGCTGCGGGAGGCAATCAAGAAACATCAGCCCGACATTATCATCTGTGCCGGACAGGCAGGCGGCAGAATGCAGGTCACGCCGGAACGGGTCGCGATCAACCTGAATGAGGCGCGCATACCGGATAACGAAGGGAATCAGCCTGTCGGGGAAGACATTTCTCAAAGCGGTCCCGCGGCCTACTGGACCGGCCTTCCGATCAAACGGATCGTTGAAGAAATAAAAAAGGAAGGCATTCCCGCGGCTGTATCCTACACGGCGGGGACGTTTGTATGCAATCATCTCTTTTACGGGCTGATGGATGAAATCAGCCGCCATCATCCGCACATCCGGGGCGGGTTTATTCACATCCCGTACATTCCGGAGCAAACCTTGCAGAAGTCCGCGCCGAGCCTCAGCCTGGATCACATCACTAAAGCGCTCAAAATCGCCGCGGTGACCGCCGCGGCGCATGAGGACGATATTGAAACCGGCGGAGGCGAGCTTCACTAAGCGGCTGACGCCGTCTCGGCCCATTTCTTCTTTCGGTAAACAATGCGGGACAGCGTCACACTGATTTCATAGAGGACGAGCAGCGGAATCATGACGAGAAAGTCAGACATAAAATCCGGCGGCGTAATCAGCACCGAGACGACGATCAGCATGAAATACGAAAGCTTCCTCGCCTTTGCCAGCCGGGATGGGTTCACAATCCCGATCCGCGTCAGAAACATGACGGCCAGAGGCATTTCAAACAAAAACCCGAACGGCAATGTCATGTTAAGCATAAAAGTAAAATACTTGTCCGCCGTAAATACTATGTCAAAATGGCCGGCGGATAATTGTGTTAAAAATCCGAGCACAATCGGAAACAGTACAAAATACCCGAAGGAAATTCCGATAATAAACAAAACCGAAAGCCCCGGAATGTAAAGCAAAGCGGCGCGGCGTTCAAACGGGGTCAAAGCCGGCGCCGTAAAACGCCAGAGCTGAAAGGCCGCAACCGGAATCGCTGCCGTAATGGCGCATATTCCCGCAATCATCATATACACCCATAAAATCTCGCTCGGCCCTAAAACGGCCAGCCTTCCATGCAAATCCTTGATCAGCCAGTCATAAATATCCTGCACAAACCAGCATGCGCCGATAAAAAACACGAGAAAGGCGATAACGGTTTTAATGAGACGCTGCCGGACTTCCTCTAAATGCCCGATCAAGTGGGTTTCTTTTTTATCCAATCGTACTTCCTCCTTATATCAAAAAGGGGCAGAAGCGGATCTCTGCCCCCGTGTCAGGATTCAGCCTGCCGTTTTGTCTTTCTCAGCCGTCTGCTTGTCCGGCTCTTCATTTGAGACCAGTGTTTTTGCGGCGCTTTTAAATTCAAGCAGCGTGCGGCCGGCGGCACGGCCTATTTCCGGAAGCTTTGAAGGCCCGAAAATGATCAGAGCGATGACAAAAATCAAGATTAACCCGGGAATGCCGATATTTGAAAACATAAGTATGCCCCCTTATTGTGAAATTTTGGCCCGTTTCTTTCTCATTTGCTTTTCATGCGCACTGTTATGGGCGAAGAAACGATCCTCTTCCACCTCATTTGACTGCTTTAAGCCGCCTGCAACCGCTGCCTGTGAGACCTTCCGAATTCCCGTCTGGTCTTTTTGATAAATGAATGAAGCCCGCGTGGAAACCTCAGCCCCCGGCTCCGTCACATAAGGCACCACTCTGTAATCCGCCCTCCATTGGGCAGGCGTCACCGTACAGCGGACATAGCCGCGGTAGTCGTTAAAAAACTTAATATGCGGGTTTTGTTTTAAGATTTGATCCGTATCCGCCCGTTTATCCGCCCCGTTTCCTCCCGATGTGATGGAAGTCCCGACGAATTCGGCTCCGAAGATCTTTGAATTCGTTTGATTAAAATCGGTATGCAGGTTTGACGCCCAGCTTGCATGAACATCACCCGTCAGCACGATGACATTGTTCAGGTTTTTGCTTTTTATAAAATTGATGACCCGCTCCCGCTGCGCCGGGTAGCCGTCCCATGAATCCATGCTGAAAATCGGCTTGTCAGTTGTTCCGAAATTCCATTGCGCGAAAAAGATTTGCTGGGCCAGCACATTCCACTTCGCTTTTGAAGCGGCTAAGTTGTCGAAGAGCCATTGCTCCTGCTCTGTCCCCATCAATGTACGCTTCGGATCTCTCCACTCATCAGAAGGCGGTTTATTCCCATCGCCGTTGGCCTGATCATCTCTGTACTGTCTTGTATCAAGCACATTGAACGACGCTAAATTGCCATAAGAAAATTGCCTGTACAGCCGCATATCAGGGCCGTTCGGAAGCGACATGCGCCTGAGCGGCATGTGTTCATAATAAGCCTGATAAGCCGCAGCCCTTCTGAGCACAAACGCTTCAACCGATTGGCCTTTTTCGGGAATGACATTGGCATAATTGTTCTCCACCTCATGATCGTCCCAAGTCACGACCCACGGAAATGCGGCGTGGGCGGCTTTCAGATTGGCATCTGAGCGATATTGGGCGTGACGGTTGCGGTAATCTGACAGCGTGTATACTTCGGCGCTGCTGTGCGTCCTGACATTCCCCGTCTTTGCCACATATTCGTTCGGCCCGTATTCATAAATGTAATCTCCGAGATGGAATACGAGATCAAGCTTTTCCTTCGCCATATGTTTATACGCCGTATAATAGCCGTGTTCATACTGCTGGCAAGAGGCAAACGCAAACGTCATGGCGGATACGTCAGCACCGGGAGCAGGCAGCGTTTTCGTCCGGCCGACGGGGCTGAGCTCATGCCCGCTTTTAAACCGGTAATAGTACACTTTATTGGGCTTAAGCCCGTCCGCTTCAACATGGACGGAATGTCCGAGATTCGGTTTGGCCATTTCCGTTCCGCGTTTGACGACATGGCGGAAATGTTCATCTGCGGCGATTTCCCATTTAACCGGAACGGCCTGATTCGGCATTCCTCCCCCATTCAGCGGGTCCGGGGCAAGACGTGTCCAGAGAATGACGCTGTCAGACAGCGGATCACCGGAGGCCACGCCGAGGGTGAACGGATAGTTTGAAAATGTCGGAGCGGCATTCACTTCAAACGCGCCGATGGATTGCGCGATCGCCAGCCCGAGGGAAAGGCCTGCGATTTTCCCGGCGCCCTGTATAAATGCGCGGCGGTCAAACGTATTGTTTTGAAAGCTTTTGTTCTCCAATTCCTTGATCCATTCATCTAAACGGCCGTCATGTGTCATGTCAGTTCCCCTTTCGTCTCATTGATCGCCCCCATTATAGAAAAGAAATGTTAAACCGTTATGAAGAAGTGTGAAGGATTTGTAAGGGCGGAAAGTGATCGGCGGGAGACATTTTTCACATTGTTTCGACAAATCTTTCCCGTCCGGGAGAAAACCCCCTCTGTTTCTGTTTGGCTTTTCATCCGTCAAGCGCACTTTGTTCCTATTTTTCTTCACAAGAAATTAAAAAACACCGTTCATTCTAAGAACGGTGCTCCGGGATTAAAATGTATTGTACACGTTTTCGCACGTTTCCCCTGTCGGCTGATAGAAGCAGTGGGATTTGAATCTGGCGACAAACGGCTGATTGTACCATGTCGGCGGGCAGTTTCCCGGCGGCCTAAAATACCACAGGCTGAATTTAGCCGGCCAAAACCGTTCTCCGCTAATATTCCGGCGGGCAAGCCTCCGCTCAGATTCGCGCGGCCTTTGGTAAAAATATCCGTGAGTCACCGCTTCAAACGCGTGCGGCTGAAACACCATCTGTCTGATGGTGCGCAGGCCTTTAAAATCAGAACAATTCGCCCGCACCCGATTGATTCCTACATTGCCGACCAAAAGCATTCCCTGCTTTCCTTCGCCTTCCGCTTCCGCCCTGAGCAGCCTTGCCATTAGATCGACATCGGCGCTCGACGCTTTTACGACTGCCATCATGACACCTCCCGTTTTTCTCCCTTCATCATATTCAGCCGTTGCCCAGTGATGACAGCCAAAAGCCAGAAAACAAATGTTCACAAAAAAAGGTTTATATTTCACGGGATGAGGAAACATACTAACATGATTTCCATAAGGAGGAATTCGCATGGAACATATTAAAGCGCTTGCCATTAAAGGCATCATGACCATCATCATTCTGTATCTCGTACTCGGCTTAGGTTTTCGCTTTACATTCGGCGACGTACTGCTGATGACCATTGTGTTGGGAGCTGTTTCCTACTTTACGGGCGACCTGTACGTGCTGCCGAGATGGAATAATATCACGGCGGCGTCCGCTGATTTCGGAATCGCGTTTCTTGTTGTCTGGCTGATGGGAATGCCGCTGTCCATGGGCATTTCAGGAGGAAGACTGGCGTTTGCGGCTCTTATTTCCGCTATCATCATCGCGGTCGGAGAATATTTTTTCCATATTTATCTGATGAGAAAAGATTTGGGCGGGTCACGTTTTTTGGAGCCTCGGTCCGAATAACGCAAAAAAGGCCGGATAACGGCCCCCTTAAAGGGGGCTTTTTATTTGTAAAGGTATAAACGCTTTATACATCTTGATATAACTGATAAACCCTTTTCAGCCTTTCTTCGAGCTGTTCAAAATGAACAAAGCGGGCTTCTCTCAGAAACTCAGTCCCATCAATGAACAAAAGAAGCACGGGGACAGTGAAGACTGAAAATCTGCCGGCCACCTCTTCTGCCTCGTCAGCATTGATATGCCCCAATTTGATATTCGGAAACTGATCCAATACCTTTCTGAGCTGCGGCAGAACAGCGTGACATACTGTACAGGCGGGTCTTGAAATGTAGATAAAACTGAATTGATGCTGTTTAATAAAATTCTCGATAGAATCTAATGAATGTAAGTCTGTCAGCTCTTTCATCAAAACCCTCCTTCAAATCGGCTCGTCTTTCATGACCAAGCCCATCAATACTCGTACATTCACTATACACATTTATATTGAACATATCCGCTTTTTTGCTATTCAGAGCACCTTAACGTTGTGCTTGAAAAATAAAAGAACAGTTACCGCTTTTCAGCAACTGTTCTTAGATCCTTATATTAAAAATGCAAAGCGTAAGCTCCTGAACCGATGAGTGCAACTCCGATGGAAACTGCAATCAGCACCAAGTTATATTCAAAACCGCCGGCACCGTTCGCAAACCCTTTCGCTCCATGGACTTTTACAATGGCACCTAACATAATGATTGTTATGATAGCAGCTCCAAGCGGGAGGAATACACCTAAAATAAATAAAATTCCGCTTGCGAGTTCCCCGAGACCTGATAAAGCGGCCGCGGCATTGCCTGGTTTAACTCCAATTGACTCGAACCATTGTCCGGTTCCTTTAATCCCGTATCCGCCAAACCAGCCGAATAGTTTTTGTGATCCATAAAACAGAAACACCACACCAATCATGATTCGAATAAGTAATAGTCCTGCATCTTCCATTTTTATCTCTCCTTATTTTTCATATTATATGATGTCTGCAAGGCAGCTGTTTACCAACAGCCGCTTCCAGCAAACATCTGTTAAATGTATGTCTTTTTATTTTTCTTCATGCTTCACGTTCATCTATCAATCAATCTAGTTCTCTCACTTCAAACGGCAGCAGCCCTTGTTCAATTTGTGCCCGGTGGGGTTCATACTGCTCAGGGAGCATCAATTTCCCGCCCATTGTTTCTTGTGACTCATCATGGGCAAAGCCCGGCGGATCAGTTGCGATCTCAAATAAGATTTCCCCATGTTCTCTGAAGTAAACCGCATTAAAATAGTTTCTATCCTGAACAGGAGTTACACCATATCCGTGCGCAGCAATGAATCTTTGCCAATCTAATTGATCTTCATCATCCTGAGCCCGCCAAGCGATGTGATGGACCGTGCCGACACCCATTTGTCCGCGGCCGATAGGCGTTAATTTCAGATCAATCACATTTCCGATATCACCGGCAGAACGATAACGAACGAAGTCTCCTTCTTTGCCGACTCGCTCAAGCCCCATGATGTTTTCTAACAATTCACCTGTTTTTTCAGGCTGTGCTGATAACAGGGTTGCACCGCCAAAGCCTTTAATGGCAACATCCGGGGTTACATCTCCGAAAGTCCACGTATTGGCGTCCCCTGCTTCTCTTTCCACGATTTCTAAATGCAGGCCATGCGGATCATCAAATTCTATATATTGTTCTCCAAAACGCTCGATTTTTGTGTATGGCACGTTGAACTTTTCAAGTCTCTTTTCCCAAAATGCCATAGCACCCCTCGGCACGACGTAAGATGTCACGCCGACCTGTCCGTCTCCAATGATGCCTTGGCGGGCGCCCGCCCACGGAAAGAAGGTGATGATTGTTCCCGGCTTCCCGCCTTCATCCCCAAAATAAAGGTGATACGTAGCCGGATCATCAAAATTGACCGTTTGCTTGACCAATCGCAGCCCCAGCACTCCAGCGTAGAAATCAGCATTCTCTTGAGGATGACCGACAATTGCTGTAATATGATGGATTCCCATCGTTTTTTTAGCCATTTTTATCCGCCCCTTTACAAATAGTTAAATATACTCCACAAACTCATTCACAGGCTTTCGGTAGCCGCGCGGCCTTCTGCTTTCTGTTTTTTCTTTCCCGATTGTAATCATCATGACAACCTCAAATTGATCATCTATATTCAAAATCTCTTTCACGGCTTCAGCATCAAACCCGATCATCGGACAGGTGTCCCAGCCTTTTTCCTTAGCACTCAGCATAAACATCATCGCAGAAAGTGAAGCATTTCTTATCGCCTCATCTCTCTTAAATGGTTCTCCCCTGTTTTCATAAAACGAAACGGTGTCTTGAACCATGTGATCATACTCTTGTTTATTTAATACCCCCAGCATCTTCAACCCTTCATAGATGTCAGCCGCTTGCTGATATGCCTGCTTATCCCCTAAAACCAAAAGAACCGCTGATGAGCTAAACACTTTATATTGTCCGTTTGCGGCCTGCTTCAGCTTTTCTTTTACATCCGGGTTAAGAACTGTCACATATTTTGTATGCTGCAAATTAAAAGCTGATGGAGCCAACGCAACCAATTCAAACATTTCGTTGAGTTCATCTCTTGTGATTGGATGATCTGGAAGAAAGTTGCTTGCAGATCTTCTTTCCTTCACCAGCTGTACAAATTCAGTCATTTCTCTCGCACTCCTTTTTATCTCGAATTCGAGATATTATGGTATAAAAAATCAAATAGCATATGATCAAAAAACGAAACGTTCTCTTACTGATCTTTTCGCGATTTAAACGATCGGCAGGTTCTTATCCTGCACTCTAATTAAATTATCTTGAATTAAAATATCTTGACTTCGAGATAATAATAAAGGATAAATACTTAAATGTCAACAGTTCATTTTTAAATTCAGCGCCATTTTGTCTATGTACTGTTTAGCCCTGCTCCAACTTTTTTTCTGTCACCTTATTTATTAGTAAACAGGAAAAAACCTTGCTATAGACCCACTCGAAACTGAATTGGTATGATAAGCAAAGTGATTACACAAGAAAGGATACGGAGAGCGAATCAAAAGCGCTCCTCTTTTTTTGCGCAGTTTTATAGGAGGACAAAATGACAAGTGAAAGAGAACAAATAAGCAAAAAGGTCGCTTTGATTGCATTGATAGCCAATCTGATCTTAATGGCAGGAAAGATCTTTTTTGGACTGATAGGCGATAGTGAAGCCGTTTTTGCCGACGGTATACACTCTGCAGCGGATGTCGTGGCTTCGATTGCTGTCCTGGCCGTCATCGGCATTTCTAATAAGCCGCCCGATCAAGACCATCCTTTCGGGCATGGCAAAGCTGAGGTCATCAGCGAAGCAATTGTAGGAATCATATTAGTGCTCGTTTCTGTGTATATTCTAATAGAAGCGATTTCGTCCTTTGTTGAAGGTCCAAGCGTTCCGCAATACAGCGCATTGTTTGCGGCTCTGATATCCTACGCGGCTAAGCAGATCTTATATCGTTATTCGATCAAACAAGGAGAAAAATGGAACAGTAAAGCGATTATAGCGATTGCATACGATCATAAAGGCGATATCGTTGCCTCTCTTGCCGCTTTTATCGGCGTCCTATTGGCGATTATCGGGAACACACGCGGATGGTCCTATCTGTTGTACGCCGATGCAATTGCCAGTGTCATCGTGGCATACCTCATTTTTAAGATTTCAATGGAATTAATTAGGCCGTCTGTTGACGTTCTCATGGAAAAAAGTGTCGATCCCGAACTGATAGAGGAATATAAAGCGGTTATTTTGCATTGTCCTCAAGTCAAACGGCTCGATAAAATCCGAGCGAGAGAACACGGCCACTATAAATTGCTTGATGTCCGGTTATCTTTGGATCATGATTTGACGATTAAGCAGGGACACGATATAGCCCGTGAAATCCGAAATGAAATCAAAAGACATTTTTCAGATGTTGAAGAAGTGCTCATCCATGTGAATCCTTATTTTGAAGAATGAAAAAGCAGCTTGTAGAGAAAATGATGTTTCTCTACAAGCTTTTTTCTTTTGTGCTGTTTCTTTCCATATTCATTTGATTTCAGGTGCAGAAAAAGCACTCCCGCATGCCTGGCCTTGCTTAGCTGGGTATGTGGCAACTTTTCAACGATGAAAAAGATTATGTTTTATATCAATTTTTCGAAGCAAATGATCCTCTTCGACGAGTTGGTCAAGCAGACGAATTCGGCTGTGTTTTGAGAAGAATTTCTTGTGTGGCACATGAGAAAGACACCGTCCTTTTCAGTCTTTCTTTTATTTTATGACAGGATATTTTAAGGGAAAAATAAAGACTGTCGAGATTTTCTCGACAGCCTGAAGGCCGGATAACGGCCTTTTTCGTTTGATTTCACTGATCAAGATGCTTTTTGATAAAATACAGCAGCGTGTTTCCCTGAGCCGTCAAAATGACCCCCTTCGCGCCGCACTTCGGGCAGGGCGCGCCTTCCTTCTCCGCCCCGGTTCCTTCACAATGCGGACAGGTGAGTTCAAGATCGTCGGTGGCGATCACCATGAATATCCCTCCTTTTTTGATTGTTTGTCCGTCTCCAGTCACTTTCCATGGCCATCACCTCCTTAACGATACAAAAAAACCCCGTCCATCAAAGGACGAGGTTTTCGCGGTGCCACCTTTATTAACGGCTGTAAAGCCTTCACTCAAAAAGTACAGAAACACACGGTTTCAATACTCCTTTCTTGATAACGGGGAAAGAATCCCGGCACCGCCTACTGTCATTTCAGCGCAGCAATTCAGAAGCCCATTCGGCACCGGACGGGGATCGGTTCACAGCGGCCACCGACTCTCTGAACCCCGCGCGCTGATGCGTACTTACTCTTCCTCAGCATTG
Source organism: Bacillus sp. 1021 (assembly GCF_014534735.1). Lineage (NCBI taxonomy): Bacteria > Bacillati > Bacillota > Bacilli > Caryophanales > Bacillaceae > Bacillus > Bacillus sp. 1021. The sequence goes on along the minus strand of NZ_JACVSR010000004.1, from coordinate 82,034 downwards.
TTCATTCGTTCTATGATTTTAAAATGTATCATACGCTGTCTTCCGGCCGAAGTCAATAACCTTTCGAATCGGACAGGCCGAGCATTTCCCGCGCCATTTGCATATGCTCCTCTTGCCCCGTTTGAAGCGCAAACTTCGCTGTTTCCATAGGATAGGCGGCCTGCCATTCTGTTACATGCTCCTGCATTTTCGGCCAGACGCGTCCGCCTTCAGCCTCGTAGCTCTTCATCAAACGTTTCGTTTCTTTTTCTCCTAATATCATTTGATAAAGAACAAAATCTTTGGCCGGATCGGCAACCTTTGCCTCCGTCCAATCGAGGAGACCCGTCACACGCTGATTTTCGCCGATTAAAATATGCGGAGGATGCAAGTCACCATGGATCAGCACGGAAAAATCAGGCCAGTACGAGCTGTCATTTATCCACGTTTGCCATCTTTGCCAAAGCTGTTCTGAGACCCCGATTTCTTTTTTTATATGATCCATTGATTCCGCCGCCCTTTGCCTGACGTCATCCGGTTTTATGATTTCGATTCCGGATCTGGAGGCCGCATCCGGGTCTGCTCCGTGCAGCTCGGCTAATGCCGCGGCAAGCGAGCCGACAAAACCGTCTGAAGGCGGCTCGTGTTCCATGTTCCAGACATACTGTTTCTTATCCAGATCAATTGCGGCAGCGGGTTTTCCGTCCAGTTTCGGATAAGCGATCAGTTCCGGTGTATGAATCCGCCAATCGGGGACTGATACCGCGGCATGGCTGCGGAGAAACGCGAGAACATCGCTTTCTGCAGCCGCTCTTTCGATAACATCGGGACGGCGCGGCTTTCGGAGCACCCATGTCACGCCGCTGTCATCTTCAGCAAATACGACTTGGAAGTCCATACCCGTTTCATTTATGTCCGCCCCTTCATGTTTTAACCGTAAGCCATTTTCCTTTGCGATGTTCAGAACGGATTCTATTTCCCTTTGTTTTGTCATCTTGTTTCCCCATTTCCCTTATTTACTGACACAGAGCTTCGCCTGAGGCGGAGGAGAAAGAGATATGTGAAGACGCCAAAAAGAGGGCGGCATAATCGCCGCCCCCTCACTATTGCTGTCAGGTTCCTTTATTCAGGCAGACAATCCCGGTTTCCTCCGCACTCAAGGCAGAGACTTTGACACTATTTCATTAGTGCGAAAACCGGAATTTGATCAGCCATCAGGATCCCTCCGTCCCTTCTTAGTTAACATTATTTTACACAAAGACCTTATATAAGTAAACCCCATTTATCAGCTTACCTGCTCCCTCCGCTGACAAACTTCGATCCTTCGCGTAAATCTTTCGCCTCCAAAAAGAAGACGTGAATAAATTTTTTCATATTCACTTTAACCGGAGAAAGCGAAACGGTTTCTTTCGCCTGCATTTCTTTCATTCTCTTGCTGACAGCAGGGAAATCAAAGAATTTCGAGGCGTAATATTCAAATTTGGGGTTTGAAAAATCAGTTGTGCCCAATGAGGCGAAATGGTTTAACGAATGAATGATCGCTCTTCTGATCCGCTGTTCGGAGGCTTTTGTCTCCCTGCTGATGTCTGCTTCCGACGCCGCCGGTCCCAGTTTCCGCAGCGCGACGTTTGTAAACACACGCTTCAGCGACGGAACGCTTTTTTGCGCCTGCTCATCCTCAAATAAAAAATGCAGCACGGCCATCAGGTCGTGCGCGCCGCTTTCTCCCACAATCCCTAGTTCTGATAACAGAAATTTCCCGGTCTCTTTCACGGATTTTTCGCAGGATTTAAAAGAGCGGCTTTGCTGCGGTTCATTGCGCTGAACAAGCCGTCTTAGCGAATTTTGGATGTCGCCGATCGAGGTTTCCAGTTCGATCCGCTCTTTCACTTTTCGGAGCACGGTGATGATTTCAATTTTGTTGATCGGTTTGTGGATAAAATATTCAATACCGAGAGAATAGGCTTCTCCCACCATTTCCTTCGCTTCCACCTGGGATATCATCACCGTTTTTCCGGTGTACGAATCCTGAAGATGCCGTATCGTCTCAATCCCGTCCCGCCCCGGCATCAGCAGGTCAATTAATAAAATATCGACTTGTTTAAAATGGAGATAATGCCCTTCAATCTGGCTTCCGTCCTCCGCCTCGCCGACGACTTCGCCTAAGTCCTCATCTTCAATGATCTGTCTTAAAATGGAACGGATCGCCCGGTCATCATCAGCTATAAAAAAGCGCATTATGAACTCACCCTTTCTGCAATTAAATGCCTCACCGGCAGCTTAATCGTAAATATGACGCCTTTTGGCTTGTTGTGAAAGGAGATGCCGCCTTCAAGTTCGGTTACGATTTCCTTCACGTATGAAAGCCCGATGCCCGTTGAAGGTGTGCCGAATTCATCGTATTTGGACGTAAATCCGGGATCATAGATTACCTCTCCGATTTTTTCCGGAATGCCGGGACCGTCATCTTCCGCCTGAAATTCGGCCATCTCCCCCTCCGCCCTGCGCAGCGTGAGGCGGATCTCACCTCTGTCCCCCATGGCCTCTACGGCATTGGCGGTCAGGTTATTCAAGATCGACAGGACGGTAAAGACGTGATAATCGGGATGTTCTCCTTCAATCACGCTCCGGAACTGAATATCCTTGCCTAAAGATTCGGCGTATTTTTCATTGATTCGGATGACGATTCCGATCAGAGCGGCGGCATCCATGTAATCCCGGAATCTCTCATTTGAAATCAGCTTCGACAGGCCGGCGAATATCCGCTGATTGTCTTTTTTCACTTCATGGATTTCTCCCGCAAGGCGCAGCATTCGGCTGCCGAGCTCCCGGTCGTTCCCGCTCATTTCCCGATACAGCTGATAGGATTCTTTCGTCACATGCTCCGTCGTTTTCAGCGTTTTTTTCAAATGAATCGTTTCTTCGTATAAGTTAGACACAATCATCAGCATGTGCTCGTGCTGCTTTCTCGTTTGCTTTTCCCTGACCTGGGATTCGTGCAGCTTCATCACGTTGAAAAAACTCAGCACAATAAATGTGTGAGAAACGGCGATGACCGCAATATCTGCCAGTTTGCCCGGCATCATAATCAGCCGGCCTCCTGAAAACTGAACGGCCATTTCAACGGTGTCGGAAGCGATTTCAATGAGAAAGCCGAGGAATCCGATCATGAGCGGCCGATCCCGAAAGAACCTGACCCTCAGCACATAAAACAAGCAGGCATATGTAAAGTAAAAAAAGAAACTGGGATATTGGCTGAAAAAAGCCTCCGTAAAGCCGGCATGCTCTCCTCCCCAGCACGACAGGCCGATCCGGAATGCCACAACGGCTGCACCTGTCAACAGCCCTGACAATACTGCCGGCACATGCCGCAGCAGCAGCAGAAAAAAGAAAAAAGCCGGGGCGCCGAAGCTGATCCGGTACACCTCATTCAGGGGGTAAAATTTTAGTTCCCCCGCCAGCGGCACGGTGATCAGCATAAGTGCGAAAAGATAGCCGTCTTTTTTTAGTAAATAGTCGAGCCTGATCACAATCACTTCCTTCTTCTATCTATTTTGAATAAGACCGAGTGAGTCCGCAAATTTCTTTAGACCCGTATGGCGGGACGTTCCTGCTGATTTATAAATCTATCGGCTTATTTTAAGAATGATTTTGTCGTATTTTATATGATTCTGTAGATGTCATTATACATTAACATGGAACACGCTATATTTGAAAACGTTTTCCAAGACCGGTTTCCGCTTGCGGACAGGCTTGTAATAGAGGAGGAATGTTATGAAAGATATGGTCAGAGAGCGCCTTGAAAAAGAGGAACTGGCTTCACTTTTACAAGATTGGGTCGAACATTACCGACCGTTTTCCGTCAATGGAAAAAGCGCAAATTATATCCCCGCCCTCGGAGAAATCAACGACTCTCAGCTGGGCATTTGCATATTAGAGCCGGATGGCTCAATGATTCATGCCGGTGAATGGAATGTGCCGTTCACATTGCAGAGCATCTCAAAAGTCATCAGCTTTATTGCCGCCTGCATGTCCAGAGGCATACCTTATGTGCTGGATCGTGTGGACGTGGAGCCGACAGGTGATGCGTTTAATTCTATCATCCGGCTTGAAATTCATAAACCCGGGAAGCCCTTCAACCCGATGATCAATGCCGGCGCCATTACCGTCGCCTCGCTTCTTCCCGGTGAAACGGCGCATGATAAATTAGAATATCTCTTTTCCGTTTTTGAAAAATTGATAGGAAAACGGCCTCACATACACGAGGAGGTCTTTCGCTCAGAATGGCAGACCGCACACCGGAACAGAGCGCTCGCCTACTATTTAAAAGAAACGAACTTTCTCGAGGCGGATGTCGAAGAAACGCTTGAAGTGTATTTAAAGCAATGCGCCATGGAGGGGACAACCGAGGACATCGCTTTGATCGGATTGATTCTTGCGCATGACGGCTACCATCCGATCCGCCGGGAACAGGTCATTCCGAAAGATGTCGCAAAACTCGCCAAAGCCCTGATGCTGACGTGCGGGATGTACAATGCATCAGGAAAATATGCGGCTTTCGTCGGCGTCCCGGCCAAAAGCGGGGTATCCGGCGGCATTATGGCATTGGTTCCCCCAAGCGCCAGAAGAGAACAGCCTTTTCATAACGGCTGCGGCATCGGCATTTACGGTCCGGCCATTGATGAATATGGCAACAGCCTGACCGGCGGCATGCTGCTGAAACATATCGCACAGGAGTGGGAGCTCAGTATTTTTTAATCAAACGAACCAAGAGGTGATTGGATGCAGGAATTCCTTGAAAATGTAATCGGCTCGGCAAATGATTTTTTATGGTCAAAACTGTTAATCGTACTGCTTCTTTCTCTGGGACTGTTTTTTACGTTCAGATCAAAGGGTCTGCAAGTCCGCATGCTGAGGGAAATGATCCGGGTTTTGAAAGAAGGCGCGGCCGCCCGGTCAAAAAACAGCATTTCCCCGTTTCAGGCATTTTGCATCAGCATGGCGGCGCGTGTCGGAACCGGGAATATTACCGGAATCGCCATTGCGATCGCACTCGGCGGCCCGGGCGCTATTTTCTGGATGTGGATTATCGCAGTCATCGGTTCGGCTTCAAGCTTTGTTGAAAGCACGCTGGCCCAAATTTATAAAGTAAAAGATCAAAACGGATTCCGCGGCGGCCCGGCCTATTACATGGAAAAAGGCCTGAAGAAACGCTGGATGGGCGCGCTGTTCGCCGTTTTAATCACGCTGTCATTCGGAGTCGTCTTTAATTCCGTTCAGTCCAATACGATCAGCGTCGCCTTTCAAAACGCATTCGGCACCAGCCGGCTTACACTTGGCATTATTTTAATCTTGGTTTTCGGCGGCGTGATTTTCGGAGGCGTCAAACGAATTGCGAAAATGGCGGAATACATCGTAGTCGTCTTAGCCGTTTTATATATCGGGGTCGCTTTCTTTGTCATTCTGACGAACATCACCCAATTGCCCGGCGTTCTGTCGCTTATCGTAAAAAATGCGTTCGGTATTGATCAGGCAGCGGGCGGCGCTTTAGGGGCGGCTTTGATGCAAGGTGTGAGACGCGGAATTTTCTCAAATGAAGCGGGAATGGGAAGCGCTCCAAACGCGGCGGCGACAGCTACGACGAGCCATCCGGTGAAACAGGGGCTCATTCAGGCCTTCGGCGTCCTGACGGATACGCTCGTCATTTGTACAAGCACGGCACTTATCATTTTATTTTCAGACGCTTATCACCAGCCGGGACTGAGCGGCATCGCGCTTTCTCAGGCTGCCTTGAGCGACCATGTCGGCGCGTGGGCATCAGGTTTCCTTGCCGTCTTAATGCTTTTGTTCGGCTTCAGCGCTCTGATGGGCAACTATTATTACGGAGAAACCAATATCGGATTTTTAAGCCAGAACAAAAAATGGCTGTTCATTTACCGCATCTGTGTACTCGGAATGGTTCTGTTCGGGTGCATTTCCAAAGTCCAGCTTGTGTGGGATATGGCTGACTTGTTCATGGGCTTAATGGTGGTCGTGAATTTAATTGCGATTTTCCTTCTGTCGAAAAAAGCGTTTGCCGCTTTGAGCGATTATGCCCGGCAAAAGAAAGCCGGAAAGGACCCCGTCTTTTACAGAGATGTGCTCCCTGATGATGACGGGATCGACTGCTGGGAGTATTCAGACATCGCGAAAAGTGCGAAAGGCAAACATATTTCCTAAACAAAAGGTGTTCGGGCAGCGTCCTGAACATCTTTTTTTCTGCCGGTTGATTGACAAAGAGGAAACTGTCCATTACCCTTTTCATATATTTTCAGGAAAGTCAGAAAGGAGCGCCTATGAACCCCATTACACACATATTAGATGAATACCCGGTTATGATCATAGACGGAGCAATGGCAACCGAGCTTGAACGGATGGGCTGTGATTTACATGACGATCTGTGGTCGGCCAAAATTCTTTTGGAAAAACCCGAACTGATCAAACAGGTGCATGCCGAATATTTTGCCGCCGGCGCTGATTGCGCGATCACCGCCAGCTATCAATCAACGATTGAAGGATTTGCGGCTCGCGGCATCTCAGAAACCGATGCGATCCGCCTGATTCAGACATCAGTTGAGCTCGCCGTCCAAGCTCGCGATGAATTTTGGGCGCATGAAGAAAACCGTTCAGACCGTCCCAAACCTTTGATCGCCGCTTCTATCGGACCTTACGGCGCGAGCCTTGCCGACGGCTCTGAATATCGCGGGCATTACGGACTGACGGAGGATGAGCTGATCAGCTTTCACCGCCCCCGGATGAAAGCCCTTATAGAATCCGGCGCCGATCTTTTGGCGTGCGAGACCATTCCGTGCCTGTCAGAAGCAAAAGCGATCATAAGGCTGCTGGAGGAATTCCCCGGCACTTATGCGTGGATGAGCTTCAGCGCCAAGGACGGACGGCATATCAGCGAAGGCACGCCTATTTCCGAATGCGCGGCCCTGCTCGGCTCCTGCAGCCAGATCGCGGCGATCGGCATCAACTGCACACCGATCGAACATATTCCGCCGCTGATAAAAGAAATCAAACGGGGAGCGTCCAAGCCGATTATCGTCTATCCGAACTCAGGCGAACAATATGACCCGAAAACAAAAACCTGGAAAGGTGAAGCGTGCGCAAAACATTTCGGAAAGAGCGCGCAAAGCTGGTACGAAAACGGCGCAAGCCTGATCGGAGGCTGCTGCCGGACGAAACCCGCGGATATTCAGGCCATTGCCGCTTGGGCCAAAACCATAAAAACAACTTGACTAATCGGAATAGTTTGTATATTCTAATCAAAAAGCCGGTTCGCCGGAATCTCGTGCCGTTCCCCGGCATGAGATTTTTTATTAGAACGGCTCTCGCAGAAAGTTGGAAAACAATGAACAACAAGAACGAGACGAATTTTCAGAGAAGTATGAAAAGCAGGCACCTCTTTATGCTCTCACTCGGAGGTGTAATCGGAACGGGGCTGTTTTTAAGCTCGGGGTATACCATTCATCAGGCGGGTCCGGCGGGTACCATTTTTGCATACCTTTTGGGCGCGGGCATCGTCTATCTTGTCATGCTTTGCCTCGGTGAACTGTCAGTGGCCATGCCGGTGACGGGCGCATTCCACACCTATGCGAAAACCTATATCGGGCCCGCCACGGGCTTTACGGTCGCATGGCTGTACTGGCTGACGTGGGCGGTGGCGCTTGGCTCTGAATTCACGGCGGCCGGGCTCTTCATGCAGCGCTGGTTCCCGCATACTTCGGTTTGGATGTGGAGTGCCGTATTCGCTCTTTTCATCTTTTTATTAAACGCCTTCTCCGTGAAATTTTTTGCTGAATCGGAGTTTTGGTTCTCAAGCATTAAAGTCTTAGCCATCCTGCTGTTTATTTTATTGGGCGGAGCGGCGATGTTCGGCATCGTTCCGATGAAAAGCGGTGAGGCGGCACCTATGCTGTCGAACTTTACGGATGGCGGCAGTCTTTTTCCAAATGGTTTTTTTCCGATACTGATGACGATGCTGTCAGTAAACTTCGCCTTTTCAGGGACGGAATTGATCGGAATTGCCGCCGGGGAAAGCGCTGATCCGGAAAAAACCGTTCCGCGCGCCATTAAGACTACAGTCTGGCGGCTGGCGCTTTTCTTTATCGGAACGATTTTTGTGCTGTCGGGCATGATCTCCATACAAGAAGCGGGTGTGATTGAAAGCCCGTTCGTCACGGTATTCGACAGAATCGGCGTGCCGTATGCGGCCGATCTGATGAATTTCGTTATTTTGACGGCGCTTCTGTCTGCGGCGAATTCGGGGCTGTACGCCTCATCACGAATGCTGTGGTCCCTGTCTAAAGAAGGTGAGCTTCACCCCGCCTTTGCCAGGCTGACGTCTAAAGGCATCCCTTTTAACGCCCTGATTTTCAGTATGATCGGCGGCATTCTGTCACTGCTGTCAAGCGTGTTCGCAGCGGATACAGTGTATCTTGTTCTCGTCTCTGTCTCAGGATTTGCGGTAGTGGCGGTGTGGATGAGCATTGCCGCATCGCAATTTTTGTTCAGAAGACGGTTTCTTAAAGAAGGCCATCAGCTTTCAGACTTAACATACAGGACACCGGGATATCCGGCCGTGCCGATAGCGGCCTTTATCCTGTGCCTTGCCTCCTGTATCGGCATTGCTTTTGATCCGAATCAGGCCATTGCCCTTTATTGCGGAATTGCCTTTATGGCCGTCTGTTACAGCGTTTATTACTTAAAAAACCGGAACAGCCGCACCCGTGTTCAAGCCGCAAAATCTCAATAAACAAAAAAAAGAACCCTGCAACGCAAGGGTTCTTTTTTTGTTTATACTTCAACCACCCATCTGAACGAATCCGGCACCTTCCCGACCTGGATGCCGGTAATCGTTTCATAGAGCCTTTCTGACACTTCACCGATCAAACCGTTATTCAGCTCAATTGTTTCTCCGTGAATGTGCAGTTCGCCGACCGGTGAGATGACTGCTGCGGTTCCCGTACCGAATACTTCTGACACCTCGCCTCTCATCGCGGCATGATAGATGTCATCAATGGCAACCCGTTCTTCCCTGACGCGGATGCCCCAGCTTTTTAACAGCTCTATCACAGATGCGCGGGTGATGCCCCCGAGAATGCTTCCGTTTAGCGCCGGCGTTACAGCCTCTCCGTTTATAATGAAAAAGATATTCATACTGCCTACCTCTTCGGCATATTTCTTTTCCACTCCGTCGAGCCAAAGCACCTGATCATAACCCAGTTCTTCGGCTTTCCGCTGAGCCTGTAAACTGGCCGCATAGTTTCCGGACGTTTTGACATCGCCCACTCCTCCGGTGACGGCACGCACATACTCATCCTCGACATAAATACGGATCGGTTTCAGCTGATCGCCGTAATACGAACCGACCGGCGTCAGGACAACCATGAATTTGTACCGCTTGGAAGGCCGGACGCCTAAAGAAGGCTCGGTCGCAATCACAAACGGACGGATATATAAAGAAGTTCCTTTTTCTTTCGGAATCCATTCCTGCTCCAGCTCCACCAATTGTACCAATGCTTCCAGCGCAAGCTTCTCATCGAGAGGCGGCATGCTCATCCGCCGCAGCGATTTATTCAGCCGCTTTATATTTTGGTCAGGTCGGAACATCAATGCCCGTCCGTCTTCTGATCTGTAAGCCTTCAGCCCTTCAAATACGGCCTGCCCGTAATGGAAAACGGATGCGGACGGATCAAGATGAACCGGTTCATATGGTGTGATTCTCGGATCATGCCAGCCTCTTTCTTCTTCGTAATCCAGGACAAACATGTAATCAGTGAAGTACTTGCCAAATCCCAATGAAGCGGAATCCGGTTTTTCTTTTCTAGCTGTGACCTTACGTCTTTCAATCAGTTGATTCAACAAAAGCACACCTTTCTTGTAATTGTTTAAATTTTCAGTCTTTTATAAGCTGCCTGTTTTCTCTGCCTGAATCGTGTATGCACAGATATATAAGGATGCAGTTGACCGTATCATATCAAATATACCACTTATAAGAGGATAATTATCAAAATTTTTGATATTTTCAAGCGAAAATCTGACTTTATTTTATTCTCCTTCATTTTTTTCAATGAGGACTTTCTGTCATATTAAATGATTGCGCTTACATAATGTAAAGAAATCCTCTCTTTCGCAAAGTCAATTTTGTGACAAATTTATGGCGGAGAGGAAGGTGGTTGCCGCCTGCTTCACGAATTACGTAAGAAATGCGCAAGTAAAAGGGGGATTCGCTTGAAAAAATTTATCGCATTTCAGATTTTGATCGCCTTAGCCATCGGAGCACTGATCGGCCATTTCTTCCCGGATTTCGGGATGGCGCTGCGGCCCGTGGGAGACGGATTTATCCGCCTGATTAAAATGATTGTCGTGCCGATCGTGTTCTCGACCATTGTCATCGGAGCCGCCGGCAGCGGCAGTATGAAAAAGATGGGCAGTCTCGGCATCAAAACGATTATTTGGTTTGAAGTGATTACGACGCTTGTTCTGGGGCTCGGCCTCCTATTGGCAAACGTGCTGAAGCCGGGAGTCGGCCTTAACCTCTCTCACCTTGCTAAAAAAGACATTCACGAGCTTTCCGGCTATACGGAAAAAGTAGTCGACCTGAAACAAATGCTTCTTGATATTATCCCCGTTAATATCATTGACGTTATGGCGAAAAACGATCTTCTCGCCGTCATCTTTTTCGCGATCCTATTCGGTGTTGCCGCAGCCGGCATCGGCAAAGCCTCCGCACCTGTCATGAATTTCTTTGAATCAACGGCAAATATTATGTTCAAGCTGACGCAAATGGTGATGGTCACCGCTCCGATCGGCGTTCTTGCCCTTATGGCCGCCTCAGTCGGACAATTCGGAATCGCGCTTTTGCTCCCGATGCTGAAGCTGATCGGCACTGTGTTTCTCGGGCTGTTTTTGATCCTCTTCGTTCTGTTTCCGATTGTCGGGCTTATCTTTAAAATCAAGTACTTTGAAGTGCTGAAAATGATTTGGGATCTGTTTTTGATTGCTTTTTCCACGACAAGCACAGAAACCATTCTGCCTCAGCTGATGGATCGGATGGAGAAATACGGCTGCCCGAAGCGGGTCGTCTCCTTTGTGGTTCCGTCAGGCTTATCGCTGAATTGTGACGGCTCCAGTCTCTATTTATCGGTGTCATGTATTTTTCTGGCGCAGGCTTTTCATGTGGAGATGCCGCTTTCTCAGCAGCTTCTGATGATGCTTGTGCTCGTCATGACAAGCAAAGGCATTGCCGCCGTCCCGTCAGGCTCACTCGTCGTGCTTCTGGCGACAGCGAATGCCGTCGGTCTCCCTGCGGAAGGCGTCGCCATCATTGCCGGTGTCGACCGCGTCATGGACATGGCGAGAACCGGCGTCAACGTGCCCGGCCATGCGGTCGCCTGTATCGTCGTATCTAAATGGGAAAAAGCCTTCACATATAAAGGGTCCGTCACGGCGGACCAGACCGCCCGGACAGAAAGTATGTAAACACAAAAAAGACCACCTCATTGGTGGTCTTTTCTATTAATCAATCGCCGCATGATCTTCTTTTTCAATCAAAGCAAGGCGTTCATTGATTTCTTCTTGAGTCATTTCGTGCTCTTTCACATACATGTTGCGTTCGTTTGTACGGCATTCGTGACTGCAGCTGCGCATGTACTTGTATTCATTCTCAGGTGTGCAGATCATTTTTTTATTACATGCCGGATTTGCGCAGTTCACATAACGCTCGCAAGGCTCGCCCGTGAAATAATCTTTTCCGATAATGACATGCTCTACGCGGTTGACCGGTACGCTGATTCTTTCGTCAAATACGTAGCACTGTCCGTCCCACAGTTTGCCTTGGACTTCAGGATCTTTACCGTAAGTGACGATACCGCCGTCAAGCTGGGACACGTCTTCAAAGCCCTGCTTCAGCAGCCAGCCGGAAAATTTCTCACAGCGTACGCCGCCTGTGCAGTACGTGAGGATTTTTTTGCCTTCGAGCATGTCTTTGTGCTCTTCAATCCAGTCCGGCAGCTCACGGAACGCCTCAATATCAGGTCTGACCGCTCCGCGGAAATGACCGAGATCATACTCATAGTCGTTTCTGGCGTCAATCACGATCGTGTCAGGATCCTGCATTTGCTCATAAAAGTCTTTCGGTTTTAAGTGTTTGCCCGTCGTGGTATTCGGATCAACATCATCTTCGAGACGAAGCGTCACCAGCTCTTTTTTATGGCGGACAAACATTTTGCGGAACGCATGTCCGTCAGTCTCATCAATTTTGATCGGCATGTCGGCAAAACGCGGATCAGCTTTCAGCGCATTCATGTATTGATCCGTCTGTTCAACCGTTCCGGACACCGTACCGTTAATGCCTTCCTCAGAAATCAAAATACGGCCTAACAGACCGAGCTCCTTACAAAACTTCAAATGCTGAGCCGTGAATTCCTCAGGCTCATCAATCTTTACATATTTATAATAAAGTAAAACTCTATATTGTTTTTCCATGATTTATACACCCTGTTCAATTATATTAATGATCACGCACACTATACTATATCATACAGGAAAACGGGCGAAAGATGAACATTTCCGTCCGGACTCTTTCTTCCAGTCACGCTTCTCCTTTTATTACCTGCTGAAAATAAAACCGATACGTATTGCGCAAAAAGGTTTCAAGTGAAAGGCCGGCGGCAGTCTGATACTTGCCGATGATAAACGGAAAACGGTCACGGCCTTTTTCGCGCAGGACATCGGCGCTGTCTTCACCCAGTTCCGAAATGAGCGATTCGATGACAGGCCAGCTGGCATCCCGCACGGCTTCCAAAGCTTGCTGATTGCCTGTAAGCAGGTATTGCTCTATCAGCTTTGCCAAATCCTTTTCTTCCATATTGTTCACTTCCTTACACCATATAAAAAAGAGGAGCAGCTTTTATAAAGCGGACGCCTCCTCCTGTGACTCCGCATAACCGATGATCTGGCCGACCTGTAACTCCCGGCCTTCAATGAGGTTATCCGAAGGGGTAAACATATCCTTCTCAAATACTAAAATAACGGTCGATCCAAATGAAAAATAGCCCAGCTCTTCACCCGTTTCAAGCCTGTTTCCGGTGTTTGTCTGAACGATGGAATTAATATTCATCGCACCTACCGGAATCATGAGCATCTGCTGGTTACCACGGGTGAGCTCGTACACATAACGGTAATTTTTTGAGAGCACGTCTTTCCCGTACTTCAATCCCATCGTATTGACGGGATAGGAGCGTTTCCCCAGCTCGGCCAGCTTCTGATACGTACAGCTGATGGGGGAATGGAAGCGGTGGTAATGTCTCGGGCTCAGATAAAGCACGGCAAAACGGCCGCCGTTGTATTTGTGATCGGCGCTTTTAAACCCCGTCAGTTCAGCGAACGAATAATCCTTCCCTTTTACCATGAAGGTTTGATTCGGATTAATCATGCCCACCGTCTGAACGACGCCGTCCACAGGACTGACGATGGCGTTCTTCTCTTTTGCCACGGGGCGGAGATTCAAATTAATATCACGAATGAAAAATGACGCCAGTGAATCAAAGTCAGAGGCTGTCCGTTCCGTTTCATTCCAGTTGATGCGATAGTGTTTGGAAAACAGCGGAATCATCGGCTTGCTCAGTTTCGATTCACAGAAGTTTTTAATGAGATGGGACGTCAATCGATTATTAGTCAGTTCAATCAATGAACGATAAAGAACTTTAGCAGCAGTATTAAACATTGATTACTCCTATGAATTTTCCTATAGTAATAAAAATAAAACACCATAAAAACGCTCCGATGGCGGCGAAGCATAAGTAGGTTTTGAAATCCATTCTGCCGATTCCGGAAAAGTAGCAGGTCACGTGTCTGATGCCTGGGATGAAATAACCCAAAATAATGGTGTACGGCCCGTACTTTTTCATCCACCTGTCTACTTTCTCCATCCTCTTTTCCTTCAGGCCGACCCATTTTCCGAACTTATTAATAAACGGCCGGCCGGCTTTTCTGCCGATGAAGTAGCTGATAATCATCCCCAGGAGAGCTCCGATAAAGCTGATCAGAATGGAGAGCTCATAATTCAGCACTTTTATATGGGCGAAGTAGCCCACAAGCGTCATCATGACTTCATCCGGAATAGGCAATCCGATAATACCAAGTGTCAGCATGAGAAAAATCGCGATATATCCGTAATCGGAGATTAATTGCTGAACTAATTCCATCTTCTGCTCTCCAGGTTTTCAGGCGCCTGTTTTTTAAAGTGGGGAAATTTAATATTGCTGACCATTAAATAACCGAGCGCGATCGTTCCCGCCCCCAGAAGAAAAGCGTTATTGATGAAGCTCAAAATGACAAGACACATCCCCGCAAACGGAATCGGCATCCCGATAAACGTCGGCAGCTTGCTTTGTCCGATATTAAATCTCGAGAGCCGGATCATTCCGCAGATGCTGTAGGAAAGCGCGATTAAAATTCCGATGAACGGAATCGCATATAGTGAAACAGTGTAAGCAAGCATAGACGGCGCCACGCCGAACGTCACGAGATCAGCAAAAGAGTCAAGCTCCCTTCCCATCTCCGATACCGCGTTCAGCTTACGGGCGGCCAAACCGTCAAAAAAATCGAGAAACATCCCGATGAAAATAAAGATCACCGCGGAGTGAATATTATGATACAAAAGGGAATGAATCGATAGAAGCCCGCAAATAAAATTTCCAATTGTGATCATACTAGGTATATAATTCACAGTTTACACAAACCTCCAATTAAAACCATATCAAATCGGACTGCGTATGCATAAAGACTCCATTTTACGGAAACATAAAATGAAATTCTTTCAATGCTATCATTCAAATTCTTTTATTATACAGCATTTGGTGTTATTTGAACAATCTAATCTGGTGATTTTTGTTTTTTCTCCGTTCATATTAAGGTAAGCAATCAGAGTTATCTCTATTCCGGATTACCCTGCTTAAATATTCCATGCGATGATACGGTCTGTCCGCGCTTCACGAATGAAAAGCCGTATGATGTATAGTTATTTCCTTCTCCGTTAAATGAGAACATTACATATAACGATTGCGGACATAAAAAGTTTCATGAATGAAAAAGCCGGCACAAAACGGCCTCATACATTATCTCACAACCCCGTTTTCCAGTATATAGTCTGCCCACACAAAAAAGGCGCCTTACCATTACGGTAAAAACGCCTCTTAAGATAGGTTTATGTAACAGATAAATGACTGAGTGCTTCAGCCGCTCTTTCTCTCGCCTCTTCAACCGTCTCGGCTGCAGAAAGCGCAACCGCCATTCGGCGTCCGGCTTTCGTGACAGGTTTTCCGAATATGCGGACCTGAGTGCTTTTTACCGCCAAGGCCTTCTCCACACCTTCAACCGCATAATCAGCAAGCTCTTTTGGCGCCTTCAGCGGACGGCTTGCCCCCGGCGACAGCAGTGTGATTTCCGGAATCGGGAATCCCATTATCGCACGGACATGCAGCGCGAACTCTGACAAATTTTGCGTCACAAGTGTGACGAGTCCCGTATCATGCGGACGGGGAGACACTTCGCTGAAATATACCTTATCTTTAGTAAGGAAAAGCTCAACCCCGAACAAACCGTATCCGCCGAGTGAGTCCGTTATGCTTTTCGCAATGTGTTTCGCCTCTTCAATCTGCTGTTCTGTCATATGATGAGGCTGCCACGATTCAATATAGTCACCGTCTTTTTGTTCATGTCCGATCGGTGCGCAAAAGGATGTACCGTTCGCCGCGCGCACTGTCAAAAGAGTGATTTCGGATTCAAACGGAATGAATTCCTCAACGATGACCCGGCCGTTTTTCACCCGGCCGCCTTCCATCGCCATATTCCAGCAGCTTTCCAGCCCGGAAGCCGAGCGGCACACGCTTTGCCCTTTTCCGGAAGAGCTCATCAGCGGCTTCACCACGCACGGAAAGCCGATTGTTTCCGCCGCTTCTTTAAATTCTTCATATGTATTCGCGAATTCATAGCCGGCAGTCGGAAGGTGCAGCTTCTCTGCCGCAAGCCGTCTGATGCCTTCACGGTCCATCGTCAGCTTCGCCGCACGCGCATTCGGGATGACGTGAAAGCCTTCTTCCTCAAGTTTCAGCAGCTCATCCGTCGCAATGGCTTCCACTTCCGGTACGATCAAGTCCGGTTTTTCTTTTTCAATGACTTCTCTGACCTGCGCTTTATCGAGCATATCGATGACATAGCTTTTGTGCGCGGTCTGCATGGCAGGGGCATGCTCATAGCTGTCAACGGCTACAGTGACAACCCCGAGCCGCTGCGCTTCAATGACGACTTCTTTCCCCAGCTCGCCTGATCCCAATAACAACATCTTTTTCGCCTGATACATGTCCTTTGGCCCCTCCCTTTCTATACCTCCCTCATTATAACGGAAATATTCAAAAAATAAAGACAAGACAGATAACCAAGCTCTATCCTGTCTTTTGCGCTGATTCGAGCGATTCAATCGCCGCTGACACGTCCTTCTCGCCATATTGCCCCATTAAGCATAACGATTCTTCCGCCCGGCAGGCGTGAGAAGAGATGCGGCGCTTGGCTTCCTCATGCATGTCACGGATGCCGAGATCTTGGAGACTGACGGGAAATCCGAGCCGGCGGTAAAACGGAAGCAGCTCTTCAATCTCATGTCTCCGATTCTCAAGCGCAAGCTGCACCAATATGCCGTAAGCAACCTTCTGACCGTGCAGCACCTGATGTGTCTCCTGAATAAAGCTGAGTCCGTTGTGCACCGCATGCGCCCCTGCCATCCTGCACAAACGGCCCCCATAGCCGCCGACCGTTCCCGCGAGCATAATAATCGTTTCCGCCGTCTGGATGAACGGTACTGACAGCTCACCTTTCTCCATGCTTACGACGGCTGCTTCACTGTAACGCAATAACAGATCACGAATATATTCCGCCTGCCTCAGCCCCGCCTGAGCCATCAGCGGCGCCGTCCCCGTATTTCTGATGACCGCTTCGGCCTCATACCATTTCGCCAGCGTATCACCGATCCCGCTTTTCATATATTCAATGGGAGAGGAAAGCAAAAACAGCGGATCAACAAGCGTCAAATAGCTTGAACGCTTATGATAATCCACTCTGATAAAATTGCCGCTCTCATCATACATGACACTTAACGGCGTACTTGCCGCACACGTTCCCGCGATGGAAGGAACCATCACAGTCTCAATATCAAGCCGGTCTGCCGCCGCTTTTGCCAAATCCAACATCGTGCCGCCTCCGATACCGATGATCACATCCGCATCTTTCGCCTGCTCACAGACCTTACGCACCGCCTCAGGTGAACAGTATCCTTTATGCTGAATCACATCCCAGGAAGAACCGCCGCTGTAATCGGAGAACGCCTGATAGGATTTGATTCCGGTCACAATCACGGGTTTTCTGAATGTCTCCAGCAGCCCCGGAAGCTCTTTTGCGATTCCTTCCTTACATATATATTGATTCGGGCCGCTTCGCACGATATCTTCAGGCTTCATTCGAATCTCTCCTCTGGCTGGAATTTATATATATTTTCTCACTTGTCAGAAAATACATCAACCGGAGGTGCGTCAGCGCTTCGCTTCCTCCGCCTCCAAAAACAGCTCATCAAGCCGCTCCAAAGCCTCTGCCTTTTCAAAACTGCTGAACCACAGATCATCATAAGAATCCAGGATGCGGTAATGGTGGGAAATCAAATGCTGCTGCAAGCGGAACTCACCTTTTTTCTCGATGGTTTTCCACCACACCTTGCCGCCCATCGTCTTCCCCTTCGGCCTGTCAATTGTGCGATGGGCAACCGCTTCAATGACCTCCAGCGGATCATCTCCTAATACGGATTGCAGTGTTTCACTTGATCTGAAAAGCGCGCAAACCGCCACAACATGCGGCCATTCCGCAAGCGCCCGCCCTTTCTCAATCTGCACCAGCGCCTTTTTGGAAAGACCGATCACATCCGCCATTTTCTCTTGCGTATAGCCTCTCTCCGACCGGATTTTCTTCAGCTGGACCGAGACAAGCTCAGTCATATAATCTTGATCCATCTCAACCTCCATATTTATCAATATAGCCATTTTACACCGCGTGACGCCTTTTTTATATCGGTACATTTTTAAATGAATCAAAAGAAGCGGTAAAAAAGTACCCTTTTCCTCTCTTTCTCAATTTACGAACAGAAATTGGCATCTTCATGGTAAAATACGGTCGGAGAAAATCAGGCGAAAGGACACTGTATATGAAATTACTCGAAACCAATACTCTCATTCAATCAGCAAACAGCCGTCTGAAAGCTTATCAAAAAACGAAAGATGACATGATTGCTTTAAAACAGCAGTTTCACGGCATTGCAAATACGGACGCCATGTCAGGGAAAGGCGCGGACGCCATTAAAGCCTTCTATACTGAACAGGCCGCCGGAGCAGAGCTTTGGCTTGATCTCTGCGACATGAAAATTACTTTTTTCAAAAGCATCCCAAGAGAAATAGAACAGGCGGGCTTCGGACGGCATGACTTGCTGGAAGAATCGTTTCTTGATAGTGAGCTTAAGCATGCCGGGCAAAGAGCTTACCATATCATTGATGGCCAGCATGATGAGATCAGGCGAATTTTAGGATCAATTGACGACATTTTGTCCTTATCACCGTTTGACAAATCTTCGGTTACCGGCAAACTTGATGCCTCCGATCACAAAAAACGGCAAACAGCAGAACACTTACATAAACTCGACGCAAAACTGGTTCACGAGTACGCTCAATCTGAAGCGCTTGAACACGAAGTTGAAGCCTTCTTCCGGACGCTGGCCGACTTAACAAGTAAGGCAGGAGGTCCGCAATCTTTTAACACCAAAGCATTTCACGATACTGACGTATATAAAAGAAAAGACAGCATACAAAAACAAGCCCATCAATACATCAAAATGAAACAGCAGGAAGAAACCGCCTTTTTACAGAAAAAACTGGACCGCATTTCTGACCCGGATGAATATGTAAACATTGCAGAAAAACTCGGGGCTGACAACTTGAGCGCCGAACAATTACAATATTACTCAAGCCTCGTCCAGCTAAAAGCCATGCGCCAAGCCGGACAAATGCTCGTCGACGGGGCAAAAGGCATTACGCTGGGGATATGGGATGCAGGAAAAGACGCCGTCATCGGCGCTTACGATTTCGCAATCTGGCTGCAAAGAGCACAAGGACACGCAGGAACAATAGAACAGGCCAAAGCCGGACAAGAACTCATCGGCGCCATTTACAATGCACCGGAAACATTCGATTATATGGTTCAATCCTTCAAAACTTCATGGAATGAAAACATCATTCACGGTGACACCTACAGCCGCACCCACTATATCGCTTACGCTGCCGTCTCCCTCTTAGGAGCAAAAGGCGCAGGAGAAGTCACCGGAGTGACAAGGGCCGGGAGATTTGTGACGAAGGAAGCGAAGACCTTTATTGCGGATCAGAAAAGAACGTTTAAAACTGTTGCTGAAAAAACAAAACCCTACCTCAAAGAACCAAATGTCTTTCAACTGAACACTGTTTCACAAGGAGCAGGAGGTATTGAGTCTTCAGTTCTGAAGATGGGAAATGGATTGGATAAGAAGCAGGAAAGTGTTATGCGGATTGATGGCGGTATGGATGGGTTTAAAAAGAATGGAAACCTTGCATATAAAGAGGGGTATTATGTAGAACATCTAACCGGAGAAGTAAAAAAGTGCACCAAACGCCATGGTGTAAGCGGCGGACATAACTATGATGAATTCCAAAAGTACTTCCACAACAATGGACAATACAGATTAGAGGAAATTCGAAAACTTGAGCACCCCGAAATTAAAGGTGTATATGATATTGAATACAGGTTGAAAGTTGAAATAAAAGATTATCGAGGACAAGGTACTGGTGATTTTAAATTTGTTCCTAAAGAAGGGGTCACGCCCCTTAAAAAAACCGTTTACGACCCGAAAGTAATTTCTAACGAGGAAATCGTGAGGTTAGGGAAGGAAGCAATGAAAGAAGGATTAAACAATAATCGAAAAAGAGCTTTAACAACACAAAAAAAAGAGAAAATATATGGAATTTCAAGCGAAGGGCTTAAATTTGAAGGGATTAGAAATATTGAAACTGGAGAAATTGATAACTTTTTTCCAGTAATCGAATTCGAAAAATAAAGGAGCAAGTACTGTGGACCATATTTTTCAGGATAGCAAATTATGTATTGAATACTTCAAAAAACGAAATCTACATAAAAGTCATGTAATAGATGTTTTGGTAGAATTTATTTTCCTTTACGATTTTCAAAACATTCTTAAAGGTTTTCTTAAAGAAGATGTCGTAAGGCGAGATACAATCGGAGTGGTCTTCTCAAGTGAGTTCGATAAAGATGATGAAGAGTACTTCGGTGAAAATAAAGTCTTATTCTACTACGGTACAGACGAAGATGGAGAAGATATCGTAACACACGAAGAACTATACAAATACGTAAAAGCGGCATGTGAATTTTATATTGAAAGACATCCCGAACAATCTGCAGATACTGAAAATCTCTTGTTACAAATAAAAGCAAAATATCAAGAGTCATGAAAACTGTTGGTGATATAGTTAAATCAAGCACTAGTAAACTAGATAATCTAAAACAGCACACATTTTTGGGAAAAGCTTATGACAAGTGAATAAATTCTCTTACTTCTCGCATTAGATCTATTTAAAAAGTAGGTGCAAACCAATGAGAAGAAAAATGAAAGACAGATGGAACGACGATGACCGTATTTACCTAGGCTTATCTATAAAAGAGAAACTTTTCCCAACGATATTGGGAGGTATTGTCGGGGATGCACTGGGTGTACCCGTGGAATTCAAGGACAGGAATTTAGAAGTAAACGGCATGACCGGATACGGTACTTACAATCAGCCCCCGGGGACGTGGTCAGATGATTCATCATTGACATTATGCTTGATAGAAAATTTAATTGAGGAAAATGGCGAAATTGAATTGATGGAAAAATTCACCTCATACCGGGAAGATGGTTATTGGACACCGCACGGCCATATGTTTGATATCGGTCGAACAACTGATGAAGCCATTGAGCGCTTTTTAAAAGAGAAAAACGTTCGTCAATGCGGCGGAATCACTGAGTTTGATAACGGCAACGGCGCGTTAATGCGCATTTCTCCTTTAGTTTTTATCTTATGCAATGAGAAAGACTTCACGACAAGAAAAAGGGAAATTGAACGGTGGGCGGAATTAACACATGCGCATCCAAGATCTACACTAGCCTGTATTGTTTATATACAATTTCTCATCCATTTATTTAATAATAATACTCCAGCTCGGGCATTTGAACGAGCAACAGGAACCTGCAGGTCAGAACTATCCAAGGATATAAAATATAGAGATGAATTGGTACATTACAGACGCGTGTTTGATCAATCTATTTTAGATGCGAAAAAAGAAGATATTATCTCTGACGGCTATGTTGTGCATTCTCTTGAGGCTGCATTGTGGTGTTTCTTTAAACATACAAACTATAGGGATGCAGTCTTAGAAGCAGTTAACCTGGGAGGAGATACAGATACTATCGCTTTTCTTACAGGTACGTTAGCCGGCATGTGCTATGAGATCAATAGTATTCCAGAAGAGTGGATTAATAAACTGACAAGAAAACAAGATATTTTAGACCTATGTGAAAGATTTTTTCAATATTGTTATAAGAGAGCGGCTCAATAGATTTAAGCAATAAACAGATCGTGATGAAACTGCCCCCTACTATGAGACAAACAAAAACACTTTCAAATTTGAAAACGGATCAATAAAATGTGGAGCTATTTTTTCTATGGAGTTGAAGTCAAACAGAAGGCTGACGAGATGAGACTAAGGGCGTGCTTATGAAAAAGATTATGCAGAATTGAGTATTGATAAGCAGGTCCAACATGGGTCAGATAATAAAGCTGGGATACACAAAGATTCACACAGCCTGTTTTGAAAGCAATACACTTACAAAAAAGGTCCAGCGTATTCCTCCGAATCAGAGAAGCTACAGACAGAAAATCATCTTTGTCTAAACTAAACAACTAGCTGCCGGTCACATACCGACAGCTGGCTGCTTAAAGGCATTTTGATCCCCGTCGCAAAAACAGGGATCAGTCTCCTATTGACGATCTGTTTTTTATTCTTCACCCGGGCTCTATACTTTCATGCTTGCATGACTGTAACAGCAACAACTTAAGGAATACTCTACATTATCCCGTTGTAATGATATTGATAAAAAGAAAATTACAGGACATTAACAACCCGAACTAATTGAAACCACATATGCAAAACAAAAATGTAAAAGGTTATTAAAATAAAGTATGGCTTCTTATTAATTTCAGCATATTAAAGTGTAAAAAAACTTGTATATCTTACAATTAAATTAGTCTAGTTGTGTTTTTAGAATTTCTAATATACCATCATATTGCCTATCAATAAAAGTCTTAAACCCTTTTTTATTTCCAGATCTGCTGTCAATCATGAATTCCGTAAAATGAGTATTTTTTATGGTCCAATCAAATTCCCCCAATTTTTCAACTTCCTGTTCCCAACAATCCTTCCACCCTATAACGTTTATTGATTCAATCATAATTAATTCATGTAAATATAGCGCTATTGCATTTTGCAAAGCTTCATGTCCCAATGTATATTTAGTTACATCTCCTAACTGATCAGGTAATATCTCAAAAAAAACATCGAAAAATTTATTTAAGAAGCTTAATACATCATCATAATTATCTTTTAAGATCTGTTCGTTTGTTTTACTCAACTTAGCCTTACCAAATAAAAGTAAAGTCAGAAAAGTATTCAAACGTGCACTCGTGCTAAATAACTTACTCCCTGGTCTCACTATTCTACTTTTTTCGAATTCTACACCAGCAACTTGTAGGGATTTGTTAATTTGATATATGTCTCTAATAAGTACTCTCATAACCTCTCTTGTATCATATTTCGAGATTAATGACATAGAAACTCTTTTTGCGTTTGAATTTATGTCTACAAAAACATTCTTTTGATCTTTATCAGATAAACCAAAGTAGATCTGAGCACTAACTATACTGTTTAATACTTGTTCTTTCCTTTCAGTATCAACTATAGTTTTTAAAAGATATTCCATTCCTTTTATTCTATGTTGTCCATCAATGACTCTTAACTTAAAACCTTTTGGCAATACTAATTCTTTAGTGCTTCTATCATAAAAATCAATAGGGTCTCCTTTAAACACCAGGACAAAAGAAGGCAAAAATATTCCGATACCAGAGTCATACGAATCAATATATTTGGCAAGTGAATTTAGTCGAGAATAATTAATGTCTCTATTGACTCTATTATCAATCTCGTAAACGTCCAACAAATCTCTAACTGATAGCTGGGTAGTCATAATGCCTTTATTTTTTCCATTTATTAAATTAATAAGACCTTTTAACCTTTTTTCGAACACCATCAAAGCCCCTTTCTCCCTACACTTTTTGTAGCAACATATTGGTAATTCGAATTGCTGTTCTTGTTCCAACCGTGAATCTGTATTTATTTGTTTTTGGATTAAAAGGGATTCCTAATTGTTTGAGTTCTTTATTTTTATGTGTCCAGTCAACATTTGAAAAAATACTTAAAAAGAAAGTTTCCATATTAAAGTCATTATTGTTTTCTCTCAGGGAGTATATACATCTTGCAATACCCTGTAACACATAAGGATTCAAGATGAAATATTTGTCTCTATCTAAAGCCTGTGAGGGTGCATACTTAAGCAAAAGCGTTAAGAAGTCCTCTAACCTTTTTTTATATTCAGAAAAGTTTTCTTTATTTATCTTTGAGGTATTATTTTTCACTTGTAGGGTACCGTCATTTAAAGCTAAACCAATATTGTATAGAGTAGATGCGGTCATAAGTTTAGTAGTTGTTCTTTGAGCACGTATTTCAAATTTATCAGGAGAAATAGATGGATGATCATTGATTATTTCTTTAACAATTTTTCCATTTAAGTCATTATCTTTATACATTATTAACAAGGTGTTACTTACTTTCGAAGATTTAGTATTAACATCAGTAAACAGTTGCCTTTCTTGTTTTTTATTTAAGTCTGAATAAATCTGAATTGTTAATGGGAATTCGTTTATATACTCAAGCTTTTTTGGATCAGCACCATTAACTTCTATCCTCTTTTTCAACGTTTTGAACGCTTCAATTCTGTGCTGACCATCCAGTATCACCATTTTCTCACCATTATGTAAATGAAACTGGCTTTTATCATGTTCAAACTTCCCTTTACCTCTCGCAGAAAAAATCAGTGGAGGAAAATAGATATCATTGCCCTCCATTCCGTATTGTATATATTTACTTATATTAGAAACCTGTTTTTCTGCTATTTCTCTTTGAACACTTTTATCTACATCCAAAAATTTAAGTATGTAATCAACTGTACATTGACATGAAATCACATCGTAACCAAATTGCTTTCCTTTTAGTCCAAACATTGTTATAAAGTTACTTTCAGGTTCAACCAATATTCTTAGACTCATGCCGTCACTCCTTTGTATTTCAATGTTATCTATGTGTTTAAATTTATTATAGATTAAACATTCAGATAAATAAAGGAATATTTATATGTTTTTTACTTTAATTACCCTATATACCCGATAACCTTCCTATTCCTATATAAATTACTCATCTTTATACCTTTACAATCACTTTTTCTCGTCATACGTTTGCCACCTATTAATGAACGCACACTACACGTAATGGAGGGATTGCAATGGACGAAATGGTCCTGGAAACACAGCAATGGCTGAATGAGACGTACAAAGGCAGACACGGGTACAACAAAGTGCCGGAAAACGGAAAAACAGGCTGGGATACCATTTACGGTCTGACACGGGCGCTTCAAATCGAGCTTGGTATTTCTGAACCTGCCGATAACTTCGGACCGACGACACAAAGATTATTTAAACCGTTGAAAAAGCAGGCTCCCGATTCTAAGCCGACAAACATGAATTACATTCTGCAAGGGGCGCTATGGTGTAAAGGATTTAACCCGGGCGGATTTTCTGGCGTTTTCTATGAAAATACCGAAAGCGCTGTAAAAGAGTTTCAAAAAGCGGCCGGGCTCACTAAGCAAGACGGCATCGTCACAGCACTCATTATGAAAGCCTTGCTGGATATGAGCGCTTTTCGGTTAGTAGCGGGCGGCGACAAAAAAATCCGCCAAATCCAGCAGAACCTGAACAGGGATTACAATGACTACATCGGCTTGATGCCTTGTGACGGCTTATATGCCCGCGATACAAACAAGGCTCTCATTTATGCCCTCCAAAAAGAAGAAGGCATGAGCACAAGCGTCGCCAATGGATTTTTCGGGAACGGAACGACCAGCTTATGTCCTACCCTGACTCCCGGCGATTCACGGACAGGCTTTGTTTTGATTGTTCAATACGCACTTTACTGTAATGGGAAATCATTTGACCCCGGTGAATTCGACGGAAAATACGGCGTCGGCGTTGTATCGGCAGTGAAAGCTTTCCAAGCGTTTATGTGCCTGCCGCAAACAGGTTATGCGGACATGCCGACGATTAAAGCTTTATTATCAAGCTCAGGCGACACAACGCGGGCTGCTTCGGCTTGTGACACTGCTGCAATTATAACGGCAGATACCGCTAAAACTTTACGTGAGAATGGCTATAAAATCGTGGGAAGATATTTGACCGGGAATGTGCGGACAAGCAGCGGACTGACATCGAAAGCCTTGACGTCAAAAGAGCTTTCCACTATTTTCGATGCCGGCTTAAGCGTTTTTCCGATTTATCAGGACGGCGGCTATGAATCTTCTTATTTTGTAAAAGATCAAGGAACGAGAGATGCGTACAGCGCTGCATCAGCCGCCCGAAGATTAGGTTTTCCGTCAGGCACGACCATCTACTTTGCCGTCGATTTCGATGCGTATGATTATGAAGTCACAGATAAAATCATCCCTTACTTTCAAGAAATCAAGTCAGCTTTTATGAAAATGCAGGCGTTTTCAACTGCGCCGAAATATGAAATCGGGGTATACGGACCGAGAAACATTTGTATCCGGACGTCAGAAGCAGGTCTGACCAAATATAGCTTTACAGCTAACATGTCGACCGGATTCAGCGGCAACCTCGGATACCCGATGCCGAAAAACTGGGCTTTTGATCAATTTTATGAAGGAACGATCGGAAGCGGAGCGGGAAAAGTCGCCATTGACAAAGACGGTTACTCCGGAAAAGACTCAGGTGTAAGCAGCGTCCATCCGCCTTCTGATCCTGTGTATGATGCAAGACTGCGTACACTGACGGACATTTTAACGACCATTCCCGCATTAGAAAATGTACCGAATCTTGCGAATGCCATGTTTGAATTCGACAAGACTGAAACCATTTATGCATCACCTGAAATGGATATTCTTTTATCAACTTCACTTTTGGCAACAGTGCCGAGTGAAGGTTCTCCCAACACAGTTACCATTACAAATGGCAAACCGGGAGCTTATATTACCGGTCTGATGGGAGATTCACAAGTCTCTTTTACAGCATCACAAATTGATTCCTATCAAAACCTGCTTAACAGTCTGAGCTTGTCAGTCCGCAACGGTTATTTAGAAGTATACGTCAATCCGGCTGCGGGATCGCTGAATATTCAATTTAAAATCTATACACCTGATATTCCGGTCGGTGACAGTGCTACAACTGGACTAACAACGACCATTACATTTAAAATAAAACAAAAGAGCTTCAGACTGCCGGATTCCGAAGAGGTTTACTCTCCGGATTGGGATTCTGTCGTGAATACCATGGCCATTGCAGGCGCAGGAATTATTGTTATTGTAGGTATCGGCGCTTTAGTCGTTTTAGCGCCTGAATTAGGGGGAGCTGCAGCCTTGTTCAGCACGGTTTTATCACTATTTCTATAATTGAACAGGCAGCTCCTTGCTCCGGGAATGCTCAATGAGTATTCTTGGAGTTATTTTTTAAGGAGGATTCGTATGAAGATTGACATGCAGACATACAAGGAAACCGTTCAAAAAATAGAAAGCGATTTGCTTCCGCGAAGTCAAAATGACAAAGAACTGCTTACATATTTAACGACACAAGATTCGCTCACACTCAATCAAATGAAATTGTGTTTCACTGAACCGCACCTCACCTTCAACCATACAGTCAAGATTGTATGCACAGTCACTTTCATCACGTTATATATCTTTTTTTTCAGCACTCATTTTAATGATTTGATTGAAATGGCGCTGCAAATGGTTTTTGGTCTGGCCGGCCTTGTTTGGATTTTTGCCGTATTTCCGTTTTCAAGGAAAATCCAAGTGTCTGACCGTTTCAGACAAAAATCTGAAAACACCCGTATCACCGGAATGATAGACTTCGTCCTCGAACAAAGATACAAAGACATGATCAGTTAAAAAACCCCTCCGCTTAAGGGGTTTTTTATTATGCAATCCTTTCATCCCCCTTGCCAAAAAAGGCTCTTCCCCACTGGAAATAACCGGAACACCCAATTTCATTCTCAATATAATGTGGTAGTGGATCTGTAAAGAAAGAAGGGCTACATGATGGGTATCATTAATGGCAAAATGTATATTGACCGATTAAACCAGCTTAAAAATGAGATTTGGCTTGACGGTGAAAAGATCGAGGGACTCATTTCTGAACATCCCGCATTTAAGGGCCTTCTGGAAACGAAGCGCTCTCTTTATGATTTGCAAACGAAACCGGGCATGAAAGACGAGATGACATACAGTCTCCCCGGTAAAAAAGAGCGGGCCGGGCTTTCATACCTGCAGCCGAAAACGAAAGAAGACATCAAAAGAAGAAGAAAGATGTTCGAGCATTGGGCCAGGCACACGCACGGAATGATGGGACGAAGCCCGGATTACATGAATACTGTGCTGATGAGCTTCGCCTCCTCTGCCGCGCTTTTGAAAGACCGGGAGCATTGTTTTCCGGAACATGTTCAGGCGCTGTACGAACGCGCTGTCACACAGGATCTTTCTTTTACGCACACGTTTATCACCCCTCAGGTGAATCGTTCACAAATGGATGTAAACGTATCACCAACACCGATCTCCGCAAAAGTCGTCGAAAAAAATGAAAAAGGCCTCGTCATTCACGGCGCCCGGATTTTGGCCACACAAGGCGGCCTGACGGATGAAGTGCTCGTGGTTTCCCTGCCTAAGATGTATTTTGAATCAGATGAAGCGTTCGCTTTTTCCATTCCTTCCAATACAAAGGGCGTAAAATTCATCTGCAGGGAATCTTTCGTACTGGGAAAATCATCATTTGATTATCCGCTCAGCTCAAGATATGAAGAAATGGATTCCATCGTTGTATTCGATAACGTTTTAGTCCCTTGGGAACGCGTATTTTTTTATGATAATTACGAGGCGGCTTATGATTTCAATATGAAAAGCTCTTTTAACGCCTTCGCATTTCACCAAGTCATCACGAGACAAATTGTAAAGACGGAGTTTCTCCTGGGTCTCGCCCAAACGCTTGTCGATGCGATAGATGTCAGCGAGTTTCAGCATATTCAGGCTAAGATGGCTGAAATCATCACCGGTCTGGAAACGATGAAAGCCCTTTTGGAAAAGTCGGAGAATGATGCCGAAACAGATGAATGGGGATATATGCGGCCGAGTGTCACTCCGCTTCGTGTGGTCAGCGCGATTTTCCCTGACATCTACCCGCGCTTCACAGAGATCATTCAGCTGATCGGGGCAAGCGGAATGGTGACTTTGCCGACTGAAAAAGCGTTTCATTCAGACATCAGAGGAGACCTTGACCAATATTTACAGGCAACTGAATTGAATGCCGAGGATCGGGTGAAAGTGTTCCGTCTGGCATGGGATTTGACCATGAGCCCTTTCGGAACAAGACAGACACAATATGAGCGGTACTTCTTCGGTGACCCCGTCCGCTTGGCCAGCCATCTGTACAATAGCTATCCGAAAGAAGAACAGACCGCTGTCATCAAGGACTTCCTGAACATTCATAAATAAAACAAAGCAGAGCCTCATCTCTGCTTATCATAGCTGGATCGGCTGCCGCCGATCCTATTTTTTATTTTGACTGATCACCACCATCGTAATATGCGATAACGCGAAAGAGACAAGCGTGTACACAGCGGCCCATCCGATAAACGAGAAATTCAATACAGTAAAAGTGCATATAAGGCAAACGGCCAAAGCGGCAGCCGGCATAATAAACGCGTTTTTAAACAGGTATGTTCCGGCGACTGACAAGATGATAATACAAAGCGGCAGAACACCGAACGCAAAATCCAATTCATCAATCAACAGAGGCACTCCTTTCCCTTTTCTTAAATCGGCCTACCACATCTTATGCCTGAGTACAAAAACAAGTACTTCAAATCCTTTCGCGCTCACGCTGATATTCCCTTCGGTGATTTATTCAAAAAAATGAAAACTTTTCTTAAAGCGTTTACATTTATGGCAGACTGTGATAATTTAAGAAAGCGCTATCATACACAAGTTAATGATTTTTGGATGGAGATGAGGAGAGCCAGAAAAACCCGCCCTTACACAAGGGTGATTTCTGGTTCTTTTTGTTATTTTTAAGGAAAGGAGTCATACATACATCATGATAGACGTTCAGCAAAGGGGAGGATATGATGTTTCAGTTGTTCAAGCCGGCTCCGCATATTGAGAGATTGGATGATTCAAAGACGGATGCGGCCTATAAACGGCTCAGGCTGCAAGTATTTTTGGGGATTTTCATCGGGTATGCCGGGTATTATTTGCTCCGCAAAAACTTTGCCTTCGCTATTCCTTACTTTCAGGAGCAAGGGTTTTCAAAAGGGGAACTTGGCTTGGTGCTTGCGGCCGTATCAATCGCTTACGGCTTTAGCAAATTTATCATGGGGATGGTGTCTGACCGCTGCAACCCGAGATATTTCCTTGCAACGGGTCTGTTTTTGTCAGGTGTCGTAAACATTTTATTTGTTTCCATGCCATGGGTCACATCAAGCGTGACGATTATGTTTATTTTTATGTTTATTAACGGGTGGTTTCAAGGGATGGGCTGGCCGCCTTGCGGACGGACGATGGCTCATTGGTTTTCCATCAGTGAACGCGGCACGAAAATGTCGATATGGAATGTCGCCCATAACATCGGCGGAGGTATCCTTGCCCCGCTCGTGACTCTCGGCATCGCCATGTTTGTTACTTGGAAAAGCGTGTTTTTCTTTCCGGCTATTATCGCCATTGTCATTTCATTTGTCATCGTTCTTCTCGTTCGTGACACGCCGCAATCCTGCGGGCTGCCGCCGATTGAAGAATACCGGAATGACTATCCGAAACATGCGTTTAAAGACCAGGAAAAAGAAATGACGACCAAAGAAATTCTTTTTAAATACGTGCTGAATAATAAATTTCTGTGGTATATCGCATTTGCCAATGTGTTTGTTTATTTCGTGCGGTACGGAGTCGTTGACTGGGCCCCGACTTATTTGACGGAAGCGAAAGGATTCTCTCCTGAAGACTCCAGATGGTCTTATTTCCTTTACGAATATGCGGGAATTCCGGGCACGATTTTGTGCGGCTGGATCAGCGACCGGTTTTTCAAAAGCCGCCGCGCGCCAGCTGGCGTACTGTTCATGGCCGGTGTATTTATCGCTGTATTGGTCTACTGGCTTAATCCTGCCGGTCATCCGCTCATCGACAATATCGCGCTGATCAGCATCGGGTTCTTAATCTATGGACCTGTCATGCTTATCGGGCTTCAGGCCATTGACCTTGCGCCTAAAAAAGCGGCGGGAACGGCAGCCGGCTTAACCGGGTTTTTCGGCTACATCGGAGGCTCGGCTTTCGCCAACGCCATCATGGGTTATGTTGTAGACCGCTTTGACTGGAACGGAGGCTTTATTATGCTTGTCACCTCATGCGCGCTGTCCATCGTCTTCTTGGCTATGACGTGGAATACCGGCAAGCGGGCGGAGCATGTATAAGAAAACAACATAAAAGATTAATATTTTTGCAGTACAGAATTTACAACGATTTTCTACGCTAGAGACAGATCTTGATTTTTTAAGGGGGAAGAAAACATGCGGAAACATAAGTTGTTTGCTTTGGTATTGCTTTCATTCGGTTTATTGTCATTCGTTGTCACGCCTGTATCGGCGGCGGGAAAAGGAAACCTCTTGTCTCCTGACAGAATTTTAACCATTGCCCATCGCGGTGCTTCGGGGTATGTCCCGGAGCACACGATCCTTTCTTATGAAACTGCGCAAAAAATGAAGGCAGACTATATTGAATTGGATTTACAAATGACAAAAGACGGCAAGCTGATCGTCATGCATGATGAAAAGCTGGACCGCACCACAAACGGACACGGCTGGGTGAAAGATCATACATCAGCCGAGATTCAAAAGCTCGACGCCGGCTCTTGGTTCAATAAAGCCTATCCGGAAAAAGCTAAACCGCAATACGCCGGACTTCGCGTTCCCGCACTTGATGACGTGTTAAAACGGTTCGGCAGACATGCAAACTATTATATTGAAACAAAGGCGCCTGAAACATATCCGGGTATGGAAGAAAAACTGATCGCTTCACTGAAAAAATATAAATTGGCAGGAAAACATGCGAAACTTGGACAAGTGATCATTCAGTCTTTCAGCAGGGACAGCCTTCTGAAAATCAAAAAGCTCGATCCGAAACTTCCCGCCGTCCAATTGCTTGAAGCGGATCAGATGACGTCAATGACTGACGCTGATTTAGCGGACATCAAAACCTATGCCGTCGGAATCGGGCCGGATTACAAAGCGCTGAACGCTCAAAACGTCCGGAACATACGCAGCCATGGCCTTCTGCTCCACCCTTATACCGTAAACAGTGAAGCGGACATGCGCCGCCTGCTGGATTGGGGCGTAACCGGTGTGTTCACCAACTATGCGGATATATTCCAAAAGGTCAAAAAAGAATACAAATCATAAAGCCAGCATGGGTTCGGAGATGATGCCGAATCCATGTTTTTTTGCGCGATCAAAAAACCCTTGCGGGAAATGTACCGCAAGGGTTTTATCAATCATTATTCTTTTCCGGCAGCGGCTTCGGCCTGTCCGCCTTTTAATTGATCGTTGATTGCTTTGGCGTCTTTCAAATACTCAGTCTTGAATCCGCTCTTCAGCGCCCACGCATAGAAGACAAGGGCAACGATTGCGATCAGCCCCATATCCCATCCGTACGGAATGATGTTCAGACCGCCGAATTTTTCACTTCCGAGCCATGAAATGGTCATCATGCTGAGCAGATAGACAACCATCCAGACGCCGCCTTTAAAGTTTCTGCGGAATCCTTTCCACTTCGCTTTCGCTTGGTAGTAGAAGTAAATCGGCAGGCCGATCAAAATGATAAACAGCACCTGCCCCGTTAGCGGCCAGCGCGCCCAATACAGCACGAGAGACGCGAACACGAAGCCGAGCGGAGCAACCACGCTGAGGCCTTTCAGACGGAGAGGCCTGTACAAATCCGCCGCCGTCCGCCGCAGCGTCATCACCGTCACAGGACCCGTGATATAAGAAATCAGTGTCGCAACGGAAATGATTTCAGCAAGCACGCCCCATCCTCTGAATAAAAACAGAAAGATAAACGATACGATCAGGTTAAAAATCATCGCCTGGCGCGGCACGCCGTACAGCGGATGAAGCTTTCCGAAAATGCTCGGCATATATTTATTTTTTTCCATGCCGTAAATCATGCGGGACGTCGTAGCGGTATAAGTGATACCGGTTCCTGACGGAGATACGAACGCATCCGCATAAAGAATAATGACAAGCCAGTTGATATTCAAGGCGATCGCCAAATCGGCAAATGGAGAGTTAAAGTTCAGGTGACTCCAGCCGTGAACGATCATAGAAGGTTCAACCGCACCGATAAACGCGATTTGCAGCAGGACGTAAATGACGGTTGCGACCAACAGCGAACCGACAACCGCAATCGGAATCGATTTACCGGGATTTTTTGCTTCTCCGGCCATGTTAATCGGGCTTTGAAACCCGTTAAACGCAAAGACGATACCTGATGTGGCCACTGCTGTCAGCACGCTCGCCCAGCCGTTCGGCGCAATGCTTGACCCGGATGTGAAATTACCGCCGTGAAAACCGGTAAACAGCAGCGCTCCGATTGTCAGCCCCGGAATAATGATTTTAAAGATGGTAATCAATGAATTCGCTTTTGAAAATAAGTTAACTGTCCAATAATTCAGTAAAAAGTAAATAATCAGCAATACGGAAGCAAAACCGAGACCCTCTCCCGTAAGTGTGCCGTTGTGAACGAGATTGCCTGTCCATTTCGCCCACTCCCACGGCCATGAGCTCATATATTGAACGGACGCGACCGCTTCCACCGGAATAACGGAAACAATCGCAATCCAGTTTGCCCATCCTGCGATAAATCCAATAAATGATCCGTGAGAATATTGAGTATATTTTACCATTCCCCCGGCTTCCGGGAACATTGAACCTAATTCACTGTAAGAAAGTGCGATAAACAAAATAACGATCATACCGATAATCCAGGAAATAATTGCGGCAGGTCCCGCAATCTGAGCCGCCCGCCATGCCCCGAATAACCAGCCAGAGCCAATCATTGACCCAAGTCCGACCATCATGAGTGCAAACGTTCCCATTCTGCGATGTAATTGATTCATAAAGTTAACACCTTTCAATTAAAATATGACTCCAGCGCTATCATATATTTATAATATTATTCTGAAAATAGTTTTGTCAATCTTTATCGCATTAAAGCAGGAATCCAAAAATTACCCTTTGATGTTTAAACAGCCGTCAAGCGGGAATAACTACTGCAAGCCAGAAATAGAAAGGAGTTTTTATCATGAAACAAAAACTGCTCATTTCAGGACTTGCCGTGTCGACTGTCGGAGTGACTTCCTACCTGCTCAAAGATAAATCAAACCGCCAAAAGGTGAAGGACTTTATCCGCAATATGAAAACATCGCTTTCAGGGAAGCACGATATTGAATCATTTCCCGTCCACAAAGCAGGCAACCCGCATCCCGAAGATATTGAAGATAACAAAATGGTATCCGAAGGCTCCATGTATCCGGTTCAATACTACGATGACAAGAAGAAATAATCTGTTCCCATGCTGCCCGGCCGTATAAACGGCGGCAGCTTTTTTATGCAGACGGCTTTTTATAGATCCGCCAATATTGACGCGACCCTTGATCCCGCACGGTAATGCCCAGTTTGGATATTTCCGCTTTCAGTTCTTTTGCATCTTCGGTTTCATCCTGCTTCAGCGCCTTTTCCCTCGCTTTTAAGAGAGCGTTTGCCCCAGGCTCCAAATCCGGCATGTCCGGCACCCACCGTTTGTATTCTTCTTTAAAAGGATCTTCCGTTCCCAGCCAGACATACCCATGACCGCGAAACGCATCAGCCGCTTTTTCAACCGCCGGCTCAAGCTTTTCCCGAAAAAGCTCCTGCCCTTCAGTCCCCAATAAGACCAGATACTTCCCATCCGTAAACACACCGGAAATGCTGTCTTTCGAAAACACGCTTTCTTTATTATGTATGGTTAAGGACACCTCACTGTCCGTCACGACTGCCACAAGACTTTCTTTAAAAGCCGCCCGCGTCAGCCACACTCCCCCAATTAAGCCGATAACGGCGGTTGCTGCCGCAGCCTTCCAGCCGTGAAAAGATGCGATGATTTTCAGCGGCCCGTGAAAAGGCAGCCAATCCAATGTTACGGCCCACTTCGCAATGACCGGCAGAAACCAGCCGATGACCAGCCCCAATAATGGCGGCACCAGAAAAACCAAAGCTTTTTCAACCGATGACAACTCAAGAACCGTCTGTTTTTTTATTTCGTTCATGTTTCTCCTCCGTCTGTGTTTTTCACAACTATCCATTATACAAGGGGTTGGATGATTCTGTAAACTATTTCCGAAACAATAAAAAGCCACCCGGCCGCCGGGAGGCTTTTTAAAACAGCAGTTCATACACTTCATTCAATTCCATCGTGCGCTTCTCATCCTGCTCGTTCTCAGCATATTTGATCTCCTTCTCAAGCACCTGATTCAGCGCATCCATTTCCAGATCATTAAGATCCTTCACGAACTCGCCCTCATTTGCATAATGCTTCACCTGCAGCTTTTTATAAATCCCGCGGCAAACATCATGCTCCAAGTGGTTCGAAAGCGACTCGCGCAAATACCCGAGTGTCGTGTCCATCATGTAAGCCCTCCCTTTTCTTTAGGAATAGCTTCCCGGAAAGAGAGAAAAACTATACATGAAAGCGCGGCTGTTTTAACTCTGTACCTGAATGGAGAAAAATCCGCTGCTTAACGGTGTGTACGGCCCATTCAGCCCCGTTGCGGAGAAAGAGAACGTTCCTGAACTGACATAAGAAAGAGGAACGCTGTAATATTTAATGTAACCTGTAATGATATTGCCGTTTTTCGTATATTCATCTTCCAGCGCTTTTGCCGTGAGATTTGTAATATTCGTTCCGTTGTTAAACGCCTGAATTGTGTTATTGTTCGGATACCCTTGGAAATATACGGCTAAATACCCCGTTGTGCCCTTCATCGGTTTTGATGCGCTGATTTGGTTCGGTCCGATATTTTCCCACTGATAATTCTGTCCGTCAGACGTCACACCGATAATACGGATTTGTGTTAAAGCAGGAGCCGGCGCCGCAGAAGCTGACGGCATCCACAACCCGCTTACAAGAATCAATACAGCGGCAGCCGCGGCGAATAACATCAAGATTCTTTTTTTCATGTTTCTTCCTCCTCTTGTCATATTTTCATAGAACTCTATTCTATTTTACATGATTCTAAAGGAAAAAGATTACATTCCAAAAAAGAGTCTGGAAAACTTTGTGAACTAGATATGAAACGCTCTGGAAACACCATTGATGATCAGAAAGATGCCGCAGATTCTTAACACGACTCTTGAACTTCTGTCATCTTTACCGAAAAAGGTTTTTCCGAGCCAGCCGATCCAGACGTTCATTGCGGCTCCAGCGAACAATTCTATGATTCCGATGATTTCTGCCATATACAAAGCAGCCATCCTCCTAACTGTGTTTTTTCATATTGCGGTTTATCAAACAGAGTGATAAGGCCAGTGCCGCTGCGCCGGCGGCAAGAAACAGGCTCAAGGGTGCAATCTGCGCGCTGTCTCCGCCATTGTTTTGAAATGCGCCGATCACACATTTTTCAGGGGTAAACAACGACAGCGTCCGCATATACTCCGGAGCCGCATCTAAAGTGAAGAAAGCCCCTCCCAATAAACCCGTAACAGCGATAAAAACAGAAGCAAGCGATGTGAATTGCTTTTGGCTCTTCATAAACGGGATCACCGCCATCGTTACAGCAGTCAGCGCAAATACACAGGCCGCAAGCATCGCTCCCGCAGCAAGAACGTGATCGGCAAAACGGATATGCAGCATGAATGTTCCGGCACCGAGAATCACTATAATATGGAGAAGTCCGAAAAGATACGCCGCCGCAAATTTAGAGATTGCATATGCCGTATAGGACACGGGCGTGCTCAGCAATCTGGCATATGTATGA
This sequence comes from Bacillus sp. 1021, assembly GCF_014534735.1. NCBI lineage: Bacteria > Bacillati > Bacillota > Bacilli > Caryophanales > Bacillaceae > Bacillus > Bacillus sp. 1021. The sequence goes on along the minus strand of NZ_JACVSR010000004.1, from coordinate 45,387 downwards.
TTTTCTTTTTCGTCTATAAATGATCGCAAGCTTTGAACCGCAACGAACCAGATAAACATCACTAAAAATCCGATAAGCCTGTCTGCCGCTTGTCCGCCTGCATAAATGTGCTGGCGGTCAACGGTTACGGCAGAATGGCTTTGGATATCCTTCAACAGGTCAGCCGCCGCCTGCTTAGCGTCAGTGTGCAGCGTGCGGGACATCACTGCCGCATCGCGGACGATCTTTTTCAGCGTGCCCGCCTGCTGCGCAATCAGCTGCTCTGTCAAAACAGCATCACCCTTTTCTTCATTCTGAATGATTGAAACGTTCAATTCATCACCGGAAAATAATGTCTCTTCAAAATGAGATCCGATCAGCAACCCGAAAGAAATATCCTGATGATTAACCTTTGTCTTTAAAACAGCCTCTGTGACCTTCGTGACTTTTACATGGCCGACTGTCTGAATCATGTTCATCAATTGTGCTGAAAAGACGCTCTGATCCTTATCAGCCACATAGACTTCCTTCTGCTGACTGTCATCGGCAGAAAAGGAAAAGAGATAAGTCAGAAGGAGCGGGACGGAAATGGTCACAAAGATCGCAACCCGATTCTGTAACATCAGTTTCAGCTGATGTCTGATCATGAATAACAGCTGCATCATGAAACAGCCTCCTTCCGCTTAAACACCCATATGGTCAAACATAAAAACACAGCACCGATAACGAAAAGCTCTGCCAAATCCGCCAGAATACCGCTCAGGCCGGCATGCTGCGTGACACTTACGTAGCTGTTGATCGCTTTGCCATTCGGTATCAGCTCCTGCACGATTTTCAAACCGGCAGGCAGGCTGTCTTTTGCGATAAAACTTCCGCCTAAAAAACTGAAGCCATACAGAATAGGAGCCGCCATGCTTGAGACGGTCTCGTGGTTTTTTGCAGTAAACCCCCAAAGAAGCACGATACTGCCGATCGCAAATGAATAAACGATCGTAACCAGCAATATTTCAAACAAATTGCCCCATTTCACATGGTACAAGATGCTGCTTGCGATGATGACGGCAGCCATTTGTATAAGGATGGCAAGCATGATCCCCAAAAGCTTTCCAGCCACGTACTGGATATGTAATACAGGCATTGATTTTATTCTGAAGAATGTGTGCTGCTGCCTTTCTTCCACTATGCCGTGAATGAGTGCAAAAGCGGTCATGATAGAAAACATGACGACCATCGCGATTGAATAATACTGCATCGCATCAATCGGAGCCGCGTGATGGCCGGCCGACTGTTTCGGAATGGCCACAGCCTGTCCGCGCTCAGCGGAAAGTCCGCTCATTATGCTGCCGACTTCCTCCTTTGACAGATGTCCCGACTGTTTCAGCACCGTTTTTTCTTCGCTGTTTTTCATCTTTACTCTGGTGACAAACGAATCGGCCATCATCTCAACAATGTCTCCGTTTACAGAGCCTTGTTGGTCTGAAATGACGTTGATACTTGTTTTTTCATTGTGTTCCGCCGCTTTTGCAAAGCCTTTCGGCACGTATACAAAAACCGAGACTTTGCCGCTTTCGACAAGCTGTTTCCCTGCTTGATAACCGCTTATGTCTTTTACACGGATGAGATCGTTTTGTTTCAGAACGTCATTCTTTAATATGTCTCCCAAAGCACTCTCCGCGTGATCCGCATTATAAAACTCGATTTTAAATGACTTCGCTTTCGAATCGCCGTGAAAAACCGTTCCTAAAATAAAAATCATCAGCGCCGGAAACAGAATCAGTTTTATATAGAAAGACTTTTCTCCGGCCATTAACCGAAAATCTAATAAAATCAGCCTGATCAGTGTTTTCATGACGCCCCCTGTGAATCCCGCAGCGTTTTGCCGGTAAGCCGTAGGAAAATGCTTTCCAGATTGGCTTCCTCGAAATGAATGCCCTTAATAGTGATACCGATTCTTCTGATATCATCCGCAATATCAAGGATATTCCGCTCTGCCGCGGAAACGAGCATCGAAATGGTCTGATGGCTGACGGCGGCTTCGGAAACACCGGGAATGCGGCGGATTTTTTGTACGGCATCATCATTCAGACCCTCTGCATTCACGATCAGGGTATCGGAGGCTCCCGCTGACTGTTTCAATTCGTCTTTCGTTCCGCAGGCAATGATTGAGCCGCGGTCCATGATCGCCGCTCTTTCACATAGATATTCGACCTCTTCCATGTAATGGCTCGTGTAGATGACGGTCATTCCTTTTTCTTGATTTAACGTCTTAACGGTTTCAAGAATATGGTGTCTGGATTGCGGATCAATCCCGACGGTCGGTTCATCTAAAATGAATAGTTTCGGTTCGTTCATCAGAGCAGCCCCGATATTCACCCGTCTCTTCATACCGCCTGAAAATTCAGACACCCTTTGGTTCCGCTGTTCCTTTAATTCGATGACGTCCAGCACTTCATCGACCCGCTTATCGAGCTCCTTACCGGAAAGTCCGTACAGGCTCCCGAAAAAAGCCAAATTATCCTTTGCGCTTAGCGCTTGATACAAGGCTATTTCCTGCGGGACGATACCCATCACTTTTTTTATGGCCGCAGGCTGTTTTTGTAATGACATTCCATTAATGCAAATTGTTCCGCCCGTCGGTGAGAGCACGGTGCTGATCATTGACACCGTTGTTGATTTACCGGCGCCGTTTGGTCCCAGCAGGCCGAATATCTCTCCTTTTTCGACGTGCAGCGTTATATGATTGACAGCGGTAAAATCGCCGTACTTCTTTGTCAAATCGGTTAATTCAAGCATACGTGCAGCACTCCTTGTGTCATGTCTGCACTTATTCTACTCTTGGCGATCCTTGTTTTCTATTCACTTTCGTACTCGATATGGGTATTACTTTCGTCATATGTTCGATGATGAAAAGAGGGAGGGGGTGAAGCGGGGTTATATCATTTTTTGCAAATATAATGTAAGCTCAGTCCTGTTTGTCACTTCGAGTTTATCAAGGATTCTGGAAACATAGTTTTTCACAGTGCCTTCAGTCAGGAATAAGTCTGCGGCAATGCGTTTATTGCTTTTGCCTTCCATAATGTGCTTTGCGACATCAAGCTCTCTCGGCGTGAGAATCTCTGTCAGCTTTGGCTGCGGCTCCTCCTGAACGGCCGGGATGCCGATATGATTCAGCGCTTTTACGACTTGAACCGTAACCTTGGGATTCAGCATCATATTTCCTTCATAAACGGCCTGAAGAGAGGCAATAATTTCTTCTGAATCAGCATCCTTCAAGATATAGCCGTCAGCCCCGCTTTTCAGCCCGGCAAAAATATAGTGATCATCCTCAAACGTTGTCAGAATGATGACTTTTACGGACGGATAGCTGGCTTTTACTGCTTTTGTCGCTTCGATTCCGTCCATGCCGGGCATTCTGATATCCATTAAAATCACATCGGTATCGGTTTGCGGAAGCAGCTGCAGAACTTCTTCACCGCAAGAAGCTTCTCCCGATACTTGAATTTCTTCGTGTAGGCTCAGAATCATTTTCAGCCCCTCCCTGACAATGGACTGGTCGTCTGCGATCATGACATTCACTAGATCATTCCTCCTTGCACGGTATCTTTATTTTCACGTCAAAACCCGTTTCATTTCCGGAAGTGAAAACAGCTTCTCCGCCAAGCGCGGCCGCTCTTTTTTCAATTCCTTTCAGACCATTTGATTTTATAATCGTCCCGCACGCTGAGCCGTTATTATGAATATGCGCCAATATCATGTTCAGGTCCTTTTGAATCCGGACAGAAACATATGACGCATGTCCGTGCTTCACCGCGTTCGTAATCGATTCCTGGATGGTTTGATAAAGACAGTGCTTCACATCAGGCTGCGCCGCTTCTATGGCCTCGTCCATCTCCAGCTCGAAGTGTATCCCTCCCGCCTCTTGAAAATGGCTGAAAATGTCACGGAGCGCTTGTTCAAATCCCCGCCCCGGCAAAGAGCCCTGCAGCAGCATCACGGCCTGGCGAAGCTTTAAAATCGATTCTTTCGTAAGATCATGCGCCTTATGAATGATCTGCTTTACTTTTTCCGGCTGATGCCCGGCTGTCTTCCCGGCAAACTCCAAATTCATTTTCAGAGCAGCGAGATAATGACCTAAAGAATCATGCAGCTCCTGCGCAATTCTTGTTCTTTCTTTCGTAACCGCCAGTTCTTCAATGCGTTCTGAGTATTCCTTCAGTGTGGCGTTGGCCGTCTTCAGCTCTCGATTCAGCGATTCAACCTTTGACTTCTCCTGCAGATTCTTCCGATATAAATAAATCACCGCAAACATGATGAAGTAAGGGAGCACGATATCACTGACACCCGCTCCGGAGGCGTATAAAGCGGCGGCAAATGCGGCGGCGTGCATCGTTAACAAAACAGCCGAAATCTGCTTATCAGTAATAAGCACCTCCACCAATAAAAGCACCATTATGGCCTGTGCACCAATGCAATAGACATTGTACAGCAGAACTCCCGCCATGACGCTGCTCAGGAGAAAAGATCCGTGATAGATGGCGGACTGTCTCTTCATATATATCGGCCGCAGGCAGTCATTCGCCGTCAGCAGCATCACGAGTACAGACAAAAAAACCTTCAGCTCCCCCCGGCCGAAAGGAAGCTGAAGAATCGTATGAAGAATTGATAGTAACGCAAAGCCCCTGATCAGTAACTTCGTATGTGCAATCTTCATCGTATTCTCCTTACAGATGAGCGGCGGCTTTTCGCTCCACGTTCAGCAGATCATACAGCTCATCAAGCGAATGAATTTCATACGTCGGAATGATCCCCGACTCATTTATTTTCTTTCCGGGATTAAACCAGCACGTATCAATTCCCGCCATCTGACCGCCTTTTATGTCCGCGCTCAGTGAATCGCCGATAATAAGCCCGCGCTCGGCAGAAAAACCGGGAATTCTCGCAAATACATAATCAAAGTATTCCTTCATCGGCTTTTGAAAACCCGTATCCTCAGATACAAACACATCTTTAAAAAACGGATACAAACCGGAATCACCCAGCCGCTTATATTGGGATCTTGATACACCGTTTGTCACGATGTATAAATCAAATAAAGGACTCAGCCTTTCAATCAGCTCATAAGCTCCGTCTATCATCTGGTGTCCTTCTTCTAAGTATCGGCGGTACGCCTCATTCATCAGCACGCCGTCCGCCTCGAGGCCGTATTCTTTAAACAAAAGGGCAAACCGTGTATTCACCACTTCATCGCGGGTCATATCCCCCTCTTCAAACGCCTTCCACAACCCTTGATTAATTGCTTTATAACGGGCTTCCACCTCTGGCGTCAGTTCCAGCTTTGAACCTTGAAACAATTTTTGAAGAGCATCGGTTTCTGAAGCGGTAAAATCCAGCAGCGTATTGTCTATATCAAATAATAACGTACGGTAGTGACTCATCGATGTTTCCCCCGGTTCTGCTTTTTTTAACCAGTATACCACTCGCGGACAAGCCGAAAAAGACACCCCTTTAAGAGAGGTGTCTTGTTGAGTTATACAGCGTCTTCTATTTTCGAGTCTTCATCAGACATGCGCTTGCCGATGCCGAACGCATAATAGCTGATCGTCACAATCGCCATAAAAATCACCCCGACGACCAAAGATATCCGCGTCTCTTTGTTAAACCACATGCCGGCCAATACCATGATTAAGAAAGCGATCGTCAAATAGTTTGTAAACGGCGCAAAAGGCATTTTAAACGGATGCTGATCAAGCTCAGCGCCCTTCGCCCGTCTGAAACCGAGATGGCTGATTAAAATAACAAACCACGGAATCATTCCAGGGAGCACACTCGCGCTGTAGACATAGACAAATATTTTCGGAGGCGCGATGTAGTTCAGCACGACACCGATCACAAGTCCGATTAATACTGCGAGCGTACCGAATATCGGCACACCGCTCGATGAAACTTTCTTAAAGAATTTCGGCGCCTGTCCGTTCACGCCCAACGTATAAAGCATGCGTCCCGCACTGAAAATCCCGCTGTTGCAGCCGGACATCGCAGCGGTAATCACAACAAAGTTAATCAAACCGGCTGCCGCCGTAATCCCGACTTTCGCAAATGTCGAAACAAACGGACTGCCGAGTGAGTGAAGCTCATTCCACGGATACACAGTCACGATCACGAAAATCGCACCGATGTAGAAAATCAAAATCCGCCAGATAATGCTCTGAATCGCGCTTCGCAGCGTTTTTTGCGGATCTTTCGCTTCCCCTGCCGTAATCCCGATCAGCTCAACCCCTTGATAAGCCGCAACGACCAAAGACAAAGCAAAGAAAAACCCGGAAAAACCATTTGTAAAGAAACCGCCGTGCGACCATAAATTAGATAATCCGATCGCATGACCCCCGTTGCCGAAACCGAAGAAAATAATGCCGATACCCGCAACAATCATCAGAATAATGGTGACGATTTTGATCATGGCAAACCAAAATTCAAACTCACCGAAAGATTTTACCGAAATCAAATTCGCCGCACCGAGAATGGCCATGGCGATAAGCCCGGGAATCCATGCCGGCAGATCAGGAAACCAATATTTCATATACGAACCGACGGCGATAATTTCAGACATCCCGACGATCACCCATTGAAACCAGTTGCTCCACGCCGTCATATAGCCGGCTAACGGATGTATATACTTATGGCCGAATGTCGCAAACGACCCTGTACTCGGCTCTACATAAAGCATTTCGCCCATCGCACGCATGATAAAAAAGATAAAGATACCCGAGATCGCATAAGCCAGCAGAACAGACGGCCCTGTCCATCCAATCGTGCTGGATGACCCCATGAATAAACCGACACCGATCGTGCCGCCCAGCGCAATCATCTGGATATGACGCGCGCCTAAGCCTCTTTTTAATTCCTTGTTTGCCACTTCGCTTCCTCCTCTTAACAGCTCTGATATATGTGAAATAATGAAGCAGAAGGCGCATCTGTTGAACCTAACTCAATCTTCATTTCCCGCAATATTAGAAATATTCTATCTTCCTATTGTTATATAGTCTCCAATTTCCTTATTCCATCATAATAAATTTTCGTGGAAAACACAATTGTTTTTTTCAGGTAAACACCATGCACCCTAGACCGAAAGACTAAAAATAAAGCGCTTTCAATTTTGTTAAATTGAGAATATTGAGATAATAATTACCGCAGCTTCCGAGAAACAGTATTTCCCGGTAGAAAAGGTTCCACCCCCTATTCTATAAATGTTACTAAGCAGAATGGCGTAAAGCCTTACTCTCTATCATTCTCCCTCTCCTACGCCATCATCCTGCTTACCCCTGCAAAAATCATTCACTAATCGATAAATGCCTCATTCAGCCGCAGCAAAAGCCTGCCGAACATTTCTTTCTCCTCGCCGGACCAATCATCAAGCATGCGATGATATCGCTCAAGACGCATCTTTTTATCAGCTTTTAGCCTCTGTTTGCCAAGCTTCGTAATCGCAAACAGACTGACCCGCCCGTCAGAAGGATCGGAGAAGCGCTGGATCAGCTCCTTCGTTTCCAAGGCCGCAGCCTGTCGAGACAATGTAGAAATATCCAGTTTAAAGGATTCGGCCAATTCCTTTACACGTGCAGGCCCGAATTCATCCAGCTGCCGTAATAGCAGATACGCAGCTCTTTCCAGATGTCCGATTTTACGGTCGGAGTTATCGAGATAAACAGCCCTCCTGATAAAAGTAGTGAGCTCATATTCAATTAATTCAATCGGATCTTGTTTTGACAAACGCCTCACTCCTTACATTGACAACAGCAACATTAGTTGTATAATACAAACATATGCACATTTACTCAGAAAACATATAGAAAGATTTTGCATACATATATTTGTATAGTACAAATATATGTGCCAAAAGTAAAGAAACTTATCGAAGCAACCAGAAAGGGGGAAGCTGCTCTTCTCCAAAGAACAGCATCGTTGTGAAAGTCATACGCATCATACTGCAAATCATTATTTTATTCGCATTTTCCTTTATCGGGGGAGCCGTTCAGCAGCTCTTTCACCTGCCCATTCCCGGCAGTATCATCGGTTTAATCCTGCTCATCATATGTTTATCGGTTAAGATCATTCCCGCCAAAATGATTGAAGACGGAGCCGGATTTTTGCTGTCTTTTCTTCCGCTGCTATTCATTCCGGCCATGACGGGCGTCATCAATTATCCGTCACTGTTTTCCGCCAGCGGGGCGGCCCTGTTTTTAATCGTCGTGCTGAGCACCATCGTCACAATGATCGCCGCAGGGTACGCAAGCCAGCTGTTAGAGCATAAAGCCAATCAGAGAAAGGAGAAAAAGAAGTGCAGCAAGCATGTATCGCAATCCTTATAATTTTGTTCACGGCCGCCGCCTATCTGGCCATGGTGAAATTATATGTACGCTTTCCATATCCCTTTCTCATACCTGTGTTGACGACTACGATTTTCATTATTGCCGTCCTGCTTGTTTTTCATATTCCGTATAAAGAGTATATGGTCGGCGGACAATGGATCAATTCACTGCTCGGCCCCGCCGTGGTGGCTTTGGCATACCCGCTTTATAAGCAGCGCCGGATGTTAATCAAGTATATGTTTCCGATCATCGGCGGCGTATTGGCCGGTTTATTCTCCGGAATGGTCAGCGGCCTGTTATTTGCAGAGCTGTTCGGCATCAGCCGGAGTTTGATTTTGTCTATCATCCCAAAATCAATCACGACTCCCGTCGCCATTCAGATCGCGTCCGGTATCGGCGGTGTTCCTTCCATGACAGTCGTGTTCGTCATGATCGCAGGATTTTCCGGCGTCATCTTAGGACCGCTGCTTCTCAAGTGGATCCGCATCCGCAGCTCACTTGGAAAAGGAATTGCATTCGGGAGCGCCTCCCATGCGCTCGGCACCTCAAAAGCAATGGAATACGGAGAATTAACGGTCTCCATGAGTTCTGTCTCCATGACGCTCTGCGCCGTGTTAGGATCGGTCTTCGGACCTGTCGTAGCATGGATGTTTCAAATTTAAAGCTGGCGGTTCTCCGTCAGCTTTTTTATATGCAGATTATCTCATTTTCTTCCAATATTGATGTTTCATTTGTAAGAAGAATGGTAAAGTAGAAAACAAGGAGGGATTTAAGATGACTGCAGCAATTCCGCAAAAGAAACTGCTGGATGGGACAAGCATTCCCGCGATCGGCTTCGGTACATACGCTCTTCATGGAAACAACGGCGTTCATGCCGTTACCAGCGCCATTGATATCGGCTATCGTCTGATTGACACCGCTTATAACTATGAAAATGAAGGGGCGGTCGGAGAAGCCATCAAGAGAAGCTCTGTTCCGAGAGAGCAGCTATACGTGACGTCCAAGCTTCCGGGACGCTACCATGAATATGACAAAGCTGTACAAACTATCCAAGAATCTTTATACCGCGCCGGTCTGGATTACTATGACCTGTATCTCGTCCATTGGCCGAATCCGAAACAAGACCGCTACACAGAAGCGTGGCAGGCACTGATTGATGCGAAAAAATGGGGCCTGATCCGCTCCATCGGCGTCTGCAATTTCCTGCCTGAGCATATCGAACGGCTCGAACGTGAAACCGGCGTAAAGCCAGGCATAAATCAAATTGAACTGCATCCCGCTTTTAATCAGCAGCAGCAGCGGCAATGGCATGAAGAACAGGGCATCGTGACAGAATCATGGAGTCCGTTAGCCCGTGCCGGTGAAGTATTGAACGATCAAAAACTCGGACAGATTGCGGACAAATACGATAAAACCATTTCTCAAGTCATTTTACGCTGGCATATCCAGCTGGGCGCCATCCCGATTCCAAAATCAGCATCCCCAGAACGCCAGCTCGAAAACATCTCTGTTTTTGATTTCTCCCTTGATGAAAACGACATGAAACTTATCGATTCGCTTACCCGCCCCGACGGACGCATAAACGGCCAAGACCCGGGGGAGTATGAGGAGTTTTAAGCAAGCATATAAAGAAAGCTGACGGCATCATTCGTCAGCTTTTTCTGAATCTCTACCTAGTTCTCAGCTAACAAACATACTGTACATGGACTTCAATATGGCTTAAAAGCCTAACAATTTTAACACTCAGTGTTAGAGCCATAAGGAGTATACCTTTCATTTATTATGGCTAACACTGAATCCTAAATGGAATAATTATTTTAAGTACTCAACTCAGCAATTTTTAAATAGGTTTAGTTCTTATTTTTTCTTTAAGACGGCTGCAAAAAACTCTCTGTTATTTTCATATTCTTCGCCATTCACATCTGCATAGACCTTTTCAAGGTTAAACCCTGCTTCATTCACTTCTATTTCTAAATCTTCAATGCTAAAATGCTGGTTCCAATAATTATAATTCACTAATTTCCCGTCATCGAAAACCAAAACATTTTTCGCCAAAGTAACATTATCAGGATATTTAATTGCAGCATATAAGGTCAGATGTTCCTTATCCGATATCAAGCTGTCCTTTTTTGATAGGAACCACATTAAATTCTGTTCAAATTTTTCATAACTCTTCTCTGATAAGACATCTAACAGAACTAATCCTCCGGGTTTTAAAGCGCGATAGATATTGTTAAGTATTTTTCTTCTGTTGGCCGGACTAAAAACACCATAAATTTGATAAATGAGCAGAGCTGCATCAAATTCACTTTCGATTTCGAGATCAGTAATATCTTCAATCTTATAATCTATTTGCAAATTCAATTTATCCGCTTCACTAATAGCATATTCAATTGATTTTTTATTATAATCTACACCAGTCACGTTGTAGCCTTTTAATGCTAATTTTTGAGAATAGAGCCCAGGGCCACACCCTAAGTCAATAATTTTATTATTACATTCTACTGGTGCTATTTTTGTAATAAAATTCACAGTCTCATCAACAAAAGAGCTCCCTTTGCTGCCACCGGGGATATTCTCATCAAAATGTGATTTCAAAACAAGTTCAGCTCTATCTGGATCAAGCCATACCTCTTGTGTACCTTCTTCAAACGGCTCGGGGTTTTTTGCCAATTCTAATAATTTTTTAATTGTTGTCACCTTCTATAGTTTTTTCATGATTTGTTAGTTATAATCAAGAACTCTTGGGTGCTGATTTAAAGTACCAAGCACCCAAGAAATGATAAACTTGAGGCTTCTCCGACAGTCCAATACAGTGTTCATCATTTACACTTCATTAATTATTCAATGAAGAAAGATTGTTTTAACAATGATTACTTACTGAAGAAACAAAACCGCTAGTTGTTGTTACTGTCCATGTCGTTGTAATTGTCGCATCTACCGCTATACCTTTACCATCTGACTCTTTCTCTAACTTTTGCAATTCTAAAACATCATTCATTTTTCTCACCTCCTTTCAAAGTGTTAACAGACATTCATTATTATTTATTGGGGATAATTTTATTAATTTATCACAACTGGAGTATTTTTTATTTTCGTTTTCGCTAAAAATTTATCTGTGTTGACCAATGGCAGCCAATAAAGTGGATTACTTTTCACAATTCCCATTAATGCTAACACTATACCTGAGCTGCCTGTATAAACATCATCTGATAGTCTATAAGAAAATTGCCCCGGATAAACATAATAATCATTTTTCTCAATTAAAAAGATATTAAGCAGATCCATTACTTCCATTAGAATCTCCTTCTGAACACTCCTATTATAAACCATAGAAGGAATTAAAAGGAAGCTTCCTGCGCCATCAAATAAACCTCCACTAATTGTGCAGCGTGTCTTTGATAGATTTAAAATGGCTCTAAATTCTTCTTTAAATAGATCTTGTCCACTTACATGGTTTAAAAACCAAATTGACACAGCAACTCCAATAGATCCTCCAGAGAGATATGGCAATAATCGGTTTCTATCATCAAAAGTTTGTAACACACCGGTTACATCATCTTTTTTTGTATTTTCCAAGTCTTTCTTTAAAAATAACTCAGCTTCCTCTAAATACCTTTTATTATTGGTTGCTGAATAAAGCGCTGAATAAAACAGAGAGACGCCAGATAACCCGTCAATTAAACCTATACCTACCGCCATCCAGTCATTAACTTTTAATGGCTCCCCTTTAACCTTATTTACCTCAATTAACTTCTCTATCTCTTTCGCAAATTCCAAGTATTCTTTACTTTCCGTCTCAAAATATAAACTGATTAAGAACAGCCCTATTCCTGAAAGACCTGATCGTAAAGAAATGTTGGTTGTTTCATTAACACTATTTCTTAGAATATTCAATTCATTTAAAACAGCTTCCTTATACCCCTTCTCATAAAGCAAAGCCAGCATTCCTGTTTTTCCAGTTAATAAACCATTATCATCGCCACTCGATAAGTTATCCACCAAAAAACTTTGAATCCAATTATCTACATTTTCAGATTTGGTTTTACATCTGGTAAGAATATAGGCAGCACCGCTTCCCCCAGTGAGAAAGTTGAATTTTCCCCCGTTCATTTCAAACTGACGAATGTCACCGTTTACGAGCCTTTCATCATCTGTTAAGTTACTTTCTAAACCCCTTATCAACTTATTAATCACGGAATATAAGTTGATATCCCTTTTCTTGTTATAAAGGTTAACCTCTTGGGGAAGATATTTGTGATAACCTTTTATTTTATCATCACATTTTTTTTGCAACTCTAAGATGAAATTATAAAAAGATTCTCCATAATTCATCTTTATCCAGTACAAATGGTTATCTTGCAGATACCTATCTATATCGTCTGAAGAGAGCACTGGCAGTGCTAAATATCTTACTAACCTCTTTAACCCAAACCAGTCTCTTGACCCCCCTGCTTTCATTTCTTGAGAAACAAACCCGATTGTTGCCATACTAGGTTTTTCTTCAGACTCTACGGGCATTGCAGTCTCAAAATCTATTATCTTAACAGTTAAGTCTTCAGCTACCATCACATTTGCTGGCTGCAAATCACCCATAGCAACCCCATTAATATGCATTTGATCTGTCAGAGCGAAGAGTTGTAACAGTATTTTTTTTATATTCTTAGCATAGTTACATATACTATCGCCGTCTTCATCTCGAAGGAATGGATACTCTTGTGCAATCCATTGTCTCAAATCTCTTCCTTCAATGAATTCCTCTACTAAAAAATAATGTTCCCATTCTTGGAAGTATTCAATTAGATTAACCACACCATGTATGTCCTTAAGCTTTTTTAAAGTATCATATTCAATTTTTTGCCTTTCTAACGCATCTCTGACTCCTCCATCTAACCCAGCATTTGGTCTGGCTTCTTTAATAATAACTTTCAAGTTATCTTTCTTTCGAGTCGCAAGATATACCCCTCCGGCGTTACTGTAGCTCAGTGCAGTAATGATATCATACTTCGCTAAATGGCTTTCCCCCTGTTGTGCTGAGTCTTCAGAATGATTGAACGTATTAAGGTAATCGTCAAAGTCTTTGACAAAGTCAGGGATCTGATAAAACGGTGTTCTTTGATCCTTAATTAAATTACCACTTTCATCTTTAATACAGTGCTCACCATGTTCATTAAAAATAATCTTAAATCCGCCATACCTGTAAAATACATTACTATTTTTCCATCTCTTATCACTTAGTATATAAGGTCCTTTTTTAAAATCTTTTGTTATTTCAGATAAGTCTTGCAACAATTCAACAAAGATTTCTTCATTAGCCGGGTATACCGTTATAAACTTGCCAGAGGAAGCTCGGTTGGCATTTTTTGAATTCATGTTAATAAAACTATGCCTATCCTTTAGGTGTTTAAATTCAATTTTCTTATCCATACAAAAGCGGGCAACCCTATCCAATACACTTTGTGCGTCCTCTAACAATGAAGTTAAATGAATTTTCCACCCCTGCTCTGGTAATGATACACCCTTAACATGATAATATTTCCATACTGAATTACTATCTGAGATAACAGTATATGTATCAGGGATGTCATTTACTTCATATGTATTCATTGCCATCTCTTGTTTTCCGAAATACTCGGAATTTGCTTTCAGATATTGATGATATAACATGTTGCCTTCCATAAAACCCCCCCATTTCATATGCTAAATATTAACCCTTAAGGTCACAAAGTTCTTTATGCAAAGACAACACCTTATCCTGTTATAACTAGATCAGCCGCTAAAATTCTTTTTTATGATAGATAGCTGCGGCTATGAAAAATGAAATGATATATAAGATAACGCCGATCATGAGATATATAATCGAGACATATAAAGAAGGATTTATGTGCAAAAACGACGGCGATAATTGTTTTGCTACATACCCAACGACACTTTGCAATCCAAAGGTAGCAAAAAGTCCCCCCATTGCCCCTCCAATTACAATAGCATCAGACTTTTCCGGGCCTATCATGTAGAGAAGAGGATAAACGATTGCACCGGCAAAGAGAACGATGAACGTTCCAAAAGAGACAATATTCAATATGCCGACAATTTGTTCATCAGAACCCAGGCTGTATACAAAGAAAACGCCATAAGATATTACAGCTCCGATCACAACAACCAAAAGATAGAAGACATAGTGGCTTTGAACAATATTTATTCTGCTGACCGGTAAAGTCAGCACATACTTGTCATAGCCAGACTTACTCTCATACTTTATAACCTCAAGTGCGGGCATGACGACAAACAAAATAATCAGCATAGCAACAAAACGATGCATTGAAGCGTCTCCAAAATAAAAGATGACTGCTGATATCAATATGGCCAACCCCGTGTATGCAAAGAAACTTCGATAAACTAAGTAATAGTTAGTCAATAACAGACCTCTCATGTTTTTCACTCCTCGTTAAAAAGACACTGATTTCTTCTATTGAAATGGTTTTGGCCGTTACGCCATTCGGCAATTTCTGTCGATCCGATACAAGCACACTCCAATAAGATCCATGGTTCCTTTTTGCAAGAACGATATCTTCGTTGAGCTCAGCCAATTGACCTTCATCAACATCTATAACAGTATAGCTTGCAAGAACCTTATCTTTCTCTTCATTTAATAAAATTTCGCCATCTTTCATAATAATGATATGGCTTGCTATCTTCTCAACATCAGACATAATATGTGATGAAAGTAAAATACCGCCGTTGCATTTACTCACAAAGCTTTTTAATTCATTTAACAGATCATCTCTTGAAGAGGGATCAAGCCCTCCCGTTGCTTCATCCAAGATTAATAATTTTGCGTTATGCGACAAAGCAACAGCTACGGATAACTTCATTGACATACCGCGCGAGAATGTATTTACTTTTTTATCCATAGGTAAAGAGAAAGATTGAACCAACCGATAAAAATTGTCTTGGTCCCAAGCACCGAATAGTTTTTTAAATACATGATTCAGCTGCTTTATCGTAAGATGCGCGGGCAGATTCATCGCATCAAATGCGACCCCTATATCTTCTTTGAACTTTATATGTTTATCCAGATTCTGCTCACCAAAGATTTTCACTTTTCCTCTATCTTGAGAGATTAACCCTAATATCGTTTTAAATGTTGTTGATTTGCCTGCGCCGTTATCACCGATAAAACCGACAATGGACCCGGCAGGCACATTGAATGTGACATCTTTTAAAACAGCTTTATGACCAAAAGATTTGCTGAGGTTTCTGACTTCTAAAAGGTTTGACATCATACCACTCCTATCACTGTTGTCAGGACTTTTTTAAGAATTGAACTGGTTCCTTAAGCAATTGCTATTTCTGCAAAAATGATGTTATTTTCATATTTTTATTCATCACAAGTTATTCAAAATGAATCAGGAGTCGTCAAAACAAGAAGGAATTTTAAAGCATTTTTAATCATATTTTGGATGTGTAATCGATTGGATTTCGATTATATAATGGGATATTCATGATGAAAACTAGAGGAGGTGACTTACTTTCCAGAAAAGAAAATATGTATTTTATATTCTATATATGTACAGATTTATATATGCCTGTCTAATAATTGAGGATTCCGTTCAAGAATGAAGTATGTCCTATAAAGGAATCGGACATGAGAATAAAACACCAAAACAAATACTTATTCAAAAACCTTTATTTGAACATTATCATTCTTTACTAATGGTTACATTTATGGATTTTAATTGGAATATATTTATATTATAAAATAGATGTTACTTCTTTTCAATATATATACCGAGATTTCTTTACAATTATAAAAAATCTTTTGTTAACCGAAAAGACATGAACTTCTAAATTTCATACTAAAAACCCCTCTGGCTTATATAAACCAAAGGGGTCAAACTTTCCGACGATATTTTACATTTAAAATTTACCATGAATTATTTATCTTTATTCCACAGTCACACTCTTCGCAAGGTTGCGCGGTTTATCAACATCACAGCCGCGGTGCAGTGCAGCGTAGTAAGCGATCAGCTGCAATGGCACAACAGAAACCAGCGGAGCAAGCGCAGGGTTGACTTCCGGCAGGATGAATCTGTCGTCTGCGTCATCTAAGCCTTTCAGCGAGATGATGCAAGTGTTGGCGCCGCGGGCTGCGACTTCCTTCACGTTTCCGCGGATGCTCAGGTTGACGTGCTCTTGTGTTGCCAGTGCAAAGACCGGTGTTCCTTCTTCGATCAGAGCGATTGTTCCGTGCTTCAGCTCGCCGCCGGCAAAGCCTTCCGCCTGGATGTAAGAAATCTCTTTCAGCTTCAGGGCGCCTTCGACACATACGAAGTAGTCAAGGCCGCGGCCGATGAAGAAAGCGTTTCTTGAAACAGTCAGGTACTCACGCGCGATCATTTCCATTTCGTCCTTCTGGTCGCAGAGGGCTTCCATGGCATTTGCCGCGATACCTAATTCTTTGACTAAATCAAAGCCGATATCAACGCCGTTGCGTTCTGCCGCAACTGATGCAAGGATCGCAAGCACGGCAATCTGAGCCGTATACGCTTTTGTTGATGCAACCGCGATCTCAGGACCTGCATGCAGAAGCAATGTGTAATCCGCTTCACGGGAAAGCGTGGACCCCGGAACGTTTGTAATTGTCAGCGCTTTGTGGCCCAGCGCTTTGACTTGAACAAGCACGGCACGGCTGTCCGCTGTTTCTCCGCTTTGAGAAAGGAAGATAAAGAGCGGCTTCTTAGACAGAAGCGGCATGTTGTAAGAGAATTCACTCGCTACATGCACTTCAACCGGGACGTTTGCCCACATTTCAATATATTGTTTCCCGACAAGACCGGCATGGTAGCTCGTTCCGCAAGCCACGATATAAATGCGGTCCGCTTCCGCCACGGCGTCAGCGACATCGCCGGCCACAGCCAGTCTGCCATTTTCGTCTTGATACGTTTGGATGATTTTGCGCATAACAAGCGGCTGCTCATCCGTTTCTTTTAACATGTAGTGAGGGTATGTGCCTTTTTCGATATCACTGGCGTCAAGCTCAGCGATATAAGACGCACGTGTCATGACTTCACCGTCAAGGTTTTTAATCACGGTTTCGTCTTTTGTCACGATCACCATTTCTTTATCCAAAAGCTCAACGTATTCATTCGTTACTTGAAGCATAGCCATCGCGTCAGATGCCACGACGTTAAACGTATCTCCAAGACCGATTAACAGAGGGCTTTTGTTTTTTGCAACGAAAATGGTGTCTGTGTTTTCGCCGTCAAATAATGCAATTGCGTAAGAGCCTTTTAGCAGAGTGAGTGTTTTTCGGAACGCTTCTTCTGTATTAAGACCTCCCGCCACAAATTGCTCGATCATTTGAACGATTACTTCAGTGTCCGTGTCGCTTTTCAGTTCAACGTGTTCAAGATATTCGCGCTTCAGCTGAACATAGTTCTCGATCACACCGTTGTGAACAAGTGTAAAGCGGCCGAGTGCGCTTTGATGCGGGTGAGCGTTCAGGAAGCTTGGTTCGCCGTGAGTCGCCCAGCGTGTATGTCCGATTCCCGCTTGAGATTCAACCGCGGGATCCACCACTTCACGAAGGTCGGCGATGCGGCCTTTCTCTTTGTACACATGCACGCCCTGCTCGTTCGCCACAGCGATACCGGCAGAGTCATATCCGCGGTACTCAAGCTTCTCTAATCCTTTTAACAAAATCTCTTTCGCATCAAGCTGACCGATATAACCTACAATTCCACACATTTTTTCTTCCTCCTAAAGGTGTAAAAGGAGACGAAGAAAGCCGAATTACAAGGGGACTTTCAATCGTCCCCTCCCACATGTTTTTTTGGAAGATCATGTGATTTCCCTTTGTTCGGAGAGTCGCCCCTCCGGTTTGAAGAAATCCTTACGGCTGTGATCTAAATGAATCAGCCGGGAGGCATCCGCCGAAAATTCGATAACCTCCATCCTCGTCAACTAAGCCGTTTTTCGGGCGCTTAGTTCGGGCGCTGTAATTATAAAAGATGCAAACAATTCCGCCTTCCCTGCAAGTGAAAAACAAAGGCCGAACAAGCTTGATTTTACAGCATGTGCCAAGGACGGTCAATTATTTTTTGCCGCCCCGGCATCATGTTTACTATCATATTATGCTGATCGCACTTGTCTTGTTCGCTCTCTGTTTATAAACTTCGCTACTCCGCTCCCATTTCTGTCCGCACGACATCTACGATTTTTGTGACATATTCGTCACAAAGCTCTTTTGTTCTCGCTTCAGCCATCACGCGGACGAGCGGCTCGGTGCCTGACGGACGCACTAATATCCGGCCGTCTCCGTTCATTTCTTTTTCCACTTCAGAAATAACGGCCTTCACCTTAGCGTTTTCTTCCACCTTATATTTATCCGTCACTTTCACATTTACTAAAAGCTGCGGGAATTTTTTCATTTCAGCCGCAAGCTCTGAAAGGGTTTTGCCGGACGCTTTCAGCGTATTCACAAGCATGATCGCGGACAAGAGCCCGTCACCGGTAGTGTTGTAATCAAGGAAAATAAGGTGCCCTGACTGCTCGCCGCCGACATTATAGCCGTCTTTTTTCATCGCTTCTACGACATAGCGGTCTCCGACTGCCGTTTGAACGCTTTTGATTTCTTCTTTTTCAAGCGCTTTGTAGAAACCGAGATTGCTCATCACGGTTGATA
The DNA here is from genome assembly GCF_014534735.1 of Bacillus sp. 1021. Taxonomy (NCBI): domain Bacteria; kingdom Bacillati; phylum Bacillota; class Bacilli; order Caryophanales; family Bacillaceae; genus Bacillus; species Bacillus sp. 1021. Next base: position 26,358 of record NZ_JACVSR010000004.1, on the reverse strand, counting down.
CGACGGTATCATCTTTGAGACGGCCCTCTGATTTCAAATACTTCGCGCATATGTACATGATCTGATCGCCGTCGACAATGTTTCCTTTTTCATCCACGGCAATGAGGCGGTCGCCGTCGCCGTCAAATGCAAGGCCGATGTCGGCGTTTTTTTCTTTGACGAAAGCACTCAGCGCTTCCGGATGTGTAGAACCGACGCCGTCATTAATATTTAATCCGTTCGGAGACGTTCCCATTGTAGACACGTCAGCATCAAGATCGGCAAAAAGGTGCGTCGCAATGGAAGATGTCGCACCATGGGCGCAGTCAAGCGCTACATGAATGCCCGTGAAATCTTCGTCTGCCGTCTGCTTTAAAAACTGCAGATATTTTTGAACGCCTTCGAAATAATCGTTCACAAGCCCGAGGTCCGCGCCTGTCGGTCTTGGCAGCTTATCTTCCGGTTCATCCATGAGACGTTCAATCTCGGCCTCCTGCTCATCGGAAAGCTTAAAGCCGTCTCCTCCGAAAAATTTAATTCCGTTATCCTGTACGGGATTGTGAGAAGCGGAAATCATGACGCCCGCCTCAGCATCCATGGCTTTCGTTAAATAGGATACCCCCGGTGTAGAAATGACGCCGAGGCGCATCACTTCAGCTCCGATCGATAAAAGTCCAGCGACAAGGGCTCCCTCCAGCATATGTCCGGAGATGCGTGTATCACGGCCGATCAGCACTTTCGGGCGCTGTTTATCTTTGGTCAGGACATAACCGCCAAAACGCCCCACTTTAAAGGCCAGCTCTGGCGTAAGCTCGCTGTTGGCAACACCTCTTACACCATCTGTTCCAAAATACTTGCCCATTTTGTATCGCTCCTTTTTCATTCTGTTGAAGATGAATCAGCGCTTGATCCGCCTTCATCCTGGTCTTGATTTTGATCCTGGTTCTGACTTTTATTCTGATCGCTGTCAGTGTCTTCTTCCCGGTTCTTGTTCTTGTCTTTATCTGCGTCTCCGCTTGTTCCGTCCTTATTGCCGGAATCGGCAGAGCTGCCGTTATTTTTATTTGAACTTGTGTTTTTCTTAGAAGTCAGCTTGATTTTAGCCGTGTCTTTGGACAGGGACCATGTGATGTTTTGCGGTCCGTTTACTGCAAGCTTTACAGAATGCTCTCCGTCATCTAAGTCTGAGACATTGGCGTACAGTTCAATGTCCGACTTTTTCAGCGCCTTAATGTTGGCCGGAGAGCCTTTGGCCGTAATATTTATCGCCCGCGATTCAGGGTCGAGAAACTCAATCTGCTGCGAGCCTCCCAATCCGACCGTCTTAATTGCGACATTGTCAAAATCCTTTTTGTCTTCACTGTCCACCTTAACATGAAGCGTAATTTTCCCCGGCGACACCTTTGTCACACCCTTAGGAAGCGGAATGTCGGCATCTATATCCGTATCTTTATCAATTTTGCCTAAATCAAGAGATACGCCGTCGATAAACTCAAGTGAATCCAGCACGTCCTGCGGGCCGTAAACCGTCACCTCACTCGGGTTCGAGTCAATGCTTGCAATGCTCACCCCGTCAGGAAGACTTCCCTTCCTTACGATTTTGAAAGGGAGCTTTTTGCTCGGACTGGCCACGGGAACCGTCACTTTAATGACTGACGGTTCAACATCAACAGGAAGTGCGTTGCCGTCTTTGTCATAGACGGTCACCTTCACTTCCTTATCAATGGTTTCATTTGCATTTTCAAGGTTCACGGATGCTTTGACAAGCGAAATGTTGTCAATTACATTTTTCGAACCCGTAATCTGTACATTTTTCGGGCTGATAATCGGCTGCTGGGGCGTATACCCCTTTTTCATTTTGCTTTTATTGTAGTATTCAACCTCAACCGGAAAACTCTCAGCCGTTTTTTCCTGAATCGTAACCGTCGTGACTGACGGGTTAATGGATATCGTCAGTCCGTCCGATACATTTTTCGCCTTCAATTCGACCTTATGAGTCCCGGTCTTCAGCTTATTCATATCGGCGTATATCTCAAAATTCTTCGTCTGTCTCGCCTTTTTCACCGCGCTTGTCGATCCTTTAATCGTGACATTTACGGTCTGAGGCACGCCGGTGACCACGTAATTCGCTTCATCATAGTATGCTTTTACAGGAATATCAGTAAGCGTAGCCTCGTCAGTCGTTGATGTCGGAAAAAAGGATTCCCCCGGCTTTTTCGGAGTCGGCGCCTGGTTGTTGTTAACCGCAACATAAAGCAGGAGCGCAAAGAGCAATGCAATGATCTTTACAGCCCAGCGGTTGTTTAAGAATTTATCCATTTTTCTTGCCCCTCCAGTACCAGCGGTTAGAAGAAGTATCTCTGGCGTTTTTCTTAAACTCGGCTTCAAGCATTTCTTTCAGTGCTTCTTCCGTCAATTCTCTGTGAAGGTCTCCGTTTTTGGCCACGCTGATGGCGCCCGTCTCTTCAGATACGATAATGGTTAAGCTGTCCGTCACTTCACTGATGCCGACAGCAGCTCTGTGCCGCGTCCCCAGCTCCTTTGAAATAAACGGGCTTTCAGAAAGCGGCAGATAACAGGCAGCCGCCGCGATCTCGTTATTTTTCATAATGACCGCTCCATCGTGCAGCGGCGTATTCGGAATGAAGATATTAATCAAAAGCTCCGAGCTGACCTGCGCATTAAGCGGGATGCCCGTCTCAATATAATCGCCCATTCCCGTATCGCGCTCAATGGCGATGAGGGCGCCGATGCGGCGTTTCGCCATGTAGCTGATTGATTTTGTAATCGCTTCAATTGTCTTATGCTGCGCTTCCTCTACGGGGGTGCCGCTCCTTGAAAAGAACCGGCCCCGTCCGAGCTGTTCAAGCGCCCGTCTCAGCTCAGGCTGGAATATAATAATGATCGCTAAAAATCCCCATGTTATCGCTTGGTCCATCAGCCACTGAAGCGTACTGAGTCCCAAATATGAACTGGCCATCCGGACCAACACGATGACGACGATTCCTTTTAAAAGCTGAACCGCCTTCGTTCCGCGTATGACCATGATTAATTTATATATCACATACCAAACAAGGAGAATATCAACGGCATTGCCGAGGTATTGCAAAAATGGGATGTCCTCAAAAGCCATTTCCTCGTCCTCCAAGAATTCAGTCATTTCGTTTTTTGTTATGAATTGTGCTGCATGAGCAATATGTACATCATATAGCGTGCTCATTATACCACATTTTGATTTATCAAGTGAAATCAGCCAGCGCGGCGCCGCGTAAAAAAAGAGTAAAGCGATTATACGCTTTACTCATCTTTAATCGGAGTCTAAAGCACTCACGACGCCCTGACCCGCTGTTTTCAGTTCGTACCAGACCCAGTCAAACAATTCGTTAATTTCTTCAATCTGCCCGGTGACTTGTCCGGCTGAGGCCATGTATTTTTCTCCGTTAACCACGGTCACGTTGCCGTCGACTTTCCCTTTAATGACCAGCTTGCCGTTTTTTACTGTGACATCGCCCTTTACGGTCTCGCCTTCAGGGACGGTGACCGTGTGATTCTGCACGACAAGGTTCGGCTGCTTTGACACACTGAAATTGTGGTCGTTATGCCAGCTGTTGAAAAAACCGCCGCCCATTAAAATCACAAAAACCGCCGCGGCTGCAATTATCGGATGAGTTTTGATCCATCGTTTTACAGAAGCGCGTTTTTTCTCTTTTGGAAGATTCGCCATAACTTTGGCAGTAAAATCAGCAGGGGCTGTGACATGCGATGTGCTCCGGACGAGCGCTACGGATTTCTCCATTTCATGAAAATGCCGTTTGCAATTCCCGCATGACCGCAAATGTTGTTTTAATACGTCTTCATCTTCAGGAAGAATATCTCCATCAAGATGCTTATGCATAAGCTGCACGATCTGTTCAGGACAGCTCATTTCATCACCCCACTTAAAGATCCCTTAATTGTTTTCTAAGAGCCTCTCTGCCTCTGTGTATCCTTGTCTTGACGGTGCCGACAGGGATATTCAGAATCTCCCCGATTTCAATTAAAGAGAGTTCATCAATATACTTTAATACAATAACTGTTCTGTACTTGTCAGGCAGCTTTAAAATCTTTTTCTGAATTGTGTCCGACAGCTCCAATGACAACACGGCGTCTTCAGGGAGAACCCCGTCCGCGGCGATCTGCGAATACATCGTCAGCCCCTCTGCGCCCGCCACTTCTGCGTCCAGATAATAATCAGGCTTTTTCTTGCGGATGCGGTCAATGGTCAGGTTGGTCGCAATTCTGTAAAGCCACGTTGAAAACTTTCTGTTGATGTCGAAACTGTCGATATTGACATACGCTCTGATGAAAGCTTCCTGCGCAATATCTTCTGCTTCGTGGACATTGCCGAGCATGCGGTAGCAAAGCTGGTAAATCTTATCTTTATAAAGGTCAACGATTTCCGCAAACGCATTTTGATCGCCTTTTTTGACTTGCTTGATTCTTTTTTTAATCAGGTTTTCCATGTTTTATCTTACCTCTGCCCTTCACCGGTCTGTATCTATACGTTGATTGTTTTAAAAGGTTTCATTTTTTTATTACATTTATTTTACCAAATTTCAGGCAGGGTGTAGATGGAAAATACAGAATATAATGCCTTAACAGCAGCTTAAAAATAGTATATCTGATGAACAATCAAAATTCGAGACGAAATACAAATAAAAAAAGACACCTTATGCAAAAGGTGTCTGAGACTGGGCTAGCTGGATTCGAACCAACGCATGACGGAGTCAAAGTCCGTTGCCTTACCGCTTGGCTATAGCCCAAAAATGGTGGAGGGGGGCAGATTCGAACTGCCGAACCCTGAGGGAGCGGATTTACAGTCCGCCGCGTTTAGCCACTTCGCTACCCCTCCGTATTTTGTTGAAAAACAGTGCCGGCCAGAGGACTTGAACCCCCAACCTACTGATTACAAGTCAGTTGCTCTACCAATTGAGCTAGGCCGGCAAATATGGTGGAGGATGACGGGCTCGAACCGCCGACCCTCTGCTTGTAAGGCAGATGCTCTCCCAGCTGAGCTAATCCTCCATATGACCCGTACGGGATTCGAACCCGTGTTACCGCCGTGAAAGGGCGGTGTCTTAACCGCTTGACCAACGGGCCGTTGTGTCCGCGTCGAGCTGACAAAAGTTATTATATACAGGTTATACCCCTTTTGTAAAGAGAAAATTTATTTTTTTTATTTTCAAACTTTTTTACCCGTTTTTTAACTGAAAAACTCATCCCTTCTCTCTTATTTCATTTAAGATGAAAGTATCAAAATATTGAAGGGAATGGACACAGATGATCTTAGTCAGCTCTTGTCTCGGCGGTATCGAATGCAGGTATAACGGCTCTCACGCCGCTTCGGAAAAAATCCGCAGACTCGTAGAGGAAAAGAAAGCTGTTATGGTCTGCCCCGAACTTTTGGGCGGCTTCACCACTCCCCGCGAACCGGCGGAAATCCTCGGCGGCACGGGCGAAGACGTGCTGAATGGAACAGCAAGAATCGTAACAGCATCAGGTGAAGACGTTACATCTTTATATATAGACGGCGCGGAAAAAACGTTAGCATACGCAAAAGAAATAGGCGCCGCAACGATCATCCTTAAAGAAAACAGTCCGTCCTGCGGCAGCAGCTTCATCTATGACGGCACTTTCTCCGGGAAAAAGATAATCGGGGACGGCATCACTTCCGCTCTATTAAAACGGGCAGGCTGCCGCGTGTTATCAGAAAATGAACTGGATCAACTATAAAAAGGAGAGTAGATATCATGGTTGCAGCCCTATCCTTTTATAAACCGGAACATGCAGACGGCCTGAATGGGTTTGTACTCAGTGAAGAAGATAAAATGTTCACAGCGCTCCCGAAGGATGTACTGCCGCAGGCTCTTGTCATCCGGGAGCGCTATCCTACAGTCGTTTTAAAAGAAGACACCCCCGTCGGTTTTTTCATTTTACATACCTCAAAGGAAACCATAGCTCCATATTCGAACAGCGTGTCTGCCATTTTACTGAGCGCACTGTCCATAGATGCGCGGCAGCAAGGAAAAGGTTATGCCAAACAAGCGATGCTGCAGCTTCCCGCTTTTGCCGCAAATTATTTTCCTTGGTGTGACGAAATCGTGCTTGCAGTGAACCATCGCAATCATCGCGCAAAGAACCTTTACCAGTCTTCCGGTTTTATTGATAAAGGGCGTCGCAGGATCGGCCCCATCGGCGAACAGCACATTCTGCATCTTTTTTTGTGAAAGCGTTTGATTTTTTTCTTGAAACATATATTCAGAAGCCCATATACTTCAAGTAATAACGACTTGGGAGGGTACATTCATGACAGACCGGCTTAACATTCACAGATTGACCACAGAAACAAGAAATCCGCAGACCGCTTCAATCCATCAAGCAGACACGTTGGAAATCCTCCGCATCATTAACCAAGAGGACTTCAAAGTGGCGGACGCCGTTCAGCAGGTGCTGCCTGATATTGAAATTGCCGTTCAATTTGCCCATCAGTCTTTGCGGCGAAACGGCAGGCTGATTTATGCGGGAGCGGGCACAAGCGGCAGGCTTGGTGTACTTGATGCGGTTGAATGCCCGCCTACATACAGCGTAAGTCCCGGCACCGTCATCGGTCTGATGGCCGGAGGGGCAGACGCCTTTTTGCAAGCGGCTGAAGGTATAGAAGACAGCGAGGAAACCGGCGCTCTCGATCTCAAAACGATCGGCCTTACCGCTGAAGACACCGTGATCGCCATCGCCGCAAGCGGGCGCACACCGTATGCGGCCGGTGTGCTGAAATACGCAAAAACAATCGGCGCCAAAACCGTCGCGCTCACATGCAATAAGCACTCATTGATCAGCACCTTTGCCGATCACAGCATTGAAGTCGTCGTCGGCCCCGAAGTGATTACAGGGTCAACACGAATGAAAGCCGCAACAGCACATAAAATGATTCTGAACATGATTTCCACGGCCATGATGATCAAAAGCGGCAAAGTGTACGAAAATTTAATGGTGGACGTTCATGTCAGCAACGAAAAATTGAAAGAACGGGCAATCGGCATTATCCAAAGCATTACGGGCGTTCCGTACGATAAAGCAAAAGAGACCCTTGAGGCCGCAGGCAGCCATGTCAAAACGGCAATCGTCATGCTGAAGACGAATTCGGACGAAACACACGCGAAAGCACTGCTCGAAGAATCGGAAGGCTTCATTGACAAAGCCATAGAACAGCATGTTTCAAGCGAAAAAAATCGCTGATCATTCTTTTGGCTCCGTTACTGATCATCATGTGCCTTTTACCAGCCGCGCCGTTTTCATGATCGGCGCAGGCGCTTTCAGGATGCGTTTCAGGCACAGCTCCGCGGGAAAAATGGTACGGAAAGAGGAGGGTCTTCATGAGCAAAGAGGCATTTTATCAGTCGCTGGCCAAAGATATTCTGGACAACTGCGGCGGTTCATCGAATATTTCGGGCTTTACCCACTGTATGACACGCCTGAGAATTACGCCTTTAGATCAGGACAAAACGGATATTGAAGCGCTGAAACGTCTTGACGGAGTAATAGGCGTCGTCGAAGCCGAAACACTGCAGATCATCCTCGGCACGGGTGTCGTCAATCATGTCGCCGACGCTTTCGCAAAACTGGTGTCACCCGGAAAAAACATTGATTTAAAAGAAGCCGCCTCACGGAAAAAAGCCGATCTCAACAGAAAAAATACAACACCCATCAAACTGCTTTTGAGAAAAATATCAAGCATCTTCATTCCTCTTATTCCCGCACTCATTGCATCAGGTTTAATCACCGGCATGACGAAAGCCGTCATTCAGGCCGGCTGGCTCCCGAAAGAATCTCAAATCGCACTTATTTTAACGGTTATCGGTTCAGGCTTATTCGCTTACCTCGGCGTCCTTGTCGGCATCAATGCGGCAAAGGAATTCGGCGGAACACCCGCGATGGGCGGCCTTGCAGGCATATTGATCTTAAACCCCGAAATCGCCAATATCAGTTTGTTCGGAGAGAATCTGCTCCCGGGCAGGGGAGGTTTAATCGGCGTTCTTTTCGCTGCGATTTTTATCGCTTATACGGAACGGTTTATCAGAAAGTACATCCATCAATCCATCGACATTATCGTCACGCCTACTTTGTCTTTGCTCATCACCGGACTGGTGACATATGTCATCTTCATCCCTGCAGGCGGTTTTATTTCTGATTTGATTACATCAGGTTTATTGTCGCTGCTGAATATCGGGGGAGTGCTGTCGGGATTTGTATTAGGAGCCGCCTTCCTGCCTCTTGTTATCACCGGCCTGCATCAAGGCTTGACTCCCGTGCATTTGGAACTCATCCGATCCATCGGGGATGACCCGCTTCTGCCGATTCTCGCAATGGGAGGCGCAGGTCAAGTAGGCGCGGCCTTCGCCATCTTTATGAAAACAAAAAAAGCCTCATTGAAAAGAGCGATTGGAGGCGGACTTCCATCCGGTCTGCTCGGAATCGGGGAGCCGCTCATCTTCGGCGTCACACTTCCGCTCGGCCGGCCGTTTTTAACAGCGTGTTTAGGGGCGGGTATCGGCGGCGCCTTTCAAGCCCATTTTCAAGTAGCGACTTTTTCAATCGGTGTCTCCGGCCTTCCGCTCTCTTTTCTCGTACAGCCGGCTCAAATCGTTTTGTATATCATCGGTCTCTTCATCTCTTATGCGGCGGGCTTTGTCTTCACCTATGCTTTCGGGTTTAAGGATGACATGGCTGCTGAATTTGAATAAGCCGGGAGGGAACAGAATATGAAAACACTGGCAGCCGCCGTACTCACCATGGTCATCAGCCTCTCTTTTCTGCCGCAGCACAAAGCCGGAGCCCAATCCAAATTATACGACACAGCAAAGCTCAGAAAGGTTGATCAAATGATTGAAAAAGACATCGCAGCAGGATTCCCGGGAGCTGTCCTCGTCGTCGTAAAGGACGGACGGGTGATCAAAAAGAAAGCATACGGCTACAGCAAAAAATATGACGGAAACAGTCTTTTATCCCGTCCGAAAAAAATGAAAACGTCAACTATGTTTGATTTAGCTTCCAACACAAAAATGTATGCGGCGAATTTTGCATTACAGCGCCTCGTCAGCCAGGGAAAGCTGGATGTGTATCAAAAAGTTTCGGCTTACCTTCCCGATTTCAAAGACAGGAAAAGCGATCCGATTCAAGGAAAAGACCGCATACGCGTCATTGATGTGCTGCAGCATCAATCCGGTCTGCCGGCAAGCTTTTATTTTTATAAGCCGGACACCGCAGGCCCTTTTTATTCACAAGAACGGGACAAAACGATCCGTTTTCTCACCCAGATCCCGCTTGAATACAAACCGGGCACAAAACACGTATACAGCGATATCGGTTACATGCTGCTCGGCTGCATTATTGAAAACATAACTGGAAAAACCCTTGATGCCTATGCGGAACAAGAACTGTACAAACCGCTGAAACTGACGCACACACTGTTTAACCCGCTGCAAAAAGGCTTCAAAGAAAAAGCATTCGCAGCTACTGAACGTTTAGGCAACACGCGTGACGGGGTTATCCATTTTCCTCATATCAGGACGTATACGCTGCAAGGGGAGGTTCATGACGAAAAAGCATTTTACTCAATGGGAGGGGTGTCCGGCCATGCAGGACTGTTTTCAAGAGCTGATGACATGGCCGTTCTTCTTCAAGTCATGCTGAACGGCGGCAGTTACAAACATGTTTCTCTCTTCACTCAGCAAACGGCCGATCTGTTCACAACGGCGTCATCCTCTGACCCGACTTTCGCTCTCGGCTGGCGGAAAAACGGCAGCCCTGATATGGAGTGGATGTTCGGCCCTTATGCAAGCAGGCAGGCTTACGGCCATACCGGATGGACCGGCACCGTCACGATCATTGACCCCGCTTATCATCTCGGGATCGCGCTTTTGACCAACAAAAAGCATTCCCCCGTCGTCAGCCCCGGTGAAAATCCGAATGTTTTTGAAGGGGATCTTTTCCCGACCGGAAGCTACGGCAGCGTCGTAAAAGCGATTTACGAAGCCATTGAATGACAACCTATGTCTTTTGTCCAAACTATGACGGCAGGAGGGCGCCATTATGAAACTTGTCATCTCAGCTGTATTACTGTTGTTTATTGTTTTCGGCACGCATCATGCATCGACAAAACCGGATATTCCATCACAGGCGGAACAAACGGTATCCCGCATGACATTAGATGAAAAATTAGGGCAGATGCTCATGCCTGACTTTCGCAATTGGCAAAAAAAGGGGCAGTCATCACCTGAGGCTCTTACTCAAATGAATGACGAAGTCGCAGGGCTTATTCAAAAGTACCGGTTCGGCGGCGTGATCTTATTTGCAGAAAATGTAAAAAACACTGAGCAAACAGTCCGCCTGACAGATGCCTTTCAAAAAGCAAGCCCTGACATTCCGCTATTATTAAGCATTGATCAAGAAGGCGGCATCGTAACAAGACTTGGTGAGGGCACTCATTTCCCAGGCAATATGGCACTCGGGGCTGCAAGAAAAACAGCATACGCGTCCCAAACCGGCGCCATTATCGGGAAAGAATTGAAAGCACTCGGCATTAATACGAATTTCGCTCCCGTTCTCGATATCAATAATAATCCCGGAAATCCGGTCATCGGCGTCAGGTCATTCAGTTCAGACCGTGATCTGACAGCAACACTCGGCCTTGCCTCAATGAAGGCTCAGCAAAAACAGGATGTCGCTTCCGCCGTCAAACATTTCCCGGGACACGGCGACACGGATGTCGATAGCCACTACGGCCTTCCGCTTGTCACCCACGGTCAAGAAAGGCTGAGGCAGATCGAACTGTATCCGTTCCGTCAGGCCATTCAGGCCGGGGCCGATATGATCATGACAGCCCATGTGCAATTTCCCGCTTTTGATGATACAACCTATAAAAGCAAGCTGGACGGTTCAGACATTCTTGTGCCTGCCACACTCTCGAAAAAAGTGATGACTCATCTTCTCCGTGAGGAAATGGGGTTTAACGGCGTCATTGTGACGGATGCATTAAACATGAAAGCCATTGCCGATCATTTCGGTCAGGAAGAGGCGGTCGTCATGGCAATAAAAGCAGGAGTCGACATCGCCCTGATGCCGGCCCAAGTGACATCGCTGCAAACAGAAAACCGCTTTGCCCAAGTTCATTCCGCTTTAAAAAAGGCGGTTCAAAAAGGGGATATTCCTCTTCAGCAAATCAACAAATCGGTTGAGCGCATCATTTCCTTGAAAATAAAACGAGGGATATATCCCGCTCCGAAAGAAACAAGTCTGAAAAAGAAGATTGCAAAAGCACATAAAACCGTCGGCAGCAAAAACCATCTGAAGGCTGAAAAACAAATCGCGGAAAGATCCGTCACCGTCTTACAAAACAAAAACCGCACGCTCCCATTCAAACCGAAAAAGAACAGCCGCGTTCTCCTTGCCGCTCCTTATGAAGATCAAACAGCGTCAATGGAACAAACCATTCGGCAGCTCATCAAGAAGAAAAAAATCCGGCCGGTAACCATCAGTAAAATGAACTTCGCCGAGCGCACATTTCATGACGAGCACAAAACGCTGGTATCAGACGCTGATTACGTCATTACAGGCTCATATGTCGTAAAAAATGATCCTGTCGTAAACGACGGCGTCATTGATGATTCCGTCACAGATCCCGGCAAATGGACGACCGCGTTTCCGCGGGCCGTCATGAAGGCTGCGCAGTCGAACCAAAAACCCTTTGTGCTGATGAGTCTTCGGAATCCTTACGACGCCGCGAATTTTGAAGAAGCTGACGCCCTTATCGCAGTCTACGGGTTTAAAGGATATGCAGACGGACAATTTCTCCAGCCAAACATTCCGGCAGGCATTGAAGCGATATTCGGGCAGACAAAACCGAAAGGCAGGCTGCCCGCTGCTATTCCTTCCGTCACCCATCCGGGAACGACACTGTATCCATATGGTTTCGGGATCAATCTGAAGACCGGAAAACCGCTTTAAACAGGAGGGCTGATCATGAAAACACATACGGCTGCACTTCTCGCCGGACTTGTCGTCATCAGTGCTATGACGGCAGTCTCGGCGGCTTCTGACAGAAACACACACACTGCCAAAAAACCAACCATCCAGACAGGCATTGACCGCCTGCTGAAAGATTATAAACAAGAACTGAAGGGAAAAAGAATCGGTCTGATCACTAATCCGACCGGTGTGAACTCAACATTAAAAAGCAGCGTTGACGTGCTTTATGAGGCACAAGACATGCATTTGACGGCATTATTCGGACCCGAGCACGGTGTTCGCGGCGACGCTCAGGCCGGAGACAAAGTCACATCCTATATAGATGAAAAAACAGGTCTTCCCGTCTACAGCCTGTACGGAGAAACGAGAAAACCGACGCCTGACATGCTGATAGATACCGATGTGCTGATTTTCGATATCCAGGATGTCGGAATGCGATACTACACCTACATTTATACAATGGCCTATGCCATGGAGGCGGCCAAAGAAAAAGGCATTCCTTTTTATGTCTTGGACCGGCCGAATCCGCAGGGCGGACGACATCCGGACGGCCCGGTTCTTGAGCCTGACTACGCTTCATTTGTCGGACTGTATCCAATCCCGCTGAAACACGGCATGACCATCGGCGAGCTTGCTCTTTTATTCAATAAAGAGTTTCATATTGGCGCCGACCTCACCGTCGTAAAGATGAAGCGCTGGAAGCGGACGATGACCATTGAAGATACCGGCCTGCCGTTCGTCCTCCCTTCGCCTAACATCCCGACCCCGGACAGCATATTCGCTTATTCGGCGACAGGACTAATCGAAGGCACGAACGTATCTGAAGGAAGGGGCACGACAAAGCCGTTTGAACTTATCGGCGCACCTTATATGAAAAGCACCGAGCTCGAAGAACGCCTTAACAGTCTCAAGCTTCCGGGCGTCACCTTCAGAGCCGCTTCATTTATCCCCAGCTTCTCCAAGCACCAGGGCAAGCTATGCCACGGCGTACAAGTCTACGTAACGAACAGAAACACCTTTGAAGCGGCAAAAACAGGGCTCTCCATTCTGAAAACCATGCATGACTTATATCCGAATGACTTCTCATTTCTGCCGACAGGAGCTTTTGACAAGCTGATCGGCAACGGCTGGGTACGCAAAAAAATAGAACAAGGCGCTTCCATTCAAGACATCACCAGCACATATCAACGCCGGCTTGACCAATTCAAACTTGTAAGAAAGCAATACCTCATATACTGACAACATTCGTGTTACACGTGTAACATTTTGACGCATTTCACATTTCCGCTTTTTATAGGAAAACATTCATTTATTTGGTACAATTCAAATGATAACAGTTATCATTTAAATGAATGTTTCCTAAAAGGTGGTTTCTCATGAAAAACACATTATTCTTTCAGCCAATTGATATCATCTCCGTAAAAAAAACAGCAGACCTTTTGTCAGAGCATCAGCTCACTGATTCCCCGGTACTGATCTTTCATGTGACAGGCGAGGGACAAATTGATATCGGAACAGACAGCTTCCCGCTGCAGAAGGAGACGCTCTACATCTGTCCTTGTGATGAGACATTCAATATTGACCCTGCATCGTCAGACGGCATCCATTTGTATATCGTCAGACTCCGTATTTTCTCATATTCATCAGATGATAAAGCGATGCTTCCGGATAACGGGGGAGACATCTTCCGCGGACTTCAGCAAATGAATTTGCAAACGGTTGAACACCTGACAAGCCGGCTTCAGTCACTTTCCGAAAACGCGCGATCGGCGGATGAATTGCAGAAAATGAAGTCAACAGCCGACTTTCAGCAGCTGATGTACGACCTTTATGCCGCAAAAGTGTGCCATCAAAACAATACGAAAGCGGCGATCGAACAGACAAAACAATTCATACATGCCCAATCCGACACAAAAATCACACTCACCCAGCTTGCTCAAATGGCGGGAATCAGTCCTAAGCATTACAGTGAAACCTTTAAAAAACTATATGGACAAAGCGTAACAGAATATATCACAGACATCCGCATAACCAATGCGAAAAAACTGATGGCCAAGGCCAGCTGCAAACTGCGGGAAATCGCTCATCAAATCGGCTACCAAGACGAATTTTATTTCAGCCGCATCTTTAAAAAACGTACGGGCAGCTCACCTACAAGCTATATGAAAAAAAGGCGCACAAAAATGGCCGCGTACGGGAAAGAAATGATGGGACATTTGATTCCTCTGCATCACGTGCCTTACGCTGCAACGCTTCATCCGAAATGGACGGCCTATTACTATAAACAATTCTCTTCAGACATTCCCGTGCACCTCAGCGCTTACCGCTATAACGCAAATTGGGAAGAGAACCTGCATACGCTGTCTCAAGCTGCGCCGGACATCATTTTCAGTCTGGATTCTGTCAGTGAAGAAGAAAAACAGCGTCTGAATGACATCACCGAAGTTTTCTACATTCCGACTCAAGACAATTGGAAAGATCAGTTTCTTCACGCAGCTGCACACTTGAATGAAGAACAGGAAGCCCGGCACTGGCTTGAAGCCTATCAAAATCTCGCACACTCAGCAAAAGACGCTCTTGAACACGTGCGGCATCAGCGTTTCTTATTTGTCCGTGTATATAAAGAAAATATGTATATCGCCCATAACAACAGCATTGAGGATGTTTTCTTCGGTGATCTGGGCTTTGCCTCCGCAAAACCGGAATCTTTTGCTCCCGACGAAAAGATTTCATTGGAAATGCTGGCGGATTGCCAGGCTGACTGCATCATGCTTTTCACTTGCAAAGAACCGGAAACGCTTCGCTATTTTCAGCGCATTCAGCAGTCTGAAATATGGCAGAACCTTAGAGCCGTCAGCAATAAACGTGTGTTTCCCGTTTCATCTGACCCGTGGATTGAATATTCTCCAAGCGGGCATCAGCGGATGATTGAACAAAGCATTTCCTTTTTTTCCGAAGATCGTCCATGGTAATACCGGAAATTGTCCATGGTCTTATCTTTGTTCATTCTCTATAATTCCAATTGATAATAGTTATCAATTGAACAGGAGGAACAATAGATGAAGAAATTGGCATTCGCTTTCATGATTTTGCTTTTGGCTTTCACCGCCGCGGCTTGCGGAAGCTCAGAAACATCTGATACAGCAAGTAAAGGTAAGGACGCTTCTTCAAATAAAAAGAAAATCGAATATCTCGGAAAAACATACGAAGTCAAAGCGCCGACTGACAAAATCGCCATTACGGGCAGCGTAGAATCAATGGAAGACGCCAAATTGCTCGACGTCCATCCGGCAGGAGCGATATCATTCTCCGGCAAATTCCCGGAACTGTTTAAAGATATTACAGATAAATCCGTATCAACAGGTGAAAAAATGCAGCCGAATATGGAGAAAATTCTTGAACTGCAGCCGGACGTCATTCTGGCATCAACCAAGTTCCCTGAAAAAACGATAAAAAAATTGAGCGGCACGGCTGAGACCATTCCTGTCTCTCATATCTCATCAAACTGGAAAGAGAACATGATGCTGCTTGCCCAGCTTACAGGCAAAGAGGAAAAAGCAAAAAAAATCATTGCTGATTACGATCAGGATCTGAAAAAGACGAAAACAAAGATGAACAGCAAAGCAAAACAGGCAAACGCACTGGTCATCAGAATCAGACAAGGCAATATTTACATTTACCCTGAACAAGTTTATTTCAACTCTACGCTTTACGGTGATTTAGGCCTGAAGGCGCCGGACGAAGTGAAAGCGGCGAAAGCGCAGGAGCTGATTTCTCTTGAAAAATTAAGCGAAATGAACCCCGACCATATATTCGTACAATTTTCTGATGATGAAAACGCAGATAAGCCGGATGCTTTGAAGGACTTAGAAAAAAATCCGATTTGGAAGAGCCTGACGGCAGTCAAAAAAGACCATGTATACGTCAATACGATCGATCCATTAGCCCAAGGCGGTACCGCTTGGAGTAAAATCCGCTTCTTACAGGTTGCGGCTGACAAATTGACTCAAGACTAATAAAGAGTAGGTTTTTCACATGTATGCAAAACGGCGGACACACATTATTATCATCGCTTCACCGATTGCCATTGTTCTGTCACTGCTGCTTTCCGTTTTATACGGTGCGAAGCAGCTTGACTTCCATACCGTGTTCTCCGCATTGCTGCACTTTAATCCGGAGAATACCGACCATCAGATCATATGGCATTCAAGAATCCCGAGGGCGGTTGGCGCGATGTTTATCGGCGCCGCCCTTGCTGTTTCCGGGGCGCTCATGCAGGGAATCACACGGAACTATCTGGCCTCGCCTTCGATCATGGGTGTGTCGGACGGCTCCGCTTTTATCATTACCCTTTGCATGGTATTGCTCCCTCAATCAACATCCATTGAAATGATCATATACTCGTTTATCGGTTCCGCATTCGGCGCTGCCCTTGTTTTCGGGCTGGCCTCCATTCTTCCCGGCGGATTTACCCCGGTGCAGCTTGCCATTATCGGAACGGTGACCAGTATGCTTCTCAGCAGTCTGTCGGCTGCGCTTTCGATTTATTTTCAAATCTCGCAGGATCTCAGTTTTTGGTACAGTGCGAGACTGCATCAAATGAACCCTGATTTTTTGAAACTGGCCGTCCCGTTTTTTGCACTCGGAATCATCACAGCCATGATTCTCAGCAAAAAGGTCACAGCCGTATCATTAGGAGACGACATTTCAAAAAGTCTGGGACAGCAGAAAAGAACCATCAAACTCATGGCAATGGCGGCCGTTGTCATATTGACCGGAAGCTCGGTGGCGCTCGCCGGAAAAATTGCCTTTGTCGGTTTGGTCGTTCCGCACATCACCCGTTTTCTCGTCGGATCGGACTACAGCCGGCTGATTCCCTGCGCATGCATCATCGGCGGCGTCTTCCTGACCCTTTGCGACCTTGCCAGCCGATTGATTAATTATCCGTTTGAGACGCCTATTGAAGTTGTCACTTCTATCATCGGTGTTCCTTTCTTTCTTTATTTGATTAAAAGAAAAGGAGGGGATCAGCGTGGTGCGTAAAATGACCGGAATCTATATCATTCTGATTGCTCTCATCCTGCTCGTAAGTTATTTCAGCATGACCAGCGGGCCTTTTTCAGCAAAACCGGGTGAACTGCTCAGTGCGCTTTTCCGCATCCATCCGAATCCTCAATATGACATTTTGCTGTTTCAGCTGAGGCTGCCGCGTATTGTCATGGCGGCTGCCATCGGACTCGGATTGGGGATAGCCGGAGCCGTTATTCAGGCCGTTACCAAGAACGGGCTTGCCGATCCCGGCATTTTGGGCATCAATGCCGGAGCCGGTGCGGGAATCGTCACGTTTATGCTTCTGTTTCAGGGGCAATCTGAAGCGACGGCGCTTGCCTCCGCAATGGGCATGCCTGTCTTTGGGCTCATCGGCGGATTAATGGCGGCCGTGCTGATTTATATTTTCGCCTGGCACCGGGGGCATTTAGAATCCGGAAGAATTATTCTTGTGGGAATCGCCATGAATTCCGGATTCAGCGCACTGTCTTTATTTCTTTCATTAAAAATGGACCCGCAGGATTATGAGATGGCGATGGTCTGGAAGAACGGCAGCATCTGGTCGGCAAACTGGATGACCATTACCGCAATACTGCCGTGGCTGATCGTGTTCATTCCTCTGCTGATGGCGAAAACGTCATTGCTGGATACCATTCGTTTCGATGAGGACACGGTGAAAAGCCTCGGAGTCTCAACCAATAAAGAAAAAACCATTTTACTCGTTGCCTGCATCGCTTTGATCAGCGCATGTGTAACCGCAGCGGGCAGCATGGCATTTGTCGGACTAATCGCGCCTCATATTTCACGCAGGCTTGCCGGCATTGAACACAGATATTCATTACCGGTCAGCGGACTGGTCGGCATGCTGCTCGTCATCTCCGCCGATTTTGCGGGCAAATTATTCTTTCAGCCTTCAGAGGTGCCGGCGGGCATTATTCTTGCGATTCTCGGCGTTCCTTATTTCTTTTTTCTTCTGTTTAAGCAAAAAAAGGGGTTGGATGCTTGAGAGGCACACTTACAAAACACCGGATAAACGGAAAGGAATGCACGGTATACCTTCCTCCTTCCGCTCCGGTTCAAACGAGGGCTTTACCCTGTGTCTACGTGCTTGATGGGGGCGATTTGTTTTTAGAGCAGATGGATAAGCTTGAACTCCAATTCGCAAACGGAAAACTCCCTGAATTGATTCTCGCCGGCATCAAACCGGATACCAGGCTCGATGAGTACACGCCATGGCCTGTGCCTTCTCTGAGTCCTGCGTTTCCTGATTTCGGCGGCAAAGGGAGCCTCTTTCTTGAGGAGCTGACAAATGTCATCATCCCAACGATTGAAAGTATGAATCCCATGTCTGCCCATCCGGATACAAGAGGACTGATCGGCGCATCATTAGGAGGACTGTTCTCGATATATGCGATGTTACTGAAGCCTGAAACATTCGGCAGAATCGGCTGTATTTCCGGGTCCTTTTGGTATGAAAAATCGGCTGACTTTGTCCGCTCCGCGTCTTTGCAGCCGGCACGGCAGCGTATCTACATGTCTGTCGGAAGCCGTGAAGCAGAGCAAAAATGTAACATCCAAAACACCATGATCCGACAAAATAAAGACGTGTACAAAAGCCTGAGGCAAAAAGGCTTTTCTCAAGCTCAGCTCTCATTCACGATCGAAGAGGGCGCCGTGCACCATCAAGAAGCGTTCAAAAGACAATTCAATTCAGCTCTAAGCTGGCTATACGGAAAAAACCGCTCACGTGGCTGAGCGGTTTTTTTCATACTTCATCACGACCGGTTTAAGTTCAAAACGTCTCAGCAAATAGCCGAACAAAGCGGCAAGGATTTGCTGAAAAAGCATCCCGATGACGACCGGAACCGCCACTTGGGACGGAAAAAAAGAAACGGCAAGAACAGCTCCCGCACTGATATTACGCATGCCTCCCGTATAAATCAGAGACACAATTTCATCCCGGCTCCGCTTCATCAGCCTTCCGATCAGCCAAGCCACGGCATAACCCGTCATGGCAATAAAAAATACCATAGCCGCGATGCCCGCAAACTTTATATCCACGTGCGTGACATACGGCGCGATTTCCGAACTGTTAATGGCGATGACAATCATCAGACAGATTTTTGAAAATGGAGACAGTGACCGGCTTATCGCCTGAGTCCTTACCGGCGGAGAGAACTGGTTGACCATCATCCCTGCGATAGACGGGATCACCACCATTTCCGCCAGCCCTTTCATCATTCCCCATACATCCATCTGAACATTCGCCCCGGCCAGGACAGAAAGGCTTAACGGTACGATAAAAGGAGACAGCACGGTATCAACAAGGATAATAGACAGCGTCAATCCGACATTTCCCTTATACATCGCAGCCCAAATCAAACTCGTAATTCCGGTCGGGATCACCACACCCATAATCAGCCCCGTCACGGTTAAAGGGTCACCGCTGAATATCAGATGGCCGCTTCCCCATGCAAAAACAGGCATGAAAATATGCAGAACAAACAATGCCATAATCATCGGGAGCGGCTGCTCAATACTGCGCTTCAGCGATTGAAAATTGGCACTCAGACTGCCCGTAAATGTAATAAACGCAAAAATCCACGGCACAGCGCCGGCCATCCAGCTGATATGCTGAGATAACAGCACACCCGCCGCTACACTTGACGGAGTCAACAGCGGCATGATTCTCCCCAACACTTGGTTCAACTTCTGAAGCCACATCATATGCAAGTCCCCTATATACGGTTTTCAAGTCTCATTCATTATAACAATGCACACCGGCGAATTTAACCGAAAAAAAGCCCGGATATATTCATCCGGACTTCACAAATCCTATGCCATTTGTTTCATTAAATCTCGGCTTTTCTGATTTAATCCCTTTAATTCAGCTTCAATCCCGTATTCTTTACATTTGCCGACAATTTTCTCAAGAGCCGCCGCTCCAGAATCATCCCAGACATGAGCATTAGTCAAATCAATGACAATCCGCTTCACACCTTCATCATAAACGATCGCATTCATCAGCTCAGACACGGAAGCAAAAAAGATCTGTCCCGTTACCTTATATGTTCTGACATCATTCTGTTCGGAATGTGACACAATTTTCAGCTTAGAAATTTTAGCCGTGAAAAAGATCGTGCTTAGCAGCACACCCGCGAAAACACCCTTTGATAAATCATTGGTCAGAACGACCGTCACGACGGTAATAACCATAACGATCGAATCAGTGAGGGGCGCTTTCCGCAAACCTTTAATCGACGACCAGTCAAACGTGCCGATGGATACCATAACCATCACCGCCACCAGCGCAGCCATCGGAATTTTCACGACGATGCCGCTTAATACGGCAATTAAAAACATTAAAAACGCTCCGGCCGTAAAAGCCGATAGCCGGCCCCGTCCGCCAGCTTTCGTATTAATGACAGACTGGCCGATCATGGCGCATCCAGCCATGCCTCCGAAAAAGCCGTTCACAATATTGGCGATGCCTTGTCCGCGGCTTTCTTTGTTCTTATCACTATCCGTATCCGTCATTTCATCAATGATCTGGGCCGTCAGCAGCGACTCAAGCAATCCGACGAATGCAAGCGCCAATGAATACGGGAAAATAATCCGCAATGTCTCAAACGTCCACGGAACATCCGGTATCAAAAAATGCGGAAGTGCACTTGTAATTCCGCCCATATCACCGACTGTGCGGACGTCCGCATGGAAAACCACCGCAATAACCGTCATGACAATAATCGCCACCAGCGGAGACGGCACGGCAGTCGTAATCTTCGGCAATACATATATGATAGCCAGTGATCCGGCAAGCATGGCATACATGACCCATGAAGCCCCTTTGAACTGCGGGAGCTGCGCAGAAAAAATTAAGATCGCCAAGGCGTTCACAAATCCGATCATGACCGAACGCGGAATAAATTTCATCAATCTCGCTATCTTACTGACACCAAGAATAAATTGAATAATACCTGTCAAAATGGTTGCCGCAAACAAATACTGCAGTCCGTAATCGCCCACCAATGTCACCATAACAACCGCCATTGAACCCGTAGCGGCTGAAATCATTCCCGGTCTGCCGCCAAAGATAGAAATAATAATCGCGATACAAAATGATGCATAAAGGCCGACCATCGGATCGACACCTGCAATAATTGAAAACCCGATCGCCTCAGGGATCAGAGCGAGAGCAACCAGAATACCGGCCAGAATGTCTTTACGGACATTCCCGAACCATTGCTGCTGTAACGTATAATCTTTCAAATGATAACGACTCCTTTTTACTATAAAAATCCGCACCCTATCAGTTGGAAACATTGATTTTCATCTGGGGAATATGAGGCAAGCTTACGGGGAAAAAGGGGACACGCTCAGAGTATAATGTCGTTGAGGAAAGGAATGGTTAACAAAGAGTATCATATTAAACTTTAAAGAAATGTGCAAGACCGTATAAATAAGAAAAGAAAACGGCTCTCACTGGAGCCGCTTCCGCTTTTATAAAAGTTCCGGATCAGACACAAGAATGGTTTTGATTGCACTGATATCCTTTCTTTCTTTTGTCACCGGGTCGATGCCCATAAGATGATCAATGGCTTCTTCATAATTCTTCAGTTCTGTCTTCTCAGTAATGAAATCATAGAGCTGGGGGAGATCGGATGCGCATGCTAACGCGGCCTCCATAATCTGCCGGGCTTCACCTGTGCCCACAATCGTCACGCCGTTTGACAGCAGCTGGTACGGCCTGACCGTCATCTCATACGTATCATCAAAGCCCATCGGCACAATTCTGCCTCCCTTTTCAATAAAAGGATAAGCCCAATCAAGCTGGTTGCCGATCGCGTCAAATATCACATCAAATTTTCTTCCTTGATTAATGCGTTTCACTTCATCTACAGTCAATGCTTCAGGATGGTAGACATAGTCCGATATTCGGCTTGCCGCCTCGCTCCGGAAACTGCCTATTTCAGTCGCAACCGTCAATCGCGCCAGTTTTTTCACCATCATTTGCACAAGCAGTCCGATCGGTCCGGAACCCAAAACCAGAACCGAGTCCTCCGGCTGAATCGAAGCCTTATCCACAACATTCAGCACACAGGAGAGAGGTTCAACCAATGTGGCCCGCTCCCATTCCATTGAATCCGGAATTTTGTACATGAACCTGTCTTCCCCCACGTAATATTCCGCAAACGTCCCGTGCGCCCCGATTCCGAGCTGCCACTCCTCGAAGGTTTCGCAATAACACGTCAGCCCTCTCCGGCAATAATGGCATTTCCCGCAAAACTGCGTAGGATCTATCACGACGCGGTCTCCGACTTTTACATTTGTCACGTCCGGTCCGACTTCCGTGACCGCTCCCACGGATTCATGCCCCATAATCATATGATGGGTCGCATTCATTTTTCCCTTCAGCACATTTAAGTCCGTGCCGCAGATTCCGGTACCGAAAATTTTCACCTTCACATCATTGGATTTTCGAATTTGAGGCTCGTCCACCTCTTGATATTCAAGCTTATCATTAGGAGTCCAGACCAACGCTTTCATATCTCTCTTCCTTTCTGCCCCAGCGGATTTGGTCTAATAATGTTTGATGAAGCTCCTTCGTTGATGCTGCAATACACGATTGCTGATTCTGATAACTTAAATCTGTCAGAAGCGTTTCGTCCAAAGACCGGCCGTACGCATCTGTAATGACCACTCCCGCTTTCTTTGCCAAAAAGACGCTTGCGGCAATGTCATAAGGAAATAAGTGCAGCACCTGTCCGTTCCCGACCTGCTGAAAATCTGAAAGCAGTTTCGGATCATCTTTCAGCAGACGATTACCGATATCCACATAAGCATCCATCTGCCCCGTAATAATTCGTGAAATCGAATAAGAAGCGCTGTTGAAAACAAAGACTCCTCCGTTATTGGCCGACCGGTCAATCAGATGACCGTATGCGTCCGTCATCAGCTGCGCCGGATGCCCGTTAAACTCAAGGCTCCAAAACATATTCTTAATATCCTGCACTCCGCTCAAATTCGGCAATTCTCCCTGATACCCCTCAAACTGAATGGCATCACTGTAAATATCACCGTACATATAAGCACCCGATTTCAATTCAAGCAAAAAAGCAAATTCGATATCCTTAATCTTTGCGTTTGGCTTATATGAAGCAAGCGCAATTGAAATACATGACATTTCAAGCCCCGCGGCGGCCGGACGCGTTCCGTCTATCGGATCTACAATTAAAATATATTGCGGATCTTCTCCAATCAGCTTCAGGCCGCCATCCTCCGTGTAAAAAGCAACCGGATGGCCCTTTTCTTGGATATAATCCAGCACCGCCTCCTCAGCAGCGGCGTCTATATTAAATTGCGCGTCGCCACCAGGTGAATATCCGTTAACAAGCCGGTTTTTCAGTGTGCCTTTTTGATTTTTCACCTTTTGATAAACAAATTGTCCAAGCTCAATGATATAGTCTCTCACTTGATTTCCTCCAATAGCTTGCGAAGTCTGTAGCAGAGCATCTCAGCTTCACTAAGTGTAATGGTTAAAGGCGGACGGATTTTAAATACATTTCCGAATCCGTAACGGGATGTCCGGAGAATCAGCCCGTAATCCATCGCCCGTTTGGCAATATAATTGGTCAATTCCACATCCGGTTCATTGTTCTCTTTGACAATTTCCACACCGATCATCAGACCGACGCCTCTTACCTCAGAAATAAAAGCAAAATCCTCTTTCATCGTTTCTAAGCAATCCATAATATAATGACCGACAGTCGTTACGTTCTCCAAAAATCCCGGACGCTGCATGATATCTATGGTTTTACAAGCGGCAGCGGCGGCCATCACATTTGACCCGTACGTGAAGGAATGCGTATACCCCGGAAGCCCGGTGTACTTGTCCTCCGTCAGAGTGGCGGCGACTTGGAAGCCTGTGCCTCCGAGCCCTTTTGCTACCGTCATCATATTAGGTTTCACATCGAAATGGTCTGCGGCAAACATTTTGCCCGTCCGTCCGAACCCGGTCTGAATTTCATCAAAGATCAGGGCGATTTCATGTTCATCACAAAGCTTTCTCAGCTGTTTAAAATACTCTTTAGGCGGGACGACATTTCCGCCATTTCCGGATATCGGCTCAATAATCATGGCGGCAATTTTTCCATTGCTCGCATACTCAATAAAATCGTTAATTCTTTCTACGCACAGCATACCGCATGAATCCGGTTTCTGATTATAAAAACAGCGGCTGCAATAGGGATCTGGAACTTGTAAGCCAAAAGAAATTTGCGGCGGGAAAGGTTCTTTTCTGAAAGAGTTGCCGGACAAAGCGGAAGTCATATACGTTTGTCCGAGGTGGCTTCGAAATAAGGAGATGACATCGGTTTTTCCGGAGTAATACTGAGCCATTTTAATAGCTCCTTCATTTGCACCGGAACCGCTGCTGACTTTAGGGTGTACTTTTGTGAGATTATCGGGGGCGATTTCTACTAGTTTTTCTGCTAGTTTATTTACGGCATCTGTTTGAAAGGACGATGTCACATGGATCAGCTTGTCGGCTTGATCTTTAACCGTATCAATGACCTCTTTGTTACCGTATCCTAAATTCAAGTTAAACGTGGCAGAGGCGCAATCAATATACTCATTTCCCTCTTGGTCGTACAGGTAAATCCCTTCTCCGCGCTCCATGACTACGTCGTCAACACTGTAATACAAGCTGTCTGGATTCGTGATTTCCTTCGTTCCCACAAATACCACCCCTATGAAATTATTAGAAACTCGCTTTTTATCGTATTAATTATTGAAAATAATGTCAACGATCTTTCTTGTAAAAAATGTTAACAATTTGTTAACGTTACCATAAGGGATGTACGTGAAATGGTTATGTGATATAGTAACAATACTTGGATTTTTTGTAAAAACAACGTGTCGTGCAAGTAGAGAGAAAAATTATTTTACCAATAAGGAGATAAAATGATGAAAACTCGTCTGCTGTGGATAAGCTGTTTCTCTTATGGATCGATTGCTTTTACACTTGTCATTCTTGGAGCCGTACTGCCTGAGTTACTCACACATTATTCACAAAGCTACAGTAATGGCGGAGTATTAGTATTTTCTCAGTTCATGGGCTTCCTCATAGGTGTCATCGGAATGCCTTACATGGTGAAAAAACTCGGACGCAAAAACGCCGTTATCCTTGGCCTGGCGCTCATCAGCTGTGAAATTTTCATCACCTTCCTGCCGCCCTGGCCGCTGCTCTTTCTTCTCGTCAGCCTCGCAGGACTTGGCGCGGGATTGGTTGAATCCTGTGTAGGCACAATCATCCTCACAGCTATAAAAGAAAGACAAGCCGTGGCCATGAGCAAGATGGAAGTGGCTTACGGATTAGGGGCGCTGTTCATGCCTCTGCTCTCAGGCTTTCTTATCAACAGCCACATGTGGACAATTGCTTTCTTAGTATTAGGGTTATCCAGTTCTGCACTTTTAGTCGCATGGAAGCAAATGAGTTTCGGCAGTATTGATGAGCTTCTCGTACGCAAAGAGGTCTCTTCTGATGATACTAAAAAGAAAAGCTCCGGGTATCGGTCACACGGAGTGCTGTTTATCGCGCTGGCGGCTGCTTATTTCTTCTTTTACGGCGGCAGTGAAGTTTCAATCGTGCATTTTATCCCCTCCATTTTCGCTGAAAAATGGGATATCCCCAGCTCTTTAGCAACGATAACAGTAACAGTGTATTGGACCGGGATGATTATCGGCAGGTTATTAACAGGCCCGGTATCTGAAAAGCTGACCTATCACCGTTATCTCCGGATCATAAGTATTGGCGGTCTGGCTGCACTTGCTGTACTAGCTTTAAGTAAAAACGTATGGTTTGGGTTTGCCCTTTGTTTCTTCTTAGGATTGTTCATGGCCGGCATGTTTGCAATTGCCCTGATCATCACCAATCATTTTTATCCCGGAAAGACAGAAACGACCACCAGTATTCTGCTCGCTTCAAATGGATTAGGAGGTTCACTCCTTCCGATCGCCGTCGGCTGGAGCTTAGATGAATATCCCGCCCAAACCGCGTTCTGGCTGTTTACTGCACTGATGCTTCTTATGCTGCTGATTGTGTTCAGTTTAAGAATACTCGAGACAATAAAATCAAACAGTCTTCAAAATCATACCAGCAAAACAAAATCAATATAAACAAAAAAGCTAATGCCTTGGAAAGGCATTAGCTTTATATATATGCATCTTTCATATAAAAAACCCAGTTCATGATGAACTGGGTCAAGT
>NZ_JACVSR010000003.1:0-560778 GCF_014534735.1 Bacillus sp. 1021 | reverse complement strand
TAATTTAATATTGTTTTGGCGGTTGTGGCGAAGTGGTTAACGCACCAGATTGTGGCTCTGGCACTCGTGGGTTCGATTCCCATCAATCGCCCCAAACAAATGCGGGTGTAGTTTAGTGGTAAAACCTCAGCCTTCCAAGCTGATGTCGTGGGTTCGATTCCCATCACCCGCTCCATTTTTATATTGTCGTGGGCCTGTAGCTCAGCTGGTTAGAGCGCACGCCTGATAAGCGTGAGGTCGGTGGTTCGAGTCCACTCAGGCCCACCATGATAATTTTCCACAGTAGCTCAGTGGTAGAGCTATCGGCTGTTAACCGATCGGTCGCAGGTTCGAATCCTGCCTGTGGAGCCATATGGAGAAGTACTCAAGTGGCTGAAGAGGCGCCCCTGCTAAGGGTGTAGGTCGTGTAAGCGGCGCGAGGGTTCAAATCCCTCCTTCTCCGCCATAAGGCCCGTTGGTCAAGCGGTTAAGACACCGCCCTTTCACGGCGGTAACACGGGTTCGAATCCCGTACGGGTCATTAAAAAACCTTGCATACTATGCAAGGTTTTTTATTATGAGTTCATAGTGTAAATGGTAAAAGACAGGTATGTGGCAAAAGCGCTCCATAATAAATAAGGAACCAAAAGCCAGGCTGAAGCTTTGCTGTATTTACTGGCAATCATCAATAAAATGAGTGTTGTAACGGCTACAAGCAGGCAATCGATAGATGCAGCAAGCAAATTTTTCTGTGTGAATTGAAAAAAGCTGAATCCTTGATTCACGATATAATTGATGAGAAGCATCACCCAGAAAGCTTTGGATTCTTTACATGAAAGCTTTACGTATACCAAGGCTGCTGACAGGGAGATAAGCGCAAACAAAACCGCCCATATGATGCCTATCACTGATCCGCTCGGCGTCCAGTCAGGTTTTTGAAGCGCGTCGTACCATTCCCGATCTACGGGAAAGAGAAACCCCGCTAAGGAAAACAAGGCATATGTAATGATAAATACAATGATCGCACCGATATACTTCTTTTTCATCTCTTCCCTCCATTGTTCAATGTCATTCCTTATTTTGGAAAGGTTAAACCTTTTTGAGAGCCATGCACCATTAAGTGTATGAGTTTCCATTACAAAAATGCAACAAATGTAAAAACCCCGGTAAGCCGGGGTTTTAGTCAGCATGAAGATCGCCGAAAGTCGTCATAATTCCTTCTTCATCCAGTTCCTGTTCATACTTTTCGTGGTCTCTGCTTGGATACACGGAAATGTTTTTTCCGGTAATATCTGTGGCGATAAAATTTTCATAATCCTCAACATAGCCGATGTTTTCTTCTGAGTTCATTGTCATATCGTTGTAGCTGAGAGGCGGAACCTCTAAATCTTGAGGTGTTTCTGAGTTTCCGTATTCCTCTACATCCTGATATGAGTCTTCACTATCGTAAGGCGGCCGTATTGATTCATCATCATCAAATTCAAACTGTCCGAACGGTGTTTCCTCTTCAATCGGCCTGTCTTTAGAAACGGCATCCTGAGAGGAATATTCCGCCAAGGTGGTAGCCGTCGGCAGAGCTTCCAGTCTGTCATAAGGGATTTCTTTGCCGCTGACTTCACAAATACCGTATGTGCCGTTTTCAATTTGTTTCAGGGAGTAATCAATGTCGCGAAGGTGCTCCCGTTCATGGTCGAGGAGAGCAAGATCTTTTTCACGCTCGTATAATTCAGTCGCCTGATCGCCGGGATGATTGTCATAGGAAGACAATTCGCCGGATGACTGATACGGGAATTCATCTGTTAATTGAAATTGGTCATTCTCTTTAAAACGACTTAAGATATCATGTTTGGCTTCTTCGAGCTCTTTTTTCAAGTGTGTGATCTGTTCATTTGTAAGCACATCATTCCCTCGTTTCTATGTGATGCTTATGACTGTTAGTATGAACGTTTTTGTGCAGAAAAATGGTGGATAAAAATGGTCGTTTTCCCACAGTAAAGTAAAGGATACAGTGATTGCCGAGAGTGGGGAAAGAAAATTCAAGTTTGTTTCTTTATTCATTTGCGCAAAAAGGTTTATAATAAGAAATGCAGGCATTTTGTCGTGCGCAAATCTGTGTGTTTGACACAAAGTCATCACAGGTGTATTGTATTAAAAGCATTTAACGGATTATGGAGGAATGTCTCATGGTGACAACGGTGCAGCATACGTTCCGAGAGGAAGCAGATCATGCATTACATAAAGCCAAACAAGTCAACCATGCTGTCTTATTGAGCTATTCAAGACGTATTGCGTCTTTAGACCCTCTATCATTTTTCAAAGACGGAGCAAAAAAATATAAAGGCAAACGATTTTTTTGGTCAGAACCCGGTAGTGAATTAACAATAGTCGGTCTTGGCACAGAAGCGCTGTTCCAATCGAATGAAAAAAACGAAAAACGTTATCAAGACGTTTTTGAACAATGGGAGCGCTTTAAAAAGACGGCTTATCATATTCATGAAGAAGAAGAGGCGGCGCAAACCGCGGTCGGCCCTGTCTTATTCGGCGGTTTTTCATTTAATCCCGCTGAAGAAAGAGGAGACGAATGGGATGGGTTCGAAGAAGGACTGTTTTTTATTCCCTCACTCATGCTGACAAAGACGGCGGATGGTGATTATTTAACCGTCAATCAATGGGCGGCAGACGGCAATCAGGCAGAAGATGTGCTGAAACGTCTGAAATCTTTTTCTGAAGCTTTTACAGTTTCTTCAATGACATATGAGGAATATCCTGATTTAACAAAAGCGGAAGAACTAGATGTAGAAAACTGGCTTGACGCCATTAAAACAGCAACAAATGATATGAAAGCAAATCAATATGATAAAGTCGTGCTGGCAAGGGAAGTCGTTTTGTCATATGACGGGCCGATTCCGGCGGAGAGCGTTGTCCGCAAGCTTTTGACGGATCAAACGACAAGCTATGTTTTTGCGATTGAGCAGGGAAATAAATGCTTTGTCGGCGCTTCACCGGAACGGCTGATCAAAAAATCCGGCAAAGACGTCATGTCCTCTTGTCTGGCAGGTTCAATTAAGCGCGGAGAAAGTCAGGAAGAAGATGACCGTCTCGGCGAAGAATTGCTGCATGACGAAAAAAACCTGGCGGAGCATGATTTTGTGGTTCAGATGATAAACGATGCTTTTTTATCGAGCTGCAGTGGTGTGAAAAAGCCTGCAGGTCCGCAATTATATAAAACAAAAAGTGTGCAGCATCTATATACACCGATCACCGGCCGTCTTAAAACGTCCGCTTCGCTGTTTGATTTAATTGAAAAGCTGCATCCCACACCGGCATTGGGCGGAGCGCCCCAGCAGAAAGCTGTTGATGTTATTGCTGAAATTGAACCGATGACACGCGGGTGGTACGCGGCGCCGATCGGCTGGATGGACGGCAGGGAAAACGGAGAATTTGTCGTGGCCATCCGATCAGGATTGATTGAAGACAAAAGGGCGCGCCTTTTTGCAGGCTGCGGCATTGTTGAAGATTCAGATCCGCAATCAGAATATGAAGAAACACAAATTAAACTAAAGCCGATGATCTCTGCTTTAGGAGGTGAAAGGCTTTGACAAACCCGATTACACATTATATCGGAAGCTTTATTGATGAATTCGCTCTTTCGGGTGTAACCGACGCGGTCGTTTGTCCCGGATCGAGGTCGACTCCGCTGGCGGTTTTGGCAGCGGCCCACCCGGATATTCAAGTCCATATACAAATTGATGAACGATCCGCAGGTTTTTTCGCACTCGGTCTTGCAAAAGCCCGCCAGCGTCCGGTCATGCTGATTTGTACGTCAGGAACGGCAGCGGCTAACTTCTATCCGGCCGTGATTGAGGCTCATTATTCAAGAGTGCCTCTCATTGTCCTGACTGCTGACCGGCCCCCTGAATTAAGGGAAGTAGGGGCGCCTCAGGCGATTAACCAGCATTTTCTGTTCGGTAACTTTGTTAAGTTTTTCACAGACTCGGCTCTTCCCGAGGAAAATCCTCAAATGCTGAGTTATATCAGAACTTTGGCCGGCAGAGCCGCAAGTGAAGCGGGGAAGCAGCCGATGGGACCGGTGCATGTCAATGTGCCGCTCAGGGAGCCTTTGATGCCTGATTTGTCAGCCCGGCCTTTTGAAAGAATGAGAGCAGATCGGCATGTCTCTGTCACAACAGGGATTCAGTCTGCCGATCCGGCCTCATTGCGTCATATTACAGAGCGTCTTGCGAATACCGAAAAGGGTATGATCGTCTGCGGCGAAATTCACGGTGAAGCAGAAAAACAGCAGATCCTCGCGCTTGCCGAGATACTTCAATTCCCGATTTTGGCTGATCCGCTTTCAAATCTGCGAAACGGAAAGCATGATAAGGCGCTGATCATTGATGCTTATGACTCGTTCTTAAGAGATGAGGAGATAAAAGAAGTGCTGCGTCCGGAAGCTGTGATCCGCTTCGGTCCGATGCCGGTTTCCAAACCGCTCTTTGTATGGCTCAGGGATGATCCTGCCATTGAGCAGTTTATCGTCGATGAAGACGGAGGGTGGAGAGATCCCACTCAGGCCGGCGCGCATATGATTCATTGCCATCCGTCGGTATTTTTGGAAGCGGTCCGTTCAGTTGAAACGGGAAGACGGCCGTCCGGATGGCTGGAGAAATGGCAGTTTGTCAATGAACGGTTCCGCGGCCATTTACAGCATGCGGGCATGGATAATTTGTCATTCGAAGGAAATGTATATCGTCACCTTCAGCACCTTGTTCCTGAAGACAGTTCGATTTTTGTCGGCAACAGCATGCCGATTCGCGATGTGGATACTTTCTTTGAAAAGCAAGATCGTTCCTTCCGCGTCTATGCCAACCGCGGTGCTAACGGAATTGACGGAGTTGTTTCCTCGGCTATGGGCGTCTGTGAGGGAACAAAAGCTCCCGTCACGCTTGTGATTGGAGATTTATCGTTTTACCATGATTTAAACGGGCTGTTAGCGGCTAAAAAACTTGGAATTCCGCTTACGGTTATTTTAATAAACAATGATGGCGGCGGGATTTTCTCATTTTTGCCGCAGGCATCTGATAAAACTCATTTTGAAGAACTATTCGGTACGCCGACGGGCCTTGATTTCAAGCATGCCGCAGCACTGTATGGCGGGACGTATACTTGCCCTGAGACATGGGAAGCATTTAAGGATGCATATCAGCCGCAGGCGGACAAGCCCGGACTTCATATTATCGAGCTTAAAACAGATCGGACCTCAAGAGTTCAATTCCATCGCGATCTGCTGCAGGCCGCAGTGCGGGAAGTGAAAAAAGAATGGAGACTGTAACTGTCAAAATGGCTGACGGCGTGTGCTACCGGGTGAATGATACCGGTGACCGCTCGTCTGAAGCAATTGTTTGTCTGCACGGATTTACGGGCAGTAAAGAATCATGGATGTTTCTGCGCGAAATGTTTCCCGGCGAGCGAATGGTGATGATTGACTGCCTGGGTCACGGGGAGACAGACGCGCCTGTGCAAGCGGCAAGGTACAGTACGAGCCGGCAGGTTGCGGACCTTGCCGCCGTTTTTGATCAATTAAAACTTCACAAAGTGAAACTTATTGGTTATTCTATGGGGGGAAGACTTGCGTATTCCTTTGCACAGGCATTTCCGCATCGGGTGTCAGCGCTTGTTTTGGAAAGCTCCACTCCGGGTCTCAGCACGCTTCAGGAACGCAAAAAGCGGATTCAGTCAGACCGGAAGCTTGCGGACTTTATATTGAAGGAAGGCATCACATCTTTTGTCGATTATTGGGAGGGCATTCCGTTGTTTGCCACGCAGCTTTCTCTGCCGGACAGCGTAAAGGCGTCCATCCGTGCCGGCAGGCTGAAAAATAATCCGTCCGGACTTGCAGGCAGTCTGCTCGGAATGGGGACGGGCTCGCAGCCTTCCTGGTGGGATGCATTAGACCGCATCAAGGCGCCCGTTCTGCTTATATGCGGTGAATGGGACGAAAAGTTTTGCGTGATTAATCAAAAGGTGCATAACCTGCTCCCATCAAGTAAAATAGAGATTGTCAAACAGGCGGGGCACACGGTACATGTGGAACAGCCGCGAATTTTTGGTAAGATAGTAAGTGAGTTTTTATACGGCTTGTAAAGCATATAGAAAATAGCTTTTCGGCCGGACTCAGGCAAAAATGAAGGAGGTCATATCAATGGCTGCAGAATGGAAAACTGAACGTCAGTACGATGAAATCTTGTACGAGACGTATAACGGTATTGCAAAAATAACAATTAACCGCCCGGAGGTACATAACGCATTTACTCCTAAGACGGTATCAGAAATGATTGACGCATTTGCTTGTGCGCGTGATGACTCTAATATTGGTGTCATCGTTCTTGCGGGAGCGGGAGATAAAGCATTCTGTTCAGGCGGAGACCAAAAAGTCCGCGGTCACGGCGGATATGTCGGAGACGATCAGATCCCGCGTCTGAACGTGCTTGATCTTCAGCGTTTAATCCGCGTGATTCCTAAACCGGTTGTAGCAATGGTTTCAGGTTACGCGATCGGCGGAGGCCATGTGCTTCATATCGTCTGTGATTTAACGATTGCGGCTGATAACGCGATTTTCGGTCAGACCGGACCGAAAGTGGGAAGCTTTGATGCCGGTTACGGTTCAGGCTACCTGGCGCGTATCGTCGGACATAAGAAAGCCCGTGAAATCTGGTATCTGTGCCGTCAATACAATGCGCAGGAAGCGCTCGACATGGGTCTTGTCAATACGGTTGTCCCATTAGAGAAACTTGAAGAGGAAACCATTAAATGGTGTGAGGAAATGCTTGAGAAAAGTCCTACAGCCCTTCGTTTCCTTAAAGCGGCATTTAACGCAGATACAGACGGCCTCGCCGGAATTCAGCAATTTGCGGGAGATGCAACACTTCTTTATTACACGACAGACGAAGCGAAAGAAGGCCGCGATTCCTTTAAAGAAAAACGCAGTCCGGATTTCGGTCAGTTCCCTCGTTTTCCGTGATCAGATGACACTACGAAACAGCTTGAGCCGCTCTGGTCCAAGCTGTTTTCTTTTCAAACACAGTACTTTTACCTCGGAGATGATAACATGCTGACAGAACAGCCAAATTGGCTCATTCAAAGGGCTCAGCTGACACCTGAGAGAATCGCTCTCATATTTGAAAACAAACAGATGACATTCAGAGAATTGTATCATGCTTCTGAACAAATGGCCGCGCGGCTGTCCGAATACTGCAAGCTTAAAAAAGGAGACCGTGTTGCAATTTTGCTTTCTAACCGCCCAGAAATGATTTATGCCGTTCACGCCTGCTTCTTATTAGGAGCGGAAGCGGTGCTGTTAAATACGAAGCTCTCAAAACAAGAACGGCTGTTTCAGCTCGAAGATTCAGAGGCGAAGCTTTTATTGACGGAAGACGGTTTTTGCCGCGAAGATTATGAATCTGCAGTCGCTGTCGCAGATGTGGACGAGCTGCAAGCTGAAAAGGCGGGTGACATGGAGCCGGAAGCTTATGTAACACTTGATGATACGGCGACTCTTATGTATACGTCAGGAACAACGGGAAGGCCGAAGGGGGTGCAGCAGACTTTCGGAAACCATTATTCCAGCGCTGTATCGTCTGCGCTGAATCTGGGGGTCACGGAGCGGGACCGCTGGCTTATTGCGCTGCCGCTGTTTCATATCAGCGGCCTGTCTGCACTGTTTAAGTCGGTCATTTACGGTATGCCCGTCGTGCTGCACCGAAAATTTTCAGTTACTGATGTGCTTGCCAGCATCAGCTCACACAGGGTCACGATCATATCAGCGGTGCAGACAATGCTTTCAGGCCTGCTTGCGGAAACCGAACAATGTCCGGAATCATTGCGGTGCATTCTGCTTGGCGGAGGGCCGGCCCCGCTGCCGCTCCTTGAAGAATGCCGAAGAAAGCAATTTCCGGTCTTCCAGTCTTACGGCTTGACCGAAACCTGCTCACAGATTGTCACGCTGTCACCTGAATTCAGCATGGAAAAGCTCGGCTCGGCCGGTAAACCGCTGTTTTCATGCGAGATCAGAATTGAAAAAGAAGGAAATCGCTGTGCGCCGTTTGAACACGGTGAAATCACGGTAAAAGGCCCGAATGTGATGAAAGGCTACTATCATCGTGATGAAGCGAATCAGGCGGCTTTTCATAATGGCTGGTTTAAAACGGGCGATCTTGGTTATTTAGATGACGAAGGGTTTTTATATGTACTGGACAGACGGTCGGATCTCATCATTTCAGGCGGAGAGAACATCTATCCGGCTGAAGTGGAAGCGGCGCTGCTTGCCCATCCGGCTGTAGCGGAAGCAGGTGTTTCAGGAGCCGAAGATCCAAAGTGGGGGAAAGTGCCGCATGCCTTTCTCGTGCTGACTTCTTCTGTCAGTGCAGAAGAGCTGGCCGCCTTTTGCCGAGAACGCCTTGCAAAATATAAAGTACCGGCTGCTTTTTTCGCGGTTGACGAGCTCCCGCGGAATGCGTCTAATAAACTGATGAGACATCGGCTGAATGAGCTTCGTAAAGGAGAATTGTCATGATTAAGATTGAAAAAATCACCCTTTATCATGTAAGTATGAGGCTGAAAAAACCGTTTAAAACAAGTATTGAAACGCTGCAGGACCGCAAATTTTTGATCGTGGAGGCGATCGATGAAACCGGCAGAACCGGCTGGGGGGAGGTATCGGCGTTTTCTTCTCCTTGGTATACAGAAGAAACGATTCAGACATGCGCGCATATGCTGAGAGATTTTTTCATCCCAAATATCGTAGGCCGCGAGTTTTTCCATCCGTCAGAGGTGCCTGACAGTCTCGCGCGTTTCAAAGGAAACCGCATGGCAAAAGCGGGGCTCGAATCAGCCGTGTGGGATCTATATGCCAAGAAAAAGGGGATATCTCTCGCAGAAGCCTTAGGGGGCAAAAGAGATAAAGTGCCCGCCGGGGTCGTAGTGGGTCTTGCTTCGGATGATGTGATGCTTCGGGAAATTGAGCAATACGTAAAAGAAGGTTATCAACGTATAAAAATAAAAATTCAGCCCGGCCGTGACGTTGATTTGGTCAGAGCCATCCGCAGCCGTTTCCCGAACTTACCGCTGATGGCGGATGCCAACTCGGCGTATGAACTGAAAGACATCAGCAGGCTGAAAGAATTGGATGAACTCCAATTAATGATGATAGAACAGCCGCTTCAGGCAGATGATATTGTCGATCACCGCCACCTGCAAAAACATTTGAGAACGGCGATATGTCTTGATGAAAGTATATGCTCATTTGATGACGCGAGACGGGCGATTGAGCTTGGAAGCTGTAAAATCATTAACATAAAACCGGCGCGTGTAGGAGGCCTGACAGAAGCTTTAAAAATACATGATTTATGCAGAGAGCATCACATGCCGGTATGGTGCGGCGGAATGTTCGAGACCGGCATTTCGAGAGCGCAGACAGTCGCGCTTGCTTCGCTGCCGCAATTTACGATACCGGGTGACATTTCCTCATCAGACCGATACTGGGAGGAGGATATCGTCACTCCTGACATCCGTATCGAAGAGGGATTTATCTCTGTTCCGGACGATCCTGGACTGGGTGTCAGCGTGAATCAGGAAGTAATGAGAAAATACGTCACCCAAATGGACGTTTTCACAACGAACAGCTGATAAAACTTTATTTCAGCAAGTTGAGCACACTGTAAGCTGCTGTTATATTAAAACTGTTCAACATCACCCCTTCCCCGTTTGAACCGGCTGAAAAAGCCGGTTTTTTTGGCAGGCGAATGCGATAATTTTTTTCAAACAGTCTCAGCTTAACATCGTAAGCGTTGCTTTCTCGATACGGATTGTACCGTCTGCCGCCGCCAATTTGCCGTTTCTGCCATGCTTTTCATCGGCGCCGAAATGAAAAAGAGCTGTATAAAAACAGCTCTTTTTTTATAAATCATACGGTTTAAAGGTTTTGCAATCCGTTTCTTCACTTTTTTCAGCGGTTTCGCCTGTATGGCTGACAACATAAATCGCGTCGGCCGTGCATTTGTTTCCTTTGCCCCAATAAGAGCAGTTATTGACTTCACACAGTATTTTTTGATGATCCATGCTGACTCCCCCTCCATAATAAAAGGTACGCCATTAGTATGAACCGCTCTGATTTCTGTTATTCCTCCTGGCGGATATAACGTCTGTCTTTCATAAAGAGCTTCCAGAAGAAATAAAACCCGGGAAACAAAATAATGAAAGCGACGATATACGTCATAAACAGCGCCTTGAAGGTTGCCGGCTCCGTAAACCCAGACATGACCGTAATATCGGGATAAATCATATAAGGAAGATGGGCCCGTCCGTACGCATAGCTTGCCAGGAAATATTGCAGCGCAATGGCGATCATGGCGATTCTCGGTTTGCCGATGTTCTGGCCGAAGCGTTTATTCGGCAGAAACAGGGCCGCGCCCGCAATAATAAATGTAATGACAGACAGGATGAGCCATGTCTTGTCTTTCATCATCCCCGTATACAGCCAGCCGGCTTCAGAGCGTAATGTCACCATAATGAAGATGGCAAAAAGAAGTGACAGCGGCCCTGTTATTAAAGAGCTCCGTCTGTAGATGCGGTACGCATGCTCCTCTTCCGCAACATTTGAAAAGTCAGCCAGAAGCAGCGAAGATAAAAACAAAGTGCTTAAAATGGCAAAGCCGATAAACGCATACGCATTAGGGCTTGTAAAGACATTTGCCAAATTTAAGTGATACACTCCGCCCGTCTTGTCGATAAATCCCCCGTGTGTGACCGGAAGGACCAATATCAGCACGGCAGGAATAATGAAGCCTGAAATTCCGGAGATATATCTCATGATTTTTCTTTCCTTCGCCGTATTGGAGAAGACGAGAAAGCCGCTGCGGATCGCTAAAAGCAGCAGAATGATACTCCCCGGAATCAATAAAACGGTCCCCAGCACGAAGGTTGCCCCGGGAAAGAAGCTGAAAAGGGCGACAACGATCGCGACGATAAAGACATTGGTCACTTCCCATGTCGGGGACAAATAACGGTTGGCGATGTTTGTCGCCTTTGTTTGTTCTTTATTTAAATAAATCATCGACCAAAAGCCGGCTCCGAAGTCCATCGTTGCCATGACCGCGTAAATAAACACGAAGCCCCATACGATTGATATCGCGATGAGAGCGTCCATGGTAATGTCCATTTCAATTCAGCCCTTTCTTTGTTAAGATTCCGCCGCTTTTACATCCTCCTCAACGGGATGTTTGCGGAAATAATAAAGCAGCACATAAATGACTGCGGCCGCCAAAATGGCGTATACCACCGTAAACAGG
Source organism: Bacillus sp. 1021 (assembly GCF_014534735.1). Classification (NCBI taxonomy): domain Bacteria; kingdom Bacillati; phylum Bacillota; class Bacilli; order Caryophanales; family Bacillaceae; genus Bacillus; species Bacillus sp. 1021. Next base: position 549,454 of record NZ_JACVSR010000003.1, on the reverse strand, counting down.
ATGAACAGCAAGCCGATTGAACCGGTTGTGGTGACGACATCTGATGTTTTCAGCAGATGATAAATCACCCATGGCTGCCGTCCCGTACAAGCGAATATCCACCCGAATTCAATTCCGATCAGACTGAGCGGTCCTGCTGTTAAAAATAAAATCAAAAGCCAAGTCGGAAAGCTGTCTTTCTTTAAGATTTTTCTCCATACGATGCCGATGATGGAGTATAAAATGAGCAGCATTCCGATGCCGACCATTCCGTTAAACAGTGTATGAATGAATAAAGGCGGCCACTCGTCTTTCGGAAACGCGTTCAACCCTTTAACGACGGTATCAAAGCTGTTTGCAGCCAAAAAGCTTAAAGCCCACGGCACTTCTATCGCCCATTTTACTTTTTCTTCTTTTGGATCGGTAAAACCGCCGATCGCAAGCGGAGCGTGTGATCTTGTTTCGAACAGCCCTTCTGCGCCCGCAAGCTTTTCAGGCTGGTATTCGTAAAGAAGCTGGGCAGATTCGTGTCCGTTTAAAGAAGCAATAATGGAAAAGATTCCGCCGATCGTTAAAGCGAGCAGCAGCGCTTTTCGGTGAAACCGGTATATCTGCTCCTGTTTTCTCGTTCTTAGCATTTTATAAGCTGCTACTGAGGCGACGATAAATGCACCGGTCATGAAAGCCGTCAGAACGACATGGCCCGCGGTGGTGAAAAAGCTTGGGTTAAAAAATGCGGCCCACGGTTCGACGTCAGTGATTTTGCCGTTTAAAATTTTAAAGCCGGCCGGCGTTCCTTCAAATGCGTGAACATTTGTGATTAAGACGGCAGATGCTGCGGCGCCGATCAAAACGAAAATAACCGCAATGATGCGCATCGCCGGAGTCAGCCGGTCAGCGGCATAGACATAAATGGACATAAACAGCGCTTCGATAAAGAAAGCATAAATTTCAATTTGAAACGGGAGTGACATCACTCTGCCGATGACTTCCATGAATCCGGGCCACAAAAGAGCAAGCTGTGTACCCGCGATCGTTCCAGTCGGTATCGCCACGCCGAGCAGAACCGCCTGCGCCTTTGTCCACCTTTTCGCCATAATGGCATAATGAGGATCTTTGGTTTTTTGATAAATTAATTCAGCCATTAAAATCATCAGAGGCAAGCCGACACCAAGCGTCGCGAAAATAATATGAAAGCCCATGGTTGTCCCGAACAGGCTTCTGGCTAACACTAAATCATCCACGTCATAAACCGCCTTTCTTATTACCGTTTTATGTAATGTGGTTATATTATTTGCTGAAGCCATTAGATTATTCTTCTGATTCCATATATGAGCAGGGTTTAGAAATCAAGGGATCGGGGCATATATGATTGACAAGCGCCTATTTAAGGTTTAGAATAAAACGTAATTATTACGATTTGAGAAAGGGAGATCAGCATGAAAAAAGATATTCATCCGGATAACCATCGAGTGATTTTTCAAGATGTGAACAGCGGCTACCGATTTTTAAGCCGTTCAACGAAAACGTCAGAGGAAACGGCAGAGTGGGAAGACGGAAAAACATACCCGCTGATTAAAGTAGAAGTCAGCTCAGATACGCATCCGTTTTATACAGGCCGCCAAAAGTTCAACGAAAAAGGCGGGAGAGTCGAACAGTTCAACAAAAAATACAATATGGGAAAATAAGACAAGTCCGAGGGGGTTTGTCTTATTTATTGGGCCGTCTGTTACTTTGGGATCAGGTGCGGGTAGTGACGAAATGGCCCGCCTTGTGTTATATTGTGAATAAAAAGACAGAAAGGAAACACCAAGATGAGTCTTCTAAACGATATCATGAATTTTAATGAGCAGTTCACTAAAAACAAAGATTATGAAAAATACCAAACATCTAAATTCCCGGATAAAAAGATGGCGATTTTGTCCTGCATGGACACACGCCTTGTTGAATTGCTTCCTCACGCGATGAACATGCGAAACGGCGATGTGAAAATAATTAAAAGTGCCGGCGCGCTTGTCGCCCACCCGTTCGGAAGCATCATGCGCAGCCTTTTAGTGGCCGTATATGAATTAAACGCTGATGAAGTCTGCGTGATCGGCCATCATGATTGCGGCATGAGCAAAATCAACAGCGAGGATATGCTCGGTAAAATTATTGACCGCGGTATTCCGAAAGAGCGGATTGACATGCTGAAGCACTCAGGTGTTGATCTTGATCAATGGCTGAAAAGCTTTGATTCTGTAGAAGCGAGTGTGACAGACAGCGTAAACGTCATTAAACACCATCCGCTTTTCCCTGACAATGTGCCGGTGCACGGTCTGGTGATTGATCCTGAAACCGGTAAACTTGATCTGGTGATCGACGGCTACCAGCATATGGACTAATGCTTTTGTTTTTTTTCCGGTACGGGATCAACCCCGCCCGGATGAAACGGATGGCACTTTAAGATTCGCTTCAAGGTCAGCCATCCGCCTTTTAATGCGCCGTGAGTCCTGACGGCTTCGATTCCGTACTGAGAACATGTCGGATAGAAGCGGCATGACGGCGGCGTCAGCGGAGAGATGAACTTCTGGTATCCGCGGATTAACGCAATCATTATGGTTTTCATCAAAAAAACCACCTTTCTAATGCCAGTATAGAAAAAAAATTTCAGATTGAAAAGCTTCCGCCGCAATTCTTATCGGAAAACTGTGTTATAATGGATGCATATTCTGAAAAAAAGGGAGTGCTATTATGCCTTCAGTAGAAAGCTTTGAGCTTGACCATAATGCGGTTGTGGCTCCGTATGTAAGACATTGCGGGGTGCATAAAGTCGGAACAGACGGCGTCGTGAATAAGTTTGACATCCGCTTCTGTCAGCCGAACAAACAGGCGATGAAGCCGGATACGATTCATACGCTTGAGCACTTGCTTGCGTTTACGATTCGCACACATTCTGAGAAATACGATCACTTCGACATCATAGATATTTCACCGATGGGCTGCCAGACAGGCTATTATCTAGTTGTGAGCGGCGAGCCGACAGCGGAAGAAATTGTCGACCTGCTTGACGCTACGCTGAAAGAAGCCATCGATATTACGGAGATCCCGGCAGCCAACGAAAAACAGTGCGGCCAGGCGAAACTTCATGATTTGGAAGGCGCGAAACGCCTGATGCGTTTCTGGCTGTCACAGGATAAAGAAGATTTGCTCAAAGTGTTCGGATAAAAAACAGGCCTTTTTGCTGTCATGCAAAAAGGCTTTTTTACATATTTCTAAAAAATGTCACACCTTATGTGTAAGCGTTTGCTAAAATAGAAGCAAACATGAAGGAGTGATGGAATGAAACGGGCTGTATTGGCGGGTATGTGCGGTATGGTATTTCTTTTATCTTCTTGCGGAGGCAATGCGGACAAAACCTCCGCGGATGAAGAGCCGAAAGCGCTTGAAGTCAAGCTTACCGGACCGGAAACGGCAGAGCCGCATGAAAAAGCAGAATACAAGGCGGAAGTTTTTTACGGCGGTAAGCGGGTCACGGATGCGGATGAAGTCATGTTTGAAGTATGGAAAGAAGGAAAAAAAGGCAGCGGCAAAACAAGCAAGGCCAAGGAGGAAAAAGGGGCGTATTATCTGCGGACTGAATTCGATAAAGAAGGTGTATATACCGTTCAATCCCACGTAACGGCAAAACAGCAGCACAATATGCCGACTGTAAAAGTGCGTGTCGGGGATGCTGAAGCTGCCGATGATTCCTCCGGCCGTGAGGAAAAGGCGCAACATCATTAAGGCTTGTTTTTATCCGTCAATCCGTTTGATGCGTCCTGCGGCGGATCGATCGTATGCTTTACGTTATAGGCTCTTACCGTCGACCAGATGGATAAAAGCAGCACGGCAAGCACGATAAGAAAGCCGAGACTCAGTAGAAGCAGCATGAAATCCCTCCTTTTTAACAAATGATAACATATTTTCCATCTGGAAAACCAAGGGCTAAAAATTTATGTTTTAACACACGATATATAGGGTATATCAATAGTAAACCAAAGGAGGAAGATTGGCATGTCAGAAAAACTATTGGAAGCAGTTAATAAACAAGTTGCAAACTGGACGGTCATGTATGTGAAATTACATAACTATCATTGGTACGTCAAAGGGAAGGACTTTTTCACATTGCATGAGAAATTCGAAGAGCTGTATAACGAAACGGCTACATATATTGATGACCTTGCAGAGCGTCTGCTGGCATTAAACGGCAAGCCGATCGGCACCATGACGGAATCATTGAAGACTGCTTCTATAAAAGAAGCGGAAGGCAATGAGAGCGCAGAACAAATGGTACAGAACGTTTATGATGATTTCACTGTCATTGCAGAAGAGCTGAAAAGCGGAATGGATCTCGCAGATGAGGTCGGGGATGAAACGACCGGCGATATGCTGCTGGCCATTCACCAGAATATCGAAAAACATAACTGGATGCTGAAAGCGTATTTAGGATAATTAACAAGGGAAGACCGGGGCTTTAGAGCGTCCGGTCTTTTATTTGGCTGCCGAAGATGTTGTCCATTTTTCTGAAAAATCCAGACCGTTCCGTTCACTTTTCATAGAATAATGTAAGGCCGTTTCTGTGAAAGGATGTTGGATCAAATGGGCAGAGACTTTGGCATCTTTTCGTTTTTTGCAGTGATTGTGTCGGCAGCGGGATTTTTCTTTGGCGGTTTTCAGTATTCGTTTCTGATTTTGCTATCGGTCATGGCGATCGAATTTATCAGTACAAGCTTAAAAGAGTCTCTTTTGCATCAGCTGAGCCCCAAAAGGCTTTTTGCGCGGCTGGTCAAAAAAATTGTGACCCTGGCATTAGTCTCAGTTTGCCATTTTTTTGATCAGCTGCTTTATACCGAAGGCGCTATCCGTAATTTGGCTATCATGTTTTATATCTTATACGAATCGGTACAGATTGTGATCACGGCAAGCTCACTGGGCATCCCGGTTCCGCAGGTGCTCGTCGATCTTTTGGACGCCTTGAAAAATAAATTCAAGCGCAAACCGTAACATTTGCTTCAAACGAGGCTATACTAGCGGGTATGATGGTTTTCCTCTGAATTTTTGATAAAGGGCTTCCGAACAAACGCAACTGTGGTATGATGTATGGAAGATATGAAGGAACGGATTAGAGGGATAAACATGTACGAGTTTAAAGACTATTATCAGAATACTGTTCAGCTCTCCTTTGAACACCAGCCTTTTTCAGACAGCCCGAAGCACGTATGGGTCATATGCCGATATGGCGATAAATGGCTTTTGACTGAGCATGAAGACCGGGGGTTTGAATTTCCGGGCGGAAAAGTGGAGCCGATGGAATGTGCGGAGGAAGCGGCCCTGCGCGAGGTGAAAGAAGAAACCGGCGCTGCGGTAAGACACCTTCAGTACGTCGGACAGTATAAAGTTCTCGGCAGGGAAAAGATAATCATTAAGAATATATATTTTGCCGATATTGAAAGGCTTGAAAAACAGGCTGATTATTTTGAAACGAAGGGGCCAGTGCTGTTCAGCGAACTGCCGGAGAATCTCCCGAGAAATAAAAAGTTCAGTTTCATCATGAAAGATTCAGTGCTTCCGATCAGCCTGAAAAAGCTGAAAGAGGACGGCGTATTTCAATCATAAAAACGGAGACCCGGCGATACCGCACGGGTCTTTTTTATATTTTTCCTTTCGTCCATTTTCTTTCTAACCATTCGACTCCCTGATACATCAATGTCGCAAAAACCGCGATGATCAGAAGGCTTAAGAACACCAAAGTGAAATTGAAGACTTGGAAGCCGTAAATGATCATGTAGCCCAGGCCCTTTTCGGACACAAGAAATTCGCCGACAATGACCCCGACCCAGGATAAACCGACATTCACTTTAAGCGCAGAAACAATCGCGGGGGAGCACGCCGGCAAGATGACTTCTTTAAATATGATGCGCCTTTTCGCTCCGAAGGTTTTCATGACCTTAATATAATTCTCATCCACTTCCTGAAAAGCCGTAAAGACGACGATCGTCGTGATAATGACACTGATGACTGCACCCATGGCTACGATGCTTGTGAAACTCGGCCCGAGTGCGACGATAAGAATCGGCCCGAGTGCGACCTTCGGCATCGCGTTTAAAATGACGAGGTACGGGTCTAACACACGGGCGAGCCTGTTTGACCACCATAACAGAGCGGCGAGGCATGTGCCGAGAAGTGTGCCGAGCAAAAAGCCCAGAACGGTTTCTCCTAATGTAACGCCGATGTGAGCCGCAAGAGATCCGTCCGCGATCTTTTCCGCCAAGAGCCGGCAAACGGCAGAGGGTGAGCTGAAGATTAACTGATCGATCCAGCCTGCCTTGCTCGATATTTCCCACCCGGCAAAAAATACGATGAAAATGGCGGCCTGATACGCACGGATCCGGCGTTTTTCTTTTTGGTGTTTTTTCTTAAACTCCTGATGAAGCTGTTCAATCGTGCCGCTGCTGTTTTTCAAGGGAGTTCAGCTCCTTCCATATCGTTTGAAACAGCGGCTGAAAGGCCGGGTCCTGACGCGCGTCAAATGGATCTAAGGACGCGAGCTCCTTGGGCACGGTGAAGATTTGATGGATGGTGCCCGGCTGATTCGAAAATAAATAGATCGTATCGCTCATGGCGATGGCTTCACCGATATCGTGGGTGACGAGCACGGCGGTTTTTTGAAAATCTTTTAATGTTTTGAAGACAAGGTTTTCTAAAGAAAGCTTCGTTTGAAAGTCCAGCGCGGAAAACGGCTCATCCAGAAGCAGCAGTCCCGGGTCGGACGCAAGCGTTCTGGCAAGTGCCGCCCGCTGCCGCATTCCGCCTGACAGCTCTTTCGGATATTTTTTTTCGACGCCGATTAATCCGAGTTTAGGCAGAAGGCTGAGAACTTCAGCCCTTTTTTCTTCTGTTAATGTTTTGGAAATGTGTAAACCGAGCAGGACGTTTTCCTCAATTGATTTCCAAGGAAATAAATAATCCTGCTGAAGCATATAGCCGATTTGGTGTTCTTTATGGTTCGGCACGCTTCCTTCAATCAGCACCCGGCCTTGCGCGGGGGCGATAAGGCCGGCCAGAATGGACAGGAGTGTGGTTTTTCCGCATCCGCTCGGCCCGAGAAAAGAGATGAAATCCCCTTTTTCAATATGAAAATGTATATCTTTCACGGCGGTTGTTCTTTCTTTCAGCGAGAAATAAGTATGTGTCACATGATCCACTTGTAAAAAAGACATTCATGTTCCTCCTATTGTTCTGAGGTGACTTTTTTGGCGATTGTTGTGTTGACGAGTTTGCTGTACGGAATATGTTTCGGGAGCTCTCCGGCTTCATCCATAATTGATTGGAGCTGTTCCCATTCATCCTCTTGCAGAACAGGGTCTGAAGAGAATGATTTTTGTTTTTTATAGCGTTCTATTGATGCTTCAATAATGGCCGGGTCGGTATCGGCAAATTCCTTTTGAATCGTTTTTGCGATGTCTTTGGCCGGGTGGCTTTCCACCCATTGCTGGGCGCGGTAAATGGCGCGGGTGAATTTTTCCGCCGTTTTTTCATTGTTTTTTAAATAGCTTTCTTTTGCCATAAAAGTTGTGTAAGGCACTTGGCCGGAAGCTTCTCCGAAGGATGCGACGATATGGCCGATGCCTTCTTTTTCAAATTGGGATGCCGTCGGTTCAAACAGCTGCACATAATCACCGGTGCCGGATGCAAATGCGTTGGAAATGTTGGCGAAATCAATGTTTTGAATCAGGTTGATGTCTTTTTTCGGCTGTATGTGATGTTTTTTCAGGACGTACTCACCGGCCATTTGAGGCATGCCGCCTTTTCGCTGGCCGAGAAATGTTTTTCCTTTTAAATCGTCCCACTTGAATGATGTCTCATCCTTCCGCGCCACGAGAAAAGTGCCGTCTGTCTGCGTCAGCTGCGCGAAGTTGATGATAGGATCTTTAGCTCCTTGCGCTTCCACGTAAATGGATGTTTCAGAACCGACCAGCGCGATGTCAGAGCCGTTTGACAAAAGCGATGTCATCGTTTTGTCTCCGCCCCATGTTGTTTGAAGAGACACTTGAAGCCCTTCTTTTTTAAAGAAACCCTTCGCTTCAGCGACATACATAGGCGTATAGAAGATGGAGTGTGTGACTTCCGCCACCTTCACCTTTGTCAGACTTTCTTCCTGTCTGCAGGCCGGAAGAATGAGCAGGAATAAGGCGCATATGACAAAGATGCAGCTCGTTTTGAGCCATTTGTTCACGTTGTAACCTCCTTATATTAAGCGTTAAAATAACCCTTTTTGCTTTACATATCGTATGATGGGTATAAAAAATGTGTGAGTGCCCATATTCAGGTTGGGAAAGAATAAAAAAACTGATGATGAAGGAGGCTCATTTGCTTTGCTGGTTGAAAAGAGAAGGTTTCCGTCTCCGAGCCCGCATGTCCGGCTCTTTGCGGTATGCTACGAGTCAGAAGGGCTGAAGGTAAAGGGGCTCCTTGCCGAGCCTGCGGCGCCGGGAACATACGACGGTTTTTTATATTTGCGCGGCGGCATAAAAAATGTCGGCATGGTCCGCCCGGGAAGAATCGTTCAGTTCGCTTCCCAAGGCTTTGTCGTGTTTGCACCTTATTACAGAGGCAATCAGGGCGGCGAGGGAAATGAAGATTTTGCGGGAGAGGACAGAGAGGACGCGTTTTCCGCTTTCCGCCTGCTTCGGGATCACCCGAACGTCAGGGAAGGCCGGGTTCATATTTTCGGGTTCTCCCGAGGCGGCATCATGGGGCTTTTGACTGCGATCGAGATGGGGCATCAGGCGGCTTCGCTCGTCTCTTGGGGCGGTGTGAGTGATATGGTGCTTACTTATGAAGAGCGGAAGGATATGCGGCGGATGATGAAGCGGGTGATCGGCGGCACGCCGAAAAAGGTGCCGGATGAATACAGATGGCGTTCGCCGTTTGAAAAAGCAGACCGTATTCAAGCGCCTGTGCTGCTCATCCATGGCGAGAATGACGAAAATGTTTCGATCGAACATGCGCGGATGATTGAGGACAGGCTGAAAGAGGCGGGAAAACCGGTAGAAACCTGGTATTACAGCGGTTTTACGCATTATTTTCCGCCGCAGGAAAACAGACGCATAGTCCGGCGTCTGGCGGAATGGATGAAGACAAGGTAAGATAACGGATTTATGATATGATAATAAAGAAAAAGAGAATGAAAGGGGATTTTCATTTTGGGAATGCCTGTTGAATTTAATACAATGATTGTGACAAAAGGCAATGAAAAACGGATAGAGGAAAATATTTTTTTATTGGAGAAAGAGGGCTACCGCGTTTATCCTCTTGATATTCCGATGGACGTGCGCAAAACAAAAAACGGCGAGAAATCCGGCACCGGCGAAGTCCAAAAGCTCGAATGGGCGAACGGCCGGACGAGCATTACATACAGACTCACTTCGCTTCATTCGACTAACTGAAAAAACAAAAGCCGAGGGCAGCAGCGCCCTTGGCTTTTTTGATTAAACGAGAGGCCCGCCGGCTTTGGCGATTGAGTCTGCATGAGAAAACTTTTTAAAGTTTTCTTTAAACTCATTGGCTAAAAACAGCGCCTTTTCGTTGTATGCTTTTTTATCGCTCCATGTGTTTTCAGGCTGAAGAACCTCATCCGGAACGCCCGGAACGTGAACGGGACTGTGCAGGCCGAAAATGCTGTCTGCCGTCATATCTGTCTGATCAAGTGTGCCGTCAATTGCGGCTTTTACCATCGCTCTTGTATACGAAAGTTTCATCCGCTCTCCGACTCCGTACCCTCCGCCGGTCCAGCCTGTGTTGACCAGGAAGACTTGAGCGCCGTGCTCGTCGATTTTATGCCCGAGCATTTCGGCATAGACGTGAGCCGGAAGCGGCAGGAAAGGTGAACCGAAGCACGTGGAGAAAGTCGTTTGCGGAGATGTCACGCCGCGCTCGGTTCCTGCGAGTTTGCTTGTGTACCCGCTTAAGAAATGATACATTGCCTGTTCCTTCGTCAGTTTGCTGATCGGAGGGAGCACCCCGAACGCGTCCGCCGTTAAAAAGACGATCGCCTGCGGATGGCCGGCAATGCTCGGCTGCACGATATTGCCGATCATCTCAATCGGATACGCGGCTCTTGTGTTTTCCGTGTAGAAGGAATTGTCGTAATCCGCCTCACCCGTTTTTTCATCAAGCACAACATTCTCAAGAACAGACCCAAAGCGGATCGCACGAAAAATCTGCGGTTCTTTTTCTTCGCTCAGATTGATACATTTAGCATAACATCCGCCTTCAATGTTAAACACGCCGGAGTCTGACCAGCCGTGCTCGTCATCGCCGATCAGTTTCCGGTCCTCATCGGCCGAAAGCGTCGTTTTCCCCGTGCCGGAAAGACCGAAGAACAAGGCGACATCACCTTTTTCACCGACGTTGGCTGAGCAGTGCATCGGCAGAATATCTTGCTGCGGAAGAAGGAAGTTCATAATGGAGAAAATTGATTTTTTCATTTCTCCGGCGTATTCGGTACCGCCGATTAAAATGACGCGCTTTTCGAAAGATACAATGATAAATGTTTCCGAATGCGTGCCGTCCGTCTCCGGATCCGCTTTAAAATGCGGAGCTGAGAGAATGGTAAAGGGCTGTGCTTCCGAATCCCTTTCAGCCGTCTCCGGTCTGATAAACAGCTGGCGCGCGAACAGGTTGTGCCATGCAAATTCATTTACGACTGTAATCGGCAGTCTGTATTTTTCATCTGCGCCTGCGAATCCTTCAAAAACAAACAGTTCATCTCTCTGTTTTAAGTAGCTGACGACTTTGGCGTACAGCTTTTCAAACGCCTCTTCAGAAATGGGCTGGTTCACCGCGCCCCAATCAATTTGATTTTCTGTGCTTTTTTCACGAACAATAAATTTATCTTTAGGTGATCGTCCCGTATATGCACCGGTAGTGGCGCGTACGGCGCCCGTAGATGTCAGTGTGCCTTCATTTCGGGTGATCACTTTTTCGGTAAGTTTTGGCGCCGATAAATTATGATGCACATTTGGACTTGCGAGTAATGCTTGAAGATCTGCAGTTAAAGCAACTAATTTCATAAAACCCTTCCTTTGCCGGTTTATTTTTATTTCGCTGAATGTGGAATTAGTATAACACATATATAAAAATAGTCTATACTGTTTATTATTTTTTGTTTGTGTTTTTCCATTGCTTCCTGAAATAAAGGCGCGTAATCGCTTTAATTCATATTGACACTTTCCGCCCTTTTACGATAAGATATTTCATTGAGCGGATACTCTTATCCCGAGCTGGCGGAGGGACAGGCCCGATGAAGCCCAGCAACCGGTTTCTCTGTAAAAAAGCAGGTGAATACACTGTGGGAAACCAAGGTGCTAACCTGATGCAAGGTTTAATATTTCCTTGAGCGATAAGAGTGAAAGGCACACAGACCAAACCCTTTCCTCGAGTGGAAAAGGTTTTTTTATTTCATAAAATATGCCAATTAACATTCTCTGATATAGTATGACATTGTATTAAGAGGGAGCGAGTTCCGTATCATATGAGAAGGTCTTTAAAAAGATCTTTTTTCAGGAGGAAAAGTGAATGAGTAAAAACCGTCGACTATTTACATCTGAATCTGTTACTGAGGGTCATCCGGATAAAATCTGTGACCAAATTTCTGACAGCATCTTAGATGAGATTTTAAAAAAAGACCCGAACGCGCGCGTAGCCTGTGAAACATCTGTAACGACAGGCCTTGTGCTGGTAAGCGGAGAGATTACAACTTCAACATACGTTGACATTCCGAAAACAGTCCGTGAAACGATTAAAGAAATCGGCTACACACGGGCAAAATACGGATTTGATGCGGAGACTTGCGCTGTTTTAACATCAATTGATGAACAGTCTGCGGATATCGCGATGGGTGTCGATCAGGCTCTTGAAGCGCGTGAAGGCACAATGAGCGATGCTGAAATCGAAGCTATCGGAGCGGGTGACCAAGGTCTGATGTTCGGTTATGCGTGTAACGAAACGAAAGAGCTTATGCCGCTTCCGATCTCTTTGGCGCATAAATTGGCCCGCCGTTTGAGCGAAGTCCGCAAAGAAGACATTCTTCCGTACCTTCGCCCTGACGGAAAAACGCAAGTTACCGTTGAATATGATGAAAACAATAAGCCGGTCCGCATCGATGCGATCGTCATCTCAACTCAGCACCATCCGGAAATTACGCTTGAGCAGATTCAGCGCAATCTGAAAGAGCATGTCATTAACCCTGTCGTGCCTGAGGAACTGATTGATGACGAAACAAAATACTTCATCAACCCTACGGGACGTTTCGTAATCGGCGGTCCTCAAGGCGATGCGGGACTTACCGGCCGTAAAATCATCGTTGACACATACGGCGGATATGCACGCCACGGCGGCGGTGCATTCTCCGGTAAGGATGCGACGAAAGTAGACCGTTCAGCGGCTTACGCTGCGAGATACGTAGCAAAAAACATCGTGGCTGCAGGACTTGCTGATTCTTGTGAAGTGCAGCTTGCATACGCAATCGGCGTGGCACAGCCTGTATCTATTTCCATCAATACATTTGATACAGGAAAAGCTTCTGAAGAGAAACTGATCGAAGTCGTACGGAATAACTTCGACCTGAGACCTGCCGGCATTATTAAAATGCTTGATTTGCGCCGTCCGATCTATAAACAGACTGCCGCTTACGGCCACTTCGGACGTCACGATGTGGATCTTCCTTGGGAGCGTACTGACAAGGCGGATGCGCTTCGCAAAGAAGCACTAGGAGAATAATTTTATAGCCGCTTATTTAAGCGGCTTTCCCTTTTTGCAGATGCTGCCATGCTTATTTTTTACATAGCGTGAAACCAATGGCGTAACAAAGCGTCTATAAAAAGGGGGTTCAATTAGAAAATTACACTTATGGAGGCTATACTATGTGTGGATTTGTCGGTGTTTTTAATAAGCATCCATTAACTCAAACCGCAGATCAAGAAGAGCTAATCAAACAAATGAACCAAATGATCGTTCACCGCGGTCCTGACAGCGATGGGTATTATCATGATGAGCACGTCGGATTCGGCTTCAGACGGCTCAGTATTATTGACGTAGAAAACGGCGGACAGCCTTTATCATATGAAGATGAGAAATATTGGATCATTTTTAACGGCGAAATCTATAACTACATTGAATTGAGAGAAGAGCTTGAAGCGAAAGGCTACACTTTCAATACAGATTCCGATACAGAGGTGCTCCTTGCGACATACCGTCATTATAAAGAAGAAGCTGCTTCAAAGCTTCGCGGAATGTTTGCGTTTTTAATCTGGAACAAAACTGACCGTGTCATGTACGGCGCGAGAGACCCGTTCGGCATTAAACCGCTGTATTACACAACCATCGGGGACAAAGTGTATTTTGCATCTGAAAGAAAAAGTTTAATGGCCGCTCAAAACGGTATTGATCTCGATAAAGCTTCTTTACAGCAATATATGTCTTTCCAATTCGTCCCTGAACCGAGCACGCTTGACGCTGAAGTGAAAAAAGTCGAGCCGGGCAGCCAGTTTACGATCCGCCCGGAAGGCGAAATCGCGTTTAAAACGTATTTCAAAGCGAACTTTAAGCCTGTTCAGTCCGATGAAGATAAATTGGTGAAAGAAGTCAGAGACGCAATCTTTGACTCTGTCAAAGTCCACATGAGAAGTGACGTTCCTGTCGGCTCGTTTCTATCCGGCGGCATCGACTCTTCTTTTATCGTCTCAGTTGCGAAAGAATTTCACCCGAACCTTAAAACATTTTCTGTCGGCTTTGAACAGCAGGGCTTCAGTGAGGTTGACGTAGCGAAGGAAACAGCTGCCGCGCTCGGGATTGAAAATATCAGCAAAGTCATTTCTCCTGAGGAGTATATGAACGAGCTTCCGAAAATCGTCTGGCACTTTGATGACCCGCTTGCAGATCCGGCGGCGATTCCTTTGTATTTTGTCGCGAAAGAAGCGAAAAAGCATGTAACGGTTGCATTATCCGGGGAAGGCGCGGACGAGCTGTTCGGCGGGTACAATATTTACCGCGAACCGCTGTCGCTTAAACCGTTTGAACGCATTCCGTCCGGTCTGAAAAAAATGCTTCTTCATGTGGCGTCCGTCATGCCGGAAGGAATGAGAGGAAAAAGCCTCTTAGTCCGCGGCTGCACACCGCTTGAGGACCGTTATATCGGGAATGCGAAGATTTTTGAAGAGCCAGTGAAAAAACAGCTGCTCAAACATTACAACCCAGAGCTTTCATACCGTGATGTTACGAAGCCGTACTTTACGGAAAGCCGTTCATACAGCGACATTAATAAAATGCAGTATGTTGACATTCACACTTGGATGCGCGGCGATATCCTGTTAAAGGCTGACAAAATGACGATGGCCAATTCATTGGAGCTGCGCGTGCCGTTCCTTGATAAAGTCGTGTTTGACGTGGCATCTAAAATTCCGGATGAACTGAAAACGAAAAACGGCACGACGAAATACCTTCTGCGTAAAGCCGCTGAAGGAGTTGTGCCTGATCATGTGCTGAACCGCAAAAAACTCGGTTTCCCTGTGCCGATCCGCCACTGGCTGAAAAATGAAATGAACGAATGGGTGCGCAACATCATTCGTGAAAGTGAAACAGACGCTTATATTGAAAAGGATTATGTCCTTCAGCTTCTGGAAGATCATTGCGCCGACAGAGCGGACAACAGCCGCAAAATCTGGACCGTGCTGATCTTCATGATCTGGCACAGCATCAATGTCGAAAAAAGACTGGTGCCGGAAGAGCTGAATCATCAGCCGAAAGAAGTCATTTTCGTTTAATCCAAAAGGCTTTCGATGTTATCGAAAGCCTTTTTTCTATTGTTTTATGCAAACCGTCTATTCCGCTATGTTTTCAGTAAAGTATTACGCAATATTCAGAAAAAGGTTATAATAGGACTAATCGGGCAGATGCCGGAAAGTGCTTTCTGGCTATTTCGTCTCGGTTTGTTACTTTTCTGTCAAAATCAGGGGGGAGAGTTATGCAAAACAAAGGAAAAACGCTTCACCGCGGTTTGGAAGAGAGGCATATCTCGCTTATGTCTTTGGGCGCCGCGATAGGGGTCGGACTGTTTCTCGGGTCAGCTTCTGCCATAAAGCTTGCAGGACCGGGGATTTTAGCCGCTTACGCATGCAGCGGGCTGATTATGTTTTTTATTATGCGGGCATTAGGGGAAATGGCGATTCAAAAGCCTGTTGCCGGCTCATTCAGCCGCTATGCCAGAGATTATCTCGGGCCGCTGGCCGGTTTTTTAACAGGCTGGAATTATTGGTTTTTATGGGTCGTTACCTGTATGGCGGAAATCACCGCGGTCGGCATTTATATGGGCTACTGGTTCCCTGATGTGCCGTCATGGATCTGGGCGCTTTGTGCACTCGTCATTATGACAGCTGTTAACTTTCTGGCAGTCAAAGCGTATGGTGAACTTGAATTCTGGTTTGCGCTCATTAAAGTCTTGGCTATTCTGTCAATGATTGCGATCGGTCTGGTGATGATCGTATTCGGTCTCGGAAACGGAGGCGTCGCGCTTGGAATCAGCAATTTATGGAGCAACGGCGGCTTTTTCCCGAATGGGATTAAAGGGGTGCTGCTGTCGCTGCAAATGGTCATGTTTGCATATCTCGGAATTGAGCTGATCGGTGTCACAGCTGGTGAGGTCAAAAATCCGGAAAAATCATTGGCGCGGGCCATTGATACGGTTTTTTGGCGTATTCTCATTTTTTACGTCGGAGCTTTATTTGTCATTATGTCAATTTATCCGTGGCAGGAAATCGGTTCAGGCGGAAGTCCGTTTGTTTTGACATTTGAAAAAATCGGAATTCCCGCAGCAGCCGGAATCATTAATTTTGTCGTTTTGACGGCGGCTCTTTCTTCCTGCAACAGCGGGATCTTCAGCACGGGGCGCATGCTGTTTAATCTCGCGGAGCAAAATGAAGCCCCGAAAGCCTACGGCACAGTCACAAAAGGCGGCGTGCCGGGAAAAGCGGTATTGGTTTCAGCGGGGGCGTTATGCATCGGCGTTCTGCTGAACTACGTGGTGCCGGCGAAAGTGTTTACGTGGGTGACAAGCATTGCGACGTTCGGAGCAATTTGGACATGGGCGATTATTTTGCTTTCCCAAATGAAATACCGTAAAAGTTTACAGCCGGAAGAACGGAAAAAACTAAAATATAAAATGCCTTTATACCCTTTTTCCTCATACATCTCACTGGCTTTTCTCGCATTTGTTGTTGTACTGATGGCTTTTGATGCAGAAACCAGGGTGGCTGTCATCATCGGCCCTGTCTGGTTCGGCATTTTATTAGCAGCCTATTACGGGAAAGGCTTCCACAAAAGAAAACACATAAACCTGGAAAACGGACAGACATTCGCTGAAAAAGCGTAAAAAAAGAGCCCGCTGAAATGGGCTCTTTTTTCATAGGATCGGGTAAAAGGGGGAAGAATAAAACAAATTCCTGAACATTTTGCTACTGTTTCCTGACAATCAGGGGAACGCAAATGGTTATTACTTAAATAATATTTTGAAAAATGGTACAGTAGTAAAACAAAGCTGATCTTTTTTATTTCTCTTGCAGTGTTTTATAGTATCGGCCTTTTTCAACATATTCCGATCTGATTCTTTCCATGTCCCGTATGTCTTCTTCTGTCAGCCGGCGGATGACCTTTGCGGGCCGGCCGAACGCAAGACAGCCGGGAGGAATGGTTTTGCCCGGAGGAACGAGACTTCCGGCGCCGATAAACGCGCCTTCTCCGATTTCCGCCCCGTCCAGAATGACGGAGCCCATACCGATTAAAGCATTCTTTCTGATGACTGCGCTGTGCAGTGTAACCTGATGGCCGATCGTGACGTCATCTTCAATAAGAAGCGGGCGCCCGGGACTTTGATGCAGACAGCTCAAGTCTTGTATGCTGACTCTTTTTCCGATCCTTGTCGGCGCAACATCCCCGCGGATGACAGCTGAGAACCAAATGCTTGATTGTTCTCCGATCACGACGTCACCCGTAATGACGGCGTTATCCGCAATAAACGCATCAGGATGTATATCCGGCGTAAATTGTTTATAAGGGTAGATTATCATGTCTCATCCTTCTTTCTCTAAATTTATGTAAGAGGTGAACTGCATGTGGACTTGGAAAGCAGACAGGCCCGTCGGTACCATTGTCATCATCCACGGGGCAAGCGAATATCACGGGCGTTATAAATGGCTCGTTGAAATGTGGAGATCTTCCGGATATAACGTGGTGATGGGCGATTTGCCGGGTCAGGGAACATCCACCCGCGCCAGAGGGCATATTCGCTCTTTCCAAGAATACATTGATGAAGTAGATATATGGATTGATCAAGCGAGAACGCTTGAAGCACCCGTTTTCCTTTTGGGCCACAGCATGGGCGGACTGATTGCGATAGAATGGTTTAAGCAGCAGAGAAATCCCCGCATTACGGCACTCATTTTATCATCACCTTGTCTCGGGCTGCAAATAAAAGTCAATAAAGTGCTTGATTTTGCGTCTAAAGGGCTGAATGTCCTCGTTCCGTCCATCAGAGTGGACTCCGGTTTATCGCCTGATATGGCGACGAGGAATGCGGATATGATTGAAGCGGATCAAAACGATTCTTTATATGTCACGAAAGTATCTGTAAGATGGTACAGAGAGCTTATAAAAACGATTGATGCTGCTATGGCGCCGACTGATGCGTTTTTAAAGGTGCCGCTTTTGCTGATGCAGGGCGGTGATGACAAAATCGTCGATAAAATGAAAGTCCGCAAATGGTTTTCTGGTGTGGATTCCCATAATAAGTCTTACCGGGAGTGGGAAGGGCTTTATCATGAAATTTTTAATGAACCGGAAAGAGAAGCTGTGTTTAAGGCGGCGAAAGCCTTTACAGATCAGTATATTTGAATTCGCTGGGGGTGCATATGTTGACAGTACCGGAACATCCTTTTAACCTTATGGCAAAAGTGTATCGGGAAATTTTTCCGCTCGTTCATCAGGAATTGAATATGTGGCGGGAAAAATCAGATTCCATTAAAAATAACGAGCTGCGGCAGCAGGCGGCCGCAAGTATCCGTGATAAATCGTTTCATTGTGAAGGCGGCGGCATTTTAGCACTGCTGTCGGGAGAGCAAAAAGAGAAGTGCGTGCAATTTATCATCGCGTATCAGACGATCAGTGATTATCTGGACAATCTGTGCGACCGCAGCACATCGCTTGACCCGGAGGATTTCCGCATGCTTCACCTTTCCATGCGTGACGCGCTGACGGTCGGTGCAGAGGTGCAGCCGTACTATCAGTACAGAGAGGAGCAGGATGACGGCGGTTATCTTCATGAGCTGGTCAAAACATGCCAGCGGGTGCTTGGGTCAATAGAACATTACAGCCTTATTAAACCGTATCTGCTTGAGCTGTGCGATTATTATTGCGATCTTCAGGTTCATAAGCATGTCGTAGAACATGAACGCGTTCCGAGGCTTAAAGCCTGGTTTGAGCAGTATCAGTCAAAGCTTCCGGAAATGGAATGGTTTGAGTTCTCGGCCTGCGCCGGATCGACGTTAGGCATTTTCTGTCTCGTTGCTTATTCATTCCAGCCTGATTTTAACGAACATACCGCTGAGAAAATCCGCAGCAGTTATTTTCCATACATACAAGGCTTGCACATTCTGCTCGATTATTTAATTGACCAGGAAGAGGATCTGCTTGAAGGCGATTTGAATTTCTGCACGTATTATCAGTCTCATGAAGAAATGATGCAGAGACTGAAGCATTTTATTGAAAAAGCGGATGAACATCTGCATGGCATTCCGCATGAAAACTTCCACCGGCTGATTAACAGGGGGCTGCTCGGCGTCTATTTATCCGATGACAAAGTCGCCAGCCAAAAAGAAATGGGCCGCCTCGCGCGAAAGCTGATCAGAGCAAGCGGAAAAACGTCATTTTTCTTTTATATCAACGGAAGAGCCTACCGCAAATTTCAGAAGATGGCTTGGACGAAAAGTTCGTAATGGGTGAACTGCGCCTTTCTCATGAAGGTGCGGTTTTTTTATTCTTATGTGAAGAATGAAACATTGTTTACGCAGGCATAATATGATACTTTAATTTTATGAAAAAATTAAAGTATTTAGTCATCATGGGATTAATTTCCATGACGGGCGGCTGCTCCGTCATACATGCTTCCGCCGGCTATCATCCCGTATTAATAGCTCACAGGGGCTCTTCTGCGATTGGACCGGAACATACTGCTTTATCCTATGCACGTGCCATTAAAGACAAAGCAGACTATATTGAGATAGACTTAAGGGAGACAAAGGACGGCCATCTGATTGCAATTCATGATAAAACGGTCGATCGGACAACTGATGGTAAAGGGATGACAGATGATCTGTCTCTGGCTCAAATTAAAAAACTGAATGCGGGAAAAGGAGAAAAGATTTTAACGATTGAAGAAATCATAGAGAAATTCGGACAAACTGCCAATTACTATATAGAGACAAGAGAAAGCAACGGCAGCCTGGTGATGGAAAAGAAGCTGATTGACATATTACAAAAATATAAGCTGATTTCCAGTCATAAAGCGGTCATTGAATCCTTTAGCGAGAAGAGCTTAAAGAAAGTTCGATCTATGAATAAAAACGTTCCTCTTGTTCAGTTATTAAAAGATAAAGAGGCTGAGAACATAAATGATAAGCAGCTGCAAGCCATCAGAACATATGCTGATACAGTCGGTCTTAATGCTAAATTAACAAATGAAGCCGCCGTCAAACGTATCCACCACAATAAGATGAAGGTTCACGTCTTTTTTGATAAGGAAGATGAGCGGGCGCTGACGCCGATTATGCTGAAACAAAAAGTAGATGGGGTATTTACAAACAATCCCGCGTATACACGTAACGTGCTGCAAAAGCAGTAAATAAAAAGAGACATGCGATTTACGCTGTCTCTTTTTTTAATGGTTTCTTTTTTGCCGCAAGGTGCATTGCAAATTTGCCGATCAGCCCGATGACGAAAAATGCGGCAAACCACCAATAATAGGTTTTTGCGAACTCAAATCCTAAATGTCTTGATAAGATGATGACGAACATGACATAGGGAACACTGGAAAATATGATGCGAAGAATATTCAAACTGCTGCTCCTCCCGGATGTTACATTTAACATGTACTTTTTTCCATTATTCATGGTAAGGGACTTTCGAAAAAATGTAAACACCATTCACAAAAAGAATCGGCCCGCTTATGACAGGCCGATTCTTTATTTGGCGGCAGATTTCTTTTCAATCGCTATAATAAACGGCGGATCGTTTCGCTGATTGAGAAAGCCGTAGCTCAGCACGCGCACCTTTTCCTGATCTAGGTTTTCGCAATACTTTAGAAGCGCATTCTTTTCCGTCTTGCCTTCAGGATGACCGTGGTACACAACGAGAACGATCAGTCCGTTTTCCTTCAGCAGTTCAAGGAGCTGTTCGATGGCAGAAATGGTTGAGCGGCCGTTTGTCGTAATGCTTTTATCGCCGCCGGGCAGATAGCCGAGATTAAACACCGCACAAGCCACATGCCCGTGCGCTTCCTTGGGCAGAGAGGCCTTGATTTGATCATGGCTCTTATGGTGAAGCGTGACGCGCGGGCTGAAGGCGGCACCGAGCCGCTCCTTCGTTTTGGCGAGTGCGTCCGCTTGAATATCGAAGGCATGAACATGTCCTGTCTCACCGACAAGGCCTGCCAGAAAATATGTATCATGTCCGTTGCCCATCGTCGCGTCAACCGTGATATCTCCTTCTTGAGCGGCTGACTTCAGCAATTCTTTACTGAAAGGGAGGATATGCATCAAGGTCATAGGGCAGTCTCCTCCCCGATTTTCCTGAAATGCTTTCCTTGATAGCTTCCGCGTGCTTCCAGCTCTTTTTGAATGGCGCCCAGTACTTCCCACTTGTTGACGCTCCACATCGGCCCGACCATTAATTCGATCGGCCCGTCTCCCGTAATGCGGTGAACGATCATTTCCGGGGGAATGATTTCGAGCTGATCACATACAAGCTGGACATATTCTTCCTGAGAAAGGAATTCAAGCTTTCCTTTTTCATACTGCTTCACCATCGGTGTGCCTTTTAATAAATGAAGCAGGTGAATTTTGATGCCTTGAACATCCAAATCGGCAACCGCTTTGGCCGTTTCCATCATCATGTCCCTGTCTTCGAGCGGAAGCCCGTTAATGATATGGGAACAAACGCGGATGCCGTGTTTTCTCAGCTTATTGACGCCCTCAACATAGCAGTCAAAATCATGGGCGCGGTTGATCAGAAGGGCGGTCCGCTCATGTACGGTCTGCAGCCCGAGCTCAACCCACAAATATGTCCGCTCATTCAGTTCGGCTAAATATTCCACCACATCATCGGGCAGGCAGTCCGGACGGGTTGCGATAGACATGCCGACAACGCCGTCAAGCTTGAGTACGGATTCAAATTTCTCACGCAGCTCCTCTACCGGAGCATGCGTATTCGTGAACGCTTGAAAATAGGCGATATATTTGCCGTCTTTCCACTTTTCGTGCATGCGGTTTTTGATATCGTGAAATTGCGTGAGTAAGTCATCGGCCCGATTGCCGGCAAAATCGCCGGAGCCCGCCGCGCTGCAGAACGTGCAGCCGCCGTGTGCGACCGTGCCGTCCCGATTCGGACAGTCAAAACCGCCGTCAAGCGCGACTTTAAACACTTTATGTCCGAAATGCTCCCGCAGATGATAATTTAATGTATGGTACCGTTTTTCCGTATTTGAATAAGGAAAAGGGTTATTCTCGTTCAATGTTCAAAAAGCCTCCCTCACATCAGATGCATCCTAAAATTGTAGCATGAATGATGGGGGTTCACAATGTGAAAACAGATGCGGCTTTCTTTTGCTTATTATGACTGCAGACAGAATTCTCATTCCTTTAGCTGACATACGGAAAATTTGGTTCCCTTTCCTGCAACCTTCGGGTGTTATTCATTTTTCGTCCGCTCAAACTAAATTTGATTTCCATTCACTGAGGAGGGGTTTCGTTGGCAACAAGACAATCAGTAGATGAACATCTCCAAAGAAGCGAACAGGCGTATGAATTTGCGAATGAGCAATTTATAACCGCTTCAAAACAAGAGCATTATAATGATAATGAGTACAGTGAAGCGCAAATGATGCTTGAAAACGCGGTGAATGAATTAAACAAGCTGTCATTATCTGCGAATGATCAGCAGAGAGAACAGCTTTACCGAATGAGGCTGCAGCTGCAGACTTTGCAAAACAATATGATTTTGCAGCGTAATTTCGATTACTGACCGCGCTGTCTTAGATGGTGCAAAAAAACCTGCCGGAATCCCGGCGGGTTTTTTTGTATTTCTTTTCAAAAAAGAATTGACAATAAGGCGGAGTGTGTTTATTGTATTACGTGTACTACTTGATGTAATACACCGCAAACACTCAAAAAAATAAAAACGACATATAAATGCTGAGCAAAGGAAAGGAGAGCTTTCATGAAAAACAAAAGATCCGTAAAACAAGATGTGCCCCTTATTATCGCCGCTTCGGTTTTGGCCAGCAGTCTGTTTGTCATTCTTGTCGTCATCGGTTTTCAGTGGCAGAACATTTAAAGAAATCGAGCAGCTCGTAAAAGAAAGAAGGGAAGTAAATGATTCAAATCGACCCGAGAAGCTCAACTCCGATTTATGAGCAAATCATACAGCAATTGAAAGAGCTTTGTTTGAAAGGGATCATGAAGCCGGGGGATAAACTTCCTTCTGTCAGAGAATTGGCAACGATCATTATCGCCAATCCGAATACCGTCAGCAAAGCGTACAAGGAGCTTGAACGCGATGGCGTCATTGAAACGCTGAGAGGAAGAGGAACGTATATATCGGAGAATGCAAAAAAGACATTGGTTGAAGGGAAGATGACGATGATAAAAGAGCAATTGAAACAGCTCATCATCGATGCCCATTACGCGGGAGTTGAGCTGGAGAAGCTGCAGGAATGGATAAAGGAAATCAGCGCTGATGTGAAAGGAGGCACGGATCATGATTGAATTGCGCAATCTCTCAAAAACAATTGACGGTAAAGAAGTGCTCAGAGATATTTCACTCACTATCGGAAAAGGAGAAATTTTCGGGCTGCTTGGCCGAAACGGATCAGGGAAAACAACGCTGCTCCGGCTCATTCAGCAGATTCTCCTGCCGGACCAAGGGACGGTTTTATTTAATCAGGTGGAAATAAAGCGGCACCCAAAAGTAAAACAGAATATCATTTATATGCCTGTTGAAAATCCTTTTTATGACAAATATACATATAAACAGCTTGTTGCGATTGTAAGCAGAATCTATCCGAATTTTGATGTGACTTACGCCAATGAACTGATGAACAGGTACAATATTCCGGAAACGAAGAAATACCGTGAACTATCAACAGGGCTGAAAAAACAGCTCGCGCTCGTCCTTGCCTTTGCGTCACGGCCGGCACTGATTCTTTTGGATGAACCGACGGACGGCATTGACGCCGTAACGCGTCACGACGTGCTTCAGCTTATGGTGGACGAAGTGGCTGAACGGGAAACGAGCATCCTGATTACCTCACATCGTTTAGAAGATATTGAGCGAATGTGCAACCGGATCGGATTTTTGGAAGGAAACCAGCTGACGAATGTGATGGATTTGGATGATATGAAGGAAGAATACATGAAAATCCAAATGGCGTTTGAAGAGGATGTCAACTTGATGATCAGAGAACAAAACATACCGATTCTCGACCATGCCGGTGTATTTTATACAGTGCTGATTCCGAAAAACGATGAGAAGAAAAAGGAATTTCTGCAAAAGCTGCGGCCGAAAGTATGGAACGAACTTCCTGTGAATTTAGAAGAAGTCTTCATCGCGAAGTTTGGGGGGAACCGGAGATGGTAGACAGGGGATTGCTGTACAGAGAATGGATGCAGAATCGAACTGTTTTCGTGATGGTCGGCATTTTTTTAGCGTCAGTTAATCCGTTTGAAGTATTAAATACCTATCTGGTCTACCAAGGCTGTCTGGATACCCACGGAGCATATTGTAAGTTTTATGTGAATTCTTTGGATAGCGGAATGCTGAACTTGAACTGGGCGCCCGGTGTGATCTTGGCGGTTTGCTTATTCGGACTGGAGCGTACGAAAGGAACGATTGATGCACTTTTCAGTCTGCCTTATTCCCGCGCTCAGGTGTTTCACACCAAATTTTGGCTCGGAGCGGCGGTCATTGCCGGATTCCAAATCATCGGCTACGGGCTGGCTGAGCTGCTCATTCTTCTGTTAAAGCCTGAGCGCGTATATTTCTTCCATCATTACAGCGTCGGTGAGATCATTGTGAGTATTTTGGCTTTTGCATTAGTCGCGAGTGCAGGCTGCTTAACGGGCAATACGTTCGCCCAGCTGTTAACGGCGTTTACTGTGTCGATAGCGCCTTACCTGATTATTACGTTGCCGCTGTCAAATGCGGAAGTCATTTTCGGGGTCGGCATGTATGAGCTGATGCCGTCAGTCAATGCTTACCTAAACGATTCGTTTCAATATCTGATTCCGATCATGTATGTTAATACGGATTGGGTATCTGCCAGCAAGTATATATTACTCATCCCGGCAGTGATGAGCATTGTATTTTATGCCATCGGGTACTTTTGCTATGTCAGACAGCCGGTGGAACGGAACGGCCGTTTTTTCCTCTGGAGACAGCTTGACCGCCCTGTTCAGATTGTGGTCATCATGATCGGCGTTCTCGGTTTTGGTCTCGCGGGGTACTCGACGGGACAGTCAATGACAGGATATGTGGCCGGGATGATTGTCGGGGGAGCGGTCGGATTTTTAGTCAGTTATTTTGTAATTTATAAAAAAGCAAAGCATGTGTAAGAGAGGAGAACCGGAATGATACCGCGGGGATTATTGTACACAGAATGGAAGAAAAATCAGTGGCTGTTTTTGTTGAGCGGTATTTTATTAATAGCGGCAAACCCTTTTATGGTTTATTACTACTATTTATCATACCAAGGACGTTTGAAGTATCTGGATCCGCAATATTGTGAATTTACCGTGAGTTATACGAATGGGTCGCTTCTTTCTTTCAGCTGGGTTGTGAGTGTCGTTATTGCTGTCTGCTTAATGGGCTTGGAACGGACCAAAGGAACGATGGATGCCTTGTTAAGCATGCCTTACAGCAGAGGCCAAATCTTTCAGACTAAATTCTGGCTTGGCGCAGCAGTCATTGTTGTTTCTCAGGCGATAGGCTACGGAGCGGCGTCATTGCTCATATCTTTGCTGAAACCGAGCCATACGTACGATTTTGATCATTTTTCAATCGGAATGATTGTCATCAGTTTTATGGCTTACGCCCTGTTAATGGCAGCCGGCGCATTAACGGGACATATATTCGCCCAGCTGTTAACTGCGTTTACAGTAACAGTTCTGCCCTTTTTACTCATCGGTCTGCCGGCCGCGAATCTGGAGGTTGTTTTCGATATTAGTGTGGGAAATCAATTCTCTTTCATCAGCAGCTATATCGAATCTCGTCTTTTTGTATTTATAACTCCTGTTGGATATGTGTTTAACGACTGGATCAGAGAAAGAGATTTAGTCTTAATAATTCCGGCAGTGATGAGCCTCGTCTTTTATCTGATCGGTTATGTCAGCTTTCTGAAACATCCGAATGAACGGAACGGCAGATTCTTTCTATGGAGAAAATTGGACCGCCCGGTGCAGATTCTGGTGATTGTGTTTGCCGTTATGGGGTTTGGATTATTCGGGTATGGAGTCACAAACACGATGTTCGGCTATTTAGCCGGCATGATCTTCGGCGCTGTGATCGGGTTTTTTATCACTTATTTTACGGTTTACAGAAAAACAAAGCTTATGTAAGTTTGTATGAAAATGTGTAGTTTGGGGGAAGGCAAGGTGCCGATTAACGGTTTGCTTTATAAAGAATGGAAGCAGCGGCAGACACTGCTGCTTCTTACAGCGGGGTTCTTATCTATATTAGGCCCTTTGGCAATTATAAATGAGTATTTTCACTATAAGGATTGTTTGGGTGCGCTTCATCAATATTCAGGTTCAGTTTGTACATTCAGCATGAATTACAGCAATCAGAATTTGATTGGGCTGCACTTCATTCCTCCGGTTATGATGGGGCTTTTTCTGACAAGAGCGGGACGGGCTGAAAACATGTTTACATTGAGTCTGCCGTATTCGAGAAGCCGGATATTCCATACTAAGTTTTTGTTGGGAGCAGCCGTGTTAGCCGGCTCGCAGCTTGTTTCTTACGGATTATCTGACATATTGTTTCTTGCGCTTAAACCTGACGCTGTACATCATTTTCACTCATTCAGCGCCGGGATGCTGGTCATCAGCTTGATGATTTATGCATTAGTGACAGCCGCCGGCACGATAACAGGCAATTTAGCAGCACAGCTGATCACAGCGTTCATGGTCTCCGTTTTTCCGATCGTTGTCTTGATCATTTACCTGTTAAACGCTGAGTTCCTTTTTGGCAGCCAGGCTGTACAGAATATTCATTTTCCTTGGAGCGGATTTCTGATCTATTTCATGCCTGCCGCTTACATCCATACACCATGGATGTATTACACGAAACATGCCTTGCTTATATCTGCGTTAATGGGATTTTGTTTCTATCTTTTCGGCTATGTGAATTTCCTGAAAATGCCGAGTGAGCGAAGCGGACATTTTATCTTGAACAAACATACAGAACGCATGATCCAAGTGCTGGTCATGGCGCTTAGTATGCTGGGAAGTGCGGGTATATGCGGATATGCTTATAACGGTAACGGTTCATATACCGGTTACATATTCGGCATGCTGATCGGCGCGGTTATCGGGTTTTTCATCAGTTATTACTTCATCTATAAAAAAACGAAACAAATATAAAGGGGAGTGGTTTACGTGATAGAGGTGCAGCATATCGATCATTCATTTAAAATCGGCAGGAAAGGCAGAGAGAGTCAGGTACCGGTGCTGAAGGACGTCTCTTTGACGGTTGAAAAAGGGGAGATCGCCTGTATCGTCGGGCGAAGCGGTTCCGGAAAATCGACGCTTCTGAATTTAATTTCCGGCTACATAGCGCCGACGAAGGGGCGTATCGTCATTAACGGCACTGATGTGACGGGCTTCAGTGAAAAGGAGTGGGCTCAGTTCCGCCTCGGGCATTTCGGCTTTATTTTTCAAAGCTTCCAGCTCATTCCGAGTCTGACAACCTATGAAAATGTTGAAATGCCGCTTGCCCTCAAAGGGATTAAACCGTCTGAACGGAAGCAGAAAGTCGCAGACATGCTGAAACGGGTCGGACTTGAGAATCATGCGAATCATTATCCGAATGAGCTGTCGGGCGGCCAGCAGCAGCGTGTCAGTATCGCAAGAGCGCTGATTTTAAATCCGTCGATCATTTTAGCAGATGAGCCGACGGGAAGCCTTGATTCAGAAACGGAGCTTGAGGTGCTTTCATTAATTCAGCAGCTGAACCGGGAGCGCGGGATTACTTTTGTCATCATCACGCATGACGATGAAGTCGCTTCGATTGCACATTCAAAATTCCAGCTGCACGACGGCGTATTAAAAGGGGGCGTTACTGTTGAGATTTAAGGATCAGGTTCACTTTATCAGAAGAAATATGAAGAAAAACCGCCTGCGTGTTTTCATGACTGTGCTTGCAACAACGATGGCATGTGCATTTTTGGTTGTGCTGGCCTCCGTCGGATTCGGCATTCAAAAAACGATAACAGACATAACCATGAGCCAGCAGATCGTAACGGAAATAAGAGTGCTCGGCCAAGAGAACGGAAAAGCCGTGAAGAAATCAGACTTGGAAAAATATAAGAATGTCAAGTCTGTCGTTGAAAGAACCGAAGTATATGAACCGAATAAAGCGTCATTGGATAACAGGACAAACGAAGGTTCAACGATCGTGTTAACGAACATGAAAGATGAAGTAAAAGCCAATATGGAGCTTGATCAGGGAAGAGTAGCCAAATCAGAAAATGAAATTGTGGTCGGTTATGATTTCGCGAAAAACCTATTGACGAAAAAAGAAGCTGAGGCTTACAACAAGGACTTAAAGGATCATCAAGACGATGTCTCGGACGTGAAAAAGCCAAAAGGCTACACGAAGGATCTGCTGAATAAAACCATACAGCTGAGCATTTCTAAAACGAACAATGATAGCGGAAAAACGGAAGGAACCAGAACATACGACTTTAAAATTGTCGGGATTACAAAAAAACCGTCCCAAGATTGGATGGAGGACACAAATATTTTTATCAGTGATCAATTCAAAAAGGATTTTTCGAAATTCTTAGATTTTAAAGGCGGAAATGCTGAAAAAAGCATAAAAGTCTACGCTGACAAATTTGACAATGTTGAACAGTTAACGAATGATTTGAGTGATGACGGTTATCAAGTCATGTCCGTCACAACCGAGCTGCAAGGCGTCAACACGTTTTTCCTCGTCTTTAAAATCGGCCTGATCTTTGTCGGCTTTATCGCCGTCGTCATTTCTGCCATCGGTATTTTCAATACGATGACGATGGCGGTTACGGAAAGAACGCAGGAAATCGGGATTATGAAAGCGATCGGCGCAAGCCCGTCCATCATCCGCAGAATGTTCCTGATGGAAAGCGCCTATATCGGGATACTAGGTTCTGTCATTGGTATTATCATTTCTTACGGAGTGAGTTTTGCCGTCAATCTGGCTGTGCCGGTTATCTTGAAAGCGGTAGGGGGAAATACCGGAGCTGAAGATCTTCATTATACCTTCTCCTATATCCCGCTCAGCCTCGTGGTGATCGCAGTTGTCATTTGTGCGGGGGTCGCGGTGATTTCGGGTATGAATCCGGCACGGAAAGCGACAAAAACCAACGTTCTTACCGCACTAAGAAGAGAATTGTAAAGAGAAAAAACCGGCTGGACGCAACAGCCGGTTTTTCATCTATTAATCAGAAAAGGGCGGATACCATGTTTCACATTTTGTTAATAGAAGATGATAACACTTTGTTTCACGAGATGAAAGAAAGATTAACAGGCTGGTCATTTGCGGTGCATGGAATAAAGGATTTCAGCCGGGTCATTCAGGAGTTTGCAGCAATCAAGCCTGATTTGGTGATCATTGATGTACAGCTGCCGAAATTTGACGGCTTTCACTGGTGCAGAATGATACGTTCTCAATCAAACGTACCGATTCTGTTTTTGTCCTCGCGCGACCATCCCGCGGATATGGTCATGTCGATGCAGCTTGGGGCAGATGATTTTATTCAGAAGCCTTTTCACTTTGATGTGTTAATCGCGAAAATCCAGGCGGTATTCCGCCGCGTGCACCAATACGGCACAGAACCGGCGCTGATGAAAAGATGGTGCGGGGCGGTCATTGACACAGAAACCGGCACAGTCAGCCATAAAAACGGTTCGGTCGAACTGACCAAAAACGAAATGCTGATTTTAAAACTGCTGGCTGAGCAGAAAAATAAAATCGTCAGCCGCGAAGAACTCATCAGAAGCCTATGGAATGATGAACGTTTCGTCAGCGATAACACGCTGACGGTGAATGTCAACCGGCTGCGGAAAAAGCTCGATCATTTAGGCATCGGGAAAATGATTGAAACCAAGGTGGGGCAGGGATACATCGCAAAGGAAGAAGACGGTCTTTATGATTAAATCATTTCTGCTCGAAAGAAAAAGCTGGATCGCGATGTTTCTTTTTCAGCAGGCTGTGCTCCTTTTTGCGGCATATATTGATCCGTCTATTCCGTTTCTTTCAGTGCTGTATTTTGTTTACCTGTCGCTTCTTGTGTTTCTTGTTTTTCTCTTGTTCCGCTATCGGAAAGAGACCGCTTTTTATAAAAGCTTAAAAGATTGGGACGCTGATTTAGATATTTCCGGTCTTAAAACGCCCGACAGTCCGTTTGAGTCGATCATTGAAGAAAGCATTGAAGAACAAACAGAGCTATTAAGAAGTAGCTCACTTCATATGCAGGCGGCATCAGAGCATGAGAAGGATGAGCTGATGTCGTGGATTCACGAAGTCAAAACACCGCTGACAGCGATGCATCTCATGATCGAGCGCCTTGATGAACAGCCGCTGAAAGCCCCTTTGCATTATGAATGGCTGCGGATTCATCATCTCCTCGACCAGCAGCTTCATCAGAAACGATTGTCCTTTATCGAAAATGATTTATCGTTCCAGCGCATTCAGCTCCGCCCGCTCGTTTTCAAAGAAATTAAAAATCTGCAATCATGGTGTATACAAAAAGGAATCGGATTTGACATTCAGCTTGAGGCACCGGACGTTCTCAGTGACGGAAAATGGCTTTCCTTCATTATCAGACAGCTGTTAAGCAATGCCGTCAAATACAGTGAAGCGGATGATATAACCGTAAAAAGCTATGAACTAAACGGCCGGGTGCATGTGGATATCAAAGACCGCGGCATCGGCATCAAGCCTAAAGATCTTCCGCGCATTTTTGAAAAGGGGTTTACCTCCACGCGGATGAGCCGTGATCACGCGTCAACGGGAATGGGCCTGTATTTGGCTCAAAAAGCCGCGGCTCCGCTTCACATCCAGATCAGCGTGCGATCAGAGCCAAAACAAGGCACGGTTTTCACCTTGGTATTTCCGAAACAAAACGACGCCGTCAGCATGTTCAGCGTGTGACAAAAGTGTCACATGCTTTTCTCTTTTGTTCGCTTAATCAAACGAAAAAAACGGCTTTTGTTTTTAAAATGAAGATAACCAATGTAAAAGGAGAATCGTAACGAGATGATTTTAGAAGCAGGCAATATTCGAAAAAACTACGGAAATAAGCTGAATAAGCAGGAGGTGCTGAAAGGAATTGATCTTCAGATCCGAAAAGGGGAATTCGTCAGCATTATGGGTCCGTCAGGATCAGGGAAAACCACTCTTTTGAATGTGCTTTCTTCTATTGATAAAGTGAGCGCGGGCACGATCAGACTGAATGAGACGGAGATCACATCCATGAAAGAAAAACAGCTTGCCGAATTCAGAAAACGGCACCTCGGTTTTATCTTTCAGGATTATAATTTATTGGATACGCTGACCGTGAAAGAAAACATACTCCTGCCGTTATCCATTACGAAAATGCCTAAAAAAGAGGCGGACCGGCGATTTGCCGAGACGGCAGAGGAGCTTGGCATCTATGAGTTGAGAGATAAGTATCCGAGTGAAATTTCCGGCGGACAAAAACAGCGGACGTCTGCCGCGAGAGCTGTTATTCACGAGCCGGGCATTATTTTTGCTGATGAGCCGACGGGAGCGCTTGATTCTAAAGCCGCCTCCGACTTGCTGAATAAACTCAGCCGCCTGAATCAAAAACGCCGCGCTACCATTGTGATGGTGACGCATGATCCGGTTGCCGCCAGCTATTCCGGCCGTGTGGTTTTCATTAAAGACGGCCGCGTGTATACACAGCTGAATAAAGGCGGCCAGGACAGACCGGACTTTTTTCAGGATATTATGAAAACGCAAGGTGTATTGGGCGGGATTCAGGCATGAGCATTTATCATTTGATCTTCCAGAATCTGAAAAAGAATATGAAAAACTATTACCTTTACGTTTTTGCGCTGGTGTTCAGCGCCGCCCTTTATTTCGCGTTTGTCACGATGCAATACGATCCGGCGCTTGATGAAATGAAAAGCTCCATAAAAGGAGCGGCGGCAATCCGGGCCGCCTCCATACTGCTTGTGGCGATCGTGTCGGTATTTCTTTTATACGCCAACACCATTTTTATCAAACGCCGCGGCCGGGAAATCGGCTTATTCCGATTAATCGGCATGACGAAAATGCACATTTTCCGCATACTCAGCACAGAAAACTTCATTTTGTATTTCGGATCGATATGGATCGGTATTTTTGCCGGCTTTTCTCTCTCGAAATTATGTATGATGATGCTGTTTCATACAGTCGGTGTAAAAGCTTCTGTCTCACTGTTTTTTTCAAGCAAGGCGCTCGTTCAGACGTTAATTGTGTTCGGGGCAATTTATGTGCTGATTATGATGATGAATTACTTATTTATTAAACGGCAAAGCATTTTGTCTTTATTTAAAACCGCGTCATCGTCAGAAAGCAATATAAGACGGCTCTCTTGGGTGCAGATGACAATCGGCGTCATCGGTATCGCGGCCATTATCGCCGGCTATGCCGTGTCCGCAGATTTATTCGGAGGCAGTTTTACAACCATGAATGAACTGTTTTCGGCAATGGTGTTTATTCTCGGCTCGGTCATTATCGGAACCTATCTGTTTTATAAAGGTTCGGTCAGCTTTCTGGCAAATCTCATCCGGAAATCAAAAGGCGGGTATCTGAATGTCAGTGAAGTGCTGTCTTTGTCATCCATCATGTTCCGGATGAAGTCAAACGCCGTGCTGCTGACTATTATTACGACTCTTTCGGCGCTGGCAATCGGTTTACTGTCTTTAAGCTATATCTCGTACTACTCCGCGGAAAAATCGGCTGAGCAAAATACAGCCGCGGACTTTGCGTTTGATAACCAAAAGGAGACTGACTCATTTACCGCTTTATTGAAGAAAAACGGAATTGAACACAAAGTAAAAACAATCAAGACCATTCAAGCCGGTGTCAATATGAAGAATATCGTAAACGGCGATATGAAAAGCTTCAAACAAGACCCGTCCAGCTTGGCGCTGCCGATTATAAGCGAGAAAGACGCAGAAGGGACGGAGCTTTCTGACGGAGAAGCCGTGTTTACCGGATATAATGATATGATGAAAAGATTTCTCGACTTGAAAATGTCGGGTTCCATTGATATAAACGGCAAAACGGATAAAATACCGCTGGCGTATAAGGGCTTGAAGAACGACTTCCTCCTGTCATATACATTTACAAGCGGAGGGCTGCCGACCGTTATCGTCACGCAGCACGTATTTGACAGGATCGAGAAAGATATCGACCCGTCCATTCAGGGAAAATCAAATCGGTTTTTCGGCATTACACTCAAACATGAAGAGGACATCCAAAAAGCTGATGACTTGTTTCAGGCGCAGCATTATTCAGACGGCGCCCTTTCACAGTTTGAAACGGCTGACACCCAAAAGAAAAATATGGGGCTGATCATGTTTATTGTCGGATTTTTAGGCTTAACCTTTCTGATCACTTCGGGCTGTATCCTTTATTTTAAACAAATGGGTGAGTGTGAGGATGAGAAGGCTGATTACACGATATTGCGGAAGCTCGGCTTCACAACGGGAGATCTGCTGAAAGGCATCCGTCGGAAGCAGGCGTATCATTTCGGCATTCCGCTCGTTCTCGGGCTGTTCCACAGCTATTTTGCCGTTCAGTCAGGGTGGTTTTTATTCGGAACGGAAGTATGGACGCCGATGATTATCGTCATGGCGCTGTATACGCTGCTGTACTCCATTTTCGGCATGCTGTCGGTGCTTTATTATAAAAAGGTCATTCGGTCCGCATTGTAAAACAGGTTGAGGAGCCCCGCTGTGCGGGGCTTTTTTCTGCATGAATAGAAAAAAGCGATTTTTAAAAGAATAGACATACGTCATTTTTTCGCGCGGGGGAGCCTTATGCAGAAGTATTTTCAATTGAAATCTGAAACAGGGGCTTTTCATCTTTTTTCCATGGAGCACATTTTCACGCTTTTGATCATCGGATTGCTGGGGGCGGGCGTGATCGTATTCCGGAAAACGCTCCATCACGGCCGGCCGAATCGCGTTTTCCGATATGTGCTGTTCATTCTTCTAGCCGTGTCGCAGATCAGCTATCATATATGGCTG
The DNA here is from genome assembly GCF_014534735.1 of Bacillus sp. 1021. Classification (NCBI taxonomy): domain Bacteria; kingdom Bacillati; phylum Bacillota; class Bacilli; order Caryophanales; family Bacillaceae; genus Bacillus; species Bacillus sp. 1021. The sequence continues at coordinate 515,612 of NZ_JACVSR010000003.1, read as the reverse complement.
CTATGGCATCATGCCTGGTCGCTGAAAACATCTCTGCCGCTGCAGCTGAGCGACCTTTCCGTCTATTTGGCGATGCTGATGGTCATGACAAAAAGCAAAAAGCTGTTCGCCTTTCTCTATTTTGCCGGCTTGGGCAGCGCCATACAAGCGATGGCCACACCTGATTTAGGGGCGTATTCTTTCCCTCATTTTCGGTACATCGTATTTTTCATCTCGCACGGCTGTGTGTTTCTAGCCTGTCTGTTTATGGCCGGTGCCCAAAAGTACAGGCCGTCGGTGCGCGCGCTCTGGGTGTCATTGCTGACCGTAAATCTGTACGGGGCGTGTGTCTTTTTGATTGACCATGTGCTGAATGCAAACTACCTCTATTTAATGAAAAAACCGAAGACCGCTTCGCTTCTGAATGTTCTCGGCCCTTGGCCGTGGTATCTTCTTTCAATGGAAGCTGCGGTGATGCTGAGCTTTTTCATTCTGTATATTCCGTTTTGGCTGCTGAGAAAAAGAGCATGAATCCCGTTTATGTTTGTGAAGCCGATCATTTGTAATTTTTTCAACATTCCGGCATTATTTTTTTCAGATTCTGATGTTGTAAAAAGGCGTCCGCGGCGATAAAATGAATCTGCTATGATAACGTGATCGATACGGAGCTGCAGCTTGCGGTTTCCGTTTTTTCATGGGTTTTTTTATAGAGAAAGGGGGATCGGTATGCCGCGCGCTTTGAAGATATTAATTATCGGAATGTTTATCAATGTGACGGGCGCATCTTTTTTGTGGCCGCTGAATACGATCTATATTCATAATCATTTAGGGAAATCGCTGACTGTCGCGGGGGTTGTTCTGATGCTGAATTCCGGAGCCAGTGTGGCGGGGAATTTATGCGGCGGATTTTTGTTTGATAAAATCGGCGGATTCAAATCCATTATGCTGGGTATTATCATCACCTTGGCAAGTCTTCTCGGACTCGTTCTGTTTCACCAATGGCCCGTTTATATTTGGCTGCTCGTCATTGTCGGGTTCGGTTCCGGCATCGTGTTTCCGGCCAGCTACGCCATGGCGGGAGCGGTCTGGAAAGAGGGCGGACGGAGAGCTTTTAATGCGATTTATGTAGCTCAGAATGCAGGTGTCGCGGTCGGTTCAGCACTCGGCGGAATGGTTGCGGCGTACTCGTTTACGTACGTATTTTTAGCCAATGCTTTGCTGTATGTGCTGTTTTTCCTTATCGTATTTTTCGGGTTTCGAAATATTAAAACCGGAAATGCGGGCCAGGTCTCTGTACTGGACTACGAGCCGGTCAGCAGCAGAACGAAATTTACGGCGCTTCTTATACTGAGCGGGGGGTATGTTCTCGGGTGGATTGCCTATTCGCAGTGGTCCACAACCGTTGCGTCACATACTCAAAGCATCGGTATGCCGCTTTCATTATACAGTGTGCTCTGGACCGTAAACGGAATACTGATTGTCGCCGGACAGCCGCTTATAGGTGCTGTTCTGAAAAAATGGTCCGGGGCGTTAAAAACGCAGATGGTCATCGGCTTTTGTATTTTTATCGTCTCGTTCGGCGTGCTCCTTGGCGCCAAGCACTTTCCGATGTACCTTACCGCGATGGTGATTTTAACGATCGGAGAAATGCTTGTCTGGCCTGCCGTGCCTACTATTGCCAATCAGCTTGCGCCTAAGGGGAAAGAAGGGTTTTACCAAGGGTTCGTCAACAGTGCGGCGACGGGCGGCAGAATGATCGGGCCGCTCCTTGGAGGCGTGCTGGTTGATCAATACGGCATGAGCGTGCTGCTTTTGTTCCTGATGGCGCTTCTTGTCGTCAGCATCCTAGCGACGGTGCTGTATGACAAACGTCTGAAAACCGTTAATAAACAAAACGTCCAAGTGCGATGACGACATAAAAAATCCCGCTGTTTCGGCGGGATTTTTTGATTATAAGAGCGGAAGCACGTTGACGGCGTCCTTAACATTTAAATACGTCTTTAATGAAGTAAAGCTGGCATCAAGCTGATTCATTTTCATGGCAAGGGAAGGCTTGATACCGGTGATGATCAATTCTGTGCCAATTAAATTAAGCAGATGATGCAATTTGAAAATCCGGTCTGCGGTCTGTTCGTTTACCTCAGCCAAACCTGATAAGTCTATAATTAAGTAATCATCTTTAGATGCGGTTAATATGTCTGTCAAAGTTGTCACAATGGAATCAAATCGTTCTTCTGTTAAATTCCCCACTAACGGCATGGCGGAAATCCCGTTTCGAATCGGAACGATCGGCGTTGACAGCGTCGCAATTTCTCCGAGGGAATCCTCAAGAAGCTTTTCGTACTCTTTCTGCTCTGTGATGTCTTTTTGAAATCCGACAAAATAGAGCTTGTCTTCAACATAAAGAGGATCAATATTGAGTTCATTCCAAAACGGGGTGCCGTCTTTTTTGACATTTTTCAGCCGCACCGTGATCTTTTCTTTATGTTTTAGGCCTTTTCTTATTTTCGCGACTTGTTTTCGGTCGGTTTCTTTTCCTTGCAGAAATCTGCAGTTCTTACCTAATATCTCTTCGGAAGAATAGCCTGTCATATCCATAAATCCCTGATTCGTATAAATGATGGGATTGTCCTCAAGAGAGGGGTCTGTAATCACCACGCCGATGCGTGCGTGATCAAGCGCCTTTTTGATAAGCTCCAGCTGCTCCAGATTTCCGAGTACATTTGAGTCAGCCATATAAAACCCCCTTTTGGCCGTAAAGCTGCGCACTTTTTTCAGCCATTGTTTCTCCCCTTTTTAAATGAATCTACAGTAACCGTAGCATAACACATGTTCTGTTTCAAGCAGCCGCAGTTTGCAATTTGTCATTCGGGCTTGTCCTCATATACACTGAATATATAAGGGGAAGGCACATCATCGCTAAGTAAGTGACTAGGTCATTGTCACTGGGTGAAAAATGAATCTAATGCATCAAGCTTACCGATCATGTGTTCACATATAATGGAAGAAACAAGCTTTTTACTTTCCTGCTCATTCGCCGGTATGTAGATATCGAAAATCATCGTATTCGTAAGGGGGCTGGATGGCCTGAAGTCGCTTTACTAAATAAGGGCTTTAGGAAGGTGATGAAGATGCTGCATCAGGTAATTATTGCTTGTGTAATTGGAGGAATCATGGGGGTTCTCGGTCATGTGAAAAAGAGAGGCAGGCTGGAGAAACCCAGAATGACAAAGCGGTTTATCTATCTCGGTTTTTTGGAAGATGGTTTTATCGGAATGGCTGCTTCCATCTTACTTGTCTTATCCGCTAACCCCGATTCAGGAATTCAACTCGTCATCTTATCCATAATCGCAGGCTACGGCGGAGAAGCTGTTCTCAGGAGCTTTGATTTTGTCAGGGAACAAAACAGTGATTCGGCCGAAGCAAAACCACACCAGCAAAAAAATCCTCCATCAAAATAATATCCCCGCTCATGACCCGTTCTGGGTACATTCCCATTGTATACAAACCTGCTTGCACTTATGAACAGAATTCTATAAAATACAGGTAAGATTACGGTAGCGATAAGAACAGTGAAGAGGAGCAGTAAGAAGCAGATTTTGCAGTCAGAGAGTTGACGGCCGGTGCAAGTCAATCAAGTCTGTTTCCGAACTCGCCTCAGAGTTGCAGCGGCAAAACCGCTGACGCATAACTGCGTTAAAAGTATCAAGTGAGTGCGGCTTAAAACCGCGCTAACGAGGGTGGTACCGCGGGAAACAAAAATCTCTCGTCCCTTTTTGGGATGAGGGAGTTTTTTTTAGTTTTAGAATAATCTGAATATCATCTTCCTTATCCCGTCAATACTTGGACTACATACGCCGTATTCAATCAGAAGGAGGTTTTTGCGTTGAGTTTTCAGCACGAAAAAATAGAAAAGAAATGGCAGAATTACTGGTTGGAGCATAAAACGTTCGCCGTCAGCGAAGAGAGTGACAAGCCGAAGTTTTACGCGCTTGACATGTTCCCGTATCCTTCAGGAGCCGGCCTTCATGTCGGGCATCCGGAAGGCTATACGGCAACCGACATTCTTTCACGCATGAGACGCATGCAAGGGTACAACGTGCTTCATCCGATGGGATGGGACGCGTTCGGGCTTCCCGCCGAGCAATACGCGCTTGACACGGGGAATGATCCGGCTGAGTTTACGAAACACAATATCGATAATTTCCGCCGCCAGATCCAATCGCTCGGTTTTTCATATGATTGGGATCGTGAAATCAATACGACTGATCCTGACTACTACAAGTGGACGCAGTGGATCTTCACCAAGCTGTATGAAAAAGGTCTCGCTTATGTAGACGAAGTGCCGGTCAACTGGTGCCCGGCACTCGGAACGGTGCTTGCGAACGAAGAAGTCATTGACGGCAAAAGCGAGCGGGGCGGCCATCCGGTTGAACGCCGCCCGATGAGACAATGGATGCTGAAAATCACTGCTTATGCGGACAGGCTTCTTGAAGATTTAGAAGAGCTTGACTGGCCTGAAAGCATTAAAGACATGCAGCGCAACTGGATCGGACGCTCAGAAGGCGCAAACGTCCATTTCGCGATCGACGGCACTGACGACACATTCACGGTGTTTACGACAAGACCGGACACGCTGTTCGGCGCGGCTTATGCCGTGCTGGCTCCAGAGCATGAGCTTGTGGAGGCCATCACGACGGCTGAACAAAGAGAAGCGGTAGACGCTTATATTAAAGAAGTTCAGGCGAAAAGTGACCTGGAACGGACGGATCTTGCGAAAACAAAAACAGGCGTCTTCACGGGCGCATATGCGGTAAACCCGGCAAACGGGGAAAAGCTGCCGATCTGGATAGCTGATTATGTCCTCGCCTCTTATGGAACGGGCGCTGTAATGGCCGTGCCGGCGCATGATGAACGCGATTTTGAATTCGCCAAAGTGTTCAGCCTGCCTGTCAAAGAAGTCGTAAAAGGCGGAAACACGGAAGAGGAAGCGTACACGGGAGACGGAGAACATATCAATTCCGGCTTTCTGAACGGACTGAATAAAGCGGAAGCGATTGAAAAAATGATCGCATGGCTTGAAGAAACGAAAAACGGTGAGAAAAAAGTGACATACCGTCTGCGTGATTGGCTGTTCAGCCGCCAGCGCTATTGGGGCGAGCCGATTCCGGTCATTCATTGGGAAGACGGCACTTCAACAGCCGTTCCGGCAGAAGAGCTGCCGCTGATTCTGCCGAAAACCGATGAGATCAAACCGAGCGGAACAGGTGAATCACCGCTTGCCAACATTAAAGAGTGGGTAGAGGTCACTGATCCTGAAACGGGCAGAAAAGGCAGAAGAGAAACGAACACGATGCCGCAATGGGCAGGAAGCTGCTGGTATTTCCTTCGCTTTATCGACCCGAAAAATCCGGATCAGCTCGCTTCACCTGAGAAACTGGATAAATGGCTGCCTGTCGATATTTACATCGGAGGAGCGGAGCATGCCGTGCTTCACCTTCTGTACGCGCGTTTCTGGCATAAATTCCTCTATGATATCGGTGTCGTACCGACGAAAGAACCGTTCCAAAAGCTGTATAACCAAGGAATGATTCTCGGGGAAAATAATGAAAAAATGAGTAAATCCCGCGGAAACGTCGTTAATCCGGATGAAATTGTGGCGTCTCACGGAGCAGATACGCTCCGCCTGTACGAAATGTTTATGGGGCCTCTTGACGCATCTATCGCCTGGTCTGAATCAGGTCTTGACGGAGCGCGCCGCTTCCTTGACCGTGTATGGCGTTTGTTTATCGAAGAAAACGGCGAGCTGACGGGCAAAGTGACAGAAGGCGCGGGCGAAACTCTTGAGCGCGTCTATCATGAAACGGTTATGAAAGTGACAGAAAACTACGAAGCTCTTCGCTTTAATACGGGCATCTCTCAGCTGATGGTCTTCATTAATGAAGCCTACAAAGCGAATGAACTGCCGAGAGAATATGTCGAAGGCTTTGTGAAGCTGCTTTCTCCTGTTGCGCCGCATTTGGCGGAAGAACTGTGGGAAAAGCTCGGCCACGAAGGTTCGATTGCATACGAAGCCTGGCCTGCTTATGACGAATCAAAACTGGTGGATGATGAAGTGGAAATCGTCGTCCAGCTGAACGGAAAAGTAAAAGCGAAATTAATGGTTCCGGCTGATGCTGATAAAGCAGCATTAGAACAGCTCGCACAAGCTGACGAAAAAGTAAAAGAGCAGCTTGAAGGAAAAACGATCCGAAAAATCATTGCCGTACCGGGCAAGCTTGTCAATATCGTCGCAAACTGACCGGACGAATCCCCTCTCCTACAGAGAGGGGATTTTTTATCAGGCCTCTATCATAGAAATCGCACCGCGGGCTTTGGTATACTTACACCATAAAGATGAATGGGAGTGTCACATATTGAAAATAAATGAAATCAGCACAGCCGCACTTGAAGAAAAATTAAAAGCGGGAGAAGAGCTGTATCTGATTGATGTCAGAGAAGATGAAGAAGTCGCCGAAGGAATGATTCCGCAGGCTGTTCATATCCGCATGGGGGACATCCCAGAAAAGATGGATGCGTTTGACAAGGACAAGGAATATGTATTTATCTGCCGTTCCGGAAAAAGAAGCATGAACGTTTGTATGTATTTACATGAGCAAGGCTTCCGTACGGTTAATGTTGAAGGCGGAATGCTGGAATGGGAAGGCGAAACAAAGCCGAAGAAATAACGTTTTGAAGTGAAAGAAGAAAAGGGATGCACGTCTTTTCTTCTTTTTTTATAGAAAAAAACGGGAGGCGATCAGGTGAAACCGGTCATACGCGCTATGAAAGCAAGTGATATCAAACAGGTCCGGCAAATCGCGGAACGAAGCTGGCATCATACGTATGAAGGGATTATCCCCAGACACATTCAGGATCAGTTTCTCGAATCCGCCTATCAGGATGAGATGATGGAACGCCGGCTTCGTCATTCACTGTTCCTTGTGGCAGAAGAAAAAGAGGGAAAACATCTCGGTTTTGCAAATGCCACCCCGGTTCAAAAAGACGGGAAAGCGGAGCTCGCCGCCATTTATATTGATCCGGATTGTCAGGGAAGCGGGATAGGCACGGCACTTCTTAAAGAATGCATCAGACAGTCCGGCGGGATAAAAGAGCTTTATGTCCATGCAGAAAAAGAGAACCGCCCCGCCCTGTCCTTTTATCAGGCTAAAGGATTTCAATGGGTATGTGAATTTGAAGAAGACTTTAAAGGACACACCTTACAGACGGTCAAACTGGTGCTGAACATATAAAGCGTCCGGCCCCCTCAAGGGCCGGATCGCGAATGATCAGTGATAAGCCGGAAGCCAGTCTTTGTGCGCTTCAAATAAGTCATCGCACAAAGATATGATGTCATTCATGGAAAGCTCGGCGCTCGTATGCGGATCAAGCATCGCCGCCTGATAGACGGCTTCCTTTTTTAAAGTGACGGCCGCTTCAATGGTTAAAAGCTGTGTGTTGATGTTCGTTCTGTTGAGCGCCGCGAGCTGTTCCGGAAGTTCGCCTGAATAGCACGGCATCATTTGATTTTTGACGGCGGCGCACGGCACTTCTACGATCGCTTTCGCCGGCAGATTCGGTATCAGCCCCGTATTCAGCACATTGCCGCCGAACATAAACGGATGCCCTGTCTCCATCGCTTCTATAATTCTCGAACCGTATTCTTTCGAGCGTTCATGCGTCAGGTTTTGATTGTTGATGATGCCGTCTCTCATCGTTTCCCAATTTTTGATTTGTTCTGCGCATCTCCTCGGATATTCATCAAGCGGAATTTGGAGTTCGTCTATCAACTCCGGATATCGGCTTTTTATAAAATACGGGTGATATTCGGCATTATGCTCAGATGATTCCGTGACATAGCAGCCGAACTTATCCATCAGCTCAAATCGAACCATGTCTTTATGTTTCGTCTTTTGTTTTTCGCGGGCACGTCTTTTAATTTCCGGATATAGATCAATTCCGTCTTTTTTGATCTCCAAGAGCCAAGCCATGTGGTTGATGCCGGCAATGCGTTCTTCCGTACCTTCGTGATCCATGCCGAGTGAGTCAAACAGATCTTTCGTACAGACCTGCACGCTGTGGCACAGGCCGACCGTTTGCACATTTGTATGTCTGAGCATCGCGCCGGTCAGAGAAGCCATCGGATTTGTATAGTTTAACAGCCATGCATCCGGACAGACTTCCTCCATGTCTTTTGCGATATCAAATAAAACGGGGATGGTGCGGAGGGAGCGGAAAATGCCGCCTATTCCGACAGTATCGGCGATCGTCTGGCGGAGGCCGTACCGCTTCGGAATGTCAAAGTCGATGACCGTTGCGGGTTTATAGCCGCCGACCTGAATGGCATTTATCACATAGCCGGCGTGTTTAAGCGCCTGTTTTCGGTCATCGTAAGAGATGATAGAAACGCTTGTATTATATCGGTCTCTCATATTTTCAAGCATGAGCTGGGATTCTTTCAGCCGCACAGCATCAATATCGTAAAGCGCGAATTCAAATCCGTTTAAAGCTTCAGTCAGTAAACAGTCTCCCAGCACATTTTTTGCGAAAATCGTGCTTCCGGCTCCGATAAACGTAATTTTCTTCAACAGAAATTCCTCCCTTTTCTTTTCAGCCTTTAACCGCCCCGGAGGACAGCCCTGCGATAAAATATTTTTGAAGCGCCAAAAACAAAACGACCATCGGCAGCATCGCCATAATCGCGGCTGCGGCGACTAAGTGGAGATTGTTCGCATTTTCGCCGAAAAATCCCGCCATAGCCACGGTCAATGTCTGCACCTTTTGATCTTGTAAAAAGAAAATCGCAAATTGGTAATCGTTCCAGATAAACACGCAGGAAATGATGCAGACTGTTGCGGTAATCGGTTTCAACAAGGGAAACACGATCGTATAGAAAGTCCTGATCAATCCCGCGCCGTCCATCCGGGCCGCTTCCTCAAGCTCTTTCGGAATGGAAGAGCGGATAAATCCTGAATATAAGAAAACGGTCAGCGGCATATATGCAGCCGTATTAATGAGAATGGCTGCGGCATGCGTATTGATCAGCCCCGCATCAGCGACCATCTTGTATAAAGGAACCATGGAAGTCAAAGGCGGGATAATCATGATTGAAATCAAAAGGCCGAAGACGATTTTATTCAGCTTCGTATTTCTTCTTGCAAGCGGATATGCGGCAAGCGAACCCATAAAAATTAACAAAGCGGCGGAAACGGCCGTAATGATGATCGTGTTCAGAAAGGATTGCCCAAGAGAGGCCCGCTCCCATGCTTCACGAAAATTCTGAAAAGAAAAAGCGGAAGGCAGCGACCATTTTGAACTGTAGTCTCCTTTTGCTTTTAAGGACGTGGTCAGCAGAATGTAAAAGGGGACAATATGAACGCATGAGATGACGGCAGCCAACAGGGTAAAGATCTGCATTCGGGCTGTTTTCATGACATTTCCGTCTCCTTTCGCTTGAAATACACGAGAGCGGTAAAGCTGATGACGAGAATAATAACGGACATAAACACACCTTGGGCGGCGGCATATCCCGCATCCTGCCGTTTAAAATATAAATCATACATAAACGTCGACATTGATTGAGAAGAATTGCCCGGCCCGCCTGCAGTCAGGGCGAAAATAACATCAAACAGTTTCAGCCCCCCGATGATATTGATGACCATATTGATGGTGACAGCCGGCATCAGTAAAGGCAGGGTAATGGTGAAAAACGGCTGAAGACCGCCCGCGCCATCCATTTTTGCCGCTTCGTAATAATCTTTCGGAATGCTTTGCAGCCCCGCCAAATACACAATCATCGCAATGCCTGCGTATTGATAGGTGTTAATCATGACGATAATCCAAGGGTTCGCCGACGGACTTGCCAAGGCATTGACAGAACCGGCCCCCAGCGCGCCAAGCACATCATTCAGCGCGCCCCCGTCATATGAGAAAATAAAATACCAAATGTATCCCATAATCAGCGGACTGATAATGACGGGCAGGTAGACGATCGTTCTTGTGATCGCCTTCATTTTTAAGCTCTGATTCAAAAGCAAAGCATATAAAAGTCCGAGCATATTCTGAAAAAAAGTGCTTCCGAGTCCGTAAAGCAAAGTGTTTTTCACAACGAGCCACGTGTCCGGGTCTGTAAAAAGCCTTTTATATTGAGTGATACCCACCCACTGATACGTCTGCGAAAAACCGTTCCAGTTTGTAAATGTGATAAAAGCGCCTTTGACAAACGGAAAAATCATAAAAATAAAAACCGTGGCAAGAGCAGGGACGTACATCCACCATAGTGACGCGGGTTTTACAGGTTTCTTATTTTGATATCCGGCGGTTTCTCTTGCAAGATTACTCATTCTTTTTCAGCTCCTTGTGAATCAGACTGAAGACGGAGCCGTTTATATTCTCTGCCGAGTTTCGCCGAAATTTCAGCAGGAGTTAAAATATCAGCCATCAGCTCCTGTCCGGCTGTTCCCATCACATCCCACATTCCGTTCGGCAAATAATGGCGGTCGAAATAAGGCTGTACCTTAATATGCTGATAGCGCTTATAGTCATTTGCATAGAAAATGTCCGTTTGCACATTCACTAATCCGGCCGGGAGCGAGGTCGCTTCGGCAATTGACTTTGCGTTTTCGGGACGGGCCATAAACGCGATAAACTGTTTCGCTTCTTCAAGCCGCGGGGAATCTTTGGATGCCGCAAGCGTATAACGTTCGCCCCCGATCCATACCGGTGCGTCTCCCTTGTGGACGGCCGGGGTCGGTATAATGCCGACTTTTACCTTCGGATTGATTTGAGCGACGTCTTGGCCGAGGGTGCCGCCCTGCAGCGTAAAGGCGATTTTGTTTTGCGCCATCAGTTCGATGAGCTGGGACCGTTTTGCCGTCACGACATCTATATTAAGCAGATTTTCCTTTTGCATCTCTTTCAGTCTGTCAGATAAATAGGTGAAGTGTGTCCAGCGGAAGGTTCCGTTTAACAGCTGTTTTTTGTGACGGTGAGCGGGATCTGTAATGAGAAGCGGTGCGGCGAATTGATCGTAATATTGGGCAAATGAACTTTTTTCATAACCGGCAAACCAGAAGGGGGTGACTGTTCCGCCGCTTTTTTCTTTAACCTGTCTCAGTGCCTTCATCAAATCATCCATCGTTTCCGGCGGTTTAATGCCGTACTTTTCCAACAACGTACGGTTGTAGGCCAGTCCGTCCTTTGCCTGATTCAGAGGGAAGGCGTATATTCTGCCTTTGGCGTCCTTAAGCATGCTGTTTAAATTCGGATCGAGCCGCTTCGTCCAAGACATCCCGCTGAGATCGGCTGTATATTCTCCGTAGCGGAGTTTGGCCCAGCCGTGCGTGTCGAAAAGATCAGGCATGTCATCGGCCGCCATTCGGACCCTCATCATATTTTCGTAGTCATTGCCTGGGAAATGAACGTTTACTTGAATGTCCGGATGTTCTTTTTGGAATGCATCAGCCAATTTTCTGAATACGGTGCGTTCGCTGTCTGAGGAAATGGTGGAATAGACTGTCAAGGTTTTCTGCTTTTCTCCTGAGCTGCTCTCTTTTGCCGAGCAGCCGGTAAGTACCATACAAGTAAAAGAAAGAAACAAAACCAGTAAGCGTTTCATCTTTTCCTCCTTTAAATATGATATAAACGCTGCGGGAAACGTCACCTCCTTTCTTGTGAACCGCAGCTTTGTCTGACAATCAGTGAAGTGGGAAGCGTCACGGCCAGCGGGACGGTTCTGCCATTTAAACGGTCGAGAAGCAGTTTGACGCCCGTCCGGCCCATCTCTTCCGTGTATACTTTTACCGTTGATAACGGCGTGCTGGCGTATTCTGCTTCATCAATGCCATTGAAGCTGACAATCGCTGTATCACGGGGAACTTGAAGGCCGGCTTCTTGCAAGGCTTTTAAAGCGCCAACGGCCATTGAATCACTTGCGATAAAGAAAGCGTCAGGCAGACTCCCGCTTTTGATGGCTTCCTTCATCAGCCGGAAACCTTCGTGCATGCTGTATTCGCCTACCAGCACATGCTCCGGCTCGGCGCCGGCCATTTGTAAAAAAGCGGTCAGACGCTTATCTTCAATCGTTTGATTGCTGTTTACACCATTTATGACGGTATGCTCCCGTTCACGGCCGCCAATATAGCCAAGCCGCTGATAGCCGAGTGACAGCAGATGTTCTATCGCCTTTTGCGCTGCGGCATAAAAATCCACGCTGACGGAGTCGTAGCGAGAGGGATCGGGTGTGCCGTTGACAAATACGGCGTGCCTGAAAGCGGCGCAGATATTCGTAAGCGCCTCGTCTTGGAGGCTGCCGATTACGATCACACCGTCCAAATCGTGAAATAATTGCTCTTGGAAAGAACCGAGATGGATAGAAGAAGTGATAAAGATTTTTTGTTCAAAACATTCTTCTTCAATGCCTTTTCTGATCGCTGAGAAATAAGGATCCTGCCGTTCTTCCTCCGGTGACAGACAGCTGACAACGCCGATCAGAGGCGCTGAATCGCTGCGGCTGCGGTTCTTTCGTTTTTTTGCCGCCGGCTGATAGCCGAGCTCATCGGCGATCCGCAGGACTTTTTCTCTTGTTTCTTCAGTCACGGCCAAAGAGTCATCTCTGTTCAAAATTCTTGATACTGTCGCACTGGATACAGATGCTTGTAAGGCAATATCTTTGAGACGGACCATTTTGCATCTCCTTTTTACTAAAAATTTTCTAAATAGAAATGAACTGGTTATGGTTAAAGTGATATTATCACATGTTAGTAAGCGTTTTCAATAACGATTTTCAGTTATTTTTAGTAAAGATCAGTAAAAAAGAAAAACTTGTTTATTCTCTATCATAATTCATTTCTACCGGAATAAATTGATAGGGAAAGGAGAGGATGACGTGCTGAAGATAGCTGTGTTTGATGAGGAGCATGAAAAGGATTTGCAGACTGAAGTCAATTCATTTTTAAAGGGGATTTCTGAAGAACAGCTCGTTGATATCAAATATACGGTAGCGGCAGCTTGTGATCCGGAAGGGGAGCAGCTTTATTGTTTTTCCGCTCTCATTTTATATCGGAAATAAAGAAGCCCGGACGAATGGCCGGGCTTCACTGTGCATTATGCTTTTTTGACGCGGGGACTTCTCGGCTTTTGGTATTTCTCCGCTTGTTTGATTCCTTTTCTTTCGCTCGCTAATGATTTGTACAGAGACACGATCATCAGAAGGATTACGACTGAAAACGGAACCGCAGCGAGAATGGCCGTGTTTTGCAGTGCGGCAAGGCCGCCGGAATATAATAAAACCGCTGCCACGGCAGACTGGATAATGCCCCATGTGACTTTCACCCGGTTTGAAGGGTCCAACGAGCCGTAAGTCGTCTGCATTCCAAGCACAAATGTCGCTGAATCGGCTGATGTAATAAAAAATACAGCGATCAGAACAAGCGTCAACACGGATGTCACCATTGTGAGCGGGTAGTGGCTGAGAGCGCCGAACAGCATCGTATCCGTCGACAATCCGGCGACATTGAAGACGCCTTTCTGCTGAAGATCCATTGCAGATACGCCGAAAATCGCAAACCATAAAAAGGCCAATATACAAGGTGTCACTAACACACCGATTAAAAATTCCCGGATGGTCCGGCCCCTTGATACACGGGCGATAAAAATGCCGACAAACGGAGACCAGGAAATCCACCAGGCCCAATAGAAAATGGTCCAGCTGTTAATCCATTCGCGTTTTTGGGGATCATTCGGTGACAAGCGGAAGCTCATCTGCACGATATTTTGGATGTACTGGCCGATAGAATCGGTAAATGAGTTCATAATCAGCACCGTCGGGCCTACAATGAGCATGAAAAGCATTAATATACCCGCGAGTACCATGTTGGTATTGCTTAAGTATTTAATTCCCTTGCCGATTCCGCTCCACGCAGAAATTAAGAAAAGCACGGTCACGACAACGATCAAGATCAGCTGAATGGAAAATGTCTTCGGAATGCCGAATAAATAATGCAGACCGCCGTTAATCTGAGTCGCGCCGAGCCCCAAGCTTGTCGCCACACCGACAACCGTTGCAAATACGGCGATACAGTCAATCGTCTTGCCGATCGGACCGTTCACTTTATCGCCTAAAATCGGTGTCAGTGTGCTGCTGATCAAACCGGGGGCATCTTTTCTGAATTGAAAATATGCGATACATAAAGCGACGACGGCGTATATGGCCCAAGCGTGCAGCCCCCAATGGAAAAACGTATACCGGAGCGCATCACGAAAAGCTTGGGGCGTTTCTGTTTCACCTGAGGGAGAGCTGATCGCGTAATGGCTGATCGGTTCCGCAGCCCCGTAAAATACCAGGCCGATTCCCATGCCTGCGCTGAATAGCATGGCAAACCATGATAATAAGCCGAATTCCGGTTTTTCCCCGGGTTTTCCGAGTTTTATTTTGCCGATCGGACTCACGATGAGAAAGAGACAGAAACCGACAAATATTGAAACGGCCAGCAGATAATACCAGCCGAAAGAATCCGTAACAAAACGTTGTGCCGTATCTGTAACTTGCTGCAGGCTGTCAGGTGAAATAACTCCCCATAAAACCGCAGCGGCTGTGATAACGATCACAATCCAAAAAACACTGGAGATATTCTTTTTCTTCAAACGTTCTCACCCTCTGACTATTTTTTCAATACGCCATTTGCTTTAGTATGATCGTACGATTGCAGGTCATTCCTTTCTTCCTATTCCCTCAATCAGGTGAAACAAAACGCAGAAAACTCTATCATGTTTTTGGTGGGGACGCTCACGTTAATGTGCTTAAAACCATTTTACAGCGAGTGTGAGTAACGTCCTGCATTCAAGCCGGCGAGACGGCCCGTAACAAGGGCTGACGTGATATTATAGCCTCCGGTGTAGCCGTGAATGTCAAGGATTTCCCCGCAAAAGTATAAGCCCTCCATTTTTTTAGACGCCATTTGTTTCGGTTCAATCTCTTTGACAGAAACACCGCCGCCCGTGACAAACGCTTTGTCCAAAGAAAGCGTTCCGTCTGCTGAAACCGTAAATTGTTTGCAGTCTTTGACAAACGCCCTGAATTGATCCTTCGGCAGCTCCGTAAAGCTGATCTGAGGATCAAGGCCGTTCCGCTCCAGAAGGAAAAGCAGGTACCGTTCCTGCATCCATGGTCTGAGCGCGTTTTTGAGCGCTTTTTTCGGCGCGTCTTTCAGCTCCTTGTGCATCCGCTGAAATAACTCTTCCTCGGTGATGCCGGGAAACAGATCGATGCGGAGCTTGACCTCTGGCTGCTTTTTCAGTTCTTTGACGACAAACTGGCTGCAGCGGAGAATGGCCGGGCCTGACAAGCCGAAATGGGTAAACAGCATGTCCATCACATGTGTGACGACAGGTTTGCCTTTTTTATTCAGGACGCTGACGGCCGTGTTTCTAAGAGACAGCCCCTGAAGGGTTTTTTGCTTAATAAACGGCTCTGACGATGTAACCGGCACTTCTGTCGGAAAGAGTTCAGTCACGGTGTGCCCGGCCGCTTCCGCCCATGCATAGCCGTCTCCGGTGCTGCCGGTATGGGGGACTGATTTTCCGCCGACCGCGATAATGACGGCGCGTGCGTTAATGTGTTCGTCATTGTTTGTCGTAATGCCCGCTGTTCTGCCATTCTCGTACCGCACTTCTTTGATTTTTTCATTTGTGCGGATGGTGACATTCAGTTCTTTTAAACGGTTCAAAAGCGCATCGACAACGCTTTGTGCTTTGTCCGTCACCGGGAACATGCGCCCGTGGTCTTCTTCTTTCAGCTGAATGCCGAGATTTTCAAAAAAGGCGATGATATCTTCATTATTAAATTCGGAAAATGCGCTGTATAAAAAGCGGCCGTTGCCGGGAATGTGTTTGATAATCTCTTCAACAGGGAGGCGGTTGGTCACGTTGCAGCGCCCGCCGCCGGAAATCGCCAGCTTCCGTCCCAGCTTGTTTCCTTTATCAATTAATAGAACATCTGCCCCTTCTTCACCTGCGGCAATGGCAGCCATTAAACCGGACGGGCCGCCGCCGATCACAATCACGTCATAATGTTTCATATTTCATCAACAACTTTCTTTTTCGCGTATAATAGGCGGAAATGTCCGCTTCCTGCTATTATAGCGAAAGAAAGGGAATCCTTAAACGTGTTTTGTTTTTTTAGGGCTTCCCAAAAAGTTTCCCGCTGTAATTATTACCGTCTATTTGCCCAGTTGTGTTAAAATAGAAAAGTTGAATCTTCGTAGAAAATGGTGATGAGGAAACATGTCAAGCAAATTGTTAAGGGGCACGTTCGTGCTGACGCTCGGCACCTATATATCGCGGATTTTAGGGATGATTTATCTGATCCCGTTCGGAGCGATGGTCGGAGCGACGGGCGGAGCTTTGTTTCAATACGGATATAATCAATATACACTGTTTTTAAACATTGCCACGATGGGATTTCCCGCCGCGGTTTCAAAGTTTGTCTCGAAATATAATTCCAAAGGAGACTATGAGACGAGCAGGCGGATGCTGAGAGCGGGAATGTCGGTTATGCTCGTTACCGGGATGATCGCTTTTTCGATTCTTTACATTTCGGCGCCGTTTTTTGCGGAAACATCTCTCGGCGGCGCAAGTAACAACGGACTTACGATTGACCACGTCGTTTATGTCATCCGGATGGTCAGTCTGGCACTTTTGGTTGTGCCGATTATGAGTCTTGTACGCGGTTTTTTCCAAGGCCATCAGATGATGGGGCCGACAGCCGTTTCTCAGGTTGTGGAGCAGCTTGCCCGGATCATCTTCTTATTGGGCGCAACATATTTAATTTTAAGAGTGATTAACGGCGGCCTTGTCATCGCAGTCGGATATGCGACTTTCGCAGCGCTGATCGGATCATTCGGAGGGCTTGTCGTCCTTTATATTTACTGGAATAAGCGGAAGGGCGATCTTCTGGCGATGAAGCCGAACCTCGTCCCGTCAGCGAACTTAAGCTATAAAAAAATGTTTATTGAGCTTTTCAGCTATGCCGCTCCTTACGTTTTTGTCGGACTGGCGATTCCTTTGTATTCTTATATCGATACGAATACGTTTAATAAAGCGATGATTGCGGCGGGCCATAAGGACATCAGCCAGGACATGCTGGCGATTGTCACCCTTTATGTGCCGAAGCTTGTCATGATTCCGGTTTCTCTGGCGACCGCTTTCGGTCTGACGCTGATCCCGACGATAACCGAATCATTTACGAGCAGGAATTATAAGCTTTTGAACCAGCAGATTAACCAGACGATGCAGATCATTCTGTTTCTGGTTATCCCCGCCGTTGTCGGGATGTCGGTGTTATCAGGGCCGGCCTATACGTTCTTCTACGGTTCTGAAAGCCTTCGTCCGGATATCGGACAGGATATTTTGTTCTGGTACGCGCCTGTCGCGATTTTGTTTTCTCTGTTTACAGTAAACGCCGCGATCCTGCAAGGGATTAATAAGCAGAAATTTGCGGTCGTGAGCCTTTTCATCGGCGTCATTATAAAAGTGGTGCTGAACGTGCCGCTGATCAAACTGTTTCAGGGAGACGGCGCCATATTGGCAACGGCGCTCGGTTATATCGCTTCTCTTCTGTACGGTTTTATTATGATTAAGCGCCATGCGGGCTATTCGTATACGGTGCTTATGAAGCGGGTCATTTTAATTGCGGTCTTATCCGTTGTAATGGGAGTCGCGGTCAAGCTGACTCAATGGCTGCTCAGTTTCTTCGTAACGTACCAAAGCGGCCAGCTGCATGCGGCAATTGTCGTCTTTGTCTGTGCCGCTGTCGGCGGTGCGGTGTACATGTTTGCCGCGTACCGAATCGGATTTTTGCAGAAAATGTTTGGAAACCGTCTGCCGCGGGTTTTAAGAAGAGGCAGGCATTCCGCTCATTGAGGAATAATGAACAGTCCGCTTATTGCGGACTTTTCTTTTTAAAGGAGAGGATCAGGATGAGACTTGATAAGCTGCTTTCAAATAGCGGATTCGGCTCAAGAAAAGATGTGAAAAAAATCGTCAAGGCAGGGGCTGTCATGATTGACGGAGAGCCGGCGAAAGATGTGAAAACCCATGTCGATCCGGATAAACAGGACATCACGGTATACGGAGAGCCGGCAGACTACCGGGAATTTATTTATGTCATGATGAATAAGCCGCAAGGAGTGCTGTCCGCTACAGAAGACAGCCGCCAGCAAACGGTGGTTGATCTGCTGACGCCCGAAGAACAGAGATTCGAACCGTTTCCGGCGGGGCGTCTTGATAAGGATACCGAAGGATTTCTGCTTCTGACCAATGACGGGCAGCTCGCTCATCGTCTTCTTTCTCCGAAAAAGCACGTGCCTAAAACATATGAGGTCCGGTTAGCCTCACCTCTGTCACCGGAAGACATCATCAATCTGGAAAAAGGCGTCGTCATTGAAGGTGGCTATAAGACGAAGCCGGCAGCTGTTGAAACTATCACTGAAAGCCCGGATGAAACGGTCATTCATTTGACGATTACAGAAGGCAAGTATCATCAGGTGAAGCTGATGGCAAAGGCTGTCGGAAATGAAGTGTCTTATTTAAAACGGCTTTCGATGGGGGCTGTTTCTCTTGATCCGGAGCTTAAGCCGGGAGAATTTCGCGAGCTGACTGAAGAAGAGCTCGCAGCGCTGAAAGATACTGAAGTGTAATCGATATCAGAAAAGCCCAAAACAGATTTGTTTTGGGCTTTTTATATAGAGGAACAAAAAACAACAAGGCAAAGACGCTGCTTTGCCTTGCAGCATGTCAGGCCGAAAACGAAAAGGGCCTTATGTAATTGTTCGCTTAAGATGTAATTTTTACTTTTTTTCGTGTTGTCTCCCACTTGCCTCGGCTAGGACTATGAACAAGATCATTGTATGCTAACACATTTAAGTCTCGCTGAATGGTTCTAGGTGTAATGCCGAATTCATCAACCAGTTCCTGTGTCGTCACAAGACCTTTTTCCTGGATGAACATGTAAACTGATTTAATCCGAGTCAGCATACGATTTGTTGAAGGTTTCAAAAAACCACTCCCTATCATAAGATCGGATGGACTTGATATACCACAACTTTCGACTCTAAAACTTCGTACGAATAAGCAACAAAGGCAGACATTCTGTTTTTTCTCTTTTAACTGCCTCCATTATACACGATATGGCGGACATGAATCTAGGAATAAGCGCAGATAATTTTTACCAATTGAGCGCCGCCTTGGTGCATTACTATGCCCGGCCCGCTTTTATTATTATGGAAACTGAAACTTTTTTTATACGTGTCCGTATGAAAACGGGGGAGGGAGAAAGCTTGGGAGACTTATTGAATGTAAACATCGTCTGCGCCGGTTATGCTGACAGGCCGAAGGTGATCTCAAATGTATCTCTGTCGGTCAGCGCGGGGGAAATTGCCGGGTTAATCGGGGCAAACGGGGCGGGGAAAAGTACGGTGATTAAGGCGATTCTCGGGCTGTGCAGGGATATAGAAGGCGGTATTGAATGGAATGATTCATCCTATGCTTACATACCGGAGCGTCCGAGTTTTTATGAAGAACTGACGCTTTGGGAGCATCTTGAACTCACAGGGTCATTGCGGGGGATAGAAGCCGGAGAGTGCCGTGAGCGGGCCGGGCGGCTGCTTGATGAATTTTCATTGACAGCGGTAAAACATGAATTGCCTTCCGGTTTTTCAAAAGGGATGCAGCAAAAATTGATGCTCATACAGGCGTTTTTGGCGAAGCCGGATATTTACATCATTGATGAGCCGTTTATCGGACTTGATCCGATCTCAACGAAGCTGTTTACCGACATGCTGATTGCTGAGAAGGAAAGGGGCGCGGGTATTCTAATGTGCACCCATGTTCTGGATACCGCCGAAAAAATCTGCGACCGATTTTATTTGCTGGATCAGGGCGCTCTGCTTCTTCAAGGCACGTTAGCGGAGCTTCAAGAAAAAACGGGGAGCCGTTCATTGTTAGATTGCTTTTATTCAGCGGTTCGGAGCAGTCAGCGATGACCGGGCGGGCTTTGTTTTTTCAAAGGATGTTTCATTTTTGGCGGTATCAATGGAAGGTGTTTCAGACGGTCATTGATTGGACGGTCGCGCTGTATATCGTTCTTCCTGCTGCCGCATTGGCCGTTTATCAATATGCTGAATGGCTGAACGGCAGGGGGCTTCTTGATAGAGCTGCCGGAGTATTAGGCTGGGGCTGGCTGTATGTCTTCAGTGTCCTGCTGTTATGCACCGGTTTTATTCATACCTTTTTGCTGGAAGCGGATCATGTGTTTTTGGTGCATGCAAAATATCTGATGAAAAAGCTGAAACGGTACGCGCTTTTGTATTCGATGTTCCTTTCACTTATCAAATGGGGCGTGCTTGCCGTGCTGTTATTTCCCTTATGGCGCCAGTACGGTGACTGCACCTTCTCGGCATATTCAGGCATTTTTTGCTGTCTGTCCGGCTTTCATGCTGCGATATTGGCAGTGCATCGGCAAAGAAAAATCAGACGGCAGACATTCGGACATCAGGCGGCAGGCTGGCTGAAAGCGGCGGTTCTGTTGGCGGGCGCTTGTTTCATGATCCGGTTTGCCGCCGAGTGGTACTGGCTTTGGCCGGCAGGATGTATATTGTTCATCTGCTCCGTTCTTTTTACTTGGAAAGAAGCGGAGTCCTTATCAGCTTTTGAGGAAGAAGTGCTTGAGGAGAACAGGTGCAAGCTTTCATTCGCCGCCTCTGTTTTGATGCTCAGCCATGATGTACAGCTGCCGAATGTAAAAAAGAAAGGGCGGAGCAAGCCGTTTTTATATCCCGGCTCAAAGCACATCTTTACAAAACGGTCGGCGTATACGGCGTGGAAAGAATTGTTTTTTAAAGTGCTGATCCGAAACGGCGGGTATCTCCGGCAGCTTTACCTTTTAACCGCGGCTTTTACGGCTCTTATTCTCGTTCTTCCGCTTTTGCTGAAGCCGGCAGCCCTCATTTTATTTACACTGGTCATCCGATATGCCGCGTCGCTTCTCTTTGACCGGATCACGGAAAAACCGGTTTTAAGCGGTATCAAAAGAGACAGTGATGACTATTTCCGGGCGAGAAACAGCGTATTAACCCTCATTCAAATCATCTGTTCCGGATGGTGCCTTATTGCGGCGTTTTTTTCCGCCCTTTATATGTGAAAAATCCCTTTCCGAAAAAGGAAAGGGATTTTTTTAATGTCCGTTCAAAATAAAAAGCTGAATAAAAAACAGCACCGCAAAGATGATGACTAAAGGATGGATTTCGCGCCATTTTTTCTTAGCGAGCTTCACAAGCGGGTATGAAATGAAGCCTAGCGCGATTCCGGTTGAAATACTGGATGTTAAAGGCATCGCCAAAATGACGAGAAAGGCAGGGAATGCTTCATCAAGCTCATTCCAGCGGATATTCGACACCGCTCCCATCATCAGGCTGCCGACAATAATCAGAGCCGGTGACGTAATGGCGGACACTTCTGATAAGACGCTGACAAGCGGACTGAAAAACATGGAAACGGCAAACATAACGGCAATCGTCAGCGCCGTCAGGCCCGTTCTTCCGCCGGCGGCCACCCCTGCTGAAGATTCAACGAACGCGGTCGTCGGGCTGGTGCCGAAAATGCTTCCGACCGTCGTAGCGGTCGAATCAGCCAAAAGCGCTCTTCTCGCATTCGGCAGCTGATTGTTTTTGATCAATCCTGCCTGTTCGGCGACACCGATCATGGTGCCGGTCGTGTCAAAAATCGTAACGAGAAGAAAAGAAAACACAACGGCGTACAGACCGTGGTGCACGACATCCCCGAGGGCTTCGAACGGATTTGTTATTAAAAGCCCCTCAGGCAGGTGCGGGAAGGACATGAACCCTTTTGTAAAGTGAATCTGACCGGTCAAAAAGGCAATGACAGCGGTCAGCGCCATACCGATGAACAGAGCTCCGTTTACATTCAGCACCATCAGCACGATACTGATGATAAGCCCGATAAGCGTTAAAATGACGGCAGGCGAATGAAGGTCGCCGAGTGCGACTAAATTAGATTTATCAGCCGTGATGATACCGGATTGGCGCAAACCGATAAATGCGATAAATAAGCCGATGCCGGTCGTAATGCCGTATTTTAAATTGCCCGGAATGGCTTCTATTAGTTGTTTTCTTAAAGGCGTTAACGATAAAATGATAAAGATGACTCCTGCGATAAATACGGCGCTGAAAGCCGTCTGATACGAGATTCCGCTGCCTGCGCCGACGACATGAAAGGCGAGATACGCGTTTAAGCCCATGCCGGGGGCAATGGCAATCGGAAAATTCGCAGCGAGAGCCATCCATAAAGTTCCGACAATGGAAGCGATAATCGTGGCGGTGAACACCTGGTCAAACGGAATTCCCGCATTTGAAAGGATCACCGGGTTGACGACAATGATATACACCATTGTAAAGAAGGTGGTCAGTCCCGCGGTAATTTCTCTTTTTATTGTCGTTTGATGCTTGTCGAGATGAAACATAAGTACCTCCAATGACGAACATTTTTTCAAAACATCATCTATATTATTCGTTTTATGAACATTTTGCAAGTCTTTATCAAGAAAGGGGATTTGTGATGAACTGGGAAGTTGAAGTTATCCGAAACAAAGAAGATCTCATCCGAGACACGCAGAAATTTTTACAGATCAACAGCGTAATGGACGAATCAACAGCCGGCCCCGGCCGGCCGTTTGGGGAAGGCGTCAATGCCAGCCTGACTTCACTGCTGGAATTCGGTGAAAAAGAAGGCTTCACCGTCAAAAATCTTGACGGCTATGCGGGCCATATTGAGTGGGGGACGGGTGACGAAATTGTCGGCGTTCTGTGCCACGTCGATGTCGTTCCGCCCGGAGACGGCTGGACAAGCGATCCGTTTTCAGCCGAAATCAGGAACGGCCGGATATATGCCAGAGGCGCCATTGATGATAAAGGGCCGACAATGGCGGCGTTTTACGCGCTGAAAATCGTCAAAGACATGCAGCTGCCTTTATCCAAACGCGTGAGAATCATCATCGGAACAGATGAAGAGAGTGATTGGAGATGCGTGGACCACTATTTCAAACACGAAAAAATGCCTGACATCGGATTTGCCCCTGACGCCGATTTTCCGATCATTAACGCGGAAAAAGGAATGATAGATGCCACACTGCGTATTGCAAAAAGAACTTCTGACAAAAACGCAAAATACGGGCTTCTGTCATTCCGTTCAGGACTGCGCTTGAACATGGTGCCGGATGCGGCTGAAGCGGTCATTGAAGGGGCCGGCCTGGATGCCGTGCACGCATATTTCAGCAACTGGCTGGAGCAGTCAAAAACACAAGGTGAAGCGGTTTCGGAAAACGGAAAACTGACGCTTCGGGTGTTCGGAAAATCATGCCACGCGATGGAACCGAATAATGGTGTCAATGCCGGCTTAAAGCTTGCTGAATGCCTTAACGGAACGGAACTGGATGAAGCCGGAAAACACTTTGTCAAAACCGTCAGTGACTATTTTTCAAATGATACACGGGGCAAAAAGCTGAAAATTGATTGCAGGGATGACATCAGCGGAGAGCTTACATTGAATGTCGGCACCTTTACATACAGAAAGGGTGAGGGCGGAGAACTCGGCATCAACATCCGTTATCCCGTCACTTCGGACAGCCAAGTGATTCGTGATGCCTTTATGTCCGCTGCTGAATTTCGGCTTGAAGAATTTAAAGACAGCAAACCGCACCACGTATCTGCCGATCACCCGCTCGTAAAGACGCTTCAAAAGGTTTACGAAGGACAGACGGGAAAGAAAGCGGATTTGATTTCAATCGGCGGAGGAACGTATGCGAGATCCCTTGCGGCGGGCGTGGCGTTCGGACCGCTGTTTCCCGGCCGGCCTGACAGCGCGCATCAAAAGGATGAGTACATCGAAATTGATGACCTTCTCCGGTCAACCGCTTTATACGCCGAAGCCATTTATGAGCTTGCCAAGTGATCACAAAAAGGGACGCCGAAAGCGGCATCCCTTTTTTATCATTCAAATGACCATAAATCCGTTGATAAATAACGTTCTCCCGTATCGGCCGTCATACAGATGACGATCTGTTCGGAAGGGAGGCGTTTTGCGGTTTCAATGGCCGCAAAGCAGGCGGCGCCTGAAGACGGGCCGACGAGTATTCCTTCTTCCCGGGCCAGGCGCCGGGTTGTCGTATACGCATCTTCATCAGAGATTTTCATGATTTCATCGTAAACGTCCTGATTCAATATGCCGGGAATAAATCCGGGGCTTGTCCCGACCAGCTTATGAGCGCCGGGTTTTCCGCCGGACAGTACCGGCGATCCCGCGGGTTCGGCGACATGAACAATCATATCAGGGAAAAGCTCCTTCAGCGTTTCTCCGGTTCCGGTAATAGTTCCGCCTGTTCCCGCCGTTGCAACAAAAGCACCGAGCGGCCTGTTGAGCTGCTGAACGGCCTGATAGATTTCAATCGCGGTCGTTTTTCGGTGGGCGTCCGGATTTGCGCCGTTATCGAATTGCATCGGGATAAAACTTCCCGGAATCTGTTTGGCGAGTTCTTTCGCTTTTTTGATGCTGCCGGGCATTCTTTCAGCCCCCGGCGTTAATACCACCTCGGCGCCGTACGCTTTAAGCAGGTTGATGCGTTCTTTCGTCATCGTGTCAGGCATGACGAGGATTGCTCTGTAGCCGCGGGCCGCCGCGTTCATCGCCAGACCGATGCCTGTATTGCCGCTTGTCGGTTCGATGATGACAGAGCCGGGTTTTAAATGCCCGCTTTTTTCCGCTTCAATGATCATATTGTAAGCCGCTCTGTCTTTGACACTGCCGCTTGGGTTAAATGATTCTAATTTTAAATAGACTTGAGCTGCATGTTCTGGCTGAAGGCGATTGAGCTTTACGATCGGTGTGCCGCCGATCAGCTCCGCCGTGCTGTTTGCGATTTTCAAGACCGGCTCATTCCTTTCTGTATAAAACGTTCGGTACATAATATCCTATCATAATAAGCGGACAGGGTTCTCCTCTCCGCGTATCCGTTTTATAATAACACCATAACAAAAGAGGGGAGATCCTCATATGAAAGCTTCATTGCCGCATTATTTTATCGGCATTCCGATTCCTGATGACATTGCTGAACCGATTTGGGAAGCAGCCAGAAAGGAGCCGGCGTTAACATTCAAAAAATGGGTGCATCCGCATGACTATCATATTACACTCATTTTTCTCGGGGCCGCGGATGAAGCCCGGCTTGCGAAACTATTGCCTTTGCTCGCAGATGCTGCGTCGAAAGCGCAGCCGTTTACCGTACAGTTTCAGCATCTGGATGTTTTCGGCGACCGCAGACAGCCGAGAGTGCTTCACCTAGAACCTGAACGGAATGAACGGCTCTTTGATTTGCGGGAAAACATAAAACAGGCTGTTTTAAAAGCCGGTTTTCAAGTGGAAAAACGGCCGTATCATCCTCATATGACGATGGCGCGGAAGTGGGCGGGAGACCGGCCGTTTCCGGACGATGTGCCGTTTGAAAGCGGCAGGGTGCAAAGCGCCGTCAGCCGGTTTTCCCTGTTTCAGACCCACCTTGACCGGTCGCCAAAATACGAAGAAATCGCACAGTTTCAATTGACATAAACAAATATTCGGAGTGGGGAAATCACATGGCACAGATCATCAAAATACACGATTGCATTTCAAGATATGAGCTTGATCCATATCATTATATGAACCAGTTTATCCGGCTGAAGAAAGAACGCTGGGAGGCTCTCCTTGAAGCGTTTGACCGGAAAACGGAAGAAAAAGAAACAGAAACGGCTCAAGGCGGTGAAACCGGCCAAACGCCGGCCCGAAAAAAATTTTTCTTAAAAAAGAGAAAAGAAGAAAAAACGGCCGATATAAATGAAAAGAGGCACCAATGGTTTGATGAGCCGGAGGAAGAAGAGGCGCTGTTCGGACATCTTCCGTCTCAAAAGTCTGAGCTCGCGTCTTTTTTCAAAGAACAGCTGTATGACTTTCAATTAAAATGGGCAAGCTCCACGCTTTCTCAAAAGTCTGAGCTTTCGCAGGCGGTCAAGAGGGACAGGATATTAAAAATGCTGGCTCAAAAGCTGCCCGATTCCTATTTTGTGATGTATCATCCGGTTCTTCAAATCCAGCAGGCGTCCGTCGAGCTGAGCATCATCATCATCTCCCCGCTGGAGATTTTCTGCGCTGCTTTTATGGAAGCTGAAGAGGACAGCGTATATATCGGATCAAAACATCGTTTTTGGGAAGAGAGGGGTTCCGGCAGCACGCGCCAAGTATTAAATCCGTCTCTCAGCCTGAACCGCACGGGCTCGGTCGTTTCGCAAATCGTAAAAGAAAAGCAGGCCGACATTCCCGTCAGGAAGCTTTTGCTCAGCAGAACGTCTTATTTTGATTACCCGGAGCCGCCATTCGGGCTGGATATAGCCGATAAACGGACCGCCGCAGAGTGGCTGGAAAAGCAGCGGAAAAATACGGCGCCGATCAAGCACCATCAGCTGAAGGCGGCGAAGGCACTTTTGTCTTACGGCTTAAGCGATTCAAGCCGGAGACAGGAATGGCTTGATTAAAACGGACGTTTGGAGGCTGTCTCTTCTTCTATGAAGCAGGTGAAAACAAACGATGAGTCAATGGTTTTTTATTATTAATCCGGTCTCAGGAGGCGGGAGGGGGCGGCGTGTCTGGAAATCGGTTCAAAAAGAGCTGACCAGACGCGGTGTCAGCCACCGCTCCTTTCTGACCGGACATCCCGGGCATGCGGAGGTGCTGGCGAGACAGATTTCAACGATGCAGGATCATAAGCTGAAGCGGCTTTTTGTCATCGGCGGTGACGGCACGATGCATGAAGTCATTAACGGACTGAAAGGAATGGATCAGATTGAACTGACCTTTGTGCCCGCCGGTTCGTACAATGACTTTTCCAAAGGCCTCGGTGTTAAGAAGTCGGCGCTCCTCCATGAAATCAAAGGTCTGCACCGCCCGCTCACACGGAAATTTTTCGGGGGAAGCATCAACTTTTTTCATGACAAAGCACAATCTCTTTATTTTATTAACCACCTGTCTGTAGGGTTTGACGCCTCGGTTTCGAAGGCAGCCGCGGAGTTTCCGTTTTCGCGTGTTCTTCGGTTTCTGCGTCTCGGCTTTGTGATTTACCCGCTTGCGCATATACATACGGCCTCGGGATTTCAGCCGTTCCGGTTTGCATGCACGGCAGACGGCCAAAGGCATGAATTCCGCAATGTCTGGTTTGTCATTGCGGCTAATCATCCTTATTACGGAGGCGGTATGAAAGCGGCGCCTTCTGCAAATCCCCGCCAAAACGATTTTGATATTGTCATTGCGGAAAACCTGTCCTTTTTCTCGCTGTATCGTTTTTTATGGGCGATGAGCTTTGGCCGGCATATCAAAATGGACGGAGTGACGGTGATAAAGGGGAAGGAATTCATTTTTGAAACAGATGGGAAAATTCCGTTTCACGCTGACGGCGAACTGGTCGGAACGACGCCGTTTCGGCTGATGCCGGGCGGAGCGCCGTTAAAAATAAAAACATAATAAAAAAAACCTGTCAAATCTTTCTCGGCAAAGAACGGTTTGCGGCATAAATCTTCAGAATTCACAGGTGTTCTTGCTAGTTTTGCTTGACGAAGTTTGTGCTGTAGCGCTAAAATTTATAAGACGGCTATTGATTAGCATATGAGACTCTCAATAGCTGTCTTTTTTATTCTCAAGAAATTGTTTATGACAGGCTGCTCCGCCGAAAGAGAAAGGCTGGAGGCCTATTCTAAAATATTTTAAGAAATGATGGGTTGAACATTGATATGAACTGGTTGGGACAATTACTAGGTAGCGATTGGGAGATCTTCCCCGCCGGAGGAGCTACAGGAGATGCATATTATGCGAAACATAACGGCCAACAGCTTTTTTTAAAACGTAATAGCTCGCCCTTTTTAGCCGTGTTATCCGCCGAAGGCATTGTTCCGAAGCTGGTTTGGACGAAACGGATGGAAAACGGAGACGTTATTACGGCTCAGCATTGGATGACGGGCAGAGAGCTGAAGCCGAAGGATATGAGCGGACGCCCGGTGGCTGAGCTGCTCCGCAAAATCCACACATCTAAAGCCTTGCTTGACATGCTGAAAAGATTGGGGAAAGAACCGCTCGATCCGGGCGCTCTTTTGTCGCAGCTGAAGCAGGCCGTCTTTGCTGTGCGGCAATTTTCGCCGCTTATTCAGGAAGGCCTTGCTTATTTGGAAGCTCATGTGGATCAGGTGCAATTCGGTGAAAAAGTCGTTTGCCATTGTGATGTGAATCATAATAACTGGCTTTTGTCTGAAAACGACCAGCTGTATTTAATAGATTGGGACGGCGCGATGATAGCTGATCCGGCCATGGATCTTGGCCCTTTATTGTATCATTACGTCGAAGAGCCAGCGTGGGACAGCTGGCTTGGGATGTACGGCATGAAGCTCACGGAAGGGCTTCGGCTGCGGATGGCGTGGTACATGTTATCAGAGACCATCACCTTCATCGCCTGGCACAAATCAAAAGGGAATGACAAAGCGTATCATGATGCCATGGAAGAGCTTCATGCCCTGATGAAGCGGATTGTCAAGTAGTCAGGAGTACGAATCCATCTGCTCCACCCATTGGGACAAATGGTTTTGGTGCTCCTGAATATGCGTGTCGATGGAATCGGCCGTGATGCCTGACTGGCTGTAGCGGTATACATCCTCGAGCACGTTTTTTATATTTGAATCAAGCCCGGTGTTGGCCATCAGTGATTTGATGACGCGCTCGAGCTGTTCATACTCGGCAACCGTGCCGCAGCAATCCAACTGGTGGTCGGCCAGTATGTCCTTTAATAACCGGACCTGATGTTCGCTTGTTAAGCCCATGATTCATATACACATCCTTTCTGTGTCATACATTGTGCAAAGCGGTGCGGTTTTATGCATCACATGAGTGTTCCGGACCGGGGAGCCTCTTTTTTTATGCAGCCGGAGCCTTTAAAAGGCGCTTGCGGCTCTTTTTGTTTCATGGTATGTTGTTACTCGAAATTATAGATAGAGGTGTCAATCATATGAGAATGCGCCATAAACCTTGGGCGAATGATTTTCTGGCAGAAAACGCTGACATCGCCATCAGTGATCCGGCTCAGTATAAAGGGCGGTGGAACACGGTCTTTGGCAATGACAACCCGATCCATATTGAAGTCGGTACGGGAAAAGGGCAGTTCATTTCAGGAATGGCCAAGCAAAATCCGGATATCAACTATATCGGAATTGAGCTGTTTAAAAGTGTCATCGTCACTGCCGTCCAAAAAGTAAAGGACAGCGGGGCTCACAATGTCCGTTTGTTAAATATAGACGCGGAAACACTGAATGACGTATTTGAACGGGGAGAAATCAAGCGCGTATATTTAAACTTTTCTGACCCTTGGCCGAAAAACCGTCACGAAAAACGCCGTTTAACCTTTAAAGCGTTCTTGAAAAAATACGAAGAAGTCATGGGCGAAACGGGTGAGATTCATTTCAAAACCGATAACCGCGGGTTGTTTGAATACTCTTTGAAAAGTTTTTCCGAATACGGCCTGCTCCTGAAGGAAGTCAGTCTCGATCTGCACAACAGCGATCCGAAAGGCAATATTATGACAGAATACGAAGAAAAATTCTCCGCGCTCGGCCAGCCGATTTACCGGGCTGAAGTTGAATGGAGAACAAAAGACAGACTCTGATGCGGGAGTCTGTTTTTTTATGCCTCCATTTGCTACCATTACATCAGGAGGGATCAAGATGGAGACATTGAATATTGGCAATATTTCATTAACATGGCTGGACGGCGGTGTAACGCATATGGACGGAGGAGCGATGTTCGGCGTTGTCCCGAAGCCTTTATGGTCGAGAAAATACCCTGTAAACGACAAAAACCAGATTGAATTAAGAACAGACCCGATTCTGATCAGAAAAAACGGCCTGAATATATTGGTTGACGCGGGGATCGGCAGAGGGAAATTCTCCGATAAGCAGAAAAGGAATTACGGTGTAACGCAGGAATCCAATCTGAAAAAATCTCTGAGTGAACTCGGGCTTTCCTGTGAAGACATTCATATTGCGGCAATGACCCATCTTCATTTTGACCATGCATGCGGCCTGACGGAATACCGCGGAGAGGAGCTTGTCTCTGTTTTCCCGAACGCCCGCATTGTCACTTCTGCGACAGAGTGGCAAGAAATGAGAAACCCTAATATCAGATCGAAAAATACATATTGGAGAGAAAATTGGGAGGCTGTACAAGATCAGGTCGAAACTTTTGAGAACGTGTATGAGCTCACAGAAGGCATTACGATGCACCACACCGGCGGCCACAGTGACGGACACAGTGTCATTGTGTTAGAAGACGGAGGGGAAACGGCTGTGCATTTTGCCGACCTGATGCCGACAAACGCCCATAAAAATCCGTTATGGGTGCTGGCATATGATGACTATCCGATGACCTCCATTCCGCAAAAGCAAAAATGGCAGGCGTTCGCGGCAGAGAAAGACGCCTGGCTGATTTTCTATCACGACACGATTTACAGAGCCGTAAAATGGGGCGAAGACGGCGAAGTGGCGGCGTCTGTCAAACGGGAGAAAAAATAAGCGGATCAAATGATTTACCTGTATGAATTTCGGGAATAAAAGCAAACCTAAGACAAATTGCTTTGAAAGGAAGAGACAGGTGAATCAATTTCAAGTGACAACAGATGGAGAAATCAAAACAACTCTGCGCGGATTAGAAGTTCTTTCTACTCCTTTTTTAAATAAAGGGGTGGCCTTTACACAAGAGGAAAGAAAGGAACTCGGACTCGAGGGATTTCTGCCGCCGAAGGTACTGACAATCGAAGAGCAGGTGAAGCGGGCTTACGAACAGTTCAGTTCGCAGCCTGACGAGCTGAGCAAAAATGTGTACTTGACTGCTCTCCATGACCGGAATGAAACATTATTTTACAGGCTGTTAAATGATCATTTAGGCGAAATGCTGCCGATCGTATATACGCCGACAGTCGGCACCGCGATCCAGCGTTACAGCCATGAGTACAGAAAACCCCGCGGTCTGTATTTGTCGATAGATGATCCTGAGGGAATGCGCGCCGCATTTCAGCAGTTCGGAAAAAATGAAAACATTGATTTAATCGTTGCGACAGATGCCGAGGGCATTCTGGGAATCGGTGATTGGGGCGTCGGCGGCATCGCCATTTCTGTCGGAAAACTTGCGGTGTATACGGCAGCGGCCGGAATTGACCCGTCACGAGTGCTTGCGGTCGTATTGGACGCGGGGACGAATCAGGAAAGCCTCTTAAATGATCCGTTTTACGTCGGAAACCAGCATTCAAGAGTGCGCGGCGAGAAATATGACCGCTTTATTGATGAGTATGTCTCGCTTGCCCGGGAAACATTCCCGAATGCGCTGCTTCATTGGGAGGATTTCGGCACGGCTAACGCCCGCGGCATATTGAAACGGTATAAAGATAAAGTCTGTACGTTTAACGATGACATTCAAGGAACCGGCGCGGTGTCGCTTGCAGCTGTTTTAGCCTGCGCGAAAGCATCAAAAGTGCCTTTAAAAGAACATAAAGTCGTCGTCTTCGGCGCGGGAACGGCCGGTATCGGAATTGCTGAGCAGCTGCGTGAAGCAATGGTGCATGCCGGATTAAGCGAAGAAGAATCATACAGCCGCTTTTGGTGTATCGACAGAAACGGACTGTTAACGGATGACATGAAAGACTTGCGTGATTTTCAGGTTCCGTACGCCCGGCCTGCCGATGAAGTGAAAGAGTACAGCCGCAGCGGTGAAGGCGGATCAATTGATCTGGCGGAGACGGTCCGTCAGGCCAAGCCGACGATTCTGATCGGCACATCTACTGTATCAGGCGCATTTACGGAAGAAATCGTCAAAGAAATGGCCTCACATGTCAAACGGCCCGCTATTTTGCCGATGTCAAATCCGACCACATTATCAGAAGCAAAACCGGAAGACTTAATTAAATGGACGGAGGGCCGCGCGCTTGTCACGACGGGCAGTCCGTTCCCGCCTGTTGAGTATAACGGCGTGACGTATCATATCGGCCAGGCGAACAACGCGCTCGTATTTCCGGGACTCGGACTCGGCACGATTGTGACAAAGGCAAGGCTCATTACGGACAATATGTTCGTCGCCTGCGCGAATGCCATCGCCGGTATGGTGGATGTCGGCAAGCCTGGGGCGCCGATGCTCCCGAAAGTGGAAGATCTCAGGACGGTATCGGCAACTGTAGCGGTAGCCGTAGCGAAAGCGGCCATCCAGGACGGTGTAGCGGAAACGGAGCCCGAGGATCTGATCCAAACGGTGCAGGACGAGATGTGGCACCCTGTATACAAACGGATTCGGCCGATGTAACCGAATAAAGCCCAAAACGCTGATGGTTTTGGGCTTTATTTTTTGCTTGTCCGAATTATGAGGCGACAGAATCAATGACATCGACAATCTGGCCTGTTTTTGCATTGACCATGACTTCATATTGCTCCAGCTCGCCGAAAGCCGAACGTGTCACACCGGTTTTGTATACATGGATGGTTTCTCCGTTTACCTGGTAAGGCTCAGGCTCTGTGTAAATCCACGATCCGTCTATCGGTCCGCGCTGTTTAAAAGCCGCTTTCACGATACGGAGCGCTTTTTCTGAAGAGATATAAGGTTTCATCGCATACTTTTTCACTGCGATGGCAGCGAATAATCCGACTCCTGCACCTAAGAGAAAATGACGTAATTTCAATATGAAGCACCTCCAATTATGTCGTAGTTTTTATTATACAGAAGATGCCAGACGGTGTTAAGTAAAGCGGCGGTTTTGCAGCCCATTCAATCTGACCGCTTGGAAAACAGTTGTTTTTCTAATAAAATAAAAGCATTACATAGAAATGAGGGGAAAATATGAATGAGGAAACGAAAACGCTTTTCCGGACGCTGACGCAGCTTCCCGGCGCACCGGGAAATGAACATCAGGTCCGCTCCTTTATGAAACGGGAGCTTGCGAAATATGCGGATGATATCGTGCAGGACAGACTCGGAAGTGTTTTCGGCGTAAGGCGCGGTGCTGAAGATGCGCCTACTGTTATGGTAGCAGGCCATATGGATGAAGTCGGATTTATGGTAACGCAGATTACGGATAACGGCATGCTGAGATTTCAGACGCTCGGCGGCTGGTGGAGTCAGGTGCTTCTGGCCCAGCGCGTCGAGGTTCAGACGGATAACGGACCTGTCATCGGCGTCATCTCAAGCATCCCGCCCCACATTTTAACGGATGCCCAGCGCGCCAAGCCGATGGAGATCAAAAATATGATGATTGATATCGGTGCAGATGACAGAGAGGACGCGGTCAAAATGGGGATCAGACCGGGTCAGCAGGTCGTGCCGGTCTGCCCGTTCACCCCGATGGCAAACGAGAAGAAAATATTGTCCAAAGCGTGGGATAACCGCTACGGATGCGGATTAAGCATTGAATTATTAAAAGAGCTGCACGGAAAAGAGCTGCCGAACAACCTGTACGCCGGGGCCACCGTTCAGGAGGAAGTCGGCCTGAGAGGGGCGCAGACAGCGGCCAACATGATTCAGCCTGATCTCTTCTTCGCGCTTGATGCCAGCCCGGCAAATGATATGAGCGGCGATAAGGAGCTGTTCGGCCGTCTCGGCGAGGGAGTGCTGCTCCGCATTCTCGACAGAACGATGGTCATGCACCGCGGGATGAGAGAGTTCGTCCTTGATATGGCGGAAACGCACAATATCCCTTATCAATATTTCGCTTCCGGCGGAGGAACGGATGCCGGGCGGGTTCACATATCAAACAGCGGGGTTCCGTCAGCCGTCATCGGCATTTGTTCAAGATACATTCATACAAATGCCGCCATCATCCATGTCGATGATTATGCCGCGGCGAAAGAAATGCTCATTAAGCTGGTCATGGCGAGTGACAAGCAGACGGTTGAAACGATCAGAGAAAATGTGTGAAAAAATAAGCAGGCCCGCATAAGGCGGCCTGCTTATTCTGTTTCAAATAAATAAGAGAGTGCTTTCATCGCTTGATTGACGGTTTCCACCGTAATATTCGCTTTGCCGGAAAGCTCTTTCAGCGGATGATGCAGCTCTTTCGGACGGATGAGAATGAGCGGCTTGCCTTTTGCGATGGCATAAGAAGCATCCATCGCGGTATTCCACTGTTTATATTTCTCGCCAAACAGGGCGATCACAAAATCGGCTTTTTCCATCAGCACCTCTGTACGGAAATTGTTGATATCAGAAGCTCTGGCGTCCTTTAAAACAGAATCAGGCTGCTCGCCCATAATCTCTTCTCCGATATTGTCTGAGCGCTCATGGTTTTCCATCGGTCCGACAAACGTAATCGGCAGGTGCAGCGCTTTTGCTTTGTTCTTGATCTCGTTCCGCCAATCGCTGTGGATTTCACCGGCTAAATATACGACAAACTGCATCTTTTGCTCCTCCTTATTCCATATTCAGATTTTCGTACGGCTATAAGCCAAATGGTAAACGAAACTTGCTTGATAATGCAAATGAAATATGATAATGATATTGCATATAGTTGGTCTTGCTGTAAACAGTCTGGTATGATCCAATTGGACAAACATCAGCATACAAAAAAACTCAAAATCCAGATGGAGGAATGACAATGAAAAAGATTGAAAGCACGGAAGAATTGCAAAAAGCGGTACAGGACGATTGGGCGGTATTTATGTTTTCTGCGGATTGGTGCCCGGACTGCCGCTTTGTGGAGCCGTTTCTCCCTGAGCTGGAAGCGGATTTTCCTGAATTCACTTATTACTACGTAGACCGCGATCAATTTATCGATACATGTGCGGAATGGGAAATCTACGGCATTCCGAGTTTTGTGGTATTTAACGGAGGAAAAGAAGTAAACCGCTTCGTCAGCAAAGACCGCAAAACGAAAGAAGAAATCGAGCAATTTTTAACCGATTCCCTTGCTAAAGCATAAAGGAGGCCACGGGCTTTGAAGATGACGTCGAGGAAGCTGTCGGATCTATTAAAACAGCGCCTGCAGCACGAGAACCGATCCTTCTTTTTTGACAGAGAAAAAGACACCCTCCGTGTTGAGGATCAAACGACCAAAAAAGGCATCACATTAGAACTTCCGCCGATCATCGCCAAGTGGGAGACGCAAAAAGAAGAAGCGATCGACGAGATCGTCTACTATGTGTCAGAAGCGATGGAGGCGATGGGAGGAAGCGGACAGGAGATGTCCGGAAAGGAAGCCGGAATTTATCCGGTGATCCGCTCCACGTCATTTCCTGATCAAACGGGCGACGGCATTCCGCTCGTGTATGATGACCATACCGCCGAAACCAGAATCTACTACGCGCTTGACCTCGGCAAGACGTACCGCTTAATTGATAGCCGGATGCTTGAGAAAGAAAACTGGACAAAAGAACGGATCAGGGAAACGGCATCATTCAATCTCCGCTCGCTCCCTTCGGTCGTGAAACAGGATACGGTTGCGGGCAATTATTTTTATTTTTTCAGAGCGAATGACGGCTATGACGCCAGCCGGATTCTCAATGATTCGATTCTTCATGAATACAAACAGGCCGCTGAAGGCGAATTAGCGATTTCTGTCCCGCATCAGGATGTATTAATACTTGCTGACATTCGAAATGAATCGGGTTATGATATTTTAGGGCAAATGTCCATGAGCTTCTTTGCAAGCGGCACGGTGCCGATTACGGCCCTTTCATTTCTCTATAATGAAGGCAGACTGGAACCTGTGTTTATCATGGCGAAAAGCCGGCCGAAAAAGGATTAGAAAGGATTTTTCTTATGAACGCTTTTTACAATAAAGAAGGTGTGGGAGATACGCTTCTGATCTCTCTTAAAGATGCAGCACGTGAAGAAATCGGCTATGAAAGAGAAGGCGATGTCGTCCGAATCTTTAACAAAGAAACAA
This sequence comes from Bacillus sp. 1021, assembly GCF_014534735.1. Lineage (NCBI taxonomy): Bacteria > Bacillati > Bacillota > Bacilli > Caryophanales > Bacillaceae > Bacillus > Bacillus sp. 1021. The sequence goes on along the minus strand of NZ_JACVSR010000003.1, from coordinate 479,548 downwards.
AAGAAACGACGGGCTTTAATATTTTTAACGTATCTTCTTATTTACAGATTGAGGACAACGGCCCTGTCGCATTGTCTGAGACATTCGTTCAGGACGTGAATGAAATACTGAACAGAAACGGTGTTTCAGAAACGCTGACAGTTGACCTTTCTCCGAAATTTGTTGTCGGTCATGTTGAATCGAAAGAAAAACATCCGAATGCGGATAAACTGAATATCTGCCAAGTGAATGTGGGAGAGGAAACCCTTCAAATCGTTTGCGGCGCGCCGAACGTAGACAAAGGACAAAAAGTCGTCGTCGCTAAAGTCGGCGCAGTGATGCCGAGCGGACTTGTCATTAAAGACGCTGAATTAAGAGGCGTTCCGTCAAGCGGCATGATCTGTTCCGCGAAAGAACTCGCTTTGCCGGATGCACCGTCGGAAAAAGGCATTCTCGTTCTTGAAGACAGCCGCGAGGCCGGCGAAGCATTTCAATTCTAACTCCCATAAATAAGTGCACAGAATCGAATGATGTGAGAGAAAGCCGTTAAGCAGGCCTGCTTAACGGCTTTCTTCAGTTGGGAGCTTAATCTTTTCTGAGCGGCCCGGCAGTGGTATACTAAATATCGTCCCAGACTACTAATAAGGGAGTTAGAGAGTGATTAAACATGAGTTGGCTGAATAAATTTTTTGACTTATTTTTAGGTGAAAAAGAAGAAGAGCATGAACATGAACCGAACACACATGCCCAAATCCCGAAACAGCAGATACCGGATCAGCCAGAAGGCAAATTAACGCGCATGGAAGATCCTAAAATATATTACGAATATCCGAAAGGGAATTTCCGCTTTCCTGTCGTTCCGGACGGCTATAAGCGCACGGAACAAAGACAGAAGGAAAGGCATGAACGCCGCCGCCAGCCGTCCCGGGGATATGCCGCCGCGACGGAGCATACGGAGCGGGAGCGGAAACAGCATACATATGAAGAGCCGGAGCCGGTGAAAAAGCCCTTTAAACCGTCCTCCATTCCTTCACCGGTCTACGGTTTTCAATCTCAGCACAGCATTAAAAAAGCGCCTAATCCGCAAAAACAGTGTGAAGAGAGCGTGACATTGCTGTCAGAGGAGCAATTTGTTCCGCCAAAGTCCGGTCAGGAAACGGAAAAAGCGCCCGCATTTACAGCATCCGGCATAACAAAACAGACGGACACCCGGCCGGAACCGTCTGTGAAACCGGAAGAATTCCAGGCCGCCAAAAAAGAGCAGCCGCACACTGAGGCTGAGAATGCAAAAGAGCAAGTGTACAGTGCATCAGAACCGCGCCAGGCTAAAGACCTGCAGCAGCCGGAAAGCACGGAACCTGCCGGCTATACAGATCAACAAGAGCTGGAACAAACCGAGCCGCAGCCTTTAAATGAGACTGAGTATGAAGCGTCCCGGCCGTCTGAACACACGGAAGAACAAGCGCCGCAGCAGGAGGAGTATCAGCAGTCTGAGACGGAAGCCGCTCAAGCTTTTGAAACCGCTGGGGAACCGGTATATACATACTCAGAACCGGGGAATGAAGAGGAAGTTCAGCCGCAGTCTGAATCGCCTGAGGCTGACGCGGAACAAAAAGCAGATGAACAGCCTGAGTTCAACGAAGCCCCTCAGCATTCTGAACCGGAGCCTGAATCTGCAGTCATCGAGCCGCCCGAAGCCCCGGCCCCGCCTGCCGAAGAAAAAACGAAGAATCACGAACAGCCCGTGAAAACGGCGGAGCGGCCGAAAGAGCGCAGTGTTCCATTTAACGTCATGATGCTTAAAAGCGATAAACACAAGCAGGCGAAGACGCCAGAGGGCGGTGCGGGCTATGTTTTCCCGAATCTGTCGCTTCTGGACGTACCGCCGGCGCAGAGACATGACGACCAATCATGGATTGAAGAACAGCGCGAGCTTTTAAACGTCACGCTGAAAAACTTTAATGTGCGCGCCCAAGTCGTTCATGTCACACAAGGCCCGTCCGTCACAAGATTTGAAGTGCATCCTGAGCCGGGAGTGAAAGTAAACAAAATTACAAACTTAGCAGATGATATAAAGCTGAGTTTATCTGCCAAGGATATTCGGATTGAGGCGCCGATCCCCGGCAAAAACACGATCGGCATTGAAGTTCCGAACCGCGTAAGCAAGGTCGTTGATTTACGGCAGATGATCAGAAGCGCCGCTTTCAGGACGAATCCGTCTCCGCTTACAGCCGCGCTCGGTGTCGATATTTCCGGTAACCCGGTCGTCATTGATTTGAAAAAAATGCCGCACGGCTTGATTGCGGGTGCGACAGGATCGGGAAAAAGCGTCTGCATCAATACCATTTTGGTCAGTCTGCTTTATAAGGCAGATCCGAGCGATGTCAAAATGCTTTTGATTGATCCGAAAATGGTCGAGCTTGCGCCTTATAACCAAATTCCGCATTTAGTCAGCCCCGTCATCACGGACGCCAAAGCCGCAACCGCGGCGTTAAAATGGGTTGTGGAAGAGATGGAACGGCGGTATGAACTGTTTGCTCATTCAGGTGTGAGAGATATCGGCCGCTTTAATGAATTAACGGCTGATCATAATACAGGCGAAAAGCTCCCGTACCTCGTAGTGGTTATTGATGAGCTTGCCGATTTAATGATGGTCGCGCCGAACGATGTGGAAGAAAGCATTGCCAGAATCGCGCAGAAAGCGAGAGCCTGCGGCATTCATCTCCTCGTCGCGACACAGCGTCCGTCTGTCGATGTCATTACCGGCATGATCAAGGCGAACATCCCGACGAGGATCGCATTCTCCGTCTCAAGTCAGGTCGATTCCAGAACGATTATCGACATGGCGGGGGCGGAAAAGCTGCTCGGAAAAGGCGACATGCTTTACTGGGAAAACGGTACCGGAAAACCGGTGCGTCTGCAGGGCAACTTTGTGTCAGACAGCGAGATCGACCGCGTCGTCTCTCATGTCAGAAAGCAGCTCCCGCCTTCTTATTTGTTTGAACAGGAAGAACTGATCAGGCAGGGAACTGCCCTCAAGGAAGAGGACGAGCTGTTTCCTGAGGCGTGCCAATTTGTCGTGGAGCAAAACAGCGCCAGCACCTCCAGCCTTCAAAGAAGGTTCAGGATCGGCTATAACCGTGCGGCGAGGCTGATTGACATGATGGAAGCTGAAGGCATGATCTCAGAAGCAAAGGGCAGCAAACCCCGCGAAGTGCTGATTACGGCTGCTGACATTACTCAAGAATAAGAATATCGTTCATTTTTCTCACAAACATGGTATGATAATGGATGGACCATCAAACAGCATCACTGTCACGCGCTGAAATATCATGCGGCAGGTTTAATCAAAAAGAAAGTTACAGATACTGACGATAACGTAAAAATAAATGGAAGCGCCGCTGTGCGGGCTTTTCGCCCGCGGCGGTCGCAAAATGAAATGAGCGTCATATACTGGGGAACAGATAGACGTTTGTTGGAGGTACGATTATGACTGTTTATCATTTTGTTGGAATAAAAGGGACAGGTATGAGCCCGCTTGCTCAAATCCTGCATGATACAGGGTATCAGGTGCAGGGATCGGATATCGAGAAGCAGATTTTTACTCAGGCTGCCCTTGAAAAAAGAAATATCCCGATCTATCCGTTCAGCCCCGATAACATCAAACCGGGCTTAACGGTAATCGCCGGAAACGCATTCCCTGATTCTCATCCGGAAATCGCAAAGGCGCTCGCTGAAGGAATTCCTGTTATCAGATATCATAAATTTTTAGCTGAATATATGAAAAAATACACAAGTGTCGCGGTTACAGGCGCACACGGCAAGACGTCCACTACGGGTCTCTTGGCACACGTGATGCAGCAGGCGAAGCCGACTTCGTTTCTTATCGGAGACGGGACGGGCAGAGGAAATGAAAGCAGCGAATACTTTGTATTTGAAGCTTGCGAGTACCGCCGTCATTTCTTAAGCTATCAGCCTGATTATGCGATTATGACGAATATTGATTTTGACCACCCTGATTATTTCGCCAACATTGACGATGTGTTTGATGCTTTCCAAAACATGGCGCTTCAAGTCAACAAAGGCATCATTGCCTGCGGTGATGACGAGTATCTGCCGAAAATTCACGCCAATGTGCCTGTCGTTTATTACGGAACGGGAGAAGAAAACGATTTTCAAGCGAGAAACATCGTGAAAAATACGGAAGGCACGACATTTGACGTCTTTGTCCGCAATACGTTTTACGATACGTTCTACATCCCGGCATACGGACATCACAATGTCCTCAATTCCTTAGCGGTCATTGCGCTCTGCCACTATGAAGAGATAGACGTGAACATGATTAAGCGCGGACTTGAATCATTCGGCGGCGTCAAACGCAGATTCAATGAAAAAGTGATCGGCAGCCAGGTGCTGATAGACGACTACGCCCACCATCCGACTGAAATTAAAGTCACCATTGAGGCGGCGCGCCAAAAATATCCAGAACGTGAAATCATCGCGGTATTCCAGCCGCATACGTTTACACGGACGCAATCATTCCTTGATGAATTTGCAGAAAGCTTGAGCGCGGCCGATCGCGTGTATCTATGCGACATTTTCGGCTCTGCCCGCGAGAACGTCGGCAAACTCACCATCACGGATCTGCAGGAAAAAATCGATAACGCAGAACTCATTGAAGAGAATGACACATCCGTGTTAAAAGCGCATAAAGACGCAGTGCTGATCTTTATGGGCGCCGGAGACATTCAAAAATATATGAGGGCCTATGAAAACGTCATAGCGTAACAAAAAAAGCAGTGGGGCTCTCACTGCTTTTTTGCGCGTGCTGCAAAGGGATTTACCGATAAACGGAGAAATAGTATACATACAGCCCCTTTCATATATGTTTATCATTTTAATAATTGGGTATATACCATTATATCCTGCAATAAGGAGGTATTAGATGATTATCATTCTTTACTTAAGCGTCGCACTCATTGCCGTAGCATTTCTCATCCTCGTCATTTATCTGTCAAAAACATTAAAGTCCGTGCAGATGACCTTAACAAACGTAGCGTCGACTTTAGACGGCCTTGAAGGGCAGATGAAGGGCATCACCGCAGAGACAACCGAGCTGTTACATAAGACAAACCGTCTCGCGGAAGACATTCAGGAAAAATCAGAGAAATTAAATACGGTTGTCCATGCTGTGCAGGAAGTGGGAACTTCCGTCCAGCAGTTTAATACATCCATAAAGCAGGCAGCCGGTTCCGTTTCGGCCTCTGTCAGAGAGAACCAGGATAAGATCAGTCAGGTTGTCACCTGGAGCCAGGCCGCTATGGAAATATGGGACAAGTGGAAGCAAAAGAAAAAAACATCGCTTTAATCATAAGAAAAATCCACTAAGGAGGAATCATAATGAGCAAAGATGGAATCAATAGTAAGGATTTTTTAATCGGAACGCTGATCGGGGGAATTATCGGCGCGACAACGGCTTTGTTTCTGGCGCCTAAATCAGGCAAGGAGCTGCGCGACGATCTCGGCAGCCAGGCTTCCGCATTGAAGGATAAGACGGACAGAATGACGGCCGACGCGAAAGAAAAAGGCTCTCAATATGTCAGCATCGCCAAGGACAAAACATCTAACATCACCCAGCTGGTAGCTGATCAGTCAGGCCAGATTATGAATAAAGTGAAGGATTTAAAAGACCGTTCTAAGAGCACACTAACCGAGAAAGCCGAAGAGACGAGAAGCGAAATGCAGGACACGACCCAAAGCATCAAAGCCGAAGCGGAAGATGCAGGGGAAAAAGCCGGTCAGGTAAATCGCTGATCTTCAATAAGGAGAGATAACAGACATGACAAAGCAGCTGATATCGTCAGAAGAAGAGTTCAAAAATGCCGCTGAGAAAGAAAGCACGTTCGTGTTTTTGAAACACAGCACAACCTGCCCGATCAGCCAAGCGGCGTTTCAGGAGTTTGACGCCTTTGCATCGGAGCATTCAGAAGTGCCTTCTTATTACCTGCAGGTGCAGGACAGCCGGCCGCTTTCAAACTATATCGCCGAGACATACGGCGTGAAACATGAAAGCCCGCAAGTATTCGTCATTACAAACGGCGAAGTGAAATGGCACGCGTCTCATTCCCAAATCACAAAAAACGCAATAGAGCAGCACCTTTCATAATTTACTGACCGCCGATGATACCGGCGGTTTTTTTTAAAAAAAAAACTATTGATCATTTCAGCCATATCATGTAGGATAACAATATACGTTACTTCAACGCATAAAAGCTTAAAAGCGTTTTGGTGATAAAGTAAAATTGCGAAAAAATTTATTGTTTCATATTCCTATTTTCGCATAACTGTAGTAAGATGCATGTTAACCATTAAAATAAAACATAGCATAGAAGGGATGAAAAAGATGAGCAACAAGGAATTAGAGAGCCTAAGACAGCAGGCAGACGCACTAAACTTACAAATCCTTAAATTAATCAATGAACGCGGAGCCGTTGTAAAAGAAATCGGTAAAGCCAAAGAAGCACAGGGTGTCAACCGATTTGACCCCGTCAGAGAGCGTACAATGCTTAACCGCATTATTGAAAGCAATGACGGCCCGTTTGAAAACTCAACAATCCAGCATATTTTCAAAGAAATTTTCAAAGCCGGCCTTGAGCTTCAAGAAGAGGATCACAGCAAAGCGTTGCTCGTCTCCCGGAAGAAAAAAGCAGAAGATACGATCGTTGACATTAAAGGCGAAAAAGTCGGTGACGGCGATCAGAGATTCATCGTCGGTCCTTGTGCCGTAGAAAGCTATGAGCAGGTTGCGGAAGTAGCGGCCGCTGCGAAAAAACAAGGCATTAAAATCCTGCGCGGAGGTGCATTCAAACCCCGCACAAGCCCGTATGATTTCCAAGGTCTCGGCGTAGAAGGCCTGCAGATCCTCAAACGCGTCGCTGATGAATATGACCTCGCGGTGATCAGTGAAATTGTTACGCCTGCCCACATTGAGCAAGCGATTGATTACATTGACGTCATTCAGATCGGCGCACGTAACATGCAAAACTTTGAATTGCTGAAAGCCGCCGGTTCGGTTAAAAAGCCGGTATTGTTAAAACGCGGTCTTGCCGCAACGATTTCAGAATTCATCAATGCAGCTGAATACATCATGTCACAAGGAAACGACCAAATCATTCTTTGTGAGCGCGGAATCAGAACGTACGAAACAGCAACGAGAAACACGCTTGACATTTCTGCCGTGCCGATTTTGAAACAGGAAACTCACTTGCCGGTGTTTGTTGACGTCACACATTCAACAGGCCGCCGCGATCTCCTGCTTCCGACAGCAAAAGCGGCGCTTGCGATCGGCGCTGACGGCGTGATGGCCGAAGTTCACCCTGATCCTTCCGTTGCCCTTTCAGACTCTGCGCAGCAGATGGATATACCTGAATTCGAGAAATGGCTGAACGAATTAAAGCCGATGGTGAAAGTAAAAGCATAATAAAGTGTTCCGTTCTTTAAGGGCCGCCTCGTGCGGCCCTTTTTCGTTTCTTCATTTTATTTAATTATAAAATGGAAGTGAACGTTTTCATCACTGGGAAAAACGTGTATAATTTCATGAGAAGTATTTAAATTTGATGAATAATGAAAAATAATGTACACTACTGACTTACGCTTACAACCATAAACGACAGAATGCGAAAACGCACGACATTTCTTTACATAAAGTGTTTATGCTATAGATAAGGATAAGTGTATCCAGTAAAAGGAGTGGTTTCAGTGAGCAACATTACGATATACGATGTGGCCAGAGAAGCAAATGTCAGCATGGCGACTGTTTCCCGCGTCGTAAACGGCAATCCGAATGTAAAACCGACGACCAGAAAAAAAGTATTGGAAGCCATTGACCGGCTCGGCTACCGCCCGAACGCGGTGGCAAGAGGACTGGCAAGCAAAAAAACGACAACGGTCGGCGTCATCATCCCTGATATCTCAAGCATTTTCTACTCGGAACTTGCCCGGGGAATTGAAGATATCGCGACGATGTACAAATATAATATTATTTTAAGCAACTCGGACCAAAACCTCGAGAAGGAACTGCACCTGTTAAACACGATGCTCGGCAAACAAGTGGACGGTATCGTATTTATGGGCGGCAACATTACGGACGAGCATGTCGAAGAATTTAAGCGCTCTCCTGTGCCGATCGTATTGGCGGCATCAGTGGAAGAACAGGCAGAGACGCCTTCTGTCGCCATTGATTATGAACAGGCGATTTATGATGCCGTTAAGCTTTTCATTGAGAAAGGGCATCGCGATATCGCATTTGTCTCCGGACCGATGGCAGAGCCGATCAACCGCTCGAAAAAACTGCAAGGGTACAGACGGGCGCTTGAAGAAGCGGGCATCCCGTTTAATGAGCAGTTCGTAGCGGAAGGCGATTACACCTATGATTCCGGAATGGAGGCGCTTCAAAGCTTAATGGGCCTTGAGCGGAAGCCGACGGCAATCCTTTCTGCAACGGATGAAATGGCGCTCGGCATTATTCATGCGGCTCAGGATCAAGGTCTGTCGATTCCTGACGATCTTGATATTATCGGTTTTGACAATACGAGATTGAGCCTGATGGTCCGCCCTCAGCTTTCCACAGTCGTGCAGCCTACTTACGATATCGGAGCCGTGGCGATGAGGCTTTTGACAAAACTGATGAACAAAGAGCCGGTTGAAGAGCATATCGTCGAGCTGCCTCACCGCATCGAATTAAGACAATCAACAAAGTCATAAAAAAACGGAAAAGCAAGCTTCACTCTGAGGAGTGGAATCTTGCTTTTTTACTTGAGTAAGGAGAAGATATGAAACGTTTTGATTATCTGACACCCGTTGGATTTATGTTAGGATGTATTATTGTCGCAATCGGAATTCTCTCAGGAACGGGACTTGCGGGAATCAGTTCATTTTTAGATCTGACTTCTTTTTTAATCGTCACAGGCGGCCTTGCCGCGGCGGTCTTTATCAGCTTTCCGCCTCGGGATTTAAAGAAAACCCCTTCTGTTTTAAAACAGGTATTTTCCCGTCAGGATGACAATGTAAAGGACCTTGTCAGAGTATTCGTCAGCCTTGCGGAGCAGGCGCGAAGACAGGGGCTGCTGTCTCTGGAGGACCAGGCGCGTGAGATCAAGGATCCGTTTTTGAAAAAAGGGCTTTTGCTTGCGATTGACGGCTGGGACGAAGAAACGATCCGGCTGGTGATGGATTCTGAGATCGCCGCGATGGAAGAACGACACAGAAAAGGAAGACGCGTTTTTGAAAAAGCCGGTGATTTCGCGCCCGCCTGGGGAATGATCGGGACGCTTGTCGGACTGGTGCTCATGCTTAAAAATTTAAATGACCCGCATACCCTCGGGCCGAACATGGCTGTTGCGCTATTGACGACGCTGTACGGCGCACTGCTTGCCAATCTCGTGTTTATCCCTATCGCGGCAAAGCTTGAAGAAAAAACGGAAAGTGAAATTTTCATCAAACAGGTCATGATCGAAGGGGTTGTCGGCATCCAATCGGGAAAAAATCCCCGCAACCTCGAAAGTCAGCTCGTCGTTTTCAGCTCAAGAGAAGACTGGCGTAAAGAGCAGCCTGCGAACAAGAAAAAGGGCGCTGTCCATGAAGCTTAGAAGAGAGCGTTTTGAAAGAAGAAACAAACCGGAAAATTCCGGCGGTTCACCAAGATGGATGGTAACGTTCGCTGACTTGATCACGCTCATTCTCGTGTTCTTTATATTGCTTTTTTCGATGTCGCAAATAGACGCGGAAAAATTTCAATCAGCCGTTTCATCGATTCATACAAACGGCAGCGGGGGTGTTTCGGCGTCATCAGACAAAGCAAACGAAAATAAAGAACAGGATTTGCTGCTGCAGAACGTGAAAACATACATAAAATCGCACCATTTGAGTTCCAAATTAACGGCGAAGCGCGATGAGCGCGGAGTGGTTCTTGTGCTGCAGGAGGCCGTTCTGTTTCACACAGGAAAAGCGGATGTGCTGAAAAACGCCGAGCCAGTCCTGCATCAGATCGCAGTGCTTTTGAAAACAATTCCGAATGACATTCAGGTGGAAGGCCATACGGACAGCCGCCGGATTTCCACCTATCAATTCCCGTCGAATTGGGAGCTGTCGTCTGCAAGAGCGGCGAGTGTGATCCGGTATTTTACCGCGAAAGAAGACTTTTCCGCCAATCGGTTTATTTCAGTCGGATACGCGGATACAAAACCTGTGAAGGACAACAAAAGCCTCGGTCATATGAATGAAAACCGCCGTGTGGAAATTGTCATAAAAAAAACGACCTCCTCGTAAGGGTCGTTTTTTTATTTTGTTTTATACCGCTGTTCAGACCGGATGGCAAAAAGCGCTTTTTCCACGGTTTGGGCGTTTTTTTCTGATATTTCTTCTTTTCGGGGAATCGGAGGATATAATTGTTCAGGGTCACTCCAAAACGCGGGCAGGGTATAGGGCGAGTGTTTCTGCCATTTATGAATCCACTCCTGCGGTATGCGCTCCCCGGGATCAATCCCTTTCATCTCAAGCCATATACGGCTCCATGCTCTCGGGACGACTCGCCAAATATCGTATCCGCCTCCGCCGACCGCGATCCATCTGCCGCTGCAATGTTGATGGGCTAATGAGTGAGCGAGCCGGGGGATTGCCTGATAAATGGAGATGGTAGTGGACAGGTGTGTCAATGGGTCGTAATAATGGGCGTCCGCTCCGTTCTGGGTCAGGATTACATCCGGCTTAAAAAAAGCCGCGATTTCTGAAGCGGCCGTTTTGTAAGCGTGAAGAAAGGAATCGTCCTCTGTGAAAGCGTCCAGCGGAATGTTAAAAGAATAGCCGTAGCCTTGCCCGCTTCCTTTTTCCAGCACTTGTCCCGTCCCGGGAAATAAATAACGCCCGGTTTCGTGAAATGAAACTGTGCAGACATCTGACCTGTCGTAAAACGTAAATTGAACGCCGTCGCCGTGATGAGCGTCGGTATCAATGTATAACACCTTTGCTCCGTAGTTTTTCTGAATGTATTGGATGGCCACGGCGCTGTCATTATAAATACAAAAGCCCGATGCCCTGCCGCGGAAGCCGTGGTGAAGGCCCCCGCCTAAATTGCAGGCATGCCTCGCCTGTCCCGTCATGACATAATCAGCCGCTGTTAAGGTGCCGCCCACCAGAAGCGACGCGGCTTCATGCATGCCGGCAAAAACGGGGGTGTCTTCCGTTCCGAGCCCGTAGCTTTCTCCTTCTGCGGCAGGGAGCCGGCCCGCCCCCGCTAGTTCAACCGCCTGTATGTAATCCTCTGTATGAACGAGTGCCAGCTCTTCTTTAGAGGCCATGCGCGGAGCGGCGATATCTCCCTCTTCAAACGCGTCCGCCGCCTGAAGCAGCTCGTATGTCAAAAGCACGCGCTGCTGATTGAACGGGTGATCCTGGTGAAATTGATACGTCTGATAAGAAGGCGAGTAAACAAAAACGCTGTCTCTCATGACTGATCCCTCAATTGTTTCGGCCACAGGATATTGTACCCGGCTTCATGAACGCTGCGGATAAAAGGGAGCGGATTCATCGTCTTCACCCGGAAGACGAGTATATTTGACCCGGCGGAATCATGAGGATAGACGAGCACGCTCAAGATTTGCAGCTGAAGATCGCGGCACATGCAGCTGAGATCAGCAAGGCTTTTGGTCATATCCGTCACCAAAATTTCCACCTGTGATCCCGGCTGGGCTGCGCCTGTCAGGCTGACAAAGGTCCGGAGTACATCGGTTTTGGTTAAAATGCCCGTCAGCTTATGATTTACCGTAATCGGCAGACATCCGATGCCATGCTCATAGAAAGAAGCCGATATTTCCTCTACGAAATCAAGCGGATGGGCGCAGATGACATTCCGTTTCATAATGGTTTCCACTTTGTTTGTCAGAAACACGACGCGGTCTTCTTGTTTAAAGCTGCCCGGGCCTGCCTGTTTAATGTCTCTGTCTGTGACGATGCCGGCAACGTGCAGTTCTTCGTCGATGACAGGGAGATGGCGGATATGATATGCCTTCATTTTATGTACGGCTGTTTCTATGGAGTCGTTTTTTGTGACGGTGATGACGTCCCGTTTCATGATTTGTTCTGCAATCATCTTTTTATCCCCTTTGTATGTCAGTCAATACATAAATCGCTGATAAAAACGAAGTCTGTCGAACTGTTCAATTGACTCCTGACTGACGTGCCTGCCGATGCGGGCCATCAGACAATTGGCCGGATGAGAGCTGATTTCCGGTTCATCCGTTGCAAACCAGACAAGACCTCCGGCATTCATCATCTTTTCCATGATCTTTCTGTACTCCCACACGTCTTTTTTCATCCCTTTTAAATCCCAATGCCAGTAATATTCTGTCGTCATGATGATGTACCGTTCCATCTGTTCATCCATCATGCTGACAGTCAGCAAAGTTTTTCCGACAGAACAGCCTCTGTAGCCGGGAGCGACCTCGATCGCCCCGAGTTCAAGGAGATCTTCCATATTTCCGTCAGACCACCGTTCAAGCGGATCAGGATATAAATACGTCACATAGCCGATAATTGTCTCTTCGTCCCTGGCGATGATGATCCGCCCTTCGGGAAGCCCGCCTATTTCGACTAACGCTTTGTGCTGTTCATGAGGAAGGCGAAAGGCTGTCAGGCCTTCATGAAACTCATACTGTGCTAAGTTCTCTGGAGGAACGGGCCCTTCTACTAAAAGAGGGCCGGCTGCTGTCTGAATGGATGAATAATGGTACGTTTTATGATGTTTCACTGATTCACCGCCTGTCGGTTCTTAATAAAAACACATCTCCTTTAAGCATAACAAAATATAAAGCGTTTTCAATAGTACGGCAATTTATATTTTAAAAATTGAGAAAACTGTGAACATCTACTATAATTAGTCTATAGATAAGCAAAGGGGGATGTTGCATGAATTTGAAAACGTTGCCAGCGGAAAAGGGGAATTATCATCTGCAAAATTATGAGGAAACATACCGCAGCTTCGATTGGAAAGAAGTCGAGACGGAGTTTTCCTGGCATCAGACCGGAAAGTTGAATGCCGCGTACGAAGCGATTGACCGTCATGCCGAATCATTTCGCAAAAACAAAGTAGCGCTGTATTACAAGGACGCAAACCGGGAAGAAAAATACACGTTTAAAGAAATGATGGAGGAATCGAATCGGGCGGGAAATGTGCTGAGACGGTATGGAAACGTTGAAAAAGGGGACCGCGTTTTCATTTTCATGCCGCGTTCGCCGGAGCTTTATTTTATCATGCTCGGCGCAATTAAAATCGGTGCGATTGCCGGCCCTTTATTTGAAGCATTTATGGAAGGCGCCGTGAAAGACCGCCTGTTGAACAGCCAGGCCAAGGTTGTCGTGACAACACCTGAACTGGCTGAACGGATTCCGGCGGACAGCCTGCCCGACCTGGAGCATATCTTCATTGTCGGCGGCAGCAAAGAAGCCGGAGATAAAATCATTCATTATGATAAAGCGGCTGAAGGAGAAAGCACGAGACTTGATATTGAATGGATGGACAGAAGAGACGGCTACCTGCTTCACTATACATCAGGGTCAACAGGAACACCTAAAGGCGTGCTTCACGTTCATGAAGCCATGATTCAGCAATACCAGACCGGCAAGTGGGTGCTAGATCTTAAAGAGGACGATATATATTGGTGCACGGCGGACCCGGGCTGGGTGACCGGGACGGTGTACGGGATTTTTGCGCCGTGGCTGAACGGAGCGGCGAATGTGATCGTCGGGGGCAGATTTAGTCCGGAAAACTGGTACGGCACGATTGAAAAGCTCGGTGTGAGCGTCTGGTACAGCGCTCCGACCGCTTTCAGAATGCTTATGGGCGCCGGAGATGAAATGGCGTCCAAATTTGATCTGACTTCACTTCGTCACGTCCTGAGTGTCGGAGAACCTTTAAACCCGGAGGTCATTAAGTGGGGACATAAAGTATTCGGCAAGCGCATCCACGATACGTGGTGGATGACGGAAACAGGCGGGCAGCTTATCTGCAATTATCCGTGCATGGAGATCAAGCCGGGTTCAATGGGGAAACCCATTCCGGGAGTGGAAGCGGCGATCGTTGACAATCAAGGGAATGAGCTTCCGCCGTACCGAATGGGGAACCTCGCCATTAAAAAGGGCTGGCCGTCCATGATGGATTCCATTTGGAATAACAAAGAAAAATATGAATCTTATTTCATGCCGGGCGGCTGGTATGTTTCCGGAGATTCAGCTTATATGGATGAAGACGGTTATTTTTGGTTCCAAGGCAGAGTCGATGACGTCATTATGACATCCGGCGAGCGCGTCGGCCCGTTTGAAGTCGAAAGCAAACTTGTTGAACATCCGGCGATTGCCGAAGCCGGTGTCATCGGAAAGCCGGATCCTGTCCGGGGAGAAATTATTAAAGCATTTATCGCGCTCAGAGAAGGGCATGAGCCATCCGATCAGCTGAAGGAGGACATTCGTCTTTTTGTAAAACAAGGGCTGGCTGCCCATGCCGCACCGCGGGAAATTGAATTCAAAGATAAACTTCCGAAAACACGGAGCGGAAAAATCATGAGGCGTGTGCTGAAGGCGTGGGAGCTGAACCTGCCGGCAGGCGACCTGTCCACAATGGAAGATTAAAGAGACGGCGTTGACATCACATCTTATTTATGTTAAAAATGAGTAAGCTTCATACGAAAAGGTTTTGATTGAGACAAGTAGGATATCTGATTGTTCCAGAGAGCTGATGGCCGGTGAAAATCAGCACATAAGATATGCCGAATACACTCATGAACCGCTTTTGCGAACAAAGCCCTTCCAAGGCTTTCAGTAGTGGAAGAACGGACACGGTCCGTTATCAAAAAGAGTGATAAAAGCTTTTTTATGCTTTTATTAGTAGGGTGGTACCGCGATTATATCGTCCCTTCGTTTTAAACGAAGGGGCGTTTTTTATTTCCATAAAAAAAGGAGCAGACAAAATGACTAACTTATTAGAAGATTTATCCTTCCGCGGCTTAATCCAGCAAATGACGGATGAGGAAGGACTGAATAAACAGCTCAACGAAGAAAAAATCCGTTTATACTCAGGTTTCGACCCGACGGCGGACAGCCTGCACATCGGACACCTTCTGCCGATATTGACACTGCGCCGTTTCCAGCTTGCAGGCCACCATCCGATTGCGCTTGTAGGCGGAGCGACGGGGCTGATCGGCGATCCGAGCGGTAAAAAAGCAGAGCGCACGTTAAATACTCAGGATATCGTTGTCGAATGGTCGCAAAAAATTAAAAACCAGCTTTCCCGATTTTTAGATTTCGATGCAGGAGAAAACCCAGCTGTCATAGCGAACAACTTTGACTGGATCGGAAAAATGAGCATCATTGATTTTCTCCGCGACGTCGGAAAGAACTTCGGAATCAACTACATGCTTGCGAAAGATACTGTAAGCTCAAGAATTGAAACCGGAATTTCTTACACGGAATTCAGCTACATGATCCTGCAATCCTACGATTTTCTGAATCTGTACAGAGAAAAGAACTGCAAACTCCAAATCGGAGGCAGTGACCAGTGGGGCAACATCACGGCAGGTCTTGAACTGATCAGAAAATCGGAAGAAGAAGGGGCGAAAGCGTTCGGCCTTACCATTCCGCTCGTCACAAAAGCAGACGGCACGAAATTCGGCAAAACAGAAGGCGGCGCGATTTGGCTTGATAAAGAAAAGACATCGCCGTATGAATTCTACCAATTCTGGATCAATACAGATGACCGTGACGTCGTCAAATATTTAAAATACTTTACTTTCTTATCAAAAGAGGAAATTGAAGCTTATGCTGAAAAAGCGGAGACGGCTCCAGAGAAAAGGGAAGCGCAGAAACGCCTTGCTGAAGAAGTGACTGTACTTGTACACGGCCGTGAAGCGTTTGAGCAGGCAGTTCATATTTCTCAGGCGCTGTTCAGCGGCAATATTAAAGAGCTTTCCGCTCAAGACGTCAAGGTAGGTTTTAAAGACGTGCCTTCACTTGAAAAAGACCGCTCTGAAGAACTGTCTTTAGTAGACGTGCTTGTGGAATCTAAGCTGTCGCCTT
The DNA here is from genome assembly GCF_014534735.1 of Bacillus sp. 1021. Classification (NCBI taxonomy): domain Bacteria; kingdom Bacillati; phylum Bacillota; class Bacilli; order Caryophanales; family Bacillaceae; genus Bacillus; species Bacillus sp. 1021. The sequence goes on along the minus strand of NZ_JACVSR010000003.1, from coordinate 463,447 downwards.
CAAAACGGCAGGCCCGCGAAGACATTCAAAACGGGGCTGTTTACATTAACGGAGAGCGCCAGACGGATATCGGTCATCTGCTGACGGCGGAAGACCGCATCGAAGATCAATTTACCGTACTGCGCCGCGGAAAGAAAAAATACTTCCTGATCACATACTGAAAATAAAGAGCAGTCCGGCCGCTCAATGCGGCAGGCTGCTTTTTTATGTTTTGCGAATACTGCACCGGGAAATGAGTACAGTACGTAGTATAAGCAAAACAGGGAAGGGGCGCTGCGCCATGAATTTCATGTTTACCATTGCGAAAGAAAGATTGCAGCGGGATCAATGGGAACAGCAGCAAAGCATGAACGCCGAAGTCAAAGCCGAAGAACCTGAGGCGGAAGAAGAAAATCCGACCTCATAAAACAAAAGCCTCCATTCCCAAGGGATGGAGGCTTTTGTTTGTCACCATATCAGTCTGACGGCGGCCATCAGTACGACACCTGTAATAACCGTGATGGATAAGCTTTTCGTCCGCATTGCGCAAAGCAATGTCGGGATGAGGACGATCATTGCTTTCCAATCAAAGGTCAAAGTGCTGTTTGTTTTTACGATCATGCTTTCCGTTACCAAGGCGGTCAAAATGCAAAGCGGAATAAAGGAGAGCCACTTTAAAGACAATTCCGGCATCTGAATGTTCCGGACAAATATAAACGGAACAATGCGCGGTACAAGCGTAACAATCATGCAGCCGAGTATAATCCAGATCATTTGCGTGCTGATGCTCATTTGTCCGTCACCACCCCGATTGTTGCCACAATTACGGTTGAGACGATGACTGCGATGTGTGACGGGACGAAATACGATAACAAGATCATAAAAATGATCATATAGAGAATAAGGGAGAGGCTGTGTTTCAGCTTTTCCGACGCGGACGACTGCAATTGCAGCACCAAAAGCGCCGCAAACATAGCGGGCAAAGCAAAGTCCAGACCGAGGGCGTAAGGATCAGATATCCATTGTCCGAGAAGCCCGCCCATCACACAAGAAATAACCCAGCACGCATAGGCGGTTATATTGAGGCCATTCATCCACTTATCGTACAGCCTGCCGTTCTGCACCGCCTTGTTCACTGCTACCCCGAAAGATTCGTCAGTAAGCAAAGCACCGAAGCCGATATTCTTCACCAAAGAGTATTTTGTGAAATAAGGCGCGATGGTCAGGCTCAGGAGCAGGTGCCGCAGATTGACGATGAACGTCGTTAAAATAATGGCAGAAATCGGACTCCCGGAAACAAGGAGTGAGCAAATAATAAATTGGGCGGCGCCGGCATAGACCAACAAGGATAACAAACAAATTTCAAGAATACTGAGGTGTGAGGCAACGCCAACAATGCCAAAAGCAAAACCGACACTCATATAGCCCAGCAGTGTAGGCACACAATCCCGCACCCCCTGTAAAAACGTATCGTTCATTTCCCGGGAAACGGCTGTTTTTTGCACTTCTGTCTGAATCATTTTTATACTCCTTCCTTAGAGATTATAATGATAACGACTAATGAAAAAATCAAAGAAAATACGGTTCACATTTAAATGAACCGATTTCCGGTGACGACATGAAATAAAGAATGGTTTTGTTTCATCAGACCTTCAACTTTTTCAGCTCCGACTTCTTTCACAAGCTCCGCAAACATCAGGTCATGCCTCATATATTCCATGGCCACGAGAACGAGAGCGGGATCTTCTGTTTTAATGGCCCAGGCATTCGTCTGCGGGGAAAAATTGGCGATTAAGACTTCTTTATTATCCCGTGCTGCTATCGTTAATCTTCCGCCCATGCGTTTTTCCGCCACTTCAGGAGACATATTATGATGTGTCGTATTTCCGAGCTTCACTTCCGGAGGGCCGAACACAATCGAAAAGACGGGTAATTTTTCGGCGGCGCGTTTGTTAACGGCCTCTTGAATAAAGGGAATCTGCTGTTCCCAGACAGACAGCCATAACTCTTCCTCGGCTTTTTCAATCATATCCTTCAATTCATTGATGACATGATCATTTGTGCTGATGCGGCGGATAACATTCATCTCCTGCTCGCTTTCAAGCGCCAATAATTTCTCTTCAAGATAGCCGAAGGAGCTCTCGAAGTCATGCCGCAGCCGGTCGATTAATTCCTTTCCGGCCAGCGGGGCATATGTAACCGGATCAGACGGCACAATATGGACAGCGCCTTTATCAACTAATTTTCCCAATACTTCATAGATCATTGAGCGGGGGACGCCTGACCTTTTACTGATTTCATATCCGGTAACAGGCGAGTGTTTCAACAAGCCGATATATGCTTTGCATTCGTATTGAGAAAATCCGAATTTCTGCAGTTCTTTCAGAACATCCTCCATAAACATCCTCCATAGTGGTTATTCATGAAACTACTATAATGTAAGCGGTTGTATTTTGTCAATGGGACTTGAGTGCTGAAAGAACGATTCGCTTGTGTTGTCGCTTTCCAACTTATTTTGGGGAGAGTTACTTGTATGGCTCTTGTGAAAAACGTTGCCGTAGACCCACACGGATGCCGTTTGATACGATAAACCCAAGAAGTCAAAAAGAGGAGGATCATGGTGGAAAACACCTCTAAAATCGCTTTTTTATCAGTGATAAGCAATTCTCTGGTCGTCATGCTCAAAATAGCGGTAGGCATGGTAACCGGGTCTGTCGCAATACTTTCCGAAGCCATTCATTCTTTTTTAGATCTGATCGCCGCCTTCATCGCGTTTATTTCCGTCAGGATTTCAAAAAAGCCGGCTGATACAGGGCATCCGTACGGCCATGGAAAGGTCGAGAATCTGTCCGGAACGATCGAAACAATGCTGATTTTTGCGGCGGGGATTTGGATGATATATGAATGCGTTCAAAAACTGGTAAACCCGGAGCCTGTTCATCTGCCGGTATTGGGAATCGTTGTGATGCTTGCAGGAGCTCTTATTAATTTGATCGTCTCGAAATTAGTAAAAAGAGAAGCTGTAAAGGTTAATTCCGTGGCAATGAAATCAAATGCCCTGCACTTACTGACTGACGTGTACACATCATTAGGCGTAGCGGCAAGCCTTTTGGTCGTTACATTAACGAAGTGGTACATACTTGATCCGATTATAGGTATGGTGCTGGCGGTGTATATCATATATGAAGCGTTTAAATTAATGAAAGAAGCATTTCCGCCGCTGATTGACACCCGTTTGTCAGAGGAGGAAGAAAAAACAATTTTAGAGATTATCGAAACATTCCATCACGAATTTATTGAAATTCACGATTTTCGCACAAGGCGGTCCGGCCCGCAGGAGTATATTGATTTTCACATGGTCGTGGCGTCTCACGTGACGATTAAAGACGTGCACGACTTGTGTGACCGCATTGAAAGGGATATTACGGATGAATTTAAACAAGCACAAGTGATGATTCATCCCGAGCCGGAGAGTGAAAGGAAGAAATAAATCAGTTCTTGTATTTTGCATTTTAACAGAGAGGCCCGTTTACACGGGTCTTTTTGTTATGTAAATGACTATTTCTATCACGGATTGAGAGAGAAGCTTATACAAGAGAGGCGTTCATTTCATACGTTATGGTGTAAAGAAAAAGGGAGGTGAATACGATTGAACGCTATTTCTGTTAAAGAAATTGAACATGGAGTCGCCGTTGCTCATAGAGAAGGGTTAGGGGAGTATTTGCACCAAGAACCGGTTTCCAGAAAAAGCAAGCGCCGTTCACGCAGCCAAAAACGGACGCACCGGACACACCGTTCGCGCAGCCAAAAACGGACACACCGGACACACCGTTCACGCAGCCAAAAACGGACGCACCGGACACACCGTTCGCGCAGCAGAAAACGGACGCACCGGACACACCGTTCGCGCAGCAGAAAACGGACGCACCGGACACACCGTTCACGCAGCCAAAAACGGACGCACCGGACACATCGTTCACGCAGCAAAAAACGGACACATCGCACAAGACGGTCCCATCAGAAACGCCGCTCTTCCCGCAAACGCTGTTTTAAATGCTGACTGTAGAAACGATGATATATGATCTGCTATAATGGCAATAAAGGGATTGGATAAAAACTCCAGTATCACCTGCGGACACTGAACTGACAACATGACGCTGTTTGTTCGTGTCCGTTTTTGATTTTTGAACAACATGCCGAAGGATAAAACAGGAAGGGATGACGCCGAATGAAGCTGAATGAGGAAATGTATCAAGACTCTGAAGGAGAAACAATCTATTCGCAGGATATCAGCAGCAAGCTTTTGCATATTACGGACAGCGGGCATATCAGCGTTGACTTCATCAGCATAAGCAGGCTGCGGAAAGCTTCGAAAATCGCGATCTTAGGTGACAGCGTCGCCCGGGGGCTGCGTGCGAAATACAGCTTTGGTGACATTCTGAAAGACCGGACAAACGCCGAAATCACCAATCTGTCTGTCAGCGGCGTCAATATGAGTAACAACGGAAACGATAACATTTATCAGCAATCGCTTAAAACGTCGGGACAAGATGTCATTATCGTGCAGGGAACAGATGATGATTGGTGCGGCCACATCCCCATCGGCACAGATGAAAAAGATATCACTTCATTTTACGGAGGTTTCTGCCAAGTCATTCAGCAGCTCCGCAGCAGAAATAAAGGCGCGAGCATCATTGCAGTGACCCCGACGAAACAGGCGAAAATGTCAAACGGAAAAATCGTCCGCCGTGATACTGATAAAAATAAACTGGGTTTGAAGCTGGCTGACTATGTGAAAGCCCAGAAAGAAGCCTGCACCCTGCTTTCTGTACCGTATGCCGACCTATTTGATACAGATCTCATCGACCCGTATAATCCCGCTTTCCGTAAAATGTGCATGTCAGAAGGCCTTCATCCGAACGAGACAGGGCATCAAATTATCTTTCAGGAAATCTGCCGAAATTTTTATTATTACTACGGATGAAACAGCACTGAAAGGTTATTTTCGGCTTTTCTCTTCTAAAAGCTCAATCATTCTTTGAGATGCACGCCGTTGCGCTCTTAAAAGCGAGACGATATTTCCGGTAAAACCGATTAAAATGATAAGCAGAAAAATGATTATCCACATAAGCGAACCTCCCGTCGAGTGTTGAAAAACCCACTCTTTATTTTACTTATTATGGATGAGGGAGAGAATAGGTCTAACTATTGGTGTTTCTTTATAAATCCATAAAAAAATGCACAGACTGAACTGGTCTGTGCATTTTTATTCGCTTATTTCAGCAGATTCAATGATTCGCGATTAAAGGCTTCCAAATCGTCAGGTGTTCTGCTTGTTACAATGTTATGGCTGACAACGACTTCTTCATCTTTATAATTTGCGCCGGCATTGATTAAGTCTTTGCGGATGCTGCGGTATCCCGTGATATCTTTTCCTTTCAGAAGGTCGGTATCAATCAGCAGCTGCGGGCCGTGGCAGATCGCAAAAACGGGTTTCTGATTTTCCACGAATGCTTTAGTAAATTCACCCGGGCGGTCATCTCCGCGAAGCAGATCCGGTGAAAAGCCTCCAGGAATTAATAACGCATCGAATTCAACGGCGTCTGCGTCTGAGATCGCTTGATCGATCTTTACTTTTTCACCGTGCTTGCCGGTCACTTCTTTTCCTGCTTCCAAATCTATGGTCACCACACTGTGGCCTGCTTTTTTAAATGCTTCTGCCGGGCTTGTATATTCAATATCCTCGAATTGGTCTGTTATCAGAACTGCGATTTTTTTGCTCATCATCATGCCTCCTGTGTAGTTTGTATATGACAAGGATATCAGGCAAATCGCTCTCTCTCAACGTATTTGCTTGAAGATAAGCATAAAAAAGACCCCTCTGAAAAAGAGGAGCCAAAAGGTACGGAGGTCTGCTGAAACTTGCGTGTTTAACCTGAGATAAGGCAAGAAATCGAACCAATTACTTTTTGTGTCTTTTTTTATGCTTTTTACATCCGCATTTCCCGGGATCGCCCGGATCAATAACCTCATGAATTGTTTCTTCCTGATATACGTAAACCACTTCTTTGTCAGTATACGTGTCAGTCACAATATACTTAGGGTCACAGTAATATACTTTCGATTTTTTACCCATTCATCTCACCTCCCGTACTTTATTAAATGCTGACAACGGACAAGTACACCACGGCAAGTCCACATTTTGAAGTTTGCCATAAGGGGCGGATAGTATCTGTATGGTTTTTCCTGAATTCGCTTCAAATTGGGATGGTTAACGCTTTTTAATCAGGGAAATTTATAAAAAAGAATTCAACATAATTCTTTTCTCAGTTCAACGAGATGCTGACATCTTTGGAGGGATTTCTGAATGCTCGATGAAAAAACAATTGAAATCGTTAAAAGCACAGTGCCGGTCTTAAAAGAGCATGGTGAAGAAATCACAGGACGATTTTATGACCTGCTGTTTCAGCATCACCCTGAGCTGCTGAATGTCTTTAATCAGACGAATCAAAAGAAAAAAACCCAGCGTACAGCTTTGTCGAATGCTGTGATCGCGGCCGCCGCCAATATTGACCGCTTGGAAAACATCGTTCCCGTCGTGAAACAAATCAGCCAAAAACACCGGAGTATCGGAGTTAAGCCCGAGCATTATCCAATCGTTGGCAAGTACTTGTTAATCGCGATAAAGGATGTGTTAAAAGACGGGGCTTCTCCTCAGGTCATTCAGGCATGGGAAAAAGCATACGGCGTCATTGCAGACGCATTTATCGGTATTGAGAAGGAGATGTATGAACAAGCGGAAACACAAAAAGGCGGCTGGAAAGACTATAAGGCGTTTAAAATTGATAAAAAAGTAAAAGAAAGCAAAGAGATCATGTCTTTTTATTTAAAACCGGAAGACGGACAAGTTCTCCCCGAATTCAAAGCGGGACAATATATCAGTGTAAAAGTATACATTCCGGTTACGGGTTATACACATATCCGCCAGTACAGCTTATCCGATGTGTCCGGTAAGGATTATTACCGGATTTCCGTTAAAAAAGAAGGGGTTGTTTCCTCTTATCTGCATGACCAATTACATGAAAAAGATTCAATTGAGATCAGCGCTCCGGCCGGTGACTTCGTATTAGACCCTGATTCCAAAAAGAATCTCGTTCTCATCAGTGCCGGTGTCGGAATCACGCCGATGATCAGCATGTTAAAGACAGTTGCCAAAACCCAGCCGCAGCGAAACGTTCTCTTTATCCATGCGGCAAGGAGCGGAGAGTATCATGCGCTGCGGCATGAAGCTGAAGAAGCCGCGGAACACTCATCCGTTGACACCGTCTTTATTTACAGCGAGCCGTCCGAACAAGACCGTTCAGAAAACATTCGCTTTCGGGAAGGCCGGATTGACAAACAGCTGTTAGAAGAAGTGATGACAGAAAAAGATGCTGATTTTTATCTGTGCGGATCACCGTCATTCATTAAGGCAATGAAAAAGCTGATTTCCGAATTCAATGCACCGCCGGAATCGATTCACTATGAATTATTCGAACCGCAGCTGAGTATGGTGTGATTGAAGAAGGAAGGACGATGATTTTAATGGATGAAGCACCCGGATTGGGTGCTTTTTTTATTCTCTTGCAAGGAAGGTTCCGCTGCCCACATACAGGGAAACAAAGATACAAATCAGGGTAAGGTCACCCGCACTAAATGGGATGGAGGTGAATTGTCTTATTGAATATAAGTCCAAGACGGAAAGCCTGTTGGCGCTGAGGAGGAAATAGCGTGAAAATAGGGAGCGTCTTATCAGCAGAAAAAAAGCTATGTGCAGTATGCAATAGAAGAAATAGGGAAAGCAGGATGAGTCCCTGCTTTCTCTATTTCTTCGTGATTTCATAATATAAAATCACTATCTCGCCAATGGCAAGTACTATACGAATGATAATTAATTTGGATTGCAGCATACTATCCGTTAAATTTCGTTTAAACAGACTGGGTAGAAAGCACCAAAAAGAACACTTATACACAGAATATTCTTCTTTTTACATCATAATAGATAGTATTCAATAATTCATCTCTAATTTGTTTTTTTACAAAAAGAACCAGTCGTACATCAGCAACTAGTTCAATTTTTGTTAGGATTAGAATTTGATAACTCTATATTTATAATACTTTGGTTTCCAGTCTAACTCTAAATGTGCATACAAGTGTGCACTTGAATGTGCAGAGTATCTTGGATATCCTTTATATACATCATAGATAACTGCTGTATGCTTCCACTTTTTTGATGACTTAGAATACATTTGAATAACGTCACCTGTTTTCACATATTTGGAAACAGCCTTGGGGCTCGTTAAATTGTAGACTTTGTGTTTTTTAGTTCCTGCCCAATATGAATAGAAATCTGAAACCACAGTCCATGAAGTTGAATACGTTCTAGCTGAGCTTTTAGGTACTGATTGATTGTACCAACCTTTAGTTGTTTTATGGTGACCCCGATTAAAACTGAATCCTGTGGTATTCATAGGCATACCACCAGCTAAAACTACTTGTGAAGCATAGTTGGTACAATCTCCTCCACCACTACTTTCCCCATAGTATCCATATTTACTCGTCTTCTTATTCCAATTATTAACCATATATTTTTTGGCCGCTGATCTATTATAGCTAGAGCTTAAGAGTGAAACCAAAAATGAATTGGAGTTGGTACTCGCAATGTAGTCAATAGGAATTTGTTCTGATTCCTCTTTGATTTCTTCAACTTTTTCTTCAGCTTGCTTGTCTTTTTTTATATTCTCTTGTTGTACTTGTTTAACAGTTTCATTTTCCACTTTTTTAGAAAGGTCAAAGTTTTCAAGATCTACTTCACCATTCTCATCCTTTTTTTCTTCCTTGGCAGCGTATTTAGCCAATTCCTCTAAGTAAGTATCAGAGTAGACTTCCATTAAAGAAAAATTGTAGCCTGATTTTGTTATTTCATCAGCTTTTTCATTAATTCTTTGAAGAAAATTAATGTAATCCTGAGAATTAATGTTATAATTCAAATGTTGTGATTTTAAGTACTTTTGTACTTCGGTTTCCCCTTGCTTAACTGTTAAATTCTCATTTGTAGCTTTAACTGCTTGGGCATTATTAAGAAAAGTAAAACTCAAAACTGATGTTACTAAAAGACTCAATGCAACTTTTTTCATTTGTTTCTCCTTTTTTGTATTTATGGTACTATTATATAGTAATTACTTTTAAAGGGAAAATCAATACATTTTTTGGAGGTTGTTTATGAAGAACGAGTATAAAAGGCCCGTTTTATTTACAGTTTCTGCTTTGGTGATCATTTTCCTAGTGTTTTTTTCATTAAAAATCTATAACCATTACAATCTCGAATATCCTAACTGGGAGGGTAAAAGTAAGGATCATAACTGGGAGGTAGTCTTTAAAAAGAATGAAGATGCTCCAAAGGAGTTCAGTGGGGAGATCCTTTGGATTGGCGATAAAGATAAAACTGATAAAACTTATATAGAATCCATAACAATAATGAAAGGTAATAAAACACTTCTTGATTCTTCAGATTTTAACAGCGATATCCCTTTGAAAGATTATTCAGGTGGTACCTCTAGCGATGGATCAGCTAAAGAAAAATCATTTTCATTTTTAGAACGCTTAGAAGAATCTGATCTAAAAGGATCTAAGATAACGGTTCAAGTGAAATGGAAACAAGATAACCAATCATTCAGTACGGAAAAGTTCGTTCTTTCAAAGAAAACTATATTTAATCACTAAATTTATTGAGTTTATTCTAACCAGTTCTTAATCTGAACTGGGAGAAGATTTAATTAAATAAGTCCAAGACGGAAAGCCTGCGGACACTGATCATTGTACAGATTTACTGTGCTCTGATTGGTGTCCGTTTTTTGTTTTCCGAAAGCGGCAAAGAAATGCTCATATAAATGCGTAGGGTTCATTTCCTAAAAGGCGGGGAAATGGGGTTGGCAAAGGATGAAACGTGCCGGGATCGGCGATGTGATAAGAGAAGAATATAAATGCCCTTGTGGAAGTGGGCAAGTAGTTTATGGAAAAGAAAATATTCCTAGTTTCAGAAGTATCGAGATTGATTGTTACTGTAAGCAATGTAATGAAAAATACGATTTCGGTAGAGGAACGGCAACATTAAAAAATAATTATTAGTTTGAATTGCGCTCCTTCGGGAGGGCTTTTTATGTTCTCTGTAAACTGCGTCCGGTAAATCTCAGGATAGACTACTGGCTGTTAACAGTCCGAGTACGGGAGAAGTTTAGAAAGAATATGATTGGAGGGAGTATATGAAAACAATTAGTCAAGCCTTTGAGGAATGAGGAAAGAATATGAGATGTGCAGCTGAAAGAATGCCAACGCCCAAGCCGCTTTCCACAGAAGCTTTTATTATGTTGAGTAAAGGAGATAGAGCGTGGAAACAATTTATGCGCACCCATTTTTGAGACGTCATGGTTTATTTCGCTCACGTGCTTCTGCTTATCGTGTGTAGTCTGTTCAGGTAAATCAGAAAAGGAATAAGCATGGCAAGGCAACGTGACGAATTAGACAAAATTTATAATACAGCACGCTGGAAGCGAGTAAGAAAAGTCGTTCTGAGTAGGGACGGCTATTTGTGTTGTGAGGACGTTGTCGTGGATTAATAACGGAGGCAAATACCAACACATTAAGAGATGATCCAAGCGTGGCATTTAATCTTGATAATCATAAAACGATCTGTTTAAAGTGCCACAACAGGAGGCACCTGGAAATAAGTGGTGGGGAGGAGGAATAAACGATTATATGTAAGTAACACTTATAGCGGAAAATATGGAAGGGTTTTTCTCCATAATAGAGAATTTTTAGGGAAGGATATTAAAGCAGGTAAAACATATTTAAAGTCGTATTACCCTAAAAAGACAAAGTTTTTTATGTCCCAACATACTTCGGTAGCCGGCTGGAAAGCTTCACTTCCAGATGATTCCACTTGAATGTTGGCTCCTGCTCTTGCGAATAAAATAGCATTGCTCTAATAGTAAGAGGTGGCTCAATGGCAGTTTTTGTTGAAAAAACGCTCCAAGGTCTAAAAGAATTAATTGATGAAAAAGGCCGCTTGAAAATTTTAGGGAATGAAGGAACGCTTTTAGAAACAGAATGTACTTTCTCTAAAGGCGCAACAGATCTGGAGATTGAGAGTTTTGAGAAGAAAATAAAAGTCTCACTTCCTGAAGATTATAAAACCTTTTTAAAATTGCATAACGGAGCCAGAATATTTGATTTGTTGATTTACGGTGAGAATGTGGGTGGGGGTTTGCATATTCTTAATTTAGAAGAGATTGAAAAGTATATGCAAAATGGTTTTTTAGAGCCTCAGTTTATTCCTGTCGCACATCTGTTAGACGGATGTTATTTGTTAATTGACAAAACCAAAATTTCCACAGATCCAAACTATTTATGGTTCCGCGGATTTATTGAGTATGAACCAATGCAACTTAATTTTGAGATATTCTTAGATAGGTATATTTTATCTCAGGGATCAAGTTTTTGGGAATGGAATATCTATACTGCTGAGAATTATTACAGAACTCACCAGAGTGATGAGCTTTAAATCATCCGTATACGGCCGATTTCAGCCCATCAAAATAACCAGCAGGAAATAATGCCTTATAAAAGAAGTATTGAATTTCCTAAACATGCTATTTTAGCCGAGGAGAAAATGAGGCACCTGGAGGGATTATATTTGAAAAAATTGATTCTTTGTACAGCCCTAACCTTCGTTACGTTAAGTGGTTTAGCTGCAGTTAAGATTAATCAAGAATCATCAGATGTTAAAATAATAGAGCGCCCGGTCGGTACTCTAAAATTAGCAGAGCGGCCAGTTGGCACATAAAAAAAGCCCTGGACAGGGGCTTTTTTTAATAAAGAGAGGGAGCATCTGTCCACCATTCTGACAGCCCAAAAGAAAAACCCCGGAAACATTGTCACTGACAACATGTCCGGGGTTTAATCCAATGCTCTTTAAAGAGCATTTTACTTAACGAGAGTAGAACTCAACGATAAGCGCTTCGTTAATTTCCGGAGCAAGCTCAGAGCGCTCTGGAAGACGAGTGAATGTACCTTCAAGCTTTTCAGCGTCGAAAGTAAGGTACTCAGGAACGAAGTTGTTTACTTCTACAGATTCTTTGATGATAGAAAGGTTTCTTGATTTTTCGCGAACACCGATTGTTTGACCAGGTTTTACTTGGTAAGACGGAATGTCAACGCGGCTTCCGTCAACAAGGATGTGACCGTGGTTAACTAATTGGCGTGCCTGACGGCGAGTGCGCGCAAGACCAAGCTTGTACACAACGTTATCAAGACGTGCATCTAAAAGAATCATGAAGTTTTCGCCGTGTTTACCAGTCATTTTTGCAGCTTTGTCAAACAATGTGCGGAATTGACGTTCGTTTACACCGTACATGTGACGAAGTTTTTGCTTTTCTTGCAATTGCAAACCGTATTCTGATAGTTTTTTACGCTGTCCCGGACCGTGGGGACCTGGTGCGTAAGGGCGTTTTTCTAATTCTTTACCTGTACCGCTAAGAGAGATTCCTAAGCGGCGGGACAGTTTCCATGATGGACCTGTATAGCGAGCCATAATGTGACTCCTCCTTTGGTTTTATTTTGTGGAAAATAAAAACCGTCTGTTCGATCCGACCGTGCACATTTTGTTTTCATGTATCCTCGCTCCAGCAGCAGAGAGTTACACGATACACCTTACAGCTAAGGAACAAAATGCAAACACAGAAGCTGAACAAAAAGGCTGCAATATTTCACACAAAGAACATTATATGATTTTTCTCCGCCGCCGTCAACCATTTCTCCATGAAGACTGCCGGTTTATGATATAATGTACAAAAATGAGTAGTACATGTTTAGGTGATAAAAATGAAAAAACAAACAATCGATGAAGTGACGGCCTTTCACCAGAAAATGCTTTCTTTTTTCTTAACGAAATCTGAATCCGTCTCATTATCCGACTCGCTGTTATGGCTGGCCTCAGCTCTAGAATCCTGCTTTACATCTCTTTCATTGACCCTTTCACCGGCTGAATCAGCACGTTTCACCATAAAAACAGAAGAGGAACCGAATTATGCTCCGCTGAAAGAGAGTGACGGCCGTTTTATGATCAGGAATCAGACGTCCGGCAGATCCTTTTATCTGCGCACGGAAGGCGGGCTGCCGATCCCGGAATCATTGCCTGAGCTCGTTACTCAATTTATCAATCAATCTGTGAGACAGAGCGGGCTGTTTGACAAAACAAAGCATCAGCGGAAAATCCACAGAATGACAGAAATGTTCCATTCGCTTTTAGATCAGGATGAAGTATTGGAAAAGCTGCAGGCGAGTTTGAGGAAGGCTTTCCAGTCTTTCCGTTTTTCACTGTTCATCTCGCAGGACCAGGATACGGACAGACAGCTCCCCGCAAAAGAATTGCATATGGACGGAGAAGACGCCGATCAGTTTGCCCTGCAGGTGTTTTTATCAGGCAGAATGCTCAGGAAAGGCAGGTCATCTGCTTACCTGCCGATCAAAGGCCAGCAGGGGACTTACGGGGTTCTGAAGACGGAGGGAATGCAGGACGCCGCGCTTTCGTGCAGCACGCTGAGTGAAATGCTGCTGCTTACAGGCGCAGCGGGAAAAGCATTTGAAAATGCGCAGCTGTATGAGCAATCGAAAAAAAGCATTGCGAATCTGGAGCTCATTAATGAAACATCGCGCCAGCTGAATCAGCGTCTCAGGCTCACTGATACGATGCGGGAGCTCGCCGCCATCATGACCCAATCGTTTTACGCCGAAGAAGTGGCTTTTTTTCATATTGATCATTTTGAGACGCAAAATCTGCTTCCCGGACATACCGCCTTTTTTAAGACAGAACGCGCCAACCCATATATCAGCATCGTGAAAGAAAAGCTGTTCGAGGGAGAAAAGGGTGTGTTTATCGGCAGCGGAAAGACCGTATTCGGCGAAAATGGCTACGGTTCGCTGATGGCGGTGCCGATGATCGAAAATGACACCGTCTTCGGTTTCGCGATTTTATTGAAAAAGGATTTGTATGCTTTTACGTTTGAAATGTATAAGCTTTTTCAGGCGCTCATTCACCATGCGACATTGGCTGTAACGAACTCCATGCTGCGCGACAGGCTTGAGCATCTTGTTCAGACAGACCAGCTGACGGAGCTGTATTCAAGAACCTATTTAGATGAGAAGATTCAATACAGCATGAAAATCCATAAACGGGGTGTATTTATCCTCGTTGATATCGATAATTTCAAACACATTAATGATACATACGGACATCAAACGGGAGATTCGATCCTCATTCAGGTGGCCTCCGTTATGAAAAACCATATCCGGGAGCACGATGTTGCCGCGAGATGGGGAGGCGAAGAGCTGGCTGTCTATCTGCCGAACATCAACGTGTCATCCGGAGAGCGCATTGCCAAAAGGCTCGTCCGCGCCATCCGGGAAAACACCGAGCCGCGCGTAACGATTTCCTGCGGCGTTTCCTGCTGGTCAAAGACTGGCCCTAAGCCGTTGAAAATGCTCGTTCAGCAAGCGGACGAGGCGCTTTATATCGCCAAACGGAGCGGTAAAAACCGGCTGATCATCCATCAAAACAGCACGGCGACGTAAAAAAGGAGCCGGCCTGCGGGCCGAACTCCTTTTTTATCCTAATCGTTTTTCAAGCGTTTCAACAAACTTTGCTAAATAGGTTTCGTCCGTTTCATCAAAACGGTTTTTCACGGGGCTGTCAATGTCCAGCACACCGATCACTTCTCCGTTTACGCGGATCGGGAGTACGATTTCTGACTGGGAAGCCGCGTCACAGGCAATGTGTCCCGGGAACGCATTCACATCGGCAATCCGCTGCACGGCGCCGTTGGAGTAGGCAGTGCCGCATACGCCTTTGCCGAACGGAATGCGCACACAGGCAGGAAGTCCTTGAAACGGTCCGAGTACAAGCTCGCCCTCTTTAGCGAAGTAAAACCCCGCCCAATTGACCTCATGTAATGAATGGTATAAAAGCGCTGACGCATTCGCGTAATTTGCGATCGCATCCGTTTCATCTTCTGTCATGGCTTCGAGCTGTTTAAGCAGAAGCTGATAACTTTTTTCTTTATCTCCGGACTGTTTTTCGACATGAAACATGGAAAACCCTCACTTTTTCTATAATATCAAACAAAGTTCCGGCCGTTCTGCCGGCATTTGTCGAGAAGTTCTTACAGGAACGGCGCCTTTCTGCTTGAATTGTAAACACATAAAGGGGTGAGCCGTATGAAAGTAAGCACCAAAGACAAAATTATTAACGCCGCTGTCCTGCTGTTTAACCAAAAAGGCTATTCCGGCACGTCCGTCCGTGAAATCGCAAAGTCAGCTGATGTAAATGTTGCGCACATCTCCTACTATTTTAAAGGGAAAGGCGGATTAATGGAACATTTAGTTTCCGAGTTTTACGAAGGCTATACTGAAGCGCTGGAAAAAGCCGCCGGCAGTGTGAACGGTGAAGACGCGCAGGAACGCATCCTGCGGGTGATTTTCGATATTTTATCCTATCAGCACGATCATCGTCAATTAACACGTTTTGTGTATCGGGAAGTGACGATTGATTCCGTGCTTATCAGGGAAATTATGTCTACTTACTTAATGAAAGAAAAATATATTTTCCAGCTGGTGATTGAAGAAGGGCAGTCACGCCACAAACGGCTGACGCTGCCCGTGCCGCATTTTATTCTGCAATTGAAATCCCTCTTGATGATGCCGTATCTCCAGCCTCAATATATTACGGAGGTGCTCTATATGCAGCCTCATGAGCCGTACTTTTATAAAAGGTATTTTGAAGAGGTGAAGATTTGGATCGAAAGCGTGTTCCGCCGTCCCGATGCGGCGCTTATGAAGTGACGATGCTTTTGTACGTTTCATAGGAACTGCCGACATCTTCCGCTTGATGGGCATCCGACCCGAATATGAGCGGGATTTTTTTTTGCTTCGCCGTCTCAGCCATCCAATCCTCTATATATACTTCCCCGGCAAACTTCTTTCTGAGTCCGGATGTATTCACATCCAGCTCCATTCCATGCTCTTTCACGGCGTCAAGACAGCGGGCCGCAAGCTCTCTTATTTGAGATGACATGCTGTAAGGGAAAAGGCGCGTGAATTTTTTGACGAGCGTGATATGGCCGACCCGTTTTGGCTTAAATGGTCCGAGCGGTGTTACAATGGAAGAATACACAGTTTTGTAGTATTGCTCATATACGGCTTCAACGCTGCCGAAGTGCGCGGCCAGCTGCTGAAACGCATGCTCATCAAAATCAAGGCATATATAAGACGGACCGGCCTTCAAAAAATGAACGGATAAAATGCCGTCATCCAGTGAGGGGCCGTATGTGTTAAGAAACGCAACGGTTTCTTCTTCATACCCTGTGATAAAATCGGTTTCAAGCCCAGTCAGAATGCTGATCTGCCCCTTGTATTCCTTTTTCAGCTGTGACAGCCGCTCCAAATAAATCTCCAGCTGTCTGAGATCCATTGCGCTGTCTTGAAGCGGTACAGGATCTTGAAAAGACGGGGGAAGGGGGGCATGCTCTGTAAATGTGATCGAGTCAAAGCCTTTTTCCAGGGCTTTTTCGACATATTGTTTCAGCGTGTCTTTCGAGCCGTGAGGGCAAAAAGGCGTGTGGATATGAGCGTCTCGTTTTTCCATTTGTGTCACTCCATTAAAAAATTGCAGAATCCTGCCGAAATTATGCAAAAAGTTTTTGATTTCTGGTCAAAAAATGTTGGTTACATGGTATCATAATAACAATGAAAACGACAGATTTTCTCAATACATATATTGAAATCTTTCTGAATACATAAAACACCCTGACAGATTAAGAGAACAACAAGGGGGCTCATTATGGAGTTAGTCATCGGATTATTGGTTATACTGCTCGCGCTCTTTGCGGCGGGCTACTTTTTCAGGAAAAAAATTTATACGGAAATTGACCGGCTGGAGTCATGGAAGATTGAAATTTTAAACCGTTCGATAGTGGAAGAAATGTCCAAGATCAAACATCTGAAAATGACCGGAGAGACGGAAGAGTTCTTTGAAAGATGGCGCGAAGAGTGGGATGAAATCGTCACAGCCCATCTGCCGAAAGTAGAAGAGCTCCTTTATGATGCCGAAGAGAACGCCGACAAATACCGGTTTAAAAAAGCGAATCAGGTGCTTGTCCACATCGACGACCTCCTCACCGCCGCTGAATCAAATATAGAAGGCATACTGCGTGGGATCAGCGACCTTGTGACGAGCGAGGAAAAAAGCCGCGGAGAGATTGAACAGGTGCGTGAGCGGTATTCAAAAGCGCGGAAAAACCTTCTGGCGTACAGCCATCTTTACGGTGAGCTTTATAACAGCCTGGAGACTGATCTCGATGAAATTTGGAGCGGCATAAAAGAGTTTGAAGAAGAGACGGAAGGCGGCAATTACATCAAAGCGAGAAAAGTGCTGCTTGAACAGGACCGCAGGCTGGATCAGCTTCAAACATACATAAATGACGTTCCCAAATTGCTCGCGGACTGTAAACAGACCGTGCCGAACCAAATTGCCAAGCTGAAAGACGGCTACCGGGAAATGACGGAAAAAGGTTACAAACTGGAGCATATTCAAATCGAAAAAGAGCTGGAAACACTCACAAATCAAGTGAAACGGGCCGAAAACGCGCTTTTGGAAGAATTGGATGTCGACGAAGCATCCGCCATTCTTCAGCTGATTGATGAAACCATTCAATCGATGTATGAACAGCTGGAAGGCGAAGTGGAAGCCGGTCAGTCCGTCTTAAGCAAAATGCCTGAACTGATCATCGCGTATGAGAAGCTTGAGGACGAAAAAGAGCGCACAAAAACCGAAACAGAGCTCGTCAAGGAAAGCTATCAGCTGACGGCGGGAGAAATCGGCAGACAGAACGCGTTCGAAAAACAGATGGAAACAATCGGCCGGCTTCTTGAGCAGGCGAGAGAAAAACTCGACGGTGAGCATGTCGCTTACTCACTGCTGATTGAGGAAGTCGAAGCCATTGAAAAACAGCTGGAAGAGGCTCAGAAAGAACATGCCGAATACCGTGAAAATCTGCAGGCGCTCAGAAAAGAAGAACTGCAGGCGCGGGAAACGCTGACGTATCTTCGGAAAACCATTTCTGATACGGCCAGAATGCTGCAAAAAAGCAATGTGCCGGGGATTCCCGAGCAGGTCAAGGACAAGCTGGAGACGGCAAATCATCATATAGAAGAAACCGTCAGCCAATTGGAAGAGCTGCCGCTGAACATGGAGGAAGCCGCCAAACACCTTACCGAAGCTGAAAAGATGGTTGAAGAAGTAAGCGAAGAGGCGAAGGAACTTGTCATTCAGGTGAAGCTTATTGAGCGGATCATTCAGTACGGCAATCGCTTCCGAAGCCAGAATCACATTTTATCTGAACAGCTGAAAGAAGCTGAACGGCTGTTTTACGCTTACAGCTATAATGAAGCTTATGAGATGGCGGCAGAAGCTGTTGAAAAAGCAGCTCCCGGCGCCGTAAAAAAAATTAAAGCTGATCAATCCGCTTCATAGCCGTACAAGCAAAAACTGCACCCTGATGTACATCAGGGGCAGTTTTTTTGTTTCTCACGGAATATAAAAAGCGCCTGCGGCTGATATCGTCAAGCCGCAGACGCTGAATGTTACGATTTCACTTTATTTAATTCGATAGGAGGGCTGGTAAAAAGCGTGATAATGCAGCCGATGAGCGCTCCGGCGATCCCGGGAAGCACCCAGCCGATTCCCATGTTGTAAAGCGGAAGATTTGCGTTTAAGAATGAATCTAATGATCCGAGCGGAATGCCGGCTGCCTTCAAGCCGTCCAGAATGCTGAAGAGCCCGGTTCCGATCAGGCAGGCGATATAAACTTCCCGTCTTTCCTTAAAGATTTTATCAATAAAGGAAAGGACGATAATGACAATCGCCAGCGGGTAAATGGCTGATAAAATAGGAACTGAAAATGCAATGATCTCAGCAAGCCCGAAATTTGAAATCGCCAGGCTGAAGAGCGTGACAATCGTAACCACCATTTTGTATGATAAAGCGGGAATCAATTTTGAAAAATATTCGCCGCAAGATGTAACAAGCCCGATGCTTGTCGTTAAACACGCAACGGTGATGGCAGAGCCGAGAACGATGTTGCCCAGTGAACCGAACAGGTAATCAGATGAAGCTGATAAAATCTTTGCGCCTTCGCCGAGCGGCCCTACAGCGTCCGTGCTTGTCGCTCCCAAATAGGCCAAAGATAAATAAATGAATGTCAAACCTGCCGCTGCTATAAGACCCGCTTTAATACAAGCGGCCGCGAGCGCTTTACGCTGGGTGACGCCCCTGCTTTTAACAGCGTTGACGACAACAACACCGAAGACGATCGAAGCGAGCGCATCCATTGTTTTATAGCCTTCCAAAAATCCTTTGAATACCGGTGTTCCGGAATATGCCTGATGTACGGCGCCCAGTCCGCCCATCGGAGTGACAATGGCTTTTACGACGATGATTAAAATAATACCGAATTTAATAGGAGTCAAAATCTTTCCGACTCTGTCCACGATTTTGGAAGGATTAAGAGCTAAATAATACGTAATGGAAAAAAAGATTAGCGTGAAAACAAATAACGACAGTCTTTCGGGAACACCATGCAAAAACGGAACTGCACCGATTTCATATGAAACGGTTCCGGTTCTCGGAATCGCAAAAAGCGGTCCGATTGATAAATAAAGCACAACGGTGAAAATAGTGCCGAATACCGGATGAGCTTTATCGGCAAGCCCTTTTGCATCTTTACCCGTTAATGCGATGGCGATGATACCCAAAAGCGGCAGACCAACGCCGGTCAGTAAGAAACCGCCCATCGCTTTCCAGACATTATGCCCAGCCGCTTGTCCAAGCTCCGGCGGATATATCATATTTCCTGCCCCGAAAAAAAGTGCGAAAAGCATGAAACCGATAATAACGGTATCTTTGACAGGTAGTGAGTGTTTCATAAAAGTCCTCCTAAATACTATGTTGAAATATTCTGTCAATTAATTGTCAGACAATATAACAAAACGAACATTACTTATTATATGGCAATGTACAGAGAAGTCAATACTCGATTTATTGCGAATTTATATTTACTTTTGTTATGGTAGCATAAATATCATACGATGTACCGTTTTCATAAAAGGAGTAAAAAAAATGATATATTTAGACAACAGCTCAACGACCGAGCCGTATGAAGAGGTATTGGATGTGTACAAACAGACGAGCAGCCGGTATTTCGGCAATCCTTCGTCCCTGCACCGATTAGGAACTGAGACGGAACAGCTCCTTGAAGCGGCCGCTCAGCAAATAAAAAAAACCTTGCGTTTGAAAAATTATGATATTGTATTTACATCAGGCGCGACTGAAGCGAACAACGCTGCGTTAAAGGGAGCCGCCTGGGCAAACATGAGTAAAGGAAAACATATCATTGCTTCAGCGATTGAGCATCCTTCCGTGACGGAAACGCTTGATCAGCTGACAGATCTGTTTGGCTTTGAGGTCACATATCTTCCGGCCGACCAAGACGGCATCGTTTCTTTAGAAGATGTAAAAGCGGCCATCAGGCCGGACACAATACTCGTCAGTGTTATGCATGTTAATAATGAAGTCGGCTCCATTCAGCCCGTAAAAGAAATCGGAGGGCTGTTAAAACAGCACCGGAATATTCTGTTTCATGTTGATCATGTACAGGGCATTCATAAAGTCCCGCTGTCTATAGAAGAAGCGGGTATCGACCTTTGCACCATTTCAGGGCATAAATTTCACGGCTTAAAAGGAACCGGGGCGCTTATCGTCAAAAAGGGAACGCGGCTCATTCCGCTTATGACGGGCGGCTCCCAGCAAAAAGGCATCCGTGCCGGGACAGAACATACATCAGGCGCCGTTTCCCTTGCGAAAGCGGTCAATCTTTCTGCACGTGACATGAATGAGCGGCTTTCTTCTATGGAGGCGGCTAAGAATGCGCTGATGGAAAGGCTGAGCGGGACGGAGGGGATCGTCATCAACACTCCCGTAAAAAACAGCGCCCCGCATATCATTAATTTTTCCGTTCCGGGCGTCAAGGCGGAAGTGCTGCTGCACATGCTTGAGGAAAAAGGAATATATGTCTCCACAACCGCGGCATGTTCGGCAAGAGAGCACAAGCCGAGCCGTGTTCTTCTGCAAATGAATAAAGGCGAACAGATTGCATCAAGCAGCATCAGAGTCAGCCTGAACTTCAGCCATACGGCTGATATTACAGAGCCGTTTATGGCCGCGCTGGCGCCGGCTGTTCAAAAACTAAAAAAAATGATGAGGTAGCAAATGAATTACGATCATATTTTAATCCGTTTTGGTGAAATATCCACAAAAGGAAAAAACAGACGCAGTTTTATTGAGAGATTAAAACAGAATATCCGCCTGGTATTAAAGGATTATAAAAAGGTAAAATACTTTTCAAACCGGGATCGGATGTCAATTACACTTAATGGAGAAAACCCGGAGGAAATTTGTTCCTTATTAAAGAATATATTCGGCATTCAGAGCTTCAGTCTCGCCATTAAATGCGAAAGCAAGCTTGAAGACATTAAAAAAACGGCATTAGCCGCGATGGAAGGCCAATATAAGCCGGGGAATACGTTTAAGGTCGAGACCAAACGGGCTTACAAGCAGTTTGAATTAGATACGAACGCGATGAACGCTGAGATCGGCGGCCATATTTTGAAAAACACGGATGGATTAACCGTCGATGTGAAAAATCCCGATATTCCGCTTCGGATTGAAATCAGGGAGGAAGCGACATTCCTGACCATCCGTAACGAAAAAGGCGCCGGAGGTCTTCCTGTCGGTTCCGCGGGGAAAGCGATGCTGATGCTTTCCGGCGGTTTTGACAGTCCGGTCGCCGGATTTTACGCGATGAAACGGGGATTATCAGTGGAGGCCGTGCATTTCTTCAGTCCGCCGTATACGAGCGAACGGGCAAAGCAAAAAGTTATGGACCTCGCGGGATGCCTCGCAAAGTTCGGAGGCAGTATGACGCTTCATATCGTACCGTTTACAAAGACGCAGGAGCTCATCCAAAAACAAATTCCGGAAAACTATACGATGACGGCGACGCGGCGTCTCATGCTGCAGATCGCGGACAGAATCAGAGAAGAACGAAAAGCTCTCGCGATCATTACGGGGGAAAGCCTCGGCCAAGTGGCAAGCCAGACGCTTGAGAGCATGTATGCGATCAATGCCGTAACGGCAACGCCGATTTTGCGTCCTCTGATCGGAATGGACAAAACAGAAATCATCGAGAAATCAAAAGAAATCGGCACTTATGAAACAAGCATTCAGCCGTTTGAGGACTGCTGCACCATCTTTACGCCGCCAAGTCCGAAAACACGCCCGAAAAAAGAAAAAATCGAGCATTTCGAAAGCTTTGTTGATTTTGAACCGCTGATTGCAGAGGCGGCAGCCGGTATTGAAACTATTACTGTTTACTCAGAACAAGAAGCTCACGATAAATTTGCCGGCCTGTTTTAGAACTGTATACAATTACCAAAGTTTTTTTGAATGAGGACATGTGTTTTATCACATTCTATACTCACAAGGAGGTGATACACATGTCACAACAATCAAACAGCGGAAACAGCAACCAGCTTTTAGTGCCAGGAGCTGCACAAGCTATCGACCAAATGAAGTATGAAATCGCTTCTGAATTCGGTGTAAACCTTGGACCGGAAACAACTTCTCGCGCCAACGGTTCTGTCGGTGGAGAAATCACAAAACGTCTTGTTTCTTTTGCTCAGCAAAGCATGGGCGGAAGCAGCCAGCAGCAGTTTTAATCACAACTTCACATAATGGCTAAGAGAGCGGGGAATTCCCCGCTCTTTTTTCATGAATAAAGCTAGAAGGCATGAAGCAATTTATGCATATCTTTATTGTTACGTCCTATGTTTATGTATAATAGGGAAAGAAAGTGAGGAGTTGTTCGTGTTAAAACGAGAAGATTTAATCGCCCCAAAGAACTATAACCTAGTAAATGAAATCGAAAAGTTCAGCCGTTCCAAAGAGAAGAACGCGCTTATTTGGGAAGATCAAACAGGCAGTAAGAAAGTCTGGACATATGAAAAACTGATGGAAGAAACGAATAAAATCGGAGCCCGCCTGAAAGGTCTCGGATTTGAAAAAGGCGATAAGCTGATTGTCATGGTTCCGAGAGTGCTTGAAGCGTATGCTGTGTATTTAGCGATCTTAAAAGCGGGGATGGTCGTCATTCCTTGCTCGGAGATGCTTCGCGCCAAAGATTTGGACTACCGCATTAAACACGCCGAAGTGAAAGGCGTTATCGTTTATCCTTCATTTATAAACGCGTTTGATGAGGTGAAAACCGATCAGCTCGTGACATTGGCCATTGGTGAAAATGATGCCGGCTGGAAAAACCTCTTAACGATTGAAGCGGACGGAGACAGTTTTCAAACCGCTGATACAACTAGAGAGGACATGGCGTTTTTATCCTATACTTCAGGAACGACCGGCCAGCCTAAAGGCGTTGTACATACACATGGCTGGGCTTTTGCCCATTTAAAAACATCCGCCGGTGCATGGCTGGATATTTCTGAAGACGATACAGTCTGGGCCACCGCGGCGCCCGGCTGGCAGAAATGGGTGTGGAGCCCGCTGCTTGCCGTTCTGGGAAGCGGCGCAACAGGATTTATTTATCACGGCAGATTCGACGCCAAGACGTATCTGGAGATGCTTGAGCGCCATCAGATCAATGTCTTCTGCTGTACGCCGACTGAATACCGCCTGATGGCCAAGGTGGAGGAATTGGACAAGTATGACCTTTCTGCCCTTCACAGCGCAGTTTCTGCGGGTGAACCTTTAAACCGGGAAGTCATTGACATCTTCCGGAAACATTTCGGCATTAAAGTGAGAGACGGCTACGGCCAAACGGAGAGCACTCTGTTAGTCGGCGTCCTGAAGAATATGGACATTAAGCCCGGAAGCATGGGGAAACCGACACCGGGAAATCAAGTAGAAATTATAAACAATGAAGGCGAAATATGTGAAATAGGCGAAACGGGCGATATCGCCGTGCACTTGAGCACACCGGCCCTATTCAAGGAATATTATAAAGACCCTGAAAGAACGAAGAAGCAGATTCGCGGAGATTACTTTCTGACAGGCGACCGCGCGAAAAAAGACGAGGACGGCTACTTTTGGTTTGAAAGCCGCAATGATGACATTATCGTCAGCTCCGGATATACAATCGGGCCTTTTGAAGTGGAAGACGCGCTCGTGAAGCATCCGGAAGTGAAAGAATGCGCCGTCGTGGCGAGCCCGGATGAAATCAGAGGTTCAATCGTAAAAGCATATGTCGTTTTACAAAACGATGAGAAGCGCAGTGACGAACTTGTTAAAGAACTGCAAAACCACGTAAAAACGATTACGGCGCCTTATAAATATCCGAGAGAAATTGAATTTGTCGAAAGCCTGCCGAAAACGGCATCCGCAAAAATCAGACGGGTAGAGCTGAGACAGCGTGAAGAACGGCTGAAGGCGGATAAAAAAGCTTAATACAGAAAAAGGGTGAGCGGGGATGAAAGCGATTTGGCACGGCGGCACCATCTATACAATGCTTGACGAGAACCATGTCACTGAAGCTGTCTATACCGAAGACGGCATCATCAGACAGACGGGCAGCTTTCAGGAGCTCCGCGAGACATACGGTTTGCCTGATACGGAGGAAATCGACTTACATGGGGCTGTCATGTTTCCCGGTTTTACAGACAGTCACATGCATTTGATCGGACACGGTGAAAAACAGCTCCGCCTTGATTTGTCACAGCTGACGTCAAAAGAAGCGATACTTCAGGCTGCAAAAGAAGCAGAGCGTGAATTGGAAGATGGCGAATGGCTGATCGGTGAAGGCTGGGATGAAAATCTGTTTAAACAGCCGGTTTACGTAACGAAGCATGACCTTGACCCGCTCTTTCCCGATCGCCCCGTCCTGCTGAAACGGGTATGCAGGCACGCTGCTGCAGTCAATTCGGCCGCATTGCGCGCGGCGGGGATTACAAACGATACACCTGATCCAAACGGCGGGATTATCGTCCGGGACAGTGCCGGTCCGACAGGCCTTCTGCTGGATAAAGCCCAAGAGCTTGTGACTCAGGCTCTTCCGCCCGTCTCGCTTCACTATGTCAAACGCGCTCTTCAAACGGCAATCACGGACTGCTGGTCAAAAGGCCTGACCGGCGGGCATTCAGAGGATCTGGCATACTACGGAGACGTGTCCGTTCCCGTTGCCGCGTATGAGTCGTTAACAGGCAGCGGCCTGTTCCCTTTTCGGGCACATCTGCTTGTTCATCACGAAGCCGTCGACAGGTGGAGCGCTCTGGACAAAAGGACAGGGCCTTATCTGGAATACGGAGCGATGAAAATCTTCGCAGACGGCGCGCTCGGCGGCAGAACGGCCCTGTTGAAAAAGCCTTATCATGATGATCCGTCTGTTTCCGGCGTTCAGGTGCACGATGACGAAACCCTTGCCGCTCTTGTTTATAAAGCGAGAGAGAAAGGGATGGAGATCGCCGTGCACGCGATTGGCGACCTTGCATTTGAAAAGGTGCTCGATGTGATCGAAAGATACCCGGCAAAGCCCGGACAGCTAGACAGGCTCATTCATGCGCAAGTATTAGATCACGGTTTGATGGAAAGAGCTGCCCGGCTTCCGATCGGCCTTGATCTTCAGCCGCATTTTGTGGCCAGTGATTTTCCGTGGGTGATTGACCGGCTCGGAGAAGAGCGGATGAAAACCGCTTTTGCCTGGAAAACCCTGCTGTCGAAAGGGCTGCTGTGCGCCGGAGGTTCAGATGCCCCGATAGAACCGGCAGATCCCATTCTGGGCATTCAATCGGCTGTGCTCCGTACAAGCAAGCAGCACCCGGAAGGTCCGGCCTATTATGAAAAAGAGTGCCTGACCGTGTACGAAGCTATTCAGCTTTACACGGAGGGAAGCGCGGCAATCATCCATAAAGAACATAGCCGCGGACGGATAGCTTCCGGCTATGATGCCGACTTTACCGTTCTCAGCGGCGATCCGTTTAAAACGGACCCGAAAAAGCTTCATGAATTGGAAGCTGTCAAAACCGTCGTCGGCGGCCGTATCGTATATGAAAAAGAGGACAGGCGTTAATGCCCGTCCTCTTTTTTTATGATAAAAATGAGCGCTTTACTTTTTCCCAGAAAGAGTTGTCTTTCAGTTTGACCGTTTTGATTTTTTTATCGGATAGTGTAATCTCAACCTTTTTGACATTTCTCGTGCTGAGCGCTTCATTATCAAGTCCGATAATCGGATGCTCATTGCCGTCCTGCACCACCTGCAGTGTCAGCTTCCGGTCCGCGCTTAAAATAAACGAAGATCCGAGGGTGCGGTATGTGTTGTTATTCAAAGAGGCCAGTTCGGATACCTGCATGCAGGAAATCAAAGGGTCAACAACAGCGCCTGAAACGGATTTATTGTAGGCGGTGCTGCCTGTCGGGGTGGAAATGATCATGCCGTCGCCCCTGAAGGTCTCGAAGTGAAGATCATCGATTAACACATCCATCACAAACGTTTTAATAATGCTTGAACGGATGGAAACCTCGTTTAAACAGTGAAAATGATTGCTGCCGTCCACTGTTACGTGAATGAGCGGGTATTTTCTGACCTCAAGCTGTTCCGCGGTCATGCTGTCCGCCATTTTTTCAGGCTCATCGCTGTGAAAATCACAGTACAAATGGGCTTTTCCTTTTTTAGCGATGCCGACATACAGGCAGTCATCACGGAATCCGGTTTTTCTGACGGCCTGCAGAAATGAGCCGTCGCTGCCGATGCTGGCGATAATCCCGGCATCCTCCGGTTGGGCCGCAACTGTAAAACCGTGCGATTTGGCAAGCTGCTTCAGAGAGCTGACTTGTTCTTTTGTTTCGTTGTCTTGTTTGTGAAAAAAATAAACATTGCGGCGAAGATCGGTCATATCTCCATTCCCCTTTGCTGTCATATTTACGTTTTTCTCCCATCAGATATTGTGTTAAAATACCTGTGGCAATAGTGTAACATGTTTCCTGTTTATCCGTTAAGTGAAAGCGCTTCATGAAAAAAGTGAATCTTTTTTTCCAGGAGAACGTACGAATAGTGACAGAAAAGGAGGCAGAACAAATGAATGCAAAAAGATGGATTGCGCTCGTCATCGCTATCGGCATTTTCGGCGTATCAGTCATTGCAAGTGTGACTGTCGGGGTGCTGAAAAATGTCGGAGATACAGGGTCTGACTTTGCATCCCTGACAGATGACACAGAGGAAGTGACGCTTGATAAGGGAAGTCCCGGCAGTAAAATCGCCGTGCTTGAAGTGGACGGCACGATTGAGGATAACGGGGAGTCCGCAGGCCTGCTCAGCTCAGGCGGGTATGATCACAGATCATTTTTAAAACAAATAGAGCGTGCGAAAGAAGATAAAAGCGTCAAAGGGATTGTCCTGAAAATCAATTCCCCAGGCGGAGGCGTATACGAAAGCGCGGAAATACATAAAAAACTGGAAGAACTAAAGAAAGAAACGAAGAAACCGATTTATGTATCCATGGGCTCCATGGCGGCATCGGGAGGCTACTACATCTCAACGGCCGCTGATAAAATCTATGCTTCACCGGAAACGCTCACCGGCTCACTCGGCGTCATCATGGAAAGCGTCAATTATTCTAAGCTCGCTGATGAACTCGGCATCAAGTTTGAAACCATCAAAAGCGGCGCGCATAAAGACATCATGTCACCGACCCGCGACATGACGAAAGAAGAAAGAAAGATCATGCAGACGATGGTCAATGATTCGTATGAAGGGTTTGTCAATGTCATTTCAAAAGGCCGGCACATGTCAAAAGCAGATGTGAAAAAAATTGCCGACGGCCGTGTTTACGACGGCAGACAAGCGAAAAAAATCGGCCTCGTTGATGATCTCGGTTTTTACGATGATACGATCAGCGCGATGAAAAAGGACCATAAAAATATGAAAAACGCTTCAGTCATCACGTATGAGGAAGGATTCGGATTAGGCTCGCTCTTTTCCATGAGCGCAGCGAAAATGTTTAAAAGCGAAATTGATTTTCTGAATATGAAAGAGCTTATTTCGCAATCCGGTTCGCCGCGGATGATGTATCTCTATGCAAAGTAGGGGGGAAGAAAGAATGGACGCAACTTACGAAGGCTTTCACGGCAAAGAAGAGGAAGCCGAACAACAGGGGACGCTCGACCCGGCTTACGCGGGCTTTTGGATCCGGTTTTGGGCGTTTCTTCTCGATTGGCTGGTGATCTGGGGGCTTAACCATCTCATCGTTTCACCGGTGTTCACGCTGATGAATTTACCGAAAACAAGCGGAATGTTTACAATCTCAGCCTATTCCGTCACAACTTTGATCGTCTACCTTGCCTATTTTGTGTTCATGACAAAATGGTTTCATCAGACACTCGGCAAAATGGTCTTCGGGTTAAAAGTCACTTCTTTGACGCCCGGAAAACCGCTGACATGGGGCACCGTCATTTTCAGGGAAGCAGTGGGGCGTTATATTGATAAAATCTGGATTCTTTATATTGTCATTGCGTTTACGCCTAAGAAGCAGGGAATTCATGATCTTATCGCCGACACAACGGTGATTCACGAAGCACTGTACCGCAAATAAAAGCAATAAACCCGGATAAACATCCGGGTTTATTTTTTTTGGTTTTGGCGATAATGCAGCTAAGGAAGTGAAGCTTATGGGATATGCCGCAGCAGCTGTTATTCTCATTCTCATTTTGTTCTGGCTGCTCATGAGGATGAAAATCCATCTGACTTTCGAATATCTGCATGATAAAGATAACGACAAAATGACGTTTAAACTCTCTGCCTTATACGGGCTGATCCGTTTTAAAAAAACGCTGCCCGTTATTAAAGTAAACAGCGAAGATGCGTCAATTGATGTCAAGCAAGACACAAAATCTAAAATAAAGGGTCAGCAAAAAGAGAAGAAAAAAATCACATATGAAGATGTCAAACAGACCATTCACAGAATAGAAATGATTCTGCATCAGGTCGTCAGAATGCGTCAAATCGGCGCCTCATTTCTTGCGGGAGTCCGCGTGACGAAGTTCGAATGGGTGACGGTTATCGGAATAAAGGACGCCGCCGTTACGGGAATCGCCGCCGGCGGCTTGTGGGCCGTAAAGGGAGGCATTACGGCGTTGCTGTATGACCATCTGCGTTTTATACATAAACCGGTGTGCGAAGTCATTCCGTCTTTTCAAGTGCCTGCATCCAAGACGCATTTGCAGTGTATATTCTTTTTTCGTTTTGGACATCTTATAGGTGCAGCTTTCAAATTGCTCAAATACGGGCGGAACGGACTTTCTATCATACGAAAGAAACAGCCGGTTCCGGTTGCTTCAAAGAATGATTCATCAGTTTAAGGAGGAGCGCACATGGCAGACCATCCCATTCAAGGTTTAATGAAAACCGCTATGGAAAATTTGAAAGAAATGATCGACGTGAATACAATCATCGGTGATCCGGTTGAAACGCCTGACGGCAGCGTAATCTTAACGGTTTCAAAGGTCGGCTTCGGATTTGCGGCGGGCGGAAGCGAGTTTGGAGCAAAACCGGCTGAAAAAAGAACCGAGGACGACGAAAGAAAAGAGCAGAAGCTCCCGTTCGGCGGCGGAAGCGGCGGCGGAGTATCCATTACGCCGATTGCGTTTCTGATTGTCGGAACAAACGGCGTGCGTATGCTTCATTTAGACGAGAACACCCATTTGATTGATAAACTGTTAGACTCCGCGCCTCAAACGATTGAACGCATCCAGCATATGTTTAAAAAAAATGAAAAAGGCCGGAACCAAAAAAGAACGGATATTGATTTATAACAGAAAAGTTAACTGCCGCCCGCAGTTAGCTTTTTTTACGATGCGGCATAACCTTTGCAGTTTGCATAAAACTCGACTATGATAGAGCTATACATAGATAAGGGAGGAATCAGAATGGCTGAGATTACATTTAAAGGCGGAGCCGTGACGCTGATCGGACAAGAAGTGAAACCGGGTGACCAAGCTCCTGACTTCACGGTTTTGACAAACGGATTAGAAGAGAAGACATTAGCAGATATGAAAGGGAAAGTAACGATCATATCCGTTATTCCTTCCATTGACACAGGCGTATGTGACGCGCAGACGCGCCGCTTCAACGAAGAAGCAGCAAAACTCGGCGATGTGAACGTTTATACAATCAGCGCCGACCTCCCGTTTGCACAAGCGCGCTGGTGCGGAGCGAACGGAATCGACAAAGTTGAAACATTATCGGATCATAAAGAGATGTCATTTGGTGAAGCATTCGGTGTTTACATCAAAGAACTTCGTCTTTTGGCGCGTTCCGTATTCGTTCTTGATCAGGACGGAAAAGTCGTTTATGCGGAATACGTAAGCGAAGCGACAAACCACCCGAATTATGAAAAGCCTATCGAAGCTGCAAAAGCGTTAATCAAGTAAAGAGAGAAAAAGAGCTCCGGGTGCTGCCGCGGAGCTCTTTTCATGGCAAGGAGGAAACAGCATGCAACACGACCATGTCGGTCAGATTTATGAACTTTTAGATGAAGCCGCCCAAGTAATAGCAGAAGGCCTTCAGCTGTCTTATATTGAGGGGCTTGCGGAAGCGGGAGAGATGTATTTTCTCGAAACGGCCGAACAGCTTCGGCTTCAGGAAAAACAAACCGAACAGCTTAACAGCCTGCTTGCGAAAGCAGACTTCAAACAATGGGAGCCTGAATGGATCCGCAAGGCGTTCCAGCTCGCCATTTTAAAAGGATTGAAAGATAAATCCCATCCGAACAGACAGATGACGCCTGATACGATCGGCCTTTTCATCAGTTACCTCGTGAATACATTTACGGGCGGCCGAAAAGGCCTGACATTGCTGGACCCCGCCTGCGGCACCGGAAACCTTCTATTGACCGCGGCAAACCAGCTTTCTGACAAAGCGGCAAAAAGCTTCGGCATTGAAATCGATGATGTCCTTCTGAAGATCGCTTATGCCCAGGCGAATCTGCAGGAAAAAGAAATGGAGCTGTTCTGCCAGGACAGTCTTCAGCCGTTATTTATCGAACCGGCTGATGCGGTCCTCTGCGATTTGCCGGTCGGCTATTATCCGAATGACGAAGGCGCAGAAGCGTTTGAGCTGAAAGCGGATGAAGGCCACTCATTTGCCCACCACTTATTCATTGAGCAGAGCGTCAAGCATACAAAACCGGGCGGATACTTGTTTTTTATGATTCCGAACCATCTGTTTGACAGCGCCCAAAGCGATAAACTGAAGCGGTTTTTTGCGGAAAAAGTGTATATCAACGCCCTTCTTCAGCTGCCGGCTACTCTGTTTAAAGACGAAGCGCAGGCAAAGAGCATTTTAATTTTGCAGAAAAAAGGTGAAGGCGCAAAGCCGCCGAAACAAACGCTTCTGGCCAACCTTCCTTCCTTCGCGAACCAGCAGGCGATGCGTGAGATGATGGCAAAATTGGATCAATGGATTCAAAAAGAAAAATAATGGCGAAAAAGCAGGGTGGGACGCAAAATCCCGCACTGCTTTTTGCTTTTGAAAATGAATGGATATCAGGGTGCTGACACAACTTAAGGAAAGAACATAACATTCCGTAAGACCGAGCCGTCCATTTGGCACAGTGCGGATTTATCAGAAAATAACGACTTCATTTTGTAAGCGGTACCAATATGGATGTTGACTTGAAATGCTGAGTTGACAATGTTTAAATGAAAAAGTCAGATATTTTTTGGACTGCAGTTACGGTCTGGGAAAAAAGAACGAAACAAACGAAGAAGAATTTTGATAGGAGCGTCATTTATGTCTAAAATTATTGCAATTAACGCAGGAAGCTCATCTTTAAAATTTCAGCTATTCGAAATGCCTTCAGAAAAGGTGCTAACAAAAGGTTTAGTAGAACGAATCGGTATTGCCGACAGCGTTTTCACAATCTCTGTTAACGGCGAAAAAAATACAGAAGTGACAGATATTCCGGATCATGCGGTCGCGGTGAAGATGCTGCTTCACAAGCTGACTGAATTCGGTATTATAAAGGATTTAAATGAAATTGACGGAATCGGCCACCGTGTTGTTCACGGCGGAGAAAAATTCAGCGATTCTGTTTTGCTTACGGATGAAACAATCCGTGAGATTGAAGAGATTTCAGAACTTGCGCCGCTTCACAACCCGGCTCACATCGTCGGCATTAAAGCCTTTAAAGAAGTGCTTCCGGATGTACCTGCGGTTGCAGTATTTGATTCGGCGTTCCACCAAACGATGCCTGAGCAATCTTACTTGTACAGCCTTCCGTATGAATACTACGAGAAATACGGCATCCGCAAATACGGTTTCCACGGCACATCTCATAAATACGTGACACAGCGCGCAGCTGAGCTTCTCGGCCGTCCGCTTGAAGACTTGCGCCTGATTTCCTGCCACCTGGGTAACGGAGCAAGTATCGCAGCAGTCGAAGGCGGAAAATCAATTGATACGTCAATGGGCTTCACACCGCTTGCGGGTGTTGCGATGGGAACGCGTTCAGGGAACATCGACCCTGCCTTGATTCCGTACATTATGGAAAAAACGAATCAGACGGCTGATGAAGTATTAAATACATTAAATAAAAAGAGCGGACTGCTTGGCATATCCGGTTTCTCAAGTGACCTTCGCGATATCGTGGAAGCTTCAAAAGAAGGCAACGAAAGAGCGGAAACGGCGCTTGAAGTGTTCGCAAGCAGAATCCATAAATACATCGGTTCTTACGCTGCGAGAATGAGCGGGGTTGACGCGATTATTTTCACTGCCGGTATCGGTGAAAACAGCGTTGAAGTCAGAGAACGCGTGCTTCGCGGCTTAGAATTCATGGGCGTTTATTGGGACCCTGCGCTGAACAACGTGCGCGGCGAGGAAGCGTTTATCAGCTACCCGCACTCTCCTGTCAAAGTCATCATTATTCCGACTGATGAAGAGGTCATGATCGCGCGCGACGTTGTCCGCCTTGCACAATAATGATCGACAAAAAGCACATCCTTAAAGGATGTGCTTTTCTATTGAATGCCGAAGCGCCAAACGTTACGATATGCTTAGTACATAAATGATGAGGTGAAACAATGAGTGTGCATGAACATAAACAGGAGGCCCCGTCAGCGGTGCGCTGCAAAGTGATCACAGTCAGCGACACGAGAACGAAAGAAACCGATAAAAGCGGGCGCGTCATGATGGATTTCATCAGGGAAGCGGGATTTGAGACGATCGCTTATGACATCGTAAAAGATGAGAAAGGTGAATTGCAGAAAGCCGTTTTATCCGGCTGTATGGATGAATATACAGATGCGGTGCTGTTAAACGGAGGGACGGGCATTGCCGAAAGGGATGTCACCATTGAAGCGGTCACGCCGCTGTTTTCAAAAGAGCTCCCGGGATTCGGCGAGCTGTTCCGCATGCTGAGCTATACGGAGGACATCGGTTCCGCGGCCATTTTGTCCAGAGCGGCAGCGGGCGTGATCCAAAATACCGCAGTCTTCTGCACGCCGGGCTCCTCAGGCGCCGTCAAGCTTGCCATGAAGAAACTGATTATTCCTGAACTGCCCCATGTGCTCCGGGAGATCCGAAAAGACTTATAAATGTATAAAAAGGCTTTGCTCCGCTCAAAAAAATGGGTGGAGTTTTTTTTATAAAAAGCTTGAAAAAACAAAATTTACTTGTTACAGTGTATACATACAAAATGCATTTTTATTAATTAAAACTAATTTTTATACAAAAGGAGCTTTTAACATGGCAGAACAGAAAAAGGTTGTATTGGCATACTCAGGAGGTCTTGATACTTCTGTAGCGATAAAATGGCTGCAAGAACAGGGATACGATGTTATTGCATGCTGCTTAGACGTAGGGGAAGGAAAGGATTTGGCATTCGTTCAGCAAAAAGCGCTGGAAGTAGGCGCTGTAAATTCGTACGTGATTGATGCAAAAGAAGAATTCGCCCAAGAGTACGCGCTTATTTCTATGCAGGCTCATACAATGTATGAAGGCAAGTATCCGCTCGTATCTGCACTGTCCCGTCCGTTAATCGCGAAAAAACTCGTTGAAGTCGCGGAAAAGGAAAACGCAGTGGCCGTGGCGCACGGCTGTACAGGAAAAGGCAATGATCAGGTTCGTTTTGAAGTATCCATTAAATCATTAAACCCTGATCTGGAGGTCATCGCTCCGGTCCGTGAGTGGCAATGGTCGCGTGAAGAAGAAATTGAATACGCTGCAAGCCGCGGCATACCGATTCCGATCAATCTTGACAGCCCTTATTCCATCGACCAGAATCTGTGGGGCCGCGCCAATGAATGCGGTATATTAGAAGACCCGTGGGCGGCGCCGCCTGAAGGGGCATATGACCTGACAGCATCTCTAGAAAATACGCCGGACGTTCCTGAAATCATCGAAATCGCATTTGAAGCCGGTGTGCCGGTTTCAATCGACGGTGTATCCTACCCGCTTGCTGATTTGATTCTCAAGCTGAACGAGACTGCCGGAAAACACGGCATCGGCCGGATTGACCATGTCGAAAACCGCCTGGTCGGCATTAAGTCCCGTGAAGTTTATGAATGCCCGGGCGCAATGACTTTGATTACGGCTCACAAAGAGCTTGAGGATCTGACTTTAGTGAAAGAAGTGGCTCACTTCAAGCCGGCAATTGAACAAAAACTGTCTGAAATCATTTATAACGGTTTATGGTTCTCACCGTTAAAAGACGCGCTGCTTGCATTCCTGAAAGAAACCCAAAAGCACGTCACCGGCGTTGTGCGCGTCAAGCTGTTTAAAGGCCATGCCATTGTAGAAGGACGCAAGTCGGAATATTCTCTCTACGATGAAAAACTTGCGACATATACAAAAGACGATGCGTTTGACCATCATGCGGCAATCGGCTTTATCGAGCTTTGGGGACTGCCGACAAAAGTAAACAGCATTGTGAAAAAGAAGGAGCAGATTGAAGCATGAAGAAGCTTTGGGGAGGCCGTTTTCAAAAAACACCGGAAAAGTGGGTCGATGAGTTCGGCGCATCCATCACATTCGACCAAAACTTAGTCAAAGAGGATATTACAGGGTCTCTCGCTCATGCGGCAATGCTGAAAAAATGCGGCATTCTGACGGAGGAAGAAGAAGGCGCCATCCGTCAAGGGCTGCAGACCCTCCTGCAAAAAGCTGAGGAAGGAACGCTTGAATTCTCTGTTGATTATGAAGATATTCATTTGAACATTGAAAAAATGCTGATTGAAGAAATCGGACCGCTCGGCGGAAAGCTCCATACAGGCAGAAGCCGGAACGACCAAGTGGCGACAGACATGCATCTATATTTGAAAGATCATGTCTCCCATATCATCGGGCTGATTGAACAGTTCCAAAAAGCGCTGATCGAAAAAGCAGAGGCCAATGTCGAGACCATTCTGCCGGGGTACACCCATTTGCAGCGGGCCCAGCCGATTTCTTTCGCCCACCATCTGCTCGCCTATTTTTGGATGCTTGAACGGGATAAAGAGCGTTTCCGTGACGCGCTGAAGCGGATTAACATATCGCCTCTCGGATGCGGGGCGCTTGCCGGAACGACGTTTCCGATAGACCGCAGCTATTCGGCGGAGCTGCTCGGTTTTGACTCCATTTATGAGAACAGTCTTGACGGGGTCAGCGACAGAGATTTTATTCTCGAGTTTTTAAGCAGCAGCAGCATGCTGATGATGCACCTTTCGCGTTTCTCAGAAGAAATCATTCTATGGTGCTCG
Source organism: Bacillus sp. 1021 (assembly GCF_014534735.1). Classification (NCBI taxonomy): domain Bacteria; kingdom Bacillati; phylum Bacillota; class Bacilli; order Caryophanales; family Bacillaceae; genus Bacillus; species Bacillus sp. 1021. The sequence goes on along the minus strand of NZ_JACVSR010000003.1, from coordinate 427,533 downwards.
CAGGAGTTCAGATTCATTGAATTGGATGATACGTACGCAACGGGAAGCAGCATGATGCCGCAGAAGAAAAACCCGGACATGGCGGAGCTGATCCGCGGAAAAACCGGACGCGTATACGGTGATATGATGGGGCTTTTCACGATTATGAAAGGGCTCCCGCTCGCATACAACAAAGACCTTCAGGAAGATAAAGAAGGTATGTTTGACACGGTGAAAACCGTTGAAGGAAGCCTTCAGATTTTTACGGGCATGATTGAAACAATGACCGTAAACAAAGACATTATGAAACAGGCGACAAAACAAGATTTTTCAAACGCGACGGAACTTGCCGATTATTTAGCCAAAAAAGGCATGCCGTTCAGAGAAGCGCACGAAGTGGTCGGCAAGCTTGTGTACAGCTGTATTGAAAAAGGAATCTATTTAAGTGATATGCCATTTGAAGAATTCCTTCAAGCCAGCAGTCTCTTTGAAGAAGATATTTATACCGTGCTTGATCCGCATCATGCGGTTGAAAAAAGAATGAGCGCCGGCGGAACGGGCTTTCAGCAGGTAAAACAGGCGCTCGTAAAAGCAAAAGCCTGCGCCGGCGTTTAATTTGCTAAAATTTCCTTCATATTTTCCCGTCATATCAGACACGCTACATCTATAATGATGGGAGGTAGAAGGAATGCGCAAAGAACAAGACCGTTACATCTATGATGAAAAAGAAAGTGAAGAAACGGCCCGGCTCATCTCAGAGGCATACCAAAGCGGTTATGTCGGTCTGGAGGAAGCCTCAGCCCCTTCGGAAAATTAAGCTGTCTGTAAAGGCGGCTTTTTTCGTGCGGATGAAGTGCAAAAAAGTGATATTGCCGCTTGTTTATAGTAAAGTAGAGGGAGAAACGACTTTATTTTATTGAAGCGGCAACGTTGCTTGGGGAGGGTATTCAATGTGCGACATGCTCTAATCACTGCCGGCACGAAGGGATTGGGCCGAAAAGTGACTGAAATGCTGCTGGAAAAAGGCTTTTCGGTCACAGTGAATTACAGACAGGACGAAGAAGCCGTCGCTTGTCTGAAGGCTGATTATCCCCGGTGTCATGACAGATTGCAATTCGTTAAGGGCGATGTAACCCGAAAAGAAGATCTCATGCGGATCGCCGATGCAGCCCTTCAGCGGTTTGGAAGAATTGACATACTGATTAACAACGCCGGGCCGTACATATTTGAGCGCAAAAAGCTTGCCGATTACTCTGATGACGAATGGTATGGCATGCTTGAAGGCAATTTAAGCGCCGTTTTCCATCTGTTTAAAGCGGTTATCCCGGTAATGAGACAGCAGCGCTTCGGCCGGATTATTACATACGGCTTCCAAGGCGCAGATCATGCCCCCGGCTGGCTTCACCGTTCCGCTTTCGGAGCGGCTAAAGTCGGATTGGCTTCGTTAACGAAAACAATCGCGATTGAAGAAGCCGAATCAGGCATTACGGCCAACATGGTCTGCCCGGGTGATATCGTAGGAGATATGAAAGAAGCGTCTATAGAAGAAGCAAGACGGAAAATCGGGAAAGAAAACACGCCGATCGGGAGGTCCGGAACCGGAGAAGACATTGCAAGAATCATCGCCTTCTTATGTGAAGAGGATTCCGATCTTGTCACCGGAACGGTCATAGAAGCAACAGGCGGGCTGAATGTGATTAACAGGCATCAATCCCTGTAAGTTTTTTCGTTTGTCAAAAAGGGAACTTGATAAATATTAATTTTTTATGAGGTGAAAACGATGAAAGTGACTTATCACGGACATTCTGTCATTCAAGTGGAAACGAAAACCCATAACATTATTTTCGATCCGTTCCTAACCGGAAACAGTCTGACCAATCTGAAGCCGGAAGAAGTGAAAGCGGACGTCATTCTGCTTACTCACGGACACAATGACCATGTCGGAGATACAGAGCAGATCGCCAAACAAAACGACGCACTCGTTATTGCGCCGAACGAGCTGGCCGTTTATCTCGGCTTTAAAGGGTTAAACGTCCACCCGATGCATATCGGCGGGGCGCGCCAATTTGATTTCGGCAAAGTGAAACTGACACAGGCGTTCCACGGATCGGCGGTCACTGATGAAGAAAACAAAACCATCACATACACGGGGATGCCGGCCGGGATTTTATTAACGATTGACGGCAAAACGATTTTCCACGCCGGCGACACGGCGCTGTTCTCAGATATGAAACTGATCGGGGAACTGAATCACATTGACCTGGCGTTTCTGCCGATCGGTGATAACTTCACCATGGGGCCTGAAGATGCAAAACTCGCGGCTGAATGGCTGAGAGCGAAACAGGTCGTTCCCGTTCATTACAATACATTCCCTGTCATTGAACAGGACCCTGACGCTTTCGCTGAAAGTCTGCCCGGAGGCGTCGGTAAAGTCATGGCGGTCGGCGAGACCATTGAGCTTGCCTGACATATGTGTCAAAGACCTTCTGAACCAAACGTTCAGAAGGTCTTTTTGTGATGACGCCTTTTTTCGGGCGTCTCATTGCGAATGAATCCCCCGTGCCCTTATAATAAAAGCAGAAGACTGTCCTTAGAGGTGAAACGCTTGGCAACAAAGCATGAACAAATCCTATCGTACATAGATTCGCTTCCTGTCGGTGAAAAAATTTCGGTCAGAAGAATTGCGAAAGAAATGAAAGTCAGTGAGGGAACGGCTTACAGAGCCATTAAGGAAGCCGAAAATAAAGGGTTCGTTTCCACTATTGAACGTGTGGGAACCATCCGGATTGAACAGAAGAAAAAGGAAAATATCGAAAAGCTGACATACGCCGAGGTTGTCAATGTGATAGACGGCCAGGTGCTCGGCGGAAAAGCCGGTCTGCATAAAACGCTGAATAAGTTTGTGATCGGCGCGATGGAGCTTGACGCGATGATGCGTTATACGGCGGCTGGGAACCTGTTAATCGTCGGAAACAGAATCAATGCCCACCGCCAGGCGCTTGAAGCGGGCGCGGCTGTTTTGGTAACCGGAGGATTTAATACCGACGACAGCATTATCGAGCTGGCCGATATGCTTGAGCTTCCGATTCTCTCCACAAGCTATGATACCTTTACGGTAGCCGCGATGATCAACCGGGCGATCTATGATCAGCTCATAAAAAAAGAGATTGTGCTCGTGGAGGACATTTTGACTCCCGCCGATCGGACAGTGACGCTGTCTCCTAAAGATAAGCTGGAGAAATGGTACGAAAAAAACGATGAAACCGGACACGGCCGCTTTCCTGTCATTGACGGGCAAATGAAAATCCACGGGATTCTCACACCGAAAGATATCGCCGGACATGACCGGTCAGTCCCGATTGAAAAAGTAATGACCAAAAACCCTGTCACGGTCATCGGGAAAACGTCTGTCGCCTCAGCGGCTCAAATGATGGTTTGGGAAGGAATTGAAGTGCTCCCGGTGACAGACGGGAACCACAGACTGATCGGCATGATCAGCCGTCAGGACGTCTTAAAAGCGCTGCAAATGATTCAAAAGCAGCCTCAGGTCGGGGAAAAGCTTGATGATATCGTTTCAAGGGGATTTAAAGAAGAGGAAGATGACAAAACGCCGGCCGTCTATCAATATGAAGTCACGCCGCAGATGACCAATCAGCTCGGGACGATTTCTTACGGGGTGTTTACGACGATTTTAACTCAGGCCGCCAGCCGATTTTTACGGTCCCGCAAACGCGGCGAGCTGGTCATTGAAAGCATTACGATTTTCTTCTTAAAGCCCGTTCAGATGGAATCGGTCATTGAAGTGAAGCCGCGCATTTTAGAAGCGGGCCGGAAATTCGGAAAAATGGAAGTGGAAGTGTCAAGCCAAAGCGGCATCGTTTCAAAAGCGATGCTCATGGTGCAGCTGATGGAGAGAAGTTAAGGGACGCATCTCGGTCCCTTGACATTCATTATGCGTGGTCTCTCTCCGCTTCTTTTGCATGGATGGGTTCATAATGCTTATAGGCTTTATACCCGGCCCATGCGCTGCCTGCTCCGATTAAAATGAAGACGCCGCCGATGACGAGGGTCAGGACGGAGTGAAACAGAATCATTTGGTTTACTCCGTACAAAAGCACCAGCGCGCCTAACGCCATACTTGATTTAGCCGAAAAACATTCCTTCTCCAGCGCCCGTTTCGTCTGGATGCCTTTTACTTTGTAATACACGTAAAAGCAGGCAGAAAGCCCGATGAGAAAAACAAAAACCAGCATAAATGAAATCCTCCATTATATGAGTTTGCAAAACCGTTTATACCGTTGCTGAAAGATTTTCCTTTTCCATGGATAAAGAGTATGATTAAATGAATAAAAACAAAAGGAGAAAACGATGAAATCCGAATTGATCAGAACCATATCATTATATGACACCATTATCTTACATAGACATGTGAGGCCTGACCCAGACGCTTACGGATCACAGTGCGGCCTTACGGAAATCCTGCGGGAAACGTATCCCGAAAAAAATATTTTTGCCGTCGGACAGCCTGAGCCGTCCCTGTCTTTCTTATATTCCCTCGATGAGGTGGGTGACGAAACCTACAAAGATGCTCTTGTCATCGTGTGCGACACCGCAAACCAAGCACGGATCGACGATCAGCGCTACCATTCCGGCGCAAAGCTCATGAAAATAGACCACCATCCAAATGAAGATCCGTATGGCGATCTGTTATGGGTCGATACGAATGCAAGCTCCGTAAGCGAAATGATCTATGAGCTGTACCTGGAAGGAAAGCAGCACGGCTGGAAGCTGAATACGAAAGCAGCTGAGCTGATCTACGCGGGTATCGTCGGTGATACGGGACGCTTCTTATTCCCGAACACCACAAAAAAGACATTAAAATACGCGGGAGAGCTCATTGAGTTCCCATTTTCATCGTCAGAGCTGTTTAATCAATTGTATGAAACGAAATTAAATGTGGTGAAGCTGAATGGCTTTATTTATCAAAATGTGTCATTGTCTGAAAACGGCGTCGCTTCCGTTTTCATTAAAAAAGACATTTTGGAGACATATGGAACCACCGCTTCTGAAGCGTCGCAGCTCGTCGGAACACTCGGAAACATTTCCGGTATTCGCGCTTGGGTGTTTTTCGTAGAAGAAGACGACCAAATCAGAGTCCGGTTCCGTTCAAAAGGCCCGGTTATCAACGGAATTGCCCGGAAATACAATGGCGGCGGACATCCGCTTGCAGCCGGCGCATCCATCTTCAGCTGGGATGAAACCGGTCCGATTCTTGCTGATCTTGAAGAGATATGTAACGAACACAAGTAGAGGGGAGACCCTCTTTCTTAGTGTTCATCTGTCACGGGGATGAACCAGCAGCCGAATTCAGTCAGGTCTTCGTAGACGCGGAGATTAGCGATTTGGAGTTCTTTTTTTATGAGGGAAGCGAGTGTGTCTGTTTCTGCATATGCGGAATAGCCTTTTCTGATTCGGTCTGCATGATCTTTTGCCAGGCGGCGTTCACTAAAAACCTCCATTTTCCCTTCCTCCCTTCAGAATCATTGAAAATGTCTCATTTACAGTTTATAAAAAAGCGGAGAAAAAAGCGACAGATCTATGGAAATTTTTTAAAAATGACATAATTACGTCGCAAAAGAAATATGAATTTCGACAGACAATCTCGTATAAATCGTCAGTTCCTTTACTTGAGCTTTATATTCCTTTTCATTTATGGTGTACACCTTGTTTTCAATCGTCCGTTTTAAAAGCTCCTTTGTTTTATACACGCTCTCAATATCCTTTGTGATGACTTCAGAAATATCATCTTTCACCTGTTCTTCAAATTTCATCTTATCAGGCTGGGCGATTCTGTATTTTTCCCCATTGATCAGCTTCACATCAACACTTTGGATAAGCAGTCTTTGTTTATTATCCTCATTTAATTTATGAAGATCTTTCTGATAGATGGAGATCTGGTTTTTCAAATCCCGTGCGTGCTCCCGCTGTTTTTCAATTAACGTCACCTGTTCTTCCTGAAACGTTCCGTATGTAAACAGAAAGAACAGCCAGCTGACGATGGCTCCGCACATCATTCCCGCAAAAAAACGCTGCCATCCCGGTTTTTTATAATACTCGGGAATTCTCATGAAGGCATATTCTCCTGAGCCAGCCATGACACAATCAGCCAGCCGGTCTGCGCGCCGCCCATCGCTGAAATAATTAATAGAAGCTGTTTGAAGATGTCGCGCGTGTTGCCTTCAAACAGCCCCCGCTCAAAACTGTATACGGCGTCAAATGTTCCTCCGATGGCCGCGACAAGCGCCCAGATCTTCAGCCTGTTCGCCAATTTTGTAATCGCCGTAAGCGGAGGCTCGCCTGATAAATAAGCTCCGACGCCGCCGATGAGCGCTCCGCCGAGCAAAACGCCGAGGGCGATAAAATAACTGCTGATAAAATTCGCCATAAAGCCGGCTTCCTGATCCATATATACACCACCTCACTTTTCTATCATATTGAGCAAAGCGGACAAGTATGATGATGAGTCAAAAAAGAACATTTGTTTCTTAAGAAAACCCGTCTTATAATGTAGAAAGGCAAAATGAACGTATATGGAAAGGAGTGGCGGCATTGTCTTTTGTTCATCTGCAAGTACATAGCGGCTACAGCCTGTTAAACAGCGCCGCTTCTGTAAAAGATCTTGTTACACAAGCGAAGGAGCTCGGTTATTCTTCATTGGCGCTGACGGACGAAAATGTGCTGTACGGCGCCATTGAGTTTTATAAAGCATGCAAGTCAAACGGAATAAAGCCGATTATCGGTCTGACGGCTTCTATATACACGGACGAAACGGAACTTGAAGCACGCCCGCTTGTTCTTTTGGCGGAGACAAACACCGGTTATCAGAACCTACTGAAAATCTCAAGTGCGCTGCAATCCATAGCAAAGGGCGGCATGAAGCGAAAATGGATGAAGAGCTATCATGAGGGGCTGATCGCCATTACACCCGGTGAAAACGGGTACATTGAAAGTCTGCTGCAAGCCGGGAAATTTGAAGAAGCGGTCAAAGCTGCCGAAGGATTCCGGGAACTGTTCGGAGAAGGCCGTTTTTATTTAGGATACCAGCCGTTCAAAGGTCATGAGACGTTATCGGAAGATATTCTCCGCCTGTCAGCCGAGACGGAAATCCCAGTCTGCGCTGCGGGGGATGTCCGTTATATCAAGAAAGAAGATCAAGATGCGTACCGCTGTCTGTGCGCCATTAAAGCCGGTGAGAAATGGGAGGATCAGAACGGGAATCTGCCGGATTTACACTTGAGGCCGCCTGAAGAGATGGCGGAGCTTTACACGCAGCATCCGGAAGCGATTGAAGCATCCGCACGTATTGCCGGGCAATGCCGGGTCGATGTCAGCCTCGGACAGACACGCCTTCCGTCTTTTCCGGCGCCGGACGGCAAATCAGCCGATGATTATTTGGCGGAAGTCTGTCACGAGGGGCTGCGTCTCCGTTTCGGCACTCCTGATGAGCGCGCCGTCCGCCGGCTTGAATATGAGCTGGACGTCATCAGACGCATGAAATTCAGTGATTATTTTCTCATCGTATGGGACTTTATGAAGTACGCGCATGAAAAGGGCATTGTGACAGGCCCGGGAAGAGGATCTGCGGCAGGCTCGCTTGTCGCTTACTCTCTTTTCATTACAGACGTGGATCCGCTGAAACATTCTCTGCTGTTTGAAAGGTTTCTTAATCCGGAGAGGATCAGCATGCCCGATATTGATATCGATTTCCCAGATACGAGAAGGGATGAGGTCATTCAGTATGTACAAAATAAGTACGGGGCCATGCACGTCGCTCAGATTATCACCTTCGGAACATTGGCCGCAAAGGCGGCGTTAAGAGACACCGGGAGAGTGTTCGGAATCAGTCCGAAAGAAGCTGACCAGCTTGCCCGCCTGATTCCGTCAAAGCCGGGAATGACGCTTGAGGAAGCGAGGCGGCAGTCCGCTCAGCTGAACAGGCGGCTGTCTGAATCCGCCGTTCTTCATAAAGTGTTTCAGGTCGCCAGGAAAATTGAAGGTCTTCCGAGGCATACGTCAACACACGCGGCCGGCGTTGTTCTCAGTAAAGATCCGCTTTCTGAAGTTGTCCCTCTTCAAGAAGGGCATGACGGCGTGTATTTAACGCAGTATGCGATGGATCACTTGGAAGATTTGGGTCTTTTGAAAATGGACTTTTTAGGTTTGCGCAACCTGACGCTTATTGAATCCATTAAAACGATGATTGAAAAAGAGACGAATACGAAAATTGATTTTTCCGAGATTTCTTACCAGGATGAAAAAACGTTCTCCCTGTTGTCAGACGGCGATACGACGGGCATTTTTCAGCTGGAATCATCAGGGATGAGGAGCGTGCTGAAGCGTTTGAAGCCGTCGAGGCTTGAAGACATTGTCGCGGTGAATGCGCTTTACAGACCGGGGCCGATGGAAAATATTCCATTATTTATCGATCGGAAGCACGGGCGGGCGCGTGTGGAAGTGCCGCATGAGGATGTAAGAAATATTCTCAGTGATACGTATGGCGTCATCGTCTATCAGGAGCAGATTATGATGATCGCTTCGCGGATGGCAGGGTTTTCATTAGGTGAAGCGGATCTGCTCAGACGGGCTGTCAGTAAAAAGCAAAAGGACATTCTGGACAGAGAGCGAAGCCATTTTGTTGAAGGGTGCTTAAAAAAGGAGTATTCTGTAGTCACTGCAAACGAGGTCTACGATCTGATTGTCAAATTCGCCAACTACGGATTTAACAGAAGCCATGCTGTCGCATACAGCATGATCGGCTATCAGCTCGCCTATTTAAAAGCGCACTATCCTTTATATTTTATGTGCGGTCTTTTGACGAGCGTCATCGGCAATGAGGACAAAATATCGCAATATCTGCATGAAGCGAAGGGGAGCGGGATCCAAGTTCTTCCGCCGTCAATAAACAAGAGCGGTTTTCCGTTTGCGCCGGAAAACGGAGCCGTCAGATACAGTTTGCGGGCCGTGAAAAACGTAGGCGTCTCGGCAGTGAAAGATATTTATAAAGCAAGAACACATAAACCGTTCGAGGATCTTTTCGATTTCTGCTTTCGCGTACCTGCAAAAAGCGTGAATCGGAAAACAATTGAAGCCCTTATATTTTCTGGCGCCATGGACGAATTCAATCAAAACCGCGCCTCCTTGCTGGCCTCCGTTGATGTCGCTTTAGAGCACGCTGAACTTTTTCGTGCAGACGATGACCAAATGGGATTGTTTTTGGAAGAATCGTTTTCCATTAAGCCAAAATATGTCGAGGCTGAGGAATTTCCGCTCGTGGACAAGCTTCGGTTTGAAAAAGAAGCTCTCGGTGTTTATTTCTCAAGCCATCCTTTGTCCGCTTTCAGGGATCTCTTGAAAAAACGGGGTGCGCAAGCGATCGCAAAAGCGCGTCAGGCGCCTAAGGGGCAGCTGTCGATCGGCGCTTTACTCGCAGGCATCAAAACGATTCGGACAAAGACAGGTCAGCATATGGCGTTTCTCACATTAAGCGACGAAACGGGAGAAATGGAAGCCGTCGTGTTTCCTGACCAATACAGAAGGCTGTCTCCGCTGTTAAAAGAAGGCGCGCTTTTATTCGCCGCCGGAAAAATGGAAGAGCGGCAGGAGAAGACCCAATTCATCATGTCATCCGCCTCTCTCCTTGAGGAGACGGAGACAGACAGAGCGCCGTCTGTTTACATCAAAATCGAAGGCAGCCGGCACAATCAGGAGTTTTTGGAAAAGATGAAGCGTATTTTACTGGAGCATAAAGGGGAAACCGGCGTTTATCTGTATTATGAAAAAGACAAGCAGACCATCAGGCTGCCCGACACCTTTCATATTCAGGCGGACCATCAGGCGTTATACCGTTTAAAAGAGCTGCTGGGCCGCGAAAACGTCGTGTTAAAATAGTGGTAACAACAATGGTTTTGTTATACAATTGAAACAATTGTGCTATCTTATTTAAAGATTCTGAAATTTTTCACCTCCAGAGATTGTACCAGTCTATGCGGCAGAATATGTAACAAAGTACTTAAAAGGAGTGTTTAGCATGTCATTAAGAGAAGAAGCGTTACATTTACACAAAGTAAACCAAGGAAAGCTTGAATCAAAAGCAAAGGTGGAAGTCAGAAATGCGGACGATTTAAGCCTTGCCTACTCTCCGGGGGTAGCTGAGCCTTGTAAAGAGATTTATGACGATAAAAATAAAGTATATGATTATACAATGAAGGGGAACATGGTAGCAGTCGTAACAGACGGATCAGCGGTTCTCGGTCTCGGTAATATCGGGCCTGAAGCTTCACTTCCGGTTATGGAAGGAAAAGCGGTTCTGTTCAAAAGCTTCGCGGGCGTGGATGCATTCCCGATCGCGCTCAACACAAACGACGTGGACAAAATCATCGACACGGTGAAGCTGCTTGAACCGACATTCGGCGGTGTCAATCTTGAAGATATCGCAGCGCCGAACTGTTTTATCATTGAAGAGCGCCTGAAAAAAGAAACAAACATTCCGGTTTTCCACGATGATCAGCATGGTACTGCCATCGTAACCGTAGCCGGACTTGTAAACGCGCTGAAATTATCAGGAAAATCCATGTCATCCATTAAAGTTGTGGCAAACGGAGCGGGAGCGGCAGGCATCGCGATCATCAAGCTTCTTTACCATTTCGGCGTTCGCGATATCGTGATGTGCGACTCTAAAGGAGCCATTTACGAAGGGCGTCCTGCCGGCATGAATGCGGTGAAAAACGAAGTGGCCAAGTTTACAAACCAAGACCGCAATGACGGTTCGCTGCAGGATGTCATTAAAGATGCAGACGTCTTTATCGGCGTATCAGTCGAAGGCGCTTTGACAAAAGAAATGGTGGAAAGCATGGCGAAAGATCCGATTATTTTCGCAATGGCCAACCCGAATCCGGAAATCATGCCTGAAGACGCGCGCGCAGCCGGCGCAAGCGTAATCGGAACAGGCCGTTCTGACTTCCCGAACCAGGTCAACAACGTACTTGCATTCCCTGGAATCTTCCGCGGAGCGCTTGACGTTCGCGCGACTCATATCAACGAAGAAATGAAAATAGCTGCGGTTGAAGCGATCGCTTCTCTCGTTTCAGAGGATGAATTAAGCGCGGAGTATGTCATCCCGGCTCCATTTGACAAACGCGTGGCTCCTGCCGTTGCGAAAGCCGTTGCGAAAGCGGCGATGGAAACGGGCGTCGCCAGAATTACGGTCGACCCTGAGGAAGTGGCTGAAAAAACAAGACAGCTTACGGTCATCGGCGAATAATAACACAAAAAGAATTGGCAGCGCGTTGGGAAAAACAACGCGCTGCTGTTCAATATACGGACTGCTGGCATTTTTTTAAGGGCAGGTCTTAAAAAAATTTCAGCAGAATCCTTATTTCTTTTGAAAACGCTGACAGATAAGGCTGAGCAACGCTTTTAAAGGTCTGTCATCCGTCCGTTTCCGCCTGCTTTTCAGCAAAAAATGTCGAATGGAGGATGACACCGTTTGACAAAAAAAGTACAATAGTTTCGGTAAAGTTATTATTAAGTCTATCTAATCGGAAGACATGCAGTGAAGAGAACCCTTCACAAAAGGGAGGTAATCATTTGTTAAAGGATATATTCACAAAAAAGAAAAAATATGCTTCCGTGCCGTCAGAGCAGGCAAAACATGATGTTCCGGAAGGCATTATGACAAAGTGCCCCAAATGTAAAAAAATCATGCTCACAAAAGAGTTAGATAAAAACCTGCGCGTCTGCATGAACTGCGGGCATCATTTCCCGATGAATGCAAAGCAGCGCATTGAAATCCTCCTGGATGAAAATTCATTCGAAGAATTCAACCAGGGAATGATATCTGAAAACCCGCTCGGTTTCCCGGGATACTTAGAAAAAATCGAAAAAGACCGTGAGAAAACATCGCAGAATGAAGCGGTTGTTACCGGAAAAGGGACCATCAGCGGATTCCCTGCCGTGATCGCGATCATGGATTCGACATTCCGCATGGGCAGCATGGGCTCGGTTGTCGGCGAAAAAATCACGCTGGCAATTGAAAAAGCGAAAGAGGAAAAAGTCCCGTTCATCATCTTTACCGCTTCCGGCGGCGCACGTATGCAGGAAGGGGTCTTAAGCCTTATGCAGATGGCGAAGACAAGCTCTGCATTGAAACTGTTCAGTGAAGAGCAGGGGCTGATTATTTCGGTTATGACCCACCCTACGACTGGCGGCGTATCGGCCAGTTTCGCGTCTCTCGGTGATTATAATTTCGCTGAACCGGGCGCCTTGATCGGATTTGCCGGAAGACGTATTATTGAACAGACGATCGGAGAAAAACTGCCGGAAGATTTCCAGACGGCGGAATTTTTATTAAAGCACGGCCAGCTTGATGCGGTGATTCACAGAAACGACATGAAAGACAAACTCGCATTTCTGCTGGACATGCACCAAACAGGAGGTGAGCATGAGTGGCTGCAAGATTAGAATTTGAAAAACCGGTGATTGAACTGCAGACAAAAATCGCCGAACTGAAAAAATTCACCCAAGATTCGGAGATGGATTTAAGCGCTGAAATCGCAAGGCTTGAAGACCGGCTCAGCAAGCTCCAGGATGAAATTTATAAAAACCTGAAGCCTTGGGACAGAGTGCAGATCGCACGCCTTCCCGAACGGCCGACGACCCTTGATTACATTCAATACCTGTTTACCGACTTTTTTGAGTGCCACGGAGACAGAACATACGGAGACGATGCTGCGATTGTCGGCGGAGTTGCCAAATATCACGGCATGCCGGTCACCGTCATCGGTCATCAGCGCGGAAAAGACACGAAAGAAAACCTTGTCCGCAATTTCGGAATGCCTCACCCTGAAGGCTACCGTAAAGCGCTTCGCCTCATGAAGCAGGCGGATAAGTTTAACCGCCCGATTATCTGCTTCATCGACACGAAGGGAGCGTATCCGGGCAAAGCGGCGGAGGAACGGGGACAAAGTGAAGCCATTGCTAAGAACCTGTTCGAAATGGCCGGCCTGACAGTGCCTGTCGTTTGTATCGTCATCGGCGAAGGCGGCAGCGGAGGGGCGCTTGCATTAGGTGTGGGCAACCGCATGCTGATGCTGGAGAACTCGACGTATTCCGTTATTTCTCCTGAAGGAGCCGCGTCCATTTTGTGGAAAGATTCCAGCCTTGCCAAAAAAGCGGCTGAAACCATGAAGATTACTGCGCCCGATTTATTAGAATTAGGAATTATAGATAATATGATTAAAGAAGTGAAGGGCGGAGCTCACCATGACATCAAGCAGCAGGCGGGCTACATTGACGGCATCCTAAAAGAAACATTAAAATCTCTTCTCCCATTGAACGCCGAAGAATTGATCTCACAGCGCTACGAAAAATACAAAGCCATCGGAAAAGTTTCGGTTGAGGATCAATATATCGGGGCAAACTGAATAGACGTGAAGCCTATGGCTCACGTTTATTTTTTGTGTTTTTTGTGATATTCCTTAAATTTTATTTAAAAACAGTTTATTTAATTGTATAATAGGTAAGGTTTCATGGGAGCTCAGGCGTCCCTTTTCATTGTTTTAGGGCAATGATCATGATATGTTTAACATATATATGTTGCTGAGGTGAATAGGAAATGAAGCGTATAGGAGTATTAACGAGCGGCGGGGATTCCCCGGGGATGAACGCAGCGGTGCGAGCGGTTGTGCGTAAAGCTATCTATCACGATGTAGAAGTTTACGGAATTTATAACGGTTATTCAGGATTAATCAGCGGAAAAATAGAGAAACTGGAACTGGGTTCGGTCGGTGACATCATCCACCGCGGAGGGACAAAGCTGTATACAGCCAGATGTCCTGAATTCAAAACAGTTGAAGGCCGTGAAAAAGGAATCGAAAATTTAAAGAAACTCGGCATTGAAGGTCTTGTCGTCATCGGCGGAGACGGTTCATACATGGGTGCGAAAAAATTAACGGAACACGGGTTTCCGTGTGTAGGTGTACCGGGTACGATAGATAATGACATCCCGGGAACTGATTTTACGATCGGATTTGATACGGCGTTAAACACCGTAATTGATGCGATTGATAAAATCCGTGATACAGCTACGTCGCATGAGCGTACATACGTTATTGAAGTGATGGGACGCCATGCAGGCGACATTGCTTTATGGGCAGGTCTTGCAGGCGGAGCGGAATCCATTTTAATCCCTGAAGCGGACTACGATATGGAGGAAATTATCGGCCGTTTGAAGAGAGGGCATGACCGCGGCAAAAAACACAGTATCATCATCGTTGCTGAGGGGGTAGGCAGCGGGGTTGAATTCGGAAAACGCATCGAAGAAGAAACAAACCTTGAAACACGGGTATCCGTTTTAGGGCACATCCAGCGCGGCGGATCTCCAAGCGCTTCTGACCGGGTTCTTGCAAGCCGCCTCGGCGCTTACGCGGTTGAGCTTCTGCTTAAAGGAAAAGGCGGACGCTGCGTAGGTATACAAAACAACAAGCTTGTAGACCATGATATTATAGAAATTTTAGAATCAAAACATACTGTTGAACCAAACATGTATCAGCTTTCAAAAGAACTGTCTATTTAAGACGGAAGAAGCTGAAGATTTCAGAAGGAAGTGAACGAGTTGAAAAAAACAAAAATCGTTTGTACAATCGGTCCGGCCAGTGAAAGTGTAGAAATGCTGACAAAATTGATGGAAGCGGGTATGAACGTTGCCCGTCTGAATTTTTCACACGGTGATTTCGAAGAGCACGGCGCAAGAATCAAAAACATCAGAGAAGCAAGCAAAAAGCTCGGCAAAAACGTGGGGATTCTCCTCGATACGAAAGGCCCGGAAATCCGCACGCACGATATGGAAAACGGCGCGCTTGAGCTTCAGGCGGGAAATGAAATTATCGTTTCTACAAAACAGGTGCTGGGAACGCTTGAAAAATTCTCAGTTTCTTATGAAGGCCTGGCAGACGACGTGTCAGCAGGGTCTATCATCCTGCTGGATGACGGTTTAATCGGATTGGAAGTGATTGAATCAAATCCGGAAAAACAAGAAATCAAAACAAAAATCTTAAACAGCGGCACGCTGAAAAATAAAAAAGGCGTAAA
The DNA here is from genome assembly GCF_014534735.1 of Bacillus sp. 1021. Lineage (NCBI taxonomy): Bacteria > Bacillati > Bacillota > Bacilli > Caryophanales > Bacillaceae > Bacillus > Bacillus sp. 1021. The sequence goes on along the minus strand of NZ_JACVSR010000003.1, from coordinate 412,407 downwards.
CGTTCCCGGCGTCAGCGTCAACCTTCCGGGAATTACTGAAAAAGACGCTAAAGACATCGTCTTCGGTATCGAGCAAGGCGTTGATTTCATCGCTGCGTCATTTGTACGCCGCTCTACGGATGTTCTGGAAATCCGCGAATTGCTTGAAGAGCATAACGCGTCTGACATTCAAATCATCCCTAAAATTGAGAACCAGGAAGGCGTAGACAATCTGGATGCGATCCTGGAAGTATCTGACGGCTTAATGGTAGCGCGCGGAGACCTCGGCGTAGAGATTCCGGCTGAAGAAGTGCCGCTCGTGCAAAAAGAAATGATCAAAAAATGCAACGCGCTCGGCAAACCGGTTATTACCGCGACTCAAATGCTCGACAGCATGCAGCGCAACCCACGTCCGACACGCGCTGAAGCAAGTGACGTTGCCAACGCTATTTTCGACGGCACAGATGCGATCATGCTTTCCGGTGAAACGGCTGCGGGACAATATCCTGTTGAGGCGGTTCAAACAATGTTTAACATCGCCACACGCACGGAAGAATCTCTGAACTACAAAGAAATTCTGTCTAAACGCAGAGATCAGGTCGGCATGACAATTACCGATGCAATCGGCCAATCCGTTGCACACACGGCGATCAATCTGAACGCGGCAGCTATCGTTACGCCTACAGAAAGCGGCCATACGGCGCGTATGATCGCGAAATACCGTCCGCAGGCTCCGATTGTAGCCGTTACAGTGAATGAGTCTGTATCACGCAAACTCGGCCTTGTATTCGGTGTCTTCCCGGCAAGCGGCCAAAACGCGAATTCTACAGATGAAATGCTTGAAGATGCAGTTCAAAAATCACTTGACAGCGGACTCGTGAAACACGGTGATCTGATTGTCATTACAGCCGGTTCTGTCGGTGAATCAGGCACGACGAATCTGATGAAAGTCCACACTGTCGGCAGCGTAATCGCAAAAGGACAAGGCATCGGACGCAAATCAGCATTCGGTCCGGTTGTTGTTGCAAAAAATGCGAAGGAAGCTGAACAAAAAATGACAGACGGCGCAGTATTGGTTGCTTCAAGCACTGACCGTGACATGATCGCTTCGCTTGAAAAAGCATCAGCACTCATCACGGAAGAAGGCGGTCTGACAAGCCATGCCGCAGTAGTCGGTTTAAGCTTGGGCATTCCGGTTATCGTTGGTCTGGAGAACGCAACTTCAGTTTTAACAGACGGACAGGTTATCACAGTTGACGCTGCCCGCGGCGCTGTGTATGAAGGCCGCGCAAGCGTTCTTTAAACAGCTTTAAAAAAGAGAGGGGGGGTTCTCCCTTCTCTTTTGTCTTTAGGTTGATTTTCCTATTCCCATGCGGACGGTGACGCGCTTTTAGAAGGACAGGAGGGCAGAAAAATGAGAGTTTTATTCTTACTGTTTATCGTGTGTCCGGCAATTGAAATCGGCTTGTTTCTGCTGGCGGGAAAATGGCTCGGCGTTTTTCCGACCGTCCTTCTCATCATTTTGACAGGCGTGCTGGGCGCCTTGGTGGCAAAAAGACAGGGAATTGATGTATATCATCGGGTGATGCGCGACCTGCAGCACGGCAGCATGCCGGGGGACGCGCTTCTTGACGGAATATGCGTCTTTATCGGAGGCCTGCTTTTGATGCTTCCGGGTTTTTTGTCCGATATTGCAGGGGCCTGTCTTCTGATTCCGTTCACTCGGAACCGCATGAAGCCGCTTTTGTTCAAATGGCTGAGAGGAATGTCAAAAAACAAGCGGATCATTATCAAATAAAAACGGCAGCCTTTTTGCAGGGCTGCCGTTTTTATTTGGACTGAACAGTAATATAGGCCCATATTTCTTTTAAAGCGCCCGTTGTGATAAAGGCCTGAATGAAAACGAGCAGCGCAGGCCCCGCAGCCAGTCCTAAAATTCCGAACAGCTTAAAGCCGGCAAACAGGGCGATTAAGGTCGCAAGCGGATCAAGCCCGATTGACTTGCTTAAAATCTTCGGCTCCGTCAGCTGGCGCTGAATGAGAACCACAATATATAAAATACCGAGACCGATCGCTTGGGGAAGCTGACCGGCAATGGCCAAATACATAATCCAAGGAACAAATACCGATCCGGCGCCGAGATACGGGAGAAGATCCACCAGGCCGATAAAAAAGGCAATGGTCGCCGCATGCTCAATTCCTAAAAGAAACAGTCCGATAAAGACAATGATCATCGTAAAAAGGATGAGCACGGCCTGCGCCTTAATGAAACCGGCCATCGCTTTTTTCAGTTCTCCCGACACAGCCTTGGCGTTTGCCGAAACGCGTTCCGGAAGAATGGAATAAAGCATCGCTTTCAGCTTGTGCCAGTCCTTAGTCATAAAAAAAGTCGCCAGCATTGCGAATACGAAGACAGCAGCCGTATTGGGAAGGAAGGCAATCCATTTCGGCACCAGCTCTAAAAGATGTGAAAGCATCAGCCCCGCATTTTTAGCGGCTGTATCACCGAGGGTCTGGATATGCGTCACGATGGATGCCTGCTGATTGGTTTCCAGCCCGTTAAATAAGACAGTCAGCTCGTGGTACAATGGCTGAATGCGGGAAGTGAAGAACTCCTCGCAATACGTTATAAAGGCGCTGATATGGGGAGGGAGCGTTTTGGCCAGATAGGCGGTTCCCGAGATGATTTCCGCAACGAGAAAAGTCGCCGCGCCAAGAAGAATCAGCAAAAAGAAGGCCAGGACAATGACTGTATTGACTGATCGGGGCAGCCCCGTCAGTTTGTCCAGCCAGTCAACCACGGGAATGATCGCCGACGACAGAATAAGGGCGATCAGAAACGGATAAGTTAACGAAAATGAGGCGTAACCGGCCGCTAAAGCGCCGCCGGCCGCAGCTAGTACAAACAGCGCGCGGAAAAAAACAGTTGCATAGTGCGGATTCACATCGATCCTCCTCTCGGTCGGCACGTCCTATTACATTAGTTTATTCGTCAAAAAAAAGGATATGAATACAGTTATGATGAAGGATGGTGCTTTCAGGATGTTTACACAGGCGAATTTATTTTTACTATTATTGCTGGCCATCGCATTGATAGCCAAAAACCAGTCATTGCTTTTTGCCGTCGGCTTTCTTATTGTGATAAAAGCTGTCGGTCTTGACCAGAAATTGTTCCCGGTGATTCAGTCAAAAGGAATCAACTGGGGGGTCACCGTCATTACAATCGCCGTTTTAGTGCCGATTGCCACAGGTGATATCGGTTTTAAACAGCTCGGAGAAGCGATGAAATCATATTATGCGTGGATCGCTCTCGGCGCCGGAATCGCCGTAGCCTTAATCGCCAAAAACGGTCTCACCTTATTGGAAAACGATCCTCATATTACAACGGCGCTGGTGATCGGCACGATACTTGCCGTCGCGCTTTTCGGCGGCGTTGCCGTCGGTCCGTTAATCGGCGCCGGAATTGCCTATCTGGCCATGCAGATCGTAAAAATATTCACTTCGTAAAGTAAAAAAGCGGCTTAAAGCTGCTTTTTTTGCGGGTGAAAATAAGAGTTTGCAGCGCATTTTGTAGTTCAGACAAATGCCATTTGCATTATTCCGAGGAATGAAGTGGCTTACCATGTAACAAAGAACCTCGGAATCGACGGCGCATATGGCACGAAGACTGAAGATGCAGTAAGGCGGTTCCAATTGATGAATGGATTAAAAGCTGATGGAATTTATGCACTTGAACCAAATCAAAACTTGAAGTGTTGTTAAAATAAGCGGAGACCCTTTCCTTCAATTTGAAAGTTTGTTAAATTTATAGTGAGAATGAAAAAACACAATTCGGTTGGTAGTCCGGATGCATTATTTAAAATGTCAGTAACCTTCCCCTCCTCGGGATGTCCATCATTCTTCAGTAACTTTAGGAGGAGGGAATCGTTATGAAATTAACGGTTTACTACGATGGTCAGTTTTGGGTAGGAGTAATTGAAGTTGTGAATGATGGGAAATTAAGAGCAATTCGTCATTTGTTTGGACAAGAGCCCAAGGATTCAGAAATCATGCATTTTGTTAATAATCAACTTTTACAGACTCTCTCCCGCACTGAACAAGAAGGGGTTTGTGTTAAAGCAAAATCTAAGAAGTTAAACCCAAAAAGATTACAACGGCAAGCTTCTAAAGAGATGAAAAATATCGGGATATCAACTAAGGCGCAAAAAGCGATAAAACAGGAGCTTGAAGCAAGAAAAGAAAAGAAAAAACAACTGAACAGAAAACAAAGAGAAAAAATAAAGGAACAAAAATATTTAATCAGAAAACAAAAAGTAAAAGAAAAGCATAGGGGCAAATAGTTGGAGAACCCGATGAAGCCCTTCGATTGAAAAGTTGAGCGGCATCAGTTTTTTCTTCGGACTGATTTAGAAAAAAGAAGTAGAAATCGAGCCCTTCTCGAGATGAGGAGGGTTTTTCTGCAATTTATTTAACTTCACTTACATCAGTAAATGAGTCAGTTTCAATTGATGAACGGTTTGATGAGGATATTTACGGGCTGAGTACAAAAGCGAAAATCTTGTCTTAGCTGAAGTAATAATAAGCTCTCTCTTTTATGAAGGGAGAAGATTTTTCGAAGTTATTAGATATTCAAGATGTAATAAAAAATAAAGGAATGCAAATGTTAAAGTGAAGGGAGATGATTACTATGAAAAAAATAATTGTATTGGTGATCTTATGTTTTTCGTTAAGCTCTATCACAGTGGCTGATGCTAAACAAGAACATGGCCAGAACCCAAAAGTTTCTCAGGAGCTATTTGGTGTTTTTATGCATGAGCTTTTCTGTAAAAATATATTAGACAGTGCCCGTGAATTCTATAAGGATGACACACTCTCTGTTACCATTAAAGGAGGCGTTAAATTATCCGAAGAAAAAGAAGGCAGGTATATAGTGAAGTTCATAATTATCCCTCATTCAAAGCTTCCGGGTACAAAAGGCAAGATTTCAGGAACCGATACATTGACTTTCAGAGTAGACCCCTTCCTTCTGGGTTCTGGTTCAAGGGACAGAAATTCAGCAGTTACATTCCTGCATTTAAAGCATCACAACTCCACAAGGCAAAATTGATAAAACAGGATACTCTACATAGGATATCCTCTTTATGAGGCTAAAATAAATATTATTTACGGACTTCTGCAGCAGGATCAGAGGAAAAGCATTGAAACTTGTCGAGGTGGTATTTTTTACTTATATGAAGTAAATGACCTTGATAGCGTCTTTGATCCTTTCTTTGGTTATTTCAGAACACTGTGAGAAGCATGGACTCTATAAAGAGGCGCTTGGATTTTCTAAGCATGCTATTTTAGCTGAGGAGAAAATGAGGCACCTGAAGGGATTATAATTGAAAAAAATGATTCTTTGTGCAACCCTAATCTTTGTTACATTAAGTGGTTTAGCTGTAGTCAAAATTAATCATGCATCATCGGATGTTAAGATAACAGAGCGCCCGGTGGGTACTCTAAAATTAGCAGAGCGGCCAGTAGGCACATAAAAAAAGCCACGGACAGGGCTTTTTTTTTTGCGCTCTTTCTGGCGTTCATTTGTGAATAACCCGGGTAGTGGTGCGTTGTCCTTTTAAACTCCCAAAGCTCCCCCAAATGAAAACATGAGAATACATGATTTTACAAAGCGCCTGAAAGCAAGCGATTAAATTTATCAACGCAAAACCTTGATATATAGGGCTTTTAAAACATTTTTAGTTAAAAGTCTACAAATTAATCAGATTATTGTTTATAATAAGAATAGGCTTAAACTTAAATAAGCTTATAAGAATTTGTTATGTTCCTCTATAAGCATATCGGTTATGTAACCGCAATCAATGAAATGTAAGCATTTTCTTAAAGGGGAAAGGGAGTGTTTACATGATTCATTTTAAGTAAGCCGTATGTTTTATGTACTCTTTAAAGGGGAATTTTGATTGAAAAGGAGAGGTTGAATATGACAGCAACACGCGGTCTTGAAGGGGTTGTAGCAACAACATCATCTGTAAGCTCTATTATCGACGATACCCTTACATATGTAGGGTACGATATTGACGACTTGACAGAGAATGCAAGTTTTGAAGAAATCATTTATTTGCTGTGGCATCTGCGCCTGCCGAATAAAACAGAGCTTGCTGAACTGAAAAAACAGCTTGCGAAAGAAGCTGCCGTTCCACAAGAAATCATTGAGCACTTCAAATCCTATCCCCTCAATAACGTACATCCAATGGCTGCGCTCCGGACGGCAATTTCATTACTCGGTCTGACTGACAGTGAAGCCGATGTCATGAATCCGGAAGCGAACTACAGAAAAGCCATCCGTCTGCAGGCGAAGGTGCCGGGCATTGTCGCCGCTTTCTCAAGAATCCGCAAAGGACTTGATCCTGTTGAACCGAAGGAAGAGTACGGTATTGCGGAGAACTTCCTTTACACCTTAAACGGTGAAGATCCTTCTCCGATCGAAGTGGAAGCGTTTAACAAAGCGCTCATTCTTCATGCGGATCATGAGCTGAATGCATCAACATTTACGGCGAGAGTATGTGTCGCCACCTTATCCGATATTTACTCAGGCATCACGGCAGCCATCGGCGCATTAAAAGGGCCGCTTCACGGCGGAGCCAATGAAGCCGTCATGAAAATGCTGACAGAGATCGGCGAAGTGGAAAATGCCGAGCCTTATATCCGCAGCAAAATGGAGAAAAAGGAAAAAGTGATGGGCTTCGGACACCGCGTGTATAAGCATGGGGATCCGCGCGCCAAACATTTAAAAGAAATGAGCAAACGCCTGACGAATCTGACGGGTGAAAGCAAATGGTACGACATGTCAATCCGTGTCGAAGAAATTGTGACGTCGGAGAAAAAACTTCCGCCTAACGTTGATTTCTATTCCGCATCTGTGTACCACAGTCTCGGCATTGACCACGATCTGTTCACGCCGATCTTTGCGGTCAGCAGAATGTCCGGATGGATCGCGCATATTCTTGAGCAATACGATAACAACCGCCTCATCCGCCCGCGCGCTGAATACACGGGTCCGGATAAGCAGACTTTTGTTCCGATTGACGAAAGAGCCTGATCAAACGGGAGGCTGGTGATTTTCATGTCGTTAGCCTCTTGTTAATCAAGCCCAAGTTGGTTTACAATTTTGATAGAATCTTGAGAAAAATCATTTTATTTTCTATAAGAAAAATAAAATGTTTTCTAAATATGAATTACATACTGGGAGGTAATATTGTGTCACAAGGTGAAAAAATTACAGTCTCTAATGGAGTATTAAACGTACCAAATAATCCGATTATCCCGTTTATTGAAGGTGACGGCACAGGCCCTGATATTTGGAACGCCGCTTCTAAAGTATTGGAAGCCGCTGTTGAAAAAGCATATAAAGGCGAGAAAAAAATCACGTGGAAAGAAGTTTATGCCGGTGAAAAGGCTTATAATAAAACAGGTGAGTGGCTTCCTGCCGAAACGCTGGAAGACATCAGAGAGTACTTCATCGCTATCAAAGGACCTCTGACGACACCGGTCGGCGGCGGTATCCGTTCTCTGAACGTGGCGCTGAGACAGGAACTTGATTTGTTTACGTGCCTGCGCCCTGTCAGATATTTCACTGGAGTGCCTTCTCCGGTCAAACGTCCTGAAGATACGGATATGGTCATTTTCCGTGAAAACACGGAAGATATTTATGCCGGAATTGAGTATGCGAAAGGTTCTGAAGAAGTTGAAAAACTGATCAGCTTCCTGCAAAATGAAATGGGCGTTAACAAAATCCGTTTCCCTGAAACATCAGGAATCGGCATCAAGCCTGTTTCTGAAGAAGGAACAAGCCGCTTAGTCAGAGCTGCCATTGAGTATGCGATCGAAAACGGCCGTAAGTCTGTCACGCTTGTCCACAAAGGAAACATCATGAAGTTCACTGAAGGGGCATTTAAAAACTGGGGCTACGAGCTTGCCGAAAGAGAATACGGAGATAAAGTATTCACTTGGGCCGAATATGACCGCATCGTCGAAAAAGACGGAAAAGAAGCGGCTGATAAAGCGCAGAGCGAAGCGGAAGCAGCAGGAAAAATCATCGTCAAAGACAGCATCGCTGATATTTTCCTTCAGCAGATCTTAACCCGTCCGAGCGAATTCGACGTCGTAGCGACGATGAACTTAAACGGAGACTATATCTCTGATGCGCTTGCCGCTCAGGTAGGCGGAATCGGAATCGCACCGGGAGCGAACATCAACTATGAAACAGGGCATGCGATTTTTGAAGCGACGCACGGAACGGCTCCTAAATATGCCGGCCTTGACAAAGTCAACCCGTCATCCGTTATCCTTTCAGGAGTGCTTCTTCTTGAACACCTGAACTGGAATGAGGCGGCTGACCTAGTCATTAAAGCTATGGAAAAAACGATTGCTTCAAAAGTAGTAACTTACGATTTTGCAAGATTAATGGACGGTGCAACTGAAGTGAAATGTTCAGAGTTCGGTGAAGAGCTTATCAAAAACATGGACTGAACCTAAAGCAGACTTCTAATGAAGCCAAAAAAGGAGAAGAGAATCATGGGAAAAACACGCAGTAAAGTTTCTGTTATCGGAGCAGGATTTACGGGAGCGACAACAGCCTTCCTTACAGCTCAAAAAGAGCTTGCGGATGTTGTGCTCGTTGATATTCCTCAATTAGAAAACCCGACTAAAGGAAAAGCGCTTGACATGCTCGAAGCAAGTCCGGTTCAAGGATTTGACGCGAAAATCACAGGCACGTCCAACTACGAGGACACAGCCGGTTCTGATATCGTCGTCATCACGGCCGGAATTGCGAGAAAACCAGGCATGAGCCGTGATGATCTCGTATCTACAAACGAAAAAATCATGAGAAGCGTCACACGTGAGATCGTGAAATATTCTCCTGACTGCATTATCGTCGTGTTAACAAACCCTGTTGATGCGATGACATATGCGGTGTACAAAGAATCAGGCTTCCCGAAAGAACGCGTTATCGGACAATCCGGAGTGCTTGACACTGCGCGGTTCAGAACATTCGTCGCTGAAGAATTAAACCTGTCAGTAAAAGACGTAACCGGTTTTGTTCTTGGCGGACACGGTGACGACATGGTTCCTCTCGTCCGTTATTCCTATGCGGGCGGCATTCCGCTCGAAACACTTATCCCGAAAGACCGTCTTGATGCGATTGTAGAGCGCACAAGAAAAGGCGGCGGGGAAATCGTCAACCTTCTCGGCAACGGAAGCGCCTACTATGCGCCTGCTGCATCACTGACAGAAATGGTAGAAGCCATTTTGAAAGATCAGCGCCGCGTGCTTCCGACTATCGCTTATTTAGAAGGCGAATACGGTCATGAGGGCATTTACTTAGGCGTACCGACGATTATCGGAGGAAACGGCCTAGAGCAAATCATTGAGCTTGAACTGACAGACTATGAAAAAGCACAGCTGAGTAAATCAGTTGAATCTGTCAAAAACGTGATGAAAGTATTGTCATAAGAAAAAAGGGAAGGCTTCCGAATCAGAAGCCTTCCTCTTTTTACAATTAATGAAAGCGTTTTCTTTTTCCCTGAACGATCCTTTCTCTGAAAATGATCAAAAAGGCGAATTGTCTGAACGGGCAGTATTGGATAAAATGAAATCATAAAGTGATATGCAACACATAAAATAGAGAAAATTGGATGTCGGGGAAAATAGACAGCGGAGGGCGCAGCATGAACAAAAAAATTTTAGTTGTAGATGATGAACAATCTATCGTTACTCTTTTACAGTACAATCTGGAACGGTCCGGCTATGATGTCATTACCGCATCAGACGGCGAAGAGGCTCTGGAGCAGGCAGAGAAGGAAAATCCGGATTTAATCGTACTGGATGTCATGCTGCCGAAAGTGGACGGAATCGACGTCTGTAAACAGCTCAGACAGCAGAAAATGATGGTTCCGATCTTGATGCTGACAGCAAAAGATGAAGAGTTTGATAAGGTGCTGGGACTGGAGCTCGGAGCGGATGATTACATGACAAAGCCGTTCAGTCCGAGGGAAGTGACTGCGCGGGTGAAAGCCATTTTAAGAAGGGCTGACATTTCTTCGCTGTCACAAAGCAGAGAAGAGGAAAAGGACGGGCAGATCCTTATCGGCGAGCTGAAAATTCTTCCGGAGCATTACGAAGCGTACTTCAAGTCAGAACAGCTGGAATTGACGCCTAAAGAATTTGAACTGCTTCTGTATTTGGGAAAACACAAGGGAAGAGTGCTGACGAGAGATCTTCTGCTGAGCGCAGTCTGGAACTATGATTTTGCCGGGGACACCCGGATTGTTGACGTTCATATCAGCCATCTGCGCGACAAAATCGAATCAAATACCAAAAAACCCATCTATATTAAAACAATCAGAGGTTTGGGGTATAAACTGGAGGAGCCAAAAATGAATGAATAAAGTCCGTGTGCGTCTGTTCGCTTTACTCGTTGTATGTATCATATTGGTTTTCAGTGTTCTCGGCCTTTTTTTACAGCAGCTTATTTCTTCAGCCGCTAAAGACAGAACGGCGGATCAGCTGAAAAAGGAATCGGTATACATAGCGGGCCTTCTTGACACCGGCCGAATCGGCAATAAAAACAATGAAACGGTGGTCCGCGACGCCAGCCGCACCCTCGGTATAAACGTCTCTGTTCTCAATGAGAAGGGTGACGCCGTTTATCATTCCGGCAGGCATGCTGATGATGCAGCCGTAAAGGAGTTCATTTCTCACAATAAAAATGAGGCAGCCATACAGGCGGGTAACAAAGTGATCCGCGGCGCTGCCGTAAAAAATGACGCCGGCCGAACGGCGGGATATGTGCTCGTTTCCTCGGAAATCAGCGGCGGTTCAAGTATTACCGGAGAAATGTGGGGCATGCTGGCAGCAAGTCTTTGTACCGCTTTTATCATTATCGTTTTCTTTTATACAAACATGACGTCCCGTTACAAAAAATCAATCGACGCCGCGACGAAGGTGGCGACGGAGCTGTCCAAAGGCAATTATGACGCCCGCTCCTACAGCGGTTACGCAAGGCGGTCTGACCGCCTCGGGCGTGCGATGAACAGTCTGGCGGTCGATTTGATGGAAATGACGAGAACGCAGGATATGCAGCGCGACCGTCTGTTAACCGTCATTGAAAATATCGGTTCAGGTTTGATTTTAATAGACGGGAGAGGTTTTATTAATCTCGTGAACCGATCGTACACGAAGCAGTTTCATACAAAGCCTGAACGTCTGCTTCGCCGCCTTTACCATGATGCGCTTGAGCATGAGGAAATCATTCGGCTCGTCGAAGATATTTTTATGACGGAGACGAAAAAATGCCAGCTGCTGAGACTTCCCATCAACATTGAGCGGCGCTACTTTGAAGTTGACGGCGTTCCGATCATGGGTCCTGATGATGAATGGAAGGGCATTGTTCTCGTTTTTCACGATATAACGGAAATTAAAAAATTGGAGCAGATGAGGAAGGACTTCGTCGCCAATGTTTCCCACGAACTGAAAACGCCGATCACTTCGATTAAAGGCTTTACGGAAACGCTGTTAGACGGGGCGATGAAAGATGAAAAGGCGCTTTCAGACTTTCTGTCTATCATTCTGAAAGAAAGTGAGCGGCTCCAATCCCTCGTACAGGACTTATTGGATTTATCCAAAATGGAGCAGCAAAACTTTACGATGCGAGTAGAATCCTTTGACGCCGCAAAAATCCTCCATGAAATCGAAGCCCTTTTACAGCATAAGGCTGAGGAAAAAGGCATCAGTTTTCAGCTCGATCTTCCGGAGGAGCCGATTTTTGTGATGGGTGATGTGCACAGGCTGAAGCAGGTATTCCTGAATCTGGCGAACAACGCTTTAACCTACACGCCTGAAAAAGGGACGGTGGCGATTTCGGTAAATGTGAAAGAAACCGCTGTTGATATCAAAGTGTCCGATACGGGAATCGGTATTCAGAAGGAAGAGATTCCGCGGATATTTGAGAGATTTTACCGCGTGGATAAAGACAGAAGCCGCAACTCGGGAGGAACCGGGCTCGGTCTTGCCATCGTAAAGCACTTAATAGAAGCCCATGAAGGCAAAATCGAAGTCACAAGCGAGCCGGGACAGGGAACTGTGTTCACTGTGACGCTGAAGCGGCCGCCGGCAGCGTGATCAGCTTTACAAAGGATTAACAATTTCTTCATGACCTGTTAAACCTATCTTGTTAGGATGTAACAGAACCCCTTCATCCAAGGAGCCAATTTTGACGGCGGGAACGTGTTTTCTTGTTCCCGTCCTTTTTTGCGTTTTCACGGGGTCCGCTCATTTTCCTTTCAAATTGAACTTTGTTAAAATAAGAGAAGCTGTGAGATTAAAAAACAGAGGAATGACGAGCTTTTGCTCTTAGGAGGATATTGAATGACGGAACGAAAAAAATTAGTGCTTGTCGACGGAAACAGTCTGGCGTACCGGGCGTTTTTTGCATTACCGCTTCTAAGCAATGAAAAAGGCATTCATACAAATGCCGTATACGGGTTTGCGATGATTTTAATGAAAATGCTGGAGGATGAAAAACCGACCCACATGCTGGTGGCTTTTGATGCGGGAAAAACGACTTTCCGCCACAGCACGTTTAAAGAATATAAAGGCGGAAGGCAAAAAACGCCGCCGGAGCTTTCTGAACAGATGCCGTTCATCCGTGAGCTCCTCGATGCTTATAACATCAGCCGCTATGAGCTTCCTGAATACGAAGCGGATGATATTATCGGCACACTTGCCGTATCTGCTGAGAAAGACGGCTTTGAAGTAAAGGTATTTTCCGGAGACAAAGACTTAACGCAGCTTGCAACCGGGAAAACGACCGTTGCTATTACGAGAAAAGGCATTACCGACGTGGAAGATTACACGCCGGAACACGTCGAAGAAAAGTACGGTCTGACCCCTTTGCAAATCATTGATATGAAGGGATTAATGGGGGATTCCTCCGATAACATCCCGGGCGTTCCCGGCGTCGGCGAAAAAACGGCAATTAAACTCTTGAAGCAGTTCCATTCGGTTGAGAAACTGCTTGATTCAATTGATGAAGTCAGCGGGAAAAAATTAAAAGAAAAGCTCGAAGAATATAAAGAACAAGCCCTGATGAGCAAAGAGCTGGCGACGATTATGACAAATGCGCCGATTGAAGTCAAGCTTGACGATTTAGATTATCAAGGGTTCGACCGTGAACAAGTCGTTGCCATTTTTAAAGACCTCGGTTTTAACACGCTGCTGGAGCGGCTCGGTGAAGATAGCGGAGAAACGGCGGAAGAAGATTTTGAGGACATCAATGTTGAAACGGCCGAAGAAATCACCGAAGCTATGCTCGTTTCGCCGTCCGCTTTAGTCGTCGAACAAATCGGGGATAACTATCACGAAGAACCGATACTCGGCTTTTCCATCGTGAATGAAACAGGCCTTTATTATATTCCGAAAGAAACCGCCATCCAGTCCGAAGCGTTTAAATCCTGGGCTGAAGATGAGTCGAAGAAAAAGTGGGTGTTTGACAGCAAACGCTCCGTTGTCGCTTTGCGCTGGCAGGGAATTGAGCTGAAGGGAACGGAATTTGATGCGCTTCTTGCTGCCTACATTATAAACCCGGGCAATTCGTACGACGATGTCGCGAGCGTAGCGAAAGAATACGGCCTGAATATCGTTTCAAAAGATGAAGCGGTTTACGGAAAAGGCGCAAAGCGCGCCGTTCCGGCTGAAAAAGAGCTTGCCGATCATCTCGCGCGAAAAGCGTCTGCCGTTAACAGCCTCCGGGACAAACTGCTGCACGCGCTGGAAGAAAATAATCAGCTTGAATTATATGAAGATCTCGAACTCCCGCTTGCGCTTATTCTCGGAGAAATGGAATCAATGGGCGTCAAAGTGGATGTTGATAGACTGAAGCGAATGGGCGAAGAGCTCGGCGCGAAGCTGAAAGAATATGAAGAAAAAATCCATGACATCGCCGGTGAACCGTTTAACATCAATTCACCAAAACAGCTCGGCGTCATTCTGTTTGAAAAGCTCGGCCTGCCGCCAGTAAAGAAAACAAAAACAGGCTATTCCACTTCAGCCGATGTGCTGGAGAAGCTCGCAGACAAACATGATATCGTCGCCTACATTCTGCAATATAGACAAATCGGCAAACTCCAATCAACTTATATTGAAGGGCTGCTGAAAGTCACACGCAAGGATTCTCATAAGGTGCATACGCGATTCAATCAGGCATTGACTCAAACCGGGCGCCTCAGTTCAACTGATCCGAACCTGCAAAACATTCCGATCAGGCTGGAGGAAGGACGGAAAATCCGTCAGGCTTTCGTTCCGTCAGAACCGGACTGGCTAATTTTCGCCGCTGATTATTCACAAATTGAGTTAAGGGTGCTTGCGCATATTTCAAAAGATGAAAATCTGATTGAGGCGTTTACGAATGATATGGACATTCACACAAAAACCGCAATGGATGTGTTTCATGTCAGCGAGGATGAAGTGACACAGGCGATGCGCCGTCAGGCAAAGGCCGTCAATTTCGGGATCGTTTACGGCATCAGTGATTACGGGCTGTCGCAAAACCTCGGCATCACCCGGAAAGAAGCGGGCGCTTTTATTGACCGCTACTTGGAAAGCTTTCCGGGCGTCAAGGCGTATATGGAAGAATCGGTGCAGGAAGCGAAACAAAAAGGATATGTGACGACTCTTATGCAGCGCCGCCGCTACATCCCTGAGCTGACAAGCCGCAACTTCAACCTGCGGAGCTTTGCGGAACGGACGGCCATGAATACGCCGATTCAGGGCAGCGCCGCTGATATTATTAAAAAAGCCATGATTGATATGGCAGCTGAGCTGAAGGAGAAAAAACTGAAGGCAAGACTGCTGCTTCAGGTGCACGATGAATTGATTTTTGAAGCGCCTAAGGAAGAAATTGAAATATTAGAGAAGCTGGTTCCTGAAGTGATGGAGCATGCTTTGGCATTAGACGTGCCGTTAAAGGCGGATTATGCTTCAGGACCGTCTTGGTACGATGCAAAATAAATAAACAGAGAAAAAGGAAGTGATGATTGTGCCGGAATTACCAGAAGTTGAAACGGTCCGGCGCACTCTGACCGGTCTTGTGAAGGGGAAAACGATTGAATCGGCGGACATCAGATGGCCGAATATCATCAAAAAACCCGCCGAGCCGGAGGAATTCGCGCGGCAGATTGCAGGAGAAACCATCCGATCCATCGGAAGAAGGGGAAAGTTTTTGCTTTTCCATCTGGATCATTATGTCATGGTGTCCCATCTCCGGATGGAGGGGAAATACGGTCTTTATCAGGCCGATGAGCCTGACGACAAACATGTTCACGTCGTGTTTCGCATGACGGACGGAACAGAGCTCCGCTACCGGGATGTCCGGAAATTCGGCACGATGCATTTATTTGCGCCGGGAGAGGAACTGAATGCATTACCGCTTTCACAGCTCGGACCCGAACCAGATGATGAAGCCTTTACCGCCGCCTATTTAAAAGAGCGGCTGGCAAAAACGAACCGCGCGGTGAAAACCGCCCTGCTCGATCAAAAAGCAGTCGTCGGCCTCGGCAACATTTATGTCGATGAAGCTTTATTCCGGGCGCGGATTCACCCTGAGACAAAAGCGAACAGCCTGTCTGACGGACAGATAAAAACGCTTCATACAGAAATTAAAGACACCCTTCAGGAAGCGATTGACGCGGGCGGGAGCACCGTCCGGTCTTATATCAATTCTCAAGGGGAAATCGGAATGTTTCAGCTCAAACATTACGTATACGGCAAAAAGGATGAGCCGTGCAAAACGTGCGGCACGATGATTTCTAAAATCGTAGTCGGCGGAAGGGGTACGCATTTCTGCGCCCGATGCCAAAAAAAATCATAAACTGAAGCTGTTCAAGCAGGCGGCAGCAGAATGACTTTTTTCTAACACAGTTGATGACCTTTCTCCATATATATATTGTGATTCACCCAATAGGCATATGTCACAATTGCCGATCAAGAGAAAGGGAGAAACGGATATGGAGATTGTTTCTTTGCTGCTTTTGGCTTTTGCTGTCAGCTTGGACAGTTTTTCAGTCGGGTTTACGTATGGATTGAGAAAAATGAAAATCCCGTTCAAAGCGATTGCCGTGATCGCTTGCTGTTCAGCCTCTGTGATGTTTATATCCATGCTGATCGGCCATTTTCTGACAAAGATTTTCCCTGTATCCGTCACGGAGAAACTGGGCGGGCTGATCTTAATCGGAATCGGGGCATGGGTCATCTATCAATTTTTTAAACCGGCGAAAGAGCCGGATTACTTATTACACGAAAAAACGCTGCTAAACCTTGAAGTGAAATCGCTCGGCATCGTGATTCACATTTTGAAAAAGCCGACCAGCGCCGATATTGATCAATCCGGAACCATTAATGGAGTCGAAGCGCTTCTGCTCGGTATCGCCTTATCTATTGACGCCTTTGGCGCAGGCATGGGAGCGGCCATTCTCGGTTTTTCTCCGGTTATGATGAGCGTGACCGTCGGGGTGATGAGCTCGCTGTTTGTGTCATTCGGCATCAACGCCGGGCATTTTCTTTCAAGGTGGAATTGGATAGATAAAATGACATTTTTGCCGGGGATCCTGCTGATTATCATCGGGATTTGGAAAATGTAAGAAGGAGTGGGCTTTTTGAGCTTGGTCATCGGTTTAACGGGAGGCATCGCCAGCGGCAAAAGCACGGTAGCGCGCATGCTGATCGACAAAAAAATAACAGTCATTGATGCGGATGTCATCGCTAAGCAGGCGGTGGAAAAAGGAATGCCGGCTTACGGACAGATCGTTGAAGCGTTCGGAAAAGACATCCTGCTGGAAAACGGCGGCATTGACAGAAAAAAACTCGGTTCTATCGTTTTTACGGACGAACAGAAGCGTCTGATGCTGAATCAGATCGTTCATCCGGCAGTGCGTGCGGAAATGATGAAACAGCGGGATGAAGCCGTTGCGCGAAAAGAGCGGTTCGTCGTTTTGGATATCCCGCTTTTGTATGAAAGCGGGCTTGACTATCTGGTCGGCAAAGTGCTCGTCGTCACCGTACCGGCAGACATTCAGCTCAAACGGCTGATGAAGCGGAATTCACTTACAGAAGAAGAAGCGATGAGCCGGATAACGTCGCAAATGCCTTTAGCAGACAAAACAAAAAAAGCTGACGCCGTCATTGATAACAGCGGCAGTCTTGACTATACGAAGCATCAGCTGGAGGAAATATTGAGCAGCTGGACATAAATAAACACCGTTCGGAAAACCGAACGGTGTTTTTCTGGTTAAAAATCAAAATTGTCAGGGTCCGGGCCGACACGGAGATTTTCGTTCAGATCATCAATCCGCTTCATATCGTCAGCTGACAGTTCGAAATCAAAGACATTTGCATTTTCTTCAATACGGTGTTTTTTAGTTGATTTCGGAATGGTGATGACGCCGTTTTGCAAATCCCAGCGCAAAATCACTTGAGCGGCTGATTTGCCGTATTTCTCAGCGATTTCCTGTAAGACGGGATGATCAAGCAGCTGGCCTTGCATCAATGGCGACCATGCTTCAAGCTGAATATTTTGTTCGGCGCAGAAAGCGTGCAGTTCTTTCTGAGTCAGACGGGGGTGGTACTCCACCTGGTTAATCATCGGCTTGATTTCCGTTTCTTTCATGAGATGTTTCAGATGGTGAATTTGGAAATTGCTGACCCCGATCGCCTTAATGCGTCCATCCCGGTAGAGGGTTTCGAGCGCCCGCCACGCATCGATGTACTTTCCTTCGACAGGCCAATGGATCAAATATAAATCTAAATAGTCTAAACCGAGTTTTTCTAAACTTGTGTCAAACGCTTTTAACGTTTCTTCATACCCTAAATCGGCATTCCACACTTTTGACGTGACAAAAATGTCTTCACGCTTTAATCCCGCTTCTTGCAATCCTTGGCGGATGCCTTCGCCGACACCCTCTTCATTTCCGTAAATCGCGGCGGTATCAACACTGCGATAGCCGTGCGCCAGTGCCGTTTTCACCGCATTGACGAGCTCCGCGCCTTCCTCTACTTTAAATACTCCGATACCGAACCAAGGCATCTTTACGCCGTTATGCAATGTCGCTTTTGCTTGTAAATGTGTTGTCATGTATATGTTCCTCCTATTGTTTGTTTGTTAAAAAAATCAAAATGCGCTGAAGAAAAACTCACCTCCTTTCAAGGACAGTGCGATCCCGCTTTTCAAGCTTTCTGCTCCATCCGGTTAACATGACCGCGCTGAGCACCATTAACGCCCCGATCCAAGCGGTATGAATAATCCCGATTGAATCTGTTATAATCCCGCCGGCAAAAGAACCGATTGCGATTCCGGCATTAAATGCCGCGATGTTTAAAGCTGATGCTGTATCAACGGCGCTTGGCGCAAAACGTTCACTCAGCATCACGACATATACCTGAAGCCCCGGCACATTCATAAACGCCAACAGCCCCATAAAAATAATGGTGATCAGTCCGGCTGTTTTAAACGGCGCGGTAAAAGTCAAGACAAACAGCACAGCCGCCTGGACAATGAACATGTAAAACAATGCTCTCAGCGGATTCCGATTTGATAACCGGCCGCCGATCATGTTTCCGATCGCAATCGCAATTCCGTAAACAAGCAGGATGGCCGCGACGGTTTCTTTCTGAAAACCGGTTACTTCCTGAAGAAGCGGAGATAAATACGTAAACACGACAAACGTTCCGCCGTAGCCTAACGCTGTAATAATAAATAAAAGCAGCAGCCGGCCGTTTTTGACGAGTTTTATCTGTTCGGAAAATGCGGTTTTCGTTCCTTTGCGCAAATTTGACGGAACGAGAAGCGCATTTGTGAGAAATGCAATGATTCCTACCGCGACGATGACGGCAAATGCGATTCTCCACCCGAATTGCTGGCCGAGATAGGTCCCGAACGGAACACCGGTCACTGTAGCCACCGTCAGCCCCGTGAACATAATGGAAATCGCGCTTGCTCTTTTATGCTCCGGCACGATATTGGCGGCGATTGTTGCCCCGATTGACATGAAAATGCCGTGGGAAAAAGCCGAAATGACCCGCGCCGCCAGTAAGACGCCGATTGAGGAAGCGCTCGCTGCAAGTGTATTTCCGGCGATAAAAATCAGCATTACCCAGAGCAGCAGCGTTTTCCGCGACATGCCTGATGTAAGAGAAGTTAAAACCGGGGCGCCGAATGTCACGCCCAGAGCATACATGGAAACGGTAAGTCCCGCCGTTGTCACAGGTATATGCAGATCATGAGATATAAGCGGCAGCAGTCCGACGCTGATAAATTCGGTTGTGCCGATCGCAAAAGCACTGACGGCTAATGCCAGCAGTGCTGGTAAATAGCTTTGGCGATGTGAAGACATCTGTTTTCCTCCTTGAACGAAAATGTATGGTTGAAATGATGCCGGGTAAACGATATAAGTATAAGAGTACATTCCTTTTCAGCCGGCAAATGTCATTATGATCGATAGATGAGTCATTGAAAAGAACGTACTTTTAAGTGCCATAGGCACTTTTTAGTTCCTATAGATGAGGAGGAATTACCGTTGCTGAAGAAAAAATACAATATATCTGTAGAGGCGACGCTAGAAGTGATCGGCGGAAAATGGAAGTGTGTGATCCTCTGCCACCTGATGCGCGGAAAAAAGCGGACAAGCGAATTGAAGCGGCTTATGCCGGACATTACCCAAAAGATGCTGACACAGCAATTGCGGGAATTGGAAGCTGACGGCGTCATCAACCGGATCGTGTACAATCAGGTGCCGCCGAAAGTGGAATACGAATTGAGTGAATACGGCCACAGCCTGGAAAGAATTTTAAACGCGCTGTGCGACTGGGGCGCGATGCATATTTCTAAACGGTACGGCGAGGTGTCATCCGTATTAGAGGACAGCATTTTAAATGACAAATTTAAAGATCCGGAACAAATATAAGAAAAAAGCAGGCAGCCAGAGATGCTGATCCTGCTTTTTTTTATGGAAAAAAGAGCATTTTATATGCAAAAAAACCGATTGAACAACATATTGATCGGTATAAGGGCGGATTTTTATTAAGTTGTACTGGCGGATTTCTTTTAATGTGTTATACTATATATAATTAAAATTAAATTAGAGTGGCATATTAAAAAGGGGTGACCTGGGCATGAAGGTAAAAGTAGCAATCAACGGGTTTGGAAGAATCGGAAGAATGGTGTTCAGAAAAGCGATGGAAGATGATCAAATTCAAATAACAGCCATTAATGCAAGCTATCCCCCGGAAACGCTTGCTCATTTGATAAAGTATGACACAATTCACGGCAAATACGGTCAAGAAGTCGAAGCCGCCGAAGACAGTCTGATCGTCAACGGAAAACATATTATGCTGTTCAATCGGCGGGATCCGAGAGAGCTTCCGTGGAAAGAGTGCGGAATAGACATCGTTATAGAGGCAACGGGAAAATTTAATTCAAAAGAAAAAGCGATGAGCCATATTGAAGCAGGGGCGAAAAAGGTTATTTTAACGGCTCCGGGTAAAAATGAAGACGTTACCATTGTCATGGGAGTGAATGAAGAAAAGTTCAATCCGGATGAACATGTAATTATTTCAAATGCATCCTGCACGACAAACTGTCTTGCACCGGTCGTCAAAGTGCTTGATCAGGAATTCGGGATTGAGAGCGGCCTGATGACGACCGTTCACGCTTACACGAATGACCAAAAAAATATCGACAATCCGCATAAAGATCTGCGGAGGGCGAGAGCGTGCGGAGAATCCATCATTCCGACTTCTACAGGCGCGGCTAAAGCGCTGTCGCTCGTGCTGCCTCATCTGAAAGGAAAACTGCACGGCCTGGCTTTGCGGGTTCCCGTTCCCAACGTGTCCTTAGTGGACCTTGTCTGTGACCTGAAAACAGATGTGTCGGCCGAGCAAGTGAACGCCGCGTTCCAACGAGCCGCAAAGACGTCAATGTACGGAATACTTGATTATTCGGATGAACCGCTCGTTTCTTCGGATTATAATACGAATTCACACTCGGCGATCATTGACGGGCTGACGACAATGGTGATGGAAGACCGAAAAGTAAAGGTGCTCGCCTGGTATGACAATGAATGGGGATATTCCTGCCGGGTCGTTGATCTTATCCGCCACGTCGCCGCGCGAATGAAACACCCGTCAGCTGTGTAGAATAAAGATCATGGACATTTGTTAGAAAAAACCCTTAACGGCATATTTGCAAAAAAACACTCCTTGCAAAATAAACTTAAACACAGTATACTATCTTTCGTGAACTTCTTGCTCGTGACTGCTTCGGAATTACTTAAAGGGTTAGGACCTCTCCGGACTAACTTTCCCCCGTGGTAAATGGCCGGGTCAGTTCTCGGAAATTCACTTTTTTAATTCTTGTTAAGGGGGGTCCATGATTATGGAAACAATGGGGCGTCACGTCATCTCCGAGCTGTGGGGATGCGATTTTGATAAGCTCAATGACATGGATTTTATTGAAAAAACGTTTGTAAATGCTGCTTTGAAATCAGGAGCTGAAGTGCGCGAGGTCGCATTTCACAAATTTGCACCGCAAGGCGTAAGCGGAGTCGTTATTATTTCTGAGTCACATTTAACGATTCACAGTTTTCCTGAACACGGATATGCAAGCATTGATGTTTATACTTGTGGAGACCTGGATCCTAATGTGGCTGCTGATTACATTGCGGACGCATTACATGCAGATACAAGAGAAAACATTGAAATACCGAGAGGAATGGGGCCTGTACAGATTAAACAGGCACAAGCGAAAGTACTGTAATTTTCAAAACGCAAACACAAGGGAGCTAAGCTGAAAAAGCCATTACGCGCTTTGAAGCTGATGCTCCTTTTCTTATGTAAAAAAACAGCATTGCTTTTTCTTTAAGCAATTTTTTTGTAAAATAGAAGAAGATAAGGCCGGTCTATCGGCTCTCCCAACACAATAGGCTCATCCTAGATACGTTGGCGGGCATTTACCGGAAGCTTGCGAACCGCATTACAGCAATGAAACAGATGGGAGCTGATCCAATTGAAATGTCCTTCATGCCAGCATAACGGTTCCCGCGTACTTGATTCACGGCCTGCGGACGAAGGGAAATCAATCCGCAGAAGGCGGGAGTGCGAAGCCTGCCATTACCGCTTCACTACATTTGAGAAGTTTGAAGAGATGCCTCTGATCGTCGTGAAAAAAGAAGGCGTCCGGGAAGAATTCAGCCGTGAAAAAATGCTGCGCGGATTAATTAAAGCCTGTGAAAAAAGGCCCGTTCCTTTAAAAACACTTGAAGACATGTGCTTTGACATTGAAAAAGAGCTGCGAAATCAAGGCGTATCTGAAGTCAAAAGCGAACTTGTCGGAGAAATGGTGATGGACCGGCTGGCGAAAATAGATGAGGTGTCTTATGTCCGCTTTGCCTCGGTCTACCGGCAGTTTAAAGATATAAACGTGTTTATTGATGAATTGAAAGATTTAATAAAGAAAGAGCGCTAAAGAGCTAAGAGATGATGTCTGGCTCTTTTCTCATGAGCAAAATTGGCATTTGATAGA
Organism: Bacillus sp. 1021; assembly: GCF_014534735.1. Lineage (NCBI taxonomy): Bacteria > Bacillati > Bacillota > Bacilli > Caryophanales > Bacillaceae > Bacillus > Bacillus sp. 1021. The sequence goes on along the minus strand of NZ_JACVSR010000003.1, from coordinate 389,804 downwards.
TGACGGAAACGGTGTAAAATGAGAGTAGAAACATATCGGAAGGTTTGAGAATCATGGCTGACTATTGGAATGACGTATTGCCTGTAGATCCTTATACGGTCAAAAGCCGTTCGCTTCTTCAGGATGTCGACAGACAGGTTTTGACACATCTGTACCAGCCGCTGATCGGTTCATTTGCATTCTCTCTGTATATGACTTTATGGGGGGAGCTTGAGCAGAACCGTTTGTGGGGAGCTGAATCCACGCACAGACAGCTGATGGGCATGATGCAGGCAAATTTAAAAAAGATTCATCATGAACAGGGAAAGCTTGAAGGAATCGGGCTGCTGAAAGTGTATATCCGGGAGTCCGAGCAAAAGGAACGGATGTTTATTTATGAGCTGCTGCCCCCGCTCAGACCGAATGATTTTTTTGAAGACGGCATGCTGAATGTCTTTCTTTATAACAGAGTCGGTAAAACGAAATACCAGCAGCTGAGACAATTTTACACGCATCCTTCCGTCGGCGCGGACGCAAGGGAAATTACGCGTCCGTTTAATCACGCCTTTGCCTCTTTTCAGCCGAGCGAATGGAAAATGACGCCGGATATGGAAGAAGCGATGAAGCTCCCCGAGGACTATGAGACGGCGTCTGTCGGACAAGCGCCTTCCTATACGGTGACGGAGGAAGTGTTTGATTTTGAGCTTTTCATGGCGGGACTGTCAGAAACGATGATACCGCGCAAATCAATCACGCAGGACGTGCGGGAGAGCATTAAAAAGCTTTCATATTTATACGGAATAGATCCTATCTCCATGCAGCACGTCGTCATGACCGCTATTAATGAACAGGATACGATAACGGCCGAAGCGCTGAGGAAAGCGGCCAGCGACTGGTACCAAATTGAAAGAAGCGGGAAGCTTCCGGAACTGATTGATAAAACACAGCCTGTCCGCCTGCGGGAAAACAAGACGGAAAAGGACGATTCATTGAATGCCGAACTCATTGCACAGCTTGAGACCATATCACCGAGAAAGCTTCTTCAGGACATTGCGGACGGGACCGAGCCGTCCAAAGCAGACTTGCAGATTATCGCTGATATTATGTTCGAACAGAAGCTTGAGCCCGGTGTCACCAATGTGCTGATTTATTATGTCATGCTGAAAACGGATATGAAGCTGTCCAAAAACTATATTCAAAAAATCGCCGCTCACTGGGCCAGAAAGAAAGTAAAAACGGTCCGGGAAGCAATGAAGCTCGCAATAGAAGAGCACAGGCAGTATCTTGATTGGGCGGACGGCAAAACAAACGGCGCTGCGCGCGGCAAAAAAACCGTCCGGGAAGAAAAGCGCCCTGATTGGATGAAAGAAGAAGAAACCGGGAAGAAGTCTGAACAGCAGCCGGCTCTTTCCGCGGAGGATCTCGAAGAACAGAAGAAAAAAATGATGGAAGAAATGAAAAAACTGAAAAAATACTCTGCCTACTGAGACAGAGAAGCGGGGTGATACTGAATGGAACCGATCAGCCGATCCTTAGAAGGCGTGACGAAGAGACCTGACTTTCAAAAACGCCTGGAACGAATGCAGCAGCAAGTCATGGCCGACAAAGACGTCCAGGCTTTTTTGAAGGAACAGAAAGATGCAATTAATCAAAGCATGATTGACAGAGGGTTAAATAAACTGTACGAATACGTTCAGCAAAGCAAGCAGTGCGCCTTCTGTTCAAAAGACAACGAGACGAACAGCCTGCTTGAAGGCTATCATCCGAAGCTTGTGATCAACGGACGTTCTATTGATATTGAATATTACGAATGTCCGGAAAAGAGAAAGCTCGACCGCCAGAAAAGACAAAAGTCCCTGATGAAGAGCATGTATATCCAGCGGGATCTTCTCGGCGCGACGTTTCAGCAGATCGACATTACAGATCCGAGCAGACTTGGCATCTTCCAGCATGTGACGGATTTTCTGAAGAGCTATAATGAAACGGGCAAAGGCAAAGGGCTGTATCTGTACGGAAAATTCGGAATCGGAAAGACATTTATTCTAGCCGCCATCGCCAATGAGCTGGCGGAAAAAGAATATTCATCAATGATCGTATATGTTCCCGAATTTGTCAGAGAGCTGAAAAACTCTCTCCAGGATCAGTCGCTGGAGGAGAAACTGAATATGGTCAAAACGACGCCCGTCCTGATGCTTGATGACATCGGAGCGGAGTCAATGACAAGCTGGGTCAGGGATGAGGTCATCGGCACCGTGCTTCAGCACAGAATGAGCCAGCAGCTTCCCACGTTTTTCTCGTCTAATTTTTCACCTGACGAGCTGAAGCATCATTTTACGTATTCACAGCGGGGAGAAAAGGAAGAGGTAAAAGCGGCAAGATTGATGGAGCGGATTTTATATTTGGCTTCGCCTGTCCGTCTTGACGGGGAAAACCGCCGCCGTCCATAATGCCGGCGTCCAAAGGGAAGGATTTGAGGGAATGAGGAATAAGAAGGCTGTCACATGGGCTGCGGCTGCGGCGGGAGCGGGCCTTTTGTTGTGGGCAAACCGCAAATATCTGAATCTGTCGCCTAAGGAGATCCGTCTTTGGGTGTTATCGTTCGGTGTCTTTGCGCCGCTTGTGTTTATCGGAATTTCCATCGTCAGGCCTTTTGTGCTGTTTCCCGTATCAATCGTTTCCGTCGCCGGAGGATTGGCGTTCGGACCGTTTTTCGGCACCGTGTATACGCTGGCGGGCTCAATGGGCGCTGCGGCCGCGTCTTTTTTTGCGGCCGGGCTGTTTGCCTTTAAAGAAAAAAGCCGTCACGGAAAAATGGAAGCCATTCAAAAGCAGATGAAAACCAATGGCTTCTTTTATATTTTTATCCTTCGCATTCTGCCTGTAAATTTTGATGTGATCAGCTATGCCGCGGGTCTTTCGAAAGTCAGGCCGATGACATATTTTTTGGCGACCGCAGCGGGCATCATTCCGGGGACGATCGTTCTGAATGTGCTTGGCGCGAGCTTTATGTCCGGAAATGTGCTGAACATGCTCGGAGTCATCTGTCTTTACATCGTGTTTTTATCGCTTCCCCTCATCTTTAAGAAGAAGGTCCGCCATTTGTTCGGCGGTGAAAGCTAACCTTTACGTCTATTTTAAAAACATCCCCCATATACTTGTAACAGATGCCGTAAGGGGGGACAAATATGCTTGAAGTGATCTTTGAAGATGACCACGATACCGCCGCTTTTTTACATCTCATTCAGCAATCGGACGACCGGAGACATTTTATTGTCCGTGAAGGCATAAAAAAAGTCGGAATCGCAAGGTCTGAATCGGCTTTTTGCGTTCAGCGCTTTATTGAGCCGATCCTGGTCAGATTTTTTTTAGAATGTAAAGAAGACGAGCATATGCTTTCGCTTATTGAAGACGAATACTGCTTCACCGATCAGGATGAACAGCAGCAAATCCTTCAGCTTGCACACAGCATTATGGAAGGGGAGCTTGATGATCATCCGTTTGAGCCGAAGAAAGAGCCGCGCACACAGTTTATTTCAGAAGCGCTCCGGACGATTTCACTTGATGCGGGTGTTTTTTCCGTGCGTTCGTTTCAGACGTTCCGGCTCGGCAGGTATTATGAGCGGCTCAGGGAATATACCGAGGCTGCGATAGATGAATACCGGATGGAACAGGAATATCAAAACTTTATCCAGTCTTTGAGAGATTACGTGACATCCAATCCGCCGCGGATGAAGAAAGTCCATATCGTACATGACCGGGCTTTTACACTGTGGGAGCTGCGCTACGTGTCAGAACGGGAACAGAAAAAATACATAGACAGACGGTTTGTGCGGGAGCACCCGATGTATATAGATTCCCACCTGCTTGCGCCGCTGATCTCCATCGCGCCTGAGACGGTAGAACTGTATACGGACAAACCGGAGCATATGATGTCCAGAACGATTCAAAACGTGTTTCAGGAGCGGGTGCGTCTTTTTCCGTTAGGCGCGTTTGCGGCGGAAAAGACGGAAGGATAGCTGCACAGACGGCCTTGCGGCAGCAGCGGGGCTGTCTGTGCGAAATCAGACGGAAAACCGAGTTGCATTTTTCTCACAGACATTTTATAATACATAACAGATTAATGATTGCTACACGTATTGATAAGGACATGAAGCATTGATACCGGCTTTATAAGAGAGGAGAGCCCAGGCTGAAAGCTTTCCAGCTATGGATCATTGTCTTTACCGCCTTTGAACTTCAGCTGTGAACGCCGGAATAAGCGCCAGTAATAGCTGACGGGAACTCCCGTTACAGAGTTTAGAGCCGCAGGTGCCGAAAAAAACAGGCCGCGCGGAAAAAAGGGTGGAACCACGATTCCGTTTATTTAACCTCGTCCCTTTCATAGGGGGCGGGGTTTTTGATTTGCATAAAAAAAGGAGTGACGAAGATGTCAGATATGATCAACATCACATTTCCGGACGGAGCGGTAAAGGAATTTCCGAAAGGAACAACAACAGAAGATATCGCGGCATCCATCAGTCCGGGATTAAAGAAAAAGTCTTTAGCCGGAAAACTGAACGGACAGGAAATTGATTTAAGAACGCCGATTCAAGAGGACGGTGCCGTAGAAATTATTACAGAAGGCACAGAAGAAGGCCTGAATATCATGCGTCACAGCACGGCGCATTTATTGGCTCAGGCGATTAAACGCATTTATAAAGATGTGAAATTCGGAGTCGGCCCCGTCATTGAAAACGGGTTCTATTATGACGTTGAAATGGAGCAGGCGCTGACGCCGGATGATCTTCCGAAGATTGAAAAAGAAATGAAACGCATCGTCGGTGAAAATCTGCCGATCATCCGAAAAGAAGTGAGCCGTGAGGAAGCAAAAGCCATGTTTGCGGAAATCGGCGATAATCTGAAGCTTGAACTGCTGGATGCCATCCCAGAAGGAGAAACGGTCTCCATTTATGAGCAGGGTGAATTTTTTGACCTCTGCCGCGGCGTGCACGTGCCGTCTACAGGAAAAATTAAAGAATTTAAGCTGCTCAGCCTTGCAGGCGCATACTGGCGCGGAGACAGCAAAAACCAAATGCTTCAGCGCATTTACGGCACGGCTTTCTTTAAAAAGGATGACCTGAAAGAGCATTTGCGCATGCTTGAAGAAGCGAAAGAACGCGACCACAGAAAACTGGGCAAAGAACTAAAATTGTTCGCCAACTCTCAAAAAGTCGGACAAGGCCTGCCGCTCTGGCTGCCGAAAGGCGCGACCATCCGCCGCGTGATTGAGCGCTACATTGTGGATAAAGAGCTGAGCCTCGGCTATGAACACGTGTATACGCCTGTTCTCGGAAGCAAAGACCTGTACGAAACATCAGGTCACTGGGAACATTATCAGGACGGCATGTTCCCGCCGATGGAAATGGACAATGAAACGCTTGTGCTCCGTCCGATGAACTGTCCTCACCATATGATGATTTACAAACAGGACATTCACAGCTACCGGGAGCTACCGATCCGCATCGCCGAGCTCGGAACGATGCACCGCTATGAAATGTCAGGAGCGCTTTCAGGTCTTCAGCGCGTACGCGGCATGACGTTAAATGACGCACACATTTTCGTCCGCCCGGATCAGATTAAAGAAGAATTCATCCGCACGGTCCGCTTGATTCAAGACGTATACGAAGACTTCGGCCTGAGTGATTACACATTCCGCCTGTCTTACCGCGATCCTGAAGATACGGAAAAATATTTTGATGATGATGAGATGTGGAATAAAGCGCAATCCATGCTGAAGGCGGCAATGGATGAAATCGGCCATGATTACTATGAAGCGGAAGGCGAAGCGGCGTTTTACGGCCCTAAGCTTGACGTGCAGGTGAAAACGGCGATCGGCAAAGAAGAGACATTGTCAACCGTGCAGCTTGACTTCCTTCTTCCGGAACGCTTTGATCTCACTTACGTCGGAGAAGACGGCAAACAGCACCGTCCAGTCGTTATTCACCGAGGCGTCGTGTCAACGATGGAACGCTTTGTTGCTTTCTTAATCGAAGAGCACAAAGGCGCCCTTCCGACATGGCTTGCGCCTGTGCAATTCCAAGTCATTCCTGTATCACCGTCTGTGCATCTTGACTACGCGAAAAAAGTGCAGGAGCGCCTGCAGCGCGAAGGCCTGCGTGTCGAGCTTGACAGCCGGGATGAGAAAATCGGCTATAAAATCCGTGAAGCGCAAATGCAAAAAATCCCGTACATGCTTGTGGTCGGTGACCAAGAAGCTGAAAACGGCGCGGTAAACGTCCGGAAATACGGCGAGCAGAAATCCGAAACCGTTTCATTGGACGATTTTGTGAAAAAGGCTGTAGCCGAAGCGAAAAAATAAACAGACACACAAAAACCCCATTCTAAATGAATGGGGTTTTTTTTATCTTTGTTTCTGCTTGTCTATAATCGCAAACAGTTCGTGAAGATTGCTGATCACATAATCAGGCGTAATGTCTGTTTCATTTTTCTTATTCGTCCGGTTTACCCACACCGTCGTGATGCCTGCCCGTTTCGCTCCCAAAATATCAGTGTTGAGATTATCTCCGACCATTATGGCATCTTCTTTTTTCAGCTTCAGGAGGCTGAGGCAATGTTCAAATATAGAGGCGTCGGGTTTCCCTTTTCCGAAAGCGCCTGAGATGACGATTTCATTAAAATAAGGCGCAAGCTCAGGAACGCCGGCAAGTTTTTCTTTTTGCAGGCTGGGATCGCCGTTTGTCAGCAGAAGCAGTTCATAAACACCTTTCAGCTTATCAAGCACCGCAAATGTTTCATCATACACATACGGGCGCTGTCTGCGTTCCGCCGCGAAAAACTCCGCCAAATATTCGCCGTAAGCCGCATCGTCTATGCCGACACTTTTTAAGCCGTTCGTCCAGGCGTTTCGTCTGTATTCCGGCGCAATCTGATTCAGCTGTTTAAATCCTTCGCTGACCGGCTCGGAGAAATTCGCCCACAACCCTTCAAACGGATTAATGCCGATCATGACCGTATAAGGATAGGTTTCGTATGACATATACAATTCCCGTGCCGCTTTCCGAACCGCTTCTTCAAAAGTGTGCGGGTCAAGGCCATATTTTTTTTCCGCTTGTAAACATGTTTCCCTGAATGTTGTTCTGACGCTTTTTTCATCCCATAACAGTGTATCGTCCAAATCAAAAAATACGGCTTTCATGATCTTCTCCTCTTTGTTATATTCTGAAACTCTCTGCCGCAAGGCTCCCGTTTATTCTACAATAGATACATAGACTGCGAAAGATTTGTTTTCAGATGATTTGAAAAAAACAGGCAGATTTGTGTCATATTCTGTCTCAAGCGTTAAAACGTGATAAAATAAAATTTGAAAGAACAGGTGAAAAAGCATGCTGCATTTGATCATTATGATGCTGGAAAGAGTCGGAATAATCGTCATATTGGGCTTTGTTCTGGCTCATACCAGATTGTTCAGACAGGCGCTCCAGCAGCCTGAGAGCTATAAAGGCAAAGCGGTGCTGATTTCAATTTTCTCGCTGTTCAGTATTATCAGCAACTATACGGGAATAGAAATTCAGCAGAATACAATTATGAATAATGACTGGGTGTTTCAAATTAATCCGTCCGGTTCAATTGCCAACACGCGGATTATGGGTGTTGAAATCGGCGGACTCTTGGGCGGCCCGTATGTAGGGATCGGTGTCGGCATACTGTCCGGCCTGCATCGTTTATCACTAGGCGGCGCGACCGCAGTCAGCTGTGCCGTCTCATCCGTTTTAGCGGGGATTTTATCCGGCTGGATCGGGCGGTATTTCAGAAAGCGCTATGCGATGCCGACACCGCGAGTGGCCGCGCTGGTCGGACTCGGGATGGAATCATTGCAAATGCTGCTCATTCTTTTAATGGCCAAGCCGTTTTCTGACGCTTGGACCCTAGTGAGCATCATCGGCATCCCGATGATATTGGTGAACGGGTCAGGGACTTTTATTTTTCTTTCGATCATTCAATCGATGATCCGGAAGGAAGAACGGGCAAGAGCTCTTGAAACCCACAGGGTGCTGATGATTGCCGACCAGACGCTTCCGTTTTTCCGTCAGGGGCTGAATGAAAGCTCATGCAAAAGCGTCGCTGCCATCATCCACAGGCAAACAGGAACGGACGCGGTATCGCTTACGGATAATGAAAAGATTTTAGCGCACGTCGGAGCGGGTGCCGACCATCATATTCCGTCTGAAAGCCTGATCACCGGATTGTCAAAACGCGTCATTAAAACGGGGCATATTATGAAAGCGACATCAAAGGAAGAAATTGAATGCACGCACGATCCCTGTCCGCTGCATGCGGCGATCGTATTGCCGCTGACGTCAAACGGCAAAACAATCGGGACGCTGAAAATGTACTTTAAAAGCCCGTCCGGTTTAAGCCGGGTTGAAGAAGAGCTCGCAGAGGGTCTCGCCATGCTGTTTTCCACCCAGCTTGAACTCGGCGAGGCGGAACTGCAGAGCAAATTGCTGAAAGATGCAGAAATAAAGGCGCTTCAGGCACAGGTCAATCCGCATTTTCTGTTTAATGCAATCAATACGATTTCTGCTCTTTGCCGTACGGATGTGGAAAAAACCCGAAAGCTTCTGCTGCAGCTCAGCGTCTATTTCCGTTCCAACCTGCAGGGGGCAAGGCAGCTGCTCATCCCGCTTTCTAAAGAACTGAACCATCTGCAGGCATATTTGTCATTGGAGCAGGCCCGTTTTCCCGGGAAATATAAAATCAGTCTTGAAATTGAAAACGGTTTGGAGGACATCGAAATTCCTCCTTTTGTGCTGCAGATCCTCGTCGAAAATGCGCTCCGCCATGCATTTTCAAGAAAGCAGGACAGCTGTGCCGTCAATGTCAGCGTGGTATCCGCCGGCCCGTCGGTTTTAATGCGGGTGAGGGACAATGGACGGGGAATTGATCCGGAATTGCTGTCCGTGCTCGGAAACCGTCCGCTGCCGTCTAAAGAAGGAACGGGAACCGCGCTTTACAATTTAAATCAGCGGCTGATCGGGCTGTTCGGCCCTGAAGCCGCTCTGCGATTGGAAAGTGAGCCCCAAAAAGGTACGGACGTATCATTTGAGCTGCCTTTGAAACTGATGACTAAAGGAGAAGAACATGCTGAAGGTGTTAATCGTTGATGATGAAATGCTGGCAAGGGATGAATTAGCTTATTTGCTGAAACGGACGAATGAAGTAGATGACATAAACGAGGCGGAAAATATTGAATCCGCTTTTGACAGCATGATGGATCAAAAACCGGATCTGCTGTTTTTGGATGTTGATTTGTCAGGAGAAAACGGATTTGACATTGCCAAGCGGCTGAAAAACATGAAAAATCCGCCGGCTGTCGTTTTTGCGACAGCGTATGACCAATTTGCTTTAAAGGCCTTTGAAGTCGATGCGCTCGATTATTTAACAAAGCCTTTTGATGAAGAAAGAGTCCGCCAGACAATCAGAAAGTTTAAAAGAGTGAAGCAGGACAGGGCAGAAGCCGTCTCAGAACAGCAAACCGCAGCCGGAGCGCATAAGCTTGCGGTATCAGCCGGCGAATCCATTGTCATTTTAGATACGAAAGATATTATTTTTGCGGGCATGGAGGACGGGCACGTTTCCGTCAAAACGTTTGCCGCGTCTTATTCCGTTCATGAAACCTTAGCTGTTATTGAGAAAAAGCTGCCTGAGACGGGCTTCTTGAGAGTGCACCGCGCGTTCATCGTGAATACGGAGCATATTACGGAAATTCATCCGTGGTTTAATTCGACCTACAATCTGATCTTAAAAGACGGCTCTAAAATTCCCGTCAGCCGTACATACGCAAAGGACTTAAAAAAGCTGCTTCATATTATATGAGGCGGCTTTCTGCATTTCAGCAGCCGTTTTTTGCATTTCAGATTGAATATTCTGCCGTTTGTGATGAAAGCGCTTAATAAGCCGGTTTCTCTTTTATAATGGACCTAACTTAGAGAAAGAGGTGAAGAAAATGAGTGCGAAGAAAGTGTACGGATTTCTGACACAAGCATTTATTTTTGCCGGCATTATGCTCATATCTAATGGGATTGCAGCGGTTGTCCCCATTCCTATACCCGCTTCCGTAGTAGGTTTGGTGCTATTATTTGTCCTTTTATGCCTGAAAGTGATAAAACTTGAACAAGTAGAAACGCTGGGAACATCATTAACGTCACTGATCGGATTTTTATTTGTCCCGTCGGGCATCTCCGTGATGAATTCACTTGGCGTCATGCAGCAGTACGGCGTGCAGATCGCACTCGTCATCTTACTCGCCACCATCATTCTGTTAGGGGCGACGGGCCTTTTTTCTCAGCTGATTCTGTCAGTCAGCCAAAAACGTCAGAAGGCAGCTCCGGCTGATAAACAAACGGTGCGCCGTTCCAATCAAGAAAATGAACTTGTGCAGCATTAGGAGGGAAATCGGATGAGTCCATATTTCGGTATTGTCGTTTCGCTTGCGGCCTTTGGCATCGGCACGTATTTATTTAAAAAAACGAAAGGATTTTTCCTCTTCACCCCGCTGTTTGTCGCGATGGTGCTTGGCATCCTTTTTCTGAAGCTCGGCGGTTTTTCATATGAAGATTATAAAAGCGGCGGAGACATTATTAAGTTCTTCCTGGAGCCCGCGACGATTGCTTTTGCCATTCCTTTATACAAACAGCGTGACAAGCTGAAAAAATACTGGTGGCAGATCATGTCTTCTATCATTGCCGGCTCTATCTGCTCAGTCACGATTGTCTATCTGATCGCAAAAGGCATTCATCTTGACGCGGCCGTTATGAAAAGCATGCTTCCGCAGGCGGCGACAACGGCAATTGCCCTTCCGCTGTCAAAAGGGATCGGCGGCATCACCGACATCACTGCTTTCGCCGTCATTTTCAACGCCGTCATTGTCTATGCTCTCGGGGCTTTATTCTTAAAACTGTTTAAAGTGAAACATCCGATCTCTAAAGGACTGGCTCTCGGCACATCCGGACACGCACTCGGTGTTGCGGTCGGTATTGAGATGGGAGAAGTAGAAGCGGCAATGGCAAGTATCGCGGTTGTCGTCGTAGGAGTGGTGACGGTGCTGGTCATCCCGGTATTCGTTCAGCTCATTGGTGGATAAACCCGGATCATAAATCCGGGTTTTTTTATTGTCCGGCCCATCCGCGGGCGGCAAAGAACGAAATTTCACATTTTTCCTTGCGCTTCCTCTGGTGCCGTGTTAGAATGAAAAAGTTGATCCGGATAAGTCATTCTTGACTAACGTTCCGGTATTGTGTAGAATAGTTATTGAATTGAATATAAATCACAAGCAGAGGCACCCGCTTCTCACCTGATTGACACATTCATGTAGTTGGCAGGTTGACCGTACATTTTTATTTATGCAGATGTTCGTAGTGTGGGTGTGTTGTCATGCCCGCACTTTTTGTTTGCCTGCAGAATGCAGTCAAAACGCGTTGTGAATCAATTCGAAGAAACTATGGAGGTGGCTCATTATTAGCAAAGATCAATTGGTTAATGAGGGTATCCGTGCACGTGAAGTTCGTCTGATCGGACAAAATGGCGATCAGCTCGGCATCAAGTCCCGTCAGGAAGCACTTGAAATCGCCGGCCGCGCAAATCTTGACCTTGTGTTAGTTGCAGCAAATGCAAAACCGCCTGTATGCCGCATCATGGACTACGGTAAGTTCAGATTCGAGCAGCAGAAAAAGGACAAAGAAGCACGCAAAAATCAAAAAATCATTAACTTAAAAGAAGTTAGATTAAGTCCGACAATCGATGAGCATGACTTTAACACGAAATTGCGCAATGCGATTAAATTCCTTGAAAAAGGCGATAAAGTGAAAGCTTCTATCCGCTTTAAAGGGCGCGCAATCACTCATAAAGAAATCGGCCAGCGCGTATTGGACCGTTTCTCTGAAGCATGTGCGGAAGTTGCGACAGTCGAAACAAAACCAAAAATGGACGGCCGCAGCATGTTCTTAATGCTCGCGCCGAAAAACGAAAAGCAATAAGGAGGAAATCCCATGCCAAAAATGAAAACTCACCGCGGATCTGCTAAACGTTTTAAAAAGACAGGTTCTGGGAAGTTAAAACGTTCTCATGCATATACAAGTCACTTATTCGCCAACAAATCCCAAAAGCAAAAGCGTAAGCTTCGCAAGGGTGCTATTGTAAGCGCAGGAGACTTCAAACGTATCAAACAACAGCTTGCTAACATCAAGTAATCGGACAAGGAACAATTAGGAGGGAAATATAATGCCAAGAGTAAAAGGCGGAACTGTGTCGCGTCAGCGTCGTAAAAAGGTTCTTAAATTAGCAAAAGGTTATTTCGGTTCAAAACATAGATTATACAAAGTAGCAAACCAGCAGGTCATGAAATCTGGAAACTACGCTTTCCGTGACCGTCGTCAGAAAAAACGTGACTTCCGTAAGCTTTGGATCACTCGTATCAACGCAGCTGCTCGTATGAACGGTCTTTCTTACAGCCGTTTAATGCACGGTCTTAAGCTTTCAGGCATCGAAGTAAACCGCAAAATGCTTGCTGATCTTGCTGTAAACGATCTTACTGCTTTCAATCAGCTTGCTGATGCTGCTAAAGCTCAGTTAGACAAGTAAGTTGAAAAAAGCCGCTCTCTTTCCGGGAGCGGTTTTTTTACGTAAAGGGTGACAATTAATGGCTCTCTTCATTTATGCCGTATTGATAAACGGATACGGCTTTTGGATCATGGGCGCTGATAAAAGAAGAGCGAAAGCGCACAGATGGAGAATATCAGAGAAACGGATATGGCTCACAGCCGCCATGTTCGGCTCACTCGGCGTATGGCTCGGCATGCGCACCTTCAGGCATAAGACAAAGCACAAAGCTTTTTTATACGGGGTGCCGCTGCTTTTTCTCGTTGAAGCCGCCCTTGTGGTGATCTATTTGAATGATAAATAAAAAGCAGGAGGGCTCAGCGCCCGCCTGCTTTTTTTGCTTTTTTAATGGGCTGGTCCCAATCAATCTTGCAATTCGGGTACCGCTCCAATACCTTTTTCTCAACTTCTTCGAAATCATCTGCAGAAAAGCTGCTCAGCTTTTCCGGAGTCTCAGTCCATACAAATATCGTATGAATAAACAGCGGATGGTCTTTGGAAGGGATATGCTTCTCTCCTTCAAAGAGCACTCCTTTATAAGTAAGCTGGAGATTTTTTCGCGTGTTTTTCTGTTCATCAATAAAATAAAAATTTTCTTTTGATTGTGCCAGTCTGAGCCTTCTCTTCGGGTTTGCGTAGAATTTGACCGCCATGTAAATAAAATAAATAAGAAGTGCAAGCAAGACAATCCTGAATACTGTAATGGCCATCTGTGTGAAGGCACCTCCTCACCTTTGTCATGATCTGATGTAATACGAAAAACGAAACAAAAGGTTTCATTTTTTTAAAAGAAATAGATAAAAACATTTACCCGTTTTTCAGGCGAATTAATCGTATGCTTCTGCATCGGTTCTGTATAATAAGAAGGGTAGTGAAAAAAAGGAGGTTTATTGATGACAAAATTAGATGAAACGCTCACCATGCTGAAAGCGTTAACGGACGCAAAAGGGATACCGGGAAATGAGAGAGAAGTCAGACAAGTGATGAAATCATACATAGAACCATTTGCCGATGAGGTCACAACCGACCGGCTGGGAAGCTTAATCGCTAAAAAAACGGGAGAAGAAAACGGTCCGAAAATCATGATCTCAGGCCATTTAGACGAAGTCGGTTTTATGGTGACGCAAATCACTGATAAAGGCTTTCTCCGCTTCCAAACCGTCGGCGGCTGGTGGTCTCAGGTGATGCTGGCCCAGCGCGTCACCGTCGTGACAAAAAAAGGAGACATCACGGGAATCATCGGTTCGAAGCCGCCGCATATTTTACCGCCTGACGCCAGAAAAAAAGCCGCCGATATCAAAGAGATGTTCATCGATATCGGGGCGTCCAGCCGTGAAGAAGCAATGGAATGGGGCGTTCTTCCGGGTGACCAGGTTGTGCCGTATTTTGAATTTACAGTGATGAACAATGAAAAACATTTATTGGCGAAAGCATGGGACAACCGTATCGGCTGTGCGATTGCCATCGATGTATTAAAAAATCTGGAAAACAGCGATCATCCGAATGAAGTATACGGGGTGGGAACGGTTCAGGAAGAAGTCGGGCTGCGCGGGGCGAAAACAGCGGCGCATACCATCCAGCCTGATATCGCGTTCGGTGTGGATGTCGGAATTGCCGGAGATACACCGGGAATTTCTGAAAAAGAAGCGCAAAGTAAAATCGGCGAAGGGCCGCAAATTATTCTGTATGACGCATCTATGGTCTCTCACAAAGGGCTGCGCGACCTTGTCGTAAACACGGCGGAAGAAGCGGGAATTCCGTATCAATTCGATTCCATTGCCGGGGGCGGGACGGATTCAGGTTCCATTCATTTAACCGCAAACGGAGTGCCGGCGCTGTCTATTACGATCGCAACGCGCTACATTCACACTCATGCCGCTATTTTGCATCGGGATGATTATGAGAATACGGTAAAATTGATCACAGAAGTAATTAAAAAATTAGACCGGGAGACAGTTGACCGTATTACATATCAATAAAGATACGGAAGAATCTGCTTTTTCAAGCAGATTCTTTTTTTTTGTCTGTACAAATATGATCACGATGACTACAATAAGAAAAGATATAGAAAAATCTTACAGAAGATTTTTGTAAGCGCTTTAAAAAAGGGGAGGGGTTATGAAATGAAAAACAGATTCAAACGCATGATCCGCTTTTCGTGCGCAGCCGTCACAGCCGGGCTGCTGCTGTTGTCTTCGTCTCCGGCATCTGCCGCGTTTTGGGGTGCGTCGAATGAATTGCTGCACGATCCGACAATGGCGAAAGAAGGAAACACGTGGTACGCGTTCGGAACCGGTTTGGAAGGTGAGAGGGGGCTTCGTGTCTTAAAGGCGGGCAGCGGCGGCGTGTGGACCGTTCAGAAATCAATTTTTACTTCCCCGCTGTCTTGGTGGGGCAATTACGTGCCGAATTACGGGCTGAATCAATGGGCCCCCGATGTTCAATTTTATAACGGAAAGTATTGGCTTTACTATGCCGTTTCTTCATTCGGCAAAAATACTTCCGCGATCGGTCTCGCTTCATCAGCAAACCTCAGTTCAGGAAACTGGAAGGACGAAGGGCTCGTCATCCGTTCAACAAGCGCCGATCATTACAATGCAATTGATCCGGAGCTTACAATTGATAAAGACGGAAACCCTTGGCTTGCCTTCGGTTCTTTTTGGAGCGGCATTAAGCTGACAAAGCTTGATAAAAATACAATGAAACCGACGGGATCACTGTATTCCATCGCTGCCAGACCGAATAACGGCGGAGCTTTGGAAGCGCCGGCCATCACCTACCAGAACGGCTACTATTACTTAATGGTGTCGTTTGATAAATGCTGTTCAGGCGTGAATAGTACGTACAAAATCGCTTATGGAAGATCCAAAAGCATCACCGGTCCATATCTCGATAAAAGCGGGAAAAGCATGTCAGAAGGCGGAGGGACGATTCTTGATTCCGGCAATGACCGCTGGAAAGGCCCGGGCGGCCAAGACATTGTGAACGGAAATATTTTAGTGCGTCATGCGTATGATGCCGAAAACAGCGGAATCCCGAAGATGCTCATCAATGATATCGATTGGAGTTCAGGGTGGCCATCCTATTAATTGAGCAGCCGGGCATGTGTGTCCGGCTTTTTACTTGCAATAAAAGATTGACAGTTTGATTCCTCCTTAACTATAATAAAATTGTTCGTACAAATAAAAAGTTAAAAGTTTAATATTTTAATTTATACGTATATTTTTAAATGCAAGCGCTTTATTTTGACAGGAAGGGGAAATGAATGTGCTTCAGAACAAAGATTATGAATTTTGGTTTGTGACGGGAAGCCAGCACTTATACGGAGAGGAAACGCTTCAGCTTGTCGATCAACACGCAAAAGGGATATGTGACGGTCTCAGCGGGGTGTCATCAAGATACAAGATCAGGCATAAAGCGGTTGTTACGTCATCTGAAACAATCAGAGAGGTTTTGCGGGAAGCGCAATATCAAGAAAACTGCGCCGGGATCATCACGTGGATGCATACATTTTCTCCGGCGAAAATGTGGATTGAAGGTCTTTCCGCCTTTCAAAAGCCGATGCTTCATCTGCATACCCAATATCATCGCGACATTCCGTGGGAAACGATTGATATGGATTTTATGAACAGCAACCAATCCGCCCACGGAGACCGGGAATACGGATATATCCAGTCAAGAATGGGGCAGACGAGAAAAGTCATTGCAGGCTATTGGGATGATGAAGAAGTTAAACGTGACATTTCACAATGGATGAATACTGCTGCCGCTTGGAATGAAAGTAGGCATATTAAAGTAGCCCGGTTCGGCGACAACATGCGGAATGTAGCCGTTACTGACGGAGACAAAGTCGGCGCCCACATTCAATTCGGCTGGCAGGTTGACGGGTACGGAATCGGTGATCTTACCGAGGTGATGAACAATGTCACCGATGCAGAAATTGAAGCGCTTTATGAAGAATACGACAAATTGTATATCATCAGCGATGAAACGAAACGGGATGAAGCAAAAGTTTCTTCCATTAAAGAACAGGCGAAAATCGAACTCGGATTAACGGCCTTTCTCGAACGGGGCGGATATACAGCGTTTTCGACCTCCTTTGAAGTTTTGCACGGAATGAAGCAGCTTCCGGGTCTTGCCGTTCAGCGTCTCATGGAAAAAGGGTACGGATTTGCCGGCGAAGGCGATTGGAAAACGGCTGCCCTTGTGCGAATGATGAAAATAATGGCGGACGGAGAACAAACCTCCTTCATGGAAGATTACACGTATCATTTTGAGCCGGGGCGTGCGATGATTCTCGGATCACATATGCTTGAAGTATGTCCGACAATTGCCCTTGATCGGCCGAAAATCGAAGTCCATCCTCTCTCAATCGGGGGAAAGGAAGATCCCGCCCGATTGGTCTTTAACGGAATCGGCGGTTCAGCCATCATCGCAAGTATCATTGACATCGGAGGGCGGTTCCGTCTCATTATGAATGAAGCGGAAGGCAGGGAAATTGAACATGACATGCCGAATCTGCCTGTGGCGCGGGTGCTGTGGAAGCCTGAGCCATCACTGAAAACAGCTTCGGAAGCATGGATTTTAGCGGGAGGCGCCCATCATACCTGTATGTCCTTCCGGCTTACGGCTGAACAGATGCTTGACTGGGCTGAAATGGCAGGCATTGAAAGCATCTTTATTTCCCGCAATACCGAAATACGCGAGCTGAAAAAAGAGCTGAAGTGGAATGACGCATTATACCGGCTGGGAGGGAATTGATATGGCTTATACAATTGGTGTAGATTTCGGCACATTGTCCGGCAGGGCGGTGCTTGTCAATGTCCGGACAGGAGAAGAAATCGCATCCGCGGTCAAAGAATATACTCATGCCGTGATCGACCGTACGCTGCCGAAAACGGGGGAAAAGCTCCCTCGTGACTGGGCGCTTCAAGATCCCGCCGATTATATTGAAGTTTTGGAAACGGCGATTCCGAGCCTGCTTCAGCAGTCGGGCGCTGATCCAACAGATGTGATCGGCATAGGAATTGATTTTACGGCCTGCACCATTTTGCCGGTAGACGGCGCGGGACAGCCGCTTTGTATGCTTCCGGAATTTGAACGGGAGCCGCACAGTTATGTGAAGCTGTGGAAGCATCATGCGGCTCAAAAGCATGCAGACCGTTTGAACGCGATTGCCGAAGATACAAAAGAAGAATTTCTCAAAAGATACGGCGGTAAAATTTCTTCCGAATGGATGATCCCGAAAATCATGCAAATTGCGGAAGAAGCGCCGCATATATACGAGGCGGCAGATCGGATTGTGGAAGCGGCAGACTGGATCGTCTATCAATTGTGCGGTTCATTGAAGCGGAGCAACTGCACGGCCGGCTACAAAGCAATTTGGAATGAGGAGACGGGATATCCGCCTAATCATTTTTTCGAAAGGCTCAACCCGTTAATGAAAACGATTACAAATGATAAATTAAGCGGAACCATTTATTCAGTCGGAGAAAAGGCAGGAGGACTGACCGAAAAAATGGCGGAGCTGACCGGGCTTTTGCCGGGGACGGCCGTTGCCGTCGCCAATGTTGACGCTCACGTGTCAGTGCCAGCGGTCGGCATTACAGAGCCGGGGAAAATGCTGATGATCATGGGAACGTCCACCTGTCATGTGCTGCTCGGTGAGGAAGAACATATCGTCCCCGGTATGTGCGGAGTTGTCAATAACGGCATCTTACCTGGATATGCGGGATATGAAGCGGGGCAGTCCTGTGTCGGCGACCATTTTGAATGGTTTGTTAAAACGTGCGTTCCGAAAGACTATGAGAAGGAAGCCGAGGAAAAACAGATCGATATTCACGAGCTTTTAAGCGAAAAAGCAGCAGAGCTTGCTCCGGGGGAAAGCGGTCTTCTCGCGCTTGACTGGTGGAACGGAAACCGGTCAACCTTGGTGGACGCCGATTTGACGGGCATGATGCTCGGCATGACGCTGCACACGAAACCGGAAGAAATCTACAGGGCATTGATTGAAGCGACGGCGTTCGGAACGAGGATGATTATCGAAACATTCCGCGAAAACGGCGTTCCGGTCGAGGAGCTTTATGCAGCCGGAGGAATCGCTGAGAAAAATCCATTTATCATGCAAATTTATGCAGACGTCACAAATATGGACATTAAATTATCCGGGTCTCCGCAGGCGCCGGCACTGGGCTCCGCGATTTTCGGAGCGCTCGCTGCGGGTCGGGAAAACGGGGGTTTCTCCAATATTGCTGAGGCTTGCGCACATATGGGGAAATTAAAAGACGGCTCTTATGTCCCGAATCGGGGAAGAGCTGAGATTTATGACAGCCTATATGCGGAATACAAAGAGCTCGTTCACTACTTCGGCAAAGAAAACAATGTCATGAAACGCCTGAAAGCCATTAAAAACCGTGAGTTCGCGAAAGGGGAGAGCCGCCATGCTTGAAGCGTTAAAAGAAGAAGTGCTCGCCGCCAACCTGAAGCTTGAGGAACATAATCTTGTCACGTTTACATGGGGAAATGTCAGCGGCATTGACAGAGAAAGCGGGAGAATCGTCATTAAACCGAGCGGTGTCGATTACAGTGAGCTGACCGCAGACAAACTGGTCGTCCTGAATGAGGACGGAGAGATTCTGGAAGGCTCGCTGAAGCCGTCCTCTGACACGCCGACCCATCTTTATCTGTATAAAGCCTTTCCCGCTATCGGCGGAATCGTTCATACGCATTCCCGCTGGGCGACGAGCTGGGCGCAGTCAGGCAGAGACATTCCCGCGCTCGGAACGACCCACGCAGATTATTTTGAAAGCGCTATACCCTGTACGAGGGAAATGTATGAAGAAGAAATTGTGAAAGATTACGAATATCATACAGGCAAAGTCATAGCGGAAACTTTTCAAAATGAATCGTATGAACAAAATCCGGGTGTTCTTGTCCACAGCCACGGTCCATTCTGCTGGGGAACGGACGCGCTGAATGCCGTGCATAACGCTGTAGTGCTCGAAACCGTGGCGGAAATGGCCTACCATTCGCTTATGCTGAACAAACAGCTCAGCCCGATAGACAGAGTGCTGCATGATAAGCATTTTTACAGAAAACACGGGGCGAATGCTTATTATGGCCAAACTTGACGCATCCGGGTTTCTGATTGATTTAGACGGAACCGTATTCAGGGGGCAGGAGCTGATTGACGGCGCAACAGAAGCCATTCATACCCTTCAGTCCCTAGGCAAAGCCGTTGTCTTTTTAAGCAACCGCGGCAATCTATCAAGAGCCATGTGCCAAAAGAAACTGCTTGGTGCCGGTATCCGCACGGATGAACGGAGCATCGTGCTGTCCTCCAGTGTGACGGCATCATTTTTAAAGAAGCATTATCCTTTGTCAAAGGTATGGGTGTTAGGAGAGAAAGGGCTGACTGATGAACTCGCTTTAGCGGGTGTCACCATGGCGCAAAAACCGGAGGCGGCAGACTGGCTTGTTATCTCTTTGCATGAAACTGTCACCTATGAGGATCTGAATCTCGCTTTTCAGGCAGCTTCCTCCGGCGCGCGCATCATCGCCACGAACCGGGACCGCTCGTTTCCGAATGAAGGCGGCCATGCTATGGACGTCGCGGGAATGATCGGGGCCATTGAGGCATCTGCCGGAGTAAAAACGGAGCTTGTCGTCGGCAAACCGTCTTGGCTGATGGCTGAGGCAGCATGTGAAGCGCTCGGGCTTTCTCCGGGAGAATGCGCAATAATCGGGGACAGCCTCGAATCAGATATCGCAATGGGAAGGCTGTACGGGATGAAAAGCGTGTTGGTTCTGACGGGATCGGCAAAACTTGGGGAGACCCGTCTCTATGAGCCTGACATCGTGCTCGACTCTATTAAAGACCTGACAGAATTAGCGAAGGAGGGAATCCTTTTATGAAACTTTCTCCGGCGGACATTCAATCCGAGTTTAATAAGGAAGGAGGCAGCCGCTCTCCTATTCAAATAGAAGACATCATCATCGGAGCGGATGCAAAAGAAGAGCTTTTCAGATTTCTTCAAAAAAAATGCTGGAAACATCCGGCGATCGTCTGTGACCGGAACACTGACGAAGCGGCGGGAGGGATGCTTGCGGACGAATTGAAGGCCGGCGGAATTAAAGCGGCAAAGATCATCATTCCGGAGCACGAAGCAGGAACCGCAGCGGCTGATGAAAGGACACTGATCTATACGCTGATCAATATCGCGGAAGAGACGGATGTCATCATTGCGGCCGGGTCAGGAACGATTCACGACATTACGCGGTTTGCCGCCTGCCAGCGCGGTTTGCCGTTTATCTCATTCCCCACCGCTCCTTCAGTTGACGGATTTACATCAGCGGGAGCGCCGCTCATATTAAACGGTATCAAAACGACGATTCAGACGAAAGCGCCGATCGCCTTATTTGCGGATACGAATCTATTAAAAGAAGCGCCGCGCGCAATGACAGCCGCGGGCTTCGGCGACATGCTCGGAAAAATAACTTCGCTGGCAGATTGGGAGATCTCCCGCAGGCTTGCGGATGAGCCGTACTCAGAAGCCGGGGCGAAACTTGTGAAAGACGCGCTTTGGCAGTGCATTGATCACCGCGCTGACATTGCCATGGGAACAGAGGCCGGCATTCGCATCCTGATGGAAGCGCTGATCGTATCGGGTCTTGTCATGCTTGCTCTTGATCACTCCCGTCCCGCCTCAGGAGGAGAGCATCACATCTCGCATTGGATTGAAATGGAACTGCTGAAGACGAAACAGCCTCCGATTCTCCACGGTGCGAAGGTGGGCTGCGCGTGCGCGGTGCTAAGTGATATTTACAAAGATCTGGCATGTCACGAAAAGCTTGCAGAACTTCCGCCGCACTTTCGCGAGGCGGTTCAATCAGCATATGAAGGGCTTCCTGACGGCAAAACAATTGCCGGGTGGCTCACATCTGCCGGAGGTCCCGCCAGTTTTGATGAAATCGGTGTAAAACAGGACCTTGTCAGCGACGCCCTTAAGCATGCACACACACTGCGAGACCGTTATACCGGCTTAACCATCATAAATGAAAATGCAGCGCTCTTTGCACATCATTCGCCGCACGGCCTGAAGCGGAAGGGGTAATGACATGAAAAAAACGACCGCTGTATGTTTGGCGCTGATGATGTTCTTATTATTTACCGCCGGCTGTTCACAAGAACGGACTGCCGGCAGGGCGGGAGAAACGGAGCTGACATTTTGGACGTTTAACGGACTGCACGAACAGTTTTATCAGGAAATGGCCAAAGAATGGAATCAGAAATACCCGGACCGCAAAATTAAGCTGAATACCGTTGTTTATCCTTATGGACAAATGCATGATAATCTATCCGTTTCCCTGATCGCGGGGGAAGGGCTTCCTGATATTGCCGACGTGGAATTAAGCCGGTTCTCGAATTTTCTGAAGGGGAAGGATATCCCGCTTGCCGATCTGACTCCGCTGATTGAAAAAGATCGCGATAAGTTTGTGGAAGCGCGCCTGGCCTTATACAGCAAAAACGGCAAACTGTACGGCCTTGACACACATGTAGGGACGACCGTGATGTTTTACAACATGGATATTATGAAAAAGGCGGGCGTTGATCCCGCATCGATTAAGACATGGGAGGACTACCGGCTGGCGGGGAAAAAAGTGCGCGAAATCGCGGGGAAACCGATGGGAACGGTTGAAACAAATGATTCCGCCACATTTCTTTCCATGATTTCACAGCAAGGATCAGGCTACTTCAGCAAAAACGGAAAGTTGATTCTGAACAATAAAACGAATATAGACACATTGAATGACTTAAAGGACATGATAAATGATAAAACCCTTCTGCCGGCTCCCGGCGGCGGCCATCACAGTGAAGAATACTACGGTTTTATGAATCAGGGCGGGGCAGCGTCAGTACTGATGCCCATCTGGTACATGGGACGGTTTATCGATTATATGCCTGATTTAAAAGGAAAAATGGCGATTTACCCTATGCCGGCTTGGAAAAAAGGCGGCGACAGATCAGCGGGCTTGGGCGGAACAGCCACCGTCGTACCGAAACAGGCCGAACATCTGAAGCTCGCGAAAGAATTTCTCGGATTTGCGAAA
Organism: Bacillus sp. 1021; assembly: GCF_014534735.1. Lineage (NCBI taxonomy): Bacteria > Bacillati > Bacillota > Bacilli > Caryophanales > Bacillaceae > Bacillus > Bacillus sp. 1021. Next base: position 367,058 of record NZ_JACVSR010000003.1, on the reverse strand, counting down.
GGTTCAAAGGAAGGAAATATTAAGCTGTGGACGGTGCTCGGCTTTGATCCGCTCCGCTGGGACGTGTGGGATTCAAAAGAATTGAAGGAGAAAAATAAGTACACGGATTTCTTCCGGAACGGTACATCCATTTTTTCCACGCTCCTTGAAGTAAAAGATGAGATCAATCCGATTTATTTGCATGAAGACTTCTCTAAAGCGGCTGATCTCGTCGTCAGACAGGTGCTGTTCGATGCGCTGAAGACGCAGGAAAAAACACCTAAGGAAGCCTTGGACGAGGCGGCACAGCAATTGGAAAAATAAGCAGCCGCCCATTTTAACGGAGAAAGCGGGGGAGCTTTTATGATACCTGTAAAGACAGAGACAGCGCAAACCGTTTCCGCAGCCCGGAAGAAGCCGCGCCGGCGCAATGTGCTGTATTCCAAAAAAGCGGCGCCTTATCTTTTTACGGCGCCTTTTATCATTTCGTTTCTCGTTTTCTTTTTGTATCCGATCATCAGCGTGTGTATCATGAGCTTTCAGCGGATACTGCCGGGAGAAGCTGCATTTGTCGGTTTTTCCAATTACTCCTCTCTTCTTAATCCAACCTTTTACACCGCACTGTTTAATACATTGGAATATACCTTCTGGACGCTGATCGTGCTGATCCCGGTGCCGCTTCTTTTGGCGGTGATTCTAAATTCGAAGCTCGTCAGATTCAGAAATGTGTTTAAATCGGCACTGTTCGTACCGGCTTTGACATCGACGATCGTCGCGGGGATTATATTCCGGCTGATGTTCGGAGAAATGAATACGTCGCTGGCAAACGAGCTGATGATGAAGCTTGGCGTATCGCCTCAAAACTGGCTCAATAACAAAGGAACCGGTATGTTTTTAATGGTGCTGCTTGCGTCATGGAGATGGATGGGCATTAACATTCTTTATTTTCTGGCCGGATTGCAAAACGTGCCGAAAGAATTATATGAGGCGGCTGAAATTGACGGGGCGAGTACGTGGAAAAAGTTCCGGCATATTACCCTCCCGTTTTTAAAGCCGGTATCGGTTTATGTGTTAACGATCAGTATTATCGGCGGTTTCAGAATGTTTGAGGAAAGCTATGTGCTTTGGCAGAATAATTCCCCGGGCAATATCGGCCTCACGCTTGTCGGTTATTTATATCAGCAGGGGCTTGCGTACAACGAAATGGGGTACGGGGCCGCCATCGGAATTGTCCTTTTGCTTGTCATCTTACTTGTCAGCCTTGTGTCGCTGAAACTGTCCGGTTCGTTTAAAGGGGAGGGATAGGTGGTGCGTAACAATCACATGTTTTCCGTGTACAGAGTCGCGTTTACCTTGTTTTTTATCATGCTGAGCCTGCTGTATATCTTTCCGATGATCTGCCTATTGCTCGGTTCATTAAAGCCGTCATCTGAGCTGATGCGCATCGGACTGAATCTGCGTCTTGATCCGGATGTGATGAGCTTTGATAACTACACGTATTTGTTCAACGGGGGAAGCATTTATTTTAAGTGGTTTTTTAACAGCCTGCTGCTCGGCGTTCTCACCACGGTTCTCACACTGTTTTTTTCCTCTATGATCGGCTACGGACTCGGTGTATACGAGTTTAAAGGCCGAAATGTTATTTTCGTTCTTGTGCTGATCATTATGATGGTGCCTCTGGAAGTGATGATGCTTCCGTTATTTAAACTGACGGTGGGGCTTCATTTGATTGATTCTTATACGGGGGTGATTCTGCCGTTTATTGTGTCGCCTGTCGCCGTGTTCTTTTTCAGGCAATATGCGCTCGGCCTCCCGAGGGATCTGCTCGATTCAGCGAGAATGGATGGCTGCACGGAATTCGGAATTTTCTTCAGAATTATGGCGCCCCTCATGAAACCGGCATTCGGAGCAATGATCATTCTCCAATCTTTAAACAGCTGGAATAACTTTTTATGGCCGCTGATCGTGCTTCGGTCGAAAGAAATGTTTACGCTTCCAATCGGACTGTCAGGGCTGCTGAGTCCGTACGGCAACAACTATGACATGCTGATCTCCGGTTCCGTTTTTGCGATACTGCCGGTGATTATCATATTCTTGTTTTTCCAAAAATACTTTATTTCCGGCCTGACAGTCGGCGGAGTGAAGGGATAGAGAGAGGGAGGAAACATAATGAAAAAAGCGGGAATTACAGCAGATAAAGAATATATCATCGGTGAAGTGGACAAACGGATGTACGGATCATTTATAGAACATATGGGCCGGGCGGTGTATGAAGGCATTTATGAGCCAGGACACCCGAAAGCCGACAAGGACGGGTTCAGAACAGACGTGCAGGAGCTGATCAGAGAATTACAGGTGCCGTTCATCCGCTATCCGGGAGGGAATTTTCTCTCCGGCTACAATTGGGAAGACGGCGTCGGACCGGTGAAGGACAGACCGCGGAGGCTTGATCTGGCATGGCAGACGACAGAAACGAACGAAGTCGGGACGAATGAATTTTTAACGTGGGCAAAAAAAGTGAACGCCGAAGTGAATATGGCGGTCAATCTCGGGACGAGAGGAATTGATGCCGCCCGGAACCTCGTCGAGTACTGCAACCATCCTGAAGGGGCATACTGGAGCGACTTGCGAAAATCGCACGGGTATGAAAAACCTTACGGCATAAAAACGTGGTGCTTAGGAAATGAGATGGACGGCCCTTGGCAGATCGGGCACAAAACGGCGCATGAATACGGACGGCTCGCCGCTGAAACGGCAAAAGTGATGAAATGGACGGACCCGACGATCGAATTGGTGGCCTGCGGAAGCTCAAACAGCGGCATGCCGACCTTCATCGAATGGGAGGCGGAGGTGCTTGAGCATACGTACGAGCATGTGGATTACATCTCACTGCATACGTATTACGGCAACCATGAAAATGATCTTGAAAACTATTTGGCGAAGTCGATGGATTTAGACCATTTTATCAAATCCGTCACAGCCGTATGTGATTATATGAAAGCGAAAAAACGGAGCAAAAAAACGATTCACCTTTCTTTAGATGAGTGGAATGTATGGTATCACTCAAATGAAGCGGATAAAAAAGTGGAGCCGTGGATTACGGCCCGGCCGATTCTGGAAGACATCTACAATTTTGAAGATGCGCTGTTGATCGGTTCATTGCTGATTACGATGCTGCAGCATGCGGACAGACTAAAGATCGCCTGTCTCGCCCAGCTTGTCAACGTGATTGCGCCTATCATGACTGAAAAGGGCGGAGAAGCATGGAGGCAGCCGATCTTTTATCCTTACATGCACGCCTCTGTCTACGGGAGAGGGACTTCGATGAAGCTGCTGATTACCTCCCCGAAATACGACTCAGCGGATTTTACGGATGTGCCGTATGTTGATGCCGCAGCCGTTTACCGTGAAGAGGATGAAGCCCTGACCATTTTTGCGGTCAACAAAAGCAAGGAACCGATAGAAACGGAGATCAAACTGAGAGGGTTTGAAGATTACCGCATCATTGAGCATATCGTGCTGGAGCATCAGAATATGAAAGCGACCAATCAAAAAAACAGAAAAGAAGTTATGCCTCACTCAAACGGAACGTCTTCCGCAAACGCTGAAGGGATAACGGCCCATTTTACGCCGCTGTCCTGGAATGTCATCCGTTTATCAGGAAAATAATGTTCCGAAAAGCCGGGCTGCGCCGCCGGCTTTTTTTACGCAAAAATCATCTCTCGTTATCTGATAATTGTGATAATATTTAGAAAAAGAGAAAAGGGGCTGGGATTAAATGAATGCGATTACAATCGTCATAGCGTCTATATGCATTTTGGCGATCGCCTATCGGCTTTACGGTACCTTTATGATGGTCAAAGTATTAAAAATCAATGATCAGACACCGACTCCGGCCCATGTGCTTGAGGATGGGAAAGATTATGTGCCGACGAATAAATGGGTGTCATTCGGCCACCATTTCGCGGCAATCGCCGCTGCCGGCCCGCTTGTCGGACCGATTCTCGCAGCTCAGTTCGGCTATCTGCCCGGGCTGTTATGGCTGTTAATCGGGGCGGTGATCGGGGGAGCCGTGCACGATATTGTCGTATTGTTTGCATCTATGCGGAAAAACGGGAAAACGCTTTCTGAAGTCGCCAAAGAAGAGCTCGGCCCGGTGGCGGGCTTTTGCACGGGTCTTTCGATGCTGTTTATCATTACGATCACGATGGCGGGGCTGTCCATGGTTGTGCTGCACGCACTTGAGAAAAACCCGTGGGGGACGTTTGCGGTGGGGATTACGATTCCGATCGCGATGGGGGTCGGCGTCTACTATAAAAAAACGGGCAATCTCAAACTCGCATCCACTGTCGGTTTTCTTTTGTTAATGGCCGGTGTTGTGATCGGGCCGCGGCTGCAGACAACGGCTCTCGGCGACATGCTGACGTTGGATGCGAAGACACTCGCGGTGGCGCTTCCCGTCTATGCTTTTTTCGCCGCGGCGCTTCCGGTTTGGCTTTTGCTTGCCCCGCGTGACTATTTAAGCAGTTTTATGAAAATCGGGATTTTTGCCGCTTTGATCGCAGGCGTCTTTTTCGTCAATCCCGCCGTTAAATTCCCGGCCGTAACGGAGTTCATTCACGGCGGCGGACCGGTGATCGCAGGACCTGTCTGGCCGTTTATTTCAATAACGATTGCCTGCGGCGCCATTTCAGGCTTTCATGCGTTTGTCGGTTCCGGCACAACGCCGAAAATGCTGGATAAATGGAGTGATATCAAGCCGGTTGCTTTCGGAGCGATGCTTGTTGAATGTCTTGTCGGGATTATGGCGCTCATAGCTGCCGTCGCACTTGAGCCAGCCGATTATTTTGCCATTAACAGCACGCCGGAAATTTTCCGCGCCCTTGGGATGAATGTCGTCCATCTGCCTGAATTGAGCAAAGAAATCGGTCTCAGTCTGGAAGGAAGAACGGGCGGCGCTGTTACGCTTGCCGTCGGAATGACGTATATCTTTACGGAGATTCCGTTTTTCAGTCATTTGGCTTCATACTTTTTTCAATTTGTCATTATGTTTGAAGCGGTGTTTATTTTAACGGCGATTGATGCGGGAACCCGTGTCGCCCGCTACTTGATCCAGGAGTTTTTCGGAGAGGTGTATAAGCCTCTGAAAAAAACAGACTGGCTGCCGGGCTCGATTTTCTCAAGCGCGCTCGCCTGCCTGCTGTGGGGCTATCTTCTGTATTCGGGCGACATCAGCTCCATTTGGGCGCTGTTCGGCGTGTCCAATCAGCTTATGGCGTCCGTCGGATTAATCATCGGTGCGACTGTCGTATTGAAGATAGCCGATAAGCGGCGTTATATGCTGACATGCCTGATTCCTCTCGCTTATTTGTACGTGACCGTCAACTATGCGGGTTATTGGATGGTGCGGTATGTGTATTTGAATCCCGAAGCGGTCGGATACAATGTGCTGAATGGCGTTTTATCTATTATCATGCTCATTCTCGGGTTTGTGATTATCATGGCGGCTGTGAAAAAATGGGCAAACATTTGGCGTGATCCGAGTGCCAGATTGGAAGCTTCAATACCCGGATAAATCCGCCCCGAACTGTAAAACTTGCAGCATCAAAAAAGCAGAGAGCCGTTCGGTCTCTCTGCTTTTTCCGTTTATGACAAATCCGCCGCTTTCAAAAGGTAATCCGCCAAATGTACCGCGCGGACACGGTCTGTTAATCCTTCGCGCAAAATGCCGAGCTGCATTTGCAAAAGGCATCCGGGATTGGCTGTCACGATGACGGTTGCTTCCGTTTTTCCGGCGGCTTTCATCTTGCTGTCTAATATTTTCATAGACATCTCTGATTCTGTTATATTATAAATTCCCGCCGACCCGCAGCAGCTGTCGGCCTTTTCCATTTCTCTGTACTCGGCCCCTTTAATGCTTTTCAAAAGCATGCGCGGTGCCTCTGACGTATGCATCACATTGCGGAGATGGCAGGAGTCCTGATATGTGACGATATGAGGGGATTGCGCTTGAAGGTTCCTTTGATGGAACTTCAATTCAACCAGTACGGATGAAAAGTCTTTGAGCTTCCTGACGAATTGTTCGGCACGATCCGCCCATTCAGGTTCATCCTTCAGCAAATGCGGATATTCCTGAAGAAAGGCGCCGCATCCGCCGGCGTTTGTAATGATATAATCTGCGTCAAGCGCCTCAAAAGCCGCGATATTCCGCTTGGCCAGTTCTTTTCCCATCTCTTTTTCTCCGCTGTGCCCGTGTAGCGCGCCGCAGCACGCCTGACCTTCCGGAACGGCGATCTCACATCCGGCCGCCTGTAAAAGCGCCGTTGTCGCATGATTTGTTGCTAAAAACATTGTATCCATTAAACAGCCCGAGAAAAAAGCGGCCCGTTTTTGAACGGGACCCGAGGCGGGAAGAAAACGCGGCCGTTCTTTCATGTCTTTCCGTTTCGGGACGGGCGGGAGCACTTGTTCCATTGTACGCAGATGCTCAGGCAAAACGCGCAGCATACCGGTTTTTCTGACGGCGGTCTGCAGCCCCGATCTTTGGTATATCCCAAGAAGATTCGCCGCTGTCTGCATGCGGTTTTGATGGGGAAAAAGCCCGGTAAATGCCGCTTTCCGCAAGAGGCGCACGCCCGGCTTATGTTTTTTATTTTGATGAATGATATCCCTTGCTTCTTCAAGCAGCTGTCCGTAATTGACTCCTGCCGGACAAACGGGCTCGCATGCCCTGCATCCGAGACACAGCGAAAGTGAGCGCTCGACATCTTCATCCGGCTCGATCAGTCCGTCTGTGACGGCTTTCATCAGGGCGATCCGGCCGCGCGGCGAATGGGATTCTTGAAATCCCGATTCGATATAGGTCGGACAGGAAGGAAGGCAGAAGCCGCAGCGCATGCAGTTCAGCAATTCACCTTCATCCATGCGGTTTTTGAATTCTGTTTGTATTTGTTTCTGCTCTTTAGCCGTTGTCATTTCATCACCACCACGCGTTTCCTTGACGAATTGGCGAATATTTTCCCCGGGTTCAGCAGGTTTTGGGGATCGAGCGCTTGTTTGATCGCTTTCATGGCGGTGATGCCTTCTGTTTTCAGCTTCATTTCTAAATACGGCGCTTTTACGATGCCGACCCCATGTTCACCCGTTATCGTTCCTCCCAGCTCAATCGCTTTCTCAAAAATGGCGGCAAAGGCTTTTTCGACACGTTCCATCTCCTCTGTATTTCGGATATCGGTGGTGCACGTCGGATGGAGGTTGCCGTCGCCTGCATGGCCGAATGTACAGATGGACAAGCCGTATGTTTCTGCAATCTCGTTAATGGCTCTGACCATATTGGCAATTTGTGATCTCGGCACGGTGGCATCTTCCAGAATCGTCGTCGGTTTCAGTCTGGCGAGAGCTGATAGTGCGGACCGTCTGGCCTCTGTAAGGGCGAATGCTTCCTCCTCGGTTTCAGCCGTTTGGACGGATACGGCGGCTCCGTTTTTACAGATGGCTTCGATTTTTTCCATATCGCGTCTGACCGTGTCGCTGTCACCGTCCTGTTCGATCAGCAGTACGGCTTTTGCGTCTGTCGGAAGCCCGATCTTGGCGTAATCTTCAATGACCTGCAGTGTCGGCTGATCCAGAAATTCGAGTGTCGCCGGAATGATTTTTTCAGCGATGATGGCAGAAACCGATTCTGCAGCCGCTTCAATATGTTCATAGAGTGCGAGCAGCGTTTTTTTCGTTTCCGGCTTCGGAACAAGCTTTAAAGTCGCTTCCGTCACAACACCGAGCGTCCCCTCTGATCCGACGAAAAGCCGGGTCAGATCATAACCGGCGACATCCTTTGTCAGCTTTCCTCCTGTGCGGATGATATCGCCTGAAGCCAAGACGGCTTCAAGGCCGAGGACATAATCCCGGGTGACACCGTACTTCAGGCCGCGCAGTCCGCCGGAATTTTCATTAATATTTCCGCCGATCGTCGATATTTTCATGCTGCTCGGATCAGGCGGATAAAATAACCCTTTCCGTTCAACTGCATGAATCATATCTTGCGTGATCACGCCCGGCTGGACGGTTGCCGTCAAATTTTCTTCATCAATTTCAAGAATTCGGTTCATATGTTTGAATAAAAGAACAAGACCGCCCTCAGACGGACATGTGCCGCCGCATAAGTTTGTGCCTGAACCCCTCGGCACGATCGGAATGTCATGCCTGCTGCAAATCGTTAATATACGGGACACGTCATCCGTACAGCGGGGGGCGATTACGGCATCCGGCATGGCTTGCAGCTGAGGGGCCGCATCGTACGAATACACAAGACGGCCAGCCGCAGAATCATCATAATTCTCCTTCCCGACCGCCCGGATGAACTGTTCCTTTGCCTCTCGTGAAATCATATTCTCCCAACCTCCCGATTAGAAAAGCGTTTTCATTTAATTGTAAAGAAAAATGATTTCGTAAACTATGGAGAAATAGATGAAAAATGATGGTGATATCACGTGTTTTTTGTATGTTGATCTAAAAAGCGAAGCGCCAAATAAAAAGCCGTTATGTCTTCAGGGCGGTCAAGCTTCATATTTGTCAGCGATTCCAGTTTGGAAAGACGGTAGCGCAGCGTATTAATATGAATATGCATGTCACCAGCGGTGCGCTTTAACGATAACTGCCGGTCGAAAAAGGCGCGCAGCGTATCCAGAAGTTCTTCACGGCCGAGCACATGCTCGAGAACCCGCCGTGAAAATTCAGACCGTGTGCCGGGCGCAATATCGGCAAGACACATATCCAGTTTTAAATCTTCTTCAAAGACGGCCTGCTTGTCAATAGCGCCCGCCGAAAGAGCTTTCTCCGCCTGTCCGTATGATTCCGTCAGGCGTTCTCCCGGAACGATCCGTCCAATGCCGGCCGTGACAGGCTGCCCAAAAACAGTGTTCATTCTTTTGACGAGCTTCTCCTTAGAATCCGAGTTTGTTTCATGATTAATGAGAATACGTTCATTTCCCCAGCGGACAAACAGGTCTTCAGGGTATTCACTTTGCCAGAGGCGCCCGAGCTCTTCTGCTTCATATTGCTCAAAACGGCCTTGAATGAGTATGATTCGGCGTTGCGCATGAAGGTCTGCTGCAAGGAGCTTTGCTTTTTCTAAAAAACCCGGCGACCATTCTTTTAACTGCAGCCAATCCACCATAAAGGATTCAAGCATTCTCTCACGCCATTGCACTTCTTCCAGGTGGCGCGTTTCTTTTATAAAAAGTTCCGTCATTTTTCTGAGCAATTCCCCGAAAGGCAGGATATCGTCAGGGTTTCCTGTCAGACCGAATACTCCGATCACCTCATGCCCCGAAAAAACGGGGAGGTTCAATCCTGCTTTTACGCCCTCGAGCCGTTTTTCATCTTCTTTCGTAATGATGACATTCCGTTTTTCCCGCGCGCAGATCAGAGCTCCTTCATGAAAACATCCGGCGCGCGCAGCGTTGGTGCCCGCGATGATCATTCCTTTTGTATCGGCAATAATCACTTCGCGGCTGTACATATGTTTGACTTCGGCAATCAATTTTTTTGCCAGTTCCGGCTGTAACTGCATTGGCGATCCCCCTCGCCATTATTATACAAAAAAAACCGGGTGTGCCATCACCCGGTTTCATGCTTAGTGCGCAGGTTTTAATCCGCCTTCAAGTGTTTTGAGCATTTCATTTTTTTCTGAGTCTGACGCATGCTGCCAAAGCACTTCGAATAAGACGCCGAGACCCGGAAGCATTTTTTCTTCACCGCTTTGGATGGCGTCAACGATAGTATGCTCCAGCTGATCCTGGTTATTGCCGGTCACATTGGCAATAACGGCGTTGCGTAAATTAAGATCCATTACAACCGCTCCTTTTTTCCTGAATGTGATACGCATATTCTTACCGCGCACGCGGTTTATTATGTGCTGTTCTTGAGATATAATAACAACATGCATGAAAAAAGGAGAGCGCAGAAATAAAGTGAAACGAATTGACTCGGCAAAAAACCAAAAAGTGAAGGACTGGAAAAAACTTCACACAAAAAAAGAGAGACATAAAACGAATACATTTCTGATAGAAGGAGAGCATCTGGCAGAAGAAGCGCTCAAGTCAAAGGGAACGGTAAAAGAAATTCTCGTAAAAGATGAGAGCGCCATCCCGGCCGATCTGGACATGAGCATTCCGTGCTATGTGCTGAGCGAAGATGCGTTTTCAGCCGTGACGGAAACGGAAACGCCGCAGCAGATCGCCGCAGTCTGCCATATGCCGGACGAGAAGCCTGATCGGCTGAAGCGGCTGCTTCTGCTTGATGCCGTGCAGGATCCGGGGAATTTAGGAACAATGATCAGAACGGCAGATGCGGCGGGGATCGACGCCGTTGTCCTTGGTGAGGGAACGGCAGATCCATACAACGGAAAAACGCTGCGTTCAGCTCAAGGATCTCACTTTCATATTCCCATTTTGAAACGTCCGCTCGATGAGTTTACCGATGAGCTGAAATCGCAAGGCGTCGCAATCTACGGCACGGCGCTTGAAAACGGTGCGGCTTATCAAAGCGTGAAGCCTGAAGAATCGTTCGCGTTAATCGTCGGGAACGAGGGGGCGGGAGTGGACGCCGGCCTTCTGCAAAAAACGGATCTCAACCTGTACGTTCCGCTGTACGGACAGGCGGAGTCGCTGAATGTGGCGGTGGCGGCTGCCATCCTCGTCTATCATCTCAGAGGATAGGTTGCGCAAAGCCGCGAATTTCACTATAATAGATAGCAATAATGTAAAAACCGTGACAGAGGACGTCAATTTTTTCACAAGCTGCCTTCCAGGGAGAAAATGCCGCCGACTGAAAGCATTTTTATCGCAGCACAGAAATTGATTTTCACCTCTCGAGTTGTCACCGGGACCGCGCCAAACGCGCGTAAAGGTGAACCGGAACGATCGTTTCCGTTATGTCAATGAAGCTGTCGGCAGATGAAGTCTGCCTTAAAAAGGGTGGTACCGCGGCCACAACTCGTCCCTTCTCTCAAGGGGCGGGTTTTTTTGTTTTCTGAAAAAGGCATAGAACGGTTTGGTTTACATAAAAGGAGGATGCATGATGGAAGAGAAGCTTAAACAGCTCGAACTGGAAGCTGCAGAAAAAGTAGAAGCGGCAGGTTCATTAAAAGAAGTTAACGACATTCGGGTGCAATATCTCGGAAAAAAAGGGCCGATTACAGAAGTTCTCCGCGGCATGGGCAAACTGTCCGCCGAAGAACGCCCGAAAATGGGAGCGCTCGCCAATGAAGTGAGAGAGCGCATTGCAGCAGCCATTACGGCGAAAAATGAACAGCTTGAACAAGAAGAAATGAATAAAAAACTCAGCAGCCAGACGATTGACGTCACATTGCCGGGCAGTCAGGTAAACATCGGCGGGCGCCATCCGCTGACGGTCGTTATTGAAGAAATTGAAGATTTATTTATCGGCATGGGGTATACCATCGAAGAAGGTCCTGAAGTGGAAACGGATTATTACAACTTTGAGGCGCTGAATCTGCCGAAGGAGCACCCGGCCCGCGACATGCAGGACAGCTTTTACATTACAGAAGAAATGCTGATGAGAACGCAGACGTCACCGGTGCAGACGCGCACGATGGAAAAGCATAAAGGCAAAGGCCCCGTCAAAATCATTTGTCCCGGAAAAGTGTATCGCCGCGACAACGATGACGCGACACATTCCCACCAGTTCATGCAGATTGAGGGTCTCGTCGTGGATCGCAAAATCAGCATGAGCGATCTGAAAGGCACGCTTGAATTGGTCGCCAAAAAAATGTTCGGCCAAGACCGTGAAATCAGGCTCCGTCCGAGCTTTTTCCCATTCACTGAACCTTCTGTCGAGGTGGATGTGACCTGCTTTAAATGCGGCGGACAAGGCTGTTCCGTCTGCAAAAAAACGGGCTGGATCGAAATTCTCGGCGCCGGCATGATTCACCCGAACGTGCTGAAAATGGCCGGATTCAATCCTGAGGAATACCAGGGCTTTGCTTTCGGAATGGGTGTGGAACGGATCGCAATGCTGAAATACGGCATTGAAGATATCCGCCATTTCTATACCAATGATGTCAGATTCATTTCGCAGTTTAAACAGGCGTAAGAGGAGGATACACATGTTTGTTTCATATAAATGGTTAGAAGATTACGTTGACTTGCAGGGAATCGACCCGGCCGTGCTTGCAGAAAAAATTACGAGAGCCGGTATTGAAGTTGAGGGTATCGAGTATAAAGGGGAAGGCGTAAAAGGCGTTGTCATCGGACACGTGCTTGAGCGTGAACAGCACCCGAATGCCGACAAACTCAACAAATGCCTTGTCGATATCGGTGCGGAGGAACCTGTTCAGATTATCTGCGGCGCCCCGAATGTTGATAAAGGACAGAAGGTTGCCGTTGCAACAGTCGGTGCCGTTCTTCCCGGCAATTTCAAAATTAAAAAAGCCAAGCTGCGCGGCGAAGCGTCTCACGGCATGATCTGTTCTCTCCAGGAGCTCGGCATTGAAAGCAAGCTCGTGGCGAAAGAATATGCGGAAGGCATTTTCGTGTTTCCGAATGATGCTGAAACGGGAGCTGACGCAATGGCAGCCCTTCAGCTTGATGATGCGATTTTAGAATTGGGCTTAACGCCGAACCGCGCCGACGCAATGAACATGCTTGGCGTGGCTTATGAAGTTGCGGCTATTCTCGGCACCGAGGTGAAGCTTCCGGAGACTTCATATGAAAAAGCAGCAGAAAAAGCGGCGGATGCTGTTTCCGTCAAGATTGAAGATACGCAGGCCAATCCGCATTACGCCGCAAAAATCATTAAAAACGTCAAAATCGGCCCGTCTCCGCTTTGGATGCAGACGAAGCTGATGAATGCAGGCATCCGCCCGCACAATAACGTTGTGGACATCACAAACTTCGTCCTGCTTGAGTACGGCCAGCCGCTTCACGCTTTCGATTACGACCGGTTCGGTTCAAAAGAAGTCGTCGTCAGAAAAGCGGCGGAAAACGAAACCATCGTGACGCTGGATGAACAGGAGCGCAAGCTGTCAAGCAGCCATTTGGTCATCACGAACGGAGAAAAAGCGCAAGCCGTTGCGGGAGTCATGGGCGGAGCAGAATCTGAAGTCCGTGAAGACACCACCGCGATTTTACTGGAAGCCGCTTATTTCGACGGACAGACCGTCCGCAAAGCGTCGAGAGACCTCGGGCTGAGAAGCGAAGCGAGCGCCAGATATGAAAAAGGCATTGACCCGGCACGCGTTCTGCTGGCGGCTGAACGGGCCTGCAGCCTCATTCAGGCGTATGCCGGCGGAGAAGTGCTCTCAGGCACGGTCGAAGAAAACCATCTGGAAATCGAAGCGAACAACATTCATGTATCTGTTGACAAAGTGAACGCCGTGCTCGGCATGACAATCGCTAAAGAAGAAATCATCAGCATTTACAAGCGCCTCGGTTTTGCAGTCGGTGAAGCAAAAGACGTTCTGGTCGTAACGGTGCCGTCACGCCGCGGAGATATTAAAATCGAAGAGGACCTGATTGAAGAAGCGGCAAGACTGTACGGGTATGACAATATTCCGTCCACGCTTCCGGAAACGGCCGGCACGACAGGCGGCTTAACACCGTATCAGGCAAAACGCCGGAAAGTGAGACGTTTCCTTGAAGGAGCGGGTCTTTCACAAGCGACCACATATTCATTGACGAATGATAAAAAAGCGGCCGCTTTTGCGATCGAAAAATCATTCAATACGATGCTTGCTCTGCCGATGAGCGAAGAAAGAAGCATTCTCAGACACAGCCTCGTGCCGAATCTGCTTGAAGCCGTTTCATACAATCTGGCCAGACAGACTGATTCCGTTGCTTTATACGAAACGGGTTCTGTATTTCTGACGAAGGAAGAAAACACAAAACCGGTTGAAAAAGAACGGGTTGCCGGAGCCGTAACCGGATTATGGCGCAAAAACCTATGGCAGGGTGAGAAAAAGCCGGTTGATTTCTTCGTCGTCAAAGGAATCGTTGAAGGCCTGCTGCATCAATTGAATGTGTCAGACCGGATTGAATTTGTCCAGTCAGAACGCAAAAACATGCATCCCGGCCGGACCGCAAACATTCTTTTGAACGGCTCACTTGCCGGATTTATCGGACAGGTGCACCCGGCAATGGAAAAAGAGCTGGATATCAAAGAAACGTATGTGTTCGAGCTTGATCTTCACGCGCTTCTGACCGAGGAAACAGAACCTGTCGTGTATACGGCGATTCCGAAGTACCCGTCCGTCACACGCGACATTGCGCTTGTTGCAGATAAAACCGTCACAAGCGGACAGCTCGAAGCCGTGATCAAAGAAGCCGGCGGCGCGCTATTGAAAGAAGTCACCGTATTTGATGTGTACGAAGGTGAGCATATGGAAGAGGGCAAAAAATCCGTCGCCTTCTCGCTCCAATATGTCAACCCTGAACAAACATTGACAGAAGAAGAAGTGACAAAAGTCCACGAAAACGTGCTGAAAGCGCTGGAAGAAACGTATCAGGCCGTATTAAGAGGATAAAGAAAAAGCTTGCAGATCACTCTGCAAGCTTTTTTGTTATGACCTTTTCCGTTCTGCAAGGCGTTTTGCTTTTTGCGTATTGGCAAAATGCAGTTTAGTGAACGTCCTGAGCGCATCTTCTCCTTTATTGATGATCAGTTTGGCGGCAGCTTCATCGACGTGCGGCCCCGCGCCTTTTGGAATCGTCATCCCGGCTTCCCGGGAAAGCTTATCCATTTCAATTAAGAAAGAATACCGCGCGATGATAGAGGCTGCGGCGACGGAAAGATGTATGCCTTCCGCCTTCGTGCTGAAAAACGTTTTTTCTTTTACGATATCCCGCCCGGAAAGATGCTTAAAATAAATGCCGGGCTCTGCAAATTGGTCAATCAGAATCGCTTCCGGTTTGACGCCGTTCATTTTCCTCAGCAGATTGGAAATCGCCTGATTATGAAGGAGCGCCTTCATTTTCCCCTGGCTCATGCCTTTTTCCTGCATCTGATTGTATTTTTCATTTTTTAACACAAGCAGGCTGTAAGGAATGGTTTTAATTAAAAGTTTGGCGATTTCAATAATCTGCGGATCTTTTAAATCTTTTGAATCCTTCACGCCCAGTTCTTTCATTAAAGAAAGCTTTGTTTTGTCGGCATAGGCGCAGGCAACCGTTATCGGTCCGAAGTAATCGCCTGTTCCGACCTCATCTGAGCCGATTACCGACATGGACGCAATGCCCGCCGGGGGAGCGTAGAGCGGGTCGGCCGCTTTTTTGACGGTTTTCTTTGCTTTCGGCGCCTCAGCCGTTCCCCAGCGGGCCGCTTCTGTGCCGGCGTTTTTTCCTTGAAAGAGAACCTTGCCCGAACGGTAGGCTGTAATGGTACAGCCCGGCGGCTTAGCCTGGAAGACGGCGCCCTGCGGAACGGCCGGAGTAAGGGAGCCGGCATAGGATTGTTTCATTTGTTCTATAGCGGAAGCGGATACTTTTATAACAGAATGGGACACGATATAATCTCCTTTTTTGGCACTTTTCACTGTATATACCAGTGTATCATAACAGCCTGAGGCTCGTCTTTCCATTCAATCGATAATCGTGGTATGATAGGAACTAGGATTCTCGCGGAATGGAGGAGAAACGTTGTCTGACGGCAAAAAAACCAAAACGACAGTAAACATTTACGGCCAGCACTTCACCATTATCGGGGAAGAAAGCAAAGCGCACATGCGTCATGTGGCCGGAATGGTTGATGATAAAATGAGAGAAATCAATGAGAAAAATCCATATCTTGATATAAATAAGCTCGCTGTTTTGACTGCGGTCAATGTCGTGCATGATTATATGAAACTGCAAGAAAAATATGAATTACTGGAGCGGCAGCTTAAAGAAAAGGAATGAACACCATATGATAGATATCATCATCTTAGTTTTGCTCTTGATGGGCACATTGCTTGGATTGAAAAGAGGATTTATCCTCCAATTTATATATTTAACGAGTTTCATCCTCTCGATTGCGTTTGCGGCGCTTTTTTACAAAAATCTGGCCCCGCATTTAAGTTTTATACCCGCGCCTGATTTTTCCGGCGGGCAGACGGCTCTTTCTTTTATTAAAGGAAACGTAGAGACGGCTTATTACAACGCGATCGCGTTTGTCATTTTGTTTATCATTGCAAAGGTTCTGCTTCGGATTATCGGAGCGGCGCTTAATATCATCGCAAGCATTCCGGTCATTAAACAGATCAACAAACTGCTTGGCGGGGTGCTCGGGTTTCTGGAAGTCTATTTATTTGCGTTTATCCTGTTATACGTCGCATCCGTACTGCCGGTAAGCGCGCTTCAGGATATGCTCGCACAATCGACGCTTGCAAATATCATCACGCATCATACGCCGTATCTGTCTGGGCTCCTGCAAGAACTGTGGGCCCAGTACGGGGCATAAAAAACTTCTCTTGACCGGAGAAGTTTTTTTCAAGCTCTGCGTCAGTTGTGCCGGAGAAGAAAAATTTGTATGATGAAAAGCAGGAAACGACTGGGGGTTAACAGTATGCATAAAAAAGATATCATCAGGCTGCTTGAAACGATTGCGGTCTATATGGAACTGAAAGGGGACAACCCGTTTAAAATATCAGCCTTCCGAAAAGCGGCAGCGGCGCTTGAGCAGGATGACCGCAGCCTGTCGGAAATCGACGACATGATGTCTTTATCCGGAATCGGAAAAGGCACCTACGGCGTCATTCGTGAATATATGCAGGAAGGTGTGTCCAGCACGCTTCTCCAATTGCAGAAAGAAGTCCCGGAAGGCTTGGTTCCTCTTTTGAAGCTTCCGGGCCTAGGCGGCAAAAAAATCGCCAAACTGTATCAGGAGCTTGGCGTTCATGACGCGGAATCGCTGAAAGAAGCATGCGAGCAGCAAAAGGTGCAAGGGCTCGCCGGTTTCGGAAAAAAAACGGAGGAGAAAATCCTTCAAGCTCTCGGAGAAGCCGGAAAACAGCCGGAACGTTTTCCGATCGGCTATGCGCTCGGCATTGCTTCAGTAATTGAAGAACATTTGGACCGGCTGACGGATATTCAGAAATATTCCCGGGCCGGCAGTCTCAGAAGAGCGCGGGAGACTGTTAAAGATCTCGATTACATTATCGCTACAGATCATCCGGAGGCTGTCAGAGATCAGCTTCTGTCCCTGCCGAACGTAAAAGACGTGATAGCTAGCGGGGATACAAAAGTATCTGTTATCCTGACCTTTGAATATGAGACGAGTGTGGATTTCCGGCTTGTGACAGAGGAGCAGTTTGCGACCACACTGCACCATTTTACCGGCTCTAAAGATCACAACATTAAGATGCGCCAGCTGGCGAAAGAGCGAGGCGAACGGATAAGCGAATACGGGGTAGAAACCATAGAAACGGGAGAAGTCAAAACGTTTCCGAGTGAAGAAGCCTTTTACGCCCACTTCGGTCTGCCGTTTATTCCTCCGGAGCTCAGAGAAAGCGGGCAGGAGGTCGACACGTATCAGGAAGAAACGGACCTTGTGGAGCATAAAGCGATAAAAGGCGATCTCCACATGCACTCAGCCTGGAGTGACGGCGCTTTTTCCATCAGGGAAATGGCAGAAGCGTGTATGGCAAAAGGCTATCAGTACATGGCGATCACCGACCATTCCCAATATTTAAAGGTAGCCAACGGGTTAACGGCCGAACGGCTCAGAAAACAAGCGGAAGAAATTGACGCGTTAAACGCTGAGTTTGAAAACTTTCATATTTTTAAAGGCGTAGAAATGGACATTCTCCCCGACGGTTCGCTTGATTATGATGACAGTGTTCTGTCTGAAATGGATCTTGTCATCGCATCTATTCATTCAAGCTTCAGCCAGCCGGAGCATGTCATTATGAAACGGCTTGAACAGGCGCTGACGAATAAGCACGTGGACATTATCGCCCACCCGACGGGCCGCCTGATCGGCAGACGGGCCGGCTATGAAGTCGACATCGACATGCTGATTGAGCTCGCAGCAAAAACAAATACGGCGCTTGAGCTGAATGCAAACCCCGCGCGTCTCGATTTACGGACTGAGCATCTGATCAAAGCAAACGAAAAAGGCGTGACTTTGGTCATTAATACGGATGCCCATAATATAGAGATGCTCGATGACATGAAAACGGGCGTGACCGCTGCGCGCAAAGGCTGGACTGAAACAAAGCATGTGTTAAACGCCCGGCCGTTACATGAGGTCAAAGCATTTCTGACGCGCAATGATTAAGTAAGGAGGACCATAAAACCGTGCAGCAAAAAGTGTTATCATCACTTGAATTTCATAAAGTAAAAGAACAGATTACCGCACATGCCGCCTCATCGCTCGGCCGGGAAAAGCTTCTGCAGCTGAAGCCTTTGACGGATCTCGCCGACATCCAAAAACAGCTGGATGAAGTCGAAGAAGCATCCGCGGTCATGCGCTTAAGAGGCCATGCTCCGTTCGGCGGGCTGACCGATATAAGGTCGGCTTTGCGGCGGGCGGAAATCGGCAGTGTGCTGACTCCGGCGGAATTTACCGAATTGTCCGGGCTGCTGTATGCCGTTAAACAAATGAAGCACTTTATCAGCCAAATGACAGAAGACGGCGTCAGCATTCCGCTGATACAGGCCCATGCAGAAGAACTGATTACATTGGGCGATTTGGAAAGGGAGATTAACTCCTGCATTGATGATCACGGCGAAGTGCTTGATCATGCATCCCCCGCCCTAAGAGGAATCCGGACGCAGCTCAGGACGCTTGAATCAAGAGTGAGAGACCGTCTTGAATCGATGCTGCGTTCATCTTCCGCTTCAAAAATGCTGTCTGACACCATCGTTACGATCCGGAATGACCGCTTTGTCATTCCGGTCAAACAAGAATACAGATCAAGCTACGGCGGAATTGTTCACGATACATCTTCATCCGGTGCGACACTTTTTATTGAACCGCAGGCGATCGTAGATATGAACAACTCGCTTCAGCAGGCGAAGGTAAAAGAAAAACAGGAAATCGAACGGATTCTCCGGATGCTGACGGAGCATACGGCTGAACACACACATGAAATCGCTAAAAATGTAGAAGTGCTGCAGACATTGGATTTCATCTTCGCTAAAGCGAGGTACGCAAAAGCGATGAAGGCGACAAAACCATTCATGAACGGAGACGGCTTTATCCGTCTCAAAAAAGCGCGCCATCCGCTGCTGCCCCAAGATCAAGTCGTTGCCAATGATATTGAACTGGGCGGAGATTATTCAACGATCGTCATCACGGGCCCGAATACGGGCGGTAAAACCGTTACGTTAAAAACACTCGGGCTGCTGACGATAATGGCGCAGGCAGGATTGCACATACCGGCTGATGAGGGATCAGAAGCCGCCGTATTTGACAATGTGTTTGCCGATATCGGAGATGAACAGTCGATCGAACAAAGTCTGAGTACGTTCTCATCCCACATGGTCAATATCGTCAGTATTTTAAAAGAAGTGTCTGAAAACAGCCTTGTGCTGTTTGATGAACTCGGTGCCGGAACAGACCCGCAGGAAGGGGCGGCGCTTGCCATGAGCATTCTTGACGAAGTCCACCGGACAAACGCCAGAGTGCTTGCGACAACCCATTATCCGGAACTGAAAGCATACGGATATAACCGGCAAGGCGTCATGAACGCCAGCGTTGAATTTGACATTGAAACACTTTCGCCTACCTATAAGCTCCTGATCGGAGTACCAGGCCGAAGCAACGCATTTGAAATTTCAAGACGCCTCGGCCTGCCGGAGCATATCATCGGCCAGGCGAAGTCAGAAATGACCGCCGAACACAACGAAGTCGATCTGATGATCGCATCGCTTGAAAAAAGCAAAAAAAGAGCGGATGAAGAGCTTTCTGAAACCGAATCAATCAGAAAAGAAGCAGAAAAACTGCATAAAGAGCTTCAGCAGCAAATCATTGAGCTGAACGCCCAAAAAGATAAAATGATGGAAGAAGCCGAACAAAAAGCGGCGGAAAAACTGGAAGCCGCCGCAAATGAAGCCGAACAGATCATCCGCGAGCTCCGGTCCATCAAGCAAGAACACAGATCCTTTAAGGAACACGAGCTGATTGATGCCAAAAAACGTCTCGGAGACGCGATGCCGGCTTTTGAAAAATCAAAGCAGCCGGAAAGAAAAACAGAGAAAAAACGCGAGCTGAAGCCGGGCGACGAAGTAAAGGTGCTCACATTCGGACAAAAAGGGGCGCTGCTTGAAAAAACCGGCGAGAAAGAATGGAACGTCCAAATCGGCATCCTCAAAATGAAGGTGAAGGAAAAAGATCTCGAGTTTCTCAAATCGGCTCCTGAACCGAAAAAAGAAAAAGCAATCACCGCCGTAAAAGGGAAGGATTATCACGTATCCCTTGAACTTGACCTCAGGGGAGAGCGTTACGAAAATGCCCTCAGCCGCGTCGAAAAATATTTAGATGACGCGGTGCTTGCCGGCTACCCGAGAGTGTCCATCATTCACGGAAAAGGCACGGGCGCCCTTCGCAAAGGGGTGCAGGATCTTCTGAAAAACCACCGCAGCGTGAAAAGCGCGCGGTTCGGGGAAGCGGGAGAAGGAGGATCAGGCGTAACGATTGTCGAACTAAAATAAAAAGGGAGAAAACGTCATGAATGCTTTTTGGGAAAATGAGCTTGTTGAAATCGCGGCTTATTACAGTGTGGCCGTCTTGTGTCTCGTCATTTTTCTGACCGTGTTTGAATTGGTGACATCCTATAAAAACTGGGTGGAAATCCAAAAAGGCAATCTTGCGGTGGCAATGGCGACCGGAGGGAAAATTCTCGGTATCGCGAATGTCTTTCAGCACAGCATCGCCCAGCATAATTCGCTTTTGCAAATGATCGGCTGGGGCGTATACGGATTTATTATGCTTTTAATCAGCTATTTTATCTTTGAATTTCTGACGCCCCGGTTTAAAATTGATAAAGAAATTGAAAAAGATAACAGAGCTGTCGGCTTTATTTCATTTGTCATCTCAGTCGGCCTGTCATTTGTGGTGGCCGCCGGGATTTAAGGGGACGGGGAAAAATGGAGAAGCTTGCGAAAGTGCTGCTGTCGGCAGCGGGAATTTTTCTGTTCATCGGACTTATTTATCTGGTCATGACATCTTAATACTGAAAAAGGGCTGCCGAATTGAAATCGGCAGTCTTTTTTATTGAGAATACCAATTGATGCACATCGTATCAGAGCAAATGACGGCTTCCCAATTCATGGCGCGGATAACAGACAGCATGTCTTGATCCTCCATGAGAAAGAGTGTTGTGAAAGAATCGTACACACTCATAAAAGCAGCGCGCCGCTTTACCTCGGCAATCATCATGTCAGCCTGCAGCAGTCCGCATACATCCGAAGGCGACATTTGCTTGAGCGAAAATAGGCCTTCCGCTTCGATCGGCTCATAAAAAGTGCAGCGCTCAATGCCTTTTGAACGAAACACGTCCAAGAGTCCCGGTATCAAAAATGGCGAAGTGACATCATCGCTCGGCAAGTACAGATCGGGATGATGAAGCCGATTTAACAGCTCGGCGGATTCAGGCCGGGCATATTCATCCCGCAGTGCCGTGACAGCAGTCATAAGCGCAAGCGCCATCTCTTTTTCAGAGCGCAGTCCGCAAATGGTCATGACGGTTTTCCAGGAAACGGGTCTGCCCATCGAAAGGATTTCTTCATCACTCGGATAGATATGCTCAAAAGGCCGCTTGCGCTTTTGCGCTTCCCACCCATCCGGCATTCGGACAAAGGGATGAAGCAAAAAGGCGGCTGAAGTAAACGGCTTCGGCAGCTGGCGCAGGATAGGAACTCCCTCTTCAAAATACAGTGTTTCCAGCAAACTCAACACCTCCTGAACTCGAAAAATCACATGAAACGCTTTCCAATTCCAATCAGCCTTCTGCTATAATAATAGCGTATAGGAAAACAGAAGGGAGAGGTTTTATGCAGTCTGAAAAGCCATGGCTTTCTCAATATCCCGAAGAGATTCCGCATGAGCTTGAATTTACCGGTCAAACCCTGCCATCCAATCTGACAAACTCCGCAGCTCAATTCCCGAACCATACCGCCATTTATTTTCTCGGAAAAAAACTCACATTCCAAGACGTTCTCACAGATTCATTAAAGCTAGCCGCTTTTTTACGCAAAACAGGCCTGAAAAAAGGCGACAGAGCCGCCATTATGCTGCCCAATTGTCCGCAGTCGGTCATCGCATTTTACGGCGTATTGTTTGCCGGGGGCATAGTCGTTCAGACCAATCCTCTCTACACGGAACACGAGCTTGAGTATCAGCTGCAAGACAGTTCGCCGCGCGTGATCATCACCCTCGATATGCTGTTTCCGAAGGTGATAAAAATGAAAACGTTGTCAATTGTTGAACGCATTATTACAACCAGTATCAAAGACTTTTTGCCGTTTCCGAAAAATATGCTTTATACACTCACGCAAAAAAAACAAGTGCATATCGATTATGACGGACATGAACAGATTCACAGCTTAGCGGACATTTTAAAACATGAAAAAGCGGAGAAGGCGGAGGAATTTGATATTGATCCTGAGCATGACATCGCCGTGCTTCAATACACGGGCGGAACAACCGGCTATCCGAAAGGCGTCATGCTCACGCACAAAAACATTCAGGCCAATACAGAAATGGGCGCCGCCTGGATGTACAAAATGAAAAAGGGAGCCGAAAAAGTGCTCGGCATCGTACCTTTTTTTCATGTGTACGGATTAACCGCCGTGCTGAATTTCTCCATCATGCAGGGGTGTGAAATGATTCTGCTTCCTAAATTCAATCCTTTGGATACCCTGAAAACAATCGACAGGCAAAAGCCGACAGTTTTTCCGGGAGCTCCGACGATTTACATCGGGCTTTTGCATCATCCGGAACTGAATCAATATGATTTGTCCTCCATAAAAAGCTGTCCGAGCGGTTCAGCGGCGCTCCCGGTCGAAGTCAAACAGAAATTTGAAAAAGTGACCGGCGGAAAGCTTGTGGAAGGCTACGGATTATCCGAAGCATCACCGGTGACCCATTCAAATTTCATCTGGGGAAAAAATAAGCCCGGCAGCATTGGCTGTCCCTGGCCCAATACCGACGCCGGAATCTATTCAGAAGAAAAAGGCGGGCTTGCGGAGCCGTATGAACACGGCGAGCTGATCGTAAAAGGCCCGCAGGTTATGAAAGGCTATTGGAACAAGCAGGAGGAGACGGCCCGTGTCATCAGAGACGGCTGGCTGTTTACCGGGGACATGGGATATATGGATGAGGAAGGATTTTTCTACATCGCCGACAGAAAAAAAGACATCATCATTGCCGGGGGATACAACATTTACCCTCGTGAGGTGGAAGAGGCGCTGTATGAGCATGAAGCCGTTCAGGAAATCGTCGTAGCGGGCGTGCCTGATTCCTACAGAGGGGAGACGGTGAAAGCATTTGTCGTTTTGAAAAAAGGCGCCGAAGCGGATGCCGATGAGCTTGATGCGTTTGCCAGAGAGCGGCTTGCGCCGTACAAAGTCCCGAAGCTGTACGAATTCAGAAAAGAGCTTCCGAAAACGGCCGTCGGAAAGATATTAAGAAGGCGTCTCGTCGAAGAGGAAGATGCTGCTCATGAAAACAAGGTGCCTTAAAAGAAAAACTTGACAAAACCGGGAATCCTTTTTATCATGAAGTTATGAATGAATAGTCATTCATTTATTGAAGGAAGGAACGATGACATTGAACCAAAAACGGCCAAAGTATATGCAGATTATTGATGCAGCAGTAGAAGTCATAGCGGAAAACGGCTATCACCAATCACAGGTGTCCAAAATCGCCAAGCAGGCCGGCGTTGCGGACGGCACCATCTATTTATATTTCAAAAACAAAGAGGATATACTCATTTCTCTTTTTAAAGAAAAGATGGGCCAGTTCATTGAACGCATGGAAGAAGAAGTAAAAGAAAAAACGACGGCAAAAGAAAAACTCGCTCTCGTCATTAAGCAGCACTTCACACTGCTCGGCAATGACCGCCACCTCGCGATTGTGACCCAGCTTGAGCTCAGACAGTCGAATATCAAGCTGCGCCTGAAAATCAATGATATTTTAAAAGGTTATTTAAACATGCTGGACACCATTTTGACCGAAGGAATCGAGTCGGGCGAATGGAAAGACAATCTCGACGTCCGCCTCGCCCGGCAGATGATATTCGGGACGATAGATGAAACAGTGACAACATGGGTGATGAACGATCAGAAATATGATCTTCCGGATTTGTCAGACAAGGTATTGGAACTGTTGGTGTCAGGGATTCATCAAAACTAAAGGGGGTTGACGGATGAACAGCCTTTCAGTGGCGGTTGAACAATCTGTCGCGGTGATCACCATCAATCATCAGCCGGCCAACGCGCTGTCCGGTGCGGTTTTAGCTGAATTATCCGGTCTGTTCGACCGGTGTGAAACAGATGACAGCGTCAGAAGCATCATCATTCGCGGTGAGGGAAAATTTTTTTCGGCGGGCGCCGATATAAAGGAATTTACGTCGCTTGATGATCTTGAGCAATCCTCTGCCATGGCGGATAAAGGCCAGCAGCTGATGGAAAGAATTGAAGGGTTTCCGAAGCCCGTTATCGCGGCGATTCACGGCGCTGCGCTCGGCGGCGGTCTGGAGCTTGCCATGGCCTGCCATATCAGAATCGCCACATTGGATGCAAAGCTCGGCCTGCCCGAGCTGAATCTCGGCATTATTCCGGGCTTTGCCGGGACGCAGCGCCTGCCCCGGTACGTCGGCACGGCGAAAGCGCTTGAGATGATCGGCACTTCAGAACCTGTGACCGGAGAAGAAGCGCTCAGCCTCGGGCTTGTCACAATAGGCGCCGAAAATGAAGAGGAGCTGCTGGAAAAGGCGAAAACGCTAGCGGGCAAGTTTGCGGAAAAAAGCCCGCAGTCGATGGCTTCCCTGCTTGAGCTTCTTTATTCAAACAAAGTCTATTCTTATGACGGCGGCTTAAAGCTCGAAGCAAAGCGCTTTGGGGAAGCATTTGCATCAGAAGACGCAAAAGAAGGCATTCAGGCATTTCTCGAAAAAAGAAAGCCTCAATTCGGTGGGCGAAGATAAAGGGGATAAGAATATGAATCTATTTGTACTGATGAAACGGACGTTTGACACAGAAGAGAAAATCGTCATTGAAGCAGGAAAGATTCAGGAAGACGGAGCCGAGTTTATCATTAATCCGTATGATGAATACGCCATTGAAGAAGCGATTCAGCTGAAAGAAGAGCATGGCGGAACTGTTACCGCCGTAACCGTCGGCGGAGAAGATGCGGAGAAAGAACTCCGCACCGCTCTTGCGATGGGGTGCGACCAGGCGGTATTAATCAATATTGAGGATGACCTGAGCGATCCCGACCAATACTCCATTTCCACGATCTTATATCACTATTTCAAGGACCGGGAATATGATCTGATTCTCGGCGGAAATGTCGCGATTGACGGCGGTTCCGGCCAAGTGGCGCCAAGGCTTGCCGAACTGTTGAACATTCCTTGCGTCACAACGATTACAAAACTGACAATCAGCGGCGATGAAGCTGTGGCAGAGAAAGACAACGAAGGGGATACCGAAGTCATTAAAACCTCACTTCCTTTAGTCATCACGGCACAGCAAGGCTTAAACGAGCCGCGCTATCCGTCGCTTCCGGGCATTATGAAGGCGAAGAAAAAACCGCTGGAAGAGCTTGAGCTCGATGACCTCGACATTGATGAAGATGATGCTGCACCGAAACTCAAAACGATCGAACGTTTTCTCCCGCCGCAAAAAGAAGCGGGCAAACTGATCGAAGGAGAAGCCGCTCAGCAGGCGAAGGAGCTTGTCTCACTGCTGAGAAAAGAAGCCAAAGTCGTATAAACCGATATTAAAGAAACTGGGGGATGTCAGAATGGGAAAAAAAGTGATCGTACTCGGAGAAATTCGTGACGGCGCCTTACGGAACGTCACCTTTGAAGCCATAGCCGCAGGCAAAACCATTTCCGGCGGAGGAGATGTCATCGGGGTGCTGTTGGGAAAAGGCGCGGCTGATGCAGCATCAGAACTCATTCAGTACGGCGCCGATAAAGTATTTACGGCCGATGCAGCGGGACTTTCTCAGTATACGGCAGACGGATATGCCGCGGTCCTCGGAGATCTGATCGAAAATGAAAAGCCCGATACGGTTATTTTCGGCCATACTTCTATGGGAAAAGATTTGTCACCGAAGCTTGCGGCACGATTTGAAACGGGATTGATTTCAGACAGCACGGATGTAAGCGTTACCGGAGACAACATCGTATTTACAAGACCGATCTATTCCGGCAAAGCCTTTGAACAGGTGATTTCAACCGATCCTTTCATCTTGGCGACAATCCGTCCGAATAACATTCAGGCATTAGAAAGAGATGCAAGCCGCACGGGTGATATTGAAGAGCTTGCGGTCCCGCCGGCAGATTTGCGGACGGTCATTGAAGAAGTAGTTAAAAAAACAGCGGACGGCGTGGATTTATCAGAAGCGAAAATCATCGTTGCGGGCGGTCGCGGGGTAAAAAGTAAAGATGGGTTTGAACCGTTAAAAGAACTTGCCGAAGTGCTGGGAGCAGCGGTGGGCGCTTCGCGCGGCGCGTGTGACGCGGATTATTGCGACTATTCTCTTCAAATCGGCCAAACGGGGAAAGTCGTTACACCGGATTTGTATATTGCCTGCGGGATTTCCGGAGCGATTCAGCACTTGGCGGGGATGTCAAACAGTAAAGTGATCGTTGCCATCAACAAAGACCCGGAAGCGGAAATATTCAAAATAGCGGACTACGGAATTGTCGGCGATTTGTTCGAAGTGGTTCCGCTCCTGACTCAGGAATTTAAAAAGGCCAATATTCATTCATAACCAAAACCCTCTGGCTTCATTTGTCAGAGGGTTTTGGCTTGTGATGATTGATTCGTACAAATTATGTATTGGTAAAATAACAGATTGACATGTACGAACCAATATAATAAGCTTTCTGTAAAGCGCTTACAAACTTATCCTTTCAGCATACATACATCCCAGATACATAGATTGGCTGTAGTGCTTTCATTCTTATTAAGGGGAAAGGAATGATCAAGTATGTCTCACAATACGGCAGTCATTCAAACGGATATCACACGGGGAACCATTAACAAAAACATATACGGACATTTCGCGGAACACTTAGGAAGAGGCATATATGAGGGCATCTGGGTCGGAAAAGATTCCGATATTCCGAATACCGGCGGAATCAGGGCGGATGTCGCCTCCGCCCTCAAACAGCTCCAGATTCCCGTTCTCAGATGGCCCGGCGGCTGTTTTGCTGATGAATATCATTGGGCAAACGGCGTAGGGGAACGAAAAACCATGCTGAATACCCATTGGGGCGGAACGATTGATTCCAATGAATTCGGCACGCACGAATTTATGATGCTTTGTGAACTGCTCGGCTGCGAACCGTACATCGCCGGAAACGTCGGCAGCGGAACGGTTAAGGAGCTGGCTGATTGGATTGAATACATGACGTTTGAAGCGGGCACGCCGATGTCCGACTGGAGAAAGGAAAACGGGCGGGAAAAACCGTGGAAGCTGAAATATTTCGGTATAGGAAATGAGAACTGGGGCTGCGGCGGAAACATGCATCCTGAGTATTATGCCGATCTTTACCGGCACTTTCAAACCTATGTCCGCAATTACAGCGGGAATGAAATCTATAAAATTGCCGGCGGTGCGAATGTCGATGATTACCGCTGGACAGAAACCTTAATGAAAAAAGCCGCTGATCTCATGGACGGGCTGAGCCTGCATTATTACACAATACCGGGCGACTTCTGGAAGGGAAAAGGGTCAGCGACCGAATTTACGGAAGATGAATGGTTCATCACGATGAAAAAAGCGGCTCATATGGATGAATTGATTACAAGGCACAGCGCCATTATGGATCAGTACGATCCGGAAAAAAGAGTCGGTCTGATCATTGATGAATGGGGCACATGGCTTGATCCTGAGCCTGGCACGAATCCGGGCTTTTTGTATCAGCAAAATACGATCCGCGACGCGCTTGTCGCCGCCACACATTTTCACATTTTTCATCAGCACGCAGACCGTGTGCAGATGGCCAATATCGCGCAAACCGTCAACGTCCTTCAGGCAATGATCCTGACAGAAGGGAAAAATATGCTGCTGACGCCGACATATCATGTGTTTGATATGTTTAAGGTTCATCAGGACGCTTCTCTTTTGGCCGCAGAAACAAAAGCGGCCGAATACGAATGGAAAGACGGCCGGCTCCCGCAAGTCAGCATTTCGGCGTCCAAACAGAAAAACGGCGGCATACATATCAGCATTTGCAATATCGATCATTTGCACAAAGCTGACGTGAAGATTGAACTGCGGGGCATGAAAAAGACAGGGAAGCCTTCCGCGACGATTCTGCATGCTGAAAAAATGAATGCCCGCAATACATTCAGCAGCCCGGAAAACGTCAAACCGAAGCCGTTTTCCGGGTTTACGCAGAAGGGCGGAAACCTGGAGGCGGAGCTTCCTCCGATGGCGGTTGTATTAATCACGCTGCCGGCGGGTCCATCTTAAGTTTTGAACGCCTGCTGACCGGTTATCATACATTCTATAAATAAGATTATTTTCGGCGGGTTCGGGAGAAAATAATATAAGCATTAAATTAGCATGAACGAATGGGAGATGCTATACTAAAAATCATCATTTGACATTGGAGGAATAACAAATGGCTATCGTAAAAGCAACTGATCAATCGTTCTCAGCTGAAACAAGTGAAGGTGTCGTATTAGCTGATTTCTGGGCTCCTTGGTGCGGACCTTGTAAAATGATCGCGCCCGTTCTTGAAGAGCTTGATCAAGAAATGGGAGACAAACTGAAAATCGTCAAAATCGACGTGGATGAAAACCAAGAAACTGCCGGTAAATACGGCGTCATGAGCATCCCGACACTTCTTGTGTTAAAAGACGGAGAAGTGGTTGAAACATCTGTCGGCTTCAAACCGAAAGAAGCCCTTGAAGAGCTTGTAAACAAACATCTGTAAGCCGAAAGTTTCCGTTACGGCTACGGCAGGGCGATTCCTTTAAAAGGGATCGCCTTTTTTGATCTTCCAAAAGCTGAGAATGGAGAAAAACAAATGTTCGTGATACACTGAATGGACACAAGAAATGAATGTAAGGAAGGGTAACGTATGAATAAACAACTGAAAGAAAAGCTGGCCCTCCTTCCCGATCAGCCGGGCTGTTATTTAATGAAAGACCGTCAGAAAACAGTCATCTACGTGGGGAAAGCGAAAGTGCTGAAAAACAGGGTGAGATCCTATTTCACCGGTTCTCATGATGCAAAAACCCAAAGGCTTGTGACGGAGATTGAGGACTTTGAATATATCGTGACTTCCTCCAATCTTGAAGCGCTTATTTTGGAAATGAATCTGATTAAAAAATACGATCCGAAATACAATGTCATGCTGAAAGATGATAAAACCTATCCCTTTATTAAAATCACCCATGAACGCCATCCGCGGCTTATTGTCACCCGCAATGTCAAAAAAGACAAAGGGCGCTATTTCGGCCCGTACCCGAATGTACAGGCGGCGCGGGAAACGAAAAAACTGCTGGACCGCCTTTATCCGCTCAGGAAGTGCTCGAATCTTCCGGACCGTGTCTGTCTCTATTACCATCTCGGACAATGCCTCGCTCCATGTGTAAAGGATATTTCCGAGGAGACAAACCGCGAGCTTGTGGAAGACATCACCCGCTTTTTAAAGGGAGGGCATAACGAGGTCAAAAAAGAGCTTGAAGAGAAAATGGCAGAGGCGGCGGAAAAGCTTGAATTTGAACGGGCTAAAGAATTCCGCGATCAGCTTGCTTACATCGAATCGACGATGGAAAAGCAGAAAATGACCATGAATGACCTTCTGGACCGCGATGTGTTCGCTTATGCGTACGATAAAGGCTGGATGTGCGTCCAAGTCTTTTTCATACGCCAAGGAAAGCTGATCGAACGCGATGTCAGCATGTTTCCAATGTACCAGGAAGCGGATGAAGAATTTCTGACCTTCATCGGCCAGTTCTATTCGAAAAACAATCACTTTCTGCCTAAGGAAATTCTGGTGCCTGACAGCGTTGACAGAGACATGATCAGCGAGCTTTTGGAAACCGCCGTGCATCAGCCGAAAAAAGGCCCGAAAAAAGAACTGCTTCTGCTTGCTCACAAAAATGCGAAAATCGCCCTGCGGGAAAAGTTCTCATTAATCGAGCGGGATGAGGAACGGTCAATCGGAGCAGCCGAACGGCTCGGCGAAGCATTGAACATTTACACGCCGCACCGGATTGAAGCGTTTGACAACTCCAATATTCAAGGCACAAACCCTGTATCAGCCATGATTGTCTTTATTGACGGAAAACCGAATAAAAAGGAATACCGCAAATATAAAATCAAAACCGTAACAGGGCCTGACGATTACGGATCAATGAGAGAAGTCGTCAGAAGAAGATATTCGAGGGTGCTCCGCGAAAATCTTCCGCTGCCGGATTTAATCATCATTGACGGCGGAAAAGGGCAGATTAACGCGGCGCGCGACGTGCTCGAGAATGAGCTCGGCCTTGATGTCCCGGTAGCGGGATTGGCGAAAGATGATAAACACCGAACATCCAACCTTCTGATCGGCGACCCGCTTGAACCGGTATTTCTGGAGCGGAACAGCCAGGAATTTTACCTGCTTCAGCGCATTCAGGATGAAGTTCACCGTTTTGCGATCAGCTTTCACAGACAGATCCGGGGAAAAAGCGCCTTTCAATCCGTATTGGATGATATCCCGGGGATCGGCGAAAAACGCAAAAAAATGCTCTTAAAGCATTTCGGTTCTGTCAAAAAGATGAAGGAAGCAAGTCTTGATGATATCAAAAAAGCCGGTGTGCCGGCTGCGGCCGCTCAGCTGCTGTTTGAAAAATTGAAAAAATAGTATTGTGCTTTTCTGAAAAGTCTGCTAGAATGTGAACTAATTTCATAAGATCGTGTTATATGGTGAAGATAGAGGTGCGAACTTCAATAGTATGCCTTTGGAGAATGATGGATTCTGCGAAAAAGGCTGAAAGGGGAGTTCGCCGAAGTGAAACACATCCCATCGGTGTGCTTTGCTGGCTTTGCATTAAATAAATGTAAAGCTGTCAAGAATTCATTTTCTTGGAGGGCTATCTCGTTGTTCATAATCAATCGTAATGATATGAAAAAGCAATGAGAGCTATTCCTCTCATTGCTTTTTTTATTGTGGACACAACGCTCTTTTCTCCTCACCCGCACGAACCAAAATGTAAAGGGTGGTCTAGTATGGGTCTTATCGTACAAAAATTCGGAGGCACTTCCGTCGGCTCTGCCGAAAAAATTCAAAATGCCGCAAATCGCGCCATTGCTGAAAAGAAAAAAGGACATGACGTCGTTGTCGTCGTTTCGGCAATGGGAAAATCAACCGACGCGCTCGTCAATCTGGCGGCGGAAATTACATCTGAGCCAAGCAGACGCGAGATGGATATGCTTCTGTCTACGGGAGAGCAGGTCACGATTTCGCTTTTGGCCATGGCGCTTCAGGAAAAAGGATATGACGCCGTCTCTTATACGGGCTGGCAGGCGGGTGTCCGCACGGAGGCCGTCCACGGCAATGCGAGAATTACGGATATTGATATCACCGCAATTCAGGCGCAGCTTGCAGAAGGCAGGATTACAGTTGTCGCCGGTTTCCAGGGAGTTACCGAAGACGGCGGCATCACGACGCTCGGGCGGGGCGGTTCCGATACGACGGCGGTCGCTCTTGCCGCAGCTTTAAAAGCGGATAAATGCGACATTTACACGGACGTTCCGGGCGTGTTTACGACAGATCCGCGGTACGTCCGGTCAGCGAGAAAACTGGCGGGAATTTCTTATGATGAAATGCTGGAGCTTGCAAATCTCGGAGCGGGTGTTCTTCATCCGCGGGCGGTTGAGTTCGCGAAAAACTATCAAGTGCCTTTGGAAGTGCGGTCAAGCACGGAACATGAAGCTGGAACATTAATTGAGGAGGAATCATCAATGGAGCAAAATTTAATCGTCAGAGGAATTGCATTTGAAGACCAGATTACAAGGGTGTCCGTCACGGGCCTGACAAGCGGGCTGACAACACTTTCAACGATCTTCACCGCGCTGGCGAAACGAAACATCAACGTCGACATCATTATTCAGACACAAGCGGACAATGGGGAAGCAGACATTTCTTTCTCAGTGAAAACGGAAGATTCCGCGCAAACGGTCGCTGTGCTTGAAGAATATAAAAACGCGCTTGACTATGAAAAAATCGAAACTGAAAGAAAGCTGGCGAAAGTATCCATTGTCGGATCAGGCATGGTCTCTAATCCCGGCGTCGCCGCGGACATGTTTGCCGTACTGGCGGAAAAAAATGTACAAGTCAAAATGGTCAGCACATCTGAAATAAAAGTATCAGCGGTGGTCAGTGACAATGATATGGTGAAAGCCGTCGAAGCGCTTCATGATGCGTTTGAGCTTTCTAAACAGCCGTCTGCCGTATAAACGGGCAGGCAAAAAGGCGGGACTTTTGAGTCACCGCCTTTTTTCAATTATACAGGGTCCTTCATATCCCATTTCACGGTCAGGACGACTTTATCCGCTCTCTTTTTGACCTGTTCATAAGATTCTGCAATCTGATCGTTCATCAATTGAATCTGTTCGGCTATAAAACCGGCTTCAAGCTGAAAACACGGCTCTTTCTGGTGTTTGAGCCTGCTGGATACGAGCGGTCCTTCCAGCTCAAATTCCAGCTCTTGCTTTTTTGATCCTGTGTTTGTCAAAGTTCCCCAGCCGGCTTTTTCAAAAAAGGCGGGGATTTCTTCCCATGATTGAAGAGGAAATTTGCGGGCGAGGCGTTTCCCCGCCCAATACATCATGGATGAATGCTCCGGGCCGAGGATATCCGGAAGCACAATTTCCCGGATTAATTCGTAGCCGTAAGCGCTGACGCCGAGTTCAGTTAAAGGTTCTAAAGCTGCTTCATAATTATTCTTCATATTATGTATTCCCCTCTCTCCTTCGTTTATTATAGCTTAAACAGGGGGGAGGATTACAGGATGATCCTATAAAACACGTGAAAAAAAGTGAGAAAGGTATTGCAGGAAAATAAAATTTTCACGTCAAATAATCAATTCCGAAAATTATAATTTATGTACACGTTTTCTTGACGCCCTTTTGAGGGAGGAGTAAAATGAAATTGTCAATAAATTTTAATAAAGTGCTTACAATTGAAACGAAGTGGGGGCAGAGATTTTAGCACATTTCGCACTTAAATCAAACAGGGGGTAAAGTAATGTCTGGGAACAGAGAGTTTTATTTTCGAAGATTGCATTCCTTGCTCGGTGTGATTCCGGTCGGCATCTTTTTGATCCAGCATTTAGTCGTCAACCAATTTGCCGCAAGGGGAGCGGATGCGTTTAACAAGGCGGCCGGCTTTATGGACAGTCTGCCGTTCAGGTATGCGTTAGAAATTTTTATTATTTTCTTACCTTTAATTTATCATGCGGTTTACGGTGTGTACATAGCATTTACTGCGAAAAACAACGCTGGCCACTACAGCTATTTCAGAAACTGGATGTTTGTGCTTCAGCGTGTCACCGGTATTCTCACCCTTATTTTCGTCAGCTGGCATGTGTGGCAGACGCGGATTGCCGCACAGATGGGCGCTGAAGTCAACTTCGATATGATGGCGAATATTCTGAGCTCGCCGTTTATGCTCGGATTTTATATTGTAGGCGTTTTATCAGTCATTTTTCACTTTTCAAACGGCTTATGGTCTTTTGCGGTCACATGGGGGATCACGGTCACGCCGCGTTCTCAAAGAATTTCGACTTACGTGACGCTGATTATATTTTTAGCGCTTTCATACGTGGGTCTAAAAGCGATTTTTGCGTTTGTGTAAGAGAACTAGATTACTAGAGGGAGAGGGGCTATCATGAGTCAATCAAGCATTATCGTAGTCGGCGGGGGTCTTGCCGGCCTCATGGCGACAATTAAAGCAGCGGAATCAGGCACGGCCGTTAAATTGTTTTCCATCGTTCCGGTCAAACGCTCTCACTCGGTCTGCGCGCAGGGCGGGATAAACGGAGCTGTCAACACAAAAGGAGAAGGAGACTCTCCGTTTGAGCATTTTGATGACACGGTTTACGGAGGCGACTTTTTAGCAAACCAGCCGCCTGTAAAAGCGATGTGTGAAGCGGCGCCGTCCATTATCCACTTATTGGACCGCATGGGGGTTATGTTTAACAGAACGCCGGAAGGGCTCTTGGACTTCCGCCGTTTCGGGGGTACACAGCATCACAGAACCGCATACGCGGGAGCGACGACGGGTCAGCAGCTTCTTTACGCACTGGACGAGCAGGTGCGCAGATATGAAGTGGCGGGTCTCGTCACAAAATACGAAGGCTGGGAATTCCTCGGCGCCGTTCTTGACGATGAGCGCACGTGCCGCGGTATCGTAGCCCAAAATCTGACCAATATGCAAATCGAGTCATTCCGTTCTGACGCCGTTATTATGGCGACAGGAGGACCCGGAATCGTATTCGGCAAATCAACAAACAGCATGATCAACACGGGATCTGCCGCATCAATCGTTTATCAGCAGGGCGCTTACTACGCTAACGGCGAATTTATTCAAATTCACCCGACAGCCATTCCCGGAGACGATAAACTGCGTCTGATGAGTGAATCGGCGCGCGGCGAGGGCGGAAGAGTCTGGACGTACAAA
Organism: Bacillus sp. 1021; assembly: GCF_014534735.1. Lineage (NCBI taxonomy): Bacteria > Bacillati > Bacillota > Bacilli > Caryophanales > Bacillaceae > Bacillus > Bacillus sp. 1021. Next base: position 332,227 of record NZ_JACVSR010000003.1, on the reverse strand, counting down.
GACGGAAAACCTTGGTACTTCCTCGAGGAAAAATATCCGGCTTACGGAAACCTCGTGCCGCGGGATATTGCGACACGCGAAATCTTTGACGTGTGCGTGAACCAGAAGCTCGGCATCAATGGAGAAAACATGGTGTATCTCGATCTTTCGCACAAAGATCCGAAAGAGCTTGACGTTAAGCTCGGCGGCATTATCGAAATCTATGAAAAATTCATGGGTGATGACCCGCGCAAGCTTCCGATGAAAATTTTCCCTGCCGTTCACTATTCAATGGGCGGCCTGTGGGTTGATTATGATCAGATGACAAGCATCCGCGGACTGTTCGCGGCGGGTGAATGTGATTATTCAATGCACGGAGGAAACCGTTTAGGGGCAAACTCTCTGCTTTCCGCCATTTACGGAGGAATGGTTGCCGGTCCGAATGCAGTGAAATATGTTGCCGGACTTGAAACATCGGCTGAAGATCTGTCTTCTTCATTATTTGATTCCTACGTGAAAAAAGAAGAAGAAAAATGGGCAGACATCATGAAGATGGACGGCGATGAAAATGCCTACGTGCTTCACCGTGAACTCGGAGAATGGATGACGGCCAACGTAACAGTGGTCCGCCACAATGACAAGCTTTTGAAAACGGATGATAAAATCCAAGAGCTGATGGAACGCTTTAAGAAAATCAATATTAATGATACGACAAAATGGAGCAACCAAGGGGCGATGTTCACCCGCCAGTTCTCCAATATGCTTCAGCTTGCCAGAGTCATCACGCTCGGCGCATACAACCGAAATGAAAGCCGGGGAGCGCACTATAAACCGGATTTCCCTGAAAGAAATGACGATGAGTGGCTCAAAACGACAATGGCTAAACATGCCGGTCCGTTTGAAGCTCCGGAATTTGAATATCAGGATGTCGATGTATCACTGATTGCGCCCCGTAAACGCGACTACTCGAAGAAGAAGGTGGCGAAATAATCATGAGTGAGAAAAAGATACGGTTTATCATTACACGCCAGGATACGCCCGAAAGCGCGCCATACGATGAAGAATTTGAAATCAATTACCGCCCGAATCTGAACGTGATTTCCGCCCTGATGGAAATCCGCAGAAATCCCGTGAATGCAAAAGGTGAGAAAACAACTCCTGTCGCATGGGACATGAACTGTCTCGAGGAAGTATGCGGCGCCTGCTCCATGGTCATCAACGGCAGACCGCGCCAGTCATGTACGGCGCTGATTGATAAGCTGGAACAGCCGATCCGTCTAAAGCCGATGAAAACATTCCCGGTTGTCCGTGACCTTCAGGTTGACCGCAGCAGAATGTTTGATTCACTGAAAAAAGTGAAAGCATGGGTGCCGATTGACGGGACTTACGATTTGGGACCGGGACCGAGAATGCCGGAAAAACGCCGCCAGTGGGCATATGAGTTGTCTAAATGCATGACCTGCGGCGTCTGCCTTGAAGCCTGCCCGAATGTCAACAGCAAATCGAAATTCATGGGGCCTGCCCCGATGTCGCAAGTGCGTCTGTTTAACGCCCACCCGACGGGCGCGATGAACAAGTCCGAACGTTTAGAAGCTTTAATGACAGACGGCGGTCTCGGAGATTGCGGGAATTCACAAAACTGTGTTCAATCCTGCCCGAAAGGCATTCCGCTCACGACTTCAATCGCTGCTTTGAACAGAGATACCAACTTACAAGCATTCCGCAATTTCTTCGGAAGCGACAGAGTATAAGATAAAGAAAAAGAGCCTCTTCCGCACGGGAGAGGTTTTTTATAAGGAGCTGAAGGTGATGAAACAACCGCAATACATTGACATCCCGTTTGAAGAATGGAGACAGTCGTTTTCTTTCTTTACTGAAGTGTCGGTTCGCTTTTCAGAAACGGATATGTTCGGCCATATGAATAATGTAACCCCTTTCATCTATTTTGAAGAAGCCCGGATCGCCTACTTTAAGCAGCGCGGCATGGAAGCGGAAAATGCGGAAAGGATGACAGTCGTCGCAAGCCAGCAGTGTGACTATATGCGTCAGGTGATGCCGTATGAAAATCTGCGGATTTATGTCAAAGCAAGCTCTGTCGGAAATGCGTCCGTCACCCTTCATTACCTTGGAGAAAACGAGTCAGGCCTGCCGTGCTTTACCGGTTCCGTCGTTATGGTACAAGTATCAAAGACAAGCGGAAAAGCGGTCAGCTGGACGGAGCGGGAGAAAGGCATTCTGCTCGCCTGAACGGATAACTATTTCTTTAAGTGACGTCACCTCCGAAGCGGCTTTTACATATGATATCTTGACTATATAAACCCATTCGTTTCAGATTCGCTCTCACCTTAGCAAGGAGGGTTACAATACTTGAAGGAGAAAGATTTTCAATCAAAGCCGCTGCTGACCAAAAGAGAAAGAGAAGTATTCGAATTGCTCGTTCAAGACAAGACAACAAAAGAAATTGCAAGCGAGCTATTTATCAGTGAAAAAACTGTACGGAATCACATTTCAAATGCCATGCAGAAGTTAGGTGTGAAAGGGCGTTCGCAAGCTGTTGTCGAGCTTCTTAGAATGGGTGAGCTAGAGCTCTGATTCTTGCCGGTTTTCCTTCTTTACGAGAAGGAGCCGGTTATTTGTGTTGGCGCCCGGGGTGATAGGCATGCGATGAAAATCCCGGCTTTTCCTTTTTCTCCGTCAGTCTTGCATTTTCTTAAAAAAAGAAGGAAAATAGACACGGAGCGTGAATAGCCCAGAAAGATCCTTGAGTGAGGGATGGACAAATGACATCAAAATCTGTAGAGCATGTTGCGGATATCGAAAAATCACTCCGCCATATCGCTGCGATCATTAAACAAAAAGGACGAGAAATCCTTAACCAATATGCAATTACACCGCCGCAATTCGTAGGCCTTCAATGGCTTTATGAATTGGGGGATATGACAATAGGCGAATTATCAGGCAAAATGTATTTGGCTTGCAGCACGACGACGGATCTGATAGACCGCATGGAAAAAAATAAGCTTGTCGAACGGGTGAAAGACCCTGCTGACAGACGGGTCGTCAGAATTCATCTTCTCGCTGAAGGAGAGCGCATTATTCAGGAAGTGATTTTAAAAAGGCAGGCATATTTGCGGGATATGTTTGAGACATTTTCCGAAGAAGAAACAGCCGTCTTCGAAAAATCATTATTGAAACTGCAGCATGAAATGAAAAGAAAATGAGGCGATTTTGTTGGAACAGCCGATAGGAGTCATTGATTCCGGGGTTGGCGGGTTAACCGTTGCTAAGGAAATCATGAGACAGCTACCGAAGGAAAATATCATCTATGTGGGAGATACAAAACGCTGCCCGTACGGCCCGCGTCCTGAAGAAGAAGTTCTTCAATACACATGGGAAATGACCGATTACCTGCTGGAAAACCACCATATCAAAATGCTCGTGATCGCTTGTAATACTGCCACAGCCATTGCCTTGGAGGATATTCAGCGCAAAACGGATATTCCGGTTGTCGGCGTCATTCAGCCGGGTGCGAGAACGGCGATAAAGGTGACGAAAAACCAGCATATCGGCGTCATCGGCACGATAAATACCATTAAAAGCAGAGCGTATGAGCAGGCGCTGCTCGGATTAAATGCAGACCTTCAAGTCGAGAACACGGCTTGTCCGCTGCTGGTGCCGTTTGTGGAAAGCGGACGTTTTCTGCAGGAATCGGCGGAGGAAGCGGTCGAAGCATCGCTTGAGCCTTTAAAAGGTACAGCAATTGATACCTTGATTCTGGGATGCACGCATTATCCGATTTTGAAAGAACCGATTCAGGACTATATGGGAGATCATGTGAAAATCATTTCCTCCGGTGACGAGACGGCGAGAGAAGTGAGCACCATCTTGTCTTATAAAGGTTTGTTAAACCAATCGAATCGTGCACCGGAGTATCAGTTTCTTACAACGGGAGAGCGGAACGGCTTCGCAAAAATTGCCGAAGACTGGTTTGGCCATGAAATCGGCCATGTCGAGAGCATCTCCCTTCAAGAGCCGATCAGAAAATAAATCAAAAAAACCCGCTGTTTACGGCGGGTTTTTTTGCGCATCCCGGTCTATTTCCCGGACAGGGCTCGTATACATCATAGTACAAACAGCCTTAGGAGGGAAAAGTATGCTGAAAAAAGGACCTGCAGTCATTGCTGCAACATGTCTTACTTCGGCTTTTGTATTATCAGGATGCGGTTTGTTTCAATCCGATAAAACAGCCGGGGAAATTGACCCGCCTCAAGACATTTCATATGTAAAGGGTGAAGCGGGGATACAGGCAAAATCAAAGCAATCAGAAAAAAACGGCACGTCAAAAGCCGACCAGCCGGCCAATACAGTCATGAGAGAGCTGTATCTGATTGATAAAAACGGCTATGTCGCAGCACAGACACTGCCTCTTCCGAACAGTGAGGGAACCGCAAAGCAGGCCCTTGAGTATTTGGTTCAGGGGGGGCCTGTCTCAGAAATCCTGCCGAACGGATTCAGAGCGGTGCTTCCTGCGGATACGACGGTAAATGTTGACATTAAAAAAGACGGTACCGCCGTCGCTGATTTTTCGAAGGAATTTAAAAACTATAAAAAAGAAGACGAACAAAAAATCCTGCAATCGATTACATGGACGCTTACCCAATTCAGCTCCATAGATAAAGTCAAAATCAGAATGAACGGGCATGAACTGAAAGAAATGCCTGTAGGCGGCACGCCGATTACGGGCGACTTAAGCAGAAAAGACGGAATTAATATTGAAACCGCCGGAGTGAATGATCTGACAGACACCCATCCGCTGACTGTATACTATCTGGCGGAAACAGAGACGAGCGAATATTACGTGCCTGTCACCAAGCGGATTGACAATTCGGAAACAAATGACATCACCGCTGCCGTTGAACAGCTCGCCGACGGGCCGGGCAAAGCAAGCGGGCTTTTGACGGACTTTAATAACGATGTTAAGCTGCTCAGCAAGCCGGAAGTAAAAGACGGCCGGGTTACACTTGACTTTAACAGCTCTATTTACGGAAGCGCCGATGAAAAAACAAAAATGGTATCATCGGGCGTGCTGGACAGCATCGTTCTCACATTAACCGAACAGCCGTCGATAAAAAGTGTTTCTATAAAAGTAAACGGAAAATCAGAACTGGTGAATGAAAAGGGTGAATCCCTTTCAAAACCCGTTTCGAGACCGTCACAAGTGAATACGGGTAGTTTTTAATTTGTGATTTTTGATATACTAGTAAAAAAGAGGTTAGCGATCCGGGCTGCCTCTTTCTTTATTCACAATCCGGAACAAAAGGTTTATGTACATATAATCGGAGGTAAAATATGAGACACGACGGAAGACAGCACGATGAGCTGCGCCCTATCACATTTGATTTGGATTTTATCACTCACCCGGAGGGCTCTGTTTTAATTACAGCGGGAAATACAAAGGTTATCTGTAATGCATCTGTGGAAGACCGGGTGCCGCCATTTTTGCGCGGAGGAGGAAAAGGCTGGATCACAGCGGAATACAGCATGCTTCCCCGCGCCACGAATCAAAGAACGATAAGAGAATCTTCAAAAGGAAAGGTCTCCGGCAGAACGATGGAAATCCAGCGTCTGATCGGGCGTGCGCTTCGGGCCGTCGTTGATTTGGAAAAGCTCGGCGAACGGACGATCTGGATCGACTGTGACGTCATTCAGGCGGACGGCGGAACAAGAACGGCTTCCATTACCGGCGCCTTCTTGGCAATGGCTATTGCGGCAGGAAAACTCGTAAAAAGCGGCGTTATCAAAACTTCTCCCGTGACAGATTATCTTGCGGCCATTTCTGTCGGGATGGATAAAGAAGAAGGTCTGCTTTTGGATCTGAATTATGAAGAGGATTCAACGGCTGAAGTCGACATGAATATCATCATGACGGGAAGCGGACGTTTTGTAGAGCTTCAAGGGACGGGCGAAGAAGCCACATTCTCCCGTGAAGATTTAAACGGACTGTTAAGCCTTGCCGAAAAAGGAATCCAGACGCTTATTCAAAAGCAAAAAGAAGTGCTGGGAGAAACATTGCCTGAACTGAAATAAAGAAAGAGAGGCCTGATCAGCGTGAAAGAAGCTATTATTGCGACACACAATCCGGGAAAAGTAAAAGAATTTAAGGAAATACTCGAACCGAAAGGCTACAGCGTCTCTTCTTTGGCGGAAATCGGATTTACGGAAGAAATTGAGGAAACCGGGCATACCTTTGAAGAAAACGCCATCTTAAAAGCGGAAGCCGTGGCAAAAGCCGTCAACAAAATGGTCATTGCAGACGACTCCGGTTTATCAGTAGACAACCTTGGAGGCAGACCGGGCGTTTATTCAGCCCGTTATGCCGGCGAAGCAAAAGATGATAAGGCGAATATGGACAAGGTGCTGTCAGAATTAAAAGGCATCGAAAAAGAGCAGCGTACGGCCCGTTTCCGCTGCGCCCTTGCCGTCAGCATGCCGGGGCAGGAAACAAGAACGGTCGAAGGTCATGTTGAAGGATATATAGCAGAAGAACCCGAAGGAGATAACGGGTTCGGCTATGATCCCATTTTTATTGTAAAGGATAAAGATAAAACAATGGCTCAGCTGACAAGCGCTGAGAAAAACAAAATCAGCCACAGGGCGGAGGCGCTCAAGAAACTGTCAAAGCTGCTTGACGCGTAAGGGGGAGCGTAATGCAATGAAAGTGCTGATAATAAGTGACAGTCACGGCCTCGAAGACGAATTGGAGACGATCTCAAAGCGGCACGAAGCCGAAGCGGATCTGATGATTCATTGCGGTGATTCAGAGCTTGATGCCGCACATCCCGCGCTTGTGCCGTATCACACGGTGAAAGGAAATTGCGACTTTGGCGGCGGGTTTCAGGAGGAGCTCCTGCTGGACGCCGGTTCAAAGAAAATCCTAGCCGTACACGGACATCTTCACGGCATTAAACAGTCACTTTTAACAGTTTTTTACCGGGCGGAAGAGCTTGGGGCGGATATCGTCTGCTTCGGCCACTCGCATATTGCCGGGAGTGAAGTGCTTCGGGGCAAGCTTTTGATTAACCCTGGCAGCATTCGCCTTCCGAGAGTCCGCAATGTGAAAAGCTATGCCATTCTTACTCTTACAGAAAGTGAAGGCACTGTGACGTTTTACGACGAAACGGGTCAGGAATTGAAGGACTTGGGGAATACAATCAGCTTTTAACATTTGATGGGGGAGATTTCTTTCTTCCCCATCAAAAGTTTCTAAAAAAATATTGACTTATGATATGAACCTGTATATAATAAATCTTGTCGCTGATACATAAAGCAAAACCTGTCCCAGTAGCTCAGCTGGATAGAGCAACGGCCTTCTAAGCCGTCGGTCGGGAGTTCGAATCTCTCCTGGGACGTACAAAAAAAGAGCTGGTGACATCAGAGTGAAAACTGATGACGCTGGCCTTTTTTATCGGATGACCATATTGTCAATTCGCTGACATCATGGTAAAATGATCAGCAGAACGATTTGATTTTCATGTCCCAGTAGCTCAGCCGGATAGAGCAACGGCCTTCTAAGCCGTCGGTCGGGAGTTCGAATCTCTCCTGGGACGTATAATAAAAAACCTCAAGCCCTGACAATGGGTTTGAGGTTTTTTTGTATTTGTTTTTTTGTTTTATGAAATAAAAGTCCTGTATTTAATGAAAATTGTAAAGAAATTTTAATATAAATGAAACTTAATGAAATATTTACCGTAAGAAATATATGTATAAAGATACTTAAGGCGCCCTTGAGTGATAAAATATCTGATTTCTATTATTTATTTTGTTAATAGTTGATAGAAAGACAGCGGGAGGAATTAGCTTTTGAAGTACGCATTTGCATATAAAAATGACAGGATAGAAACGATCTTTTGCGGAAAAGACGAGCTGTTTGAGGAACTGAAACAATTTTTAATGACTCAATGCGGTTTAATCATTGTTGAGGTTTCAAAGGCTGATTACGATACGGAGCAGGAAATGAATCAATGGAATGACCGTTATACATTGTAAGTAAGAAAAAACCGGCCGTGGGAGACCGGTTTTTATATCATCTGAATCCGCTCGGAGCGCTGAAGCCCCCAGCATGGCCGCTGAAACCGCCCCCGAGCGCGCCGAGATGGGACCCTGCGCCGAGGCTTCCGCCGACATCACTGAAGGTTTGACCGTAGTACCCGCTTGTATAAGGGTATGGGACGAATTGCTGCCCGGCGAATGACAGCGAGCTCTGCGGGGTCTGCTGTCCGTATCCGTATGATGGAAATCCCTGCTGAAAAGAAGGGCCGCCCTGAAACGGAGCTGTATGCATTGGTGCCGGAGGATAATAAGACTGCGGCGGCAGAACCGGTAAAGGCGGAAATCCGGGAGGCAGGCCTTGCATGCCTGATAACATCTTATTCATGACATCACTCATTTCTTCACGAGATAAGAACAGTGTATGCGTATGTCTGTATAAAGAGCCTGTTCAATCTGAACGGAATATCTGACAAACAGACCGAAAAGAACATGAAAAATTGTGTAATAAAATGTGACATAATCGTATAAGAACGGAAAAATTTCATGTAATCTTGAGAGATTAACAAAAAAATGATAAAAACTTTTAACATTTACAGATCCCTTTGTACCAGTAATGAAAGCGTATACAAAGTAGATTGATTAATCTAAATTGTCTAATAATTATAAAAATGCTGTTGACACTGTCTGCAAACGGGCGTAATATGAGTTCAAACAAAAATAAATAAATGATTCACACTAAAAAGAAAAATCATAAAACACTGAAAAACAAACAAATGAGGGTTCTTTTTTTAAATAAAAGAGCCGCCATAATAAAAAGCGCAGAAGAGGATAAGTAGCTTTGCAGAAGTTTTTTACAGAGAGCCGGTAACGCTGAGAGCCGGCAAAAACAAAGCAAAGTGAACTCACCTCAGAGTGCCGGTCTGAAATGTGAAGAGTAGGACTCGGCCGAGTGAACGCAACGTTTACTCGTTATCAAAACGGATAGTAATTATCCATGAGACGGTCTTCATATGACCGTAAACAAGGGTGGTACCGCGGAAAGCAAAGCCTTTTCGCCCCTTTTGGCTATCGCATGAAATGCTTGGCTGAATGTGGGTGGGAAGGCTTTTTTATTTGCGTCAGCCGGCGCTGCGTTTTATGAATTTGATTTTAGAAGGGAACATTGAAAAGGAGGAACTGAAAATGGGCACAAATGTACAGGCGGATACTGCGTCTGCCGATTGTACAAAGACAATGAACGGGGCTCTGATGCTGATTGAATCATTAAAGAAAGAAAAAGTCGAAATGATCTTCGGATATCCGGGGGGAGCCGTTCTTCCGATTTACGATAAGCTTTATCAATCAGGATTGGTTCACATCCTGCCCCGGCACGAGCAAGGCGCGATTCATGCGGCCGAAGGGTATGCGAGAGTCTCGGGGAAGCCGGGGGTTGTCATCGCTACTTCAGGACCCGGAGCGACAAATTTAGTGACCGGTCTTGCGGACGCGATGATTGATTCACTGCCGCTCGTAGTGTTTACCGGCCAGGTGGCCACTTCAGTCATCGGCAGCGACGCTTTCCAGGAAGCCGACATTTTAGGAATTACGATGCCGATTACGAAACACAGCTATCAGGTCCGCCGTCCGGAAGATCTTCCCGGTGTGATCAAAGAGGCTTTCCATATCGCCACGACGGGAAGACCGGGTCCGGTATTAATTGATATTCCGAAGGATGTCGCAGCATTTGAAGGGGAATTCAGATATGATCATGAAATCAATCTTCCGGGTTATCAGCCGGTAAAAGAGCCTAACTATCTGCAGATCCGAAAGCTCGTAGAAGCTGTCAGCAGTGCGAAAAAGCCGGTTATTTTAGCCGGAGCGGGTGTTTTGCACGGTAAAGCTTCAGAAGATTTAAAAAATTATGCCGAACAGCAGCAAATACCGGTAGCCCACACGCTTCTCGGTCTGGGCGGTTTCCCGGCAGATCATCCTCTCTTTCTGGGAATGGCGGGAATGCACGGCACATACACAGCGAATATGGCGCTTTACCACTGTGACTTGCTGATCAGCATCGGAGCTCGGTTCGATGATCGTGTGACCGGAAATCTGAAGCATTTTGCAAAATCGGCCAAAGTGGCGCACATCGATATTGATCCGGCTGAAATCGGAAAAATTATCGAAACGCAGATCCCGGTGGTCGGCGACAGTAAAATCGTCCTTCAGGAACTATTGAAGCAAAACGGAAAACAGGGACAGTCAGCTGAATGGAAACAGCAGCTTTCTGAATGGAAAGAAGAATATCCGCTCTGGTATACAGACGACAGTGAAGAGGGCTTAAAACCCCAAAAGCTGATTGAGTATATTCACCAATTCACAAACGGAGAGGCGATTGTGGCGACGGATGTCGGTCAGCACCAGATGTGGGCGGCTCAGTTTTATCCTTTCCGAAAGGCTGATAAGTGGGTGACCTCGGGAGGGCTCGGCACAATGGGCTTCGGCCTTCCGGCGGCTATCGGAGCGCAGCTGGCTGATCGTAACGCCACGGTCGTTGCCATCCTCGGAGACGGCGGTTTTCAGATGACCCTGCAGGAGTTAGATGTCATCCGGCAGCTGAATCTTCCGGTCAAAGTGATTATTTTGAACAATGAATGTCTGGGCATGGTCAGACAGTGGCAGGAAATCTTCTATGAAGAACGCTACTCTGAATCCAAATTCTCGGCGCAGCCTGACTTTGTCAAATTGTCAGAAGCCTACGGCATTAAAGGCATCCGGATTACATCAGAAGAAGAGGCGGAAGAAGAGCTGAAAAAGGCGCTTTCATCAAAAGAGCCGGCCGTTATTGACGTCCGGGTCGCCAAAAGCGAAAAAGTATTCCCGATGATTGCGCCGGGTAAAGGACTTCATGAAATGGTGGGGGTGAAACCTTGAAACGCATTATCACATTAACGGTGGTCAACCGCTCGGGGGTATTAAACCGGATCACCGGCCTGTTTACAAAAAGACACTATAATATCGAAAGCATCACTGTAGGCCACACGGAAACAAGCGGTGTTTCAAGGATTACATTTGTCGTCCATGTGGAAGGCGAAAACGACGTTGAGCAGCTGACAAAGCAGCTTAACAAACAAATTGACGTCCTGAAAGTGACGGATATTACAAACCAATCAATTGTACAGCGTGAGCTTGCACTGATTAAAGTTGTTTCTGCACCGCCGACCAGAACGGAAATCAATGGAATCATTGAGCCGTTCAGAGCTTCCGTCGTTGATGTCTCAAAGGACAGCATCGTCGTTCAGGTCACTGGCGAGTCTGATAAAATCGAAGCCCTTATAGAGCTTCTCAAACCTTACGGCATTAAAGAAATCGCGAGAACAGGCACAACGGCTTTTGCGAGGGGAACCCAGCAAAAGGCGTCATCCAATAAAACAATTTCTATTGTATAACACAAAAAAGGGAGAGATTAAAATGGTAAAAGTATATTATAACGGTGATATCAAAGAGAACGTATTGGCAGGTAAAAAAGTAGCGATTATCGGTTACGGTTCACAGGGTCACGCACATGCGCTGAACTTAAAAGAAAGCGGAATTGATGTCATTGTCGGCGTCAGACAAGGCAAATCATTTACACAGGCCCAAGAAGACGGCCATCAAGTATTTTCTGTAAGAGAAGCGGCTGCCCAGGCTGACATCATTATGGTTCTTCTTCCGGATGAACAGCAGCAAAAAGTATATGAAGCTGAAATCAAAGATGAATTGACGGCGGGCAAATCATTGGTATTCGCACACGGATTTAACGTCCATTTCCATCAGATCGTGCCTCCTGCTGATGTAGATGTCTTCCTTGTCGCCCCTAAAGGACCGGGACACCTTGTCAGAAGAACATATGAACAAGGCGCAGGCGTACCGGCATTGTTTGCCATCTATCAGGATGTATCAGGCGAAGCGAAAGACACGGCTCTTGCTTACGCAAAAGGAATTGGCGGGGCGCGTGCCGGAGTTCTTGAAACAACATTTAAGGAAGAAACGGAAACGGATCTGTTCGGTGAGCAGGCTGTTCTCTGCGGAGGTTTAACAGCGCTTGTCAAAGCAGGTTTTGAAACGCTGACAGAAGCCGGATACCAGCCTGAACTCGCATACTTTGAGTGTCTGCACGAACTGAAATTGATCGTAGACTTAATGTATGAAGAAGGCTTGGCGGGCATGAGATACTCTATCTCCGATACGGCTCAATGGGGAGATTTTGTATCAGGACCGCGCGTAGTCGATGCGAAAGTAAAAGAATCGATGAAACAAGTATTAACGGATATTCAAAACGGTACATTCGCAAAAGAATGGATCGTGGAAAACCAAGTGAACCGTCCTCGCTTCAATGCGATCAATGCAAGTGAAAACGAGCATCAGATTGAAAAGGTCGGCAGACAGCTTCGTGAAATGATGCCGTTTGTCAAACAAGGCAAAAAGAAGGAAGCGGTGGTCTCCGTTGCGCAAAATTAACGTTTTCGACACGACCCTTCGTGACGGTGAACAATCTCCCGGGGTCAACCTTAATGCGCGGGAGAAACTGGCGATAGCCAAGCAGCTTGAAAGACTCGGGGTGGACATTATTGAAGCGGGATTTCCCGCTTCATCCCGAGGTGATTTTTTAGCCGTGCAGGAAATCGCAAGAACGATTAAAAATTGTTCGGTAACAGGGCTTGCCCGTTCTGTCAAAGGTGACATCGACGCAGCCTGGGAAGCGCTGAAAGACGGGGCCAGCCCGCGGATTCACATCTTTATCGCCACCTCAGACATTCATCTGAAGCATAAGCTGAAAATGACGCGGGAAGAGGTTAAGGAAAAAGCGGTTGAAATGGTGAAGTATGCAAAAGAACGCTTCCCGGTCGTTCAATGGTCAGCAGAAGACGCATGCCGCACCGAACTTCCGTTTTTGGCTGAAATCGTAGAAGAAGTGATTGATGCCGGCGCGAGCGTCATCAACCTGCCGGACACTGTAGGCTACCTGACGCCGGCGGAATACGGAAACATCTTTAAATATATGAAGGAACACGTTCCGAATATCAGCCGGATAAAGCTCTCAGCTCATTGCCACGATGATCTCGGAATGGCGGTTGCCAACTCACTTTCGGCAATTGAGAACGGCGCTGATCAAATTGAATGCGCCATTAACGGCATAGGAGAAAGAGCCGGGAACGCCGCGCTTGAAGAAATCGCCGTTGCGCTTCATGTCAGAAATGACGCGTATCAAGCTGATTCATCTCTCACTCTTCATGAATTGAAGCGGACGAGTGATCTTGTCAGCAAACTGACGGGCATGGCCGTTCCCCGCAATAAAGCGATCGTCGGAGATAACGCTTTCGCCCATGAGTCGGGTATTCACCAAGACGGTTTCCTGAAAGAAAAATCAACATATGAAATTATTTCACCGGAACTTGTCGGTGTGACAGCGGATGCGCTCGTGCTCGGAAAGCATTCCGGACGCCATGCGTTCAAAGACCGCCTGAATACGCTTGGATTCCAGTTTGATAGCGATGAGATCAATAAATATTTTACGATGTTTAAAGAACTGACCGAAAAGAAAAAAGAAATCACCGATGATGACTTGATTTCTCTTATTTTAGAAGAAAAAGTGACGGACAAAAAAATCGGCTATGAATTTTTGTCTCTGCAAGTGCATTACGGGACGTCTCAGGTGCCCACTGCAACAGTCTCTTTGAAAAATCAGGAAAACGAACAGCTGATGCAAGAGGCGGCAACAGGGGCAGGCAGCGTAGAAGCCGTTTATAACACGCTCGGGCGCTGTATTGATAAAGATATTGAACTGATAGATTACCGCATTCAATCCAACCGAAAAGGCGAAGACGCGCTGGCTCAGGTTTACGTCAGAGTGACCGTGAACGGAAAAGAATCATCAGGACGGGGAATTGCGCAGGATGTTCTGGAAGCTTCTGCAAAAGCATATTTGAATGCTGTGAACCGGCAATTGGTGCTGGATTGCAATATAGACGGATTAAAGAGACAGACTGCGGTCGGCTCGTAATAGAAAGGAGAACGTTTGATTTGAAAAAACGCATTGCTTTGCTTCCCGGTGACGGGATCGGACCGGAAGTGGCGGAATCAGCGGCAGATGTATTGAAAAGCGTTGCCGAACAATTCGGACATGAATTTGAATTTGAAAACGGGCTGATCGGGGGAGCGGCTATTGACGCCCATCAAAACCCCCTTCCTGAGGAGACGGTGGCTCTTTGCGAGAGGTCTGACGCGATCCTGCTCGGTGCAGTCGGCGGACCGAAATGGGACCAAAATCCTCCGGAGCTCAGACCGGAAAAAGGCCTGCTCGGCATCAGAAAAAAACTCGGCCTGTTTGCCAATCTGCGTCCGGTGACCGTATTTGAAAGCCTGTCTGAGGCATCTCCGCTGAAAAAAGAATATATCAGCGGCGTTGACTTTGTAATCGTCAGGGAACTGACGGGCGGCCTCTACTTCGGAGAGCCGAGCAGACAGTATGTCAATGAAGCGGGAGAAAAAGAAGCGGTCGATACCCTCTTTTATAAGAAAGAAGAAATCGAACGCGTTGTCAGAGAAGCCTTTAAAATGGCAGCCGGCAGAAAAGGAAAAGTGACGTCAGTTGATAAGGCGAATGTGCTTTCCTCAAGCAGGCTGTGGCGTGAAACGGCAGATGAAATCGCAAAAGAATTTCCTGATGTGACGCTTGAACATATGCTTGTCGATAATGCTGCGATGCAGCTCATCTATGCTCCGAACCAGTTTGACGTCATCGTAACTGAAAACATGTTCGGCGATATATTAAGTGATGAAGCCTCCATGCTGACAGGTTCGCTCGGCATGCTGCCGTCAGCCAGTCTATCAAGTTCAGGTCTTCACTTGTTTGAACCGGTGCATGGATCTGCGCCTGACATTGCCGGTAAAGGGATGGCCAATCCGTTTGCGGCGATTTTATCAGCGGCGATGCTTTTGAGAACATCTTTCGGGCTTGAAAACGAAGCGCAGGCGGTAGAAAAGGCGGTTGCAAAGGTGCTTGCAGACGGCAGCCGTACACGTGATATCGCCCGGGACGGCCAATATGCCGGAACGCATGACATTACTGAAAAAGTAAAAGCCGCAATAGCCGGCGCGAATACAAAATCTATAGTGTGACGCTTTAAAGAAAGCGGTCTTAGTTCATAGGTAGAGGGAGGAAACAAAGATGATGCCTCGAACAATCATCGAAAAGATTTGGGATCGGCATGTTGTAAAAAGCGGTGAAGGAAAACCCGACCTTCTCTATATTGATCTGCACTTAATTCATGAGGTGACGTCTCCTCAGGCGTTTGAAGGATTAAGGCAGAAGGGAAGAAAAGTCAGACGGCCGCAGAATACATTCGCGACGATGGATCACAATATTCCGACCGTCAACCGTTTTGACATTAAAGATGAAGTCGCAAAGCGCCAAGTAACCGCGCTTGAAAGAAATTGCGAGGAGTTCGGCGTCCGTCTTGCGGATCTTCACAGCGCAGACCAGGGGATCGTTCACGTAGTCGGACCTGAGCTTGGTCTGACACTTCCGGGGAAAACGATCGTTTGCGGAGACAGTCATACATCGACTCACGGCGCATTCGGGGCGCTTGCCTTCGGTATCGGCACAAGTGAGGTGGAGCATGTTCTCTCCACACAGACACTATGGCAGCAGCGGCCGAAAACGCTAGAAATCCGCGTTGACGGAACGCTCCAAAAAGGAGTGACCGCGAAGGATGTCATCTTGTCGGTCATCGGAAAATACGGGGTGAAATTCGGTACCGGATATGTCATTGAATACACCGGGGAAGTATTCAGAAACATGTCTATGGACGAACGCATGACGGTCTGCAATATGTCAATAGAAGCGGGAGCCCGTGCGGGACTGATCGCTCCTGATGAAACGACGATTGAATACTGTAAAAACCGTAAATACGCGCCAAAAGGCGAGGAATTTGAAAAAGCCGCCGCAGAATGGAAAGCGTTAAAAACCGATCCGGGCGCCGTATACGATCATTCCATCGTGTTAGACGGCAGCGAGATTTCTCCAATGGTAACTTGGGGCATCAACCCAGGCATGGTTCTTCCGGTCGATGCCCAAATACCTGCGCCGGAAACCATTGATTCTGAAGACGATAAAAAAGAGGCCATCCGTGCCTACGAATACATGGGGATTGAACCGAATCAAAAAATTGAAGAGATTAAAGTCGAGCATGTGTTTATCGGCTCCTGTACAAATTCGCGGATGACCGACCTTCGCCAGGCTGCTGATATGATCAAAGGCCGAAAAGTCGCCGACAGCGTCAGAGCCATTGTGGTGCCGGGCTCTCAAAGCGTGAAACAGCAGGCGGAGGAAGAAGGGCTGCACCGTGTGTTTCTTGAAGCGGGCTTTGAATGGAGAGAATCAGGCTGCAGCATGTGCCTCAGTATGAACAATGATGTCGTGCCTGAAGGGGAGCGATGCGCTTCCACTTCCAACCGCAACTTCGAAGGCAGACAGGGAAAAGGCGCGAGAACACACCTTGTCAGTCCTGCTATGGCGGCAATGGCAGCCATTCACGGGCATTTCGTCGATGTAAGAAAGTTTTATCAAGAAAAAACAGTTGTGTAAGGAGTGTGCGAAAAGATGGAACCTTTAAAAACGCATACCGGAAAAGCGGCCGTCTTAAACCGGATCAACGTTGACACTGACCAGATTATTCCGAAACAGTTTCTGAAAAGAATTGAAAGAACCGGATACGGCAGATTCGCGTTTTTTGATTGGAGATACCTTGAGAACGGTGAGCCTGATCCTGAATTTGAATTAAACCGCAAAGTCTATGAGGGCGCGTCCATATTAATTGCCGGAGAGAATTTCGGCTGCGGATCATCCCGTGAGCATGCTCCTTGGGCGCTGGATGATTACGGATTCAAAATCATCATTGCTCCGTCATTTGCCGATATTTTTCATCAAAACTGTTTTAAAAACGGAATGCTTCCTATCCGTATGCCGTATGATCAATGGAAAAAACTCGCCGGTCAATATGAAAATCAGTCTCTTAATATGACGGTTGATTTGGAAAACCAGCTCATCCATGACAGTGAAGGAAGAGAAATTTCATTTGAAGTCGATCCGCACTGGAAGGAAATGCTGATTAACGGCTATGATGAAATTTCATTAACGCTCCTGCTGGAGGACGACATTCAGCAGTTTGAATCGAAAAGAAGTTCTTGGCTTCAAGCCTGAAAAAAAGCCGCCCGGGATTTATCCGGCGGCTTTTTTTGCCATGTGTGTCATCCTTTCTTGTGTTTCATGACGCGTGTTGATACACTTGAACAAAATAAGCGCCTGAAAGGAAATAGAGTATGACGCATGACAAGAAAAAAGCTGATATCATTCCTTTCCCCCGTCTGAAAGAACGCTTGGTTGATAAAGGGATGGCCGCCATGAAGGATAAACAGTACCAGGAGGCCCTCGAACTGTTTTCAGAGGCGGTAAGCCACGGTGATACCGAGTCCGACGTACATTTAGGCATGGCGATTTGTTTTCTGGAGCTCGGGGAATTGGAAGAAGCAAAACAAGTTTGCGAGAAAATGCTGAACGAAGGGTACGGCCATTATTTTACCGTGCTGCAGGTGTACATGACCATTTTGATTCAGCTGAAACAATATGAAGAAGTCAAAAGCACAATTGAAGCTGTGCTGGAAGAAAACCAGCTCCCTGCAGAAAGTGCGGAGCAATTCTACCGGCTGCTCGAATTCAGCCGCAAAATGACCGATCCCGATCAGCAGGACGAGGTGTGGGAGGAGGAATATGAAGACGTTCTTGATGCGGAAAAAGTGCTGAACAGCCCCGCTGAACAAATGAACCTGATCCATTCTCTCAAAGACCGCAATATTGCGAAATACACGGGTCTTTTAAAAACGATTCTGCAAGATCCGGGCGCACATCCGCTTATCAAGACGATGATTTTGACGCTGATGGCGGAGCACGATTACAGCAAGCCGGTCCATATTACAAAATTCGGCGATTCAATGAGCGCGATACCGAGTGAAACAATTCAGCCTGATGCGGCGCCGATTTTGCACCGCGTTCTCCGGGTGCTTGATGAAACGCTGGGCAATGAAAACCCTACATTATACGCCGCCGTTGAGGAACTGTGGAGAAGGCATCTGTACGTCCTGCACCCTTTTATGCCGAAGCTTTTGAACGCTGATTTATGGGCAGCGGCGCTTCATAAGGTCGGTTACGAGATGCACGGCATTGACATTGAGCCGGAGGAACTTCATATGATGTACGAGTTTGACAGCCGCGAACTCGAAGAAGCCTGCACGATGATTAAGGATATTGAAGAAATTTCTTATTTGTAAATCACGCCATATAGTTGAAAGCGATAGGCGTTATGTTATAATATAGTGGTTGTATTTATGTATAGCGGTTTAACTGAAATGAGAATTACGGTTGGACAGGCTGCCAGTTCATTACATAATGATTCTGATTCAAAGCGGTTTTTTCTTTGACAAAGCCGCGGATTGCTTTAGAATGGAAGACCGACACAACCTGAATAGATTTTTGGAGGGAAATACATGTCTGTAAAATGGGAAAAACAAGAAGGCAACGAAGGCGTATTAACGGTTGAAGTTGATGCGGAAACGTTCAAAACAGCTCTTGATGATGCATTTAAAAAAGTAGTAAAACAGGTTTCTATTCCTGGATTCCGCAAAGGGAAAGTTCCGCGCGGTTTATTCGAACAGCGTTTCGGCGTTGAAGCTCTTTACCAGGATGCTTTAGATATTTTACTTCCTGTAGAATACCCTAAAGCGGTTGAAGAAGCCGGCATTGAGCCTGTAGACCGTCCTGAAATCGATGTTGAAAAAATCGAAAAAGGCGAAAGCTTAATTTTCACTGCAAAAGTGACTGTAAAACCGGAAGTGAAACTTGGCGACTACAAAGGCTTAGGAATCGAAAAAGATGACACTGCCGTTACTGACGAAGACGTACAAAACGAACTTAAAGCGCTTCAGGAGCGTCAGGCTGAGCTTGTCGTAAAAGAAGAAGGCGCTGTTGAAAACGGCGATACAGTCGTTCTTGACTTCGAAGGTTTCGTTGACGGAGAAGCATTTGAAGGCGGAAAAGCTGAGAACTACTCACTTGAAGTAGGATCAGGTTCATTCATCCCGGGCTTCGAAGAGCAGCTGACTGGTCTTGAAGCAGGAGCTGAAAAGGATGTTGAAGTAACATTCCCTGAAGAGTACCACGCTGAAGATCTTGCAGGTAAACCAGCTGTTTTCAAAGTGAAAATTCATGAAATCAAAGCGAAAGAGCTTCCTGAGCTTAACGACGAATTCGCAAAAGACATTGACGAAGAAGTTGAAACGCTTGCTGAATTAACTGAGAAAACAAAAAAACGCCTTGAAGAAGCGAAAGAAAACGAAGCTGACGCTAAATTGCGTGAAGAGCTTGTGCTGAAAGCATCTGAAAACGCTGAAGCTGATGTTCCTCAAGCGATGATCGATACTGAGCTTGACCGCATGCTGAAAGAATTCGAACAGCGTCTGCAAATGCAAGGCATGAACCTTGAGCTTTACACTCAATTCTCAGGTCAAGATGAAAACGCGTTAAAAGAGCAAATGAAAGAAGATGCCGCGAAACGCGTAAAATCAAACCTGACTCTTGAAGCGATCGCTCAAGCCGAAAACCTTGAAGTGACTGACGAAGAAGTTGAAGCTGAGCTCACTAAAATGGCTGAAGCTTACAACATGCCGGTTGAAAACATCAAGCAGGCAATCGGTTCAACTGACGCGATGAAAGAAGATTTAAAAGTTCGAAAAGCAATTGATTTTCTTGTAGAAAACCGTTAATATGGTTCATAATAATAGACATAATGAAACAGGGCGCGATTATTTCGTGCCTTGTTTTGTACAATTATGATATAACTCTTTTTCTTGGGGCAAGATAGTCATTGCCGGGCTGTTTTTTGTCATACATATAGAATGTGCAAGCGCGAAACACATTGTTACCGTCTTACTGGAAAGTATGGTAAAATGCAATACATACTCGATCGTAGCAAGAACCGTTTTCTTTTGCCCTTCAGGTAAAAGAAAAAGTGAGACAAGATTAAGGGGTGAAAGAATGTTTAAATTCAACGAGGAAAAAGGACAATTAAAATGCTCGTTCTGCGGAAAAACGCAAGATCAGGTTCGTAAGCTGGTTGCAGGACCGGGTGTATATATATGCGACGAATGCATCGAGCTCTGTACAGAAATCGTAGAGGAAGAGCTTGGTACAGAAGAAGAAGTCGAATTTAAAGACGTTCCGAAGCCGCAGGAAATCCGTGAGATTCTGAATGAATATGTCATCGGACAGGATCAGGCGAAGAAATCACTTGCGGTTGCGGTATACAACCATTACAAACGCATCAACTCCAACAGTAAAGTGGATGATGTCGAGCTTTCTAAAAGTAATATTTCATTAATCGGGCCGACTGGAAGCGGGAAAACACTTCTCGCTCAGACGCTTGCGCGTATTCTGAACGTTCCGTTTGCGATCGCGGACGCTACATCTCTGACTGAAGCCGGATATGTCGGTGAGGACGTAGAAAACATCCTCCTCAAGCTGATTCAGGCTGCAGACTATGATGTGGAAAAAGCAGAAAAAGGCATTATTTACATCGATGAAATCGATAAAGTAGCGCGAAAATCTGAAAACCCGTCCATTACACGCGACGTATCAGGCGAAGGCGTTCAGCAGGCGCTGCTGAAAATTCTTGAAGGAACGGTTGCAAGCGTGCCGCCTCAAGGAGGACGCAAACATCCTCATCAGGAATTCATTCAGATCGATACGACGAACATTCTGTTCATTTGCGGCGGTGCATTTGACGGCATTGAACAAATCATCAAACGCCGTCTCGGGCAAAAAGTCATCGGTTTCGGCTCAGATAATAAAGCGGCAGACCTGGAAAAAGAAGAACTGCTTTCTAAAGTTCTTCCGGAAGACTTGCTTCGTTTCGGTCTGATTCCTGAATTCATCGGCCGTCTTCCTGTCATTGCAAGCCTTGAGCAGCTTGACGAAACGGCACTGGTTGAAATTCTGACTAAACCTAAAAACGCACTCGTCAAACAATACAAGAAAATGTTAGAACTAGATGATGTCGAGCTTGATTTTGAAGACGAGGCATTATCTGAAATTGCGAAAAAAGCGATCGAGCGTAAAACAGGCGCACGCGGCCTGCGTTCTATCATTGAAGGCATCATGCTTGACGTTATGTTTGATCTGCCGTCCCGTGATGATATTGAAAAATGTGTCATTACCGGATCGACAGTCGCAGACGGTGAAGCGCCTCGTCTTGTATTAAAAGACGGCACAGTTGTCGGCCAAGATAAAACATCAGCATAACATGACAAAACCTCCTGACTCGAATTGATCAGGAGGTTTTTTTCTTTTCCTGACCCTTCTGAAAATGTTTATTCCGGGCTTTGCTGGGAGATACTAGCGGACAGAGGAATGAATTGGATACATAAATTGTTTTCAGGAGGGACCAGCATGAGTTGGACAGGGATCGCATTATTTGTACAGCTGTTTTTCGGGATAGTCATCGGATTATATTTTTGGAATCTGCTCAAAAACCAGCGTACACAAAAAGTGACGATAGATAAAGAATCAAAAAAAGAAATGGAACAGCTTCGCAAAATGCGCGCCATCAGTTTATCAGAACCTTTATCAGAAAAGGTGCGGCCGAAAAGCTTTCAGGATATTGTCGGCCAGGAGGATGGGATTAAAGCGTTAAAAGCTGCGCTTTGCGGTCCGAATCCGCAGCATGTGATTATTTACGGGCCTCCCGGAGTCGGCAAAACGGCTGCGGCGCGTCTGGTATTGGAAGAAGCGAAAAAGCATAAACAGTCACCATTTCAAAATCAGGCCGTTTTTGTTGAGCTTGATGCGACGACCGCGCGATTTGATGAACGGGGGATTGCCGATCCGCTTATCGGTTCGGTGCATGATCCGATTTATCAGGGAGCGGGAGCGATGGGTCAGGCGGGCATTCCGCAGCCGAAGCAGGGGGCTGTGACTCATGCGCACGGCGGCGTCCTATTTATTGATGAAATCGGTGAGCTTCACCCGATTCAGATGAATAAAATGCTGAAGGTGCTTGAAGATCGGAAAGTCTTTTTAGACAGTGCGTATTACAGTGAGGAAAATACGCAAATCCCGAATCATATTCATGATATTTTTCAAAATGGGCTTCCCGCGGATTTCCGCTTGATCGGAGCGACGACGAGAATGCCGACTGAAATTCCGCCCGCCATCCGTTCGCGCTGCCTTGAAGTGTTTTTCCGTGAGCTGGAAAAGGATGAGCTTAAAACCGTAGCGAAAAAAGCGGCCGACAAAATTCAGAAAGAGATTTCTGATGAGGCTCTCGGTGTACTGACCGCATATACGAGAAACGGTCGTGAAGCCGTTAATATGATCCAGATTGCTGCCGGCATGGCGGTAACCGAAGACAGAAAAGAAATTACGACAGAAGATATAGAATGGGTTGTTCATTCCAGTCAGCTCACACCTAAAAATGAGCAGAAAATCGCCGATGAACCGCAAGTCGGCATCGTGAACGGACTTGCCGTATACGGGCCGAACAGCGGCGCATTGCTGGAAATCGAAGTGAATGTCACGCCTGCACAGGACAAAGGAAGCCTGAATATTACGGGGATTGCAGAGGAAGAGAGCATCGGCAGCCAATCAAAGTCGATCCGCCGCAAAAGCATGGCGAAGGGATCGGTGGAAAACGTTCTGACGGTTCTCCGCACAATGGGCATCAAACCTTCGGACTATGACATTCATGTCAATTTTCCGGGCGGAGGCCCGATTGACGGACCGTCAGCTGGTATCGCGATGGCCGCGGGGATTTTTTCCGCGATTCACCGCATCCCTATCGACCATACGGTGGCGATGACGGGAGAGATCAGCCTGACGGGCCTTGTCAAACCGATCGGCGGCGTCATTCCGAAAATTAAAGCCGCGAAACAGGCCGGAGCTAAAACCGTTATTATTCCTTACGAAAATCAGCAGTCCATTCTGAAACGAATAGACGGAATCACCATTAAAGCGGTAAAAACGTTCCAGGAAGTACTTGACGTCATATTGGTTGATCCGCCTTCAGAACAAAAACCGTTTGATATCCAAATGAATAAAGAATCCGTATAAACCCCATTTTTATAATGGGGTTTTTTTATGGAGGACATCTTTTCCTTTTTCAGAACAGAAAGAAAGGGTATACTACGAAGAGACT
Source organism: Bacillus sp. 1021 (assembly GCF_014534735.1). Lineage (NCBI taxonomy): Bacteria > Bacillati > Bacillota > Bacilli > Caryophanales > Bacillaceae > Bacillus > Bacillus sp. 1021. The sequence goes on along the minus strand of NZ_JACVSR010000003.1, from coordinate 308,942 downwards.
GTTTTATATACAGGGGCAGGCGGTAAGCCGATTATACCCGATCCCGGAATTGTACAACGATGAAAAAGTTGTATTATAATGGTTCATACTAAAGTCACGGAGGTGTCAGTCATATGGCAGAAGATACAAAACGCAGCATCCCGCTCCTCCCTTTAAGAGGTTTATTGGTATACCCGACGATGGTTTTACATTTAGATGTAGGCCGGGACAAGTCGGTTCAGGCTCTTGAACAGGCAATGATGCATGATCATATGATTTTTTTAGCCACTCAGCAGGATATTTCGATAGACGAACCGGGTGAAGACGACATTTTCACCGTCGGCACTTATACAAAAATCAAACAGATGCTGAAGCTGCCCAACGGTACGATCAGAGTGCTTGTAGAAGGTATTCAGCGGGCGCAGATCCTTGAATACACCGAACTAGAAGATTATACTTCGGTCGATATACAGCTGATGCATGAGGACGATTCGAAAGACGTCGAAGATGAGGCGCTTATGCGGACGCTGCTGGACCATTTTGACCAGTACATAAAAATTTCTAAAAAAATCTCCGCAGAAACGTATGCGGCTGTAACTGATATTGAAGAGCCCGGCAGAATGGCGGACATCGTCGCTTCTCATCTCCCGCTGAAATTAAAGGACAAGCAGGACATTTTAGAAACGGCGGATATTAAAGAACGTCTGAATAAGGTCATCCGTTCGATTAATAATGAAAAAGAAGTGCTGGAGATTGAGAAAAAAATCGGTCAGCGAGTCAAACGTTCGATGGAGCGCACCCAAAAAGAATACTACTTGCGTGAACAGATGAAAGCCATTCAAAAGGAACTTGGCGACAAAGAAGGTAAAACCGGTGAAGTTCAGTCGCTCACGGAAAAGATAGAAGAAGCGGGCATGCCTGAGCGTGTCAAAGAAACGGCGCTTAAGGAATTGAGCCGTTACGAAAAAGTGCCTTCAAGCTCAGCGGAAAGCTCTGTTATCCGCAACTATATTGACTGGCTCATCGCCCTGCCGTGGTCGGATGAAACAGAAGATAAACTGGATATTAAAAAAGCCGGGGAAATCTTAGACAAAGAGCATCACGGTTTAGAGAAAGTGAAAGAACGGATTCTGGAGTACCTGGCCGTGAAACAGCTGACGAAAACGCTGAAAGGGCCGATTCTTTGTCTGGCCGGACCGCCGGGAGTCGGAAAAACATCTCTTGCAAAATCAATCAGTACGAGCATGGGACGCCGGTTTGTGAGAATTTCACTGGGCGGAGTGCGCGATGAATCTGAAATCCGCGGCCATCGGCGTACATACGTCGGAGCGATGCCGGGCCGGATTATCCAGGGAATGAAAAAAGCCGGCAAACAAAATCCGGTCTTTCTCCTCGATGAGATTGATAAAATGTCATCTGATTTCAGAGGCGATCCGTCTTCGGCGATGCTTGAGGTGCTGGATCCGGAACAAAACAGCACATTCAGCGACCACTATATTGAAGAGACGTTCGATTTATCGAAAGTGCTTTTTATCGCGACTGCGAATAACCTAGGTTCCATACCGGGCCCTCTCAGAGACAGAATGGAGATTATCAGCCTGTCAGGTTATACTGAGAACGAAAAGCTGGAGATCGTAAAGGATCACCTGCTTCCGAAACAGATTAAAGAGCACGGGCTCACAAAGAGCAGCCTGCAGATTCGGGATCAGGCCATTACTGACATCATCCGCTACTATACGAGGGAAGCCGGCGTGAGAACGCTTGAACGCCAGATTGCGGCCATTTGCCGAAAGGCTGCAAAGGCCATTGTTTCTGAAGAGAGAAAACGCATTACCGTTACAGAGAAAAATCTGGCCGACTATCTCGGAAAACGGATATTCAGATACGGACAGGCGGAAACCGAGGATCAAGTCGGAGTTGTCACGGGTCTGGCGTACACGACGGTCGGCGGAGATACGCTTTCAATCGAAGTGTCACTGTCACCGGGAAAAGGAAAGCTGATTCTGACCGGGAAGCTCGGAGATGTCATGAGGGAATCCGCGCAGGCCGCTTTCAGTTATGTCCGCTCGAAAACGGAGCAGCTCGGAATCGACCCGAAATTCCATGAGAAGTATGACATTCATATCCATGTCCCTGAAGGAGCGGTGCCGAAAGACGGCCCTTCTGCGGGAATTACGATGGCTACTGCGCTCGTATCGGCATTAACGGACCGTGCGGTAAAACGCGAAGTCGGTATGACCGGGGAAATCACGCTGCGGGGCCGCGTGCTTCCGATCGGCGGACTGAAAGAAAAGGCGCTCGGCGCGCACAGAGCGGGCCTGACCACGATTATTGCGCCTAAAGATAACGAAAAAGATATAGAGGATATTCCTGAAAGCGTCAGAGAAGGGCTGAAATTTATATTTGTGTCTCATCTCGATGACGTGTTGGAACATGCCTTAGTAGGAGAGAAGAAATGAAAGTCACAAAGTCAGAAATCGTGATCAGCGCGGTCAAACCTGAGCAGTACCCAGATGGGGGGCTTCCGGAAATCGCGCTGGCGGGAAGATCAAATGTAGGAAAGTCATCTTTTATCAATTCATTAATCAATCGGAAAAACCTGGCCAGAACGTCATCAAAACCGGGGAAAACACAGACCTTAAACTTTTACATCATCAATGATGAATTGCATTTTGTCGACGTTCCCGGGTACGGGTTTGCGAAAGTTTCTAAAAGCGAGCGGGAAGCATGGGGGAGAATGATTGAAACTTATATGACGACCCGTGAAGAGCTGAAAGCCTGCGTGCAGATTGTCGACCTCAGGCACGCGCCGTCTGCTGAAGACGTGAACATGTATGAATTCCTGAAGTATTACGGCATTCCCGTCATCGTCATTGCGACAAAAGCGGATAAAATTCCAAAAGGAAAATGGGACAAGCACTTAAAGGTTGTCAAGCAGACGCTTGATATGGACCCTGAAGATGAGCTGATTTTATTTTCCTCTGAAACAAAAAAAGGCAAAGATGAGGCATGGGGAGCCATTAAAAAAATGATCAGCCGGTAATGAAAAACCCAAAACGCAGTGCGTTTTGGGTTTTATCGTATAGTTTTGTTCCGCTTAATAAACAATAATAAAAGGCTGATTCCGATGAAAACATACGGCCAGTATGTTTTGAAATGTTCGGTCGGAATGTGGACGGATTCCAGCCACGCCGTAATTTGTTTAAAGAAGTATAAAAAGAGGGAAAAACCAATCATGGCAGCCGCTTCGTATACATATTCTTTTCTGGCAGCCGCAAATAAGGAGAACCCGAATATAAAGAGCAGCATTTCAAAATCTCCCGGCCACCATGAGAGTTCAGGTTTGGCGAAAAAATGCAAACCTATACCGAACAGAAGCATGCCGATTAGGACGTGAGATCCCGCCGCTTCCTTTTTGCCCTGATACAAGAGTACGGCGCCCAAAAGCATAAGGAGCACCGGCCATTCTCCCTGATTTGCAAACAGGTGAACCTGTCCGCTCTGAAGCCAAGCGAATAACGAAGCGGCAAGCAGAAGTCCCGGTAATAAAATTGATGTTTTTTTCATCCTGTCACCTACCCGCAGTAAAGGATTTTTAGTATGATGATTACAGAGGAAACGAAGCTTTTTATACTATAGCATAACATGTTTGAAATCTGTTCACATTTTCACGAAGAAACTATGTTATAATCATTATAAATAATAAATTCTATGTTAGAATGATTATAAATAAAATGCGATGTACGGGGGTGCATGAAAGGCTATGCATATTCTTGTTGTGGGAGTAGATTATAAATCCGCCCCTATTGAAATACGCGAAAAAATAAGTTTTCAGCCGGATGAGCTTGCAGAAGCGATGCTCCGTTTAAAAGAAGAAAAAAGCGTTCTTGAAAACATTATCGTGTCAACCTGCAACCGCACTGAAATTTATGCGGTGGTCGACCAGCTTCATACCGGCCGTTATTATATAAAGACATTTTTATCCGAATGGTTTTCTCTGCCGAAAGAAGAGCTGTCTCCGTTTCTGAAATTTTATGAGAGCGACGCGGCGATTGAGCATTTATTCCGAGTGGCGTGCGGTTTGGATTCCATGGTCATCGGAGAAACGCAAATCCTCGGCCAGGTCCGTTCGAGCTTTAAAACAGCGCAGACAGAAAAGACAATCGGCACCATTTTCAATGAGCTGTTTAAACAGGCGGTGACCGTCGGTAAACGCACGCATGCTGAAACCGATATCGGCGCCAATGCCGTATCCGTCAGTTACGCAGCCGTGGAACTCGCGAAAAAAATCTTCGGCTCTCTGTCAAATAAGCACATTTTGATTATCGGTGCGGGAAAAATGGGCGAGCTTGCCGCAGAAAACCTGCACGGCCAGGGCATAGGGAAAGTAACGGTCATCAACAGAACGTTTTTAAAGGCAAAAGAACTTGCTGACCGTTTTTCCGGAGAAGCGCGCAGCTTAAACCAGCTTGAACATGCACTTGCTGAAGCTGATATTTTAATCAGCTCGACAGGCGCAAGTGATTTTGTCGTGTCTAAAGATATGATGGAGAGAGCGGGCAGACAGCGGAAGGGCCGCCCGTTATTTATGGTGGATATCGCTGTTCCGAGAGACCTTGACCCTGCGCTGAACGATCTTGAAGGTGTTTTTCTGTACGATATTGACGACCTTGAAGGAATCGTTGAAGCCAACTTACAAGAACGCCGTGAAACTGCTGAAAAAGTCGAGCTGTTCATTGAAGCGGCAATTGTTGAGTTTAAGCAGTGGCTTAATACGCTCGGCGTTGTGCCGGTCATTTCGGCGCTTCGTGAAAAGGCGCTGTCTATCCAGTCCGATACGATGCAGAGCATTGAGCGCAAGCTGCCTCATCTGACGGTAAGAGAGAAAAAGCTTCTCAGCAAACATACGAAGAGCATCATTAACCAAATGCTGCGCGATCCGATTCTGAAAGCGAAAGAGCTTGCGGCTGAAGCGGATTCTGAGGAAAAGCTGAAGCTGTTTATGCAGATTTTCGATATTGAGGATGAAGCAGGACGTCAGCTGGACAAAAGCCTGGATAACCGCCAGACGGTTCATTCGCTTCAAAAGGCAGAAACAAAAACGGGCTTGCGTCCGCTTGTAAGTGAGTGAGCGCTGTATGATTGATACAGCAATGGCAAGGCTTAATGAAGCGACAATTGTGATTTACGCAATAAGCGTCCTTTTTTACTTTATAGATTTTCTTCAACACAACCGGAAGGCTGGGAAAATGGCCTTCTGGTTGCTTTCTATTGTCTGGACTCTGCAAACCGTCTATCTTTCTTACTTTATGTGGCAGACGGGCAGATTTCCGGTCTTAAATATTACAGAGGCCCTTTACTTTTATGCGTGGGTGCTTGTTACGCTCTCACTTGTTGTCACGCAGATCCTGCGGGTTGATTTTATCGTGTTTTTCACGAATGTCATCGGTTTCTCGATGATTGCGATCCATACATTTTCACCGACGGATCAGCATTCGGCCGCCTTTTCCGGCCAGCTGGTCTCAGAGCTTTTGGTCATTCATATTACAATGGCGATTCTCTCATACGGCGCATTTTCCCTTTCTTTTGTCTTTTCGCTTCTTTATCAGTTTCAATATTCTTTATTAAAGAAGAAAAAATGGGGAAAATGGCTGTTGAGAATTGAAGATTTGTCAAAACTTGATTATATGGCTTACGTTTTAAATGTCATCGGAGTCCCGATGCTGCTGTTAAGCCTGATATTAGGCGTGATCTGGGCGTATGTGTCTCTGGAAACGCTGTACTGGTTTGATTCAAAAGTGCTCGGCTCGTTTATTGTGCTGCTTTTATACAGCTACTATTTATATATCAGAATGATTAAGGAACTGCAGGGAAAAGTGGCGGCGTTATGGAATTCAGCATGTTTTCTCGTGCTGATGATTAATTACTTCCTGCTCGGAAGCCTGTCGCAATTCCATTGGTTCAGTTAACGTCACGCGCCCAAACAGATTCGGGAGGAAAGAAAATGAGAACGATTAAGGTAGGTTCCAGACGGAGCAAGCTGGCTATGACCCAAACAAAATGGGTGATTAACAAACTGAAGGAATTGAATCCTTCCTATAACTTTGAAATCCGGGAGATTGTCACAAAAGGCGACCGCATCCTCGATGTCACACTGTCAAAAGTGGGCGGCAAAGGTTTGTTTGTCAAAGAGATTGAACAGGCGCTGCTGCATCAGGAGATTGATATGGCGGTCCACAGCATGAAAGACATGCCCGCTGTTTTGCCTGAGGGTCTTGTCATCGGCTGCATACCGAAACGTGAGGATCCGCGTGATGCGCTGATTTCGAAAGGGCATCAAAAGCTGGAGGACATAAAAGAAGGCGGCATTATCGGCACCAGCAGTTTAAGAAGAAGCGCCCAGATTCTTGCTGAGCGTCCTGATCTTACTATTAAGTGGATCAGAGGAAACATAGATACGAGACTTCAAAAGCTTGAGACGGAGGATTACGATGCGATTATTTTAGCTGCTGCGGGTCTTTCAAGAATGGGCTGGAAAGATGACGTCGTATCTGAATTCCTCGAACCGGACCGCTGTCTGCCTGCGGTCGGCCAAGGCGCTCTTGCCATTGAATGCAGAGAGTCGGATGAGGAGCTTTTGAAGCTGTTTGCGCAATTCACCGATGAGTATACGCAGCGCACGGTGGCAGCCGAACGGGCTTTCTTACACGCGATGGAAGGCGGCTGCCAGGTGCCGATTGCCGGGTATGCGTCCGTCAATGACAGGGATGAAGTTGAGCTGGTCGGTCTGGTTGCATCTCCGGACGGAAAGACGATTTATAAAGAAACAGCGGCGGGACATGATCCGGAAGAAATCGGGAAACGCTGTGCGGCGATGATGTCTGAAAAAGGAGCGAAAGACTTAATCGACAGCGTGAAACAGGAGCTCGATCAGGATGGCAAATGACCTTCCTTTACAAGGAAAGACCGTGCTTGTCACCCGGAACAAAAGACAGGCCGCTCCGTTTCGAAAAAAAGTGGAGGCGCTCGGCGGAACGGCTGTTTCCGCTTCGCTGATCGCTTTTCAGGAAGCGCTCCCGGATGAATGCGCGGACAGTCTCCGGGAAGACCTTTCTGAGCCGGGATGGCTTGTGTTTACAAGCGTAAACGGCGTCCGGTTCTTTTTTTCCTACCTTGATCGGCACGGTCTTGCGCTTTCCGGACGAAAAAAAATCGCAGCCGTCGGTGAAAAGACTGCGCGAGCCTTGAAAGAGCGGGGAGCCGGGACGGATGCGATGCCTGACGAGTATGTGGCCGAATGTCTGGCTGATACATTAAAACGGCATGCATCAGCTGCCGAACCCATTTCAGTGATAAAGGGCAATTTATCACGCGATGTCATAAAAGCGGAGCTTGAGCCGCTTGGCTATCAAATAAGGGAATGGGTGTTATACAATACCATTCAGGATGAAAAAGGCATGGACGAGCTGAGACAGGCTGCATCCCGCTCTCATTTTGATTTTATTACGTTTACCAGTTCATCCGCGGTGCATACGTTTATGCATGCGGTCGGAAACGGAGAAAAAGCGTGGAAAAACAGCGGTGCGAGCTATATCAGCATCGGCCCTTTGACAGAGAAAGCGCTATTGGAATACGGGATCTCATCCCATGTGCCTGACACTTATACGATTGAAGGCATGCTTGACGTCATGTGCAGCATGTCGGGAAAGGATAGATAATGATGAATCAAACATTTAACAGACACCGCCGTTTGCGCGCGAACGCTGCGATGAGAGATTTAGTAAGAGAAACACGTCTTCACCCTTCAGATTTTATTTACCCTCTATTTGTCGTTGAAGGGCTTGAAGGAAAAAAAGAAGTTTCTTCCATGCCGGGGGTTTACCATGTATCCCTTGATTTATTGAAGGATGAGATGGCTGAGCTGATATCACTCGGCATTAAATCGGTCATCGTTTTCGGCGTGCCTGAAGAAAAAGACGCCTGCGGAACCCAGGCTTTTCACGATCACGGCATTGTGCAAAAAGGGATTGCTGAAATTAAAAAGCATTATCCTGAAATGATCGTCATCGCTGATACATGCCTCTGTGAATACACAGACCACGGCCATTGCGGTGTCGTCAAAGACGGAGAAATCCTCAATGACGAGTCGCTTGAACTGCTGGCTCAGACAGCCGTCAGCCAGGCCAAAGCAGGCGCTGACATCATCGCTCCTTCAAATATGATGGACGGTTTCGTCACAGTAATCAGAGAAGCGCTTGACAAAGAAGGGTTTACAAATATTCCGATCATGTCTTATGCAGTGAAATATTCAAGTGAATTTTACGGTCCGTTCCGCGACGCGGCTGACAGCACGCCGCAGTTCGGCGACCGAAAAACTTATCAGATGGATCCGGCCAACCGCCTGGAAGCGCTTCGTGAGGCAGAATCAGACGCCGCAGAAGGCGCTGACTTTTTAATCGTCAAACCGTCTATGTCATACTTAGATATTATGCGTGATGTGAAAAACCGCCATCACCTGCCGCTGGTCGCTTATAATGTGAGCGGGGAGTATTCCATGGTGAAAGCTGCAGCCCAGAACGGCTGGATTAAAGAAAAAGAAATGGTGCTTGAAATTTTAACGAGCATGAAACGTGCAGGCGCTGATCTGATTATGACGTATCATGCAAAAGACGCAGCAAAATGGCTTGCTGAGTAACGATTTCATTTGACGGGAGCTGAGGCAGATGAGAAGCTATGAAAAATCAAAAGCCGCTTTTAAAGAAGCGCAGAAACTGATGCCGGGCGGAGTGAACAGTCCGGTGCGCGCGTTTAAATCAGTTGATATGGATCCGATTTTTATGCAGCGCGGCAAAGGATCGAAAATTTTTGATATTGACGGCAATGAATATATTGACTATGTGCTGAGCTGGGGGCCGCTCATTTTGGGCCACACCAATGACCGCGTCGTTGAAAGCCTGAAAAAAGTAGCGGAAAACGGGACAAGTTTCGGGGCATCCACTGAAGTGGAAAACGAACTGGCCAAATTGGTCATTGACCGTGTGCCGTCTGTTGAAATCGTGCGGATGGTCAGCTCCGGCACAGAGGCGACAATGAGCGCCCTTCGTCTGGCAAGAGGATATACCGGCCGCAACAAAATTTTAAAATTCGAAGGCTGTTACCACGGCCACGGTGATTCACTGCTGATCAAAGCGGGATCCGGAGTGGCGACACTCGGTCTTCCGGACAGCCCGGGCGTACCTGAAGGGATTGCGATGAATACGATTACCGTTCCGTACAACGACTTGGAAAGCGTTGCACTCGCATTCCGGGAGTACGGTGAAGATATCGCCGGAGTCATTGTTGAGCCGGTAGCCGGCAATATGGGCGTTGTTCCGCCGCAGGAAGGGTTTTTACAAGGGCTTCGTGACATTACGGAACAAAATGGCGCGCTGCTCATTTTTGATGAGGTTATGACCGGTTTTCGCGTGGACTATAACTGTGCGCAAGGATATTTCGGCGTGACGCCTGATTTAACTTGTCTCGGCAAAGTTATCGGCGGCGGTCTTCCTGTCGGTGCGTATGGCGGCAAAGCCGAAATCATGGAAAGAATCGCTCCGAGCGGTCCGATCTACCAAGCGGGAACCTTGTCAGGAAATCCGCTTGCCATGACAGCGGGACTTGAGACGTTACAGCAGCTCACACCTGAATCTTATCAAGAATTTGTGAAAAAAGGCGATATGCTTGAAGAAGGCATTTCAAAAGCCGCTGAAGCACATGGGATTCCGCACACCTTTAACCGTGCGGGTTCAATGATCGGATTCTTTTTCACAAACGAGCCTGTCATTAACTATGAAACAGCCAAATCATCTGATTTAAAGCTGTTCGCCAAATATTATAAAGGGATGGCTGACGCAGGCGTATTTCTGCCGCCGTCTCAATTTGAAGGATTGTTTCTCTCCACTGCGCATACAATGGAGGATATCGAAAAAACCATTCAAGCCGCTGAGAAAGTGTTCCAGGCGATCAGCCGCTGATACCGAAAAGCCGATGCAAGCAAGTCTTGTATCGGCTTTTTTCAATGCCTCCTTTATCATATTTATCCATATTGCGGCATACACCTTTAGTGACATCTAATTGTAAGGATTAGATGAAAGGAGGATATGAACTTGCCGCATAATCACCGGTTGCAATTTTCTGTTGAAGAATCAATCTGTTTCCAAAAAGGACAGGAAGTTTCTGAATTACTTTCGATTTCATTAGACCCTGATATCAGGGTGCAGGAAGTAAATGATTATGTCTCAATTAAAGGATCATTAGAACTTACTGGCGAGTACAACATAGATCACAGCAGTCAATTCGAAGAGCTTGGAAGAGAGCTGAGACATGTAGAGGAAGTGAGGGCGAGGGAGGATGGCACAGCTGAGCTCCTTCATTGCTTCCCGGTGGACATCACGATTCCGAAAAATAAAGTGAGCCACCTCAATGACGTTTTCGTTTTTATTGATGCCTTTGATTATCAGTTAACGGATTCAAGGATCTTAACCATTCAGGCTGATTTGGCAATTGAAGGGCTGCTTGAGGAATCCGAGCCAAAAGAGCCGGAAATCCCTCTGTATGTGGCGCCTGAATTTGCCAGAGAAGAAATGATCAACCTTGCTGACCATCGCTCTGAGGAAGAAAACGAACCTGAATTAGTGATACGCCAGAGGCATGAAGAACCTCTGCCTGAAGCTGAAGAACCCTTGGCTGTATCAGAAGAAGCGGCACAAGAAGCCGTGGAGAATGAGGAAGAGACTCCGCCTATATTCAGGCAGGAGGAAGAAGAGGAGGCTGAGGAAACTGAAGAAACTGCCCCTGTTCTGAGGCTGGAAGAGGCGCCGGAACCTGTCTCATATACTGAGCCTCCCCCTCCCGCTGCCATTCTGGAGGAAGAAGAGCCGGAAGAGGCTGAGGAGCTTGAGGAGCCTGCAATCATGGCGGCTGAGAGGAATGAACCTGTATCTGAGGATGATTCAGCGGAAATGCTTGAAGAAACAGCAGATGATGTTGAACCGTTTTCCCCTGCTTTTACTCTGACCCCGCATGCCGATAAAGCAGAGATTGAGGAACTGCCCGTCCTTCAAAAAGAAGAGGAGCCTGAGGCTGAACCGCTTTTCCGTCAGAGTGATCAAGAGGAGGCGGAAGAAGCCGAAGATGAGCCTGAGGTTTTTGAAGAAGAGCAGGCGCCCGCTTATCGCGAGTTCGTTCCGGAACCGCGGGAAGAGGAATTTTACAGTGCACCAAAGTTTCTTGAGGAAGAAGCTCAGGCTGATGAAGGATTTGAAGTTGAGGTGAGGAAGATGGCGCAGCCGGAGGAGGAAACCGGGGAGCCTCTTGATTTGTCCTTTCAGTTTTCCAAACTGCCTCCTGAGGAACCGGCGGCATCTGAGCCGTCTGAGCCGCTTAAAGCAAGAGAGAATCAAGAAGCGGCACCGAAAACGGAGCAGAGGGAAAATGACAACTCTCATTATTTGACGAAATTATTTACCAGAGAAGAAGAAAAGTTTTCAAGAATGAAAATCTGCATCGTACAGCAGCAAGATACAATCGACCGGGTGTGTGAACGATATGACATCACATCCCAGCAGCTCATCAGAACGAATGCTTTATCGTTTGATGACGAGCTGGAAGAAGGTCAGCTTCTGTATATACCTGAATATAATAACAGCCATGCGTAAGCACAAAGAGGCCGTAAAAATGTGGTGAATGGAATGGAAGCAGTCCAATCAGTGCTTCAGGAATACGGGCTGGCGGCCGAATATATTGAGCCTGTCAGCCCGCATGTATGGAAAGTCTACTCAAACCACGGCATTTTTGCTTTGAAACAGCTCAAGCCGGCCCGCAGCAGTGAATTTACGGACTATATGATTGAGATTGAGGAGAAAGGCTACCGTTCATTTGTTCCGATCTACCGCACGCATGCAGGCGATTTTTTTGCGGGAAGCCGGACGGAGGCGTCTTATTATTTAATGCCCTGGCTTCAGTACGATCAGGAAGAAGAACGGGATCAAAAACATGTTTACCTTTTTAAAGAGGTGGCGAAGCTCCATTCCGCGACCGTGCGGGACATCCAAATCCGGACTGAAGATATCAGCGGCTTTTATGAACTGACGAAAAGAGATTGGGAAAATGATAAGCTCGTCTATGAACAATTTGCCGACCGGGCGGAAAAAGAGTGGTACCTTTCTCCTTTTGAATTGCAGGCTGTTACGTATCTTACAGAAACGGTTTCAGCCGTTAATTTTGCTCTTGAACGTCTGGAAGAATGGTTTGACGCGGCAAAGGATCATGACAAAACGAGAGCGGTGATCAATCACGGCAGCTTATCGAGCCGCCATTTTCTATATAATGATGTGGGAACGGGCTTTTTTACAAATTTCGAGAAAGCCGGGCTCGGACCTCCGCAAAATGATCTGCTCGGCTTTTACTCCAGAATGTTCAGAAGCTATCCGAAAGCGTGTCCGGAGTGCCTTGAATGGTTTTATACGTATCACAAATCATTTCCCCTCCGTGAAGCGGAAATCAGCCTGTTTCTCAGCTATATGGCTTATCCGAGCGGCATGTACAAAGTGCTGAAACGGTATCAAACCGGCCAAAGGGGTTCTGAGAAAGAAGAGTGCACGCAGTTATTAAGAGCGTTTTGGCAGATGAAAAATGTTGAACCTTTTCTCATGAAGGTGTATCAGATTGAGCAGGAGAAAAAAAGAAAGGCGGAAAACGAGTCCTCTTCATAGCGGGACTCGTTTTTTTATATCCATTCCAAATGCAGGGCGCATGCTAAAAACAGCAGGATGGCAAGCAGCAGGACGTCAAAAGTCGTCGGAAAGAAAATCGTCCTGATCCCCTGAAAGATCGTAATCGGTACAATGACTTGCGCTGATACAAGGCGGACCTGTCTGGCCCACGGGGGGAGCGAATAAGAATTGAATTTTTTTCGCACGGCAATTCCTCCTTACATTCGCCTTTCTTTGTATCGTATGTGAGGGAACGGGCGGGGTGCATGCCCATTTATGTATGACGGCAGCGGTTTTTGGAAAAGATGATTGACGAAACAAAAACACTTTTACTATAATAAAGAACATAATAAATAAGATCATGAGCTGATATAAATACACCTGCTTTGAACGGGAAGAGTACAAGAAAGACGCATGAAGAGAGAGAAGCTACTGTGCTGAAAGGCTTCTTATGCCGTCTCATTGGAAGGTCGCCCGGGAGCATAATTTCTTGAACATACAGTAGAGAAATTCGGGCCGCACCCGTTATCCGTTTAAGTGCATGAACAAATCTGTTCATGAAAAAAGGTGGTACCGCGAAAGAGCTTTTCGTCCTTTATCAGGATGAAGGCTCTTTTTTAGTTGCTCAGCCATTTCTAAACATGCTGGAGGGTTATCATGGATACAAACGAACAAACAATGCCGACAAAATATGATCCGTCTGCGATTGAAAAAGGCCGCTATGATTTTTGGCTGAAAGGAAAATATTTTGAAGCGGGCGGCGATCAAACGAAACAGCCGTATTCTGTCGTCATTCCGCCGCCGAACGTGACGGGCAGGCTGCACCTCGGTCATGCGTGGGATACGACGCTGCAAGATATCGTTACGCGTATGAAACGCATGCAGGGCTATGACGTGCTCTGGCTTCCGGGTATGGATCACGCCGGGATTGCCACTCAGGCAAAAGTCGAAGCGAAACTCCGCGAACAGGGTACAAGCCGCTATGACCTTGGTCGCGAAAAGTTTCTTGAAGAAACGTGGAAGTGGAAGGAAGAGTACGCTGATTTCATCCGCAGCCAATGGGCCAAAATGGGACTCGGGCTCGATTATTCGCGCGAACGTTTCACTCTTGATGAAGGGCTGAACAAAGCCGTGCGTGAAGTATTCGTCAAATTGTACGAAAAAGGTTTGATTTACAGAGGCGAATATATCATCAACTGGGACCCTGCCACAAAAACGGCTTTGTCCGATATTGAAGTGATTTACAAAGACGTACAGGGCGCGTTTTATCATTTGCGCTATCCGTTAGCAGACGGTTCAGGCTCAATTGAAATCGCGACCACCCGTCCGGAAACGATGCTTGGCGACACGGCTGTCGCGGTTCATCCTGAAGATGAGCGCTACAAGCACTTAATCGGCAAAACGGTGATTCTGCCGATTACAAACCGCGAAATTCCGATCGTCGGCGATGATTACGTAGACATGGAATTCGGATCAGGAGCCGTTAAAATCACGCCTGCCCATGACCCGAATGACTTTGAACTCGGAAACCGCCACAATTTAGAACGGATTCTCGTCATGAATGAAGACGGAACAATGAATGAAAAAGCGCTGCAATATAACGGAATGGACCGGTTTGAATGCCGCAAAAAACTCGTCAAAGACCTTCAGGAGACAGGCGTTCTCTTTAAAATCGAAGACCATATGCATTCAGTCGGACACAGTGAGAGAAGCGGCGCCGTTGTTGAGCCGTATCTGTCCACACAATGGTTTGTCAAAATGCAGCCGCTGGCCGATGCGGCGATTGACCTTCAGTCGAAAGAAGAGAAAGTTCACTTCGTTCCTGACCGTTTCGAGAAAACGTACCTGCACTGGATGGAAAACATCCGTGACTGGTGTATTTCCCGTCAGCTTTGGTGGGGCCACCGCATCCCGGCTTGGTATCATAAAGAAACAAAAGAAGTGTATGTCGGCCTTGAAGCGCCTGAGGACAGCGAAAATTGGGAACAGGATTCAGACGTGCTTGATACATGGTTCAGCTCCGCGCTGTGGCCGTTTTCTACAATGGGCTGGCCTGATGGAAATGCTGAAGACTTTAAGCGTTATTACTCAACCGATGTGCTTGTGACAGGGTATGACATCATCTTCTTCTGGGTATCCCGGATGATTTTCCAAGGTCTTGAGTTTACAGGTGAGCGCCCGTTCAAAGACGTGCTGATCCACGGCTTAATCCGTGACGAGCAGGGCAGAAAAATGAGTAAATCCCTTGGGAACGGCGTTGATCCGATGGATGTCATCGACAAGTACGGAGCGGATTCACTGCGCTACTTCCTGGCAACCGGAAGCTCACCTGGACAGGATCTCCGTTTCAGCTATGAAAAAGTGGAATCCACATGGAATTTCGCAAATAAAATTTGGAACGCCTCCCGTTTTGCTTTAATGAACATGGACGGCATGACGTATGACGAACTTGATCTGTCCGGTGAAAAATCAGTTGCTGATAAGTGGATTCTTACAAGACTGAATGAAACGATTGAAGACGTTACCCAGCTTGCGGATCGTTATGAATTCGGTGAAGTCGGACGCCATCTGTACAACTTTATCTGGGACGATGTGTGCGACTGGTATATCGAAATGGCGAAGCTTCCGCTGTACGGGGAAGATGAAGCGGCGAAGAAAACAACCCGCTCTGTTCTTGCTTACGTGCTTGACCAGACGATGCGTCTTCTGCACCCGTTTATGCCGTTCTTAACAGAGGAAATCTGGCAGCACCTTCCTCATGAAGGCGAGTCAATCACGATCAGCTCTTGGCCTGTTCCGGTTCCGGAACATACGGACAAAGAGGCAGCGGCGGATATGAAACTGCTTGTTGAATTAATCCGTTCTGTCCGCAATATCCGAAGTGAAGTTAACACGCCGATGAGCAAGCAGGTTGAACTTTACATTAAAACATCTACGGAAGATATTGCCGGACGCCTTGAGAAGAACCGTTCTTACGTTGAGCGTTTCACAAATCCGAGCACGCTGAAAATCGGGACGGATATCACCGCGGCAGACAAAGCGATGACAGCGGTCGTCACCGGAGCGGAAGTGATTCTGCCGCTTGAAGGGCTGATTAACATCGATGAGGAAATCGCCCGTCTGCAAAAAGAATTCGACAAGCTGACAAAAGAAGTCGAACGCGTTCAGAAAAAACTCGGCAACGAAGGATTCATCAAAAAAGCTCCTGAGCAAGTCATTGAAGAAGAACGCGCAAAAGAGAAAGACTACACGGCAAAACGCGAAGCTGTCCGGCAGCGGATCGCAGAGCTGAAAGGCTGATAAAACAGCGGGGCGGTTTCCTATGAAACCGCCTTGTTGTATAAAAGAGGGGATTTCATTGTTTAATACGTACAAAGAAGCGATCAGTTGGATTCACGGCAGACTTAAGTTCGGCGTTAAGCCGGGCCTTCTCCGTATGGAAAGGCTGATGGAAAAATTGGAACATCCGGAAAAGAATATCCGCGCCATTCATGTGGCGGGCACAAACGGCAAAGGCTCCACCGTCTCTTTTATCCGTTCCGTGCTTCAAGAAGCCGGTTATACGGTCGGCACATTCACATCTCCCTACATCATTACGTTCAATGAGCGTATCAGCGTAAACGGCACGCCGATTTCTGATGAGGAATGGAGAGCGCTCGTTAATGAAATCAAACCGATAGTCGATGAGATTGATAAAACCGATGCCGGAACGGTGACAGAATTTGAAATCATTACAGCGTGTTCATTTTTATATTTTGCGAAGCGGGATGATATCGATTTTGTCATTTTTGAAGCGGGGCTCGGCGGCACATTTGATTCAACCAATATTGTGAAACCGCTTTTGTCGGTCATTACAAGCATCGGACATGACCATATGGCGATTTTAGGAAATACCATCGAGGATATCGCCGGGCAGAAAGCCGGTATTATTAAAAATGCCACTCCGGTCATTACAGGTGTCAATCAGCCGGAAGCACTCGGCGTTATTGAAGCGGAGGCCGAAGAAAAGCAGGCTCCGTGCCAGTCGCTATATAAAACATGCAGACTGTTTAATGGTGCGGCGCTTCCGTCCGGCGAAAGCTTTTCGCTGGAAACGGAAACGAAATGTTATGAGGACGTTCAAACGTCGCTGATCGGCATTCATCAAAGGCAGAATGCGGCCTTGGCGATATTGGCCGCTGAATGGCTGAATCGCCTGAAAATCACTGCCATTTCTGAAGAAGCATTGCGAAACGGTCTGAAAAAAGCTTCATGGCCGGGCCGGTTTGAACAGCTTCAAAGCCGCCCTTTAGTGTTTGCGGACGGCGCCCATAATGAAGAAGGCGTTGATACGCTGACAGAAACGATCAGGCAGCGATTTGCCGATAAAAGCGTCCATGTCGTATTCAGCGCATTAAAAGACAAACCGTATCAGGAAATGATTAAAAAGCTTGAAACCGAAGCAGATTCCATTCATTTTGCGTCATTTGACTTTCCGCGTGCCGCAAGCGCCGAAGACCTTTACAATGCAAGCGGTCTTGCGGATAAGAGCTTTGATGAGAACCCGGACAGTGTGAAAGAGTGGATAGAACAAAAAGACGGAGCGGATGATGTCATCATCATTACCGGTTCCTTATATTTTATTTCAGAAATGAGAAAGCGGCTGATCTGACAGCCCCTGGAACACCCGGCAAGCCATTTTACGGTTTTGCCGGGTGTTTTTATGAGGAAAACACATTTTCAGCCATTTCAGGCATGATATTTTTCTATGCTACAATCTGAGCCAGATTGATAGAAAAGGTGTGATCTGAGTGCTTTTCATTCTGTTTGTTCTCGGTCTGATTTTCGGTTCTTTTTTTTATACAGTCGCATGCCGTATTCCGCTTCGAATCTCGGTTATTTCGCCGCGTTCATCCTGTTCGTTCTGCGGCTTGCCGCTCTCCTGGGGGGAGCTTGTGCCCGTTGTTTCCTATATCCTGCAAAGAGGAAGGTGCAGAAACTGCCGTGCGAAGCTGTCAGTGATGTATCCGGCAGCGGAATGCTGGACGGCATGTTTATTCACGGCTGCCGGTATCCATTTCGGTTTCTCAAAAGAGCTGCTAATCGCGCTGTTATTTTTGTCTCTGCTGATGATTGTTACTGTGACGGATCTGCAATATATGCTGATTCCTGACAAGGTTCTGCTGTTTTTTCTTCCGCTTTTTATCGCCGGCCGTATTTTTTCTCCGCTGGATTCATGGTATGCGGGGTTTGCCGGAGCTGTTTGCGGATTTGCTCTGCTTGTTTTTATCATGTTTGTCAGTAAAGGAGGCATCGGCGCAGGTGATGTGAAGCTGTTTGGAGTGATCGGGCTTGCGCTCGGTGTGAAGCTCGTCCTTATTGCATTCTTTCTTTCCGTTATAATCGGAGCCGTATACGGTATGTGCGCCGCAGCGGGAGGCAGGATTGGTAAAAAGCAGCCTTACCCGTTTGCGCCGGCCATCGCAGCCGGGAGCGCTGTGAGTTACTTATACGGTGAAGAGCTGTTCGCGTTTTACATCACACTCGCTTCAGGCGGTGCTTGAAAAATTTGGCGAACGTTTTTTGGACAAGACGACAAAAGTCTTGTTCTTTTTTTTTACGCCTATGCTAAAGTGTGAACCATGATCAGTTCAAGGTACGGCCAAGACGAATGCAAGGGGGAAGGGACGTTGAAAAAAAGGAAAAGCAAAAAGAACAGCAAAGCCAAAAACAATGCCCTTAAAGTAACAATTAACGGAAAAGAAGAAACGATGTATGGACAAGAAGGTGTGAATGCAGGCGGGGAGAAAACCGTCACATTTTCAAATTGGGAAGAAACAAAGAAGGCGGAGCAGGAGATTGCAGCATCTCATGAAGATCCGAAAGAAGAAGATTTCAATTGGGATGATGAGAAGAATCAAGAGGTATTTGAAGACGATCCGAAAGTCGTCCCGCCATACCAGAAGAAAAACACGGGTCCTCATTTTCCGAAAAAGAAGCAGCCGTCATCTCCAGTTAAAAAAGCGGTCACGACAATTGCCGTTGCGGCTGTTTTAGGCACCGGCCTCGGCCTTGTCGCCTTAAATATGTCGGGAAGTAAAGAAGCCTCCGCCCCCGCCTCCGCTGACAAAGGTTCACAAGGACAGACGGTGAAAGCGGGAGACGTTTCAAAAGACACATCAGAAACAAGCGGCACAGGAAAAGCGGAACAGTCAGACGGAAACTATAAAACATTTGCGGTGCAGGCCGGAAAATTTTCATCAGAAAAAGGAGCGCAAACGCTTGTTGACCAGCTGACTGAAAAAGGATACTCGGCTGTCTCTCTGGCAAAAGAAGACGGGTACACATACGTGATCGCGGGTCTTGCAGCGGAAAAAAGCTTATCACAGCAATTGGGCCAGACGCTGATAGACCATGATTTTGAGGCTTGGGGCGGAAAAGAGCTCAGCTTTGCGGTCGATTCAGGATTGGAAGGCTCTTTTAAACAAGCATCTGAGCTCTCGGCCAAAGCGATTACCGGCAAAGACATTTCAAAAACGGATGTGGCTGAAGCAGCCAAAGCCGCAGACGGCGCAGACGCAACTGACAAAAAGCAGAAAGAGGCCGTGCTTCAAGCGCTGAAAGAACTGGAAACGTCCGGTTCCGAATCCGGCTGGAAAGCTCAAAAACAGCTTTTAAGTGTTGTGAAATAATAATCTCTCAATTCCCGTCATCCGGCGGGATTTTTTATTTTGTCATCAAAAAGTTATTTTTCTGAAATTGTGGTTGCCCGTTTGATTTGGTAGGATAGACAAGTATCTTTTTTTTCTTAAGCAAACCCTGAAAGGATGACAATCATGACGAAACGCTTAATACTCGCATCACAATCTCCGCGAAGAAAAGAACTCCTTAATCTTCTTCAGATTCCTTACAGCATTATTGCGAGCCGCACAGATGAAAAATTAAATCGAAACCTTTCGCCGGAAGAAAACGTCCAATGTTTGGCCGAGCAAAAAGCCGGTGCTGTATTGGCCGAAAATCCCGATGCAGCCGTTATCGGCGCTGACACGATGGTGTGCATAGACGGCGAGTGCCTCGGCAAACCGCGTGACAGAGAAGAAGCGGCACACATGCTGCGGAGGCTTTCCGGCCGAAGTCATCAAGTCATTACAGCGGTCAGCATTCAGACGCATGACCGGAAAGAAACGTTCTGTGACACGACGGAAGTGACGTTTTGGCCGCTCAGTGAAGATGAAATACAGCTCTACATTGAAACTAAAGAACCGATGGATAAAGCAGGTGCATACGGCATCCAAGGAAAAGGCGCGCTTTTAGTGAAAAAAATAGACGGTGATTTCTATTCTGTCGTCGGGCTTCCTGTCGCTAAAACAATGAGAGCCCTGAAAGAATTTAATATAAAAGCTTGATGTTCAAACCGGGAAGGGGAACAAGGAGGGGTTGATCATCCGTGATCTGCCGTTAAAATTAAGAGATTTCCCCGAAAATGAAAAACCGAGAGAGCGGCTTCTGCACTTCGGAGCCGAACATCTGTCTAACAATGAACTGCTTGCCATCCTGCTGCGGACGGGAACGAAACACGAGTCCGTCATGAACCTCTCTCACCGGCTGCTGCGGACGTTTGACGGGCTGCGCCTGTTAAAAGGCGCTTCTGCTCAGGAGCTTTCCAGCATTCCCGGAATCGGCACGGTGAAGGCCGTTCAGATTCTTGCCGCAATTGAGCTGGGCAGCCGTATTCATAAGACTGCCGCCGGGGAGCACCGGGTCATCCGTTCTCCCGAAGACGGGGCGAAGTATGTGATGGAGGATATGCGCTTTTTATCCCAGGAGCATTTTGTCTGTTTATATTTAAATACTAAAAATCAAGTCATTCATAAACGCACCGTTTTTATCGGAAGTCTGAATTCATCTATTGTCCACCCGCGGGAGGTGTTTAAAGAAGCTTTCAAACGATCCGCCGCATCCTTCATTTGCGTTCACAATCATCCTTCAGGAGATCCTACACCGAGCAGGGAAGATATAGAGGTAACCAGGCGGCTTTTTGAGTGCGGA
Organism: Bacillus sp. 1021; assembly: GCF_014534735.1. Taxonomy (NCBI): domain Bacteria; kingdom Bacillati; phylum Bacillota; class Bacilli; order Caryophanales; family Bacillaceae; genus Bacillus; species Bacillus sp. 1021. Next base: position 288,183 of record NZ_JACVSR010000003.1, on the reverse strand, counting down.
AATTTAATCGGCATCGAGCTGCTCGATCATTTGGTCATTGGTGACAAAAAATTTGTGAGTTTAAAGGAAAAAGGATATTTGTAACACTTTTTTTTTCGTTGATTTAAGATATAATAGATTTTATGAGTTTTTCCCTTTAGGGTATTTTTGCTTTAAGAAAGGAAGATACATACATATGTTCGGAATTGGTACAAGAGACCTTGGTATAGATTTGGGAACTGCGAATACGCTTGTGTTTGTTAAAGGTAAAGGAATTGTTGTGAGAGAGCCGTCAGTCGTTGCTCTGCAAACGGATACGAAATCGATCGTTGCGGTCGGTAACGATGCGAAAAACATGATCGGAAGAACTCCGGGCAACGTGGTTGCGCTCCGTCCGATGAAAGACGGTGTTATCGCTGATTATGAAACAACTGCGACAATGATGAAATATTACATTAATCAGGCTGTGAAAAATAAAGGATTATTTGCGAGAAAGCCGTACGTTATGGTGTGTGTGCCGTCAGGTATTACTGCCGTTGAAGAACGGGCGGTCATTGACGCGACAAGACAAGCGGGCGCACGCGACGCTTATCCGATTGAAGAACCGTTTGCGGCAGCAATCGGCGCGAATCTTCCTGTATGGGAGCCTACGGGCAGCATGGTCGTTGATATCGGCGGCGGAACAACTGAAGTGGCGATCATTTCATTAGGAGGCATTGTCACGTCTCAGTCAATCCGCGTAGCCGGTGACGAAATGGACGACTCAATCATCAGCTATATCAGAAAAACATATAATCTGATGATCGGTGACCGTACGGCGGAAGCCATTAAAATGGAAATCGGTTCAGCAGAAACCGGTGAAGAAAACGCGTCAATGGAAATCCGCGGCCGCGACCTTCTGACAGGTCTGCCGAAAACGATCGAAATTACGGGAACGGAAATTGCAAATGCCCTGCGTGATACAGTTCTTTCAATCGTTGACGCGGTGAAGAGCACACTTGAAAAAACACCGCCTGAGCTGGCCGCTGACATTATGGACAGAGGTATTGTGTTAACCGGGGGAGGCGCCCTGCTCCGCAATCTCGACAAAGTCATCAGCGACGAAACGAAAATGCCTGTACTTATCGCTGAAGATCCGCTGGATTGTGTTGCGATCGGCACTGGAAAAGCACTGGAGCACATCCATCTTTTCAAAGGAAAAACAAGATAATCAGGAGTTAAATAGAAGAGGTGTATCACGATGCCGAACAAACGGTTAATGCTATTACTTCTGTGTATTATCATATTGGTGGCTATGATTGGATTCTCGCTGAAGAACGGCCGTAATACCACCTGGCCTGAAAAGCTGATCGGTGATACGACGGGAGTATTTCAAAATATTTTTCACACGCCTGCCGAATATTTTGCAGGGTTCTTCGGGGACATAAAAGACCTGAAAAACACGTACAAAGAAAACGAACGCTTAAGGCAAAAGCTGGACGGACAGACACAATATGAAGCGAAGCTCCAAGAACTCAAAGATGAAAACAAGAAGCTGCGTGATGAACTCGGACATGTCAAATCGATTTCCGACTATGATCCGATTTTAGCGACCGTTATCGCCAGAAATCCTGATCAATGGTACAAGCAGATCATGATCAATAAAGGAACAAAGCAGAAAGTGGCCAAGGACATGGCGGTCACAAACGAAAAGGGTGCGCTTGTCGGGAAGATCAAAAGCAGCGGACTCAACAGTTTCACATCAGCCGTTCAGCTGCTGAGCGATGTTGACCGCAATAACAGAGTGGCCACCAAAATCTCCGGCAAAAAGGGAAGCAAAGGCTACGGTTTAATTGAGGGGTATGATAAAAAGAAACAGACCCTGAAAATGACCATCCTTGAACCGGATGAAAAACGCGAAGTGAAAAAAGGCGACCTTGTGGAGACCTCCGGAACGGGCGGCGTATTTCCTCAAGGGCTGACGGTCGGCGAAGTAACCGATGTCGAATCAGATGCTTACGGCCTGACGAAAATCGCTTACGTTAAACCGGCTGCCAACTTGTATGATCTTGACCATGTCATCGTTGTCAATCGAAGCGTAGCAACAGGGGAGGAAGGATCGTGAAACGTTTCCTTCTCCCTTTGATTATGATTTTGGTCTTTTGTGCGGAAAGCATCTATACAGATCTGGTGCATTTTCCTTTCGTTTCCGACGAGCAGCAGGTCGTTCCGCATTTTCTTTTGCTTGCGCTGATTTTTATGTCCGCTTATATCAACCAAAAGCATGCGGTGATCTACGGTCTCATTTTCGGACTTCTTTATGACATCAATTATACGGGTGTTTTAGGCGTTTATATGTTTGGTTTTGCCGGTTTATGCTACCTGGCGGCCAAAGCGTTTAAAGTGCTGCAGACAAATGCCCTGATGGTCATTCTGGTCGCTGTGCTGAGCGTATGTGTGCTTGAATTTTACGTTTACGGCATTCAGACGTTAATCCGCAGCGGCACAATGACGTTTAACGACTTTGTCATTCAGCGGTTTTTGCCGACCGCTGTGCTGAATATTGCGGGAGCCATTATATTAGTCCTGCCCTTTAGGCTGTTTTATATAAGTCTGAAGAAAGAATTAAGAGATGAGTAAAAAGGATTTTATCTTTTTTTGACGAAAAGAGTATGTTGTTGAGGTGAACATTGATGAAGACCAAAAAGCAGCAATATGTAACAATAAAAGGAACAAAAAACGGCTTAACATTGCATCTGGATGATGCGTGTTCTTTTGATGAGCTTCTCGATGGTCTTCAAAATATGCTGTCGATTGAACAATATACTGATGGCAAAGGCCAAAAAATCAGTGTTCATATCAAACTCGGGCATCGGTATCTGTATCAGGAACAGGCAGAGCAGCTGACTGATCTGATCGCGTCAAAGAAAGATTTAGTCGTGCATTCAATTGACAGTGAAGTCATCGCCAAAGAAGAAGCGCAGCGGATGAAAGAGGAGCAGGAAATTGTTTCTGTTTCTAAAATCATCCGTTCAGGTCAGGTGCTTCACGTAACGGGAGATTTGCTTTTAATCGGAGATGTGAATCCCGGCGGTACGATCAGAGCCGGAGGAAATATATTTGTTCTCGGTTCATTAAAAGGGATTGCCCATGCGGGTTATAACGGAAATAACCGGGCTGTGATCGCCGCATCCGAAATGATGCCGACACAATTGAGGATCAATCATGTGTTAAATCGCTCCCCAGACCACATTCAAAAAGGGAACGACATGGAATGTGCTTATTTAGATACTGACGGAAATATGGTCATTGAACGTCTTCAACAATTGGCTCATTTAAGACCTGATCTAACAAGGCTTGAGGGAGGAATGTGAAATTGGGTGAGGCTATCGTAATAACTTCGGGAAAAGGCGGAGTAGGTAAAACAACAACATCTGCAAACCTCGGTACCGCCTTAGCCATTTTAGGGAAGCGCGTCTGTCTGGTAGACACAGATATCGGACTGCGCAACCTTGATGTCGTAATGGGTCTTGAAAACAGAATTATTTACGACTTAGTAGATGTAATTGAAGGCAGATGCAAGACGCATCAGGCGCTTGTCAAGGACAAACGTTTTGATGATCTGCTTCATTTAATGCCGGCTGCCCAGACAAGCGACAAAACGGCTGTTGTCCCTGAGCAGATCAAATCGCTTGTGCAGGAGCTCAAGCAGGAATTTGATTATGTCATTATCGATTGTCCGGCCGGAATTGAACAAGGCTATAAAAATGCCGTTTCCGGAGCTGATAAGGCGATTGTGGTGACGACGCCGGAAATATCAGCCGTTCGGGACGCTGACCGCATTATCGGACTTTTGGAGCAGGAAGATATTGAACCGCCGCGCCTCATCGTGAACCGCATCAGAAATCACCTCATGAAAAACGGTGACACGATGGATGTGGATGAGGTTGTTCATCATCTGTCTATTGATCTCCTCGGAATCGTTGCTGACGATGATGAAGTGATCAGAGCTTCAAATATCGGCGAACCGATTGCCATGAATTCTAAAAACCGCGCCAGCATTGCTTACCGCAATATCGCCCGGCGTATTTTAGGAGAATCCGTTCCTTTGCAGGTGCTTGAAGAGCAGCAAAAAGGGATGATGGCGAAAATCAAGTCGTTTTTCGGCGTGCGTTCATAAATATACTCGAATACAAAGATCTGATAAAGCCCAGCTTATCAGGTCTTTTTTGTTGTTCAACAGGGCGCATATTTGCAATGGACAAGGCATAGGATGTACAAACCCAACGATTGCAAAGGATGATGGCGATGAGTCACAGAGCTGATGAAATTAGAAAAAGACTGGCCAAAAGGAGAAAACCGCGCCCTGAACCAAAACGGACTTTCGTTCAAAATGCCCGACCGCAGAAGCCTCCCGCATGGCAGACGGTCAAGGAGCAGGAAAAGCACAGGCTCCTTCCGGACTATGAATATCAAACGGAACATCCGCCCGAATTTAACGGACGGCATCCGCTGATCAGCGCTCATTCTATAATTTTGAAATGCCTGCTGGCCGCCTGTCTCGTACTGATTTCCGCTATCGCCTATAAAACTGACAAACTGCCGCTGAGTCAGATTAAACCGGCGATTGCACAAACCTTTCAAAAAGAATTTCAGTTTGCTGCCGTGAATCATTGGTTTGTATCCTCATTCGGAAACCCGCTCGCTTTTCTCACCCCGGGAACGAAAAAGAAGGACGGTCAGGTAGCGGTCAGCCAGGATATGGCCGTTCCCGCCGCGGGGAAAATCCAGCAGAACTTTCAGAATAACGGAGAAGGCGTCGTTGTTGAAACGGCCAGTGAAGCCATTGACAGCGTAAAAGAAGGCTACATTACGGAAGTGAGCAAAGATGAAAAAACAGGGCTGACTGTGAAGGTGCAGCATGCCGACAATACAAGCAGCATTTACGGTCGGCTCAAAGATGTTGACGTATCATTGTATGACTTTGTCGATAAAGGAAAAAAGATCGGTTCGATCAAGCTTAACGATAAAAGTAAAGGACAGTATTATTTCGCGATTCAGGATGGCGATAAATTCATAGATCCGATTCAGGTGATCACATTTGATGAATAAATGGCTCAGCCTTCTCTTCAAAATTCATGTCCATCCTTTTCTTTGGATTATCATGGGGCTTGGTCTTCTGACGGGGCACATTAAAGCGCTGCTGTGTCTTTTGCTGGTCGTATCCGTTCATGAGCTGGGGCATGCTGCTCTGGCTGTGTTTTTTTCGTGGCGCATTAAACGCGTCTTTCTGCTCCCTTTCGGCGGGACGGTTGAGGTGGAGGAGCACGGAAACCGGCCGCTTAAAGAGGAATTCGCGGTCATTCTGGCGGGCCCGCTCCAGCATGTGTGGCTTCAGGCGGCAGCCTGGCTCCTTTTTATGTCCGGCTTTACAAGTCAGCAGACATTTGAGATGTTTACCTTTTATAATCTCTCCATTCTTTTCATCAACCTTTTGCCGATCTGGCCGCTTGACGGCGGAAAGTTTGTGTTTTTATACTTCTCTAAACAAATGGCTTTTCAAAAAGCGCATCTCCTCAGCCTGCAGACATCAGCCGTTTTTGCGCTTTTGCTCTGCTGCTGGATTGTTCTGGCCGTCCCCCTCCAGGTCAGCGCATGGGTGCTGTTCGTCTTTCTCGCCGCTTCTTTATGGGATGAATACCGCAAGCGGCATTATATTCAGCTGAGGTTTCTTTTAGAGAGATATTACGGTAAAAACCGCGATGTCGCCATGCTGCATCCTTTGACTGTCGCAGCCGATGCCAAAGTAAAGCATGTCATGGCCGAATTTAAACGGGGCTGCAAGCATCCCATTATCATTGAAAAAGCCGGCGAGAAGCTCAGCCAGCTTGATGAAAATGAAGTGCTTCATGCATATTTTGCCGATAAACGGACAGATTCCTCCATGGAAGACCTGCTGCTGCCTTACTAGAAATAGATTGACATATCTCTTTAGGTCTGATATATTTTTTAATGTTATGGATATGTAGCACCAATGCTACAACCGCTCGGGACAGGTGATAAGAGCTTTAAAGCCCCCTGTTGCTGGCGAGTCTTAGTCTAATAGGAGGTGCAGAGAATGTACGCAATCATTAAAACAGGCGGAAAACAAATCAAAGTTGAAGAAGGTCAAACTGTTTACATCGAAAAACTTGCTGCTGAAGCAGGTGAAACAGTGACGTTTGAAGACGTATTGTTTGTTGGCGGAGACAGCGTGAAAGTCGGCAACCCAACAGTTGCAGGCGCGACAGTTACAGCTAAAGTTGAAAAACAAGGCCGTGCGAAAAAAATCACTGTTTTCCGTTACAAGGCAAAGAAAAATGTTCATAAAAAACAAGGTCATCGTCAGCCTTATACTAAATTGACAATCGAAAAAATCAACGCGTAAGCATGATTGAGGCAACAATTCGAAGATCCCGAAATGACGGGGGCATTTTGTCCTTTGAAATGACGGGACATGCCGATTTTGCTGAACATGGACGAGATCTCGTTTGCGCCGGGGTTACGGCTGTCGTTTTCGGGGCGGTCAATGCGGTTATCGCGCTGGCTCCTCTCGAACCGATTCTTGATATAGGCGAGGACGGGGGTTATTTCTACTTTGAATTCCCTGAAGCCGCTGATCAGGAAGCTTTGCAAAAAGCGCAGCTGCTGATTGAAGGCATGATTGTTTCTCTTGAAACGATCGAGCGGGATTACAGTGAACACTTACGGTTGACTGCAAACCAAATATAGGAGGTGAGTTACATGCTTAGATTAGATCTTCAGTTTTTCGCTTCTAAAAAAGGTGTAGGTTCTACAAAGAACGGACGTGACTCTGAATCTAAACGTTTAGGCGCTAAACGTGCAGACGGTCAATTCGTAACAGGCGGATCTATCCTTTACCGTCAACGCGGAACGAAAATCTACCCAGGTGAAAACGTGGGCCGCGGAGGAGATGACACTCTTTTTGCTAAAATCGACGGAACTGTTAAATTCGAACGTTTCGGCCGTGACCGCAAAAAAGTGAGCGTATATCCTGTAGCTCAATAATGACACAAAAAACTCCGGTCGTTGACTGGAGTTTTTTTTGCAGTAAGCGGAGTAACATCAAGAATGAAAAGCAGAGGATGCGTGAGTGAACCCCGCCTTGAATGAGGACATCAGCTCCTCATACCCACTGGATATGTTCCCCAAGCAGTGATACCAAAAATGTTTCTGCCTGGCATCCGCAGTGCATGCGATCCGAAAAAGGAACATGATGAACCAGGAAAAACAAGTGTTTTTTTAACAAAGCCTTCTCTGTTATAATTCATAGTACACACTTATCAAGACTCCTAAAAAGAAATTAAACGATTGGGAGTGCGAAAATGAAGGATGTATCGAAGAAACAAGAAGAACCTGTAAGCGATGCGGCTCTGATTAATGAGCTGATCCAATTAATGGGCCATTTCCGTCATGATTGGATGAATAAGCTGCAGCTGATAAAAGGAAACTTAAGTTTGCAGAAGTATGACAGGGTCGTTGAAATAATCGACGAAATGGTCATAGATGCAAAGCACGAGTCAAAGCTCTCAAACCTGAAAATCCCGCACTTGGCGTTTGACTTTCTTACATTTAATTGGAAGTCCCGTTATATGAGGCTCGAATACGAAGTGCTCGGAGAAATTAAAGATTTATCGGCATATGATCAAAAGCTGTCGAACCTGATGAGAAAACTGTTTCATCTGTTCGGTCTGGCGGTAAGCAATGAAAGTGAAAATCATCTGACCGTATCGCTGCAGACGGATCACCCTGACAGACAGCTTATTGTATATCTCGATTTTCATGGAACGATTGCGAATGCAGATGTGTTTGATGAATTTCGCAAATCGCGGTATGAGGACTTTGATGTCATGCAATTTGAGCTGACCGGCCATGAATGTGTGGCCGAAATTGGAATGAACTAGCGGTTTTTTACGGTTTAGAACGGAGGATATTATGTTTGTAGATCAGGTGAAAGTATATGTAAAAGGCGGCGACGGCGGTAACGGAATGGTTGCGTTCCGCCGTGAAAAATATGTGCCGAAAGGCGGTCCTGCCGGCGGTGACGGAGGGAATGGAGGCGACGTCGTCTTTGAGGTTGATGAAGGATTGCGCACGCTTATGGACTTCCGGTACCAGCGCCATTTCAAAGCGATACGCGGCGAGCACGGCATGTCTAAAAACCAGCACGGCAGAAACGCGGACGATATGGTTGTTAAAGTTCCGCCCGGCACAGTCGTTACGGATGACGATACAAAACAGGTCATTGCCGATCTGACTGAACACGGACAGCGCGCCGTCATCGCAAAAGGCGGACGCGGCGGACGCGGGAATACTCGTTTTGCGACACCGGCTAACCCGGCACCGCAGCTGTCAGAGCACGGAGAGCCCGGAAAAGAGCGCTATATCGTGCTTGAACTGAAGGTGCTTGCAGATGTAGGTCTCGTCGGCTTCCCGAGCGTCGGAAAATCTACGCTTCTGTCTGTCGTTTCATCGGCAAAGCCGAAAATCGCCGATTATCATTTTACAACGCTTGTTCCGAATCTGGGCATGGTGGAAACGGATGACGGAAGAAGCTTCGTCATGGCGGATCTGCCCGGCCTGATTGAAGGAGCGCACGAAGGAGTCGGCTTAGGCCACCAATTTCTCCGCCATATCGAACGGACGCGCGTCATCGTTCATGTCATTGACATGTCAGCGATGGAAGGCCGTGATCCGTATGAGGATTATGTGACCATTAATCAGGAGCTCAGTGAATACAATCTGCGGCTGACGGAGCGTCCGCAAATTATCGTTGCGAATAAAATGGACATGCCAGAAGCGGCTGAAAATCTTAAAGCGTTTAAGGAAAAGCTTCAGGATGACCATCCTGTCTTCCCGATCAGCGCGGTGACGAGAGAAGGGCTCCGCGATCTTCTGTTTGAAGTCGCCAACCAGCTGGAAACAACGCCTGAATTCCCGCTGTATGATGAAGAAGAATTGGCGGAAAACCGCGTGATGTACACGATGGAAGATGAAGAAATTCCATTTAACATTACCCGTGATCCGGACGGTGCGTTTGTGCTTTCAGGTGACAGTCTGGAACGCCTCTTTAAAATGACTGACTTCTCCCGTGACGAATCCGTCAAGCGTTTTGCAAGACAGATGCGCGGAATGGGCGTTGATGAAGCGCTCAGAGAACGCGGGGCTAAAGATGGCGATATCATCCGGCTTCTGGAATTTGAATTTGAATTTATTGATTAAAAAGACGGAGAGCTTGCGATGCAGGCTCTCTGATGTAAGAGGGAGGGGTGCAGGTGAAAGAAGAGACATTTTATTTAGTGCGTGAAGACGTTCTGCCTGATGCGATGCGGAAAACCCTTGAAGTCAAAAAACTGCTGGACAGAAAAAAGGCTGAATCGGTTGCAGATGCCGTGCAGAAAGTTGATTTAAGCAGAAGCGCTTTTTACAAATACCGAGATGCGGTTTTCCCTTTTTACACGATGGTTAAAGAACAAATAATCACACTTTTCTTTCATTTAGAGGATCGGTCAGGCGCGTTGTCCCAGCTTTTGCAGGCGGTGGCTGACTCAGGAAGCAACGTGCTTTCCATTCACCAGTCGATTCCGCTTCAGGGCAGGGCGAATGTCACGCTCTCAATCAGCACATCCGCAATGGAAGAAAACATTCATACGTTAATGAATAAACTGAGAAAATTTGATTTTATAGAAAAAGTTGAGATCTTAGGGTCAGGCGCGTAAGGAGAGAAGAGAAACATGAGAGTCGGTTATTTAGGGCCAGAAGCCACATTTACACATCTAGCAGTCAGTTCCTGCTTTCAAAACAGCGTGACACAAGCACCTTATCATACAATACCGGCGTGCATGGATGCGGCGGTTGCGGGAGAAGTGGATCTTGCGTTTGTTCCTTTGGAAAACGCGCTGGAGGGATCGGTTAACTTAACGATTGACTATTTGATTCATGAGCAGCCTCTTGCGATTGTGGGGGAAATGACGCTGCCGATTTACCAGCACCTGCTCGTTCACCCTTCGAGAGAAAATGAGTGGAAAAAGCTTGAGAAAATTTTTTCTCATTCACATGCGATTGCGCAATGCCACAAATTTCTTCATCGGCATTTTTCGTCTGTTCCTTATGAGTATGCGAAGTCAACAGGTGCGGCTGCTAAGTATGTGAGTGAGCATCCGGAACTTCCGATCGGCGTGATTGCGAATGAAATGGCGGCTGCTACATACGGATTGAGCATCGTGAAACGGGATATTCAGGATTATCAGGATAACCACACGAGATTCGTCATTCTTTCGCCTGAAAAAGACGTCTCATTTGAAGTGAATGCAAAACTGTCATCAAGATCGAAAACGACGATGATGGTGACGCTTCCCCAAGATGACCAATCAGGCGCACTGCACAGGGTGCTGTCCGCTTTTTCATGGAGAAACCTGAATTTATCAAAGATCGAATCGCGCCCGACAAAAACGGGTCTCGGCAACTATTTCTTTATCATTGATATTGAACAGGCGATGGATCAGGTGCTCATTCCCGGAGCCGTTCAAGAGATGGAAGCCCTCGGCTGCCGGGTCAAGCTTCTGGGAACATATCAATCCTATTCGATATAAAAAAAGCCCTTCTGGGGGCTTTTTTTTTAATCTTTTATTAATATACCCGCCTCGTCTAAGGCTTGGCAGGCTTGATCAATCCGCTCTTTCGTCGGCGCGCTTAATGTATGAAGATGCACGCCTCCTGTCAGTTGTGAAAGGTAAGCGGCATTTGTCGAGTTAATGTGATCCATGAATTGTTTGACTTCTTTCCGTGTGCTGACTCTTATGGCAGCGGTTAAATCGCCGTATACGGGGTGTTCAATGATGACGTCCTTTATGGTGACCCCTTCATCGACGATGAGTTCAAGCTCTTCTTCCGTCCGCTCCGGGCCGTGCAGGCAGGCGACAATCCGTTCGGCGTTTTTTTCGCCGCCGGCATTCATGCTGATATATAAATAGCCTTGGCTCGTTGCGATAATCGGTTCGCTTTTTGCTTTCAAGAGTGATATATCCTGCACGATCACCTGTCTTGAGACATTTGCTTTTTTGGCCAATTCGCCCCCTGTTAATGGTGAGCCGGCTTCTTTCAGCCATTGAAGCAGCATGTCGCGTCTTTTCGCCCCCGTAAGCTTCGTTCCTTCTGTCAAATTGCTGATTCTCCTTTCTTTTGCTCCCATAGCGCCGTAAATGTATGTATCAGCATATCGAGCTGTTCACATGTTGTTTCATTTCCGAATGAGATCCGGAAAAACTGCCGCGCTTCCCGTTCGGTTTTTCTCAGCGCCTTCATAGCTGAAGAAGGGCCGTGACTGCCGGCGGAACATGCGCTCCCGGTTGAGATGCAAATATCATTACGATTACATTCTAACATAACATATTGTCCTTCAAAGGAGTGAAAAAAACACCCGACAATGTGGGGCAGGCATTCACCGCCGGTTTCTTCCTCTGAAAATGTAATAGGGAGGCCCTGAAGCCGAATTTGTTCATAAAAATATTTCCTCAGCTTCTCTGCATGCTCATGGTGTTCCGCCATGTGTTTCACTGCATACTCCGCAGCAGCGGTAAAAGCGCCGATGGCCGGTACATTCACGGTACCGGGCCTGAACCCGTTTTCATGCACGGTATGCGGATAAACCGGATTCCAGCTGACGCCGGGCCGAATGTAAACAGCCCCGGTGCCTTTCGGGCCGTATACTTTATGACCGGAGACGGAAAGGGCATCGATTCCCGTCTGATCTGCATCAATCGGCAGTTTGCCGAAACTTTGAACACAATCGCAATGAAGCAAAATGTTTCGATGGTGAAGAAAAGCGGCCAGGCGATCCAATGGCTGGATGAGACCGATTTCTGAATTGGCGTGCTGTATAGAAACAAGCCCTGTATCAGGACGGATATGAGCCGCCAATATGTCCTCGGTTATAAGGCCGTTTCTGTCGGGGTAAATGACAGTGACTTCAATTCCCTGATCAGTTAAAAACGCCGCGGCATTATGGATCGAATGGTGTTCCATTGCGGTCGTAATAAAATGTTTTTTGTGAGAGGGAAGACCATGCAGCAATGATTGGACGGCCAGAATGTTCGCTTCCGTGCCGCCGCTTGTAAAATAAATGCCGTCTGACGCTCCGCCGATCAATTTTCCTGCAGACTGTCTGCAATATTCCAGCACATCCGCCGCTCTCCCTCCGGCATCATGAAGGCTGCTTGCATTTCCGAAAACTTCTGTACTGAGATGCTGAAAGACTTCCGCGGCTTTTTGGCTTAAAGGCGCTCCCGCCGCATAATCAAGATAAATCATACAAGCCGTCTCCTATCCGTTTATGTTAAAAAAAGCTTGAGTTTATTTTATCCTTGTGTAAATATAGGTGTCAAGACAGGTGTAAATATAACAGGAGGGTGATTATGTCTGGAAAAACAATTATCATCATTGGTTCGGGGACGGCGGCCCTTGCCTGTGCTTCTGCATTTCCTCCGTCATACCAAGTGACCGTCATAACGAAAAGAAACGTAACAAACAGCAATTCGCATTATGCTCAAGGCGGGATTGCTGTTTCATATGCAGAAGATGACTCTATTGACTCCCATGTGAACGATACACTGTATGCGGGCTGCGGCCATAATGACGTGACAGCCGTGCGGGATTTGCTGCAAAGCGGACAAAGCATGATAAACAGGCTGATAGAAAGTCAATTTCCATTTGATACGAAATCAGACGGAACATTTTGTCTCGGCAGGGAAGGCGCTCATTCCAAAAGACGAATTCTGCATGCCGGGGGAGATGCGACCGGGCGGATTTTGGTTGAGTATCTGCTTCGGCAGCTGAGGGACGGCATACGGATCATTGAACACGTAACGGCTGTTGAGCTTCTGATTGAACACGGACGGTGCGCGGGCGTTGCCGTAAAGGATGCTTCAGGCTCCGTTTCTTACAGAAGAGCGGATTGCGTAGTGCTTGCATCAGGCGGCTGCGGCAGTCTGTATCAGTATCATACAAATGATTCCGCCATAACGGGAGACGGCATCGCTCTTGCCTTACGTGCGGGAGCAGAGATCACGGATATGGAGTTCACCCAGTTTCATCCGACCCTCCTTGTGAAAAACGGGACTGTGTACGGGCTGATTTCTGAAGCTGTGAGAGGGGAAGGCGGATATTTAACGGATCGTTCAGGCCGCAGAATCATGACGGGCAGACACGCGCTTGAAGATTTGGCGCCGAGGGATGTCGTTTCACGGGCGATTTTCGAAGAAATAATGAAAGAAAATCCAGTTTACATGAATTGCAGCCGAATCGCCGATTTTAACAAACGTTTTCCGACCATAACAGAAATTTGTAAAACAGCCGGCGTTGATATTGAAAGCGGAATTCCCGTAGCCCCGGGGATGCATTTTTTAATGGGCGGAGTAAAAACCGATACATGGGGGAAAACGTCTGTGTCTGATCTCTACGCCATAGGCGAGACCGCCTGCACAGGCCTGCACGGGGCAAACCGGCTTGCGAGCAACTCGCTGCTGGAAGCTTTGGCAAGCGGACAAAGGTGTGCGGAACATATCATTCAAACGCCGTTAAACGGAAGATATAAAAAAGCTTCGAAAAAATCTGACGTCATCTTACAAGTGCCGGACACAACGCTTCACATGCTCCAAGCCAAAATGACAGCCGGAGCGGGCATCGTCAGAGATAAAGAAAACATGCAGGCGCTGGCATCCTGGCTTAACAAAGTACCTGTTCATCATATGAATGTGAAGAATATCACAACGGAACAAGCGGAGCTGTCCTGCTTATGGCAGACCGCACAACTCGCCGTATCTTCTGCTCTTATCCGGGAGGAAAGCAGAGGCGCCCATTTTCGCGCTGATTTTCCCGGGACAGAGAAAGAGTGGCATGGAAAACAAATCATTCATTCAACATCAGGAACAGTTATCAGAAAAAACGAAGGGATTGGGGAAATATGGACATTCTGCAGCTGAAGCAAATGCTGACACATTTTTTTCAGGAAGATATCGGAACGGGTGACGTAACGTCACAAGCAATTTTTTCGGATCAGCAATGTAAGGCGGAGATTATCGCAAAAACAGACGGTGTGTTTGCAGGAGAAGCCGTTATCCGTGAAGGGTGGAAGCTTTTAAACAACGATATCCGCGTCCGCTCTCTGAAAAAAGACGGAGAACGGATGAAAAAAGGGGACGTGCTTGCTGAAATGGAAGGCCCGGCGGCGGCTCTTCTTACGGGGGAGCGTGTCATCCTGAACCTTATACAAAGAATGTCAGGCATTGCGACAATGACGGATGAGGCCAAAAGGCGTCTTGATGATCCGTCCATTAAGCTTTGCGATACGAGAAAAACGACACCGGGGCTCAGAATGCTGGAAAAATACGCCGTCCGGATCGGCGGCGGCTGTAATCACCGCTTCGGCCTATACGACGGCATCATGATTAAAGATAATCACATTGCCGCCTGCGGATCGATAAAGGCGGCAATGGAGCGGGCGAGAAAAGCGGCGGGGCAAATGCTTGCGGCAGAAGTCGAAATCGAATCCGAAGAGCAGCTGCTGGAGGCAATAGAAGCGGACGCAGACGTTATTATGTTTGACAACTGTCCGCCTGAGACCGTCCGGCGTTTTGCAGCCATGACACCGGCCCATATCAAAACGGAAGCATCCGGAGGCATAACGCTCGACACATTGCCTGCTTATAGAGGAACAGGCGTACAATATATTTCACTCGGATTTCTGACTCATTCAGTAAAAAGCGCCGATATCAGCATGGATGTTGCGGCGGCGGAACAGGAGGATTTTTCATAATGTCTATCTTTGACGTGTTAACTGCATCAGCTGACATGATGCCGAGCCATTATAAAAACTTGAGTACCGAAGAAATGGAGGAGCGGGTCGCCGCGATTAAACGGTCCTTCGGAAAACGTCTGTTCATCCCGGGACATCACTATCAAAAAGATGAAGTGATACAATTCGCCGATACTGCCGGTGACTCCCTGCAGCTTGCCCAAGCAGCCGAAAAAAATAAAGAGGCGGAATATATTGTGTTTTGCGGCGTGCATTTTATGGCGGAAACGGCTGATATGTTGACTGATGATAACCAAACCGTCATTTTGCCCGATATGCGTGCCGGCTGTTCGATGGCTGATATGGCTGATATACAGCAGACAGATAAAGCATGGCAAGAGCTTCAAGAGCTGTACGGTAACACCATCATTCCGTTAACATATGTTAACTCGACGGCGGAAATTAAAGCATTCGTCGGGCGGCACGGCGGAGCGACCGTCACTTCTTCGAATGCCCGGAGCGTGCTGGAATGGGCTTTTAAACAAAAGGAAAGAATTTTATTTTTGCCGGATCAGCATTTAGGCAGAAATACAGCATATGACCTCGGCATTCCGCTGACAGAAATGGCTGTATGGGATCCGGCTCAGAACCGATTGCTTACAGACCACCCGGAAAACATTAAGGTCATCCTTTGGAAAGGACATTGCTCCGTACACGAAAAATTCACAGCGGAAAATATTTCTCAGCTGCGACAGCGGGATTCTGACATCCGCATTATCGTTCACCCGGAATGTTCGCGGGAAGTGGTCTCGCTAAGTGATGACAGCGGATCTACCAAATACATTATTGATACGATTGAACAGGCTGAGCCGGGAAGCAAGTGGGCTGTCGGCACGGAAATGAATCTTGTGCAGCGCCTCATTCAATCGCACCCGGATAAACAGATTGAATCACTGAATCCGGATATGTGTCCGTGTCTGACAATGAACAGAATCGACCTTCCGCATTTATTGTGGTCGCTTGAGCAGCTTGAAAAAGGCGAGCTGAAGGGTGTCATTAAGGTTCCGGAAGCGGTTCGGACAGAAGCGCTTCGTGCGTTGAACAGAATGCTGAGCCATACGTAAAAATAAAAAACTCCCCTCCTTTCCAAATTTTTTATCATCATGCCCAGCTCGCCTGCATATAGTGTGAAGAAACGTATTGTAATGACAAATGTACCGTTCACGTTTTGTGCATAGGAGGGGAAAACGTTGAAAATTCATATCGTTCAAAAAGGCGATTCGCTCTGGAAAATAGCTGAAAAATACGGAGTTGATTTTGAAGAATTAAAGAAATTGAATAATCAGCTGAGCAATCCAGACTTAATTATGCCTGGAATGAAGATAAAGGTGCCTTCAGAAGCCGTTCCGGTCAGAAAAGAACCAAAGGCAAACTTCGGAACGTCTGCGCATAAGCATGAGCATCCATATGCCAAAGAAAAACCGAAATCAGTTGTGGACATTGAAGACACCATACCGGAAGAACCAAAGCCGTCAATTCCGTATGTGCCGCCGATCCCTGAAAAGCATGAAAATGTGCTGCCGGAAGCTGATATGAATCAGTATTATCCGACCAATCAGCTGTTTCAGCCGTGGTCGCCTCCTAAGCCGGAGGAACCGGTGACACATTTTGTCGAGCCGAAAGAAAAAGAGCATGACAATAACATTCCACAACAGGAGGAAATGATCAACATGGAAAACGCGAATTACCCGAATATGCCAAAGGCGCCTGAAGCCGGAAAGATGGAAGAAGAAAACGCAGCTTATCATCTGCCGAACATGCCAAACATCCCGAATGTCCCGTTTCCGAATATGCCGGCCGTTGAACCGCCTTTTATGCATTATCCGATTCCGTGCATGCCTTGTCCTTGTCCGGTTCCGGTGACACCGATGCTGCCGGGTTCGGGATTATGCCATCCGTGCTTCCCGGTAGGCGGAGGTTTCGGCGGTTTTGGAGGAGGTTATGGAGGCTTTCCGGTAATGCCGATGCCGTTACCGTACGGATTCCATCATCACGGATTCCATCATCCGGGATTTGGGCCGCAAGCGGGTTACGGTGAATATGAAAACCAGGCCCATGAAAATGCAGAGCATTTTGATGGTTTTACATCTGGTTTCGGCGGTGCTCCATACGGACATATGCCGTATTACGGCGGCTATTCATCACATTACGCAAACGAGCCGCATCACGATGGAAAATTTAAGGACGATGATTGCGGCTGCAATGATTCGCATCATCACCATCATCACCACCACGGTTCACATCATCATGGTTCACATCACCATCACGCCAATATGCCTGTGCAGCCATATCCGAATATGGGCGCAAATGCCGGATATTTTATGCCTTACGGCGGAGCAAATCCCAATGCCGCGCCGAATCAGCCGAGTCCAAATCAAGTATTCGGACGGCCGGAGGAAGATGAAGACTAATCTGTCGGGACGATGTATGTCGTTCCTTTTTTTATGTCCGAAGAAGAATGGACATAACTGACAAGCTTAAACCCGCCGCCGGCCGCACATCCTAAACATGAGCGGAAAACGCTCACACAGCGATGAATCCACGGGGGGTTTTTCCATTGGGCAAAAAACTGATGACAATCGCAGGCGTTTTAGCCGTGACTGCAAGTTTAACGGCATGCGGAGCAAATAATGCCATGAATGACGGACGCTACAATCAGACAACACGTCCGGTCGGGTATTATTCAAATGACAATGATAACGGCAGACGCCAGTACGGAATGGACCATCAAGGACCTGTTTCCGAAATGATGGAAAACCGAAACGGCCGCCGGGATACGACAAACGTGTCTTACCGAAACGCGCCGAATAACGGGGTTCCGTTAACAACGGACGGCACATATAACGGCCGCAACGCCAATACGCCGCCGGCCGCTATGTCTTATAATGGGTATGACAATGCCCAAAACATCAGAATGGCGGCAAAAATTGCAAACCGCGTGAAGAAAGTAAAAGGCGTACAGGATAGTCAGGTCGTCGTGACTGACACGAGAGTCGTCATTGCCGTCAGAACAAATCATCCTTTTACGAAAAATGATGATAAACATGTCAAACATGCAGCCAAAAAATTCGCGGACGGCCGCGCAATTCAAGTATTTACTGATAACGCCACTTTTACAAAGCTTCAAGACATGAACAAAAACAGCCGTTAGACGGGACTGCCGGATGATTTCATCCGGCAGTATTTTTTTCATCATTTCTTTACATATTCTTAAAACGCTCTTTATATTGCGCTGTTAACATAAAAGCAAAATAAAATGTAACGGAGGAGCCGGGATGAAAAAAACGGAGCGCGACAAAAGCTGCGGGACAAAAACTGTGTATTTGACTGTAAGAGGATACCGACTCAAACTGACGCCCGGACAGATGAAACTGATATCAGCCGGCCGGGCATAATACATCGGGGCAGCCTTTATAGGAGGGCTGCTTTTTTTTCGGCGAAACCGTCAAAAGAAAGAAAACGGTTAAGCACCGGCATCTTTGGTCAAACTAGCATCAAGAGTTTGATTGAATAAAGAGGTGTTATTGGTGAAACGAATTTGCGGTGGGCGTCTTTTATTTATGCTTATCTTATCAGCTGCAGTCCTGATTTGCGGAGGAAATGGTGCATACGGGGCAGAGGTCGAGCATTACGGGCCGCTTCGGGTGCACGTCCAGCTGGAAAAGGTTTATCTTGACGGTGATGTCGGCATCGAACATACGGATGAAACCGTTTTGGCGATGGAAGACTTTTGGGCCGCATACGCCGGCTGGACGCTCGTTGAGCAGAAAAAAGGTTTCGTCCTTTTCCGTAAGCATGTTGATGATATTTCTCCGCTCAGTAAGGTAAACGGTTATATCGGTGTCACGGACGGAGGGGTGATTTCCACTTTTCACGGCCGTCCCGGATCGCTGTCGGAGCCGATCCAGTCTTTCTTTCAAATTGATTTAGAGCGGTTGGAAAGCCGATTGCAAAAGCATTTGGAACACGGTATACCGTACAGGACAAAAGCGGAGTTTGAGAGTGTGATCGATCATATTAAGACTTACAGCGGCTGACTTTGACGCAAGACATGTGACACATGTCTTTTTTTTTCTGAACGGAAGGTGGCAAAGCGAACATACGTTAACTTTTCTATAAGACTTTGGCTGTTTTTGTGTTACAATGATAAGCAGTCAAAGAGGTGAATAGGTGTGATTGAATTCGTGAAGGGGACGATTGATTACGTATCTCCCCAATACATCGTGATTGAAAACGGCGGAATCGGCTATCAGGTCTTCACGCCGAATCCGTTTATTTATAAGGTAAGCAATCAAGAGACCATTTTTACGTATCATCATATAAAAGAAGACGCCTTTTCTCTGTACGGCTTTTCAACCAGGGAAGAAAAAGCGCTTTTCACAAAGCTGCTGAACGTCACCGGCATCGGGCCGAAAGGGGCGCTCGCCATTCTCGGTTCCGGTGATCCGGGAGCCGTCATCGAAGCGATTGAACAGGAAGATGAAGCCTTTTTGGTGAAATTTCCGGGTGTGGGCAAAAAGACGGCGCGGCAGATTATTCTTGATTTAAAAGGCAAACTGGCCGATGTCGTGCCTGAAATGATTGACAACCTGTTCAATCATGAAGCGCGCATTGAAAAACAAGAGGCTGAAACGGCGCTTGACGAGGCGCTTGAAGCGCTCAGGGTTCTCGGCTACGCCGAAAAAGAAATTAAAAAAGTGCTTCCTCACTTAAAAGAGGAAACGGCGCTTTCAACAGATCAATATGTGAAAAAAGCATTGCAAAAATTATTAAAGTAAGGTGATGTTCATGGATGAACGGCTCGTTTCAAGTGAAGCAGACAGCCATGAATCAATAATCGAGCAAAGCCTCAGGCCGCAGAATCTCGCCCAGTACATCGGCCAAAAGAAGGTGAAAGAAAATCTGCGCGTGTTTATCGATGCGGCGAAAATGAGGCAGGAAACGCTTGACCACGTTCTTTTATACGGGCCTCCGGGTCTCGGAAAAACAACGCTTGCGTCGATCGTGGCCAATGAGATGGGTGTGGAGATGCGGACAACGTCAGGGCCGGCCATTGAAAGGCCGGGAGACTTGGCAGCCATTCTGACGGCGCTCGAACCCGGTGATGTGCTGTTTATAGACGAAATTCACAGGCTGAACCGTTCAATTGAAGAAGTGCTGTACCCGGCGATGGAGGATTTCTGCCTTGATATCGTCATTGGTAAAGGCCCGTCCGCCCGCTCCGTCCGTCTTGACCTTCCGCCTTTTACGCTGGTAGGAGCGACGACCAGGGTGGGATTATTGACCGCACCGCTCAGAGACCGGTTCGGGGTGCTGTCGCGCCTTGAATACTATACGCAGGAAGAGCTGACAGATATCGTGTCACGAACGGCTGAAGTATTTGAAGTGGATATCGAAGAAGCGCCGGCTCTGGAAATCGCCAGACGGTCAAGGGGAACGCCGCGGGTTGCAAACCGGCTTCTCAGAAGAGTGAGAGATTTTGCCCAGGTGCTTGGCGACAGCCGCATCACTGAAGAAATCGCTCACGACGCGCTCGAACGTCTTCAAGTCGATGCGCTCGGCCTTGATCATATTGACCATAAGCTGCTGATGGGCATGATTGAAAAATTCAGCGGCGGTCCGGTCGGCCTTGATACGATTTCCGCGACAATCGGCGAAGAACCGCATACAATAGAGGATGTGTACGAACCGTATCTGCTGCAGATCGGATTTCTTCAGAGAACGCCGAGGGGACGGGTCGTGACCCCGGCTGTATATGAGCATTTTCGATTGGAGGCGCCTGCCTGTGACTGATTTTCCGAAGGTTCTCATGGTTCTCGGTGCTGTTTTGCTTATTGCCGGCGCAGTCTGGCACTTTGTCGGACGGCTGCCCGGAGATATTTTCGTTAAAAAGGGAAATGTCACATTTTTCTTTCCCGTTGTTACTTGTATTGTAATCAGTGTGATACTATCCATCCTGCTCAATTTTTTCGGCAGAATGAAATAACAATAGACAGAATAAAGGTGAAATGATGAAAGTCGATTTATTTGATTTTGAACTGCCTGAACGCCTCATTGCCCAAGTGCCGCTGAAAGAGCGTGACGCATCGCGGCTGATGGTGCTTGACAAACAGACGGGCGGGCTGACAGACAGTTCATTTAAAGAGATTGTCAGCTTTTTTAAAGAAGGGGATTGTCTCGTCTTGAACAATACCCGTGTGCTCCCTGCCAGATTATTCGGCACAAAAGAAGATACGGGAGCGAAAGTGGAGCTCCTGTTGTTAAAACAGGAAGAGAATGACACATGGGAAACGCTTGTAAAGCCGGCGAAACGCGTAAAAAAAGGAACGGTCCTGACATTTGGGGACGGCCGGCTGACAGCGGTCTGCACGGAGGAACTTGATCACGGCGGCCGGAAAATAGAATTCCGGTATGACGGGATTTTTTACGAAGTGCTTGAATCGCTCGGTGAAATGCCGCTTCCTCCTTACATTAAAGAGCAGCTTGATGATAAAGAACGGTATCAGACCGTCTTTTCAAAAGAAATCGGGTCCGCCGCAGCCCCGACTGCCGGACTTCATTTTACGGAAGAGATTCTGGACGAGCTGAAGCAAAAGGGTGTGCGGATTGAATTTATCACCCTGCACGTGGGACTCGGCACATTCCGCCCAGTCAGTGCGGATGATGTGGAAGAGCATAACATGCACGCGGAATTTTATGAAATGACGGAAGAAACCGCCGCCTCTTTAAACGAGGTCAGAAAGTCGGGAGGGCGCATCGTGTCGGTCGGGACGACATCCACGCGCACCCTTGAAAC
Organism: Bacillus sp. 1021; assembly: GCF_014534735.1. Lineage (NCBI taxonomy): Bacteria > Bacillati > Bacillota > Bacilli > Caryophanales > Bacillaceae > Bacillus > Bacillus sp. 1021. The sequence continues at coordinate 266,518 of NZ_JACVSR010000003.1, read as the reverse complement.
CATTGCCGGCGAGCATGACGGCGTATTTACCGCTTCAAGCGGCTGGACGTCGATCTTCATTTATCCGGGATATGAATTTAAAGCGATTGACGGCATGATCACCAATTTTCACCTGCCGAAATCTTCGCTTATCATGCTTGTTTCTGCGCTTGCCGGGAGAGAGCATGTTCTTTCCGCCTACCGTCATGCGGTAGAAGAGGAATATCGTTTCTTCAGCTTTGGCGACGCCATGCTGATTATCTAATTTGAATGACAGGAGGCCTCATACAAAGTGGCTGAACAACCGATACGTTATGAATTTATAAAGGAATGCAAACAAACGGGAGCGCGCCTGGGCAGAGTTCATACGCCCCACGGCTCCTTTGAGACGCCTGTATTTATGCCGGTCGGCACGCTTGCTACGGTAAAGACGATGTCTCCGGACGAGCTGAAATCTATGGATGCGGGTATTATTTTAAGCAATACGTACCATTTATGGCTCCGCCCCGGACATGACATTGTAAAAGAAGCTGGCGGGCTTCATCAGTTTATGAACTGGGACCGCGCGATTTTAACGGATTCCGGCGGTTTTCAGGTCTTTTCATTGAGCAAGTTTCGTAATATAGAAGAAGAAGGCGTACATTTCCGCAATCATTTAAACGGAGACAAGCTGTTTTTATCTCCGGAAAAAGCGATGGAAATTCAAAACGCCCTCGGTTCTGATATCATGATGGCGTTTGATGAATGTCCTCCGTATCCGGCAGAGTATGATTACATGAAACGCTCTGTGGAACGGACCAGCCGCTGGGCGGAACGCTGCCTGGAGGCGCACGGGCGCTCTGATGAGCAGGGGCTGTTCGGAATCGTACAGGGCGGAGAGTATGAAGACTTGCGGACACAAAGTGCCAAAGACCTGGTTTCACTTGATTTTCCGGGTTATGCCATAGGCGGATTATCTGTCGGCGAGCCGAAGCACGTCATGAACAGAGTGCTTGAGTTTACAACTCCGCTTTTACCGAAGGACAAGCCGAGATATTTAATGGGTGTGGGTTCTCCGGATGCCTTAATTGACGGCGCCATCCGCGGCGTTGATATGTTTGACTGCGTGCTGCCGACCCGGATCGCCCGAAACGGTACGGTGTTTACGAATGAAGGGCGTCTGAACATGAAAAACGCCAAATATGAGCGCGATTTCCGACCGATTGACGAAGAGTGCAGCTGTCATACATGCAAAAATTACTCCCGTGCTTACATCAGACATTTGATCCGCTGCAATGAAACGTTTGGAATTCGATTAACAACTTACCATAACCTTCATTTTCTGTTACACTTAATGGAGCAGGTCAGACAAGCTATCCGGGAGGATCGTCTTGGTGATTTCCGAGAAGAGTTCTTTGAGCGTTACGGCTATAATAAGCCAAATGCGAAAAGCTTCTAAATAAAACCATTTTTGAAAGGAGGGAAACAGATGGGTACTTTAGGCACAATCGTTCCTATTATTTTGATGTTTGCAGTGCTTTATTTCCTGCTCATCCGTCCGCAGCAAAAGCAGCAGAAGGCCGTACGCCAGATGCAGGAAGAGCTGAAAAAAGGAGATTCAGTGGTGACAATCGGAGGATTGCACGGCACTGTTGAATCAATTGATGAAAGCAAGGTCGTTATTAAAACCGGTGATAACACCCGTTTAACATTTGACCGCCGCGCAATCAGAGAAGCTTCTGCTGAATAACAGCGAAGCTCATACATACTAAAAAAGAGCGGAGAATCCGCTCTTTTTTTATTACGCTGATCTGCTTCCCTTCAAATTCACTCCGAAAATCCCGCCCAGCATACTGACTCCCAAAAAGCCGAGATGAAACAAAAGCTGACCGGATGTAAATGATTTTCCGAACCCTAAATATTGAAAAAGCAAGATGATTAATGAGAAACAAACGGCGGTTAACGCTCCGATCATCCAGCCTTTTTCTTTTGCTTTGCCGCCGGAAATAAAACCGCCGGCAAATAAAGAAAGAAAAGAAAGCGCGGTGACCAGCCAGCTGAAAGATGACTCTTCCATTGACGTAACCGTCAGCAGCAGTGAAATCGCCAGACTCGTAAGAAGCATCACTGCAAAGATAGCCACTAAGCCGTACAAGACGCCTTTACCCACTTGTTTCGTTTCTTCCATTTTAATCTCCTCTCCGCCCTGCGGCCTGACATATGACAAGCCGGAGCCCGTCTTTTTCTAAATGTATTCTCTGAATGTTCGGATTAGACGTAAAAGCATCATGTTCAGTTCATTTCTTACATAAAACAGAGCGGATCGCAAATGCTATGACCGTTGGAGGTGCGATATGGGAGATATTTTCATTATTACGTTTCGTACGATTGTGCTTTATTTTATCATTCTTGTGATTTTCAGACTGATGGGAAAACGGGAAATCGGAGAACTGAGCATTTTAGACCTTGTCGTGTCCATTATGATTGCCGAGATTGCCGTATTGGCAATTGAAAATGTAGAAGATAAGCTTTTGCATACCATTGTGCCGATTGTCATTTTAATGATTATTCAAGTAAGCCTTGCTTTTGTCTCGCTCAAAAGCCAAAAAATACGGCAGCTGCTTGACGGAAAACCCACCATTATTATAAAACAGGGGAAAATTGACGAACGGGCGATGAGATCGCAGCGCTACAATTTTGACGATCTTCTTATGCAGCTGAGGGAAAATAACGTCGAAAGGATTTCTGACGTATCATATGCCATTCTGGAGTCTTCGGGCAAACTGTCAATCGTCAAAAAGAAAAACAATAAGGAGAAGCAGATGGAAACATCGCTTATCGTTGACGGGGTCATTCAGAACGAGCATCTGGACAGAATCGGGAAAGATAAACACTGGCTCGAAAAAAACTTAGCGAAAAGAGGATATCAGGATCTTTCGGAAATATCATTCTGCACGTTTACGGACGGCGCTTTTTTTATTGATCTTAAAGATGAAAAAGGAGAGCCTTAATCGGTTTCACCGCGTCACAAACCGTCCGATGACCGGAATCCGGATCAGCTCCTCCCTTTTAATCAGCCTGAATAACAGCAGAAGCACAATATATAGTATGACGGTCATGGCAATCCAGCCTGTAAGATTAACGGCCTCTGACCCTGAAAAATGAACGGCGCGCTTTATGAATCGGCTCACATAACCGCAGATGAATATGACTGCAAAACAGAGCGCGTATTCTTTTATTTTGATGCTGATCGGAAGCACTTTGCTTACGGTGGCTGCATGGAGAAGGGTGACGAGCACCATTCCCGTCACAATCGCCAATGCCGCGCCCATAATGCCCAAAGAAGGCCTGGTCGCCAGCACAAAAATAAGGCCTGTTTTAACAGCGGCACCGATAAAACTGTTCATCATGGCGGCTCCGGCTAAATTAAGCGCCTGCAGCACCGCTTGAAGGGGCCCCTGAAAATAATAGAGCAGAAAAAACGGCGCCATGACTTTAATAAAAACCGCCGCATTAGTCGATCCGTACATGACGGACATCAGCTCATCAGCGAAAGAGAATAAAATAACCACCGAAATGCCCCCGCTTAAAAGACACAGCCTCATCGCCTGTTCCAGACGGTATTCGACAACCTGCAGCTTTTTTTGCTCCATTCCTTCACTGATCGCAGGAACAAGGGCCGTTGACAGAGAATAGGTTATAAAGCTGGGCAGCGTCAAAACCGTCATGGCAAATCCGGTCAGCTCCCCGTACTGGCTGGTGGCAGCAGCGGTGGCGACTCCTGCAATTGCAAGGCTCTGCGCGACGACAATAGGCTCAAAAAACCAAGACAAGTTTCCGATGAATCGGCTTCCGGTTGTCGGGAGCGATACGCTCATCAGCTGACGGAAGGTCTCTTTTCCATTTGCAATCGATTTGAAAAATTGTTTTCTGATTCTGATTGTTTTTTTAGCTTTGAAACAAATGAATAAATAAATAAGAGAGGCGAGCTCTCCGATGACAGACGAAATCATGGCTCCGGCTGCGGCATATTCAATCCCGTACGGCAGAAACACTGTCGTGCAGACCGCGACAAGTGAAATCCGCACAATCTGCTCAAGCACTTGGGAAAATGCCAGCGGGTTCATATTCTGCCTGCCCTGAAAATAACCGCGCAGCACGCTGGAGATTGCGATAATAGGCACGACGGGCGTAATCGCCAGAAGCGGGTAAACCGTGCGTTGATCAGTCAGCATCGTTTCCGCCATAATCGGCGCAAAGCATAAAAACAGCGGCGTGAAGATGAGACTTAATATCCCGGTGATGGTAAGCGACATCACTAAAATGTGTTTCATTTTCTGCCGGTCCCCCCGGGCGCTTGCTTCAGCGACAAGCTTGCTGATGGCAACAGGGAGGCCGAATTGGGTCAAAGTGGTGGCCAAGAAAAATGTCGGGGCAGCCATCATGTACAATCCGACCCCCTCTTCACCGATAAACCGGGCGATGACCACCCGATTGACAAAGCCGAGCATTCTTGTAATCATCCCCGCTGCGATGAGAATAAGAGTGCCCCTTAAAAAAGTCTGTTTTGCCATTTTATAACCCCTGCCTTCTCAAACTACCTGGAATCATATACAATAAAGATATGCGCCGATGTCGTCCGAGCATGACAAGTCTTCGAGAAAAAGGGAAAAAGGAGCGAGCGCCCATGGAGAAGCATCCCGCCGAAATGTATAAGGATCATTTGCGGCCTTTTTTGTACAGTAAACTTGAAGAGTTCAAAATTCTTGGATACGATGATGTTGAACACGAGAGTTTATGGTCATACCTAATACATAAAAAGTGGAAACAGAAAAAGGAAATGCCGCTGTATGAATTGGCCGGCGATATTTTATCAGTTAAAATTGGCGATTTTATGAACTATGCAACCGTTGAAGCTTTTAAGTCGTCTAATTGGCTGGAAAGCGATGAAGGTCAGGAAGCTTTGGATGAACTGCTGAGATAATGATTTGACGGCATAGGTTTAAGGAGGAAATACATAATGAAAAAAGGACGCTTGATTGCGTTTTTCCTGATCGTATTATTAATCGGCACAGGGCTGGGGTATTTTACAAAACCGGCTGCCAATAATATTACGTTAGGATTGGATTTACGCGGCGGGTTTGAAGTACTGTACGACGTGCAGCCCGTCAAAAAAGGCGATAAAATCACAAAAGACGTGCTCGTCAGCACGGTGCAGGCGCTGAACCGCCGGGCTAACGTTCTCGGCGTAAGCGAGCCGAACATTCAGATTGAAGGGAACAACCGCATCCGCGTACAGCTGGCGGGCGTCACGAATCAGAACAGGGCGCGCGAAATTCTCTCAACGGAAGCGCAGCTCTCATTCAGGGACACGAATGATAAAGAGCTTTTAAACGGCTCTGACCTCGTGGAAAACGGCGCGAAGCAAACTTTTGATCCGACAACGAACGAACCGATTGTCAGCGTGAAACTGAAGGATGCGGACAAGTTCGGAGAAGTGACGAAAAGGGTCAAGAAAATGGCGCCTAATAATCAGCTCGTCATCTGGCTCGATTATCAAAAAGGCGATTCATTTAAAAAAGAAGTCGGCAAAAAACATCCGAAATATGTATCCGCTCCGAATGTGAGTCAGGAATTAAATACAAAGGATGTCACGATTGAAGGCCAGTTCACCGTTCAAAAAGCAAAGGACTTGGCCAATATTTTAAACGCGGGCGCACTGCCTGTGAAACTGACCGAAAAATACTCTACTTCAGTAGGGGCGCAATTCGGACAGCAGGCTTTACATGATACGGTCGAGGCCGGCATCATCGGGATTGCAATTGTTTTCTTATTTATGCTGCTTTATTACAGACTGCCGGGACTAATAGCGGTCATTACGCTTTCTGTATACGTGTATATTACGCTGCAAGTGTTTGACTGGATGCAGGCTGTGCTGACTTTGCCGGGTATCGCGGCGCTCATTTTGGGTGTCGGGATGGCGGTTGACGCCAACATTATCACCTATGAACGGATAAAAGAAGAGCTGAAACTCGGCAAATCCGTCCGCTCGGCTTTCCGTTCAGGGAACAGACGGTCATTTGCGACGATTTTCGATGCGAATATCACAACGATCATCGCAGCGGTCGTGCTCTTTATTTTCGGGACAAGCTCTGTAAAAGGGTTTGCGACGATGCTGATCTTGTCAATACTGACAAGCTTTATTACAGCTGTCTTCCTTTCAAGATTCCTGCTCGCCCTTCTTGTGGAAAGCAGATGGCTTGACCGGAAAAAAGGCTGGTTCGGCGTCAAGAAAAAACACATTATGGATATTCAGAAGACCGACGAAAATACTGAACCGCATACGGCATTCCAGAAATGGGATTTCACGAGCAAACGAAAATACTTCTTTATTTTCTCAAGCGTTGTAACCGTTGCGGGAATTATCATCTTGCTGATCTTTAAGCTCAACCTGGGAATCGATTTTGCAAGCGGCGCGCGGATTGACGTGCAGAGCAATCATGCCTTGACGGCACAGCAGGTTGAAAAAGACTTTGACTCTCTCGGCATGGATCCGGAAAACATCGTGCTCTCGGGTAAAGAGAACCATGTTGCCGCAGCCCGGTTTGTCGGAGAGCCATCTAAAGAAAAGATCGCTGAAATCAAAACGTACTTTAAGGATAAATACGGAGCTGAACCGAATGTCAGCACGGTATCGCCGACAGTCGGAAAAGAACTGGCCCGTAATGCCTTATATGCCGTGGCGATTGCATCAATTGGCATCATTATTTACGTATCAATACGTTTTGAGTATAGAATGGCTGTCGCCGCAATTGTATCCCTGCTGTATGACGCTTTCTTTATCATCGCGTTTTTCAGCATTACAAGGCTGGAGGTCGACGTCACCTTTATCGCCGCTATTCTTACCATAATCGGTTACTCGATAAATGATACGATCGTTACATTTGACCGGATCCGCGAGCAGATGAAAAAACGCAAGCCGAAGTCATTTGCCGATCTGGAACACATCGTGAATCTGAGTTTGCAGCAAACCTTTACACGCTCGATTAATACGGTCTTGACCGTTGTGATTGTAGTCGTCGTGCTGCTTATTTTAGGCTCATCGTCAATTACGAACTTCTCAGTCGCCTTATTGGTCGGTTTATTGACGGGTGTTTATTCTTCTCTTTACATCGCTTCACAGCTGTGGCTTGTATGGAAAGGAAAAGAATTTAAAGGGAAAAAATCAATCGAAGAGTAAAATGGGGAACAGGCTGTCTTGCAGAAGGCAGCCTGTTTTTTTAGGCTGCGTTGAACTTAAAACCTGCATTTGCTATAATGACATACGCTTACATAATCAATCATCATTGTAAAAACATGTAGGAGGGTTCTTATGAATGTTCGTGAGTCGGAACTTCCGGGCATCGGCCAGAAAGTCGAAATCATTACGAAAAATCATGATAAAATCAGTATTATTCTCCATGATGACGGCAGAAGAGAGCTCTATTACTTCGATGAGAAAGACCATGACGAATGCTTGGCATCCGTTGAATTTAACGATGAAGAGGCAAGGCAGATTTCCGCTATTTTAGGCGGGATGACGTATAAGCCGAAAGCGTTGGAATCTGTGGAAGTTGCACTTGATGATCTCGTTATTGAGTGGTTTAAAGCCGAATCCCGCGCACCGGCTGTCAGCCGCACAATCGGAGATTTGGATATCAAGAAGCATTACAACGTCCAGATTATTGCGATCGTAAAGAAAAACCGGCAAAAACAGCTGAGTCCCGGCATTGATACTGTAATTGAAGAAGGGGACACCCTCGTCTTATCCGGGGAAAGAAGCGGATTGAAAAGGCTGGTCCGTGAGCAGTTAACGGCCCGGATTTCCTGAGACCGGAGTTTAATCCCTGGAAAATGAGGGAAAAGATAAGAATTAATAATTGGGGGCTGACGTATGAATAAACAATGGACTATTATATTCGCTTTACTATTTACTCTGATTGTCGCCATTTTTGCTGTCATTAACGTGCGGGCGGTTGAGGTTGATTATCTGTTCGGCACCGCTGAATGGCCGCTGATTTTAGTCATTTTAGGCTCTGTGTTAATGGGAGCGCTGATCGTATTTTCAGCCGGTATATTTCAAGTGATGAAGCTGAAGCGGGAAATTAAAATGCTGCGGAAAGAAAACAGATCCGCCGCTGAATTGCCGGCTGATCCGGACGGCAGAAAACCGGCCGCACCGCCGGAAGAAATACTGGAAGAGAAAAAAGGATCAGAATAACATTTGAAACCCCTCAGTCCGCTCTAGTATAATAGGGTGGTTGAGGGGTGAATTTATGTTAGCGTCAAAAATGCGCTGGGAAATCCAGCAGCCGGATCAGGAAAAGGTCAAATCACTCACAGAACAATTGGACATAACACCTCTTGTGGCATCGCTGCTTGTAAAAAGAGGTTTTGATACTGCCGAAAGCGCAAGGCATTTTTTACATACAAAGGATGCAGACTTTTATGACCCGTATGAATTAAAAGGAATGCGGGAAGCAGTTGATCGGATAAAGCTGGCGGTTTCTCAAGGGGAACCGATTATGATTTACGGAGATTACGATGCAGACGGCGTTACAAGCACATCAGTGATGCTGACGGCACTCAGACAGCTGTCAGCAAACGTTGATTTTTATATTCCCGACCGTTTCACAGAAGGCTACGGCCCGAATGAACAAGCTTTCCGCTCCATAAAAGAGCGGGGTTTTTCGCTTATCATTACAGTGGATACGGGAATCGCCGCCGTTCATGAAGCTGAAGTCGCAAAAGAGCTGGGCCTAGACGTCATTATTACCGACCACCATGAGCCGGGACCCGAGCTTCCCGACGTATTTGCGATCATCCACCCGAAGCAGCCGGGCTGCAGCTATCCGTTTAAAGAATTGGCCGGCGTCGGTGTGGCGTTTAAGCTTGCCCACGCGCTTACGGGTTCTTTGCCGGAAGCTATGCTGGACTTAGCGGCAATCGGTACGGTTGCGGATCTGGTGCCGCTGCATGATGAAAACAGATTAATTGCGTCACTTGGAATCGAAAAGCTTCGGACGACAAATCGGCCGGGCCTCAAAGCTCTGATTAAGCTTTCCGGCGGGGATATCGGACAAGCTGATGAGGAAACGATCGGGTTTCAGGTTGCACCGAGGCTGAATGCCGTCGGAAGAATAGAACAGGCTGATCCCGCCGTGCATCTGCTGATGACCGAAGACCAGTTTGAAGCGGAGGAATTGGCTTCGGATATTGACCGGCTGAATAAGGAACGCCAGAAAATGGTGAAAACCATGACCGAAGAGGCTGTTGAAATGGTTCAGCAGCAAGACGGAAACCCGTCTGCCATTGTAGTGGCAAAAGCCGGCTGGAACCCGGGGGTTGTCGGTATTGTCGCATCGAAGCTCGCTGAACGTTTTTATCGCCCCGCTGTCGTGCTGGGGATAGATGAGGAGCAGGGAATCGCCAAAGGATCGGCGCGAAGCATCAGGGGTTTCAACCTTTTTACGAGCCTTTCACAGTGCAGAGACATTCTTCCTCATTTCGGCGGGCATCCGATGGCCGCAGGAATGACGTTAAAGTCTGAAGATGTGCCGGATTTAAGAGACAGGCTGAATCAATTGGCTGAAGAAACCCTTACGGAAGAGGATTTTATCCCGATTCAGGAGGTTGATCTTGTCTGCGGCGTCGAAGACATAACCGTTGAAAGCATTACAGAATTGAATATGCTCTCGCCGTTCGGCATGCTTAACCCTAAACCGCATGTCATGGTGGAAAACGCCGTGCTTGATGAAGTGCGCCTGATCGGAGCGAATAAAAATCACGTGAAAATGACGGTGAAAAATGATGCCGCCGTTCTCGACTGCGTCGGCTTTAACAAAGGAGAGCTGGAAGCCGGAATTGTCCCCGGATCAGCGATTTCCATTGTCGGCGAAATGTCCATTAATGAATGGAACAACAGAAAGAAACCCCAGCTGATGATTAAAGACGCTGCGGTGCTGGAATGGCAGCTTTTTGATATCAGAGGCAAGCGGACGTGGGAAGATACGGTTGCTGCGCTGCCGAAGGAAAAACGGGTGCTCATCAGTTTTAACGAAAAAACTGTGCGAAAACTTCGTGGCGAAGAGCTGCCGGACGAGCTGGTTCAGATCACGTCGGAATCCGAGGCGGAGGCTCTTCCGCTTGACGGAAAGTATGCCGTCTTTCTGGATGTGCCGCCGTCAGAGGAGCGGCTCAAGCGTTTGCTTGACGGGAAGAAGCCGGAACGGATTTATTTTGTTTTTATCAATCATGAAGAACATTTTCTGTCCTCATTTCCATCGCGGAGTGATTTCAAGTGGTTTTACGCATTTCTCTTGAAAAGGGGCAATTTTGACTTAAGTAAGCATGGTTCGGAGCTTGCGAGACACAAAGGATGGTCAATTGACACAATCAATTTCATGACAAAGGTGTTTTTTGATCTCGGTTTTGTTAAAATAGAAGATGGTGTGCTGTCTGTCGTGAGCGGCGCGAAAAAACGCGACCTTGCAGATTCGCAAACCTACCAGGTAAAACAGCAGCTGATGGAATTAGACCAGAAGCTCAATTATTCCGCGGCTCATGAGCTGAAGGAATGGCTGAATAAGCTGATGAACCAAGGTTCAGAGGCTTATGAAAGTACGAGGAGGACATAGAACAGATGGATCTTAAAAAATATGTAACAATTGTGCCCGATTACCCGAAAGAAGGGGTACAATTTAAAGATATTACGACATTGATGGACAAAGGCGACGTATACCGTTACGCCACTGACCAAATTGTTGAATATGCAAAAGAAAAAGAAATTGACTTAGTTGTCGGGCCTGAAGCGCGCGGCTTTATTATCGGCTGTCCGGTTGCATACGCTCTCGGAGTCGGTTTTGCGCCGGTTCGGAAAGAAGGAAAACTTCCGCGTGAAGTCATTAAAGTCGATTACGGTTTGGAGTACGGAAAAGACGTACTGACGATTCATAAAGATGCGATCCTGCCGGGACAGCGCGTGCTGATTACTGATGACTTGCTTGCAACAGGCGGCACGATCGAAGCAACGATTAAGCTTGTCGAAGAACTGGGCGGCGTCGTAGCCGGTATTGCGTTTTTAATCGAGCTTTCTTACCTTGACGGCAGAGACAAGCTTGACGATTACGATATTTTAACATTAATGAAATATTAACCGCATATGGAAAAAAGCACTCGTGTCAGGGTGCTTTTTTCCTATTATTTCATCATCCTGACAGATTCTTTAGGTGTTTTGAACTTCTGCCCTTTACATCTCTCGTTTTTTTCTTGATAATAAACTAATACAGTTTACATTTAAAAAAGGTGATTCCATGGCGAACGAACAAGTATTGACTGCCGAGCAAGTAATAGATAAAGCGCGCACGTATCTGCCGGAGGAGCAGATTGCGTTTGTTGAGAAAGCTTACCTGTATGCGCAAGACGCGCATCGCGAACAGTACCGCAAATCAGGTGAGCCGTACATCATTCATCCGATTCAGGTGGCGGGAATCCTCGTCGATCTGGAAATGGACCCTTCCACGATTGCGGGCGGTTTTCTGCATGATGTGGTGGAAGACACGGATGTCACCCTCGATGACCTGAAGGAAGCATTCTCTGAAGAAGTGGCGATGCTTGTCGACGGTGTAACGAAGCTCGGTAAAATTAAGTATAAATCTCAAGAAGAGCAGCAGGCGGAAAACCACCGAAAAATGTTTGTCGCTATGGCTCAGGATATCAGAGTCATATTGATCAAGCTGGCGGATCGCCTTCATAATATGCGGACGTTAAAGCATCTTCCGCAGGAAAAGCAGCGGAGAATTTCAAATGAGACGCTGGAAATTTTCGCTCCGCTGGCACATCGGCTCGGGATTTCGAAAATTAAATGGGAGCTTGAAGATACCGCTCTCCGTTATTTGAATCCTCAGCAATACTACAGAATCGTCAACCTCATGAAGAAAAAGCGCGCGGAACGCGAACTTTATGTCGAAGAGGTTGTCAATGAAGTCAAAAAACGCGTCGAAGAAGTGAATATCAAAGCGGACTTTTCAGGCCGTCCGAAGCATATCTACAGTATTTACCGCAAGATGGCGCTGCAAAATAAACAGTTCAATGAAATATATGATCTGCTCGCCGTCCGTATTCTTGTCGGAAGCATTAAAGACTGCTACGCCGTACTCGGCATTATTCATACGTGCTGGAAGCCGATGCCGGGCAGATTCAAGGATTATATTGCGATGCCTAAGCCGAATATGTATCAGTCCCTGCATACGACCGTAATCGGGCCTAAGGGTGATCCGCTGGAAGTGCAGATCAGAACATTTGAGATGCATGAGATCGCTGAATACGGGGTAGCCGCGCACTGGGCATATAAAGAAGGCAAGGCTGCAAACGAAGAAGCGACATTTGAGAAAAAACTGTCCTGGTTCCGCGAAATTCTGGAATTCCAAAACGAGTCTACCGACGCGGAAGAATTTATGGAATCGCTGAAAATCGATCTGTTTTCTGACATGGTATACGTATTTACGCCAAAAGGCGATGTCATTGAACTGCCGTCAGGCTCTGTGCCGATTGATTTTTCCTACAGGATTCACTCGGAAATCGGCAATAAAACAATCGGAGCGAAAGTGAACGGGAAAATGGTGACGCTTGACCATAAGCTCCGGACGGGCGACATCGTTGAAATCCTGACGTCCAAGCATTCGTACGGACCGAGCCAAGACTGGGTCAAACTCGCTCAGACGTCGCAGGCCAAACACAAAATCCGCCAGTTCTTTAAGAAACAGCGCCGTGAAGAAAACGTCGAAAAAGGCCGTGAACTTGTCGAGAAAGAAATTAAAAATCTTGATTTTGAAGTGAAGGATGTTTTAACGCTCGAAAACCTTCAAAAGGTTGCCGACAAGTTTAATTTCTCAAATGAAGAGGATATGTACGCGGCTGTCGGGTATAACGGCATTACCGCTTTGCAGGTGGCCAACAGGCTCACTGAAAAAGAACGGAAGCAGCGTGATCAGGAAGAGCAGGAAAAAATCGTTCAGGAAGTCGCTTCCGAGCCGAAACAGTATCCGCAAGGAAGAAAACGGGAAGCGGGTGTGCGCGTGAAAGGCATCGACAACCTTCTCGTCCGTTTGTCGAAATGCTGCAATCCCGTGCCCGGAGACCATATTGTCGGTTTTATTACAAAAGGCCGCGGTGTATCCGTTCACCGTGATGACTGTCCGAATGTAAAAACGAATGAAGCGCAGGAACGTCTGATCCCTGTTGAATGGGAACATGAATCACAGGTTCAAAGACGCAAAGAATATAACGTTGAGATTGAGATTTTGGGGTATGACCGTCTCGGGCTGTTAAATGAAGTACTCCAGGCCGTAAATGAAACGAAAACCAACATTTCGTCTGTATCCGGCAAATCCGACCGCAATAAAGTCGCTACGATTCATATGGCGATTTTTATTCAAAACATCAATCATCTGCATAAAGTGGTCGAGCGGATTAAGCAGATCAGAGACATCTATTCAGTCCGACGGGTTATGAACTAAAAGGAGCTTGCTATGAAATTAGTTGTTCAGCGTGTAACAGAAGCGAGTGTGACGGTTGACGGCGCTGTCGCCGGCCGGATCGGACCCGGTATTATGGCGCTTGTCGGCGTCACTCATGAAGATACAGAGGAAGATGCCGCTTACTTGGCGGATAAAATCGTGAATCTCCGGATTTTTGAGGACGAAAGCGGCAAGATGAATTTATCGCTTTTAGATACGGGCGGAGAGATTTTATCAGTTTCCCAGTTTACGCTTTACGGCGAAACAAAGAAAGGGAGACGCCCGAATTTTATGAATGCGGCCAAACCGGATCAGGCTCTGCTCCTTTATGAAAAGTGGAACGAACTTCTTCGGGAAAAAGGAGTCAAAGTTGAAACGGGAATATTCGGGGCCATGATGGATGTTCAGCTGACGAATTCCGGGCCCGTTACATTGATTATGGATTCTAAACAATAAAAAAAGCTGCCGTTCGGCAGCTTTTTTTATGATTGAAAATAATGTTCCAATCCGCTTTCAATTCCGTCTGTCACTTTTTCCTGGTAAGAGCCGCTATGTATGATTGTTTCTTCTTGCGGTTGACTGAGATAGCCGAGCTCATACAGCAGGGCAGGCCGTTTATTTTCCCTCAGGACGTAATAATCTCCAAACAGAACGCCGCGATCAGGAATAGGTGAACGCTTCGCTACTTCAGAATGGACGTCTGAGGCAAGCTGACGGTCCTTAGACGGACTGTAATAATAAGCCGTGCTTCCTCTTGTTGACGTATCGGCATAGCTGTCATAGTGGATGCTGATAAAGGCATCCGCATTCCGGTAATGGGACGTTGAAACCCTGGCCTGCAGGCTGATAAATGTATCATCCTGCCTTGTGATATACACGTTTGCCCCGGCGGCTCTCAATTTTCCGGCTAACAGCTTAGCTGTTTTAATCGTTACGTTTTTTTCAAACTTCCCGGAGTAGCCGATCGTTCCGCTGTCTTTTCCTCCGTGTCCGGGATCAACGACGATCGTTTTGTTTTTGAGCGATCCGCTGCCGCCTGACGTGTTGGGAGAAGGTGCTTCTCCTGTTTCTTCACCGCTTTTTGACGTTTGCACGACCCAGTTTGCCACATATGCCGTTTGGCCGTTTTCCAGCCGGACTTCATACCACTTGCCGCTTGAACCGACAATCGGATAGGCTGAGCCTTTATCCGCTCTTTTTACGATAGAAGCGGAAGTCGAGGCTGAGCTCCTTAGGTTGGTGCCGCCGTAAACGATATACGCTTTTTTCGAGGAACCTGAGCCCTCAGAGCCGTCTCCCGATTCGGTCGGGGTGTCCGATGAGTCGGAATCCTTTATGATGTAGTGGCTTGCTGCCCAGCCTTTTTGCCCGTTTGCTTCAATTTTCAGCCAGCCGTGGTCTTCGCTTAAGATGGAAACCTTTGCTCCGCGTGATAATTTAGTGATAATCGCTGAATCATGTGACGCTGCACTTCTGACATTCAATGACGAAACGCCTACCGTCCCGTTCTTTGAACCGTTTTGGGATGAAGTTGCTTTCGTATCCGATCTGCCGCTGTCTGCGGTGACGTATTCGGAAGAAACCCACCCGCTTGTGCCTTGATAAGAAATATTCACCCAGCCGCTGTTCTTGTCCAGCACAGAAGCATGTGCGCCTTGCGGAAGTTTGCCGATGACTTCATATGATGTCCCCGGGCCTTTTCTGATGCGAAGATCAGGGTCGTTGGAAGTGACCGTTCCGCTTGTTGCGGATGAATGGTCTGCTCCTCCGGCTGTTTTTGATATCAGCCAGGAAACGACCCATCCGGTCTTACCGGGACTCAGCTGGAGCTGTACCCAGTCTCCCTCTTCTTTTGTGATCGGGTATCTTTCCCCTTTTTTCACTTCAGCCTTTATTCCATAGCTCAGGCCGGGACCGCCTCTGACATTGATCTTGTCTGTCGCGATAACCGCTTCTCCCTCAGCGGCGATTGCGGTATGAAATGACGGAAGAAGTGCCGTGATGATGACGCCGCATAAAATAAGAGCAAGAGTTTTCTTATTCATGGCTGTCCTCCTTTCTGAACTAACTAAAATACATTCTTGTATAATATCGTATTTTCCTTGTTGAATGTTAAATAAAAATAAAATGGTTTGTTTATACTAGTTGTAAATACAGCGAAAAGGTGTGCAAATCATGAAATATCAACCAAAAATGGGACGCGCGCTGCATGATGCGGAAGGAAATCTGCACTTCAGTGATCAGAGCGATAAAGAGAAGGCGGGTTTTCTTGAAGAGACGGCGACGGAGTTCGGTCTTTTATCGAAAGATGCAGTCGCAAGGAAAAACAGACGGAATAAAACTTGACAGGGGAGTGCAATCCCATTATTATAATAGAAATTGATGTACATAAGTCAAAATAACGATTTTGAACCGATAATGGAGAAGAGTAGGTCAGAATGCATGGAGAAGAGAGGAACCGTCCCGGGCTGAAAGCGGATCCGCACTGCATCTTTCTCGAAACAACACTCCGGAGGTTCCCTGCTGAACGCTTTTGCGAGTCATTAGGCAGCGGACGTGAACCTGCGTTAACGGTCAGAGCGGGGATGCTTCAGCATTCCAACTAGGGTGGCACCACGGGTATAACTCTCGTCCCTACTATACATGTATAGTAGGAGCGGGAGTTTTTTTATTTGAAGAAAGACATTAAGGAGGCCTGTTACATGGCATATCACATTCCAAGAGGCACACAGGATATACTGCCGGGTGAATCAGACAGATGGCAGTTCGTCGAACAAATTATGAGAGAGACATGCCGCACTTATCAATATAAAGAAATCCGCACGCCGATTTTCGAGCATACGGAATTGTTCGCAAGAGGCGTCGGTGAATCTACAGATATCGTGCAGAAAGAAATGTACACGTTTGAAGACCGTAAAGGGAGAAGCCTGACGCTTCGGCCGGAAGGAACAGCCGCCGCAGTCCGCGCGTTCAATGAAAATAAATTATTTGCGAACCCGGTGCAGCCGACGAAGCTGTATTATGTCGGACCGATGTTCCGTTATGAACGTCCGCAGACGGGACGCTTCCGCCAATTCTATCAATTCGGAATTGAAGCGATCGGCTCCAAAGATCCGGCTGTGGATGCTGAAGTCATTGCGCTTGCGATGAGCATTTACCGTAAAGCCGGTTTGAAAAATGTCAAGCTTGTGCTGAACAGCCTCGGTGACCAGGAGAGCCGCAAAGCCTACCGTGAAGCACTCGTCAAACATTTTGAACCGCGCATCGGAGAATTTTGCTCAGACTGCCAGTCGCGCCTGCACACAAATCCGCTCAGAATTCTTGATTGCAAGAAAGACAGAGAACATGAACTGATGAAATCGGCACCGTCCATTCTTGATTACTTAAATGAAGAATCAGCCGCTTATTTTGAGAAAGTCAAACAATACTTAAACGGTCTCGGCATCCCGTTTGAAATTGATCCGAACCTTGTCAGAGGACTTGACTACTACAATCATACCGCTTTTGAAATCATGAGCAACGCGGAAGGTTTCGGAGCGATTACAACACTTGCCGGAGGGGGCCGCTATGACGGGCTTGTTGAACAGATCGGCGGACCTGAAGCGCCGGGTATCGGATTTGCGATGAGCATCGAACGTCTGCTGGCAGCCATTGACGCTGAGAAAGCAGAGCTTCCCGTCAACCAGGGGATTGACTGCTATATCGTGACGCTAGGAGAAAAAGCGAAGGATTATTCCGTATCCCTCGTGTACAAACTGAGAGAAGCGGGCATCTCAAGTGAAATTGATTATGAAAACAAAAAAATGAAAGGCCAATTCAAAACGGCTGACCGTCTCGGCGCACGCTTTATTGCGATTTTAGGGGAAGATGAACTTGCCCAAAATAAAATCAATGTAAAAGATGCGGAAACAGGCGAGCAGCGTGAAGTGGTGTTAGACGAGCTGATACAAGTGTTAAAGGCAGATCAAAAGCAGTGAAGGAGAGGAACGCTATGTTTGGAAGAACATATTATTGTGGCGAGATAACTGAAAAAGCGATTGGCGAAACTGTCAAACTGAAAGGATGGGTGCAGAAACGGCGCGATCTCGGCGGTTTGATTTTCATTGATTTGCGCGACCGTTCGGGTATTGTGCAAGTCGTGTTCAATCCTGACGTCTCGAAAGAAGCCCTTGCCGCGGCAGAAGCAATCAGAAACGAATATGTGCTTGATATCGAAGGCACGGTTTCTGCCCGTGAAGAAGGCACGGTGAACCCTAACCTGAAAACCGGTAAAATTGAAATTAAAGCCGAAGCAGTGACGGTGCTCAGCACGGCGAAAACGCCGCCGTTTCCGATCAGTGACCAGGCGGCTGACGTTTCTGAAGACGTCCGGTTAAAACACCGCTATTTGGATTTGCGCCGCCCGGCGATGTTTCAAACATTGCAAATGCGCCATCAAGTCACAAAATCCATCCGCCATTTCTTGGATGAAAACGGATTTCTTGATATTGAAACCCCGATTTTAACGAAAAGCTCTCCGGAAGGCGCCCGTGATTACTTGGTGCCGAGCCGGGTGCATGAAGGGGAATTTTACGCTCTTCCGCAATCGCCGCAGATTTTTAAACAGCTTCTGATGGTATCTGGTTTTGAACGGTATTATCAAGTGGCCCGCTGTTTCCGCGATGAAGACCTGCGTGCCGACCGCCAGCCGGAATTTACGCAGATTGATATCGAAATGTCCTTTATGAGTCAAGAAGACATCATGGCTCTGGCGGAAAAGATGATGGCGAAAGTCGTGCTCGAAACAAAAGGCGTCGAAGTATCGCTGCCGCTTCCGCGAATGACATATGAAGAAGCGATGAACAGCTACGGTTCCGACAAGCCTGACACCCGCTTCGGCATGCTGCTGACGGACGTATCAGACATTGTGAAAGATACTGAATTTAAGGTGTTCTCATCAGCTGTAGCCAACGGCGGTGTTGTAAAAGCGATCAATGTTAAAGGCGCTGCCGGCGACTACTCCAGAAAAGATATTGATGCGCTCGGCGTTTTTGCCGGAAATTACGGCGCGAAAGGTCTCGCTTGGGTCAAAGTTGAAGCTGGCGGCATAAAAGGCCCGATTGCGAAATTCTTTGATGATGAGAAGCAGGCAAAACTGGCTGAAGCGCTGGATGCTTCTGAAGGCGATCTGCTCTTGTTCGGCGCTGATAAGTTTGACGTTGTGGCTCAATCCCTCGGTGCGCTGCGCTTAAAGCTCGGTAAAGAACGCGGCCTGATTGACGAAAGCCTCTTCAACTTCCTGTGGGTTGTGGACTGGCCGTTATTGGAGCATGACGAGGAAGAAGGCCGTTTCTATGCGGCTCACCATCCGTTTACTATGCCTGTCCGTGAAGACCTTGATCTGATTGAAACAGCGCCTGAAGATATGAAAGCGCAGGCTTACGACCTCGTCTTAAACGGTTATGAACTCGGCGGAGGCTCCATCCGGATTTTTGAAAAAGACGTTCAGGAAAAAATGTTCGGGCTTCTCGGCTTTACACAAGAAGAAGCGGAGGCGGAGTTCGGATACCTTCTTGAAGCCTTTGAATACGGCGCTCCTCCGCACGGCGGAATCGCGCTCGGTCTGGACCGTATCGTTATGCTTCTTGCAGGCCGTACAAACTTAAGAGATACGATCGCTTTCCCGAAAACGGCAAGCGCAAGCTGCCTTCTTACGGAAGCGCCCGGCGAAGTGAGCGACGCCCAGCTTGAAGAACTTCACCTTTCTGTCAAAAGAAAAGTGAAACAGTAAAGATCAGCAGTTTGTTTCTTGAAAATCAAAATCTGCTGTGATATGATTTTGACAAGTTAAATAAAGTCCTGATGTGTTAGTTGTACACCTAGTTTTGACCGAACATTTTTTTGCTTTGGGAGCCCGTATTTTTAAATGGCGTACATGCCTCTTTTCATTCGGTAAAGAGGACTTACAAGATTTGAAAAAGGGCACCCACCTGCTGAGAGCGGGTTCAAAACGAAGGAAAGCTGCAACGGCACAATTGGGACTTTATTTTTTGTGCGCTGAAACCAGCGGCTTTTTGACAAGCCGAGTTTATAAAACCAGAATGTGGAGTGAGGTTCTTGTTACATCAGTTTTCCAGAAATGAGCTAGCGATTGGAAAAGAAGGGCTGGACACGTTAAAAAACAGCACGGTGGCCGTTCTCGGCGTCGGCGGAGTCGGTTCATTCGCAGCCGAAGCACTGGCGAGGTCCGGAGTGGGACGGATCGTCCTTGTCGATAAAGATGATGTTGACATTACAAACGTAAACCGCCAGCTGCATGCGCTCTTGTCGACGGTGGGACAGCCGAAAACGGACTTGATGAAAGCGCGGATCGCGGATATTAATCCGGATTGCGATGTCGTCGCCTTAAAAATGTTTTATACAGAAGAGACATATGAGCAGTTCTTTGAGTATCCGCTCGATTACGTCATTGACGCGTCGGATACGATTCATTATAAAATTCATCTGATGAAAGAATGTCTGAAAAGGGATGTTCCGCTGATTTCGAGCATGGGAGCGGCGAATAAAACAGACCCGACACGCTTTCAGATTGCTGATATTTCAAAAACCCATACTGATCCGATTGCCAAAGTCGTCCGCACAAGGCTTCGTAAAGAGGGCATCAAAAAAGGCGTACAGGTCATTTTTTCTGATGAAAGCCCGATCGTCATCCGTGAAGACGTCAGAAAAGAAGTCGGGAATGATGAAGCGAAAATCCGCAAAGCGCAAATGCCGCCGTCTTCCAACGCCTGGGTTCCGTCAGTGGCCGGTCTGATTATGGGCGGACATGTCGTGATGGAGCTCTTAAAGGACATCAAGATTAAACGGGTTAAAGATAAATAAAAAGAAAAACAGCCTTCTTTAAGAAAGGCTGTTTTTTATTTGAATCCGCCGCTTGTACGAGGTTTGGCATGTATCAAACAAAAAAGACAAGAACACATGGGGTGTCCTTGCCCGGTTATTTTTTCTTCATCAGTTTTTCATATACTTGCTTTATGGCGGCTTCAAATTTCCCCGTTTGTTTCGGTTTATAGTATTGTTTGTTTTTTAACGGATCGGGCAAGTATTGCTGTTCGACCCATCCGTTCTCGAAATCGTGAGGATATTGATAGCCGATCCCGCGTCCGAGTTCTTGGGCCCCTTTATAGTGGGCGTCTTTTAAATGTTTCGGCACATCACCGATTTTACCCGCTCTGATATCATTAAGCGCCTCATCAACGGCTGAGATGGCGGAGTTTGATTTTGGCGAGAGGCATAATTCGATGACCGCATTGGCCAGCGGAATTCTCGCTTCCGGAAAGCCGATCCGTTCTGCGGTCTGAATCGCGCTCAGCACCCTGGGGCCTGCCTGCGGGCTTGCAAGGCCGATATCCTCATAGGCGATCACGAGAAGTCTTCTTGATATGCTTTCAAGGTCGCCGGCTTCGATCAGACGGGCCAAATAATGAAGGGCAGCGTTTGCGTCAGAGCCCCGGATTGATTTTTGGAACGCGGATAAGACGTCATAATGCGCATCTCCGTCTTTATCATGGGTATAGCTTTTTTTCTGCAGACATTCCTCCGCTGTTTCCCGTGTAATCCGGATTGTGCCGTCGCTTGATTCCTTTGTAGAGAGCACGGCAAGCTCCAGCGCGTTCAAAGCGGAGCGGACGTCTCCTCCGCACCCTTGCGCGAAATGATCCATCGCGTCGTCGTCCACCGAAACGCTGTAGGAACCGAGTCCGCGGTGTTCATCTGTAAGCGCTCTTTTCAATGCCTGCTTGATCAAATCGGGTGTTAACGGTTCGAGCTCGAATATCTGGGTCCGGCTTCTGATGGCCGGGTTAATGGCATGATAAGGATTGGCAGTCGTCGCGCCGATTAAAATAATCATGCCGTTTTCTAAATAGGGCAGCAGAAAATCCTGTTTCCCCTTATCAAGCCTGTGCACTTCATCAAGGATTAAAATGACCTGGCCTGACATTTTCGCTTCCTGTACGACAATCTCCATGTCTTTTTTATTATGAATGACGGCATTCAATTTCCTGAATGCGATGCTTGTCGATCCTGCGATCGCCGTGGCGATGGACGTTTTTCCGATGCCCGGCGGACCGTACAGGATCATGGAGGATAAGTGCTTTGCACGCACCATTCTGCCGATGATTTTATCTTCTTTGACCAGGTGTTCCTGGCCGATAATGTCTTCGATATTGGCAGGCCGCATCCGATACGCCAGTGGTTTCATGAACATCTCTCCTTACATATACAGGGTAACGGAAAACGGACGATTAGAAAAGCGAATTGCGGCAGGCCCCGTGTTTCAATGAAAATTAGGATAAGTTATGTTATAATAACAGTTGGTCTATAAGATACTAAACAGATTATTCATATCCATTTACTTGTATAAATTAACAATTAGAATTGACTGGGGTGTTCATATTGAAAATATCGACAAAGGGAAGATACGGGCTCACCATTATGATCGAATTGGCGAAAAAGCACGGAGACGGTCCGACGTCGCTCAAAAGCATCGCCCAAACAAACAGCCTTTCTGAGCATTACTTGGAACAGCTTGTATCACCGCTCAGAAACGCCGGACTCGTAAAAAGCATCAGAGGCGCTTACGGGGGTTATGTGCTCGGCGGGCAGCCTGAAGAGATCACGGCCGGAGATATTATCAGAGTGCTGGAAGGACCGATCAGCCCGGTGGAAGTTCTTGAGGATGAAGAGCCTGCCAAGCGGGAGCTATGGATCCGCATCCGCGACGCCGTAAAAGACGTGCTGGACAGCACGACGTTAGAAGACCTTGCGAGCTACACGGACGGCGAGCAGGAAGCTTATATGTTCTATATTTAAACCAGAGGTGTAAAAAACAATGGAACGGATTTATTTAGATCACGCCGCGACTTCCCCGATGGATGAGCGTGTGCTTGAAAAAATGAAGCCGCATTTCTTCGGCAGCTTCGGCAACCCGTCAAGCATCCATTCATTCGGAAGAGAGTCCCGGAAATGGGTCGACGAAGCGAGAGCGGACATCGCCCGTGAAATCAGTGCGAAAGAACAGGAAATCATTTTCACAAGCGGCGGCACGGAGGCTGATAATTTAGCGATTTTCGGAACGGCTGCTGCGCGGAAGAATGAAGGGAAGCATATCATTACGACCGCTGTTGAGCATCATGCCGTACTGCACGCTTGCGAAAAGCTGGAAGAAGACGGTTTTGAGGTGACATACCTCAACCCCGGCCCATCAGGACGGATCAGTGCAAATCAGGTGAAAGAAGCGCTCCGTGATGATACAATCCTTGTTACCGTCATGTATGGCAATAACGAAGTCGGAACCATTCAGCCGATTGACGAAATCGGAGAGCTGTTAAGCGGGCATCAGGCCTATTTTCACACAGATGCCGTCCAGGCATTCGGTTATATGCCGATTGACGTGAAAAAAAGCAGAATTGACATGCTGTCTGTTTCCGGTCACAAGCTTAACGGGCCAAAAGGGACAGGCTTTTTATATGTAAATCAAGAGGTGAAGCTGTCACCGATTCTTTTCGGGGGAGAGCAGGAACGAAAGCGCCGCGCGGGGACGGAAAATGTACCGGGCATCGCCGGCTTAAAAGAAGCGGTCGTTCTTTCAAACCGTGAGCGGGAAGAGAAAACAGCGAAGTTTAAGGAGTTTAAAAACATCATCATGAGCACGCTGGAAAAAGCCGGCGTGACAGCGGAGGTGAACGGAGATGCCGAGAACTGCCTGCCTCATATTTTAAATCTTTACTTTCCCGGTGTGCCGGTGGAAGCGCTGCTGGTCAATCTTGACATGGAGGGCGTTGCTGTCTCCAGCGGATCCGCGTGTACGGCGGGATCCGTTCTTCCGTCCCATGTGCTTACGGCCATGTTCGGAAGTGAAAGCGGCAGACTGACCTCGTCAATCCGTCTCAGCTTCGGCCTCGGCAATACGGCGGAACAAATCGAAACAGCTGCCGAAAAGCTTGCCGACGTCGTTAAACGGCTTGCTTAAAACGGCGGACTTACGTTTTAATGGAGTGAATGCAAATGGAAAAACGGCCGGAGAATACAAGAGTCGTAGTCGGCATGTCCGGCGGAGTGGACTCTTCTGTGGCGGCCCTTCTGCTGAAGGAGCAGGGCTACGATGTAATCGGAATTTTTATGAAAAACTGGGATGATACGGACGAAAACGGTTTTTGCACGGCGACTGAAGATTATGAAGACGTCATCCGGGTCTGCAACCAAATCGGAATTCCGTATTATGCCGTCAATTTTGAAAAGCAATATTGGGAAAAGGTATTTCAGTATTTCCTTGATGAATATAAAGCCGGAAGAACCCCTAATCCGGATGTCATGTGCAATAAAGAAATTAAGTTTAAGGCTTTCTTGGATCATGCTTTATCACTCGGCGCGGATTACCTTGCGACGGGCCATTACGCCCGCGTGGACAGAAGCGCAGGTACAGTGCGCATGCTTCGCGGTCTGGATGAAAACAAGGACCAGACTTATTTTCTGAATCAGCTCAATCAGGAACAGCTCAGCAAAGTCATGTTCCCGATCGGTGATCTGCAGAAAAGCCGCGTGCGGGAAATCGCCAAAGAAGCGGAACTTGCGACAGCTGCGAAAAAAGACAGCACGGGAATCTGCTTTATCGGCGAACGCAACTTCAAAACGTTTCTCAGCCAATATCTCCCTGCTCAGCCGGGCGATATGATGACAATGGACGGAGAAGTAAAAGGGCGTCATGACGGACTGATGTATTATACGATCGGACAGCGCCACGGTCTTGGAATCGGCGGAAGCGGCGAGCCGTGGTTCGCCGTCGGCAAAGATCTCGAGAAAAACATTCTGTATGTCGATCAGGGATTCCACAATCCGCTTCTGTATTCCGATAAAATCACGGCGACAAATATCAGCTGGACGCGTCCCGGTCTGATGGACGGCGGCGAAATGACATGCACGGCGAAATTCCGCTATCGTCAGGAAGATCACAAAGTAACGGTGAAAATGACGGGTGCCGATGAAGCGGAAATCATTTTCGACGGGCAGGTCCGCGCCGTAACGCCGGGACAAGCCGTTGTTTTTTATGACGGAGAAGAGTGCCTCGGCGGCGGAACGATAGATGACGTTTATAAAGACGGAACAAAATTGTGGTACGTATAACACATGTAAAAAACCTCAACTCGCATGTTGGGGTTTTTTAGCGAAAGGAAGTTAAAAATGGATTATAATAAAATCGGAATTGATGCCATGCAGGAGGGCGATTTTGAAAAAGCGGCAGAGGCTTTTACGAAAGCGATTGAGGAAAACGGCCAAGATCCGGTGCCGTACATCAACTTCGCAAATCTGCTTTCTTCAGTGAACGAACTTGAACGCGCGCTTGCATTTTACAACAGAGCGCTTGAATTAGACAATTCAGCGGCAGCCGCTTATTACGGAGCGGGAAACGTATACGTGATGAAGGAATCGTTTTCCGAGGCGAAGGATATGTTTGAAAAAGCGCTTCGCTCCGGAATGGAAAACGGAGACTTGTTTTATATGCTCGGCACCGTTCTCGTCAAATTAGAGCAGCCGAAGCTTGCGCTGCCGTATTTGCAGCGGGCCGTTGAATTAAACGAAAATGACACGGAAGCGCGCTTCCAGTTCGGAATGTGTCTCGCAAACGAAGAAATGCTGGATGAAGCATTGGCGCAGTTTGAGACGGTGATTGAACAGGACCCAAGCCATGCGGACGCATTTTATAATGCCGGAGTCGCTTACGCTTACAAAGAAAATCGTGAAAAGGCGCTTGAGATGCTAGAAGGCGCAATCGGCATACAGCCTGATCATATGCTCGCGCTTCATGCGAAACAGCTTATCACTCAGTCATAACAAAAGGAGGGAAGGCTCGTGGATCAGCTGAACATCGAGGAACAGCCGTATGTAAAAGGCGTCATTCATACGGTCATTTACCACAATGACACCAACCTGTATACAGTGCTGAAAGTCAAGGTTGCAGAAACGTCTGAGGCGATCGAAGACAAGGTCGTATCCGTAACGGGCTACTTCCCTCTGCTGCAAGAAGATGAGACTTACACATTTTACGGAAAAACCGCCACACACCCCAAGTTCGGCCTGCAATTTCAGGCTGAACACTTTAAAAAAGAAATTCCGACCACAAAAGAAGGGATCATTCACTATTTATCAAGTGATCTGTTTGAAGGAATCGGGAAAAAAACGGCGGAAGAAATCGTCAAAAAGCTTGGAGACGGCGCGCTCAATAAAATTCTGGCTGATGCATCGGTGCTTTATGATGTGCCGAAAATGTCGAAAAAGAAAGCGGACAAACTGGCGGGAGAGCTGCAGCGGCATCAGGGGCTTGAACAGATTATGATTTCTCTGAACCAATACGGTTTCGGGCCCCAGCTATCCATGAAAATTTATCAGGCTTACGAAACGGAAACCTTGGAGAAAATTCAGGAAAATCCTTATCAGCTTGTAAAGGACGTGGAAGGCATCGGTTTTGTGAAAGCCGACGAGCTGGGCGGGAAAATGGGGCTGTCAGGAAACCACCCGGAGCGGGTCAAAGCGGCTATCTTATATACGATCGAATCAACCTGTCTTTCAGAAGGCCATACGTACATAGAGACAAAGCAGCTGATTATCAATACGCAAACGCTTCTGAATCAGTCAGCTGAAGGCGGCCGCGTCACGGAAATGGATGCGGCCGACGGCATCATCGCCCTCGGGGAGAGTAAGGACATCGTCATAGAAGGAGAACGCTGCTATTTTCCGTCCTTGTTTTACGCGGAACAAAACGTCGCAAAACGCGTCCTCGACATTGCGGCCCAGACGGAGTATGCCGATCAGTTTCCTGAATCGGAATTTCTTCTTGCGCTCGGTGAACTGGAAGAACGGATGAACGTTCAATACGCTCCGAGTCAAAAGGATGCGATTCAAAAAGCGCTGTCCTCGCCGATGCTTTTACTGACCGGGGGACCGGGCACGGGAAAAACGACCGTGATCAAAGGCATCGTGGAATTGTACAGTGAACTGCACGGAGTATCGCTTGACCCTGGTGATTATAAAAAAGATGAAGCCTTTCCGGTGCTGCTTGCCGCGCCGACCGGAAGAGCCGCAAAACGGATGAGCGAATCTACGGGTCTGCCGGCTGTTACGATTCACAGGCTGCTCGGCTGGAATGGCGCTGAAGGCTTTACCTACAATGAAGATCAGCCGATTGAAGGGAAACTGATTATTATAGACGAAGCGAGTATGCTCGATATTTGGCTCGCCAGCCATTTGTTTAAGGCGCTCCCTAAGCACATTCAGCTTATCGTCGTCGGTGATGAAGACCAGCTTCCTTCCGTAGGGCCCGGGCAGGTGCTGAGAGACCTTTTGGCTTCTGAGGTGCTGCCGACCGTGCGTCTGACAGATATTTACCGTCAGGCGGAAGGGTCATCCATCGTTGAACTTGCGCATGATATGAAAAAGGGACTGCTTCCCAAGGGGCTGACCGCGCCGACAAAGGACCGCTCGTTTATCCGCTGTAATTCTTCACAAATTAAAGAAGTCGTGGATCAAGTCGTCTCAAACGCGCTGAAAAAGGGATATACGTCCAAAGACATTCAAGTGCTCGCGCCGATGTACAGGGGAAAAGCGGGAATTAACGAACTGAACGTGCTTCTTCAAGACATCATGAATCCGCCGAAAGAAAAAAGGCGGGAGCTGAAATTCGGAGATGTCGTCTACAGGACGGGCGATAAAATATTACAGCTTGTCAACCAGCCGGAAAACAATGTGTTTAACGGAGATATCGGCGAAATCGTGTCTATCTTTTATGCCAAAGAAAATACGGAAAAAGAAGACATGGTCGTCGTATCGTTTGACGGGAACGAAATCACCTTTACGAAAAAGGATTTCAGCCAGTTTACCCATGCTTACTGCTGTTCCATTCATAAGTCGCAGGGCAGCGAATTTCCCATTGTCGTCCTGCCTGTCGTCAAAGGCTATTATCGAATGCTCAGGAGAAATCTCCTTTATACCGCCATTACAAGAGCCAAAAAATTTCTGATTCTTTGCGGAGAAGAAGAAGCGCTTGAATGGGGCGTCAAAAACAATGATGCCACCGTCAGACAGACGTCACTTAAAAACAGGCTCACAGAGCAGACTGAAGAGATGGATGCAGAACTGGCCGCCCTGCAAAAAGAGCTGCCGTTCAGTGTATACGATGCGAATATCGGAATGGAAGGCATCACGCCTTTTGACTTTATGGAAGAAAAAGCGTAAATAAAACCCGGCGTATGTTCATGCGCCGGGTTTTCGCCTGTGGAAGTCATTTCAAAGTATGGCGCCCGGCTTCTTGGCAAAACCTATACGTGTTCAACAAAAGGTGGTTGATCACACTTTGAGAACATGCCATGCAGCTGAAGGACGAACCGTATATGACGAACACACCCGGCGCAGCCTGGGGATGATATCGGATGTGTGTTTCTCTCTTGACGGCCGGTTTCTCGGTTTCGTGCTTGAGCAGAAACGCCTGTTTCACAACCGCCATCTTTTTTTAGCAGCCAGTGATATAAAAGAGATGGAACAAGAAGCCGTAGCTGCCGCCGAAGCTCACTTGCAGCCTTTGCCGAAGAGCTGTTTCACCTTTGAACAGATTAAGATGCAGCCGGTGAAATCGCCTGATGGTGAAATGTTCGGTTTGCTGGAAGATGTATACTTTTGTTTGGACAAGGGCATAATCGTAGCATATGAACTCTCGGACGGCTTCTTTTCAGATCTGGCAGGCAGACGCCAAGTGCGGCGCGCTGCCGATACGCTTATTGAAGCGGGGAAAGACGGCATCGTCCTGAACGGATAAGAGGTGTAGTCTGTGCTTGTATGTCCGAACTGCAAAAGTAAAGATATCGGCAAAATCGGCGTAAACCAATACTATTGCTGGGGCTGCTTCATAGAGCTGACGGTGGCCAAAGGCAAAATTGCGACACATCAAGTAGAGGAAGACGGCACGTTAAGCAGTCTTGATGATTTGTTTTCTGAAGACGAACGCAGTATCAATTTTTAATGTTGAAAGGAGATACGCGCGATGGGCAGAACAATGACCTCTCTATTGGCTTTAGGAGCTGGAGCCGTTATGTATCGTATGGCTTCTCAGTCCGATATGCTGAATAAAAAAGGTATGAAACGGATGAGAAGACGAGTTATGAAAATGTTCTAAGCAGAAAAAAGGATACTTCTTCGGAAGTATCCTTTTTACATTTGTCTCTCTTCCAGCCGCCGGGCTAGAAGAGATAAGCTGTAATTGACCGCAAAATACATCAGGGCCGCCAGCAGAAAAACCGGAAAAAAATAACCCCCGTCAGCGCTTTGTCCGTTTAAAATCTGAGCATTATGAATCAGCTCGGGCAGAGCGATGACCACCGCAAGTGACGTATCCTTTAATAAAGAAATAAATTGGCTCACAATCGGAGGAACCATACGCCTGAGCGCCTGCGGCATGACGACGAGAAAAAGAGTCTGCGTGTAGGTCAGTCCTGAAGAACGCGCCGCTTCAATCTGCCCTTTCTCAACGGATTGCAAACCGCTTCTGATGATTTCTGACAGCATGGCTGATTCAAAAATCGTCAGCGCTGTGATGGCGGCTGCGGTAATTTCCAGTTTGATGCCGATTTCCGGAAGGGCAAAAAACGTAAAGAAAATGATTAATAACAGCGGCAGGTTGCGGATGGTTTCGACAATGGCGGCTATTATGCCAGAGACGGCAGGGATTTTCGCATAGCGCAAAGTGCCGGCGGCAAGCCCGAAAATAAAACTCAGGACAATGGAAATAAGCGCAACATAAAGCGTGATCAAAAAGCCGTTCCATAAAAACAGCAGATGGTCAGGTGTATAGGCGCCGCTAAAATCCATGTTGTTCACTCTCCTTCTTTAATAACTTTTTCCGAGTCGTCTTTCCAAATAATGAACCCCGATGCTGAGCGGTATCGTTAAAATCAAATAAAAAAGCGCGACAAAGATATAAACATCAAACACGACGAGAGTGCTTGAAGAAACGAGATCGGCCTGATACATCAAATCCAGTCCCGCCACCACGCCGAGAATTGATGAGTTTTTGACAAGGTTGAGAAATTGGTTTCCGAGCGGGGGAATCACGATTTTAACAGCCTGAGGGAGAATCACGTATCTCATTGCCTGACTGTAGGTGAAGCCTGACGATCTGGCCGCTTCCATCTGTCCCTTGGAGACAGTCTGAATTCCGGCTCTGATGGCTTCTGCGATAAAGGCGGACGTGTAAATCGTCAGTGCGATCGTTCCCGCCTGAAAGCCGTCCAGTCTCAATCCGGCGTTCGGAAGTCCGAAATAAAAAACGAATGTGATGAGGAGAAGCGGGATGTTCCGGATAAATTCCACATACGCAGTGCCGATCCATTGGAGCGGTTTGAACGTCGTGATTCTCATGACTGCGATCAGAACGCCAAGAGCGAAGCTGCCGGCCAGCGCGATGAAGCTCGCAAGCAGTGTGTGCAGGAAACCGTCCAGATACATATCGTAGTTTTCCGTTAAGATTGTAAAGTTCATGTTTTTCACTCCTTATAAAACGGGGATGAGCATGTCTGCTCATCCCGCGGTCGATTCTATTTTGCCGGTTCTTCTTTAATCCATTTTTTATAGATTTTTCCGTACCTGCCGTCGGCTTTCATTTTTTTCAAAGAGGCGTTGATTTCTTTGACGAGCCCGGATTGGCCTTTTTTAACGGCGATTCCATAAGGTTCATCGGTGAATGTGCCGCCTGTCAGCTGATAATGTTTATTTTCATCCGCCATGCCGTATAAAATCGCATTATCCGTTGTGAGCGCATCTCCCTGTCCCGCTTTAAGCGCAGTGAACGCTTCGGCGTAATTTTCAAATTCCAGCACTGAGGCGTCGGGCGCTTTTTCCCTGATGTTCTGTGAGGATGTGGAGCCTTTTACCGCCAATACTTTTGAGCCTTTTCCCAGGTCCTCGGTGCTTTTGATCCGGCTTCCTTTTTTGACGAGCAGGGACTGCCCGGCTTCAAAATAAACGTCTGAGAAATCAACTTCTTTTTTCCGCTCATCCGTTATCGTCATTGTGGCCGTGATGGCGTCGATATCGCCGTTTTGCAGCATCGGAATTCTCGTTTTTGAGGTCACTTCTTTAAACTCCGCTTTTTTCTCATCTCCCAGAATATCTTTTGCAATCTGTTTGGCGATATCAATATCAAAACCTTCGATATCCCCGGAGCTTGGGTTTTTCAGTCCGAATAATCTTGTATCGGTTTTAACGCCGAAGATGATTTTGTCTCTGTCTTTAATAGAAGCTAACGTGTCTTTTCCCGTGCCCTTTGAACCCCCGGACGTTTCTTTCCCTCCGCAGGCGGCCAGCATCAAGACGGCCAGCAGTGAGATCAATCCGAAAGATAACCATTTTGTTACGCGTGACATAAGCGTTCCCCCGTTTCTTTTCAGTGATTTAAAATACGGCTTAAGAATAAACGCGCCCTCTCTTCCCGCGGGCTTTCGTAAAACTCAGCCGGTGCAGCTTCCTCTAAGATGGAGCCGCTGTCGATAAACACGATGCGGTCCGCCACTTCTTTGGCGAATCCCATTTCATGTGTGACGACTACCATGGTCATGCCTTCCTTTGCGAGTGTTTTCATGACATCCAGCACTTCTCCGATCATTTCCGGATCAAGCGCGGATGTCGGTTCATCAAACAGCATCACTTCGGGCTTCATCGCAAGCCCTCTGGCGATGGCGACGCGCTGCTGCTGGCCGCCTGAAAGCTGTGAAGGGTAAGCGTCCGCTTTGTCGGGTATGCCGACTTTTTTCAAGTAATATAAGGCCGTTTCTTTTGCTTCTTCTTTTGATTGCTTGAGCACTTTGATCGGCGCGAGCATAATGTTTTGCAGAACGGTTTTATGCGGATACAGATGAAAATGCTGAAACACCATGCCGATATTGCGGCGGACTTTATTCATATCCGTTTTTTTGTCATGGATGGAGGCGCCGTTTACCGTTAAAACGCCTCCATCAACTGTTTCCAGCTGATTAATGCAGCGGAGAAGCGTGCTTTTTCCCGATCCTGATGGTCCGATGACAACGAGAACTTCCCCTTTTTTAATGTGCAGATTAATGTTCTTCAGCACGTGGAACTGTCCGTAGTGCTTATTTACATCCTGAAATGAGATCATGGTCATCCTCCTTAGAAAAACATGCGTCATATTGACTAACAGTTATGGAAATTTCTTTAACGTTACGATGATTATACAAATTTCCGGAAAATATATTCAAACTTTTTTGTAATTTCAGATAATTAATTCCGCCATGAGGTCTGCGACATAAGGCTGACTTTAGGAAACGGGAATAATTCCGGCTTTCTGTCAAAAGATAAAGCAAGAGGTGAAACATCATGCTTCAAAAACCGCTGCAGCTCTTAATGTGGACGGCTGTATGTCTGCTCGTTTTGTTAACAGTGTATGTCTTTTGTATGCTCGATATGTTATGGTCACCCATATGGCTTGTTATAAAATCTCTCTTTATTCCTATATTCATTGCAGTATTTATTGCTTATCTTTTGCTTCCGATTACTGAATGGCTTCATAAGAAAGGAATGCCTAGAACTTTAAGCCTGCTTCTGATTTATTGCCTGTTTTTCGGCGGAATCGGCTGGGGGGCTTATAAAGGGGTTCCTGTTTTAATTGAACAGCTGCAGGATCTGTCTGAGAGCATTCCCGGTCTTGCCGAAAACTACAACAGCATGCTGAGACACCTGCATAATCATACAGATCATTGGCCTGACGGCATGCACCATCGGATGGATAAAATGATTCAGCAGACAGAAACGTTTCTTGCCGGCACGATTGAGAGCACGATCAGAAGCATCCGTTTCGTGCTTGATTATATCCTGATCGCGGCAACGATTCCTTTTCTCGTTTTCTATATGGTGAAGGATATAGACGTCATGAAAAAGACGGTCTGGTATTTGACGCCGAAGTCTTGGAGGAAAAGGGGGAGTGAATTTCTGCGGGATGTGGACGACTCTCTCGGTGATTATATCCGCGGGCAGCTTCTCGTTTGTTTTTTGCTCGGGTTAATAGCCGGCGTTTCATTTTGGCTGTTCGGGATTCCTTACCCGCTGATTTTGGGCCTTGCCATCGGGATTACGAATGTCATCCCGTATTTCGGTCCGTTTATCGGCGCTGTGCCGGCGCTGCTCCTTTCGCTGGCGATTTCTTCCAAGGTTGTGATCATCGTAATCGTCACGATTTTTATTCTTCAATTTATAGAAGGAAACATTTTGAGCCCGCTTATTGTCGGGCGAAGTCTCAGAATGCATCCCGTCGTGATTATGCTTGCACTTCTTGCCGGAGGAGAGCTTGCGGGCATTCCCGGTATGATTCTCGCTGTTCCTGCAGCAGCTGTTTTAAAAGTGACGGCCATTCACTTTTTGCGGATCAGGACGGAACATTGACATTCGGGTTCTGCTTGTCTATAATTTCGAGTAGAATACATACGAATCTCGAGTGACGGATATGAGTACGCCGAAGCCCTGTTTAAGAGAGAAGCTCCGATACGCTGAAAGGAGCTTCAGCAGAAGATCGGCCGAAGCTAATCCTGAGTGCAGTTAAAGGCTGCCGCAGTCCTGCGTTACGGGATGAAAGGTGACGGGCCTTTTTCGGCCTGTAATCAGGGTGGTACCGCGAGACAGCTCTCGTCCCTGTGTGAACGCATGGTTTGCATAGGGAGAGGGCTTTTTTGCTGTCGCGAAAGAGAATTTCGGGTAGTGATAAGGAGGAATATAGATGAAACACTTAACTTCTGCTGAAGTGCGTCAAATGTTTTTAGATTTTTTTAAAGAAAAAGGCCATGCCGTTGAACCGAGCGCCTCATTGGTTCCGCATGAAGATCCGTCTTTATTGTGGATCAACAGCGGCGTTGCGACGCTGAAAAAATACTTTGACGGCCGCGTTGTGCCGGAGAATCCGAGAATTGTGAACGCGCAAAAATCAATCCGTACAAATGATATTGAAAATGTGGGGAAAACGGCGCGCCACCATACGTTCTTTGAGATGCTCGGAAACTTTTCCATCGGCGATTATTTTAAAGAAGAAGCCATCACGTGGGCATGGGAGTTTTTAACGAGCGAAAAGTGGATCGGCTTTGATCCGGAGCTGCTGTCTGTAACGGTTCATCCTGAGGATGAAGAAGCTTATACGCTATGGGCGGAAAAAATCGGCGTTCCGGAAGAAAGAATCATCCGCCTGGAAGGAAACTTCTGGGATATCGGCGAAGGCCCGAGCGGACCGAATACGGAAATTTTCTATGACCGCGGCGAGAAATACGGCAATGACCCGTCAGATTCTGAATTGTATCCGGGCGGCGAAAATGATCGTTATCTTGAAGTGTGGAACCTGGTATTTTCAGAGTTCAACCACAATCCGGACGGCACGTACACACCGCTTCCGAAGAAAAACATTGATACGGGCATGGGGCTTGAACGGATGGTCTCCGTTATTCAAGACGTTCCGACAAACTTTGACACTGATTTGTTTATGCCGATTATTGAAGCGGCAGAGCGTATTTCCGGAGGTGCTTACGGAAAGGATGCAGTGAAGGACACAGCCTTTAAAGTAATTGCCGATCATATCAGAACGGTCGCATTTGCGGTAAGCGACGGAGCTCTGCCGTCAAACGAAGGGCGCGGGTATGTTCTGAGACGCCTCCTTCGCCGGGCTGTACGATACGCGAAAACAATCGGTATCAGCCGTCCGTTTATGTACGAGCTGGTACCGACTGTTGCAGGAATTATGGACGCTTTCTATCCGGAGGTGAAAGAAAAGCAAGAGTTTATCGCCAAAGTCATCAAAACGGAGGAAGAGCGCTTCCATGAAACATTGAACGAAGGCCTTGCCATTTTATCTGACGTGATAAAGAAAGAAAAGGAAAAAGGCAGCGGCATCATCTCCGGAAAAGACGTATTCAAACTGTACGATACGTACGGATTCCCGGTTGAATTGACGGAGGAATACGCGGAAGATGAGCAAATGAAGGTTGACCATAAAGGCTTTGAAGCCGAAATGGAAAAACAGCGTGAACGGGCGAGAAATGCGCGTCAAGATGTAGGAAGCATGCAGGTGCAGGGCGGCGCATTGCGCGACATTACTGCAGAAAGCACGTTTGTCGGCTACAGTTCCGTAAAAACTGAAGCGAAGGTGATCGAGCTTCTTCATGACGGGCAATTAATCAGCGAGGCGCATGAAGGGGATACCGTTCAGATTCTTCTTGATGAAACGCCTTTCTATGCTGAAAGCGGCGGACAGATCGGTGACAGAGGAGTGCTGAGAAGCGCACAGGCTGTCGTAACCATTAAAGACGTGAAAAAAGCTCCGAACGGCCAGCATGTACACGAAGGCACAGTGGATAGCGGCACGCTTCAAAAAGGCGCAAGCGTCACGGCTGAAGTGGAGGACCAAATGAGAAGCGGCGTGGTGAAAAACCATACGGCAACCCACCTTCTGCATCAGGCGCTGAAAGACGTACTCGGCACACATGTCAACCAAGCCGGCTCACTCGTTACCGAAAACCGTCTGCGTTTTGACTTCTCTCACTTCGGTCAAGTAACGAAAGAAGAACTTGAACGCATTGAAGGAATCGTCAACGAAAAAATCTGGGAGAGCATTCCGGTAGCGATTGATCTGAAACCGATCAATGAAGCAAAAGAAATGGGCGCAATGGCCCTGTTCGGCGAGAAATATGGCGATATTGTACGCGTCGTACAAGTCGGCGATTACAGCCTGGAGCTTTGCGGCGGATGCCATGTCACGAATACGGCTGAAATCGGCCTGTTTAAAATCGTATCCGAATCAGGGATCGGCGCAGGTACGCGAAGAATTGAAGCCGTGACAGGAAAAGGCGCTTATCAGGAAATGAACAGCCAGCTCAGCCTCCTGCAGCACGCTGCGGACGAGCTGAAATCAAACGTAAAAGACGTGCCGAAGCGAATCCAGTCTCTTCAAGCGGAACTGAAAGAAGCGCAAAGAGAAAATGAATCATTGCTCAGCAAACTCGGCAATGTGGAAGCCGGAGCCATTTTGTCTAAAGTAAAAGACATCGGCGGCGTAAAAGTGCTGGCTGAAAAAGTAAACGCGAAAGACATGAACCACCTTCGCACAATGGTGGATGACCTGAAGGCGAAGCTCGGTTCTGCGGTCATCATTCTCGGCGCCGTGCAAAATGACAAAGTCAACCTGTCAGCGGGCGTAACAAAAGATCTGATCGAAAAAGGCCTTCATGCCGGAAAAATGGTCAAACAAGCGGCAGAAGTCTGCGGAGGCGGAGGCGGAGGCCGTCCGGACATGGCGCAGGCCGGCGGAAAGCAGCCTGAGAAATTGGAAGAGGCGCTCGCATCTGCGGAAGATTGGATAAAATCCGTTTTATAATCCTTTCAACTAGTGTAGAATGATGATAAGATGAGGACCTCAGGCTGAACTTTGCCTGCGAATTTGGGAAAGAGGTGCAAAACGGTGAGCTCGTTTGATAAAACGATGAAATTTAATTTCTCCGATGATTCTGCTGAAACAAACGTCGAAGAAGTGCTGATTACAGTATATGATGCGCTTCAGGAAAAGGGGTACAATCCTATCAACCAGATTGTCGGATACTTGCTGTCTGGAGACCCTGCATACATTCCTAGGCATCGCGACGCCCGGAACTTAATTCGCAAACTGGAACGTGACGAATTAATTGAGGAATTGGTAAAATCCTATCTAGAACAGCATAAAGAGGCGTAAATACACTCATGAGAATATTGGGACTTGATCTGGGAACGAAAACACTCGGCGTCGCTTTAAGCGATGAGATGGGCTGGACCGCTCAGGGCATTGAGACGATAAAAATAAACGAAGCTGAAGGAGATTACGGTCTGGACCGTTTATCCGAGCTGATGAAAGACTATAATGTAGAGAAGGTCGTACTCGGTTTTCCGAAAAACATGAACGGGACGATCGGTCCGAGAGGCGAAGCCAGCCAAACATTTGCGAAACTGCTTGAAACAGCGTACAATGTCCCTGTTGTGCTGTGGGACGAGCGTCTGACGACGATGGCGGCTGAAAAAATGCTGATCGCGGCTGACGTCAGCAGGCAAAAACGAAAAAAAGTCATTGATAAAATGGCGGCTGTCATGATCCTTCAAGGATATCTGGACAGTTTAAACTAAGAGGTGAAAGAAATGGAACACGGCGAAAAACACATTACAATTGTCGATGATCAAGGCAACGAACAGCTTTGCGAAGTGCTGTTTACATTTGAAAACGACACATTCAACAAATCTTACGTTCTTTATTATCCGATTGATGCTCAAGACGATGATGAAATCGAAATTCACGCTTCAAGCTTCGAGCCGAACGAAAACGGCGAAGACGGCGAACTCATGCCGATTGAAACGGATGAAGAGTGGGAAATGATCGAAGAAACGCTGAATACGTTTTTAGCGGAAGAAGACGAAGAATAAAATGAACAGAAAAAGCCGGAGCGCATATGCCGCTTCGGCTTTTTTTGTAATAAATTGCCGAATGCCCGCGAATCATGTAGTATAAGAGCTGTTGGGAGGAAAATACTTGTATGAATATCAATCAGACTAAAAATTCATTTCTGCGCAAAAACAAAAAAACGACGATAATACTGTCCTCCGTGATCGCTCTGATCATCATCATTTGCGGTGCTTTTTTCTATGGAAAATCTCTGCTGTCCCCGGTTGACAAAGGCAGCAAAACGACAGTCAATATTAATATTCCGAGCGGTTCTTCGGTTTCGGCAATCGCCGGAATTCTTGAGGATCAGCATGTCATCAAAAGCAAAAAAGCATTCCAGCTGTATGTGAAGTATAAAGGCGCTTCCGGATTTCAGGCGGGATTTTACCATCTGAATAAAGGAATGGACGCGGATGCGATTATCAAAAAACTGACCGCGGGATCTGCGGGGTATGCCTTTCAGATCACCGTTCCCGAAGGAAAACAGCTGACACAGATTGCCGACGCGATCGCAAAAGAAACATCATATTCTAAAGAAGAGATCATGGCAAAACTGGACGACAAAACATTTATCGACAAACTGAAAAAACAGTTTCCTGATACAATAACGGACTCTCTTTCAAACAAGAAGCTTAAGCATCCGCTCGAAGGCTATTTATATCCGGCCACATATCCGTTTAATGATCCGGATGCATCGCTTGATAAGATTTTGACGGCAATGATTCAGGAAACAAACACCCGTATCGAAACATATAAATCTGAACTGGAAAAAAAGAAACTTTCTGTCCATAACGCGCTGACGATGGCATCGCTTATCGAAGAGGAAGCCACCGCCAAAGCCGACCGTCACAAAATCGCAAGCGTCTTTTACAACAGACTTGCAGAAAAAATGCCGCTGCAGACTGACCCGACGGTATTATATGCGGCCGGAAGGCATAAGAGCCGGGTCTTCTACAAAGACCTGAAAATTGATTCGCCGTTTAACACGTATAAACATAAGGGGCTGCCGCCGGGACCGATTGCAAACGCCGGGGATTCATCGTGGGAAGCGGCTCTTAACCCTGACAAAACGGATTATCTCTATTTCCTGGCAAAATCAAACGGTGAGGTCGTATTCACGAAAACATTAAAAGATCATAATAAAGCGAAGGAAAAGTATATTTCCAAAAAAGACAGTGAATAAAGGAGGGCAAAAGCTCTCCTTTTATTCCATTCTGAAAGGTTTTATGATAAAATATATCGGGTTGTTTACTTATGGATAAAGAAGTGTCTTAAGAGAGTGTCCCCGCGGATTCGTCAGGGGCACTCCTTTTTAGAACGGAGGCTGTTTGCCGTGAATGATCGGTATGAACAAATAAACGAGTATATAAACGCGATGCTGAAGCCTCGGCCTGATAAAGTGAAAAAGCTTGAAGCCTATGCAAAAGAGCACCATGTTCCGATTATGGAAGAAGCAGGCATTGAAGTGCTGCTTCAAATGCTGTCGATTCAACAGGCGAAAAACATCTTGGAAATCGGCACGGCAATCGGATATTCGGCTATACGGATGGCGCTTGAACTTCCGGATGCGAATATTTACACGATTGAACGGGACGACAAACGCTATGAAGAAGCTGTGAGCAATATAAAAGACTTTGAAATGGAAAATCGGATTCACGTAATGCACGGGGATGCGCTTGAACTTTCTGAGTCTGTCCGTGTCACGGCTCCTTATGATGCCATTTTTATCGATGCGGCAAAAGGCCAGTACACGAACTTTTTTGAGCTCTATGAACCGATGCTTGCGCCGGATGGGGTCATTTTCACAGACAATGTTCTGTTTAAAGGGCTGGTGGCACAAGATCACTCGGAAATTGAGCCGAAAAGAAGACGGAAGCTTGTTGAAAAAATTGATCAATATAACCAATGGCTGATGAACCGGCCTGACTATCAAACGGTCATACTGCCGGTCGGAGACGGCATCGCCATCAGTAAAAAGAAGAGGTGAATGATCATGAAAAAACCTGAACTTTTGGTGACTCCGACTTCCGTACAGGATATTCTTCCGCTCATTCAAGCGGGGGCAACGGCGCTGTTAGTCGGAGAACAAAGATACGGCCTGAGACTGGCCGGGGAATTTTCAAGAGAAGATATTAAAGAAGCCGTAAAAACAGCTCATCAACAAGGCGCGAAAGTGTACGCTGCCGTCAATGCTATTTTTCACAACGAAAAAGTGGACGAGCTGAACGGCTATCTTGCCTTTTTGCAGGAAGCCGGCGTGGATGCGGCTGTTTTCGGTGATCCGGCCGTTTTAATGGCGGCGCGTGAAGCGGCTCCCGGGCTCAAACTGCACTGGAGCACGGAAACAACGGGAACCAACTACTATTCCTGCAATTACTGGGGACGCAAAGGCGCACGGCGCGCAGTGCTGGCTAAAGAATTAAATATGGACAGCGTCATTGACATAAAAGAAAACGCCGAAGTGGAAATTGAAATTCAAATCCACGGTATGACGTGCATGTTCCAATCTAAGCGTTCATTAGTGGGCCATTACTTCGAATACCAAGGAAAAGTCATGGACATCGAACAGAAGAAAAAAGAAGCGGGCATGTTTCTGCATGACAAAGAACGGGGCAATAAATACCCGATTTTTGAAGACGAAAACGGCACGCACATCATGAGTCCGAACGATGTGTGCATGATTGATGAATTAGAGGATCTGATAGACGCCGGCATTGATTCTTTCAAAATCGACGGAGTGTTGAAGTCTCCTGAATACTTAACCGAAGTGACACGCATGTACAGAGAGGCAATCGATTTGTGCATCGAAAGCCGCGAGACATACGAAGAGAAAAAAGAGAGCTGGATAGAGCGGATTGAAAGCATTCAGCCTGTGAACAGAAGCATCGACACAGGATTCTTCTTTAAAGAAACGGTCTATTAAAAAGGAGGGTGCAACGGATGACAGCCGTAAATCAAACCATTTCCAAAGTCGTAAACGGAAAACGCGTCATTACGAAAAAACCTGAACTTCTTGCTCCGGCAGGAAACCTTGAAAAATTAAAAATTGCCGTTCACTACGGAGCGGACGCGGTTTTTATCGGAGGACAGGAATACGGGCTCCGCTCTAATGCGGATAACTTTTCTATAGAAGAAATTGCAGAGGGCGTAGAATTTGCCAAAAAATACGGGGCGAAAATATATGTGACAACAAACATTTTCGCTCATAATGAAAATATGGACGGTCTGGAAGAATACTTAAAAGCGTTAGGAGACGCAAAAGTTGCCGGAATTATCGTCGCTGATCCGCTGATTATTGAAACATGCCGGAGAGTCGCCCCGGACGTAGAGATTCATCTCAGCACACAGCAGTCCCTTTCCAACTGGAAAGCGGTGCAGTTCTGGAAAGAAGAAGGTCTTGACCGTGTGGTGCTTGCCCGTGAAACGAGCGGACTGGAAATTAAAGAAATGAAGGAAAAGGTGGATATTGAAATCGAAACCTTTATCCATGGCGCCATGTGTATCGCTTATTCAGGCCGCTGCGTGCTGAGCAATCACATGACGGCCCGTGATTCCAACCGCGGCGGCTGCTGTCAGTCGTGCCGCTGGGATTATGACCTGTATCAGACAGACGGTGCAAACGCGGTCGCGCTCTATGACGAAGAAGACGCTCCGTTTGCGATGAGCCCGAAAGATTTAAAATTGATTGAATCCATACCGCAAATGATCGAGATGGGTATCGACAGTCTAAAAATTGAAGGCCGGATGAAATCGATTCATTACGTTGCGACGGTTGTCAGCGTGTATCGCAAAGTCATCGACGCATACTGCGCTGATCCTGAAAACTTTGTCATTCAAAAAGAATGGCTGGATGAGCTGGACAAATGTGCAAACCGGGATACCGCGCCTGCTTTCTTTGAAGGCACGCCCGGTTTTGAGGAGCAGATGTTCGGCGAACACGGAAAGAAAACAACATTTGATTTTGCCGGTCTCGTGCTCGCATATAACGAGGAAACTCAAATGGTGACGCTCCAGCAGCGCAATTTCTTTAAACAAGGTGACGAAGTTGAATTTTTCGGTCCTGAAATTGACAATTTCACATTCACCATCGGCACTATTTGGGACGAAGACGGAAACGAGCTTGATGCTGCCCGCCATCCCCTGCAAATCGTTACATTTAAAGTAGACAAAAAGATTTATCCGAGCAACATGATGAGAAAGGGGAAGTAATCCCAATGGGTAAGAGTCCTGTAGTTATAGGCATCGCCGGAGGTTCCGGATCAGGAAAAACAAGCGTCACCCGTTCCATATACGAACAGTTTAAAGGACACTCGATTTTAATGATCCAGCAAGACCTTTATTATAAAGACCAAAGCCATCTTCCGTTTGAAGAAAGGCTCAACACAAACTATGATCATCCGCTCGCATTTGATAATGACTATTTAATCGAGCATATTCAAGAGCTTTTGAATTACCGGCCGATAGAAAAGCCGATTTATGATTATAAACTCCATACGCGTTCTGAGGAAACCATTCCGGTTGAGCCGAAGGATGTCATTATTTTGGAAGGCATTCTCGTTCTTGAAGATAAAAGGCTTCGCGACCTCATGGACATAAAACTTTATGTCGACACGGACGCGGATCTCCGTATCATCAGACGGATTATGAGAGATATTAACGAAAGAGGCCGTTCTATTGATTCTGTCATTGAGCAGTATGTATCCGTCGTCAGACCGATGCACAATCAGTTTGTTGAACCGACGAAACGCTACGCGGACATCATTATTCCGGAAGGCGGCCAAAACCACGTCGCGATTGATCTGATGGTCACGAAGATTCAAACGATCCTTGAACAAAATGCAATTTTGTAATACCATAGCATAGACATAAATAACTCAGACCATATTATGTATAGGCTGGAAGGGAATGAGACAGTTCCCTTCTTTCCCTGTTTATAAACCGAAACATTTGCAGAAAACACACATTCAGTTTAAGATAAACAGTACCTATATGGGAGAGAAGAACGAGGACTGCCCTGTGTTCTCATTCTTGATTTTTTCGTTTATGCTCTCATACATAATCACACGTTATTGTTGAGGGACAACCACCAAGGAGTGAAGGAACATGGCACAAGAAAAAGTTTTTCCAATGACTCAAGAAGGAAAACAAAAACTTGAACAAGAATTAGAGCAATTGAAAACGGTTAAACGTAAAGAAGTAGTAGAACGCATCAAAATCGCAAGAAGCTTCGGAGATCTGTCAGAGAACTCTGAGTATGATTCTGCAAAAGAAGAACAGGCATTTGTGGAAGGGCGCATCACGACGCTTGAAAATATGATCCGCAATGCGAAAATCATCGAGGACGACGGCGGTTCAAATGTTGTCGGTTTGGGAAAAACTGTATCATTCATCGAATTGCCTGACGGTGAAGAAGAATCTTACACGATCGTCGGAAGCGCTGAAGCTGATCCGTTTGAAGGGAAAATCTCAAACGACTCGCCGATTGCCAAAAGCCTGCTCGGCAGAAAAGTGGA
Source organism: Bacillus sp. 1021 (assembly GCF_014534735.1). Lineage (NCBI taxonomy): Bacteria > Bacillati > Bacillota > Bacilli > Caryophanales > Bacillaceae > Bacillus > Bacillus sp. 1021. Next base: position 223,958 of record NZ_JACVSR010000003.1, on the reverse strand, counting down.
CGAAGAAGTTACTGTTCAGACGCCGGGCGGAGAAATGCTCGTGAAAATTGTGAAAATTTCATAAGATCCGTTTAACAATGAAACACCTCGTCCAAAATATGGATGAGGTGTTTTTTATGATCGTATCAAAAAGGCTGAAAACGGCCGTGATTTGTTTTCTGCTCGTGTTTTTCTTTTTGCTTGCCAGGCTGGCTGAAATTCAGCTGTTTTTTACAGAATCTTTTTCAAAATCTAATATTAATCTGATTCAGGAAAGCGTCAAGCAGCGGACTGAAGAAGTCCTTATTTCAGACGGACGCGGCTCTTTTCTTGATCGGAACGGCAAAGAGCTGACCGGAAAAAAGCAGCCTGCCGTCGTTCTGTTTCCCTTTCTCGTGACGCAGGATTGGCCGATTGACCGGGTATCCGCCATTCTCGGGATGAAACAGGATGAGCTCGGGCAGCTTCTCACGGAAGCGAAAAAACCAGTGATCCTAAACAGCAGAAAAATAAAACATCTGACGAAACAATCCGTGTCAAATATCAATTCTTTGAAATATCCGGGCATTTACGGCGTATATATGAAAGACAGCAAAGAAACAAACATAGCCGCTCATCTGTTGGGCGCGACAAATCAGGACCCGGAGCTTTTGAAAAAGAAATATCCCGGCCGTAAGGAACTGCCGATCACGGCAAAAATCGGGACAAGCGGGATGGAACGGACGTTTGATGAGTTTTTGCTGGCGGATCAGGACACAAAACTTTTGTATCATGTCGACGGAAGGGGAAACCCTTTATTCGGAATGGACGTCAAATATACGGCTGAAGCAAACGCGTTTTATCCGCTGCAAGTCAAAACCTCCATCGACCGCAATATTCAAAAAGCAATGGAAGATGTATTGAAAGACCGCGGGTTAAAAAAGGGGGGAGCCGTCCTTTTAGACATTGAAAAAAGCAGTGTGCTCGGAATGGTATCAAAGCCTGACGCCGACATGTCAAAGCAGCAGACACTGCAAAATTACATGCTGACGCCGATTTATCCGGGATCTGTGTTTAAAACGGTGGTCGCCGCAGCCGCAATTGAACAAAATGAAGTGAAGCCGGGCACATCCTTTAACTGCAGTCTCAACCTGTACGGAGAGCCGGGTGACGACAAAGGCACGCTCAATTTTGGAGAAAGCTTTGCCCAAAGCTGCAATTATACGTTTACAAGTCTTGCGGAAAAATTGGTCAAAAAAGATGACTCCGCTATTGAAAACATGGCGGAAAAACTCGGTCTCACACAGCGGGCGGGCTGGGAAGGCAAGCTGTACCGGGAAGACGGATTCAGGCAGCTGTATAATGAAAAAAGCGGTGTCATTTGGGGAGATGCCAAAGACAAAACCGTCAAAAGAGCAGTAGCCCAGACGGCGATCGGACAGAAAAACGTGAAAGCCACCCCGCTTGAAGTCGCCAATATGATGGCGACGATCGCGCGCGGCGGCGAAAAAAAACAAGTCAAAATCGCGGACAAAATCGAATACAAAAACGGAACGACGATGGCGTCATTCAAAGATCAGCCGTTAAAGGGGAAAACGATCGATAAATATACGGCCCAGCAGCTTCAAAAAATTCTCAGAGAAGTCGTCACTTCACCGAAAGGAACCGGCAGGAGATTTCAGGATCTGCCGTATGCGGTGGCGGGAAAATCCGGAACGGCCCAGACGGGAATGTTTACAAAAGATAAACAGACGCTTTACAACAAATGGTTTGCGGGATACTTTCCCGCGGACAAGCCGAAATACGCTCTCGTTGTGCTGCACATGGACACGCCGGGAGATAAGGCTCTGACAAATACAGTGTTTTATGATATTGTTAAAAAGGTACATGAAAATGAAACAAATCAGACATAGAACAACCGCTCAGCCCATGTTAAAATATATGCTGAGCAAGAGGGATAAAGGAGTGCAGAATGATTGAGCAATAAACAATCTCGTTTTGAAAACCGTGATAAGCGCAGAAAAGCAAATTTAGTGCTTAACATTTTAATTGCTATCGTATCTATTCTTATTGTCGTCGTTGCAGTCAGCCTCTTCATCAACAGTCCGTCCAGCGACGTGAGCCAGAAGCAGGAAACCCCTGCATCAGGCAAGACGAAGCAGACCTCAGATGAGGACATAAAAGACAGCAAAAAAGATACGGCCTCAGACGATGACAAAAAAGATAAACAGGATAAGGACAAATCCGATTCATCTTCAGACTCTGACAGCAAAAAAGCCGATGATTCATCAAAAAGTGATGACAGCAAAAAAGCCTCTGATTCAAGCGACCCTTTTAAAGGAGCAAAAATAACAGAGGGCGGCTCATCCAGCGATGTCGATAAAACAATTGTTAACTCAAAATGGAAACCAGTCGGCACAAAGCAGACGGGAGAACATGCGGCGACGTATGACTCGAGCTCTGAAGACTGGTCCGAAATGCTTGACGCTATCTCTTACGCAACCGGCGTGTCAAAAGATCACATGACAGTGCTGTGGCTCGGAAACAATGGAAGCCCGCAAGATGCGAAGGGTAAAGTTTTAGACAAAACGAACGGCAAAAAGTATCAGGTCACCATCACTTGGGAAGACAAAAAAGGCTGGAAGCCGACAAAAGTAGAAACCTTAAAATAACCGCAAAAAAGCAGCTGATTCTTCAGCTGCTTTTTTCTGTCATACGTCAGCTGAAAAATGCACCGACGCGCTGTAAAGGATTCTGCCGTCAACGGCCGTCACCTGATGGGATACAGAACGGACGCGAAGCATAATCGCCTGGTTGTTTTCAATCTGTACGTTTATTTTCTTTTCCAGCTCCTGCAAAGATGCCGCTTCAAAAAATTCTACTTTATCTTTTATTAAATCCAATTGAAAATTCATCAGTATAGATCCTCCTGATTTTTCTTCTGAGTCAATGAAAGTATAAGCCTTTCTGCTGTAATTGCGCAATAATCCCAAAGTATTTTAGTACCCTTTCGCTCTTTTTTGTGATAGGATAGGAACTGTTCCATGATTAATCCATACTATACTCATAGGAATTATAAATTATGGAGAGTGAAAAATATGGGCCGTGAATTTATTCCTTTATTTGAAGATTGGGCAGCGACTTATGACGCCACGGTGCACGGAGCTGACGAACAATATGCTGATGTTTTTAAAGGGTATGACAATATTCTTGACAGCATCGTCGCACTTTCGGGTTCTAACGTTTTAGAGTTCGGACCGGGCACAGGGAATTTAACGGCGAAATTAGCCGCCGCGAACAAAAAAGTGTTTGGTGTAGAACCGTCTCCGTCAATGAGAAAACTGGCAGCTGACAAGCTTTCTGACAGAGCTGTGTTCAGTGACGGGGATTTTCTGGAGTTTCCCGCTCCGCCTTTCCAAATAGATACCATCGTCAGCTCGTACGCATTTCATCATTTAACCGATGAAGAAAAGCAAGCGGCTGTAAAGCAATATGGCACAATCCTTCAGAAGCATGATAAAATAGTGTTTGCCGATACCGTCTTTAAAGATCATGAAGCATACGGGGAAGCCGTCAGAAAAGCAAACCGAAACGGCTATCACCAATTAGCGGACGATTTAAAGACGGAACATTATCCGACACTCGGGACAATGAAAAACATCTTTTCAGCTGAGGGATTTGCCGCAAGATTTACGCAGCAAAACGACTTTGTCTGGATAATGGAGGCGATTAAACGGTAAATCGAAGGGATTGTGTATAAATGAAACTGGCAGTCATCGGAGCAATGGAAGAAGAAGTTACGATTTTAAGAAGCAAACTGAAAGACGCAAAACAAGAAATGATCGCTCACTGTGAGTTTACGACGGGAAGCTATGAAGGCGTCGAAGTTATCTTGCTGAAATCAGGCATCGGAAAAGTCAACGCGGCGATCAGCACGACGCTTCTGCTTGACCGTTTCAAACCTGATTATGTGATTAACACAGGCTCAGCGGGCGGATTTCATCATACATTGAATGTAGGAGACGTCGTCATCTCAACAGATGTCCGCCATCATGACGTGGACGTGACGGCGTTTGACTATGAATACGGACAGGTGCCGGGTCTTCCGGCAGCATACAAGGCTGATGAAAAGCTGATCAGCATTACCGAGGAAGCGGTTTCTGAACTGAACGGCATTCAAGTCGCAAAAGGCACAATCGCTACTGGAGATTCTTTTATGAATGATCCGAAGCGGGTTGAAGACGTACGCGCCAAGTTTGCGGATTTGTACGCGGTTGAGATGGAAGCTGCAGCTGTCGCACAGGTGTGCCACCAGTTCAAAACGCCTTTTGTTGTCATCAGAGCTCTATCTGATATTGCCGGAAAAGAATCTGACGTTTCATTTGATAAATTTTTAGAACAGGCAGCCGTTCATTCAACTGAACTTGTCCTGAATGTCATCAAACGAATTCACTAAGCGGGGGATTCTCGTTCTCCCCCGCTTTCAGGGGGAGGACACAATATTGAACGTGATAACAGATATTACAGAACTGATCGGACATACACCGCTGCTCCGTCTCAAGCATTTTGATATACCGGAGGGAACAGCGGTTTATGCTAAGCTTGAGATGATGAATCCGGGCGGCAGCATTAAAGACAGGCTGGGCGAGATGCTCATTGAAGATGCGCTTCACACGGGCAAGGTGAAACCGGGCGGCGTTATCATTGAAGCGACAGCCGGGAACACCGGAATCGGACTCGCTCTGTGCGCCAGAAAGCACCGGCTTCGCGCCGTTTTTTGCGTCCCGGAGCATTTCAGCAGAGAAAAGCAGCAGATTATGAAAGCGCTCGGAGCGGAGATTGTGCATACGCCGAGAGAAGAAGGCATGCAGGGAGCCATCCGAAAAGCGCTTGAGCTGGAGAGAGAGATTAATAATTCTTATGCCGTTCTGCAATTTAAAAACCGAGTAAATCCATTGACTTACTATAAAAAACTCGGTCCCGAAATTTGGAACGCGCTCGGCGGCAATATCCACACCTTTGTCGCCGGAGCGGGTTCCGGCGGGACTTTTGCCGGCACGGCAGCTTATTTAAAAGAAAAAAATCCTGCCGTCAAAACGGTGATCGTTGAACCGGAAGGCTCCATCCTGAACGGCGGAGAACCGCATGCCCATAAAACGGAAGGCATCGGTATGGAGTTTATCCCGGATTATATGGACGAGAGCCATTTTGACGCCATTTACACGGTGGAAGACGATAAGGCGTTTTCATTTGTCAGAGAAGCGGCCGAGAAAGAAGGCCTTTTAATCGGAAGCTCATCAGGGGCGGCTCTATATGCGGCGCTGGAAGAAGCGAAAAAAGCGCCCGCCGGCTCAAATATCGTCACCATTTTCCCAGACGGCAGCGATCGTTATATAAGCAAAAACATTTTCCAAGGAGGTCAGTAAGATGAAGAAAAAAACGCTGATGGTGCATGGAGGAATTACGGGAGATGAAAAGACCGGAGCTGTTTCCGTACCTATTTATCAAGTAAGCACGTACCAGCAGCCGAAAGCGGGCGAGCACACGGGCTATGAATATTCAAGAACGGCCAATCCGACGCGGACGGCTCTTGAAAGTTTAATTACGGAGCTTGAAGGCGGCGCGGCGGGATATGCATTCGGTTCTGGTATGGCTGCGATTACAGCCGTCATGATGCTGTTTGACAGCGGCGATCATGTTATTTTGACGGATGATGTATACGGCGGCACTTACCGGGTGATGACAGGTGTGCTGAACCGCTTCGGCATTGAAGCGGACTTTGTCGATACGAGCAGCAAAGAAAAAGTCCAAAAAGCCATCCGTCCGAATACGAAAGCGATTTATATCGAAACGCCGACAAACCCGCTTTTGAAAGTGACTGACCTCAAACTGATGTCTGACATCGCAAAAGAAGCGGGCATATTGCTTATCGTCGATAATACGTTTTACACGCCGTATTTCCAGCAGCCGCTCAGCTTCGGCGCTGACATCGTGCTGCACAGCGCGACAAAATATCTCGGCGGCCACAGCGATGTCGTCGGCGGCTTAGTCGTGACGGCTGATAAAGAGCTCGGTGAAAAGCTTCATTACGTGCAAAACTCAACAGGCGGCGTTTTAGGACCGCAGGATTCATGGCTTTTAATGAGAGGCATTAAAACACTGGGACTCAGAATGGATGCCATCAATCACAGCGCCGGAAAAATCGCCGAGCTGCTTGAAGCGCATGATGCCGTTCAGACGCTCTACTATCCGGGATCAGCGAAGCATCCGGGCCATGAGCTGACAAAAGCGCAAAGCTCCGGTTTCGGAGGAATGATTTCCTTTGATATCGGCAGCAGCGAACGCGTCGACGCATTTTTAGAAAAATTGAACCTGTTTACGATCGCGGAAAGCTTAGGAGCGGTTGAAAGCTTAATCTCCGTGCCGTCCAGAATGACGCATGCTTCAATCCCGCGCGACCGCCGGCTTGCACTTGGCATAACTGACGGGCTCGTCCGGATCTCAGTCGGTATTGAGGATACTGAGGATTTAACGGCGGATGTGAAACAGGCGCTTGATTCACTTTTATAAAGATTGGATAGATTTACATTCTCTGTCGGCTGCCAGCTTATATTATAATGTTGTTAGACTATAAAACTGGCAGGTGACCTTATATGGAGAAGAAAAGACTGAAATCATTAATAGAAGATTTTAAGCATTACGCATTTATTCTGCTTGCAGTCAGCACCTTCATTTATATCGGCGCGGTTCTTCCCGGACAAGGGCTGACTTCGGGCCAGAAAATGCTGATGTTTGTAACGGATTGTGTATTTTTAGCGGGCGCTTATTTCTGCGTTGACCGTTCACTTATTTATAAAAAGAGGCTGGAAGAAGCCGAGGAATAAAAAAAGCCATTGTCAAAAGACAATGGCTTTTTCGTTGCTTACTCAGACGGCGTTTCTCGTAATTCTTTTCCCATTCCTTTTAAAAACTGCAGACCGAAGCCGAGCGCGCGGTTAATATCGGGATCACCGGCGGCTTTCATCAGTTCAAACATACTGACTTTCCGGTCTTCTTTTAAAAAGCTTTGCGCCTGATCCGTTCCGGCCATGACGCTCTCTAAAAGTCTGCCCATAAATTCAGGATCAGCTTTTGACAGCGCGCCTCCCGCTGCCATCATCGTATTCAGGAGATTTGTGACAGGTTCCCGGGAAATCTGTCCGAGCGCGATTTTGGCAATTTCCTCTTTCGCCTGGAGCATATAGCCGGCGGCATCAAAAATGCCCAAGCCATTCAGCTCCGCCATAATAGACATCGTTTTTGCGACGGCTTCTTCATTTTCTGCGAGAAGCGTCTTCAGCTCTTCCAGCTTTTCTGCTTTCAGCTGTTCCTCCGTTTTCGTTTCTTTTTGAATTTCAGTAATTGGGCTTGCCATAATGCTTCCTCCTTTCCTTAATCAGTTAAGTGCACATAGCCCGGACGGTTCCATTTTCGCTGAGCTTCCACACCATTTTGCGGATGACGTTTTTTGTTCCGCGGATTCGTGTTCGGAAGCGGCGGAGTATCACAGGAACCGAGCACTTCCATGCGGACTTTTGTCTGCTTATAGGCAGGCGTATGTGTCCGTGAATCATACGCTGGCCCGGTCAGGAAATTAATCGCCGAATCTTTATCTGTAGAGTTCATCGGCAGATAAAGCTCATTTGCGCGGACGCGGTCTGTTACAAGCGCGTTCAATTTAACCGCTCCAAAAGGAGAGACGAGGCGGATCATTGTTCCGTCGCAAATTCCGCGTTCAGCCGCGAGCTCCGGCGATACTTCAACAAATACGTCCGGCACTTTAGACTGAATGCCTTTCGATTTGTTTGTCATATTTCCTTCGTGGAAATGTTCAAGCATCCGCCCGTTATTAATGTGCAAGTCATATTCTTCAGGGAATACGGCAGGCTCCACCCAATCGCTAAGGGCAAAACGGGCTTTTTTGTCAGGGAAGTTAAAGCCGTCTTCATAAAGAAGCGGAGTGCTTTCTCCCGTAAAGCTTCCCCACAGGAAGCTGTTCCAGCCGGTAAGTACGTCATAGCTGGCTTTTCCGAACAGCGGAGAAAGGCTCGCCATTTCTGAGAAAATATCGCTTGGATGCGTGTAATTCCAATCAGCGCCTAAACGGTTGGCGACTTCCTGAATAATCCACCAGTCCGGTTTTGCATCACCAAGCGTCGGAAGCGCCTGATACAATCTTTGCACACGCCGCTCTGTATTTGTAAATGTTCCGTCTTTTTCAAGAGAAGGAACCGCAGGCAGGATGACATCCGCGTATTGCGCCGTTCTTGAAAGGAAAATATCCTGCACAACAAAGAAATCAAGGCTGGATAAAATGTCATGAACATGGTTGGCGTTTGAATCGACGAGCGCCATGTCTTCACCGACAAGATACATCGCCTTCATCTTTCCTTCTTCAATCGCATGGAGCATTTCAATATTATCAAGACCCGGCTTGCCGTCAATCTCGACACCGTAAGCTTTTTCGAATTTAGCACGGGCCGCATCATCGGTAATATGCTGATATCCCGGAAGCCAGCCCGGGAGAGTTCCCATATCGCAAGCGCCTTGAACGTTGTTATGTCCCCGCAGCGGATAAGCTCCGGCACCCGGGCGGCGGTAGTTCCCTGTGGCAAGCAGCAGATTGGAAATCGCCGCTGATGTATCAGAGCCGCCTGTATTTTGAGTAACGCCCATGCCCCAAAGAACACAAGTGCCGTCTGCATCACGAATCATTTCGGCAATGCGGATGATCGTATCCTGAGAAAGTCCGGTGATGCGCTCCGCATATTCTAATGTATACTTTTTCAGCGTTTCTTTATAATCTTCAAAGTAGTTGACATTCTCATCAATAAACGCTTGATCGTGCCAGCCCTGGTCAATCATATATTTCGTCACTGCCATGAGCCATACTTGGTCAGTCCCTTGTTTCGGGCTGATAAAGAGGTCGGACCGTTCAGCCATTTCATTTCTGCGCAGATCGGCAACAATTAATTTTTGACCGTGCAGTTTATGCGCGCGTTTCACGCGTGTGGCCAGAACGGGATGTCCTTCCGCCGGATTGGCGCCGACGATGAGCACGAGGCCCGCTTTTGCAATATCTTTAATTGTGCCGGCGTCTCCGCCCATACCGACGGTGCGGAATAAGCCGTCCGTTGCCGGTGACTGGCAGTAGCGTGAGCAGTTATCCACGTTGTTGGTTTCAAATACTTGGCGCGCTAATTTTTGGATGACGTAGTTGTCTTCATTCGTAATTTTAGAAGAAGAAATAAAACCGACAGAACCGCTGCCGTGCTCCGCCTTGATCGAACCGAGTCTTGAAGCGACAAGATCAAGGGCTTCTTCCCATGACGATTCAACAAATGCGCCGTTTTTCCGGATGAGCGGTTTTGTAATCCGTTCTTCCGAATTCACGAAGTCCCAGCCGAATTTCCCTTTGACACAAGTGGAAATCGCATTAACCGGAGCATCGGAAACAGGCTGAATTTTCAGGATGTCACGTCCTTTTGTCCATACTTCAAAAGAGCAGCCGACACCGCAGAACGTGCAGACTGTTTTTGTTTTTTTCGTCCGTTTATCGCGCATAGCCGCTTCCACTTCTGACACGGCGAAGATGCTTGTATAGTCGGGTTCCACATTTTTGACTAAATCAATCATCGGCTCCATGACATCTTCTTTGATGCCGGTCATAAATCCGGCCTGGCCAAGCATTGATTTTTCCATCAGTGCGTTACAAGGGCAGACAGTGACACACTGGCCGCAGCTGACACAGGAAGATTCATTAATGGCGACGCCTTCGTCCCAAATGACCCGCGGGCGGTCGCGCTCCCAATCAATGGAAAGGGTCTCATTCACCTGAAGGTTTTGGCACACTTCCACACATTGGCCGCAGGCGATACATTGATTCGGATCATAGCGGTAAAACGGGTGAGACATATCCACCGCGCACTTTGAATCGTCTTTCGGCGTATACGGATATTTCTGGTGCTCAATTCCCATCATTTCCGCTGTATTATGCAGCGTGCAGTTTCCGTTGTTGTTATCGCATACTGTGCAGTAAAGCAGATGATTCTCGAGCAGGCGGTCCATGGCCTCTGTCTGAGCCTCTTTTACCCTTCCCGACGTAAGCGAGATTGACATTCCATTTTCTGCTGCAGTGGAACAAGAGCGCTGCAATTTTCCGTTTACTTCAACAATACAGGTGTCGCATGTTTGAATCGGATCCACTTCCGGTACATGGCATATTTGCGGAATCTCAATTCCGTTTTGATTTAAAATATCTAAAATTTTAGTCCCCTCTGGTGCTTCATACTCCGTGCCGTCGATTGTGACACGGATAGACTGAACGTCTGTCACTTCCAATTCCCCTCCATCTTTTAAAATCGAAAAAAGCCATGCACATAGATACCGGCCTCCTGTCCGGAGATCGATATAAATACGCATGGCGGAATAGTTCACTAGCAAGTCTTACTAACAGACCAATCCTATCTGTATAAAACGATAGACTCATAACACGTTTCCTATTACGAATCCATCTTCACTGCTTTTATTATAAGGTGATATTTATTATAATACAATACGAAAGGAAAACTTTAACCAGGTGAAATGCTGCAAAGGGGAACCGGGAATGTCTTTCATCGGCTGAAATCGGAGGGGACAATATGTCTAAAAAAATTCATGAATTTAACGATATTATCCGGAAATTGCGCAAAGAATTATTTGGAAAAGGGCCGGAACGAATTCACACCGTTTTTGTGGATAACATGGCGGTATCTACGCTTTACGGCAATTTAAGCGCAAGTGAGCAGTTTATCGCACGCACCCCTGAAGGAAGGGAAATGGTTCACGCGGCGCGGACCAGCTTAATTCAGGAGCTGTATTCCAAACAAACGCCTGAAGGAATGGAAGAGCTCATCGGGGCAAAACTCGTGCATCTGTTTTCAGACATCAAGATCGAAGAGAATATTGCGGTGTCTGTATTTGTATTTGACCGAACAATTGAAGAGCGCCGTGAAGAAATCAAAAGCTGAAAAAATTCAATTGACACGAAATTGTCACATTTGATATGATATGAACTGCCAGCAGTGGCTTAAGGACGATTTTTTATGGAATGTGTGCATGAGCTGTACATGTTCTATAGCTAACATTTTCATTCTGCTTGATATTGTTGTATGGGTATGCATACAAGTTAGGCAGCATTCACACCCGTTTCAGACGGGCTGTTTGAATGCTGCCTTTTTTATTAAGTTCCTTTTGAAAACTGCCGGATGAATTGATAATGGAGGGGTTTAATGATGGCTTTTCGTAAACCGGACGAAATAGCGGAGCTTGCGGTCGAATCAGGGGTAAAAAAGGTGCAATCACCGCTTTCAGCACTGATCGTATTAGGATTTTTAGGAGGAGCGTTTATCGCACTCGGTTATTTGCTTGATATCCGTGTTATCGGAGATCTTCCGAAAGAATGGGGCAGCCTGTCAAGTTTGATCGGCGCGGCTGTGTTTCCCGTCGGACTGGTGCTTGTCGTTCTTGCCGGCGCGGAGCTGATTACGGGAAATATGATGTCAGTATCCATGGCGCTGTTTTCCAGAAGAATATCCGCCGGTTCTTTAGTGAAAAATTGGATGATCGTGACGTTAATGAATCTTGTCGGCGCGCTGTTTGTCGCTTACTTTTTCGGACATGTTGTCGGATTAACTGAAACGGGGCCGTATTTGGAAAAAACGATTGCGGTCGCACAAGGCAAATTGGATATGCCGTTTGGAAAAGTCATTGTGTCGGCGATCGGCTGCAACTGGCTTGTCTGTTTAGCCGTCTGGCTTTCTTTCGGGGCAGAAGACGGAGCCGGTAAAATCGCGGGTATATGGTTTCCGATTATGGCGTTTGTCGCAATCGGTTTTCAGCACGTTGTCGCCAATATGTTTATCATCCCGGCTGCGATTTTTGCAGGCTCTTTTTCATGGGGGGATCTGATTCTTAATCTCATTCCGGCTTTTATCGGGAATGTGATCGGCGGCGCAGTGTTTGTCGGCCTTATTTATTTTATTGCATATTCAAAAAAGGAACAGAATAAACAAGGGATGAAAAGAGTTTCCTGAGGTAAGAAAGATGCCGGAAAACATGGACAATTGAAGCGGAATTCCAGCACATTTTCCGTCCAAATCTTGAAAATAATGTTTACAAATTGGAAGACGGTGGATATACTTACAAAGTAAGAAAAAAAGCAAAGGGAGGTTGAGTCACATGACAACGTTAAACGGCAAGCAAAACCGAAAATTGAACCGATTCAGCCTGTGGAAGAGTTCGTGTCCTTCCTTAACCTCTGCCTGTCAAGCACGTTAATTTCGGAGTATCAGGACATTCGCAGCTCCCCGCAGGGAAAGAAGCACCTGCTTCTTTTGTCTGCGGATTTTGTCTGCCCGCAGCGCATATGAAGTTTGCTGCGGGTTATTTTCGCCTGTGCGGATATTGAAAGGGGGTGAGCGATAATGACCATTAATCTCTTCTTTTTGACACTGACCATTTCAAAGCGTTTTAAAAGTGCTGAAGAATATGAACGAGAACAGCAGGTCGAAGAGTTTTACAATGAAGCGAAAGAACGCCAGATGAAACATTTTTATATGAACTGAGTGAACAAAAAGAGCCAAAATGGGGAAGAAGGAGGAGATCATCATGTTCAGAATTGAACTGCTGAATCATTACACAATGGAGAAGGACCAGGTTTAGCTGGAATTTTGCTGTCACCGCGCAGACGGCCTGCATACCATGGTAAAGAAAGATAAATCGGTAAGCGGGTGATAGCATGCAGAGCGGACAGAACAAAATTCCATCTATCGGACACGGGTATGCGTCAATGCCCCATTCATTTAAACACGGCTACGGCAACCCGTATCGCCGTCAGAGAATGGCGGCGCTTTCCCGGCAGACAAGATATATAACACCGTATTATTGGTACTAGAGCAGGCGGAAAACCTATGTTTTCCGTCTTTTTTTATGAAAACTGATATAAATTTCAATTAAATCGAAACATTTATGAAGAGAAGTGCGTCTAATTAGCACCTCGTACTAATAGGAGGTAATATTATTTCTGAATAATAAATCTCAGAAATAGAAAAGCGGGTGTTATACAATGTTGCAACATACATCTTCAGCATTAAAACGAATGCGCGCGAAATACTTTGCTACATCAGAACCGGCACAACCAGTCATTCGGCAAATTATGATGGATATACAGGAATACGACCGCATTCTGGAAATTGGAACCGGAAACGGCTCAATGTTTAAACAAATCATCGGACAGCTTGAAAAGGGCAGTCTTAAAAGTATAGAAACATCAAAACGTAAAATACGGAAAACACAGCGCGCAAACCGTTCGGCCATAAAAGCCGGACTCGGAAACATTCAGCATGGGCGGCCTGAAAGCATTCCGTTCGACGACCGCAGCTTTCATAAAGTCTTCTCGTTACATACTGCTGAAACGGTCAGCGATTACCGGACAGCATGTAAAGAAGTGTACCGCGTGCTTCAAATTGACGGGTCCTTTTATATGGTTTTGAAGCCTTCACGAATGAGCGAAAATGATGTAATTCAGGTGCTGCGTGATCAGCATTTCAGAGACATTTCAGTAGTCAGCAGAGATGCATTCCATTTTATTACTGCCATTAAATAGAATATTTCTTGGGAAATAAAAGAGCTGCTTAAGTCATGGCAGCTCTTTTTTATAATTTGGGCATATTTCCTTATTTTTGGCTATTTCACACATGTTTTATATTAAAAAAAGTTTTTTTCTTATACAATAATGATCAGATGACCGTACATTAAAAATTTTGAACAAACGGAATGAATATTCATTCCGTATTTAAAAGGGGGATTAGATGACAGCTTCAAACAAAGTTGAACTCATTATGAAAGCGTCGCTTACTTTGTTTACAGAGAGAGGATTTGACGCAACGACGATCCCGATGATTGCCGCTCAGGCGGATGTCGGAACCGGCACAATTTACCGTTACTTTGACAGTAAAGAAACGCTTGTTAATGTGCTGTATCAGGAAAGTGCGCAGCGTTTTATGAAAAAAGTCAAAACTGATTTTTCGAAAATATCTGTAAGAGAAGGGTTCCATCACCTTTTTTATTGCCTGATTGATTTTACAAAGGAAAGCGAGTATGCATTGTTTTTTCTTGAAACGAATAAGGACGCCTACTTTCTGAATGAAACGAGCCGTAAGCTTCTTGATGAAATCACACAGATGCTTGACGTCTTTTTTCAGCGCGGCAAGTCTGAAGGCGTGCTCCGGAATCTGCCGTCCGATGTGCTGATGGCGATTTTGCTGGGGGCATATCTCAAACTCTATCAGCTTGTCCGGACGGGAAGCGTTGAAATCACAAAACCGTTTCTGAAAGAATTGGAGCAATGTTCTTGGGACGCCATCCGAACTCATTAATTATTCGCCGAAGGAAGGAAGATCGATATGAAACAGCTAAACGCTATACCGCAGCCGAAAACATACGGACCACTGAAAAACCTCCCTCACTTGGAAAAAGAAAAACTTTCACAATCGCTTTGGAAAATTGCCGAAGAATACGGCCCGATCTTTCGTTTTGAATTTCCGAGCTCTGTCGGGGTTTTTGTATCAGGCCGTGAGCTTGCGGCAGAAGTCTGTGATGAAAAGCGATTTGACAAAAACCTCAGCAAAGCCTTGCTCAAAGTCCGTGAATTTGGCGGTGACGGATTATTTACGAGCTGGACAAACGAAAAGAATTGGCAGAAAGCGCATCGGATTTTACTGCCGAGTTTCAGCCAGAAAGCAATGAAAGGCTATCACTCAATGATGCTTGATATTGCCATGCAGCTCGTGCAGAAGTGGAGCAGATTAAATCCGAACGAAGAAATTGACGTCGCTGAAGATATGACGCGCCTGACGCTGGATACAATCGGTCTGTGCGGATTTCATTACCGCTTTAACAGCTTTTACCGCGATACACAGCACCCTTTTATCACGAGCATGCTTCGTGCGCTGCAGGAGGCAATGCGCCAATCACAAAGACACAGTCTGCAGGACAAGCTGATGATCAAAACGAGGCATCAGTTCCAGCAGGATATTGAAGTGATGAATGAACTCGTAGACCGGATTATTGCTGAGCGGAGGGAAAATCCGGATGAGAATCTGTCTGACCTTTTATCATTGATGCTTGAAGCGAAAGATCCTGTAACGGGTGAAAGGCTGGATGATGAAAATATCCGCTATCAAATCATTACTTTTTTGATCGCTGGGCATGAAACCACAAGCGGACTGCTTTCATTCGCGATTTACTGCCTGCTGAAAAATAAAGATAAATTGGAAAAAGCCGTTGAGGAAGCCGAACGGGTGCTGACGGGAGAGACACCTGAATATAAGCAGATTCAGCAGCTGACATATATCCGCATGGTGTTAAACGAAACATTGCGGCTTTATCCGACTGCCCCGGCATTTTCCCTGTACGCGAAGGAAGATACGGTTCTCGGCGGAAAATATCCGATTGAGAAAGGACAGCCGGTGACGATTCTGACTCCGCAGCTGCACCGGGATAAAAGCGCGTGGGGAGAAGATGCCGAGTTATTCCGCCCGGAAAGGTTCAGTGATCCCGCGGCAATTCCGGCCGATGCGTATAAGCCGTTCGGAAACGGACAGCGCGCATGCATCGGGATGCAGTTTGCCCTTCAGGAAGCGACAATGGTGCTCGGGCTTGTCCTTAAACACTTTGAACTGATTGATCACACGGATTATGAGCTTACGATTAAAGAAGCTTTAACCATTAAGCCCGGTGATTTTAAAATCCGTGTGAAAAACAAGGACGTGTCCAATCAGCAGCCCGCACAGAACCATAAAGCTGAAGACAGCGGTCACAAAGAAGAAACGGAAGAAATACCGTCACACGGAACTCCGCTTCTCATTCTTTACGGATCAAATTTAGGAACTGCGGAAGGAATCGCGGAAGAGCTGGCTGACATCGGCAGAAGCAAAGGTTTTTCAACTGAAACCGGCCCGCTCGATGATTATGCCGGGAAATTGCCTGTAAAAGGCGCTGTCGTTATTGTTACGGCTTCTTACAACGGAGCGCCGCCTGATAATGCGGCGGGTTTTGTGAAATGGATGGAAACCCTTGAAGACCAGGAATTAAAGGGTGTTTCTTACGCCGTCTTCGGCTGCGGAGACCGCAACTGGGCCGCCACTTACCAGAGGATCCCACGCCTTATAGACAAAGTGCTTGAAGAAAAAGGGGCAGCACGGCTGACCTCTCTCGGAGAGGGCGACAATGCCGATGATTTTGAGTACAGTCAGGAAGCTTGGGAAGACTCATTCTGGCAGGACATCATCAAGGCTTTTCATATAGAAGCCGCTCCAAAACAGCAGAATAAATCACAGTTATCAATAGAATACGTAAGTGAAGCAGCTGAAACGCCGATTGCCAAAACGTATAAAGCATTTGAGGCGGAAGTGATTACAAACAAAGAGCTTCATACCGAAAGCAGCAAGCGCTCAGTCCGGCATATTGAGCTGCGTCTTCCGGAAACAGAAACTTATCAGGAAGGAGACCATCTTGGGGTGCTTCCGCAAAACAGCGGGAAACTGATCAGCCGTGTTATTCGCCGGTTCGGTCTTGATCCGAATCAGCCCTTTAAGATCAAGGGGCGGCAGTTGCCTCATCTCCCAATGGACCGGGCAGTTAATGCGCCGGAGATTTTGGCGTCATATGTAGAGCTGCAGGAACCGGCAACGAGAGCCCAGCTTCGCGAACTCGCGGCTCATACCGTATGCCCGCCGCACCAAAAAGAATTGGAGCATCTTTATTCTGATGACGCGGCATATAAAGAAAACGTGCTGAAAAAACGAATGACCATGCTGGATCTGCTGGAAGAATATCCGGCTTGTGAACTGCCGTTTGCACGCTTTTTAGAACTTCTGCCGTCATTGAAGGCGCGCTATTATTCAATCTCAAGCTCACCGAAGGCAAAAAGCGGAGAGCTCAGTATCACAGTCGGCGTTGTGACGGCTCCGGCGTGGAGCGGCCGTGGAGAATACCGGGGCGTGGCTTCGAACTATTTAGCCGGATTACAGAATGGCGATCATGCCGTATGTTTCATCCGCTCACCGCAGTCCGGTTTTTCACTGCCTGAAAATACGAAAACACCTCTCATTATGGTCGGGGCGGGCACCGGAATTGCGCCGTTCAGGGGATTTATCCAGGCGCGGGCTGCCGAAAAAATGTCCGGTCACAGCCTGGGCGAAGCTCATTTATACTTCGGCTGCAGGCATCCTGAAGAAGACGATCTGTACAAAGATGAATTCGACCAGGCGGAGAAAAACGGCCTTGTGACCGTGCATCGGGCGTATTCCAGGTTAGATCAGGATTGTAAAGTATATGTACAGGATGTCCTGCTTCGCGAGGCTGCACAGATTATTGCGCTTCTTGACCAAGGCGGCCATCTCTATATATGCGGTGACGGAAGCAAAATGGCTCCGGCTGTGGAAAACGTACTGCTTCAGGCGTATGAAAATGTGCATAACACTGATTCAAAAGTTTCCTTAAATTGGCTTGAACAGCTGCAAGCGGAAGGAAGATATGCAAAAGATGTTTGGGCAGGTGTGTAACAGAAGCGTGAGGCAAATGAAGAATGTTATTTAATTGAAGAAAGCCGGCACGATATTTGAAATCTACTGAATCAAAAGGAATAGTTATAGGGAGTATCGTGCCGGCCTTATTTTTATTATCGGACAAAAGACACAAACCTTTAATGTTTTTATTGATTTATATGCAGGCGGCTATGTTTTCTTTTTTTGAATTCCGCCATAAATAAAATCGGATAAGACAATACCAGCAAAGCCGAAATAAAAGAAATGATGCCGATCCAATGAAAATGCGTCCAAAAGAAACCGCCGCAAGACCCAGCCGCACTTGAACCGATATAATATGCAAGCAGATATAATGAAGAAGCTTGCGCGCGATGATCACCGGCTGCCCGGCCGACCCAGGCGCTTGCGATTGAATGTGCGCCGAAGAAGCCGAAGGTAAACAAGGCAATGCCTGCAATTTTAAGGGCAAGCTGGGGCAAAAGTGTCACCGCTGCACCGGCCAGCATAATCAAAATCGCAATCTTAATCATTTTTGAGCTTCCGAAAAGGTCCGCTTTTTTCCCCATATAGACAGAGCTGAACGTTCCCGCGAGATAGACGATGAAAATAAAGCCGATCACAGTCTGCGACAAATGATAAGGAGCAGCCATTAGATGAAAACCGATATAGTTATATAAAGTGACAAAACTCCCCATTAATATAAACCCCAGAGAAATTAATAAAAGCAGCCGCTTGCGGTGTATGACCGCTCCATATTCTTTAAATGCCGCTTTTACGCCAGCATGCCGCTGAGATGAGTGGCGCGGAGCCGGAAGAAAACGCCAAAACAAATAGCTTAATATTATAGAAAGAATACCGATGATGGCAAGCGCCGGCCGCCAGCCGAATAAATCGGTCAGAAGCCCAGTTAACAGCCTCCCGCTCATTCCCCCGATGCTTGTGCCGCTGATATACAGGCCCATCATTTTCCCGAGGCCCTTCGGATCAAACTCCTCGCCTACATATGTCATAGCGACAGCCGGAACGCCTGCCAAAAAAATACCGAGCAGACCTCTCATCGCCAAAAGCGCCGGAAAAGCCGGACTGAACGCTGTTAATAGACCTAAAACAGAAGTGGCGGTTAGCGACAGCACCATCAATTTTTTTCTTCCGAATCCGTCAGATAACGAAGCGGCTGCCAATAATGAAAATGCCAAAACGGCTGTTGAGATGGATAAAGTTAAGCTGGCAGCCGCAGCAGAAATATGAAACTCTTCCGAAAACAAAGGCAAAAGCGGCTGTGTCGTGTAAAGCGTGGCAAATGTCACAAATCCGCTGATAAACAGAGCCAAGCTGGCCTTTCTGTACGCCTTTGTATGAGGCTGAATAAACGTCATGAATGTCCCTCTTTTCTCACTGTTGCTTATATATGTATCGTACGCTTTTCATTTCAATGTGTCTAATTTATAATAACTATGGAATTAATGCGTATAGGTTATGAAGGAAGGAGAGAAGCCGAAAATGAACTTTCATCATCAAATTGACAGCTTCATTGCAGCGGCTAAAATAGATCATATAAAACAGAAAGAAATACAGGTAACGGAGGAGCGTCATGGCGAAAAAAACAGTTAAAACAAATGCCGTCCGTATCATTGAACAGCAAAACATTTCCTATGAGCTATTAAGTTACAAAACAGATGGGGGACAGCCTGCAGACGGCCTTTCCGTTTCGGAGAAAATCGGATATCCCGCCGAAAATGTCTATAAAACGCTAGTAACATCGGCAGGAACAGAGCGTTATTACGTTTTTGTTGTTCCCGTTGCAAAGGAACTGAATCTGAAAAAGGCTGCAAAGGCAGCAGGTGAGAAGAAAATAGAAATGATTGCCATGAAGGACCTTTTGAGAATCACCGGCTATATGCGCGGAGGCTGTTCTCCGATCGGCATGAAAAAATGGTTTCCGACTTTTATTGATAAATCCGCCGAAACACTGGAGTTTATGATTGTCAGTGCGGGGAAAATCGGATTGCAGGTGAAATTAGCGCCTCAAGATTTAGCCGCAGTAAGCCGGGCATCCTTTACAGACATTGTATAAATGTCCAATGAATCGAACGAAATACACGTTTCAAGGGAGAATGATATGAGAAAAAGATACGAAAACTTGAATGGCGTGAAGAATGAACATGGATTCAGGGACATGTGGAAATGGATGAAGGAACGAAGAGAGAAAAGTAAAGACTTAAGCGAGAACATTCCGAAAGCGGCCGGCAGGGATGTTCATGGTGTTGCCGTCAATCGGACAAAAACGGCCATTACATGGATCGGCCATTCTTCATTTCTGATCCAAATACAAGGGCTTAACATGATCACCGACCCTGTATGGGCGCGGCGGATGGGCTTTCAAAAAAGGCTGACAGATCCCGGATACGAATTGAGCGAACTGCCTGAGATTGATGCCGTGCTCATTTCACACGGGCATTATGACCATCTTGATTTTCCGAGTATAAAAAAACTGAGAGGAAATCCGGATTTTTACGTGCCTGCAGGACTGAAAAAGCTGTTCATCAAAAAAGGCTGCAAAAAGGTATTTGAAATGAATTGGTGGGATCGTTTTGAGATGCGGGGAGTGAACATATCATTTGTGCCTGCCCAGCACTGGACACGGAGAACGCTTTGGGATACCGATACCTCTCACTGGGGAGGCTGGGTCATAGAAAGCGAAAACGGTGAATCCATCTATTTTGCAGGAGATACAGGCTATTTTGAAGGCTTCAAAGAAATCGGAGAAAGGTTTCATATTAAGGCGGCTCTGATGCCGATAGGCGCGTACGAACCGGAATGGTTTATGAAAGTGTCACATATCAATCCGGAAGATGCCGTGAAAGCGTTTTTGGAGCTGAAGGCTGACAGCTTCATTCCCATGCATTACGGGGCATTCCGGCTTGCTGATGATACAGGCCCGGAAGCATTAAGCAGACTGCACAGCGAATGGGACCGACTTGCATTACCTCGGGAAAAACTGAAAGCATTAGCGCTCGGAGAAACATTTTGGCTGTAACGGCTGGCCTTTTCAGAATAGAAGAAGCCAATTCCGGGACGAAAAACCGCTGTTCGGCTGTTTAAAGTTTCTGGTTCAGCCTAAGCTGTTTAACATATCGATTTTCCTGCCCCCCAGTTCTCTTGCTGGGGGTATTTTGCATGAGTGTTTATTCTCTCAGCTTGTATACTTCCCGTGCCATGGATTCAAGTATGTACATGGCGGGGATTTGGGTGGTGATATTCGCATTTTCAACCCATTCTTCCGTCACGTAATATGAAAGGTTTACATCGGACATTTTGGCGATGGTCGAGTGTTTATGGTTTGTAATACTGATGACCCGGCTGCCTTCTTGTTTCAGCTGATTCAGATGAGTGACCGTAGAGTGGCCTTCACCTGAAACCGACAGAGCGATTGTTATGCTGTTTTGGCGGAAATGGGAATGGACCGGAAAGTAAGGATCTTTAATGTACATGGAGAGTTTCCCTAAGCATGAAAAATATCTGGCCCCGTATTCGGCAAGAATTCCCGAACTTCCCACTCCGATAAAAATGACGCTTTCTGCATCGGCCGCAAGGGCTGCGGCTTTCTTCAGCTTTTCTTCCATCCCCCTGCTCATTGTCCTCTCAAAAAATTCGGCAACGGAATGATGGGGACTTTTTACATTTGTTTTTTTATTTGCCTCCGCATGCATTTTCAGCTTGACCTTAAATTCCGAAAACCCTTCACAGTTTATTTTTTTGCAGAAACGTAAAATAGAAGCCGTAGATACATGGGTTTCATCTGCCAGCTCACGGATCCGCATATAGACGACTTTCTCGCTGTTTTGAGAGATGTAGTTGTATAAAGAAGTTTCAAGCTCGTTAAATGAAGCAATCATTTCGTGTGTGAACATGCAGGGGGATTCTCCTTTTCATGAGAATGGTGAATGTACATCTAATCGTAACATATCATTTTATAAGAAACATAGCGTTATATGTACGTGACAAATCACTTATTGTGTCATTCAGAACAAGACGTCACCCGATGATTTACGGGACGAATAAACTGCGGATATAATTCGTTCATACGCTATTCGAATCAATTCTTCAAGGGTCTGAAAAAAGGAGGACAATATGGGTGTTAAGCTGATAGCCGTTGATATGGACGGGACGTTTCTGAATGATGAAATGGCATATAACAAAGAGCGTTTTATGAATCAGTATCGTGAATTAAAAGCGCGGGGAATTAAATTTGCCGTAGCAAGCGGCAACCAATATGCCCAGCTGAAATCTTTCTTTCCGGAAATCGAAAGTGAAATCGCTTTCGTTGCTGAGAATGGCGCCTTCGTCGTGAATGCCGGAGAAGAATTATTCGCGGGTAAAATGTCTGAAGATACAATTCAAGCGGTATTCGATGCTTTAGAGCGGTATGATGTGAAAAACGTCATTGTCTGCGGAAAAAAAAGCGCGTATATTCATGAAAATGCCGGTGAAGATGAATATCTGCATGCCGGTAAGTATTATCATGTGTTAAAAAGGGTGCCGCATTTTGAAAACATTGATGATGACATTTTAAAATTTTCCATCAGTTTCCCCGCCGAACATTGTTCCGCACTTCTGAGCCATTTGAAAAACGACATCGGATCTTTCGTGACGCCTGTATCAAGCGGGCACGGTGACATAGATCTGATTATACCGGGGCTTCATAAAGCAAGCGGGATGAAGCTTCTCCAGAAACAATGGGGGATAAATGATGAAGAATGCGCGGCCTTCGGAGACAGCGGGAATGATTTGGAGATGGTGTCCGCCGTGAAATACGGAGTCGCCATGGACAATGCGCATGAAAGCATTAAACAGGCTGCCTCGCATATCACGCAATCCAACAATGAAGAAGGGGTCTTAAACGCGATTGATGCCATTCTCAAAGATGAAAAACCGTTTGTCTGAAAAAGACGTTTTAACTGCGGAGGTGCTGAACGATGATTAAATTAGTGATTACGGATTTAGACGGCACATTTTTAAATAATCAAGGCGATTTTGACCGAACATTATTTGAAGAGACTAAACGAGTAATGGCGGAACAGCATGTCGCTTTCGCCCTCTGTACCGGAAAGCAGTGTGAAAGGGTGGAGGCTTTATTCGGAGAAGATGCTAAGGATTTTTGGATTTTAGGAGACAGTGCCACACGTATGAAAAAAAACGGCAAATTCATATATGAATCTTTGATCAGCAATGAAGCGGGACTATCAATTATAAAGGTTTTGGAAAAAATCAGCTGCGGGCACAGCATTATTGCGTGCACAAAAAAAGGCGCGATGGTGAAAGAGAACCTGTCTGAAAGTGAAATGAAATTTGTGAATGCCTCTTATGCTCATGTAACAAAAATAGCTGATTTCACTGAGATAAAAGACGACTTTATCAAGATTACGGTTCATGACCCCGACGCCAACTGCCAGGAAACGAGAGAAAAGCTGCATGAATTTTTTCATCAATTATATATCGTAGCATCAGAAGACACCTGGATGGACATATCAAATATCGGAATACACAAAGGAACAACCGTACAGGAACTGCAGCGATTGTTAGGGGTTTCGCCTGATGAAACAATGGCGTTCGGAGACGGACGCAATGACAAAGAATTGATGGAAGCGGCATCCTACAGCTTTGCGGTCAAAAACGCCATTGACGAAATAAAAGATGCGGCGCATTTTGTCATTAAATCAAATGAGGAAAGCGGCGTCATGCATACGATTATGAGAATATTAGCGCTGCAGGAACAGAACATGAAGACATCACATGGGTAAATCGCGTGTGCTGAAGTCGGTGCGCAAGGACTTACTAGGGGACGAAAAAAAGCAGACTATCCGAAGGCTGCTTTTTTTCTGCAAAAATGAATAAATATCTATAAATGATTGAGTGTATCAGTGTAATGTGTAATAAATGGAATATAACTTAATAATAAGGAGGTGTTTGTATGAGTCCGCTGTTGAGTCCTGCGTATATCATTCTCATCATTCTTCCGGGAACTTCTTTTCTGTTGGGGATTTTAGGATATTTCATCTTCAAAAAAGTATGGATGATGGTTGGTATTGTTTTCATTTTGTCCTTGATATTTATGTTTATTGTAATAGGTGCCGAGCCGACATTTTTCATTTGGGTGGCTATGATGACGGGGAGCTGTTTTATCTCCGGTTCAATCACTAAGACGATATGGACTTTTGCAAAGCGAAACTAATAGAAGAATCCTGTTTGAACAGCTATACTTCTTTTTATCGATTATCTGTTGGATTCTTATTTTGTATGTTATTGTCAGATCGGGCTTTCTGTTAAGAATGTCATTAGACATGTCTGTTTAAAGTTTTGTTCTTTTTACTTAACGGAGCATGATTATTGAACTCGGGCGCATGGAAAAAAGGAGGATTTTTATGTTTCAAACCTTAGATCATTTTTTGAAATCTTGGGA
The DNA here is from genome assembly GCF_014534735.1 of Bacillus sp. 1021. Lineage (NCBI taxonomy): Bacteria > Bacillati > Bacillota > Bacilli > Caryophanales > Bacillaceae > Bacillus > Bacillus sp. 1021. Next base: position 199,913 of record NZ_JACVSR010000003.1, on the reverse strand, counting down.
GTTCGAAGCCGATGCGACACAGAAACTATTAAATACTCTGACTGATAAATCACTAAAACAAGAAATCACTTCACAGAACTGGACTTTAGGCCGTATTGCTTGGCATACTGTTGCTGCTATTCGCATCATCACATCAAACACAGATTTAACGTTTCGCGGCCCAGCTGAAGATTATCCTGTTCCCTCTTCGGCCCAGTTGATAGCTGACGGCTATCATCAAGCAAGCAATGCGTTCGTGCAGGCGTTAAAAACGCAATGGACTGACGATACACTTGAAGAACGTATCAACTTTATGGGTCAGCAGCTGCCCAATGGTTCACTTTTACTGTTTTTAATTCAACATCAAAGTCATCACCGGGGACAAATGACCGTTCTTATGAGACAGGCGGGTTTACCTGTTCCGGGTATTTATGGCCCGGCAAAAGAGGAATGGACAAAGTTTGGGTTGGAAGCTCCGGAATAGGATGTTGTTGTAGGAGCTCGAATGAATAGATAATACCAATCAATGTTGGTATCTTTTTTGTTTTAGTCTTAGAGTTATTAAACCGGGACCATGAAATGCCACGAATCACAGTTAAAAAGACGTAAAGCAAGGTGAATAAATGCAGAAAGGTGATTAATGATAACTAAAATGACTCGATTCAATATGAAAGACTTCAATAAACCAAACGAACCTTTCGTTGTTTCAGGGAGAATCATCCCTTCATTTGAAAAATGTGTGGACATATACAGAAGAGATATTTGCTGAACCTTATGTCAAAAAATATGACGATGAAGAAATTGATGTCAGTTATATTGAAGAAGAGGATAAAGTTGTCTTTTTTATTACGCAGAGAACCACTGTGTCGGCCGGAGTAAGCTTCGTTCTAATTGGAATGGATACGCACTGATTGAAGACATTGACGTTGCAAATAGAAAAAATGGTGTCGGGACGGCTTTATTACATAAAGCGATTGAGTGGACAAAGGAGAATCATTTATGCGGTCTCATGCTTGAAACACAAGATATTAACGTTTCAGCTTGTCATTTTTATGCCGAAAATAACTTTGTCATAGGAGCGGCCGATACAATGCGTATTCCAATTTTTCAACAGCATATAGCGGGTGTGTGTCGCAATGTATTCATAATATCGGATTGAGGATTTTTCTTTTTTTGCATCGAGCCTTATTGTTGTATACCTTAATCTGTATATAATAAGATATATCAATCTATGCAGGGGGAGTTAAGTATGAAGTGCAAAAAAATGAACAGGGTACAATTAAAAGAGGGAAGCGTATCAATGGCCCTATAAACTGCGTCTGCCCTCATTAATGGAGGGGAAATTGTGAATACGCCTTATTCACAATCAACTTTACGGCACAACCAAGTGTTCATTTGGCTTTGTGTTCTGTCATTTTTCAGCGTATTAAATGAAATGGTTTTGAACGTCTCGTTACCTGATATCGCCAACGATTTTCATAAACTGCCAGCGAGTGCAAACTGGGTGAACACAGCCTTTATGCTCACCTTTTCCATCGGAACTGCTCTGTATGGGAAGTTATCAGATCAACTGGGCATCAAAAAGCTGCTCCTGTTTGGGATTATGGTCAATGGCTTCGGATCAATCATTGGATTTGTCGGACACTCTTTCTTTCCTTTACTCATTCTGGCCCGATTTATTCAAGGGGCTGGTGCTGCCGCATTCCCGGCACTTGTAATGGTTGCAGTCGTACGCTATATTCCGAAAGAAAACAGGGGTAAAGCATTTGGTCTGATCGGGTCGCTGGTGGCAATGGGGGAAGGTGTCGGACCGGCTATTGGCGGAATGATCGCTCATTATATTCACTGGTCATATTTGCTGCTTATTCCAACAGCAACAGTTATCACTGTTCCATTCCTGATAAAACTGCTTGAAAAGGAAGAAAGAATCAGCGGGCGCTTTGATATGGCGGGGATTATATTAATGTCTGCAGGCATCGTATTTTTTCTGCTGTTTACAACGTCATATAGAATGTCTTTTCTGACCATCAGTATTCTAGCTTTCCTGATATTTGTGAAACATATTAGGAAAACTCAAGATCCCTTTGTTGACCCTGCACTGGGGAAAAATGTCTTGTTTATGATGGGCGTCCTTTGCGGAGGCCTGATATTCGGCACTGCTGCAGGATTTATGTCTATGGTTCCTTATATGATGAAAGATGTTCACCATTTAAGTACTGCGGCAATTGGAAGCGGGATTATGTTCCCCGGGACGATGAGCGTCATCATCTTCGGTTACATTGGAGGATTGCTTGTTGATCGGAAAGGTTCTTTATATGTGCTCACCATCGGGATTGTATTGATGTCTTCCAGCTTTTTAATCGCTGCCTTTTTTATAGATGCGACACCTTGGCTCATGACCGTTATAATCGTTTTTGTTTTTGGGGGGCTCTCCTTCACAAAAACGGTTATATCTACAATTGTGTCTGGCAGTTTAAAACAAAAGGAAGCCGGGGCCGGAATGAGTTTGCTTAATTTTACGAGCTTTCTATCAGAGGGAACGGGCATTGCGATTGCAGGCGGTTTATTATCGATCCGCTTGCTGGATCAAAGGCTGCTGCCTGTTAACGCTGATCATTCCGCTTATTTGTACAGTAATATGCTGATCCTATTTGCAGGAATCATCGTTATGAGCTGGCTGGTAACCCTGAATGTCTATAAACGTTCGCGGAGAAATGACTAAAAAGGGAAAAGGATCAAACTTGATAAAAGTTTTGATCCTTTTTTTGAGGAGCTTCCTTATTCCGAAACCTTTTGTCGATCAATGAAAGGAGAGTTAAGGTGAATTACATTTATAAGAAAAAGGAAAAGAAAAATGGAAATTGTATCATTTCAATCAGAGATAAATGGGAGAATGCACTTATTGAGTTTGAACAACAAAATAATCAAATTTAGATCGTGATCAATTACCGTAACGAGAAAACAACTAAGTTTTCATTGCCAATCGAGACTTTTGAAAAAGTGTATGAGGATATTAAAATAGGCCGGAGAGAAAGTTAATCATTCTGTTTGAAAAAGGACCATGAAGTTCGTAAGTATTATGGTCTTAACACGCATCTGGATTCCCCCAGCAAAGCAAAGGTTTTGGGGATTTATGTTAAAATAAAAGTAAGAACCCTATGCAGCGGACAGGGAGTTTCGTTGCTTCATAAGGAGGGGGGAACTATGAAAAATAATATTCACATACTGGGAGCCTCTGGAGTCGGCACTTCAACATTGGGTGCTGCATTATCAAAGCATTTGCCTCATACGCATCTTGATACTGATGATTACTATTGGACAGATAAATTCACTAAAAAAAGAGAAATTCCTGAAAGAAGAAAGCTGCTTGAAAAAGACTTAACAATAAATGAGAAATGGATTCTTTCCGGCGCAGTGTGCCGCTGGGGCGATAATCTAAAAAGTGATTTTGACCTTGTCATCTACTTATGGATTCCGCAAGATATCCGGCTTGAAAGATTAAGGCATAGGGAATTTCAACGTTATGGAAACGAAGTGTTAGCCGGCGGCAGTAAATATGAACAATCAAAAACATTTTTAGAGTGGGCATCTTTATATGATCATGCTGGAATGGAAGTTAGAAGTAAAGCTTTACACGAACATTGGATGGCAGATTTATCTTGTCCAGTGTTAAGAATTGAAGGAGATTACTCAGTCACTGAAAGAGTTGACCGTGTCTTGGATTATCTGAATTCTAATTAAACTAACGGAGATAACTGCATAAGAGAAATTCAATTGAAAGTAGCTTTCGCAGAGGTATATAAAAAATTTTAGTTTATGTTGAGAACGATGTTCACCTTCACTGCTTGTTCAATTAGAGGAAGTGATTCTTCCTTAAGGGAGATCACTTTTGCTTATTCGACTAAAGCAGCAGTTTTGCGGAAGAAGGAGAAAAATCAGAATACTAAATGGTGTAAAAAGAGGTTATTAATACGAAGGATTGAAAAAAAGAACACGCAGCAGATTCACTTGCTCTTGTTGGGGGGGGGGGCAAGTGTTGACAACCCGATTACTGGTTTAATTAAAGAAGGAGTATAAAACCTGTATCAATGATGTTACGAGATATCTGCGACACAGGTTTTATACTTAGGTAACTCTTATATATTTCACATTGCATTTTTTTATTATGCAATCGTTCATTCTATTTCTGCTTTCAATTTTTCGAACCATTCTAAATTAACCAAGTGATGTGAACGGGAATTTTCGTTCATACGGCGAAAGTAATTGATTGTGCCGGGAATTTCTTGAGTGATGGACAGGTATTCATCAAGGAGCTCGATTCGAGTTTTAGTCTGATTGATTTGTGATTGGATCAGATCCAGTAATTTATTTTTGTCGAATTCATCGGCAAAGAGTAACGCCCCATAAAATTGCAGGTTCACATATTCCGATTTGGTGCCGTATTTGATCATTAATTTCTCGAATTCTGCCCTTCCCGATTCTGTGACGTTAAAGTTACGGATTTCACGCCCGCTGGTTGAGGGTTTCTGATGAATCTGTTCGATAAAACACTTTTCTTCAAGTTGCTGCAGATTGTAATAAAATGAACCTTTCGTGAAGTTAACAATGTATTTGTAATGACGTTTTTCCATTAAGGCCAGAAGTTCATAGCCGTGAGCGCCGGGGTTTTGGATGAGCAGGCCAAGGATAAGTAAGGGAATTATGGTTTCATCACCTTCGCCATCCGCGCCTCAAATTCCGCGTACGTGATTTTGCCCGAAGCCAAATCCATACTATGAAGGTAAATCTGTTCTGTTTTAGAATAGCCACCCTTCACTTTCAGTGATTGCTCCTCTCCCGAAATAGGTTTCAGGATATGGCACTTTTTCGAAAAAGCCTCGAAATAGCGGTAACCGAATTTGCGTTGTGAAGCTGCGTCTAAATGAATGCCATCAGGATTCGCAGTCAAACCTGTTGCCGTAACAAAATAACAATTCGGTTGTTCATTAGCGAAACGCAGCAATTGTTCATTAACCTGTCGAAATTCGGTCGCATGCTGTCCAAAACCGGTCTTCCCAAGAAAGTCACCAAGCCCTCCAATCATCAACGGTACCTCATCAAGTTTCAACTCGTTTCTTAGCGTCTCGATGATAAGGGTTAATTTCTCGTAATAAGTTTCATGCAGCGAACGATAACTGTCACTCTCACCTTGGTGCCAAAGGATTCCGCAAATTTGACTGGACCGGAGAGCGAAGCGGGCTTCGGACAAAGCATGCTGAAAAAGGATACCTTCCGGATGCCAGTCATTCAATGAACTGCCACCTTCCGCACAAGGGATTAAGCCAATTTCTTCATCGGGATGAGCTTTTGACCATGCATCTGCAAAAGATGCCGCCAGGCCAACGCCGGAAACCGGACGGTCGTAATTAATCGGCTCTGTCATCATCTGCCACTGTCCATTGCGCAACATTTTTATTTTTTCATTATAGATAGGATCTACTTCATTCAAAAATCCACGGCCCGCCATATTCGACTGCCCCAACATCAAAAAAGACTTTATCATCTAATTTTTCACTTCTTTACATCAATATTTGGTCTAATTAGACTATAGTCAATTCAGTTTGTCTTGTAAAGTTTTAACAAGGTTTTATTAGTATGTATGATAAGCGCTCCTGTGGCAGCTACACTCAACCTGCCTATACATAAAAACTTAGGGTTATGCCTGGAAAGGATCAATTCCAGCTTGGATACAAAGGGTACATACAGCTTGCTTTGCAACGTCCATCAATTGCATACCGATTCATGAAGGCGAATTGCAGAAGTGGAATCCGCTGACCGAGGAGATAGAGATTGATTTTGAAAAACGAGAATAAGATGCGGTAATTGGTTATGCAGCTTATTTTGAGTTGATAAATGGCTTCCGAAAAACAGTGTACTGGACAAAGTCACAAGCAGAAAAGCACAAAAAGAAATTCAGTAAGTCTGATGTTGGATGCAAAAATGACTGGGATGCGATGGCTCTTAAGACTGTATGAAAAGCAGTTTTGAGCAAGTGGGGGATTCTTTCTAAAAAGCAGTTAGTTATTAATGATTTATTCGAATGGTTCAAGATACGCCAACGATTTTATGAGATGCGCGAGTTATCCAAATGGATCATGACACACAGAAAATCGAGAAGATCGGTTTTGGTCAGTGTATTTTAAGAGCAGCCCAAGAGGAAGTTGCGCTGACTAAGGATCAAAAATCAGTTCCATCAACCAGCACAGTTAACTTAAGCACAAAAGAAGTAATTGCTGAAGTTTAACATTACCTATGACACACTTGAAAACAACATCGAACAAGAAGTCGCATACAGATGCGACTTCTATCAATAGAAAGTAACCGTAAGAAAAAATTTAAGGATTTGCAGCCCTATGGACAGAGCCATTGATGTGCTCATAAGTATCTCTCACACTTTCCGAGCATCCGGCGAGTAAAATACGTCACTATGCATATGCTGTATTTTTTCCCAGTTGGCGGGATTGGTTGTATCAAAAGAGCGGTGCTCCATAATGGCCTGATATAGGGCGGTTTTTTGTTCCAAATGGGCAATGTGCTGTTTGGCTTCTTCGAGCTGGGCGAGCGCATCTTCTTTATGTTCCATCATGAGTGTGTACCGTTGTGGAATGGTCGAATCTCCTTCAAGACAGAGATTCACGTACGTTTTAATGACTTCAATCGGCATTCCGGATTGCCTGAGGCATTTGACGCCAAACAGCCAGTTAATTGATTCTTCGTCGAACAAACGAATATTGTTTTTATTGCGTCGTACGCTCGGCACCAGGCCTTTATCCGTGTAAAAGCGCACCGCATGCTCGGTGAGTCCGGTTATCATCGCTGCTTCTTTGACTGTATGCATGTGTAATCCTCCTTTAAACATTTTTAAAAAAGTGCTTGCCTTCGTGTTACACGAAGATAATAAGCTTATTATAACGCAAACCAGCCGCAGCGGAATTCATTCTGCAGTGCCCGATTTTCGGGATGCGTGCCGTTTGTCGTTCTACATTTGAACAATAGGAGGAATTACAATGCAAACCGTAACATTAAACAATGGAGTGAAAATGCCAATTATCGGCTTCGGTGTGTACCAAGTCCCCGATGCTCAAGAATGTGAAAACGCAGTATATGAAGCGCTGATGGCCGGTTACCGCCTGATTGACACCGCTTCCGGTTACCTAAACGAGGAAGCAGTCGGACGTGCAATTAAGCGGAGCGGCGTACCGCGTGAGGAGCTATTCATTACGACCAAGCTCTGGATTCAGGATGCCGGCTATGAAAGCGCCAAAATAGCCTTTTCCAAATCATTGAGTAAGCTGCAGCTGGATTATCTTGATTTATACCTTATTCACCAACCATACGGCGATTACTACGGCGCTTGGCGTGCGATGGAGGACCTGTACCGCGAAGGAAAAATCAGAGCAATCGGAGTCAGCAACTTCTATCCCGACCGTCTTATGGATCTCATCATGCATAATGAAGTCGTGCCAGCCGTCAATCAAGTCGAAACACATCCATTCTATCAGCAAAAAGAAAGTGCTGCTTTTATGAAAGAGCAGGGAGTACAACACGAGTCGTGGGCACCGTTCGCTGAAGGACGCAATAACATGTTCAGCAACGAAGTGTTGACTTCCATTGCCGAAAAACACAATAAATCCGTCGCCCAGGTCGTGCTGCGTTGGCTTGTTCAGCGTGAAGTCGTTACGATTCCAAAATCGGTGCGCAAAGAACGGATTGTCGAAAACTTTGACATTTTCGATTTTGAGTTGAGCTTAGAGGATATCGAAAAAATTTCCGCCCTTGATAAAGGAGAAAGTCTTTTCGGATCGCACCAAGATCCGAAAATTGTAAGATCGATAGGCGCCATGAAATTCGATCTGTAGCTTTTGATTGAACCGTAAATTGATCATCTATTTATTTGCTATCATAATAGCAGAATTGTACTAAGTTTGTTGTGAAAATTCTGTCAATAAAGCGCGATCCAGCTTTAAATGTTGGTTTTAAAATTGAAGGAGATCAAGTTAGGGCTAAAGGAAGGGAAGGACCCTTCCTTTTTTACTTGGACGGACTGAAAACAGTGCCCTTTTTCTGGCCAAATATAAAAAAACACACAAGTGGATAAAATGAACCTATTTGTTCAATATAATCAGCTGCTTTGAAAGTATATAAAAAAGGACACCAAACCAACAGCACCAGTGCTATAAGTTCAGTGTCCGCAGACTTCTATTTTTTATTTCTCTAAAGCCTTATTCTTATTAACCTCTTCCAGCTTGGAAAGAAGGATATTTCGTCATACCGCCATCTGCAAAGAGTGTAATACCCGTTACATAACTTGCTTCAGAAGATGCTAAGAATGCTGCTACAGAGGCTACTTCTTCCGGTTTACCGATGTAACCCATCGGAATCATGCTTTCAACATCTGCACGTTGTACCGGATCTGCAAATTTTTCAGCATTGATTGGTGTGTTCATTGCTCCTGGTCCAATATTGTTCACGCGAATTCCTTTTGGTGCATATTCGAGTGCCAATGTTTCTGTCATTAGCTTCATACCGCCTTTACTAGCTGCATAGTGAACAAATAGCGGCCAAGGAATCATTTCATGTACACTGGACATGTTTATGACATTCCCTTTAATATCATTTTCTACAAAGTATTTGATCGCTTCACGGCTGCCAAGGAATGCTCCTGTTAAGTTTGTGTCGATTACCTTGTTCCAATTGTCTAAAGAAAGTTCATGAGACGGTACAGGGTTTTCAACACCAGCATTGTTAATCATTACATTCAATGTGCCAAATTCTTTTACAGCTGTTTGTACAAGGTTGATGACATCTCCTTCTACTGTTACATCACCAGGTACAATAATAGCTTGTCCGCCTGCTTCTTCCACTTCTTTTTTAGCTTCTAATGCTTCATTTTCATTATTACGATAGTTAATGACCACTTTTGCTTGTTCTTGACCGAAGCGAACAGCCATTGCCCGTCCCAGGCCTGTAGCTCCGCCTGTGATTACGACTACTTTATCTTTTAAATCTTTATACATGATAAGTTCCTCCTGGTTCTAACGATTATTTTTTAATAGATATTCTTACTGTTTAGGTTAATGTATTTTAACTTTTTGCTATTCCCAGCAGCACTCCGCCCAAAATAATGAGCACAATGCCAATTGAAATCGAAATAAGCTGACGGTTTGTTTTCTTTTCGCCTAGTAAGAAGATACCTCCAAGCGTTGAAACGACGATTCCCATTTGTGATAGTGAAAAACTTGTCGCTACCCCTACCTTAGGTTGGGAAATAAATAAGAACATATTACCCGCAGCCCATATAAGACCGGGAATAATGTTGCGAATTGTGTATTTATTAAAAGGCTTATGTTTATAAGTGAGGATGAGTCCGCCGATAAACATACCGATAGCTTGAGGGAATAAAGCCACCCAGCCATCAACGTTAAACAAACGTGCAACGACCACATATACTAAATATCCAATCGTAGATATGATGAGTGTGATAATGCCCTTTTTAAATTGCCCAGATTGCTCTTTATTTTTTTTGCTTTCAAGAGAGGTTAATACAATCCCAATCACGATAAAAATGAGGGCTAGTATTCCCAATAGAACTGTAGTGACTGTTGACCACTCATGAAAAACAATCACCCCAAACAAAGCTGTTGATACGAGCTGCATACCTGTTGAAATCGGCATCGTTTTAGAAACACCAATATATTCAATGGTTTTTAACTGATTACTTTGTCCAACAGCCCAAAACAACCCAGAAACGATTCCTACAATAAAGATAAAAGGCGTCAATACAGGATGGATAACGAGATAGATAACAGCTGAAAAGATCAGTGCTCCAATCGTTGTTCCAAGTGTTTGACTATAAGGTCCTCCGCCTAACTTGACATTGAAGAGGACGATACTTCCCCAAAATATTGCAGGAAGAATGGCTAAGAAAATATCCATTTGATGCAAACCTTCTTTCCCAAACCCTTGATGTATTGAAAGTGGCTAGTTTTGTTTCGTCACTTTACGTTACTAATAGTAACCTAGGTAACTAAAATAGTCAATGATTTCATCTTGCATTTCTTTTTTTCTGATTAGTTCTTCAATTAGACCTTTCTTGATGTTTCGGGTCTGGAATAATAAAAATGGTTCATTTATAAGAAATCTGATTTCAAAAGAAAAAATCAGTCGCAACGAAAAAAACTAACCTAAGTTACTATTGGTTACTTAGGTTAGTTTATCGCATAGGTATGAGTGGTTTGTTAACTAACATAAAAAGAAAGGTGAAACTCAAGTGGCAGAAACATTAATATCTGCTGGGAAAGTGTTTATTGAGGGCACAGTCGTATAAATCATGCAGGTTGGGGTGTGCGGCAGCTATTTATGTTTAAAGAAAAAGAGGAATCAGTATAGGAAGATGTATAAAACAAAAATGAAGGGCCTTGATAAGGTTCAAGGCCTTATGATGTGTTGGATTAAAATTGTTTAGCCATCTCTTTGGCTTGCTGCATTGCTTTATCTTTAATTTGAGAAGCTTGTTCCGGAAACTTCATTTGCCCTTCAATAATAATACTTTCAAACGATTTGATACCAAAGAAATCCATAACCGCTTCTAAGTATCGATTGCCCATCTCTCTTTCCATTTCAGGACCATGTGAGTAGATGTCTCCCCGCGATTGTATATGGAGAGCTTTTTTTCCTTTTAGTAATCCTTTTGAACCTTCTTTAGTATATTTGAAGGTTTTACCTGACACTGCGATTGCATCAATATAGGTCTTCATGATGGCCGGAACGGAAAAATTCCACATAGGTGTTACAAAAATATATTTATCAGCTAACAAAAACTGTCCGCCTAATTCAGCTAAACGGGCGACTTTTAACCGTTCATCTACTGATAAATCTTGAAGTGAAGCTTGAGAGCGAAGTTTTTTCCAACCATTAAATACATCTGCGTCTAGATAAGGAATATCAGCTTTATATAAATCTAAATGGACAACATCATCTTCAGGATGTGTTTGTTTGTAGCTTTCAATGAATTCTTTTCCTACGGTCATGCTGAGTGATTCATCTTCAGGCAGAGGATGTGCTGTGATATAGAGAACATTAGACATGGAGATCTTCCTTCCTTATTAGATAATGAAAAACAGCGCTGTGTTTATTGGCATAGATACTAAAAGAACTGTCAATCCTTGACCCAGCTTTCCGCCCATTGACTAATCGGTCCTAATATTTTTCCTAATTCTGTTCCTTTTTGAGTTAAAGAGTACTCAGAACGTATCGGACGATCGGGGATTACATTTCGGACAACAATTCCCTGTTCTTCTAATTCTTTAATCCGTTCCGTTAATATCCTTCTGCTTAAGGAAGGCATGCTCTCGCTTAACTCACTAAAGCGCTTAGGACCGCTCATTAGCACATAAATAATTAATCCTGTCCACTTTTTCCCAATTATCTCGAAACTTTTTTCTACTTTAGGTTGTAAATCTTTCGACTCGCCCATATTATATGTCCTCCTTCAATAAATATGGATGAAAAATAACTTATGCATTTATTGTAACAAAAATAATGGAAATGTATTTGGGCACTTTGAATTAAAAAGGTTGATATCTCTTTTTTTAGTTACTTTTTGTCACTTTAGTTCCTTTTAGTATCAGGTGAATGAGCAGAATTTCTAAAATAATCAAATCATGATTGTGAAATGAAATATATTTTATTGATAACAATGTGCGGATATTAAAGGGAAATAATTCAATAACTTAAGTATATATGAGTATTTATAATGGTTAAATAAATTAACTCTAAGAGGGAAATGAAATACATCTTATGTTGTATTGATCATGCCGCGTTCGTTATACCTGAATGAACATATAATTGATGAGATATTAAGCTGCATGTGGAGGTGAATAAACAGGGGGATATTCAGCTTTTTGATCCAGGTTGATAGAGTATATGTAAGGAACGATTTTTCATATATTCTGACTGTATTGAAAAAGATAAAACAGAAAAAGCCGGGATGTCAGATCCGGCTTTTCGCTTACTTTCCCTTCGACTTCTTCCGCTTCTCTTTCTCCGCCCGGTAAAACTCATGAAACATCTTCATCAGCGCCCGTTTTTCAATCCGGGATACATAGCTCCTTGAAATGCCGAGCTCTTTCGCGATCTCGCGCTGCGTCTTTTCTTTTTTTAAATCAAGGCCGAAGCGGCCGACGATCACTTCTTTTTCGCGGTCGTCTAAAATGTCGATATATTTTTTGACCTTTTCAAGCTCCATGTTGAGCTGAATGGTGTCAATCACATCTTCGCTTTCCGACTTGAGCACATCGATCAGGCTTATTTCATTCCCTTCTTTATCTTGGCCGATCGGATCATGAAGGGAAACGTCTTTTTTCGTTTTTTTCAAGGCGCGCAGATGCATTAAAATCTCGTTCTCAATACATCGTGCGGCATATGTCGCAAGCTTCGTGCCTTTTCCGGCTGAATAGCTTTCGATGCCTTTAATCAGACCGATTGTACCGATGGAGATCAGATCTTCTGCGTCTTCTCCCGTGTTTTCGAATTTTTTTACAATATGGGCGACTAAACGGAGATTATGTTCGATCAGCATATTGCGGGCGTGTTCATCTCCTTCGGCCATAAGGTCTAAGTATTTTTTCTCCTCACTATTTGAGAGCGGTTGTGGAAAGGCATTATTCTTCACGTATGATACTAAAAACACGAGTTCTTTCACAATAAACCCGAGCGCTGCAAAAACACCTGTCACCATCCTCACCTCCACAAAGTTATGTAGGCAAAAGCCTATATGTAACTGTATGTGGCAGTCAGGCTGTTTGTGTCTGTACAGGGAAATTAATCAAAGGCAAGTTTTATTTCTTACAGCCTCTTGATTTTTTCTGATTGAGCCTGTATATTGTTAAAAAAAGTAAGGGCGAAAAGAATATAACGTGAAAAGCGCTGAAGAGAAGAGTAGACAGATATCATTCATGACAGAGAGCTCCGGGAGCTGGGAAGGAGTATGAATGGATGTGTTGAAACAAACCTCTTAGCTTCGCATCGGAATCATGCAAAACGAGGATGATGCGGCGGATACTCCTGTTACCGAGTAAGCTTTGTACCGGCAAGGCCGGCGCCAAACCGAATTGAGGTGGCATAGCGGGCTGTTTCCCGTCCTCAAGACTTCATTGTCTTGAGGGCGTTTTTTATTTTCTGAGGGAGGGATAAGATGAAAAACTGGAAGTCTTGGCGGCACCCGGTGCTTTTGTTAACCGGAATCGGGGTAGCGAATATTGGTGAATGGATTTATTTTTTGTCTCTTAATCTTATTGTCTTAAAAGAAACGGGGTCTGCTTTTGCAGTTTCCATTCTTTATTTAATCAGGCCTGCGGCTGTTTTGATGACAAATGGGTGGGCGGGCAGCATCATCGACAGGTGTAACAAACGGAGTATGATGATGTCGCTTGATTTCATCCGGGCTGGGTTCATTGCCGTTCTGCCGCTGATGTTTACTGCAGGGTCTCTATTTTCCGTTTATTGTATCGTGTTTTTGATTCATATGGCTAATGCGATGTTTCATCCGTGTTCCATGGCGTATGTGACGATGCTTATCCCGGCTGAAAGGAGAAAACGATTCAATTCACTAAGGGCTTTGCCGGAATCAGGGGCTTTTCTCCTCGGGCCGGCTGCGACCGGGCTGCTTTTTATCGTCGGCACGCCGATTTTTGCGATTTGGGTGAATGCGGCTGCTTTAATGCTGTCCGGTTTCATCACGATGATGCTGCCGAATCTTGAAAATGAGCCTTACGTACATTCTCCCAGACAGAAGCTTTCTTTGGCAGTGTGCAAAGAAGATTGGAAGCTCGTCTATCGCTTCAGCCGAACGGCGCGAAACGTCATGATCATTTATTTTTTATTCAGTCTGGTCATGACCGTGATGTTGTCTGCACTTGATTCGCTTGAAGTCGCTTTTTCAAAAGAGGTTCTTCAGCTGACTGATGCTGATTACGGTTTTCTCGTCAGTGTGTCAGGGGCAGGGGTTATAGCGGGGGCGCTTGCCAATGTGTTCTTTAATAAAAAAATGCCGGCTTCTTTATTGATGGGAATGGGCTCTTTTTTCACAGCGGCGGGATATATGATTTATGCGTTTTCTCACGTTTTTTGGACGGCTGCTTGCGGGTTTTTCATTCTGGCTTTTTTCTTGGCATTTGCCAATACGGGATTTCAGACGTTTTATCAAAAAAATGTTCCGGTGGACATTATGGGGAGGGTGGGCAGCTTTTATTCATTAGTTGAAGCCGTCTTCATTATATTGATAACGGCGGTTTTCGGAGCGGCGGCAGTCAGTTCTTCCGTCCGCCATATCGTCATCACAGGCGCAGCCGTTATGCTGATGTTGGCAGCCGTTTTATGCTCATTCTTACTTGCGGCCGCAAAAAGGAGGACACTTGATGGATTTCAAGCGAATCAATTTAAACAAACATAAAGAGACGGCCGTTTCATTCCGCAAAGATTCGTTTCTCGTCAGCTTTGGTACGGCGGATCATTTTAATAAGGATGAGTATCTCAGATGGCTGTCATCTCAAATCAAGAGCTTTCCCGACGGTTTTGTGCTGCTTTTTCATAACGGGCAGCCGATCGGACAGCTTGAAGCCTCCATTAAACCTTATCGCGATCAAAAAATCGGTTATGTGCACCTTTACTATATTACTGAGCGGCAGAGGGGAATGGGGTACGGGACGAAGCTCCATCAATACGCGAATCAGTTTTTCAGAACGAATGGTGTTTCGGAATATCATCTTAGAGTTTCTCCGGACAATAAAGCGGCCCTGTCATTTTACAAAAAGCAAAACCTGAAAGTGCTCGGTTCAGAATTAAACGGAAAGGTTCTCAGAATGAGAGGAGCCGTACCGCCGGTATAGAGGGCGGTACGCGCTTCATTTTTTCGTCGTTTTTAAAAGGCCGGGAAACTTTTTATAAATGACCGCCATTAACACGAGCATATACATTCCGTAAATTCCGAAAGACAGCAGTTTGTTGCTTGTAAATGAAGCGCCTGCGACTGTCACGATCACAATGTTCGGAATTTTGCCGAGCGTCGATGCGGTAAAAAAGATTGGCCATCGTATGTTGCTCAGCCCGCATACGGTATTCATGGCAAGCGACGGTATAATCGGAATCAGCCGCCCGAAAAGCACCGCCGTAAACGCGTGCTGATGAAATGAATCTTCATATTGGGCCGCGGCCGGGTAAGACAGCAGCTTTTTTCTGGCCCAGTCTCTGAATCCGTACCGGACGAGAAAAAACAAGGCCATTGTCCCGAGCATCGCGCCTGACAATGTAATCCACACCCCGTTTACAATCCCGAAGACCGCTCCGTTTAAGGCCGCGATAATGGCGAATGGAACAATCGGGAAAAATACGTCAGCTGCGACCAGCAGGATACTCATGAGCACGGCGTACATTCCGCCCGCCCGAATCATGCCGAGCCAGACGTCTTTTTGCATAAAACCGATCATCACAACAGCAATGATGACGGCAAGACTGAATCCTTTTTTTATCATCTGTACGTTCACCTCTTTTCAAATAGTATACAGTACAAATCTATCTCCTTCTATTAAAAAAGGGTGTCCGATAAGCGTGCTTTTGCATTGTTTAATAGGAGAGGGATAAAATGATATCCATAAAAAAGACCTGATACCGAAATCAAACGGCAACTGGCCGAGATATGCAATGGACCCGGATTATATTACCGTCCATCATACATCCAACACGGACGGCGCAGACGCGAAGATGCGCGCAAAAAGCTCATGAAAGATTATAATATACCTCTTGATCGCGTCGTTCCCCATAAAAAATTGCCCCGGCAGGCTGCTGAACAGCTGGGAAGCCAGGTCGAAAAGGCGACTCAAGTGCAAAGAGTCCTTGCCGCCGCTTATTTTTGCCCTGATAAAAATACGGAAAATCATGGAGTTGACGGAATATACGGACCCAAAACCGCCAATGCCATAAAGTGGTTCCAAATCATGAACAGCTTGCAGGCTGACAGGATTTACGGTCCGAAAACGAAAGACAAGCTGGAAGCAGTGCTGTCATAATTCAGCATTACCTGTTTCTCACAGAAGAAGCGGGTGATGCATTATTTGCGCGAGAATGATTTTTAAAAAAGGGGACACGTTAACAGTAGTGTTTACTGGAGGTGTAAACGTTGAGATGCTTTCATCTGATCATTATGATATGCGTCCTCACGAGTCTCACTGCCGTGTCCGCCGATGCGAAATCATTAAAAAGAAGTGACATGGAGAAGACGGGAAACGTGTATTGGGATATAAGGTCTGAAAAAAAGAAACTGTCTTTAACCTTCGATGACGGCCCCCACCCTGTCTATACAGAGGCTGTGTTAGACGTGCTGAAACAGTACAATGTTAAAGCGACTTTTTTTTGTATCGGAAGCCGTATAGACAATTACCCTATAACGGCAAAGCGCATTATTGAAGAAGGACATGAAATCGGCAACCATACGATGAACCATGTTTATTTTCACCGTCTGAAACGCAAAGACATTTTAAAAGAGCTTCACAGCTCAGCGCATCATATCACATCGCTTCAGCCGGAAGGGGACAAGTTATTCCGCCCGCCGGGAGGATCGCTGAATCGTACGGCTTTCAAAAGCATCTTAAAAGAGGGCTATCATATCATTATGTGGTCTTGGAACCAAGATCCGAGGGACTGGAGAAGGCCCGGAAAAGGAAAAATCGTCAGACACGTTGTTTCACATGCCAGAGATGGAGATATTATTCTTCTGCATGACGGCGGAGGCAACCGGCGCCAGACGGTTGAGGCTTTGAAAGAAATTATTCCCCAGCTGAAAAAGAAGGGCTACACGTTTGTTAAGGTTTCGGATTTGATCGGAGAGGATGCCGGCCCTTTTCATATCCAGTAAAGAGAGCGCCGCGTTGAAAGCCGCAAAAGAGACGTGTACCATATAGGATGTAAGGTTTGGGGGGAGAAAAAATGAAGTTTGCTGTTCTTTTTATTACGATAGCCTGTCTGTTATCAGGATGCGCCGCGGGCAAAGAGAAAAGCGCTGTCGCTTTCGGTGACAGCAATACGCGCGGTTCCAATTGGGATTATCGTGATTATCCAAAGGCGCAGCAGTGGGTAAACATGTTAAAAACAACGGAACGCGGCCGTCTTACGGTTATAAATGCGGGAATAGGCGGTCAGACGACTGAGGATGCGCGCCTGCGATTTCAAAGCGACGTGCTTGACCGCAAGCCTCAATATTTATTTATCATGTTCGGAACAAATGATGCGGGCATTTTGACGGGACATCAGCCGCGAGTATCAAAGAAACGGTTTAAAGAAAACCTGACTTATTTTGTAAACGAAAGCCGAAAGCACCGCATAAAGCCGGTTTTAATGACGTGCATTCCAGTTATAGAAGGAAACGGAACACATCATCTCTATTACTATTCAAGATATAAAGCTTCAGCCTTTAAAGAAAAAGGCGGAGCGAGAAAATGGCATAATTCCTATAACGGTATTACAAGGCAGGTTGCAAAAGAGTTAAAAGTGCCTCTGGTGGATAATTGGAAGCGCTTTATACGCGCGGACGGCGGCAAAGATACAGACCGGGCGCTCATCCAATCCGGACTGATAGATCCTTCCGGAAATCACATGACGCCAAAAGGGGCCAGAATCTTAATTGAAGGCATAAAAAATGGGCGGATTTTGGAACGCTGACGCCGTCAGCTGCCTAAGCCGTTTTGCTCGTGCATCATAGGCTGTAGAAAAACATCTTTTTGGAGGCGATTGCTATGAACCGCGGTTTCCCTCCGCCATATCCTGTATGCCCGCCTCCTCGGGTGAATGCGGGGTACTGGTACGCATTTTTTGTTGTGCTGCTCGTCGTTTTTCTCGTTCTGGGCGGCCTGTATTGGTTCAAAATTTAACAGCCGTCCTCTTAAACACCTCTGTAAGGGGTGTTTTTTGTTGAAAGTGGTAGTAAAGCGTATAACCGAAGTGATATAATATCAGTCATCTGAGTAAAAAAAGGAAATTCGCCCGGAAAATTTTTCTGTTTAAGAAGAAACGGAAATAATGTGTCCGAGCGATCTTCTTTTGATTTCGTTTTCAATTAACTCGATAAATTCACGGCTCAAATTCATTTCATTGGCTTTGAAATAAGATTCTATTAGTAATTCATCAGAAAGCTTTCTCATGCCGGGGACCCAATTAATGGGAGTGGCACCTCCTTAACAGTTGTAATCAATCATCAGACGCGAGCATATGATGGAAGGTTGCGTTTCAATCATGGTGAGGTTATCTTTAATCTACCATGAAATACAAATAAGAACAATCGTTCTGTTATCCACACTCATAAGTGGATAACTTGTTAGTATCTTGTTTATAATCTGGATAAATCCGGATGTAATAAGAGTGGATAATGTGTGTAATTTTATCCACAACTGGTGAAGAAACCCAATTTTTGTCGAAATTTTTTTGCTGAGTCCGACTTTGTTTTTAAATCCGACAGGTTTCGACATATAGATGATAGAAAGAAAAAGGAAGGGTGCGGGTTTTGTTAAAAAAGTTTTTTTTACCTGACGAATTTGTGAAAAATATATTTCATATCACACCGGAAAAGCTCAAGGAGCGCAATGTGAAAGGGATTATTACAGACCTTGACAATACGCTTGTGGAGTGGGACAGACCGAGTGCGACACCTCGATTAATCGAGTGGTTTGAAGAAATGAAGGAGCACGGCATTAAAGTCACGATCGTCTCCAATAATAATGAACGAAGAGTGAAATTATTCTCGGAGCCGCTTGGCATACCGTTTATTTATAAGGCAAGAAAACCGATGGGACGCGCCTTTAAAAGAGCCGTCAGCAGCATGGATCTGAAAAAAGAAGACTGTGTGGTCATCGGCGATCAGCTGCTTACTGATGTTCTCGGCGGAAACAGACACGGGTATCATACGATCCTTGTCGTGCCTGTCGCTTCCTCTGACGGGGTCATGACGCGCTTTAACCGCCGGATTGAACGGAGAATATTGAGTTCTTTGAAACGTAAAGGCCATATTCAGTGGGAGGATTAGAAATGGAAAAGGTTGTTTGCATCGGCTGCGGAGTAACGATCCAGACCGAGGATAAACAAGGTCTCGGGTATGCGCCGAAGGCATCGCTCACAAAAGAGAATGTCATCTGTCAGCGCTGCTTCAGACTGAAAAACTACAATGAAATTCAAGATGTTTCATTAACGGACGATGACTTTTTAAATATCTTGCACACAATCGGCGATACTGACTCTCTTATTGTCAAAGTCGTTGATATTTTTGATTTTAACGGAAGCTGGATAAACGGACTGAACCGCTTTGTAGGCGGAAATCCGATCATTCTTGTCGGTAATAAGGCTGATATCCTTCCGAAATCCGTAAAACGGGAACGGCTCGTTCAATGGATGAAACGCGAAGCGAAAGAATACGGCTTAAAACCTCTTGATGTCTTTTTAATCAGCGCTTCACGCGGACAAGGGATGAAAGAAGTCATTGACGCCATTGAACATTACCGCGAAGGCCGCGATGTGTATGTGGTGGGCTGTACGAATGTCGGCAAATCAACGTTTATCAACCGGATTATTAAAGAGGTCTCAGGGGAAGAGAATATCATTACCACTTCTCAATTTCCGGGCACGACGCTTGATGCAATTGAAATCCCGCTTGATGACGGGTCCGCGCTTTATGATACCCCGGGAATCATTAACCATCACCAGATGGCGCATTACGTCGACAAGCGTGACTTAAAGGTGCTGACACCGAAAAAAGAACTGAAGCCGCGCACTTTCCAGCTGAATGAGAAACAAACGCTTTACTTCGGCGGGCTTGCCCGGTTTGATTATGTTTCAGGCGATAAATCGGCGTTTGTCTGCTATATGCCGAATGAATTGATGATTCACAGAACAAAGCTTGAAAATGCTGACGCCTTATACGAAAAGCATGCGGGTGAACTGCTCACCCCGCCCGGGAAAGATCATTTGGATGAATTTCCGGAGCTTACGGCTCACACGTTTACGATTAAAGAAGGAAAGACGGATATCGTTTTTTCCGGTCTCGGCTGGGTCACGGTGCAGCAAGCAGATAAAAAAATAACGGCATACGCTCCGAAAGGCGTACACGTATTTGTCCGCCGTTCATTAATATAGAGAGAAGGGGAGAGGGAGCATGAAACAATTGTACGGAGTAATCGGAAATCCGATCGGGCATTCAATGTCACCCGATATTCATAACGCGGCTTTGAAAGATAAGAACATCAACGGGCAGTATTTTGCGTTTCAGGTGGAACCTCACAACCTCAAGGACGCCGTTAACGGAATTAAAGCACTGGGCATCTGCGGAATTAACGTTACAGTCCCGCATAAAGTCGCGATCATGGAGCATCTGGATGAAATACATGAAAGCGCAAAAGTACTCGGAGCCGTAAATACCGTCAAAAGAGAGGGAGACAGGCTCATCGGGTATAATACTGACGGAGACGGATTTTATAAATCCTTAGTCAAAGTTTTGGACAAACCGATATCAGAGCTCTCCATTCTAATGATAGGAGCGGGAGGGGCGGCAAGAGCGATTTTTACGACGATCGTCCGCAAAGAGCCGAAACAGTTTGACGTTTGCAACCGCACGCCGGAAAAAGCAGAAAGTCTGATTGCGGCCGCTCCCTCTT
The DNA here is from genome assembly GCF_014534735.1 of Bacillus sp. 1021. NCBI lineage: Bacteria > Bacillati > Bacillota > Bacilli > Caryophanales > Bacillaceae > Bacillus > Bacillus sp. 1021. Next base: position 179,205 of record NZ_JACVSR010000003.1, on the reverse strand, counting down.
TTCAGCAGAAACGCGCTCTTACATTAGAAGAAGCTGAAAATCAGCTTGAGCAATATGACGTCATTATTCATACAACATCTGTCGGCATGTATCCGAACACGGATGCCGTGCCGCTCTCATTGGAACGGGCCAAAACGGGCGCCATCGTTTGTGATATCGTATACAACCCGATTCAAACGGCGTTATTAAAAGAAGCTGAAAAAAGAGGTTTGACTACCCTTGACGGCATCGGCATGTTTGTAGAACAGGCCGCACTGTCCTTCAAGCTGTGGACGGAACAGGAGCCTGACAGCGGTCTGATGAGAGCAATTGTTGAAGGAAAACTAGGAGGAACACAATGTTAACAGGAAAACAAAAACGGTTTTTGCGTTCAAAAGCGCATCATTTAACGCCTATTTTTCAAGTGGGAAAGGGCGGAGTCAACGAAAACATGGTGAAACAGATTGCCGAGGCTTTAGAGGTAAGAGAGCTGATTAAAGTCAGCGTGCTTCAAAACTGCGAAGACGATAAAAACGATGTCGCAGAAGCCCTTGTGAAAGGCAGCCGTTCACAATTGGTGCAGACGATCGGAAATACGATCGTATTGTATAAGGAATCAAAGGAAAATAAACAAATCGAGCTTCCGTAAGGTGGTTGACATGAAGAAAATCGGAATATTCGGGGGCACATTTGACCCTCCGCATAACGGTCATCTTCTGATGGCTAATGAAGTCCTTCATCAGGCGGAGCTCGATGAGATTTGGTTTATGCCGAATAAAATTCCCCCGCATAAGCAGAATGAAGACTTTACCGACAGCCGGCACCGGGTTGAGATGCTGAAGCTTGCCATCAGCTCAAATCCCGGTTTTAAGCTTGAGCTGGCGGAAATGGAGCGGAAAGGTCCTTCTTATACCTATGATACTGTCCGTTTACTGAAGGAGCGGCACCCGAACGACAAGCTTTTCTTTATTATCGGGGCGGATATGATTGAATATCTGCCAAAATGGTACAAACTGGACGAACTGCTTACACTCATTCAATTTATCGGAGTGCGGCGCCCGGGGTATCATATTGAGACCCCGTATCCGCTGCTTTTTGCTGACGTTCCGGAATTTGATGTTTCGTCAACGATGCTGAGAGAACGTCTCAAAGCAAAAAAAACGACGCAATACTTAATGCCGGATAAAGTGAGGCAGTATATAGAGGAGAATGATTTATATGAATCGTGAGGAAGCACTTGCCTGCGTCAAAGAACAGCTGACCGAGCATCGCTACATCCACACAATCGGCGTGACAGATACGGCGGTTATTCTCGCAGGCCGGTTCGGAGCAGATCCAAAAAAAGCGGAAATGGCGGCTATTTTTCATGATTACGCCAAATTCCGGCCGAAAGAAGAAATGAAGCAGATCATCGTGCGGGAAAAAATGCCGGCTGAGCTTTTGGATTACAATGCCGAGCTGTGGCATGCTCCTGCGGGGGCGTATCTGGCTGAGAAGGAAGCGGGGATCACTGACCCCGAGATCTTAGACGCGATCCGCTATCACACGTCAGGGCGTCCCGGTATGACCCTTTTAGACAAAGTCATTTACGTGGCGGATTACATTGAACCCGGCCGCCATTTCCCCGGAGTGGAAGATGTGCGCCGCCTGGCAGAAAAGGATCTGAACGAAGCGCTTATACAAGCGCTGAAAAATACAATGATATTTCTGATGAAAAAAAACCAGCCGGTCTTCCCGGAGACATTTGCAACCTATAACTGGCTGGTGTCTCAAAATTGACAGGAGGAATATGGAAATGGATCAAGCTTCCGTATTAAAAATCGCAGCAAAAGCATGCGACGATAAACGTGCAGAGGATATTTTAGCGCTCGACATGGAAGGAATCTCACTTGTAGCGGATTACTTTTTAATCTGCCACGGGAATTCTGATAAACAGGTTCAGGCAATTGCACGTGAAATTAAAGATCAGGCAGAAGAAAACGGCATTGATGTCAAAAAGATGGAAGGGTTTGATGAGGCCCGTTGGATTTTAGTTGATCTCGGCGATGTCATTGTTCACGTTTTCCATAAAGATGAAAGAAGCTACTACAATCTTGAAAAGCTATGGGGCGACGCGCCGCTCGCAGAGCTTGAACTCGGCTTGAACTCATGATTTACCAAGGCTTCGCCGGCGTATATGACGAGTTAATGTCCCATGCGCCGTATGATGAATGGGCGGGCTGGATCGAAGCCTCTCTTCCGGAAAAGGGAAGGGTGCTTGATCTTGCCTGCGGAACCGGAGAAATATCCATCAGGCTTGCCGAAAAAGGCTGCGAAGTCACGGGGATTGATTTGAGTGAAGACATGCTGAGCTGTGCCCAGCAGAAAAAAACGGGAAAGCCGATTCTTTTTCTCCAGCAGGATATGAGGGAGCTTTCCGGTTTTGAAGAACAGTTTGATGCCGTAGTCATCTGCTGTGATTCCCTCAATTACTTAAAAACGAAAAATGATGTCTTGAGCACCTTCAAAAGTGTTTTTCAAGTTTTGAAGGAGGGCGGCCTGCTTCTGTTTGACGTCCATTCCCCATATAAAATGACGGAGCTTTTTCCGGACAGCACCCATGCGGACCAGGATGAGCAGATCAGCTATATTTGGCAAAGCTTTGCCGGCGATGAAGAGCTTTCTGTCATCCATGATATGTCCTTTTTCGTATGGAACGGACAAACTTATGACCGCTATGACGAGACGCATGAGCAAAAAACATTTTACATTGAAGAATATGAACAAATGCTTGCAGAGACAGGATTTGAACTGAAGAAAGTGACGGCTGATTTTACAGACCGGCCTCCTTCAACAGAGTCCGAGCGTCTTTTCTTTACGGCAGGCAAACCAAAAACCATCGTTTAAACAAAACGATGGTTTTTAAAATGCATTTTTGCCGATTGGCGCGTTATAGCGTTTTATGGCATACTCATTTACACGTGAAATTGCTTCTTCACTAAAGATATATCTTCATCGTATTTGTCATGTGTACGCTGAAAGACACGGTTGAACATATCCTGTACACCGCTTTCAAGCGCCTTCAGTCCTTCTCCGGTGACGCCGCCTTTTACGCATACTTTTTCCTGCAAGGCGGGAAGGGTGTAATGCCCTGTTTCCAGAAGCTTTCCGAGACCGACAAGCATTTCCGTCGACATAATTACGGCTTCTTCTTTGGTAATGTCCGTTTCTTCCACTGCCGCGTCAATAAAACGCTGAACGAGATAACTCATAAAAGCAGGGCCGCAGCTGACAATGTCTGACGCCGCCCTTGTTATGCCGCTGTTGATTTCTACAGGCTTTGAAATATGAGTGATCAGCGTTTGGATATCCGCTTTTGCAGCCTCACTGCAGCTATTGCCGAATGTAACAAGCGAGACGCCGGCAAAGGCGCGGTTTGTGATGCTCGGAATGACACGGGCCGTCTGGCACGGAACCATATGTTCAATCTGTTCCGTTTGAACAGGGCTGGTAATGGAGATTAAAATGTGATCTTTTCGTAAATGAGGTGTGAGCTTCTTCAGCAAAGGATATATATCCAGCGGTTTTACACAAATGAATATCATTTCATTTTCCTGTACGAGCTTTTCCTGATCCTCGGTGACTTGGATGCCGCTGAAACGCTCTTTTAGTTTTAATGCTTTTTCGATTGTTCTGTTTGTGATGGTGATATGTGAGGGATCGGCAGCGTTTGATTCAATTAACGATTCAATCAGGATCGTTCCCATGTTTCCGGTGCCGATAAAGCCTATTTTCAATGAATTCCCCTCCTTTTCCCTTAATCCTCTAAACCTTATGCGGGGAGGCAATGCAATATGACGAAAGCAATGATGACGGAGCAGATGCGGCGGAACCTGAAAATTCTGGGTGTTTGTCTTGCGGCAGGAGCGATTTTTATCTGCATTTGGCTGTTTCGTCCTGAAAAAGAAGAACCGGTCAAACAGCAGTCCGTGCTCGGCCAAACAGCCTCAGCATCCGGCACGGACAAAACAGACACCGCAGACGATAAGATTATGATTGATATGAAAGGCGCGGTCCGAAATCCCGGCGTGTATGAAATGAAGGCGGGAGACAGAGTGACACAAGCCATTGAGAAAGCCGGCGGCCTGAAGGAAAAGGCAGATGAACTGAATGTTAATTTAGCAGAGCAGCTGCAAGATGGGACGGTCGTTTATATTCCGAGTAAAGGCGAAGAGGAGAATCGCCCGAAAACTGCAGCAGGTGAAAAGGAAGATGCCCCTGTCAATATCAATACGGCAACTCTGGACGAACTTCAGGCGATTTCCGGTGTGGGACAGAAAAAAGCGGAAGCGATTATCGCCTACCGGGAAGAAAACGGACGGTTTCAGACTGCTGACGATTTGATGAAGGTATCAGGTTTTGGAGAAAAGTCATTTGAGCGGATAAAAACTTCCATTACGGTAAAGTGAATTGACGGTTTTGCTCAAAACTATGTAAACTTAGAAAAGCAACAAGACTTTTGGAGGGAACACTTGTGGAACGAATCTCATGGAATCAATATTTTATGGCGCAAAGCCATTTGCTGGCGCTGAGAAGCACATGTCCGAGACTGTCAGTCGGAGCAACCGTTGTCAGAGACAAGCGGATGATTGCCGGCGGGTACAACGGTTCAATTGCCGGCGGCGTCCATTGTGCAGATGAAGGATGTCTTTTAATTGATAATCACTGCCAGCGGACCATACATGCAGAGATGAATGCAATTCTGCAATGTTCTAAGTTCGGTGTGCCGACCGAGGGCGCCGAAATTTATGTGACGCATTATCCTTGTATTCAATGCTGTAAATCAATTATTCAGGCGGGCATCAAAACGGTCTATTATGCCGAAGATTACAAAACACAGCCATACGCAAAAGAGCTGTTCACCCAAGCCGGAGTTAAGGTGGAGCAGGTTGAACTTGATGAAATGATCATTGATCTGAAAAACCGCGAAAAATTGTCTTTTGTAGCCGGTCTGATTCAGCAATTATCTGATGCGGGAGTTAAGGCGGATGAACTGAAAAAAATTCATGAACAGGCCAATGAGCTGTTTACCAGTTACGTATAAATGAAATATAAATACCTTCTTCTGCCTCTGGCGGCGGTTTCTGCAACCGCGGGAATTGCCGCCGCAAATTTCTTCTGGGTTCTATTCTTTTTCCTTCTGTATCTTCTCTTTATTTTTGTAAAAACAAAGCAGTACACACCGTTTATCGTCAGCCTCGTTTCTTTTTGTCTTTATTTCTTTCTGTATACGGTTTATGACGCGGCGAATGTATCCCGGTATCAGGCCGGGAACTATACTGAACAGGCCGTCATCACAAATATTCCGAAGGTTGACGGGGCGAAAATGTCAGCTGTTATCCGAACTCATGACAAAGAAAAATGGGCCGCTTCATACAAAATCCGGTCTCTTGAAGAAAAAAGTCTCATTGAACAGCTGGAACCGGGGATGCGCTGCGTGTTTACCGGCTCTTTGGAACAGCCCGGACATGCGACGATTCCCGGAGGTTTTGATTATAAGGAATATCTTAATTCTCAGCATATTCACTGGTTATTTTCCGTGACTTCCATTCAGCAGTGTGAAAAATCCGGCATACCGCTGTATAAACTGCTGAACATCAGAAAGAATTTGATTTCGATCATTCAAAATCACGTGCCTGAATCCTCTGCCGGAATTGTCGAAGCGCTGACCTTGGGTGAAAGATTTTCTATAGAGGACGATATACTGAACGCTTATCAAAATCTGGGAGTCGTTCATTTAATGGCCATTTCCGGAATGCATGTCGGCCTGATTACGGCGGGAATATTTTATGTTCTGATCAGAATCGGGCTGACAAGAGAAAAGGCGGGGATTTTACTGCTGTTTTTTTTACCGGTGTATACGCTGTTAAGCGGTGCGGCCCCATCCGTATTGCGCGCATCCCTCATGCTGGGTTTTTATATCGCCGGAACTCTTTTTAAACGCAGTATTCATTCTTCGGCTGCATTGTCCGTGTCTTATCTGCTGCTCCTCATGTTTAATCCTTACCTCCTTTGGCAGGCGGGCTTCCAGCTTTCTTTTGCGGTAAGCGCCGCTTTAATTCTGTCATCCTCCATTTTAAAGAAAGCAGGGAAAAGAAGACTTGCCGGGCTTGCGATGGCCTCATTCATTGCGGAGCTCAGTTCGCTTCCGTTTCTTCTCTATCATTTTCAGCAGATTTCGCTTGTCAGTTTTCCGATGAATATGGTGATGGTGCCTTTTTATACGTTATTTGTCATTCCGTTTTCGGTCATCGGTTTCCTTCTTCTCTTACTTTCAAGGCAGATGGGGGAATGTTTGTTTTATATGTTTGACCTTGTGATGAGGCCTGTGCATGATTTCATGACATATGCGGCATCCGTTGATTTATTTACAATGATTGTGTCAAAGCCTGACTTTCTTTCCCTTCTTCTGCTTGCGGTTTCCGTGTTTACGCTTTTTGCAGCTTTGGAAAAGGGAGGTTTTTTGAAACTCAGGAAATCGCCTCTTTTTTTCTGCGCGGTTTTGGTTTATTTAATGTTCCGTCCTTATTTCAGTCCATGGGGAGAAGCGGATATGCTTGATATCGGGCAGGGAGACTCGCTGTTTATAAGTGCGCCGCACCGCAAAGGAACCGTAATGGTTGATACAGGGGGAGTGGTGGCTTATCCGGAAGAATCATGGAAAGAAAAACGCCACCCGTATTCTATCGGTGAGAAGGTTTTGATTCCGTTTTTGAACGGAAAAGGGGTGAAAAAGCTGGATGCGCTGATTTTAACCCATGCGGATCAGGATCATATCGGGGAAGCCGGAGTATTAATCAAAAAACATAGGGTCAGCCGGTTGATTGTTCCCGTGGGGTTCGTGAAGGAACCGAAGGATCAGGACATATTGAAGATGGCGAAAGAAAACAACATTCCCGTTGTCGAAGCAAAGCGGGGCGACACCATTACAGCCGGTAATCTTCAATTTCAGGTGCTGTCCCCGGAGTCATCTGACGTAAAGAGTAAAAATGATTCGTCACTGGTGCTTTGGACGGTTTTAGGCGGAGTGAGCTGGCTTTTGACGGGAGATTTAGAATCGGACGGCGAAACGGAAGTGCTGAAAGCGTATCCGAATCTGAAGGCTGATGTATTGAAGGCCGGTCATCACGGGAGCAAAAGCTCTACGAGTGAAGCTTTTTTGAAACAGCTTCGGCCGGAAGCAGCACTGATTTCAGCAGGTGAAGATAATCGTTACCATCATCCGCATGAAGAGGTGCTGGATCGTTTGAAAGCGTACTCTGTCAATTTGCTTCGCACCGATCTCAGCGGGACGATTCAATACAGATTTAAAAAAGGCGCCGGAACGTTTTCTGTCTTTCCTCCATATGATATAGAAGAAACCAGGGCGCAGGAAGTAAAAAAGACTGCCGATTGACAGCAGCCCGGAATGCGGCTAAGAGCCGATAAGATGGATGGCTGTTGCCATCACGAACAAAAAGGCGAAAAATCCGAAGGACACGACAAAACCGACAGCTGAGTCAACAGCATCATTTCGTTTGCTTTGAACGTTTTTTTCAAAATCATTCAATTTCATCCCTCCTGACTTCCCTAAGTATACTGGAATTGTTTTGAAAAATCTAGAAGTGATGGTAACGTTTTCTGTTCTTGTGATTATCGCCTTTTTACAAGCAGCCCCGGGAGCTTGTGAATCAGGCGTTTATTATAAATGAGGAAGCTGGCCTTTTTAAAGCTTCCTCTTTACTATTTGCCTGACTCAATTTAGGATAGAAGGGGATCAAGAAAGAGAGGAAGTCATACGATCATGGTATTTGATGTTTGGAAAGCCCTGAAAAAAGGGGATGTCCGCTCCGTTTATTGTTTATACGGAAAAGAAACGTATCTTCTCCAAGAGACTGTCAGCCGGATCAGACAAGCTGTCGTTGATGAGGGGACAAAAGATTTTAACCTGTCTGTTTTTGATCTTGAAGAGGATCCGCTTGACCAGGCGATAACCGATGCGGAAACGTTTCCGTTTATGGGGGAGAAGCGGCTGGTCATTGTGAAAAACCCGTCTTTTTTAACAGGGGAAAAAAAGAAAGAAAAAATAGAGCACAATACAGGCGCTCTTGAGACTTATCTGAAGGAGCCTGCGCCTTATACGGTTTTTGTGATTGTGGCTCCGTATGAGAAGCTGGATGAGCGGAAAAAACTGACGAAGGCGCTGAAGCAGCAAGCTCTGATGATTGAAGCGAAGGAGCTGAATGCAAAGGAGACGACTGACTTTACGATTAATCTGGCAAAATCCGAAAATAAAACGATCGACACAGAAGCCGCCGAGCATTTGGTTCTGCTTGCAAACGGCCACCTGTCCTCCATATACCAGGAAATACAAAAACTCTCCGCCTACACCGGAGACAGACATGAGATTACGCTTGAAGATGTCCGGGAGCTTGTCGCGAGAAGTTTGGAGCAGAATATTTTTGAGCTGATCAACAAAATCGTGAACCGAAAACGGACGGAAAGCCTTCAAATATTTTATGATCTTTTAAAACAAAACGAAGAACCGATCAAAATCATGGCGCTGATCGCCAACCAGTTCCGTCTCATTATGCAGACGAAGTATTTTGCCGAACAAGGATACGGTCAAAAGCAAATCGCATCCAATTTAAAGGTTCACCCTTTCCGGGTAAAGCTGGCGATGGACCAGGCGAGGCTTTTTTCTGAAGAAGAGCTCAGGCGTATTATAGAGAAACTCGCAGTGATGGATTACGAAATGAAAACCGGGAAAAAGGACAAGCAGCTCTTGCTGGAGCTCTTTCTTCTTGAACTTCTCCGGACCGAATGAAAAAAACGATCCCCGTTACCAGGGATCGTTTTTGTATTATGCAGAAAGTCCGTTCACTTGTTTCGCAAGTCTAGATTTGTATCGAGCTGCGGCATTTTTGTGTACAAGACCTGTTTTCACTGCTTTATCAATGCGTTTCGCTGCTTCAGAAAGAGCAGTTTTCGCTTTATCCGCTTCGTTGTTGGCAACAGAAGCTTCTACTTGTTTGATTGCAGTACGCATAGCAGATTTGATTGTCGCGTTATGAGCGCGGCGTTCGTTGTTTGTTTTTGTACGTTTAATCGCTGATTTAATGTTTGGCATGTGTTTCACCTCCTAAGATACAACCTGTAGCACAGTGTCTTAAGGTTAAATCTTCTTCACAATAGAACAAATTGTATTCTATCAAACAGAACTTTAGATTGCAATATAAATGTAAAGTATTTTTCGTTGATGGGTAAATTCGCATGATTCGTTTTACAAATGGCCACACTATGTACCACGATGATTGAAGGAGGTCTTCCCCGTGAAAAATAACGAACTGGATGTCAATCAATTTCTGATACGGACGGATTTAGCAGTAGAAACAAAACAGGCGGTAAAAGACAGACAAGCCGGTCAGAAAAAAGAAATAAACGGGTTTATTGAAAAAGAACGCGACAAGGGCGGCATTAAAGTCAGAACGGTGGATATTACAAAAGAAGGCGCCGAGCTATCGGGCAAAAAGCAGGGGCGCTATGTCACGATCGAAGCGCAGGGTGTGAGGGAGCACGACTCTGAAATGCAGGAAAAAGTAACGGAAGTGTTTGCCGAGGAATTTTCCGCTTATCTGTCGGCATTAAACATTCCAAAGGATGCAAGCTGTTTGATCGTCGGTCTCGGCAACTGGAATGTGACGCCGGATGCACTCGGCCCTCTCGTGACCGAAAATCTGCTTGTGACGCGGCATTTGTTCAAGCTTCAGCCGGAAAATGTGCAGGAAGGGTACAGGCCGGTCAGCGCGCTTGCTCCCGGTGTGATGGGATTAACGGGAATTGAAACGAGCGATATTATTCAAGGCGTGATCAAAGAATCGAAGCCGGATTTTGTGATTGCTGTAGACGCTCTTGCGGCAAGAGCTGTTGAAAGGGTGAACACGACCATCCAATTTTCTGATACGGGCATTCACCCGGGATCAGGCGTCGGCAATAAGAGAAAAGAATTAAGCAAAGAGACGCTCGGCATCCCAGTCATCGCGATCGGTGTACCGACTGTCGTTGATGCGGTGACGATCGCAAGCGATACAGTGGACTACATATTAAAGCATTTCGGCAGAGAAATGAAAGATGACAGCCCGTCGAGGTCTTTGGTGCCCGCCGGAATGAACTTCGGCAAAAAGAAGGTGCTGACAGACGAAGATCTTCCCGGAGAAAAAGAGCGCCAATCCTTTTTAGGTATTGTCGGCACGCTGGACGAAAACGAAAAACGCCAGCTGATTCATGAAGTGCTTTCTCCGCTCGGCCATAATCTGATGGTCACGCCGAAGGAGATTGACACCTTTATTGATGATATGGCGAACGTGCTAGCAAACGGGCTAAACACCGCCCTTCATGAAAAGGTCTCACAAGATAACAAAGGTTCTTATAATCATTAAAATGGTTCTACCTCCTCTAGCTTGTTCATAGAGTAATTACTAGACAAGCGCTGGAGGGATTCAAATCATGAGAAAAAAACGCAGAAACCGTCAAATTGTCGTTACAGTAAACGGTGGAAATGCGCTCAAGGGCATGTTTTTGTTTATGACAAGCCTTATCGTTATTTTCGTATTATCCGGTGTGCTCACATCGCTTCGCCCTGAACTGAGGCTTTCTTCCGATTCTCTTCACGGAATTGCCGGAGAGCTTCCGGGTGACGCGTTTGCACACCTCCTTGGCATGGAAAATCATTATTTCGCATCAGAGCTTCCTGAAAGAGACTCATTTCAGCTGTCACGGCTTTCCTTAAAACTGGCGACAAGCATTAACCTGGAAGACCCGCGGAGCTTCTTGGGACGCGAGCTGCCGGGATTTGCCCAATACGATACGGAGATCCTGTTGGCGGGGCAGGGGACGGATTATACGAATATGCCGGCTGAATCTCCGCCGCCGTCAAAGGTGATGGAAAAAGAAAAAGAAGTGAATCTTGCAGAAATCGAAAACAAAACGAAAAAAGAAGAAACGGCGCCGCCGAAGCATTCGACCGGCAGCAAAAAAGTCGTCTTTATTTATCACACTCACAATACCGAATCCTATCTCCCTCTGTTAAAAGGGGAAACAAATCCGGATAACGCCCGCCATTCGAAGGCCAATGTCACGCTTGTCGGAGATATGTTCGGAAAAGCGCTGGAAGCGCAAGGCGTAGGAGCGGACGTAGATAAAACCGACATTCAGGGCCGCCTGAACAAAGACGGTTTAAATTATGCGCGAAGCTATGACGAATCAAGACCGGTTGTAAAAAGTGCGCTCGCCAAAAATAAAAATCTGCAATATACCATAGATATTCACCGGGATTCCCGCCGCAAGAAAAACACGACAGCCGATATTAAAGGAAAAAGCTATGCCAGAGTCGCCATCGTCGTCGGCAAAAAAAGCGCCAATTTTGAAGAAAACTATAAACTCGCAAGTGAACTTCATAAGCTCATGGAGAAAAAATACCCCGGCTTAAGCGTCGGTGTTTTATCAAAAGGCTCTCCGGGAGATAATGGAGTATATAACCAGGATTTAAACGACCGGTCGCTTCTGCTGGAATTCGGAGGCGTGGATAACAACCTTGAAGAACTGAGACGCGCATCAGATGCCGTAGCCGATGTATTCAGCGAACTGTACTGGGATGCTGAAAAAGTCAGCTCGCAATCAGGAGAGAAGAAAAAACAATAGAAATCAGGTGATGCAAATGATCCGATTTACCGGCAAATGCCTGCTGATCGCCATCGTCATGTTTGTCGGCGTTTTGTTCGGCATGCAGCAGGCAAACAGCGGAATGCTTGATATGAAAGGATACAAAGACCCCTCCTTAAAAGGTGCATTCACGCTTAGCGGCGGAGAGGGTCAGGAAAAAGAGGCATCCATTTTGGGCCAAACCGTTACGGCGAAAGATCTGGAAGAAAAACAAAAACAGCTGGAACAGGCGGAAACCTTCAACCTGTTTTCAAAAGCCGGGGAAACCCTTTCAAATACCGTGACGGACTCAGCCCAGGCGATGTACGAGTGGGTTTCGAAACTGAACCGATAGCATTTTAAGGAGAAAAGCGGACGATTCCAAACAGGAAGCTTTTCTCTTTCTTGTTTTAATTGAATGTTTACAATCCTATTGATATAATCTAAGCTAGTGTATTTTGCGTTTAATAGTAGGAGTGATAGATTGTGACAGATAAAGAAAAGCGTTTAGAGAGGCAGTCAAGAATCCGGAATTTCTCGATCATCGCCCATATAGACCACGGCAAATCGACCTTGGCGGATCGGATTTTAGAAAAAACATCGGCGATTACCCAGCGGGAAATGAAAGAACAATTGCTTGATTCAATGGACCTTGAACGCGAACGGGGAATTACCATAAAATTAAATTCCGTTCAGCTGAAATACAAAGCAAAAGACGGAGAAGAATATATATTCCATCTCATCGACACGCCCGGACACGTCGACTTTACATATGAAGTATCACGAAGCCTGGCTGCTTGTGAAGGCGCGATTCTCGTTGTTGATGCGGCCCAGGGAATTGAAGCGCAGACATTGGCGAACGTCTATCTGGCGCTTGATAATGACCTTGAGATTCTTCCTGTCATTAATAAAATCGATCTCCCGAGCGCAGAGCCGGAACGTGTGCGTCAAGAAGTTGAGGACGTTATCGGCCTTGACGCTTCAGACGCCGTCCTCGCTTCAGCGAAAGCGGGTATCGGCATCGAAGACATTTTAGAGCAGATCGTAGAAAAAGTGCCTGCTCCCTCAGGAGATCCGGAAGCTCCGCTGAAAGCGCTCATCTTTGACTCCCTTTATGACGCGTACCGCGGAGTCGTCGCGTATATCAGAGTCGTAGAAGGAACGGTAAAACCTGGCCAGAAAATTAAAATGATGGCGACCGGAAAAGAGTTTGAAGTCATCGAAGTCGGCGTCTTCACGCCGAAAGCACAGCCCGCTGACGAATTGACAGTCGGTGATGTAGGCTATTTGACAGCCGCAATTAAAAATGTCGGCGACACCCGAGTCGGTGATACGATTACAAGCGCGGTTAAACCTGCGGCAGAAGCGCTTCCGGGCTACCGCAAACTCAATCCGATGGTCTATTGCGGACTTTATCCGATTGACACAGCCAAATATAATGACTTGCGCGAGGCTCTGGAAAAACTTGAATTGAATGACTCCTCCCTTCAATACGAGGCGGAGACGTCACAAGCCCTCGGCTTCGGCTTCCGCTGCGGCTTTTTAGGAATGCTTCACATGGAGATCATTCAAGAGCGGATTGAACGGGAATTTAAAATTGATCTCATCACGACCGCGCCGAGCGTTATTTATGACGTATATATGACGGACGGTGAAAAGATCGTCGTCGATAACCCGTCAAACATGCCTGACCCGCAAAAAATAGAACGGGTGGAAGAACCTTATGTCAAAGCGACGATGATGGTTCCGAACGATTATGTCGGAGCGGTTATGGAGCTTTGTCAGGGGAAACGGGGCAACTTTATCGATATGCAGTACTTAGACGCCAACCGGGTCAGCATTGTATACGAGATGCCTCTTGCGGAAATTGTTTATGAATTTTTTGATCAGCTGAAGTCCAGTACGAAAGGGTACGCCTCTTTCGATTACGAGCTGATCGGCTACAAGCCGTCTAAACTCGTCAAAATGGACATTATGCTGAATGCGGAAAAAATTGATGCGCTGTCATTTATCGTCCACCGCGATTACGCATACGAGCGCGGAAAAGTCATCGTCGAAAAATTAAAAGAGCTGATCCCGCGCCAGCAATTCGAAGTGCCGGTGCAGGCGGCAATCGGACAGAAAATCGTGGCGCGCTCAACCATTAAAGCCATGAGGAAAAACGTTCTTGCAAAATGTTACGGCGGAGACATCTCGCGGAAACGGAAGCTTCTTGAAAAACAAAAAGAAGGAAAACGCCGGATGAAGCAGGTCGGCTCAGTCGAAGTGCCGCAGGAAGCGTTTATGGCCGTCCTTAAAATGGATGACAGCCCGAAAAAATAACGGAAGCCGCCGCAGTCCCGCACTGCGGCTTCTTTCTGTAAAGAAGAAGGTGTTTCAAATGAAATCAGCTTATATTCATATTCCGTTTTGTGAGCATATCTGCCACTATTGCGATTTCAATAAATATTTTATTCAGAGCCAGCCTGTCGATGAGTACTTAAACTCACTCGAAAAGGAAATGATAAATACGATAGAACGTACGGGCCGCCCTGATCTCCGCACGATTTTTATCGGGGGAGGCACGCCGACATCGCTCTCACCCGCCCAGCTTGAAAAACTGATGGATTCCATTCACCGCGTGCTGAAGCCTTCTGACGGACTCATTGAATTTGCCGCGGAAGCGAATCCGGATGACTTGTCCTCGGAAAAATTAAAAATCTTGAAAAATGCTGGTGTCAATCGGCTGAGCTTCGGTGTTCAAACTTTCGAAGACGCGCTTTTGCAGAAAATCGGCAGGGTGCATAAACAAAAGGACGTGTTCAGCTCCTTTGAACGGGCGAGGGCGCTCGGTTTTGACAACATCAGTCTCGATTTAATGTTCGGCCTGCCGGCTCAGACGCTGGCTGACCTTGACAATTCTGTTAAAACGGCTTTGTCGCTGGATGCGGAGCACTATTCCGTTTACTCGCTGATCGTCGAGCCGAAAACGGTGTTTTATAATTTAATGCAAAAAGGCCGCCTGCATCTCCCGGCGCAAGAACAAGAGGCTGAGATGTATGAAACGGTCATGAGGCAAATGAGTGAAGCGGGCATCCGCCAATACGAAATCAGCAACTTTGCAAAGCCTGGGTACGAGTCGCAGCATAATCTGACCTATTGGAGCAATGAAGAGTATTTCGGTTTTGGCGCAGGGGCTCACGGATATATCAGCGGCACCCGCACCGTCAACGCCGGTCCCGTGAAACATTATATTCAGCTCATCGAAGAAAAAGGGCTGCCTTACCGGGACACGCACGAGGTGACACGTGAAGAGCAGATTGAGGAAGAAATGTTCCTCGGTCTCAGAAAAATGTCAGGCGTGCAAAAAAAAGCTTTCTTGGATAAATTCGGACGTTCAGTCGATGAACTGTTTCCTGATATTCTCAAAGATTTAACTGAAAAAGGCCTGATCTGTGACACGGAAAAATCGGTAGCATTAACGCATGAAGGCAAATTATTAGGAAATGAGGTTTTTGGCGCTTTTTTGGGTGAGTTATAATTGACATTTTTCTTTTCGTTTGTTACTTTTGATATAGAATTAGCACTCGCTGACCTTGAGTGCTAACAGGGGTGATGATGATGTTAACAAATCGTCAGCTGTTGATCCTGCAAGTGATTATTAATGATTTTATACAATCAGCGCAGCCTGTAGGATCAAGAACTCTTTCAAAAAAAGACGAGATTACATTCAGCTCTGCAACGATCAGAAACGAGATGGCTGACTTGGAGGAATTGGGCTTTATTGAAAAAACCCATTCATCCTCAGGACGGATTCCGTCGGAAAAAGGGTACAGGTATTATGTCGATCATTTGCTGTCACCCGTCAAGCTGACAAAAACCGATCTGGATTTAATTCACTCGATATTTAAAGAAAAAATCTTCGAGCTTGAAAAAACAGTCCAAAAATCAGCGCAGATCCTGTCCGAACTGACAAACTACACATCGATTGTTCTCGGGCCGACGCTGAGCGAGAATTATCTTAAGCAGATTCAAATCGTTCCGATCCAGCCGGATAAGGCGGTCGCCATCCTCGTTACGAATACGGGGCATGTCGAAAACCGCACGATCAATTTCCCGGCTAAAGTGGATTTGGCCGATATTGAAAAACTGGTCAATATATTGAACGACCGATTAGCGGGCGTTCCGATGGACGAACTGAATGAGCGTATTTTTAAAGAGGTTGTCACATATTTAAGGCAGCATATCGCCAACTATGACAGCATTCTCGAATCGCTCCGCTCCACATTCCATCCGGCGGGCCATGTTGAGAAATTATTTTTCGGCGGAAAAATCAATATGCTGAATCAGCCGGAGTTCCATGATATTGAACGGGTCCGCTCGCTCTTATCCTTAATTGAAAAAGAGCAGGATGTCCTGAAGCTGTTTCAGTCGTCAAAAGCCGGGATTTCAATTAAAATCGGAAAAGAAAACGACTACGAAGAAATGGAAAACTGCAGCCTGATCACGGCCACCTATACGGTTGACACGAAGCAGATCGGATCAATCGCCATTATCGGGCCGACGCGCATGAATTATTCAAGAGTCGTCAGCCTGCTGCAGCATGTGACTTCGGACTTGTCAAAAGCATTCGCAAGTTTGTATGATGAATAAGGGAATTTTGGCAATCATTTTCAGTCATCTTTTTACAGCATTTGAGGGAGGTGAACACAATGTCAGAAGAAAAACAAACCGCAGAACAGGTTGAAGCAGCAGAACAAGAAGAAACGACAGAACAGGCAGAACAAGCCGCTTCACAAGAACAGCATGAAGAATCGGCAGGTCAGGAGGAAGCCCTTCAGCACCAAATTGATGAATTGCAGGGTTTGCTTGATGAAAAAGAAAATAAGCTTTTGCGTGTTCAAGCAGACTTTGAAAACTATAAACGACGCAGCCGCCTTGAAATGGAAGCTGCTCAGAAATACCGTTCTCAAAACGTCGTAACGGAAATCCTTCCGGCTCTCGACAACTTTGAACGGGCCTTACAGGTAGAAGCTGAAAGCGAGCAGACAAAAAGCTTGCTGCAAGGTATGGAAATGGTCCGCCGCCAGCTGATGGACGCTCTTGAAAGAGAAGGCGTTGAAGCCATCGAAGCTGTCGGTCAGGAATTTGATCCGAACCTTCACCAAGCCGTCATGCAGGTGGAAGATGAAAACTTCGGCAGCAATATTGTTATCGAAGAACTGCAAAAAGGCTACAAACTGAAGGACCGCGTCATCCGTCCTTCAATGGTTAAAGTGAATCAATAACTACATAGCAGGAGGTAATTCAAAGTGAGTAAAGTAATCGGAATTGACTTGGGTACGACAAACTCATGTGTGGCAGTGCTTGAAGGCGGCGAGCCGACAGTTATCGCCAACGCTGAGGGTAACCGTACTACTCCGTCAGTCGTTGCATTTAAAAACGGCGAGCGCCAAGTAGGGGAAGTGGCAAAACGCCAATCTATCACAAACCCTAACACAATCATGTCTATCAAACGCCATATGGGTACTGAATATAAAGTAGAAATCGAAGGAAAAGACTACACGCCTCAAGAAGTGTCAGCCATTATCCTTCAGCATCTGAAAGCATACGCTGAAAGCTATCTTGGCGAAACAGTTTCTAAAGCTGTTATCACGGTTCCTGCATACTTCAACGATGCAGAACGCCAAGCGACAAAAGATGCCGGTAAAATTGCCGGTCTTGAAGTAGAGCGTATTATCAACGAGCCGACTGCAGCAGCGCTTGCATACGGACTTGATAAAACGGACGAAGACCAAACGATTCTTGTTTACGACCTTGGCGGCGGTACGTTTGACGTATCTGTGCTTGAACTTGGCGACGGCGTGTTTGAAGTCCGTTCAACTGCCGGTGACAACCGTCTTGGCGGCGACGACTTTGACCAAGTCATCATCGACCATCTCGTAGCAGAATTCAAAAAAGAAAACGGCATTGATCTGTCAAAAGACAAAATGGCGCTTCAGCGTTTGAAAGATGCGGCTGAGAAAGCGAAAAAAGATCTTTCCGGCGTATCATCTACGCAAATTTCTTTACCGTTTATTACAGCGGGAGATGCAGGTCCTCTTCACCTTGAGCTGACACTGACCCGCGCTAAATTCGAAGAGCTTTCCGCTCATCTCGTTGAGCGCACAATGGCTCCTGTCCGTCAGGCTCTTCAAGATGCGGATCTTTCTGCAAGCGAAATCGACAAAGTTATCCTTGTCGGCGGATCTACACGTATTCCTGCCGTACAGGAAGCAATCAAAAAAGAAACAGGCAAAGAAGCGCATAAAGGCGTAAACCCTGATGAAGTTGTAGCGCTGGGTGCTGCAATTCAAGGCGGCGTCATCACAGGAGACGTAAAAGACGTTGTTCTTCTTGACGTTACACCGCTGTCACTCGGTATTGAAACAATGGGCGGCGTATTCACGAAACTGATCGACCGCAATACGACAATTCCGACAAGCAAATCACAGGTGTTCTCAACTGCTGCTGATAACCAAACAGCCGTTGACATTCACGTGCTTCAAGGTGAGCGCCCGATGTCTGCCGACAACAAAACACTCGGCCGCTTCCAGCTTACTGACATCCCGCCTGCACCGCGCGGCGTGCCTCAAATCGAAGTTTCTTTCGATATTGACAAAAACGGTATCGTAAACGTAAGAGCGAAAGACTTAGGCACAGGCAAAGAACAAAACATTACAATCAAATCTTCTTCAGGTCTTTCTGATGACGAAATCGAACGCATGGTGAAAGAAGCGGAAGAAAACGCTGACGCTGATGCGAAGAAAAAAGAAGAAATCGAAGTCCGCAACGAAGCTGACCAGCTTGTGTTCCAAACGGAAAAAACATTAAAAGACCTGGAAGGCAAAGTGGATGAAGAGCAAGTGAAAAAAGCAAACGACGCGAAAGACGCGCTGAAAGCAGCTATCGAGAAAAACGAAATTGAAGAGATCAAAGCGAAAAAAGATGAGCTTCAAACCATCGTTCAAGAGCTTTCCATGAAGCTTTATGAAGAAGCGGCAAAAGCGCAGCAGGCTGAAGGCGCAGCAAACGCTGAAGGCAAAAAAGCGGATGATAACGTTGTCGATGCGGAATACGAAGAAGTAAAAGACGACGAAACGAAAAAATAAGTTCTTTCCGCAGAACGCGGAAGAACACACAGCATATTCTGATTCAACAGACAGAAAGTCAAAGTCAGGCATCTCTTGGCTTTGACTTTTTTTCTTGCCCGGGATAAAAGGAATTGAAAAAACATAATTCAAAATGATACAATCTAATTTATGTGAGAAATTCGGGAGAGTGAAGCGAGATGAGTAAGCGTGATTACTATGAAGTGCTTGGAGTAAGTAAGAGCGCTTCAAAGGATGAAATCAAAAAAGCCTATCGGAAGCTTTCAAAAAAATATCATCCTGATATCAATAAAGAATCCGGAGCAGATGAAAAATTCAAAGAGGTAAAAGAAGCATACGAAGCGCTTTCAGATGACCAAAAACGGGCTCAATATGATCAATTCGGCCATACTGATCCTAATCAGGGCTTTGGCGGCGGTTTCGGCGGCGGAGGAGACTTCGGCGGCTTCGGTTTCGATGACATCTTCTCAAGCATCTTCGGCGGCGGCACGAGACGCCGTGATCCGAACGCGCCGCGGCAGGGCGCGGATCTGCAGTATACAATGACACTGTCATTTGAAGATGCGGCTTTCGGAAAAGAGACGATCATTGAAATTCCTCGCGAAGAGAATTGTGAAACATGCAAAGGCTCAGGCGCGAAGCCGGGGACAAAGCCGGAAACGTGCTCGCACTGCGGCGGTTCAGGCCAGCTGAATGTCGAACAGAACACGCCGTTTGGCAAAGTGGTTAACCGAAGAGTCTGCCACCACTGTGAAGGAACAGGAAAAATCATCAAAAACAAGTGCTCTGACTGCGGCGGCACGGGCAAAGTGAAAAAACGGAAAAAAATCAACGTTACGATCCCTGCCGGTGTGGATGACGGACAGCAGCTCCGCGTTCCGGGTCAAGGTGAACCAGGTGTAAACGGAGGCCCTCCGGGAGATCTGTTTGTCGTATTCCATGTGCGCGCCCACGAGTTCTTTGAGCGTGACGGAGATGATATTTACTGTGAAATGCCGTTAACGTTTGCCCAAGCGGCACTCGGAGACGAAGTTGAAGTGCCGACGCTTCACGGAAAAGTGAAATTAAAAATTCCTGCCGGCACACAAACCGGCACAAAATTCAGATTAAGAGGCAAAGGCGTGCAGAATGTCCGCGGCTACGGACAAGGCGACCAGCACATTGTCGTCCGCGTCGTTACGCCGACGAATCTGACAGATAAACAAAAAGACATCATCCGTGAGTTCGCTGAAGTCAGCGGCAACCTGCCGGATGAACAAGAAATGAGTTTCTTTGACAAAGTAAAACGCGCATTTAAAGGCGAGTAATGATTGGATAGGAGTTGGTAGTTTTGAAATGGTCCGAAATCAGCATTCACACAACACATGAAGCGGTTGAACCCATCTCAAATATTTTGCATGAAGCTGGTGCGAGCGGGGTTGTCATCGAAGATCCGCTTGATTTAATAAAAGAGCGTGAGAATGTTTACGGGGAAATCTACCAGCTCGACCCCAATGATTACCCCGATGAGGGTGTCATTGTCAAAGCGTATCTGCCGATTAACAGTTTCCTCGGCGAAACGGTCGACGGCATTAAAGAGACGATTAATAATTTACTTTTGTATGACATTGATTTAGGCAGAAACACAATCACCATTTCTGAAGTTAATGAAGAGGAATGGGCGACAGCTTGGAAAAAGTATTATCATCCAGTGAAAATTTCTGAAAAATTCACGATCGTACCCACATGGGAAACGTACACACCCGTGAATACCGATGAACTGATTATCGAAATGGATCCGGGCATGGCATTCGGTACGGGAACGCATCCGACAACCGTTCTGTGCATTCAGGCGCTTGAGCGTATCGTTCAAAAAGGCGACCGTGTCATTGATGTCGGCACCGGTTCAGGAATTTTGAGCATTGCAGCCGCCATGCTTGAGGCTGAATCGGTTCATGCGTATGATCTTGACCCGGTCGCTGTCGAAAGCGCGCGTCTGAATGTGAAATTGAACAAAGTAAGCGATACGGCCGAAGTGAAACAGAACAATTTGTTAGACGGCATCACAGGCGAACACGATGTCATTGTCGCGAATATTTTGGCGGAAGTGATTCTCCGCTTTACATCGCAGGCGTACGACCTGCTCAAAAACGGGGGTCACTTTATTACTTCAGGCATTATCGGCCAGAAAAAACAGGAAGTAAAAGAAGCGTTGGAAAAAGCCGGTTTTACCATTACAGAAATTCTGTCTATGGAAGATTGGGTCAGCATCATCGCGAAAAAATAACAGTTAGTAGGTGTCACAGCGTATGCAACGATATTTTATCGAGCTCACGAAGCAGGAGATGGACGAAACCCCCGATTTTCAAATTACGGGAGAAGACGTCCACCACATTGCAAACGTCATGAGAATGAGTGCAGGAGACCGGATAATCTGCTGTTCGAAAGACGGCCATGAAGCGTTATGCCTGCTCAAAGAGGTTTCTAAAGATCATATATCATGCAGCATTGCTGAATGGACGGGTGAAAACCGTGAGCTGCCGTTAAAAATCAGGATCGCCAGCGGCCTTCCGAAAGGCGATAAGCTTGAATGGATTATTCAAAAAGGGACCGAGCTCGGGGCAAGTATGTTCATCCCCTTTCAAGGCGCCAGATCCGTCGTTAAGCTTGACGACAAAAAGGCAAAGAAGAAGCGGGAAAGATGGGCGAAAATCGCGAAGGAGGCGGCGGAGCAATCGTACCGCAATGAAATTCCCGAAGTGAAAACCGTTCATACGTTCCGGCAGCTGCTTGAAATGGCGGAGAATGTCGATAAATGTGTCGTTGCATACGAGGAGTCATCAAAACAGGGAGAAACGGGCGCTTTCGCTGGGGAGCTCAAAAGCCTTCCGAAAGGTTCGTCTCTTCTCATCGTATTCGGCCCTGAAGGCGGTCTGACTGAGTCTGAAGTTCAGCAGCTTTCAGAAAAAGGCGCCGTCTTATGCGGCCTCGGACCAAGAATTTTACGGACTGAAACTGCGCCGCTTTATGCGTTAAGCGCAGTTTCCTATCATACAGAGTTATTAAGAGGTGATCAGTAATGGCAACTGTTGCTTTTCATACCCTTGGCTGCAAGGTCAATCATTATGAAACAGAAGCAATCTGGCAGCTGTTTAAAGATGCGGGTTATGAACGAAAAGAATTCGAGCAGACAGCAGATGTATATGTCATTAATACATGTACGGTAACAAACACGGGAGATAAAAAAAGCCGTCAAGTCATCAGACGGGCGATCCGCCAAAATCCTGACGGCGTCATCTGCGTAACAGGGTGCTATGCGCAAACATCTCCGGCAGAAATTATGGCCATCCCGGGCGTTGACATCGTGGTCGGCACGCAGGATCGCGAAAAAATGCTCGGTTACATTGAGCAGTACAGAGAAGAGCGCCAGCCGATCAACGGCGTCGGCAACATTATGAAAGCACGTGTGTTTGAAGAGCTGGATGTTCCCGCTTTTACTGACCGGACAAGAGCGTCATTGAAAATCCAAGAAGGCTGCAACAACTTCTGTACGTTCTGCATCATCCCTTGGGCGCGCGGCCTGCTTCGTTCCCGCGATCCTGAAGAAGTCATTAAACAGGCGCAGCAGCTGGTGGATGCCGGTTATAAAGAAATCGTTCTGACGGGGATTCATACGGGCGGCTACGGCGAAGATATGAAAGATTATAATTTCGCCAAGCTTCTCCGTGAATTGGATACACGTGTAGAGGGACTGAAAAGGATCAGAATTTCATCTATTGAAGCAAGCCAAATCACTGATGAAGTGATTGAAGTGCTGGATGCGTCTGATAAAATTGTCCGCCACCTTCACATCCCGATTCAGTCAGGATCAAACACCGTTCTGAAACGGATGAGACGCAAATATACGATGGAATTTTTCGCGGACCGGTTAAATAAGCTGAAAGAAGCGCTGCCGGGTCTTGCTGTCACATCTGATGTTATCGTCGGTTTCCCGGGTGAAACGGAAGAAGAATTTATGGAAACATATCGGTTCATTAAAGAACATAAATTTTCTGAGCTTCATGTGTTCCCTTACAGCAAACGCACCGGAACGCCTGCGGCCAGAATGGAAGACCAGGTTGACGAGAATGTGAAAAATGAACGGGTGCACAAGCTGATTGCTCTGTCTGACCAGCTTGCCAAAGAATACGCCTCCGATTATGAAGGAGAGGTTCTTGAAATCATTCCGGAAGAGACGTTTAAAGAGTCTGATGAAGACGGTATGTTCGTCGGCTATACAGACAATTACATGAAAGTCGTCTTCAAAGGCACGGAAGATTTAATCGGCAAACTTGTCAAAGTCAAAATTCAAAAAGCGGGCTATCCGTACAATGAAGGACAATTCGTCCGCGTTGTTGAAGAAGAAATGACTCAGAACATGCGCATGTCTTCGTAACAGATAAAAAACCGATGCTTTCACGCATCGGTTTTTTACGGTTTCGGAGGGATCAGCCTGTCAATCAGCCGATAAAATAAATGCGTGAACGGCAGAAATAATAACGCGGTGACAACATTAAACAAAAGGCTGAAATGCGCGATCATTTGCGCGGGATCGTCAGACAGCCGCTCTGTAAAACCTGCTGCTGCGGACAGGAAGGGAAAGACAAGAAGTACGCCGAGAATATTAAAGACAACGTGAGCGCCGGCGGTCTGTCTCGCGGCATAACCCCCTGAAACAGCAGCCATGACGGCCGTGACGCATGTCCCGATATTAGATCCGAGAACGACGCTGACCGCCTGTTCAATGCCGATCATCCCTTCGTTCATAAAGCTCATTAAAATGCCGATGCAGACGGAACTTGAATGAATGATGGCCGTCAATATCATGCCGATCAAAAGAGCGGACCAGCTTGAATCATTTACATGGCGCAAAACTTCCGCTCCCGCCTTCATTTCTGTCAGCGGAACGGCAAGACGGCTGAAGCACGTGATGCAAAAAAAGATGATGCCGAGACCGAGAAAGCTTATGCCGATCTGCTTGAACGGATATTTCCGGATAAGAATAAACACAAGGCCGCCGATCAAAAGCACCCAGATGAGCACATCCATCTTTATGGCCAAAAACTCCGTCGTAAATGTGGAGCCGACATTCGTGCCGAGAATCATCGGAATGGTCCGTTTAAAAGGTAAAGCGCCTGCACTGACAAAGCCGATCACAATAACCATAAAAGCTGAGCTGCTCTGAAGAAAACCCGTGAATACAATGCTGATGAGAAAAGCTTTCAAAGGGTGGTCGGTAAACAAGAGGAGGCTCTTCTCAATTTTTGAATACGTTAAAGCGATCAGCCCCTGTCTGAGCAGGCTCATTCCGAGTAAAAAAACCAGGATAAGTGCGGTAAAGAGAATCAGTATCAGCAAACGAAACACCCCTTTCCATCATTATATAGACAAGCCGCGTTATTCATGACGGAAAAGTGAACTCACTTAGTTGACCTGACTCATGGCTTATATTATAATGTCAAAGTACATGTTTATATGTGTATCTTTTTAAAGGTAGTCGATTGGTGTATTCGGAGGGAGGGAAAGAGAATGTCAAAAACGGTCGTTAGAAAAAACGAATCGCTTGAAGATGCTCTTCGTCGCTTCAAACGCAGTGTATCAAAGACAGGTACTTTGCAAGAAGCAAGAAAGCGCGAATTTTATGAAAAACCTAGCGTAAAGCGCAAGAAAAAGTCAGAAGCTGCTAGAAAACGCAAATTCTAAAAGAGGGTGGATTTATGAGTCTTCTTGAGCGACTTAACCAAGATATGAAGCTGTATATGAAAAGCCGTGAGAAAGACAAACTGACTGTCGTTCGAATGGTGAAAGCTTCACTTCAAAACGAAGCAATTAAGCTTAAGAAAGACAGTTTGACCGAGGATGAGGAACTTACTGTCCTATCTCGTGAACTTAAGCAACGTAAAGACTCCCTCCATGAATTTTCAAACGCTAATCGTTTAGATTTAGTAGATAAAGTTCAAAAAGAGCTGGACATTTTAGAAGTTTATTTACCGAAGCAGCTTTCTGAAGAAGAGCTGCAGACAATCGTAAATGAAACCATTGCTGAAGTCGGTGCGAGCTCGAAAGCGGACATGGGCAAAGTGATGAGTGCTATTATGCCTAAAGTAAAAGGTAAAGCTGACGGCAGCGTGATTAACAGGCTTGTCAGCAGTCAATTATCTTAATTGACGAAGAAAAAGACATCTTTCCTCGAGAGATGTCTTTTTTTATACATAAAAAAATGAAACTAAAGTACATTTGTTACGTATATAAAGAAGAATGAAACGGGAAGGAGGGTATATCTGCCTTGTTCCGAAAAAAAACCGGAATTGCTGTTGCTCTATTGGGCTTGTTTGTATTATCTTTATTAGGAGTTCAATTGAACGCAAAAGCTGATCGTCCATCGGTTTATGTCATCCCGGTTGAGAAAAATGTCGAACATGGGCTTGCCGCTTTTTTAACGCGTTCTTTCAAAGAAGCGAAGGAATCCGGCGCGTCACACATTATTCTTGACATAAATACACCGGGAGGCGCCGTTCAATCAGCTTTGGATATTGCAGATGTCATCGGCGGCGCGGATGTGCCTGTTACCGCTTACGTGAACAAACGGGCGCTTTCTGCCGGGGCATATATAGCGCTTCAGGCGGATGACATTTATATGGCGCCGGGCGGAAAAATGGGTGCCGCAGCCATCATCGACGGCAAAGGAAACGCGGCAGACAAAAAGGCCCAATCACTATGGCATGCAGAAATGGAGGACGCAGCGGCTAAAAACAACCGAAACCCGAAATACGCCCTGGCCATGGCAGACCCCGCCATTAATGCAAAAGAAGCGGGCGCTCCAAAGGGAAAACTGCTGACACTGACAGCTGAAAAAGCGAAGGAAGTCGGATATTCGGAGGGAACGGTTTCAAACCTCGATGCTTTATATACAAAGCTCGGTTTTGACAAAGCCGATGTTCACCATGCAAAAGAGGGTTTTGTCGGAAAATTGGGAAGATGGCTGACAAACCCGTTTGTTGTCCCCGTCTTATTAACGCTCGCTTTGCTTGGTTTGACCATTGAATTGTTCTCGCCGGGCCTCGGCATACCGGGCGCCGTCGGACTGACGGCCATGCTGCTGTTTTTCACCGGGCATATCGCTGCCGGATTCGCCGGTTATGACAGTGTATTCTTGTTTTGCGCGGGCTTGGTTTTTATCCTTTTAGAGATATTTCTGCCCGGAGGCATAATTGGTCTTATCGGTGTTGCAGGCGTCATCGCGAGCCTCTTTCTCGCTGCGGGCAGCTTTACTGTAATGGCGGTTTCTCTCTTGATCGCCTTTAGTGTGTCTATTGCTGCCTTTATCATATTAACAAGGGTGTTGGGGAAACGAATGAAATTCTTTAAGAAATTGATATTAACTGATTCAACAAGCACGGAGAACGGTTATGTTTCAAATCAGAACCGGACGGAGCTGTTGGGGAAAATCGGTGTTACCGCTACAGCCCTCAGACCGTCAGGCACCGTTATTATTGATGATGAACGCCTTGATGTCGTTTCAGAAGGATCATTCACTGAAAAAGACAGACAGGTGAAAGTGGTGAAAGCGGAAGGCTCACGCATTGTCGTGAGAGAAATATAGATGATAATCTTGAGGAGGAATTAGATGGAATTGTCAAGTTTGGCGATTTTAGCAATAGTTGCAGCTGCCATAATTGTGTTAGCCATATTCTTCACCTTTGTACCGGTGATGCTATGGATTTCGGCACTTGCAGCAGGAGTCAGAATCAGCATTTTCACTTTGGTCGGGATGAGGTTGCGCCGCGTCATTCCAAGCCGCGTTGTCAACCCGTTAATTAAGGCGCACAAAGCCGGCCTGTCCGCAACAACAAATCAGCTCGAAAGCCATTACCTGGCCGGAGGTAATGTCGACAGGGTGGTCAATGCCCTGATTGCGGCACAGCGCGCCAATATTGAGCTGACATTTGAACGCTGCGCAGCCATTGACCTGGCCGGGCGTGATGTATTGGAAGCCGTACAGATGAGTGTCAATCCGAAGGTCATTGAAACACCGTTTATCGCAGGTGTCGCCATGGACGGAATTGAAGTGAAAGCAAAAGCCAGAATCACGGTAAGAGCCAATATCGAGCGCCTTGTCGGAGGAGCGGGAGAAGAGACGGTTGTCGCCCGTGTCGGAGAAGGGATTGTCTCAACAATCGGTTCTTCACATAATCATAAAAAAGTGCTTGAAAACCCTGATATGATTTCGCAGACCGTACTTGGCAAAGGGCTGGATTCAGGCACCGCATTTGAAATTCTCTCGATTGACATCGCCGACGTGGATATCGGCAAAAACATCGGAGCGATTCTGCAGACAGACCAGGCGGAAGCAGACAAAAACATTGCACAGGCCAAAGCCGAAGAACGCCGCGCCATGGCCGTCGCCCAAGAGCAGGAAATGCGTGCGCGAGTAGAAGAAATGCGTGCGAAAGTCGTGGAAGCTGAAGCGGAAGTGCCGCTTGCGATGGCTGAAGCCTTACGTGAAGGAAACATCGGTGTCATGGATTATATGAACATAAAAAATATCGACGCTGACACGGACATGAGGGATTCTATCGGCAAGCTGACGAATGACCAGCAAGATGAAGACCAACAATAACCTCTCTATTAAGGAGGGAGCCGCTATATGCACGAGATTCTGACAAATCCGCTCGTCATTGCCGCCGTCATCGGCATTATATCGGCAATATTCGGCAAGAAAAACAAAGATGAAAAACGCCCGCCGAATAGACGTCCCGCAGATCAGAAAAAAAAGCAGGATCACACACAGCCGCCGCAAGAGCATAAGCCGGTAGCGGAAGAAATGCCTGCCGTTTCCAAAGAGAACCCTTTTGAGCAAAAAAGAAGGGAAGCTGAAAAGCGCCTTGCAGAGACAGAGAAGATGTTCAATGGGCTTGATCATAAGCTGACATCTCAACGCGCACGAAATGCGTCTCTGAAGAAATCAGCCCTCAAGATTAAGAAAGAAACTGCAGTGCAGGGCATCATATTCAGTGAGATTTTAGGTCCGCCCCGTGCAAAAAAACCGCACCGGACCATGCGGAGCATCGGTAAAAATTAAAGTGTTAGAACCCCTTTTCAAATCATACATATGAGATGAAAGGGGGTTCTTTTTTTATGGGGCAAAGAAAGAATCGTGTAAAGGCGTGGCTGACTAGAGCATTGGAAATTCCCCCGGACGTTATGATGGATCTGCCTCGCATTACGATGGTCGGCAGACTTCATATCTACATAGAGAATCACAGAGGCCTCTTGCTGTTCAGCGAAGAAGAAGTCAGGCTGATGCTCAAGCAGGGGCAATGTATCATATCAGGAAAAAACTTGGTCATTAAGGCAATCCTTCCTGAGGAAATCCTTTTGGAGGGCACGATAGATCACGTAAGATATGTCGATTCATAAAGCCGGGGGGAAATAATGTGAAAAACAAATGGCTGTCATTTTTTTCGGGTAAAGTCCAAATGGAAGTCAAAGGAAAAGGGATTGAACGGCTGCTTAATGAATGCACGAGAAACGGAATCGCCATCTTTGCGGTGAAAAAAAAGCAAGACTGTGTTCTGCTGATGATTCAGCTTCAAGATGTACATGCTTTCAGAAGAGTCATCAGAAAACATGAATGCAAAGCAAGCTTTACGAAAAGAAAGGGCCTGCCCTTTCTGCTTCTCAAATCAAAATTAAACCTGGGCTTCACTGCGGGATTTGTGATGTTTTTCGTTATATTGTTTCTTTTGTCCAACATGATTTGGGACATTGATATTAAAGGGGCCAAGCCTGAAACCGAGCATCAGATGATGAAGCACCTGGAAGAAATTGGTGTTAAAAAAGGTCGTTTGCAATTTTTGATGATGACGCCGGAGAAAATTCAAAAATCATTAACAAACGGCATCGATAATATTACGTGGGTCGGTGTGGAATTGAACGGGACAGCCCTTCATATGAAAGTGGTTGAAAAAAATGAACCGACAAAAGAAAAGTACGTGAGCCCCCGTCATATCGTTGCCAAAAAGAAGGCGGTCATCAAAAGGATGTTCGTGCAAAAGGGGCAGCCGATGGCTTTTGTGAACGATCATGTTGACAAAGGACAGCTCCTCGTCTCAGGACTGATCGGAAATGAAGACCGGAAAGTCGCCTCAAAAGCGGAAATTTACGGAGAAACATGGTACAAGTCAGAAGTAACCGTGCCGCTTGAAACATCATTTACGCTATATACGGGTAAAGTAAGGACGAAGCACAAGCTGTCTTTCGGATCATGGGGCGTGCCTTTTTGGGGCTTCGGGTTGAATGAGGAGCCGCTGAAACATCCGAAAACAGAGGAAGAAAAGCATCCGTTTCAATTTCTGGGGCTGAAGCTTCCGGTATCTTACGTCAAAGAACAGACAAGAGAAAGTGAAACATCCGTGCGGACTTATACGAAGGACGAAGCGGTTCAGGCCGGCATCAAAATGGGCAGACAAGACGTAGAGAAGCGATTAAGCGGCAGCGGAGAGGTGGAAAGTGAAAAAGTTTTGCACCAATCCGTTGAGAATGGTAAAGTAAAGTTGATTATTCTCTACCAAGTTATAGAAGATATCGTGCAAACCACACCTATTGTTCAGGGAGACTAAAGAATGGCAGAACATTTACTTGCGATTAATCACAAACTGAAAAGCCCGGATGAAGCACTTTCTTTGTTCGGCAGCCAAGATGCCTTTTTACATTTAATGGAGAAGGATCTGGGCGTAAGCATCATCACACGCGGTGAAACCATTTACGTTTCCGGCAATGATGAGTCTTTTGAGATTGCTGACAGATTATTGGGTTCGCTCCTTACTTTAATCCGCAAGGGGATCGAGATTTCGGAACGTGATGTGCTGTATGCCGTGAAAATGGCAAAGAAAGATGAACTGGACTATTTTGAAAGCATGTATGAAGAGGAAATAACGAAAACGGCAAAAGGCAAACCGATCCGTGTCAAAACCATCGGCCAGAGAGAATATGTCGCGGCGATGAAGAAAAACGACATGGTGTTCGGCATCGGGCCGGCGGGAACCGGCAAAACATATTTGGCGGTCGTAAAAGCGGTGCATGCTTTAAAAAACGGCCACATTAAAAAAATCATTTTAACAAGACCCGCTGTGGAAGCCGGCGAAAGCCTCGGTTTTCTGCCCGGAGACTTAAAGGAAAAAGTAGATCCTTATCTGCGCCCGCTGTATGACGCGCTCCACGATGTGCTCGGAAGCGACCATACGGAGCGTCTGATGGAAAGAGGGGTTATCGAAATCGCCCCGCTTGCCTATATGAGAGGGCGGACGCTTGACGACGCGTATGTGATTCTTGATGAAGCCCAGAATACCACTCCCGCTCAAATGAAAATGTTTTTGACGAGATTGGGTTTTGGCTCTAAAATGATCATTACGGGCGACGTAAGCCAAATTGACCTGCCGAAAGGCGTCACATCGGGACTTGCAGTAGCGAGGGATATGCTGAATGACATAAACGGCATTTCCGTGATTGAACTTGACCAGACAGATGTGGTCAGACATCCGCTTGTTGCAAAGATTATTGAAGCTTATGATAAGCAAAAGTAATGCAAAAATGACCCGATCTCCCGTTATCGGGTCATTTTTATATGATGTGTTCCTGATGTTTCAGGGAGGAGGTTCTTGTTTTGAAAAAGAAGGGAAAGGGTAAAAGCGCCCGGGAACGGTTCCGCACTTTCAGACATGCCCGCTCAGCCCATGTGCTGCTGTATCTGCTGCTTTCAGCGATCATGTTTGGTTTGCTCTTTATTCATGTAAAACCTGAATCACTTAATTTGGATTTGTTCTCAGTCAGTGATAAGACGATTTACGCGCCCGCCACAGTGGAAGATCAGCAGGCGACGGAAGCGAAGAAACAAGCGGCCGAAGATGCAGTAGAAGATCAATACACTCTGAAAAAAGGCTATACCGACAACCGGCTTGACCTGATCACTTCCATATTTGACAGCATCGGCGAAGTGAAAACAGATGCGGATAAAGACAAAAAGTCACCTTCAGAAAAATCGCTGGTCAAATCGGTGAAAAGCAAGCTGACACAGGATGTCAATGAATCCATCTCGGAAGATGCACTTAAATCGCTTCTCCATGCGAACAATGAAGATTTTTCATTTGTGAGGGATTCTGTCATAACCGCGGTGAACACGGTGATGAGCAGTGAAATTCCTTCTGAAAAGCTTGCCGAAGCGAAGGATAAGGTCGCCAAAGAGCTGAAAAGCGCCTCCGTGCCGTCAAAATATTTAGCGGCTGCGACTGAAATCGGAAAATATGCGGTAATCCCGAATTACGTATTTGATCCGAAAGCGACCGATGAAAAACGTCAGGAAGCGTCAGACAGCGTTCAGCCGGTGCAGATCAAACAAGGACAGGTTCTCGTGGAAGAGAATGACCTGATCGACCGGGAAGTATACAGAAAGCTCGAACTGACGGGGCTTTTGAATAATTCCAACCTATTAAAGCCGATCAGCGGTCTTCTTCTGATGATCGGGCTGTTTATTGCCACGCTTGTCTACTATTTCGAGAAACAGCAGCAGGAGCTTAAGCTGAAAAATAAATCCCTATTGCTGTTTTCTATCATTACAACGCTTATTCTCGTCATAATGGAAGTCGTCAGTCTCTTTCAGAAGATTGAATACACCAACATCGGGTATCTGGTTCCGATCGCCGCCGGCGCGATTTTGATCAGGCTGCTGCTCAATGAAAGGCTTGCCATTTTAGGAAGCATCATTCTGGCGATCTGCGGCAGTATGATGTTTAATCAGGGTGTGACGGGCACATTTAATTATGTGATCGGTATCTACTATTTAATCAGCAGCATTTCAGGCATCCTGTTTTTGGGGAAACATAACGCGAGATCTAAAATATTGCAGGCGGGATTGTTCGTCTCATTTATTAATATGATTATCGTGCTGTCGCTTTTATTAATCCAAAACACGGCGCTGTCGCCTGTTGAAATCGGAACGCTGATGCTGATGGGGGTCGTCTCGGGACTGGCTTCATCCGTTTTGATTATCGGTCTGATGCCGTTTTTTGAGACGGGATTCGGCATTCTTTCTACGATGAGGCTGATTGAGCTGTCTAATCCGAACCATCCCCTGCTTCGGAAGATTTTAACGGAAACACCCGGTACATATCATCACAGCGTCATGGTGGCGAATTTGTCGGAAGCGGCCTGTGAAGCTGTAGGGGCAAACGGTCTTTTGGCAAGGGTCGGAGCGTATTATCACGATCTCGGCAAAACGAAACGCCCGCAATATTTTATTGAAAATCAGATGAATATGGATAATCCGCATGACAAGCTGTCTCCTCAGCTCAGCAAAAATATTATCATCGCGCATACGACAGACGGTGCGAATATGCTCAGAAGCTATAAGTTTCCGAAAGAGCTCGTGGATATCGCGGAGCAGCATCACGGAACGTCTCTTTTAAAATTCTTTTATTATAAAGCGAAGGAAAAGGGCGACCAGATTACAGAGCAAGAGTTCCGATACCCCGGGCCGAAGCCGCAATCAAAAGAAGCTGCAATCATTTCAGTGGCCGACAGCGTCGAAGCTGCCGTCCGTTCCATGCATAATCCCAATCCCGAACGGATTGAAAAACTGGTGCGGGGAATTATATCCGACAAGCTTCAGGACGGGCAGTTCTCAGAATGTGATCTCACGTTCCGAGAGCTGGATACGATTGCAAAAACACTATGTGCGACTTTAAAAGGAATTTTCCACTCCCGGATTGAATATCCGGAGGCTACGAAGAAGGTGAAATAAATGGGTTTACTCATAGATATTGTTGATGAAACAAACAGCGTCTCAGCCGATGCGCTTCAAGAAGTAGAGAAGCTGCTTCAATTTGCGGCGGAAAAAGAAGGCGTTCAGGATCAGGCTGAAGTATCGGTTACGATTGTGACAAACGAGGAAATCAGAGAAATCAACAGAGACTACCGGGGAAAAGACACCCCGACTGACGTCATTTCGTTTGCGCTTGAGGAAGAAGGAGAAGACGAGGTTGAAATCGTGGGCGCTGACATGCCGCCTGTTTTAGGAGATATTATCATCAGTGCCGACAGAACGAAGGAGCAGGCTGAAGAGTACGGCCATTCGTTTATGAGAGAGCTCGGCTTTCTGGCCGTCCACGGCTTTTTGCATCTGCTGGGCTATGATCACATGACAAAAGAAGAAGAGGAAGAAATGTTTTCAAAGCAAAAGGATTTGCTGGATGAGTATGGACTCACGAGATCATAAAAACGAGTGGAGCAGATTCCTGAAAAGCTTTGTCCATGCATGGAGGGGAATCTGGAAAACGGCGCGGTCAGAGCGGAATTTTCAATTTCATATTATCGCGGCCTGCGCCGTTATCCTTTGCGGTTTTCTCACCGGGCTCAGTACGGCCGAATGGGCCGTTATTTTGATCCTGATCGGCGGAATGCTTGCTCTTGAGCTTGTAAATACGGCGATAGAGCATGTTGTTGATTTAGTTACCGATCAGTATCATCCGCTCGCAAAAGCGGCAAAGGATGCGGCCGCCGGAGCCGTTTGCGTCTTTGCCGTGATTTCGTGTATTATTGGTTTACTCATCTTCTTGCCGAAGATATGTTAGCAGAAGATTCTTACAATTATTTTACATTGCCAAAAATGGGCGTGAAAAACCAATCATAATTATGTAAAATAAAAGTGACAGCGGTATCATTCAGGATTAAGGTAAGAGAGGAAAAGTACACATGAACAGACAAGAATTGATTCAAGAAGCATTAACAGCACGGGATACAGCGTATGTGCCGTATTCAAACTTCAGAGTGGGAGCCGCTCTTCTTACCAAAGACGGAAAAGTGTACAGAGGCTGCAACATTGAGAATGCGGCATACAGCATGTGCAACTGTGCTGAACGCACGGCGATATTCAAAGCTGTTTCCGAGGGGGATACGGAATTTGCGATGCTCGCCGTGGCTGCGGACACTCCGGGACCGGTTTCACCGTGCGGAGCCTGCAGACAAGTAATTTCCGAGCTGTGCTCAAAGGATATGCTTGTTATTCTGACCAACTTACAAGGACAAATAAAAGAAATGACTGCGGAAGAATTATTGCCGGGCGCATTTTCATCGGAGGATTTACATGACGAACGAAAGCTTTAAATCAGGATTTGTATCAATCATCGGAAGACCGAATGTTGGAAAGTCGACCTTTTTAAACAGGGTCATCGGTCAAAAGATCGCCATCATGAGCGACAAACCCCAGACAACGAGAAATAAAGTCCAAGGGGTGCTGACAACAGGCACATCGCAGACCATTTTTATTGATACACCGGGCATTCACAAACCGAAGCACAAGCTTGGCGATTTTATGATGAAAGTGGCGCAGAACACGCTGAAAGAAGTTGACTTGGTGTTATTTATGATTAACGCCGAGGAAGGATACGGAAAGGGCGACGAGTTTATCATTGAAAAGCTTGGACAGACGTCCACGCCGGTCTTTTTGATCGTAAACAAAATTGATAAGATCCACCCTGATCAGCTCCTTCTTTTAATTGATGAGTACCGTTCGCGCTATCCGTTTAAGGAAATCGTGCCGATCTCAGCTTTGGAAGGAAACAACGTCGAGACCCTGCTCACGCAGATTGAAGCGTATTTACCGGAAGGGCCTCAGTTCTATCCGAGCGATCAGGTGACTGACCATCCTGAGCGGTTTATTATTTCTGAACTGATCAGGGAAAAGGTGCTCCATCTTACAAGGGAAGAAGTGCCGCACAGCATCGCTGTCGCTATCGAGTCCATTAAAGGGCAGGAGAACGGCTCCGTCCATGTCGCCGCCACCATCGTGGTCGAGCGGGATTCTCAAAAAGGAATCGTCATCGGGAAAAAAGGAGCGCTTCTGAAAGAAGTCGGCAAAAGAGCGCGGGCTGATATTGAAGCGCTGCTGGGTTCACGCGTTTACCTCGAATTATGGGTGAAAGTGCAGAAGGACTGGCGGAATAAAATGTCTCAGCTGCGTGATTTCGGCTTCAAAGAGGATGAATATTAAGTCATCTGAGGCGCATGCCTGATGTGTGGGATTACCTCACAGAAACAGGGATTCGTTAGCAAAATTTGTTTAACATGAAAAGGAGGACATCAGGTCAAGATAAGGGTAAGAATTTGGATTGGCAAGCTAGTTTAATGATGAAAGGTGGGTTTTTTGTGTTGAATTTTACCTGGAACGTATTTTCTCAAACAGGAAGTGTTGATACGTACCTTCTTTTTAAAGAACTGGAAAAAGAGAACCTGGAAAGACCCGAAGAACCGGAAGATGAGCTAGCCCGTATTGATTTTCCAATTTTGTAAACCTCTTGGCCCCTCCCGTTGTTGGAAGGTGCGGAAATGCTGACAAAATGTGAAGGAATCGTGCTTCGTACGAATGACTACGGAGAGACGAATAAAATCGTGACATTGCTGACGAGGGAACACGGCAAAATCGGCGTCATGGCAAGGGGTGCCAGGAAGTCAGCCAGCCGGCTGTCAGCAGTCAGCCAGCCTTTTTTGTACGGGTCATTTTTAATGCAAAGAACATCCGGACTCGGCACGCTCCAGCAGGGTGAAATGATTCTCAGCATGAGAACGATCAGAGAAGACTTGTTTTTGACGGCATATGCCGCTTTTATCGCTGAACTCACTGACAAAGGAACGGAAGAGAAGAAACCGAACCCCTATTTATTCGAATTGATTCTCGAATCCTTTAAGAGGCTGAATGAGGGGACTGACCCGGACGTGATCACCTTTATCGTTCAGATGAAAATGCTTGGCGTCATGGGGCTGTATCCGGAGCTGAATCATTGTGTCCACTGTAAAAGCCGGGACGGGACGTTTCATTTTTCCATAAGAGATAACGGTTTTATCTGCCACCGCTGCTTTGAAAAGGATCCGTACAAAGTTCCGATTTCGCCGCAAACGGCAAGGCTGCTAAGGCTTTTTTATTACTTTGATATCGGAAGGCTCGGCAGCGTCTCGTTAAAGCACGAAACCAAAAATGAAATAAAACGGGTCATTGATCTGTATTACGAGGAATATTCAGGGCTTTATTTAAAGTCAAAGCGGTTTTTAGATCAGATGGAAAGCATGAAGAACCTTTTGGATGAAAACAAAAGTTGACATTCTGCCCATCTTTTTATATGATGATTTATTATAAAATATGTTGCAGTGACAGAAAGAAGTACTTGCGTCCAACTCATATAAGCGACCTTAGGACAGTGTAAGCTAGGGATGAGCGCGCAACGAAAGGCATTCTTGAGCAACTCTTTAAAAAGAGGCTGAGCGATTCACATCCTCAGCAACTAGGGTGGAACCGCGGGAGAACTCTCGTCCCTATGTTTGCGGCTGGCAAGCATAGAGACGGGAGTTTTTTGATTGCCGCCGCACTTGTAAAAGAATGGAGAAAGTGGAGGTGCTTGAAATGAACATTCAAGATATGATTTTAACCTTGCAGAAGCACTGGTCTAATGAAGGCTGTGTGCTCATGCAGTCGTATGATGTGGAGAAAGGCGCAGGCACAATGAGCCCGTATACATTTTTACGAAGCATCGGACCCGAGCCGTGGAAAGTGGCTTACGTTGAGCCTTCCAGACGGCCTGCGGACGGACGGTACGGAGAAAACCCGAACAGACTTTATCAGCATCACCAATTCCAAGTCATTATCAAGCCGTCGCCTGATAACATCCAGGAGCTTTACCTAGATTCATTGCGCGCGCTCGGTATTGATCCGCTCGAGCATGATATTCGTTTCGTAGAAGACAACTGGGAAAACCCGTCTTTAGGCTGTGCAGGCCTTGGCTGGGAAGTATGGCTTGACGGTATGGAAATCACCCAGTTTACGTACTTCCAGCAGGTGGGCGGAATTGAATGTAAACCGGTGTCTGTTGAGATTACGTACGGCATTGAGCGTCTTGCGTCTTATATTCAGGATAAAGAAAACGTCTTTGATCTGGAATGGACATCAGGATTCACAGTGAAAGATTTGTTTATGATGGCTGAATATGAACATTCCGTTTATACATTTGAAACATCAGATGTGGATATGCTTTTCCATTTGTTCAGCACTTACGAAAAAGAAGCGATCAGACAAATGGATAACGGCCTTGTGCATCCGGCCTATGATTATGTGCTGAAATGCTCTCACACATTTAACCTGCTTGACGCAAAAGGCGCAATCTCAGTGACAGAGCGGACGGGTTATATCGGACGGGTCCGCAACTTAGCGAGAAAAGTAGCAAAAACGTATTATGAAGAACGGGAAAAATTAGGGTTCCCAATGCTTAAAGAGGAGGGCTCTTCCCATGAGTAAACAAGATTTGCTTTTAGAGATCGGACTCGAGGAAATGCCGGCGCGTTTTTTACATGACAGCATGGTGCAGCTCGGTGACAAACTGACCGGCTGGCTGGCTGAAAAAAATATTGCCCACGGTGAAGTGAAACTTTTTAATACACCGAGACGTCTGGCAGTATATATAAAAGACGTAGCAGAAAAACAGGCTGATATTCAGGAAGAAGCAAAAGGACCGGCGAAAAAAATCGCTCTGGATGCTGACGGAAACTGGACAAAAGCCGCTATCGGTTTTTCCAAAGGCCAAGGCGCCGGAGTGGATGACCTGTATATTAAAGATGTAAATGGCACGGAATATGTTTTCGTCCAAAAATTCCAGGCGGGACAAGAGACGAAAACACTTTTACCGCAGCTGGAAAACTTGATTACCGGAATGCATTTCCCGAAAAACATGCGCTGGGGCACACAGGATCTGCGTTATATCCGTCCGATCAAATGGATTGCCGCTCTCTTCGGAAAAGACGTCATTCCATTTGACATCACGAACGTAGAGACGGGCCGGAACACACAGGGACATCGTTTTCTCGGCCGAGAAGTATCTGTTGATGCACCGTCATCATACGAAGAGCTGCTGAAAGAACAGCACGTCATTGCCGACCCGAAAGTGCGCAAACAAATGATTCAGGTGCAGCTGGACGCGCTTGCAAACGAAAAGAAATGGAATATTCCGATAGATGAAGATCTGCTGAACGAAGTCAATCATCTGGTGGAATATCCGACAGCGCTATACGGCTCTTTTGAACCCGAGTTTCTTTCTTTACCTGA
Organism: Bacillus sp. 1021; assembly: GCF_014534735.1. Classification (NCBI taxonomy): domain Bacteria; kingdom Bacillati; phylum Bacillota; class Bacilli; order Caryophanales; family Bacillaceae; genus Bacillus; species Bacillus sp. 1021. Next base: position 141,219 of record NZ_JACVSR010000003.1, on the reverse strand, counting down.
AGAAGTGCTTGTGACAACCATGAAAGAGCATCAGCGCTACTTCCCGGTAAAAGATGAAAACGGGAATCTGCTGCCTCATTTTATTACGGTAAGAAACGGGAACAGCCATGCCCTTGAAAATGTTGCCCGCGGAAACGAGAAAGTGCTGAGAGCAAGACTTTCAGATGCTGCGTTCTTCTACAAGGAAGACCAAAAGCTGAACATTGATGAAAATGTGAAGAAACTGGAAAATATCGTTTTCCATGAAGAGCTCGGTTCCCTTGGGGATAAAGTAAGAAGAGTGGTCACCATTGCGGGTAAACTAGCCGTCCGTCTGAAGGCTGATGAACAAACGCAGAAACATGTGAAGCGCGCCGCAGAGATTTCTAAATTTGACCTTGTTACACATATGATCTATGAGTTCCCTGAGCTTCAAGGCGTCATGGGAGAAAAATATGCGCGCATGCTCGGTGAAGATGAAGCCGTCGCTGCCGCGGTAAATGAGCACTACATGCCGAGAGCGGCCGGGGGAGAGGTGCCTTCAACCTTTACCGGTGCGGTTGTGGCATTAGCCGATAAATTGGACACGATTGCTTCCTTCTTCAGCATTGACGTGATCCCGACAGGTTCTCAGGATCCGTACGGATTGCGCCGTCAGGCAAGCGGCATCGTTTCCATTCTGATCGACCGCAACTGGGGCATCTCTTTTAAAGAACTGCTGTCATTGACAGAAACGGAAAAAGAAAATGAGCTCCTTGATTTCTTTACACAGCGTCTGAAATACGTCTTAAACGCTGAAGACATCCGTCATGACGTGATTGAAGCCGTTCTGGACAGCACGGAGCTTGAGCCGTATGCAGCTGTTTCTAAAGCAAAAGTGCTTGAGAAACACCTCGGCACACCTGGATTTAAAGAAACGGCTGAATCACTGGGCCGGGTCATCTCCATCAGTAAAAAAGGCGAGAGCCGTGATATCAAGCCGGATCTGTTTGAAAATGAACAGGAGAAAAAGCTGTTTGACGCTTATCAAAAAACAAAAGACAGCGTCGCGGAAAGCTTTGCCTCTAAAAACTATGAACAGGCGCTGGCCGCGCTCAGCGGATTAAAGGAGCCGATCGAAGATTACTTTAATTACACGATGGTCAATGCGGACAATGAAGCATTAAAAACCAACCGTTTAGCGCAAATGACTGCACTTGCAGATGTGATCAAGTCTTTTGCTAATATGAATCATCTTATTGTAAAATAAAGAAAAAGACGGTTGCTGTGTGATCGGCAATCGTCTTTTCCCCTTTTACATAAACATCACAGAATGAAAAACATAGATAAAGAAACCCTTCCATAAAGGTGGTGAGTACGATCGAATTAAATAAACGGCAAGAACAAATTTTACAAATTGTAAAGGAAAACGGCCCGATTACCGGAGAGCATATTGCAGAACAGCTCAATTTAACAAGAGCCACGCTACGGCCGGACTTGGCCATACTCACCATGTCAGGCTTCTTAGAGGCCCGTCCGCGGGTCGGTTATTTTTATACCGGAAAAACGGGAAATCAGCTGCTTGCGGATAAACTGAAAAAGCTGCAAGTGAAAGATTTTCAATCGATCCCTGTCGTCATCAATGAAAACGTCTCGGTGTATGATGCCATCTGCACCATGTTTTTAGAAGATGTCGGCACGTTATTTGTCGTAGATCGTGATGCTGTCTTAGTCGGTGTGCTGTCACGCAAAGATTTGCTGCGGGCGAGCATCGGCCAGCAGGAACTTGCCTCAATACCGGTTCATATTATTATGACCAGAATGCCGAATATCGCCGTCTGCCGGCGTGACGATTATGTGATGGACATCGCCAAATATTTGATTGAGAAACAGATCGATGCCCTGCCCGTTATTAAAGATACGGATAAAGGCTTTGAGGTCATCGGCCGCTTTACCAAAACGAATATGACCAAGATACTTGTCAGTTTATCAGAGAATGAAATCATATAAGCTTGAAAACTAACGGGGGGATAACATGGACAATCGCATCATTTATGTAGTATCAGACTCAGTCGGAGAAACCGCCGAACTCGTTGTAAAAGCCTCGCTCAGCCAGTTTAACGGCTCAGCCGATGATACGCATATCAGAAGAATACCTTATGTGGAAGATATCGGCACCATTAATGAAGTCGTGTCTCTCGCCAAAGCGGACGGCGGCATTATCTGTTTTACGCTCGTTGTTCCTGAAATGCGCAAATACTTAGTTGAACAAGCGGAAAAAGCGAATGTGATGTACTACGATATTATCGGTCCGCTCATCGACAAAATGGAAACAGCCTACGGTCTGACGGCGAAATATGAACCGGGCCGCGTCCGCCAGCTTGATGAAGATTATTTCAAAAAGGTCGAGGCGATCGAGTTTGCCGTTAAATATGACGACGGCAGGGACCCAAGAGGCATTTTAAAAGCCGATATCATCCTGCTTGGCGTATCAAGAACGTCTAAAACCCCATTATCCCAATATCTTGCCCATAAGCGCCTGAAAGTGGCCAACGTGCCGATCGTACCTGAAGTCGATCCGCCGGAAGAACTGTTCAGCGTTGATCCGAAAAAATGCATCGGGTTAAAAATCAGCCCTGATAAACTGAACCATATTCGAAAAGAACGGTTAAAATCTCTCGGCTTAAATGACAAAGCCATTTACGCTAACATCAACAGAATTAAAGAAGAGCTGGAGTATTTTGAGAAAATCGTGGATCGGATCGGCTGCCAAGTCGTTGACGTTTCGAACAAAGCGGTCGAGGAAACAGCGAACATCATTCATCATCTGAAAACAAAGGGCCGATAACTCAGGACGCTTTATCCTGGGTTTTTGGGTATGCAAATAGGGAATAAACAAAAAGGATGGCATCTTCGCGAAGTTTGTATTATAATAAAAAATTGTGATAAAATGTTTATTTTTAGGTTTAAGCTTAGTGTGATACGAATAAACTATTACGGGTAAGATGTCAAGAATAACTCCCGGAAATTTTTCGACAAAGACTCAAAATAGATCCGCAGTCATGGAGCATATGCGATTTCGCTTGTTTTTATGCAGGAGATTGATGGAGGGATGGAGAATTAGTCTTCTAAATGAAAAAGAAAAGACGATTTTTGTCGATGCAGACGCATGCCCCGTAAAAGAGGAAATCTTGCTCATTGCATCGCAATTCAGCGTTCGTGTTATTTTCGTCGCATCATTTGAACACTACCAGCTTTCCAGAAGCAAAGACGAGAACTGGATATACGTTGATCCTCATAAAGAAGCGGCAGATTTATACATCGCAAACCATGTGAGATCGGGAGACGTCGTAGTCACGCAGGATATCGGTTTAGCATCTCTTCTGCTGAACAGAAATATCGCCGTCTTATCGGAAAGGGGCCGTTCTTATACTGAAGACACGATTGACTTCGCTCTGATGAGCCGTCATATGTCGGGCAAAATGAGAAGAAGCGGCATCTATTCCAAAGGACCTAAAAAATTAAATAAAGAAGATCGGAATCGATTTGTTACCCTGCTTAAAAAAATCCTGTCGAATGATGAAGGGATTTCAAATCAAAACATCGAATAATGTACGACGGAGTGTTATAAGATGGGAAACCGCATACCAGATGAAGTAGTTAATCAGGTGCAGCAGTCAGCAGACATTGTTGAAGTCATAGGTGATTATGTCCAATTGAAAAAGCAAGGCCGCAACTACTTTGGGCTCTGTCCGTTTCACGGTGAAAACACGCCCTCGTTTTCCGTCTCCAGTGATAAGCAGATCTTTCATTGCTTCGGATGCGGAGCGGGCGGGAACGTTTTCTCTTTCTTACGGCAGATGGAAGGCTATTCATTTACGGAAGCTGTTTCTCACCTTGCTGATAAATATCAGATTGATTTCCCTGATGATATAACGATTCACTCTGCATCCAGGCCGGAATCTTCCGGAGACCAGAAGATGGCGGAAGCTCACGAGCTTCTGAAGAAATTTTACCATCATTTGCTAATGAATACAAAGGAAGGCCAGGAAGCGTTAGATTACCTTTTATCAAGGGGTTTTACGAAAGAGCTCATAGATGAGTTTGAAATCGGCTACGCGCTGGATTCCTGGGATTTCATGACGAAATTCTTGAAAAAGCGCGGTTTTGAGGAAGAACTGATGGAGAAAGCGGGTCTGCTGATCAGAAGGGAAGACGGTAGCGGATATTTTGACCGTTTCAGAAACAGAATCATGTTTCCCATTCATGATCATCACGGAGCCGTGGCGGCTTTTTCAGGAAGGGCGCTCGGAAGCCAGCAGCCGAAATATATGAACAGTCCGGAAACGCCGCTGTTTCATAAATCTAAGCTGCTGTACAACTTCCATAAGGCCCGCCTGCCGATCAGGAAAGAGGAGAGAGCCGTTCTGTTTGAAGGCTTTGCGGATGTCATTTCCGCCGTCAGCTCAGGCGTAAAAGAAAGTATCGCCACAATGGGGACGTCGCTCACCGAAGAGCATGTGAAAATCCTGAGAAGAAATGTTCAGGAGGTCATTCTCTGCTACGATTCGGATAAAGCCGGGTACGAAGCTACGCTGAAAGCGGCCGACCTGCTTCAGAAAGCTGATTGTAAGGTAAGAGTAAGCATGATGCCTGACGGTCTTGATCCTGATGACTATGTCAGAACCCGGGGCGGAGAAAAGTTCAAGACAGATATCATTGATGCAAGCGTTACGGTCATGGCTTTTAAAATGCAATATTTCCGCAAAGGGAAAAACTTATCTGACGAAGGAGACCGGCTCGCTTACATGAAAGAAGTGCTGAAAGAAATCAGCGCTCTTTCGGGGTCGCTTGAGCAGGAAATGTATGTGAAGCAGCTCGCCTCCGAATTTTCTCTTTCGGTAGAATCTTTGACTGAACAGCTTTCCATCTATGCCGCCCAAAACGCCCCTGGCGGCAAAAACGCCGAACCACAGCCAAGACGGGCCCGGGTGACGACAAAAGCGAAACGGCGCCGTCTCCGTCCCGCCTATGAGAATGCGGAAAGACTTCTTCTCGCTCATATGCTGAGAGACCGAAACGTCATAAAGAAAGTGATTGAGCGTGTCGGCTTTGAATTTAACATTGACGGACATCGTGCGCTGGCAGCATATCTGTACGCTGTTTATGAAGAGGGCGCTGAAATGACGCCGCAGCATCTTATGGCGAGAATGCAGGATGATGAAATCAGCCAGCTGCTTTCAGATATAGGGATGCTCCAAATAAACGAGGAGCTCTCAGAGGCCGAGTTATCCGATTACGTAAAAAAAGTGTTGGATCACCGAAAATGGTCAATGATAAAGGAAAAAGAAGCAGAACGAGCGGATGCAGAGAGGCAGAAAGACTTTGTGAAAGCTGCGTCTCTGGCTCAAGAAATTGTCGCATTGAACCGATCATTAAAATAACATCAAAAAAGAGGCTTGCGTTCTCTTGGCAATGATTCCTTGCGGAGGAGCAAATAGATCGCTTAACCTCATCATGAATTGTCACTTATTATCCGCTGCCCTGCATGCTGAAAAAGAGAGAAGGCTCCCGGGACGGATAAGAAACATACCGCTTTTAGAATTCGTTGCAAGCTTTGGAAGGAGGGATCCATAATGGCTGATAAACAAACCCACGAGACAGAAACAGAACTTACACTGGATCAGGTAAAAGACCAGCTTACTGAAACCGGAAAAAAACGTGGCGTTTTAACATATGAAGAAATTGCTGAACGCATGTCCAGCTTTGAAATTGAATCAGACCAAATGGATGAGTATTATGAATTTTTAGGAGAACAAGGTGTTGAATTAATTAGTGAAAATGAAGAAACGGAAGATCCTAATATTCAACAGCTTGCCAAAGCCGAAGAAGAATTTGACCTTAATGACCTCAGCGTACCGCCTGGCGTAAAGATCAATGATCCAGTCCGCATGTACCTTAAGGAAATCGGACGGGTAAATCTTCTTTCTGCTAAAGAAGAAATCACCTATGCTCAAAAAATTGAAGAAGGTGACGAAGAATCTAAACGCAGATTGGCTGAAGCAAACCTTCGTTTAGTTGTCAGCATTGCTAAACGGTATGTCGGCCGCGGCATGCTTTTCTTAGACTTGATTCAAGAAGGAAACATGGGTCTCATGAAAGCCGTCGAAAAGTTTGACTACCGTAAAGGATATAAATTCAGTACGTATGCGACTTGGTGGATCAGACAGGCGATTACACGCGCCATCGCTGACCAGGCGAGAACGATCCGTATCCCGGTTCACATGGTGGAAACGATCAACAAATTAATCCGTGTGCAGCGTCAGCTTCTCCAGGATCTGGGCAGAGAGCCGTCACCGGAAGAGATTGCTGAAGACATGGATCTTACGCCTGAAAAAGTTCGTGAAATATTAAAAATTGCCCAAGAGCCTGTTTCTTTAGAAACGCCGATCGGTGAAGAAGATGATTCACATCTCGGTGATTTCATTGAAGACCAGGAAGCGACGTCTCCGTCGGATCATGCGGCATATGAGCTTTTGAAAGAACAGCTGGAAGATGTGCTGGATACGTTGACGGATCGTGAAGAAAACGTGCTGCGTCTCCGTTTCGGTCTGGATGACGGACGCACAAGAACGCTTGAAGAAGTCGGCAAAGTGTTTGGAGTAACGAGAGAGCGTATTCGCCAAATTGAAGCAAAAGCGCTTCGTAAATTGAGACATCCAAGCAGAAGCAAACGTCTGAAGGATTTTCTCGAATAGAATGGAACGGGTCTGTTGATCCGTTCTTTTTTACGTATAAGATATATGGATAATATACCTTTATTTTACTGGATAAGCATGTGTTTTGCAAATGGGTTCGGAAAAAATGCGGCATGTCCTGAATAGAGGGAAAGCGGGATAAGTTAATTTATATTCCTTATTGTAAGCGTATACAATTCATTATACAATAGAATAAAGACAATTTTGGGTAAACAAAACAGTTATTTTTGTTTATGTATAAATTGTGAAATCAATGAATTTGCTTAATGAGACCATTTACATTTTGTAAAAATAAGTTAGAATTAGAAGTGTTTACATAGGGGGAGAATGAAAAAGGGGGATGGAGATATGAAGTGGAATCCGCTGATTCCTTTTTTGCTCATCGCAGTTCTGGGAATAGGGCTGACTTTCTTTCTGTCAGTAAAAGGAAATGGAGATGCACATCAGATCGCAAGCGGCGGTGAAAGCAAAAATGCCGAAAAGGAAACTGCAAACGCTTCACCTGAAGAGATTTATAAAGCGAACTGCATCACCTGTCACGGGGAAAACTATGAAGGTGTCTCAGGTCCGAGCTTAAAAGGCGTCGGCAAAAGAAAAGATGTCGCTGCGATTAAAACGAGAATTGAAAAAGGCGGCAACGGGATGCCAGCCGGCCTTGTCCCGGCCGAAAAGCTGGATGACATGGCAAAATGGGTTTCTGAGATTAAATAAAGCTTTACCTGTCCCTATATAAAAGACATATGAAAAACTCTATCCGCCGCTTGGATTCCGGGCGGTTTTTTTATATGATAGTAAAGGAAAAAGAACCTGAGAAAAGTTGTGATATTGTGAATGAAATGAAGTTATCTAAAAGATTGCAGTCTGTAGCGGAATATATCCCTCCGGGTGCCCTGGTGGCTGATATCGGGTCAGACCATGCGTATCTCCCCTGCTATGCCGTTTTGAATCATCTGGCAAGCCGCGCAATCGCCGGTGAAATTACAGACGGGCCGTTTCTATCCGCCAAACAGCAGGTGGAAAAACTGGACTTAAGCGCTCTTATCTCCGTAAGGAAAGGTGACGGGCTGAGCGTCCTTGAAAAGGGGGAAGCGGACGCCATCACAATCGCCGGCATGGGCGGAGCGCTGATCGCTCATATTTTGGAGTCCGGAAAAACAAAACTGACGGGGCGTGAACGGCTGATTCTGCAGCCGAATATTCATGCCGTTCATATAAGAGAGTGGCTTTATCAGGAAGGCTATGAACTGATTGACGAAGTGATTCTCGAAGAAGACGGAAAGTGTTATGAAATACTCGTCGCGGAAACCGGCGACCGTGATGCGCCGTACCGGGACACCACGATGGCTGCCGGAATGCTTGCCGGTCCGTTTTTGTTAAAAGAAAAGAGTGAAGTGTTTCTTCGGAAATGGACCCAGGAACTTAAGCATACTGAACAAATTTATGAACAGATCAGCCGCAGCGCAAAGAATGAAAACCAGGAAAAATTAGTTGAACTGAAAGAGCGGATCTTACTGCTGAAGGAGGTAATCGGACATGCCTAAACATGTGAACGGACAGGAAATCATCCAGCTGTTTGAACAATTTTCACCGAAGGCTTTTGCGGTGGAAGGAGACAAAATCGGCCTGCAGATCGGCACATTGAATAAGCCGGTGAAAAACGTCATGGTCACGCTGGATGTTTTGGAACAGACGGTGGATGAAGCCATTGAAAAAAAGGTTGACTTAATTATCGCTCACCATCCGCCGATTTTTCGGCCGCTTAAACAGATCACCACTGATCAGCCTGGCGGAAGACTGATTGAGAAATGTATAAAGCATGATATTGCCGTATATGCGGCTCATACGAATCTTGATGTGGCGGACGGCGGTGTTAACGATCTGCTTGCGGAAGCTCTCGGCCTGACAGACACAGAAGTGCTCGTTCCGACATATTCGGACCCGCTGAAAAAGCTTGCCGTGTATGTGCCGAAAGACTATGAAGAAGCTGTAAGAACCGCACTCGGCAATGCCGGAGCGGGACATATCGGCAATTACAGCCATTGCGCATTCTCTTCTGAGGGAATCGGCAGCTTTAAACCGCTGGAGGGGGCAGACCCGTTTATCGGACAGACGGGAGAGCTGGAACTCGTCCATGAAGTGAGACTTGAGACCGTTTATCCGGCCAGTATGGAGAAAACCATCATAAAAGCGCTGAAAAAAAGCCATCCGTATGAAGAGGTGGCGTATGATATTTATCCGGTGGAGCAGTCCCCGCTTGAAAAAGGACTCGGCCGCATTGGAAAACTTCAGCAAGACATGACGCTTGAAGAGTTTGCGCTGTTTGTGAAAGAAAAATTTGACGTTAACGGAGTCCGGATGGTCGGAGAGCGAACCAGCAAGGTGAAAAAAGTCGCAGTGCTTGGCGGTGACGGAAATAAATATATTTACCAGGCTAAGAGGAAGGGTGCAGATGTTTACGTGACAGGCGACCTTTATTTCCATGTAGCGCATGATGCGATGATGATGGGGTTAAACGTCGTGGACCCGGGGCATTATGCTGAAAAGATCATGAGAAAAGGAACTGCTGAGAAGCTTACGGCAATGGCCGGGGAGAAAAATTACGACGTGCGTATTTTCGCTTCCGAAACAGACACAAATCCATTTACCTTCCTATAAAAAAACTGAGGCCCGGGGCCTCAGTTTTTTATTTTTACTTTCGGAAGGATTTTTTTGAGCGGCACATTGTGCTCAAGCTGCCATGTGGATTCATCGTTATGGTCAAACTGCTCTAAAAACCGGATGACTTCCTTTGTAATCGGTGTCGGTGTTGAAGCGCCCGCGGTAACGGCGACGGTATTGACGTCTTTGAGCCATTCGAGCTTCAATTCACTGATGTCTCCGATGCGGTAGGCTTTTGTTCCGGCGATTTCTTCTGACACTTGAGCCAGCCTGTTGGAGTTATTGCTTTTCGGATCGCCGACAACAATGGTTAAGTCCGCTTTCTTTGCCTGCTCTGAGACAGCTTCTTGACGAACCTGTGTAGCCAGGCAGATTTCCTGATGATATTCCACGTGCGGGTACTTTTCTTGGACTGATTCCATAATATCATGGACGTCCCACTGGGACATGGTCGTTTGGTTTGTAACGATTAATTTCTCAGCCTGAATATCGAGGTTTCTCACGTCTTCCTCTGTTTCAACGAGATGAACGATTTCAGGGGCGACGCCGACGGCTCCTTCTGGTTCGGGGTGGCCTTTTTTGCCGATATAAATGACGTGGTAGCCTTCTGCTTTTACTTTTCGGATTAAGTCATGTGTTTTCGTGACGTCCGGGCATGTGGCGTCAATCGCAACAAGTCCTTTTTCCTCAGCGGCTTTTCTTACTTCCGGAGATACTCCGTGTGCGGTGAAAATAACGGTTCCTTTTTCCACCTGCTTTAAAATCTCCAGACGGTTAGTGCCGTCAAGCGTGTAAATTCCGTCTTCTTCAAACGCATCTGTGACATGCTTATTATGAACGATCATTCCGAGTATATATATAGGTCTTGGCAAACTTTTATCGAGTGCCGCGTTTTTGGCTATGACCATGGCATCAACAACGCCGTAACAATAGCCGCGCGGCGAGATTTTGATAACGTCCAATTAGATGTCCTCCTATCAAAAGTGAGTGTAGAGGCAATATAAAAAGCCGTAGTTAAACGGCTCAAATCTTGCATTCTTCTGATCTCATTATAGCTAATCTTTCGTGAGATATCAAAGAATGTTAAATATATAATTTCGGCTTTGATCTGCCCGATGTTCTTTTTGGACGCGGCTGTTCCGCTGATGTTGCTTCAGTTTCGTCTTTTTCTTGTGAAGCGGATGCTTTTTCAGATGTCTTCTTTGATGTTTTAGATGAGGCATCTGATTTGTTTTCACCTTCAGTTTCGTCCGTTTTTTCATCTTCATCCTTTTTGTCCTGTTCGGCTGTTTCTTTTGTCTCGCCGGATTCACTATCTTCATTCTCATCATCGCTGCTGCTTAATTGACTGTAAAGCTTCATCATGGCGGGCAGATTCCGTACTAAAGGGCCGTACTGCTGGATCATCGGCGTAACCTGCTGCGCCACGCCGAGCACCTTCTGAACGTTGCCGAGCATGCTCGACAGTGATGCCGGACTTGCCAGACTCTGAATTCCCTGCAATCCCTGCAGGCCTGCGCCTGCTCCTCCGCTGGCCGCTGCCGGTGCGGACCCGGCAGCGCTTCCTCCTGATCCGGGTAAAAAACGGGAAAGCATTCCTTTTAAGCCTCCTCCGCCTGTGCCTGCGTTTCTCAAACCTGCTCCGGCCATCTGCTGCTGAGGGAAAAACTGCCGGCCCTGCTGCATCATCTGCCGGCCCGGCAATGACGGTCTGCCTCTCATCATCATCCGCGGGTTCATCAACGGCCGGCCCTGCTGCGCCATATTTCTCATCGGCTGCTGTGGAAACATACTTGTACCTCCTTTCTGTCTCTCTGCTATTACAATATGCATCGGAGGGGGCATTTGCTTTTCTGTCCAGAAAACAGGCTTCCCCCAAGACATGGTGTTTTTAAGTAAAATCGGTTATAATGTGATGATGGACACAGAATGTGCCGCTTTAAGGAGCTGGGAAAAATGAAAGAAACTAAATTTGATGGATACAACTTAAAACCGTTTATTATAGATGCAGTTCACCGCCTTGGTTTTTATGAACCGACAGATATTCAAAAGCGGCTGATACCTGCTGTATTGAAAAACGAAAGCGTGATCGGGCAGTCCCAGACGGGGACGGGAAAAACCCACGCCTATTTATTGCCTATTCTGAATCGGATTGATTCGGATTCTGATACGGTGCAGGCTGTTATCACGGCGCCGACGAGAGAGCTTGCCAATCAGATTTATCAGGAAGCGCTCAAAATCACACAGGGTGCCGAGGACGGGCCGATCCGGACAAAATGCTTTATCGGCGGAACGGACAAGCAAAAATCAATTGATAAGCTGAAAACACAGCCACATCTCGTCGTCGGAACGCCGGGCCGGATTGCGGATCTGATTAAAGCGCAGGCATTGAACGTCTATAAAGCGCAGTCTCTCGTCATTGACGAAGCTGATCTGATGCTTGATATGGGCTTTTTAGAAGACGTTGATTACATCGGATCCCGTATGCCGGAACAACTGCAGATGCTTGTTTTCTCAGCTACGATTCCGGAAAAGCTGAAGCCGTTTTTGAAAAAGTATATGGAAAATCCGAAATACGCTCATGTTGAGCCGAAAAGGATCACAGCCGAAAAGATTGAACATGTTTTGGTTCCTTCTAAACAGCGTGATAAAGACAAACTGCTTTTTGATATGATGTCGAATCTGAATCCTTATCTGGGCATCGTGTTTGCCAATACGAAAAACACGGCTGACCATATTGCGAAATACCTGACCGAAAAAGGCATGAGAGTCGGCCTTCTGCACGGGGGATTAACACCGCGTGAACGCAAAAAGGTAATGAAGCAGATTAATGATCTGGAATTCACTTATGTCATTGCGACAGATCTTGCGGCAAGAGGAATTGACATTAAAGGCGTAAGCCATGTCATCAACTACGAGCTTCCGGACGATCTGGATTTTTATGTTCACCGCGTCGGAAGAACCGCACGCGCCGGTTCATCAGGCCAAGCACTGACTATATACGAGCTTTCTGACGAAGATGCGCTCGCAAGACTCGAAAAGATGGGCATTGTGTTTGACTATGCGGAGCTTGTAAACGGGGAATGGAAGAAAGGCGATGACCGCCACCGCCGTAAAAATCGCAAAAAGACGGCAAATGAGGCTGACCAAATGGCGAAACGTCTTGTGAAAAAGCCGAAAAAAGTAAAGCCGGGCTATAAAAAGAAAATGAGCTACGAAATGGAAAAAATCAGAAAGAAGCAGAGAAGAAACCAATCTAACAGAGGAAAGTAGGGGGAATCGGGTTGCTGAAAATAGGTTCACACGTCTCAATGAGCGGAAAACATATGCTCCTTGCCGCAAGCAAGGAAGCCGTTTCATACGGGGCGAACACATTTATGATATATACGGGCGCTCCCCAAAATACGCGCCGCAAAAAAATTGAAGACTTGAATATTGAAGCGGGCCGCGCCCATATGAAGGAAAACGGCATCGGTGACATTGTCGTGCATGCGCCGTACATCATTAACATCGGAAATACGACAAACCCGGCAACGTTTGAGCTGGGCGTTGATTTTCTGCGTTCTGAAATTGAAAGAACGGCAGCGATCGGCGCGAAACAGATCGTGCTTCATCCAGGAGCGCATGTCGGAGCCGGTGCTGAAACGGGCATCAAAAAGATCATTGAAGGATTAAACGAAGTGATTGATCCGGGCCAAAGCGTCCAGATTGCGCTGGAGACAATGGCGGGCAAGGGGTCAGAATGCGGAAGAAGTTTTGAAGAGCTTGCCGAGATCATTGCGGGCGTCACACATAATGAACATCTTTCCGTCTGCTTTGACACTTGTCACACCCATGATGCAGGATATGATGTTGCCAATGATTTTGACGGCGTTCTTAATGAGTTTGATAAAATCGTCGGCATCGACCGGATAAAAGTCCTTCATGTGAATGACAGCAAAAATATCAGGGGAGCCCGTAAAGACCGTCATGAAAACATCGGGTTCGGAGAGATCGGTTTTGACGCTCTGCAGTACATTGTTCATCACGAGCAGCTTGCCGATATTCCGAAAATCCTCGAAACACCGTATGTAGGCGAAGACAAGAAAAATAAGAAGCCGCCGTACCGTTTTGAAATCGAAATGCTGAAAGAAAAGCAGTTTGACAAGGAGCTTCTTGAAAAAATATCAGCTCAATAAAAAAGGAGGGGGAATTGCCCCTCCTTTTTTTACCCTGAAAATTGATTGAAAAGTTCGTTAACTTTCCGAGCCGTTTCTTTTGAAGTAATCGTTTCCACTTTTTTCAGCAGGCGAAGCCGCTCCTGTTCATCAAAAATATTGATGTTTTTTCCGTGCATCAGAGCCGCTACCTCAGCCGCTTGACTTCTCGTAATGCTGATTCCGTATTGCTTTGAATATTTCAGCAGGTCGTCCGCAGTGGCTTGATTGAGCCGCTGCAAAATGATTCTTTGTATTAAAATCATCGATACTTTCACCTCTTTAGACATAATGTATTGAGCAAATTATTAAAATGTTACAGCTTTTAATGGTAAAATGAAGTTGCTTACTGTTTAAAATAGTTATTACAGGAAAGGAGATTTTATGACCCCAAATAAACAGCACAAAAAAGAATCATTTTTACACTTTATCTTCAGGGTCATCATGATTCTGATCGGGGCGGGTTCAGCCGCCGTAAGTATTGAATTGTTTCTGGTCCCTAATAATTTTATCGACGGAGGCATTATCGGTGTTTCATTAATTTTAGACCACCTCTTTATGTCCAATCCCCTCCTCAATTTCGCCTTATTCGTTGTGTTACTCAACATTCCATTTATGATTTTCGGATATAAATATATCGGAAAAACATTTCTCATCTCTACGGTTATCGGAATCGTCGGTTTAGCGCTGATTGAATCCTCCTTGCACCATGTGGAGGCCTTTACGACCCAGCCTATTTTGGCGACGGTATTCGGCGGGCTTTTGCTCGGTTTCGGGGTAGGCCTTGTCATCCGAAACGGAGGCTCGATGGACGGTACTGAAATACTCGGTATCCTTCTCACAAAAAAGCTGCCCTTTTCAGTCGGAGAATTCGTTATGCTCATCAATGTGTTTATTTTTATTTGGGCCGGTTTTGTGTTCGGTCCGGAGCAGGCAATGTATTCTTTCATGACTTATTATATTGCCATGAAAACGATTGACGCCGTCATTCAGGGTCTCGATGAAACAAAAGCGGTCATTATCGTGGCAGACCAGTATGCGGAAATTTCAGACGCGATCTTGCACCGGCTTGGAAGGGGAACCACCAAGCTTCAGGGAAAAGGCGGATATACGGATGAAACCAAAGAAGTCATTTACGCGGTCGTGACAAGGCTTGAAGTGACTAAATTGAAATCCATTGTGTTTGAAATTGATAAAAACGCATTTATTACGATCATGAATACCCATGAAACGAGGGGCGGTAAGTTCAAAACCGCGATTCACTAGGCTTTCGTTTACTTTTCGTCATTTTATAGGTATAATTTTATACAGCATAAGAAAATGGCCTGCTGTTCAGTCAGCTGCCATTTTCTTTTTGGAGCGATACCGTGTTGTAAAGGGGAGGTCCTCATGAACGTCCAAGAAGCGTTGAACCTGCTGAAAGAAAAAGGGTATAAATATACGAGTAAGCGAGAAGACATGCTGCAGCTTTTTGCTGATTCTGATAAATATCTGACGGCCAAAAACGTGCTTGCCGCATTAAACGACGACTATCCGGGTTTGAGCTTTGATACCATATACAGAAATCTTTCGTTATATGAAGAACTCGGTATTTTAGAAACGACGGAGCTGTCCGGGGAAAAACTGTTCCGTTTTACATGCTCTTATACCCATCACCACCACCATTTTATCTGTTTAACCTGCGGGAAAACGAAGGAAATTGAGTCCTGTCCGATGGATAAGCTTCACGATGATTTGGAAGGGTATGACATCAGCGGTCATAAATTTGAAATTTACGGCACCTGTCCGGCGTGCCGATAAAAAACCTCCTGTATAAGCAGGAGGTTTTTTCAGCTTCTGACATGCTGAAGGCTGTGTTTGTTTTTATTGATCCAGGCGACGGCTTCAAGCCAATTCTGCACCCTGATAATATTGGAATCGGTGGGGAGCTGGTTATAAGGGGAATCAAAAAGGATAACCGGAATGCCTGCTTCTTTTGCGATCATTGTCGCGTTGCCGTGGTGATCTTCGAAAAACAGGTCAATGCCGTGTTTTTTGACGGCCTCCACTTTGTGATGACTCCCGACAAGCTCAATGTGATCGTAATGAACGTCCCGGTTTGCAAACCAGTCCAGCGTGACATCTTCTAAGTGGCTGCGTCTTGCCGTAATGTAAATGAGGCGATGCTCTTCTTTCAGTCCGTCCAGCGCCTGCTTCGCAAATTCCGCGAGCTGCGCTTCTTTATATATGGCTGCTTCATGAACATTCATCCATT
Source organism: Bacillus sp. 1021 (assembly GCF_014534735.1). Taxonomy (NCBI): domain Bacteria; kingdom Bacillati; phylum Bacillota; class Bacilli; order Caryophanales; family Bacillaceae; genus Bacillus; species Bacillus sp. 1021. The sequence continues at coordinate 125,395 of NZ_JACVSR010000003.1, read as the reverse complement.
CCCAAAATTCCTCAGCTGTAATGTTCAAAAGCTTGGTCAGATCATAATCAGTCATATCATCCAAGGTAATGGAAAGATGAAATGAGCGGTTTAAATAAGGGACAAATGTATCCTGTGCCGTAACCGTGCCGTCAATATCTATACCTAACCGTAACATGTCCACACTCCTATATTTTCATCCCTTCAAGTGTAACATAAACAATTGACAATACCAGCAAAGTTTAGCAAACATGATTCCGTGAAAAACGCGGAAACTAAAAAAGCTCCTTTCATAAAAGAAAAAGGGGGAATTGAAGGTGGCATACGATTACGAAAATCGAAAAGGCAACGACTACTATGTGGATCATGGATCGGAAGGAACGGATATCACGCGTGATGTTTATTCAGAAGAGACAGCGGCCGAAATTTCAGAGCCATATCGTGCTTCTGACCGGGCAGCAGACCGCGATGATAACCGGGACGGAGTAAGCGAAGGCCGGGGTATAGGGTATGCAGCATTGGCTATTTCTATCATCTCCCTGTTCGTGCTCCCAGTTTTATTAGGGGCATGCGGCATTATCGTCGGCTATATCGCCAGAAGAAGAGGAGCGGGCGCTCTAGGCGGCTGGGCGATGGGAATCGGTATTGTTTCCCTTGTGCTGGGCATCTTCATTACACCGTTTTTCTAACACGCAAAAAAAAGCTTGGCGGATTATCCGTCAAGCTTTTTGTGTTTCTTGTTCTGCTTTTGCTTTTTCTGCTTCAAGCTTTGCGTAGTGTTCTTCTGCCAGCTTGTCGATTTCTTTTTTCAGCTCTTCGACCATTGTTTCTTCAGGGACTTTGCGGACGATTTGGCCTTTGCGGAAAAGAAGTCCTTCGCCGCGGGCGCCGGCAATACCGATATCGGCTTCTCTTGCTTCGCCCGGTCCGTTAACGGCGCACCCGAGAACGGCTACTTTAATCGGCGCTTTGACTTTAGAAATGTATTCTTCGACTTCATTTGCGATGCTGATGAGATCAATTTCGATCCGTCCGCATGTCGGGCAAGAAATAAGCGTAGCTGCGTTTGAAGCGAGACCGAATGATTTCAGCAGCTCTCTGGCTACTTTTACTTCTTCAACAGGGTCGGCGCTCAGGGAGATCCGGAGCGTGTTTCCGATTCCTTTGCTTAATATCGCTCCGAGTCCGGCCGCGCTTTTTACCGTTCCTGCAAACAGCGTGCCTGATTCTGTAATTCCAAGGTGGAGCGGATAATCAAATGCTTTTGACGCTTTTTCATATGCTTCTATGGCGAGATTGACGTCAGACGCTTTCATGCTGACGATGATGTCATGAAAATCAAGGTCTTCCAGAATTTTTATATGATGAAGCGCACTCTCAACCATGCCGTCAGCAGTCGGATAGCCGTACTTTTCAAGAATTCGTTTTTCCAATGATCCCGCGTTTACGCCGATCCGAATTGGAATTCCTTTTTCTTTAGCCGCTTTTACGACCGCTTCCACTTTTTCACGGCGGCCGATATTACCGGGGTTGATTCTGATTTTGTCGGCGCCGCCCTCAATTGCTTTTAATGCGAGCTTGTAATCAAAATGAATATCGACAACGAGAGGGATGGAAATTCGTTTTTTGATGTCGGCAATTGCGTTCGCCGCGCGTTCGTCAGGGCATGCCACCCGGACAATTTGGCAGCCGGCTTCGGCTAAACGGTTGATTTCCGCCACTGTTGCTTCTACGTCGTGTGTTTTGGTCGTCGTCATACTTTGGATGACGACTTCGTTATTTCCGCCTATTGTTAAAGGTCCCACTTTGACGGGACGCGTTTTTGTACGATGTGTGATTTCACTCACTTGTCAATCGCTCCTTAATTGTAGTTACCGCTTCTGCAGGCTGAGCCTTTTACATGTCAGGCAACTTCTATTTACATATTATATTGTAACAGTGTATTTGCCGAACTGACAAGAAATTAACGTTTAATTACGGTAGACGGGGAATTTATAAGCGGTGCCCGCCTGAATGGCGTTTGCTTTCACATTCGGATTCAGCGCTTCAAAATCTTGTACAATATCATCCGGCGCTTTATGTGCGCCGACGATCGACATTACCGTATCACCTTTTTTGACCGTAACCGTTCTGTATGATGTTTCCTGATTTGCAGGCTGAGCCGCCGCAGCGTATGCAGGAAGGCCTTGAGAAGGGATCGTGCCGATTTTAAGATCATAAAAGATAATAAATATCACAAATAAACTGCCGAATACAAAAGTAAGCCGCTTCATTCCAACCGCCTCCCGCATACATGTTTACTTCATTGTATGCTTGTCCCATTTTGTTCATGACAAAAAAAGAAGACCGCCGGGGCGGTCTTTGTTACACAGCAGTCTTTCTTGGCGGTATCTCTTTTAAGACGAGGAAAAGGATGATAAAGTTTACAAACCAATTCACTAAAAATTCGCTCGGCACCGTAATGACAAGCGCGCGCATAATCGTAAAGAATATGGTGGAGAGCGTAATGGAATAAGCTGAAAGCTTCCAAAGCTGCTGATAATTCAATGTCTTTCTTTGCGCATTTTTTATAATCAGGCCGATGACGGCGAGAAATGAGACTTCAATGAATTTGCCGGCCGCCGTCATAATGAACAGCAAAACGGAAAGGACGGTGACGATCATCGTTTTATTTTGGTTTAAAGCTGATATGATTTCACTTTTAGTGATATCAGCAGGCATTAATGAATAATTCATTTCTGTCGCCTGTCCGTCTACTGCAAGCACCATTTTATTCTTCAAAATGCCGATCGCATTTTGTTTCGCCGCTATTTGTTTAGCGCCGTACGCATCAGTGGGATCAAACACGATGACAAAACCGTTCGCTTCCGTTTCCTTAGAGGCGGAAGCTTTCGTCTGCAATTCACCGTTTGAAATTTTGAAATCAGGGAAATCTTTTTCTAACACGGTTTTGAAACCGTTCATTGAGTTTACGGTGCCTGAGCAAAGGTAATAAGCGCTCGGCAGCGTAAAAAGGACAGACAGCAAAAATACATAAAGGATCGCTTTTCCTATCCCCTGAAACCGTGTTTTTGCAATATCTGCCGGAGAGTATGTACTTTTCAATAAAGCCGTAAATATGTTCAACATCTTCACTTCCTAGCCTAAACTGGTATATGTTGCTTATTGTATCGTTCACCGGAGATGAACACAAGTGAGAGTATTTAAAGCGGCGGTAAGGAATCATACATATTAAGACAAAACGGAAGCAGTAATGCTCCGTAAAACAAAGGAGGGTGTTTAAATCATGAGTGTTTTGTATTGGCTGATTATTATTGCGGTCTTCGTCATTGCTTTCATCGGTCTTGTCTATCCGGTGATCCCAAGCGTTATATTTATCGTGGCCGGTTTTCTCCTCTACGGATTTCTGTTTTCTTTCAGTCCTTATTCTTACCTCTTTTGGCTCATTGAGGCGGTATTTGCGGCCGTTTTATTCGCAGCTGACTATGTGTCAAACTTACTTGGCATCAAAAGGTACGGAGGAAGCAGGGCGGCGATCTGGGGGAGCACGATCGGATTATTGATCGGGCCCTTCGTTATTCCCGTGGCAGGCATTATATTAGGCCCGTTTATCGGTGCTGTCTGCGCTGAGATATTTGTTCATCAAAAGGATATCAAGTCTGCGGCAAAAGTGGGACTGGGCTCGTTAATCGGCTTTTTAACAAGCGTCGCGGCCAAAGGAGTCATTCAGCTCTTTATGATTGGATACTTCTTATGGACGGTGCTTTAGAAGGTTTAATTTCGGCCGTGAACGGATAAAGTGTAATATGTCTGCTGGAATCGTCGGATTGTGAGCTTTTTCATTGATTACCATGCTTTCTTTTGTTACATTGAGATTAGAAAAGTTCGCTAAAAGCGGCATTTCAGTACATATATTTAAAGGAGGAAAAAATTATGGCTTACAAACTTCCAGAACTGCCTTACGCTTATGATGCTTTAGAACCGCATATCGATAAGGAAACAATGACGATTCACCACACGAAGCACCATAACACATACGTTACAAACCTGAACAAAGCGATCGAAGGATCAGCTCTTGCAGAGAAATCTGTAGAAGAGCTTGTCGCAGATTTAAACGCAGTGCCGGAGGATATCCGCACAGCTGTCCGCAACAATGGCGGCGGACATGCAAACCACTCTTTATTCTGGACTCTTTTATCTCCAAACGGCGGAGGCGAACCGACTGGTGAGCTTGCTGAAGAGATCAAAAGCACGTTCGGAAGCTTCGATCAATTTAAAGAAAAATTCGCTGCAGCGGCTGCCGGCCGTTTCGGTTCCGGCTGGGCTTGGCTTGTTGTAAACAACGGCAAACTTGAAATTACAAGCACGCCAAACCAAGATTCACCGCTTTCAGAGGGTAAAACGCCTATCCTCGGTCTTGATGTTTGGGAGCACGCTTACTACCTGAACTACCAAAACCGCCGTCCTGATTACATTTCAGCTTTCTGGAATGTTGTAAATTGGGATGAAGTTGCCCGTCTTTACAGCGAAGCAAAATAAATCGTTCTGATCAAACAAGGTCTCCCGAGGGAGGCCTTGTTTTTTTATTGACTTTGATTCCTTTTTACATATCTCAGTTTGAGTGAGACAGACTAATGTGTAGTAAAGGGGAGTCAATGATGAGCAAAATAAAAAAAATTATCGGCGACATTGAAGTAAATAAAGGTCTGCTGCTGTTATTGACGATTGGCGGCCTTTACTCATTAGGCATCGCGCTGTCAAATACATTTGTCAATGTGTATTTATGGAAACAGTCAGGGAAATTCATTGATTTGGCCATATACAATTTATCGGTCGTGACGATGCAGCCGATTACCTTTCTTCTGGCGGGCCGGCTGGCTAAAAAAATTGACAGGGTGTTTATTCTCAGGTTCGGTGTTATCTTTTTGGCGGCTTTTTATTTAAGTGTGCTCCTTGCCGGGGAAAATGCGGCTTCCCGCCTCATTTTGATCGGTGCCGTGCTCGGAGTGGGATACGGTTTTTACTGGCTGGCCTTTAATGTGCTGACTTTCGAAATTACGGAACCTGAAACGAGAGATTTTTTCAACGGATTTTTAGGCATTTTATCTTCGTCGGCAGGGATGATCGGTCCGATTGTGGCCGGGTTTGTCATCTCAAGACTTCAAAACAATACGGGTTATACAGTCATTTTCAGCCTGTCGCTCGGCTTATTTGCCCTTGCCGTGGTCATGAGCTTTTTTCTCAAGCGGAGAGAGTCGAAAGGCCGGTTTATGCTGAAAAAAGTTTATGATGAGCGTCACACGAATCTGAATTGGCGCCGGATTACAAACGCGCACTTTTTTCAAGGCTTGAGAGAAGGGATTTTTGTTTTTTTAATCAGCGTATTTGTGTTCATTGCGACAAACAGTGAGCTGGCGCTCGGGACATTCGGTCTTGTCAATTCCGCTGTTTCTTTTTTTGCTTACTATTTTGCATCAAGGCTCATCAAAAAAAGATCGCGTAAAAAGGCGATTCTTATCGGCGGATTGATTGTGTACGGCGCCCTGTTTCTCATTATTTTTCATATGAGCTTTACGACGCTTCTTATATACGGAGTGTTTATTGCGATCGGCTATCCTGTTCTGCTCGTGCCGTATGTCTCGCTTACATATGATGTAATAGGCCGGGCGCGGCTTGCCAGGAAGGCCAGAATTGAGTACATCGTGCTCAGGGAATTGTTTTTAAATGCAGGCCGGATCGTTTCCATCCTGTGCTTCCTTTTGATCGTAACATTGCTGAAGGAAAAAGTGGGAATACCGGCGGCGCTCGTGCTGCTCGGAGCCGGTCATCCGCTGATTTATTACTTTATCAAAGACGTTAAACTGGATACGGAAACTTCTGATGAAACAGTGGAAGAGGACCGACAAAAACAGGCGGGTGAACCGAATTTTATAAAAGGAGAAAGATAAAAGGGTTATCTGTAGAAAAATATCGAAAAAACCTTTAGAATGAAAAATGGCACCTGAACAAAAGGTGTCATTTCTTTCTGTAAATAAGAAAAGGTGATGTCATGAGGAGAAATAAAAAGAAAATAGCAGTAAGCAAAGAAAAGAAAAAATCATTGCCGATCCGGCTTAATTTTTTGTTTTTGGCCGCGTTTCTTATTTTCACGTGGATTATCGTCGAGCTTGGCATCAAGCAGATCGTTCAGGGTGATGACTATAAAAACGCCGCCAATAAGCAAGAAGAGTCTGATGTCAGCACAGCTGTTCCGAGAGGGAAAATATACGACCGGAACCTTAATCCCATCGTAACGAATAAAGCATTAAATGCGATTACATATACACGTTCAGCCTCAACCACCCAGGCACAGCGTTTAAAAATCGCAAAAAAACTGTCGGGTATGATTAAGGTAAGCACCAAAAAGGTGACTGAACGCGATAAAAAAGACTATTGGATGTTAACGAGGCCTGATGAAGCGAAAAAACTGATTACGGCCAAAGAAAAGCAAAAAGCTGAAGACAAAAAACTGTCTGATGATGATTTATACCAGCTCCAGCTGAAACGCATTACGGACAAACAGCTGAATGAACTCACTTCAAAAGATATGCAGATCCTCGCGATCAAAAGGCAGATGGATTCAGGCTACTCACTGACGCCTCAATACATCAAAAATGAAGGAGTGTCAGCAAAAGAAATGGCCGTCGTCAGCGAACATTTAGATGAGCTGCCGGGGGTTGACGTGACGTCTGACTGGGAGCGGTCTTATCCTTACAAAAGTCTGATCCGGACATTGCTCGGCAGTGTATCCAGTTCGAACGAAGGTCTTCCGTCCAACCTGCTGGATCACTATCTGTCACTTGGATACAGCCGGAATGACAGGGTCGGAAAAAGCTATTTAGAATATCAATATGAAAGCCTGCTGCAGGGGCAAAAAGAGAAAGTGCAGAACTTAACTGACTCATCCGGAAATGTCACGGGCAGCAAAGTGATTTCAAAAGGACAGGCAGGCAAAGACCTTGTGTTATCCATTGATATGGACCTGCAGAAGTCCGTTGAAAAAATCATTGAGAAAAATTTAAGAGCGGCCAAAGCGAGACCGAGCACGAAGCTTCTTGATCGGGCCTTTGTCGTCATGATGAACCCGAAAAACGGCGAAGTGCTGACGATGGCCGGCAAACAGATTACGAATGACCATGGAAAGTACAAAATTAATGATTACGCCCTTGGCGCAATGACGTCCTCCTATGCAATGGGATCGGCGGTCAAAGGAGCGACGGTATTGACGGGACTCCAGACGGGCGCGATTAATTTGAACACCGTTTTTCAGGATGAGCCTTTGTATTTCAAAGGTAGTAAAAACCCGAAAAAATCATGGACGAATTTAGGTCCTGTTGATATCCAAAAAGCGCTTCAGGAGTCATCAAACGTGTTCATGTTTAAAACGGCGATCGCCGTCGGTAAAGGGGAATACAAAAAAGGCCAGTCCCTGCCGCTTGATATGAAGGCATTTGATACTTTCAGATACTACTTCAGTCAGTTCGGTCTAGGAGTGAAGACGGGAATTGATCTCCCGAATGAAGCGACCGGGTATCAAGGGACACAGCGGATTTCCGGTCTTCTGTTAGACTTTGCCATCGGACAGTATGATACGTTCACACCGCTGCAAATGGCACAGTATGTATCAACAATCGCCAATGGAGGCTATCGTTTGAAACCTCAGCTTGTAAAAGAGGTCAGACAGCCTGATTCGAAAAAAGGAATCGGAGCCGTTGTAGAGTCTGTTCAGCCTCAAGTACTGAACAAGATTGATATGAATAATGCTGACATTAAAGAAGTGCAGGCAGGCTTCAGACGCGTCATGACAAAAGGGACAGCCGCAACTGATTTTGCGACGGCGAAATACCGTCCTGCCGGTAAAACGGGTACGGCGCAATCTTTCTATGACGGTCCGGATAAATCAGAGACGGGTGAAGGAACGTATAATACGACTCTTGTCGCTTATGCACCTGCTGATAATCCGGAAGTGGCTATTTCTGTAGTCGTTCCTTGGGCCTATATTGATTACAGCGATCGATATTCGATTACGAATGAAATAGGAAGAGCAGCTTTGGACAAATACTTCGAGCTGAAAAAGAAACAAGAAGATAATAATACGAAGCAGAAAAACGAAGATAAAATTCAGGAAGACGCTGCTAACGGCAATACAAATAACTGATAGAAGAAACGCTCACAGTCTGTGGGCGTTTTTTTTATACAAAAAAACATCCGGATTTACAAAACCTTAACATTCGATTTATACGCATTTTACACGAACCCTTTACTCTATACGTGTAGGACAAATTACACATTAAACGCAGGGGGAATTCAGGAAATGAAAAAAAACAAATGGATGCTTATGCTTCTGATGGCTGCTGTTATGATCGTCGCTGCAGCATGCGGAAATGCAAAGGAAAGCGGCAAGACGGACGGCCAATCTGCAAGTGAGGATAAAAAAGCATCAGGTTCTTTAACCATTTCTGGTTCATCAGCCATGCAGCCGTTAGTACTGGCAGCGGCGGAAAAGTTTATGGAAAAACATCCGGATGCTGATGTGCAGGTGCAAGCGGGAGGTTCAGGAACAGGTCTTTCACAAGTGTCTGAAGGCGCAGTGCAAATCGGCAACTCAGACGTCTTTGCTGAAGAAAAGGAAGGCATTGATGCGAAAGCCCTGAATGATCACCGTGTAGCGGTAGTTGCGATGGCGGCTGCGGTCAACCCGGGTGCGGGCGTAAAGGATATAACCAAAAAACAGCTGGCAGACGTCTTTACAGGCAAAATCAAAAACTGGAAAGAGCTTGGCGGCAAAGATCAAAAGATTACACTCGTCAACCGTCCTGATTCATCAGGCACACGCGCTACGTTCGTCAAATACGCGCTTGACGGAGCGGAACCTGCAGAGGGCATCACAGAGGATTCCTCCAATACAGTCAAAAAAATCATTGCGGAAACACCGGGAGCAATCGGTTATCTGGCTTTCTCTTATATAAACGATGACAAAGTAACGCCTTTATCAATCGGCGGCATCAAACCCGAAGAGAAAAATGTTGTAACAGGGGAATATCCGATTTGGGCTTACGAGCACTCTTATACGAAAGGTGAAGCATCTGGCCTTACCAAAACATTTCTTGACTATTTGAACAGCGATGAAGTACAGAAAAGTATCGTAAAAGATCAGGGCTACATTCCGATCTCTGATATGAAAGTCACACGTGACGCAAAAGGCAAGCAAAGCTGAGGGGAGGGCGGGCTCCCCGTCCTTCTTCTTTATAGGAGTGTAAACAAATGATAAATCACAGAGAAAAAGAGTCTGTAAGCGAACGCTTAATAAGCTCAAAACAAAACAGGCAATTGGATGAAGTCCGCGGAAGAGTGATTGTGTCTGTATGTGCGGCGATTATCATTGCGGCATCAGCGGCAATCACCATCTTTCTCGGCATAAAGGGGCTGCAATCTTTTTTTGTAAATGGTGTAAGCCCGATTGAATTCTTAACAAGTCTGAATTGGAATCCAACCCAGGCAAAGCCTGAGTTCGGCGCGCTGCCTTTTATTTTCGGATCATTCGCAGTCACGGTTCTTTCCGCTCTGATCGCAGCGCCTCTCGGGATTGCGGGTGCCGTGTTTATGACGGAAATTGCGCCGACTTGGGGAAAAAAAGTGCTGCAGCCGGTAATCGAGCTGCTTGTCGGCATTCCGTCCGTCGTTTATGGATTCATAGGTCTTACAGTATTGGTTCCGTTTATCGGATCTTTTAAATCAAGTGGAACGGGTCACAGTCTTCTGGCGGGAACGATCGTACTTTCGGTGATGATTCTGCCGACTATTACGTCGATTTCCGCTGATGCGCTTGCGTCATTACCGAAACACCTTCGTGACGGTTCATATGCGCTCGGTGCGACGAGATGGCAGACAATCAGGAAGGTGCTTATCCCGGCGGCGTTTCCGACATTGCTGACCGCTGTCGTGCTTGGAATGGCAAGAGCATTCGGAGAAGCTCTCGCCGTACAGATGGTTATCGGAAATACAAAGCTTCTCCCGGAAAGCCTGCTTGATACAGCGGGGACATTAACGACGATTATCACGTTAAACATGGGCCATACCACATACGGAAGTATCGAAAATAATACGCTGTGGTCGATGGGTCTTGTTCTTCTTATCATGTCGTTTCTGTTTATACTGCTCATACGCTACTTGTCATCTAGGAGGAAAGTATAATGAACCGGAAAATAACGGATAAATTGGCCACCGGTGTATTCGGTTTATGCGCCGCTGTGATTGCGGCGATTTTAGCAGGATTGTTTTTGTATATTCTGATTCATGGCGTCTCAGAAATCACATTGCATTTTCTTACGTCAAAATCAAGTGCTATCGCATCAGGCGGCGGGATACGGGATCAGCTTTTTAACTCCTTTTACATTCTGTTCATCACCATGCTGATCACGATACCGCTTGGTGTGGGGGGCGGCGTCTTTATGGCTGAATATGCGCCGCAAAATAAAATCACTGATTTTATCAGAACATGTATTGAAGTTCTGTCGTCGCTTCCGTCGATTGTCATCGGGATGTTCGGCATGCTGATGTTTGTGAACCTGACGGGGTGGGGATACACGATTATCGGGGGCGCACTCGCCTTAACGGTCTTTAACCTTCCCGTAATGGTCCGGGTGACAGAAGGCGCGCTCACTGCAGTTCCTAAAGAACTGAAAGAAGCTTCTCTCGCTTTAGGCGTATCGAGATGGCATACCGTCAAAACGGTGCTGATTCCGAGCGCGATTCCTTCGATTTTAACCGGAGCCATTTTGGCATCAGGAAGAGTGTTCGGAGAAGCGGCGGCATTGTTATTTACAGCGGGGCTGACAACGCCGCGGCTGAATTTTACCGATTTAAACCCGTTTTCTGAAGCATCTCCATTAAATATTTTCAGGCCGGCTGAGACGCTGGCGGTTCATATATGGAGCGTCAATACCCAGGGGATCATTCCCGATGCAGAAGCAATAGCAAACGGCGGCTCGGCAGTGCTGGTGATTTCAGTGCTCTTGTTTAATCTTTGTGCAAGATGGCTCGGATCTGCCATTTATAAAAAGCTTACGGCAAATTAATCGGAAAGAGGCGAAAACATGATTGATCACATCGTCAGGGAACAAGCGGAACAGACAGAGCGCTCGCCGGAGTCGTCGATTTTGGAAGTGAATCATTTGTCCATTTACTACGGAGACAAACAAGCGGTTAAGCGTGTGAATATGGATATTGAAAAACATGCGGTGACGGCTCTGATCGGCCCGTCCGGCTGCGGGAAATCAACATTTCTGAGGCAGATCAACAGAATGAACGATGCCATCCCTTCTGCAAGAAGCGAGGGGGAAATCCTTTATGAAGGACTGAATATTTTGGGGGAAGAGATTAATGTCGTGTCTCTCAGACGGGAGATCGGTATGGTGTTTCAAAAACCGAATCCGTTCCCCAAATCCATTTACAATAACATCACACATGCGCTGAAGTATGCGGGTGAACGAAGAAAAGCCGTTTTGGACGAAGCGGTAGAGGAAAGCTTAACGAAAGCTGCGCTTTGGGATGAAGTCAAAGACCGTCTTCATTCATCGGCTCTTTCATTATCAGGCGGCCAGCAGCAGCGCCTTTGCATCGCCCGGACGCTTGCGATGAAACCTGCCGTACTTCTTTTAGATGAACCGGCCTCAGCTCTGGATCCCATCTCAAACGCCAGAATCGAGACGCTTTTGACAGAACTGAAAAAAGATTATTCGATTGTTATCGTTACGCATAACATGCAGCAGGCGCTGAGGGTGTCTGACCGCACGGCTTTCTTTTTAAACGGAGAAGTGGTGGAGTACGGACAGACAGAACAGATTTTTACTAGTCCTAAAGAGAAAAAGACGGATGACTATATTAACGGAAAGTTCGGATAGGGGGAAGGACCGTGAGCGTTGTAAAAGAAGCGGTGCACACACAGAATCTATTTGATATTCAAGGCATGAACGTATGGTATGGAGCTCATCAGGCCTTGAAAAATATTACGATCGGGTTTGAGGAGCGGAAGGTAACTGCCATCATCGGTCCGTCCGGCTGCGGGAAATCCACGTTTATTAAAACATTAAACTTAATGCTGCAAATGGCTCCGAATGTCAAAGTGACAGGCGATATGATTTATAACGGGCGCAATCTGCTGAAGGAAAAGACGGATGCGGCAGAATTAAGAAAGCAGATCGGTATGGTGTTTCAAAAAGGCAATCCGTTTCCGCAGTCCATATTTGAAAATGTCGTGTACGGACCGAGAATACATGGCGAAAAAAATAAAAAGAAACTGCATGAAATCGCCGAAGAATCATTAAAGGCAGCAGCGCTCTGGGATGAAGTGAAGGATCGTCTCCATCAGCAGGCGCTTTCCCTGTCAGGCGGACAGCAGCAGCGGCTGTGCATCGCAAGGGCGCTCGCCACAAAACCGGATGTCCTATTGATGGATGAACCGACGTCTGCTCTTGATCCCGTGTCCACCCGGAAAATAGAAGAGCTGATTCTGGCCTTAAAAGAGAAGTATACCATTGTCATTGTGACGCACAACATGCAGCAGGCTGCGAGAGTTTCTGATCAAACCGCGTTTTTCTATATGGGTGAACTTGTAGAGCGCGGCGATACGGGCAAAATCTTTTCCAAGCCGGATCATCAAAAAACACATGATTATATCACCGGAAAATTCGGATGAAAAAACGGCCCGGCCATTGACCGGGCCCGTTTTAAATTGCCTATTAAAAAAGCCTGCCGGCCGTATCCATGAATGGACGATGCCTGCAAGCTTTTTTAGCGGGTTAATGTTTTGACGATTTTTTTGAAGCTCATATCTGAATCGACTTTGAAATGGCCGGCGCGGATTTCTTTGTGGTAGCCTGCGTCGATGACGTAATCATTAAAGTCCTTCGCTGAAGGAATAATTCCTTCTTTTTCAAGGATGGATGACACATCAGCAGTGCTCATTCCGTCTTTGATCGTAAGTTTGTATGTGACCTTTTTCTTTTTGGCGTCCGTGTTTTGATCGTTGTTTAACGATTTTTCCTTAGCGTCAAGCAGTTTTTGATAGTCATCCCGTTTGACGGAGACTTTTTGCTGAGAGTCGAGGTAGCTGTTTACTTCTTTTTCTGTCAATGCTGTTTTTTCAGTTTTAACGGCAGCTGCCTGGTCATGGTCAGTCAAATAGAAGACAGCGGCGAGGACGGCCGTCGCTAACATCATGCCTGCTGCAAAAGCCTGAATGCCCCGTTTTGTCATACGAGCACCTTCTCATTATCTTTAATAATGGTATTGACGTCCTCGACAGACACGTGTTCCGCTTTTGCGATGGCTTCGGCAGACATCCCGTTGTTATATTTTGAAATGATTTGTTTGGCGATTTTTTGGTTAATGCCGCTGCTTTTGGTTTTGCGGATGACGAGGTTGGTTTCCAGCAATTCTTCTTCAAGCACCGTCATTTTCTTCTTTAACTTGTAAATTTCCTGCATGGCGGAAAGCTGAAGCGTTTCAAGCTCCTGTTCCACGTCTTTCATCGGATCTCTTTGAGAATATGAGAATGCAATAAGCGCTATACTGACGATAAACAACGCAATAATAGCAATTTCCACGTTTCATCACCTTCTATTATTAATTTGCCCTTCTTTTTTATACCATAAAACGCCGCCATTCTAAAGGAAATAGAGAAAAAAACAGAATTTTGTCGGAAAATCTTTTTTATTCGGGGGGCAAACGGATATTTCTCTATAGATTTCGCATATGAAAGCCCTTTTTTGTCCTGTTTCGTCATTTTTTGTATGCGTCTTGTGCAAGGTCAATCAGAGGATCAGAAACATAAACTGATGTTTTCTGCACTTAAACAACATTTCATGTAAATCAGCTCTAGCATTCCGTGCATTATAGTGGTATTATGTATAAGTCTGAATAAGTAAATGATATTTAGTTTGGAGGGAAAATAATGCGCGTTAATATTACTTTGGCTTGCACTGAATGTGGTGAGCGTAACTATATTTCTAAAAAGAACAAACGCAACAATCCGGACCGCGTTGAATTTAAAAAATATTGCCCACGTGATAAAAAATCTACGTTACACCGTGAAACAAAATAAGCTGTTTTAAACGGCGAAAAAAGCTGGAGCTTTCAATAAAGTTCTGGCTTTTTTGTCTTTCAGGGAGGTTTGAGAAACGTGAAAGCACAAATCAGAACCGATATAAAAGCAAAGCTTTCCGGCATAACAGAAAGTGAATGGGAGGCAAAAAGCCGCAGCATGTACAAAACGCTGTTTTCTTTAAAAGAATGGAAACAAGCCCGCATGATTGCCGTCACCATCTCGAAACGCTTGGAAATTCCGACACGGCCGATTATTGAACAGGCTTGGAAAGAGGGAAAACAAGTCTGTATCCCGAAATGCTTCCCCCAGACGGGAGCGATGGAATTCCGTACATTTTCTGCTGATGATCAGCTGGAAACCGTATATGCCGGTCTCAGTGAACCGATCGAAAGCCTGACTGAAAAAGCGGCTCAAAAAGACATTGATCTTGTTATTGTGCCGGGTGTGGCTTTTGACCGGGAAGGCTTCAGAATCGGATACGGCGGCGGATATTATGATCGGTTTCTGACCGGTTATGAAGGCCGTACCGTGTCGCTTCTCTTCGACTGCCAGCTGACAGACCGCATTCCCCGCATGCCCCACGATATTCCGGTCGATATGATCGTGACTGAATCTGAAACCATCGCATAAAAAACTTCTTGCATCCGAATAATTCTCGCTGTTTGACAAACGATAGGGGCAGGAGGGATAAAATGAAAAAATTGTTGATCTACTCATTATGCGCCGTCTCTGTTTTTGCCGTTTACCAAAACCGCTACCGTCTGATGAACACCGTGCTCAGCCAGCCGGGGATCAGACGGTCGTTTATTCATCTCTTTTTAAAAATACCGTTTATCAGAAATAAGTTCATTCAGCAGGCCTTTTAAACAAATCCCGTTTTTTCAGCGGGATTTTTTGCATGAAAAAACCTGCCTGTAATGACGGCAGGTTTTTCTCGTAATATCAGTTTTTTTTCAGGAAACCGAGAAGGATTGAAATGATCGGTGAAATGTACAGGAAAAAGGTAAACGGCAGGTAATCGATGACAGAAACCCCTAATGCGCTTGCCATGAAAGCGCCGCTTACTCCCCAAGGAATCAGCGGATTGATCAATGTTCCGCCGTCCTCAATCGATCGTGCAAGGTGAAGCCGCTTAATGCTGAGCTTGTCATATAAAGGTTTATAAGACTGACCCGGAATTAAGATCGACAAGTATTGCTCGCCTGTCGCAAGGTTTACGCCAATGCTTGAGAAGACGGTCGCCATGACAAGACGTCCTTTCGTATGCACGCCTTTTATCAATCCTTGAAGCAGCGCTGCGATCAGGCCTGTTTTTTCCATCAGGCCGCCGAGCGCAAAGGCGATCATGATCAGAGAGACTGACCCCATCATGGATTGGAGTCCGCCTCTGTTGATAATGCTGGCTACAGCCTGGTCGCCGGTTTTAAAAGCCGTGCCGCTTTGCAGGGCGGATATAAATCCTTGAATGCTGCTGTCAGGAATAAAAACGGCAGTCAGAAGCCCTGCGGAAATAATACCGGCGGTAAGCACCGGAATAACGGAAACCCGTCTGACCGCCAAAATGATTACCAAAAGAGGTGAAAGAAGCGACCAAGGCGTAACGTGCACGGCCTCTTTAATTCCGGAAATGACTGCCTCAATATTTTGTGTTGAAGCGGCATTTATTGAAACGGATGAACCGAGAATATAAAAAAGAACGATTGTGATCAAAAGTGCCGGAACGGTCGTGCCCATCATATGGCGGATATGCTTAAAAATCGGAATTTCGCCGATACCGGCGGCAAAATTCGTCGTGTCGGACATCGGTGACATTTTATCACCGAAACAGGCCCCGCAAATGACTGCTCCCGCCGTCCATTCGAGCGGAACTCCCGCCGCGCTTGCCACCCCTAACAGCGCGACGCCGATTGTACTGACAGTTGTCAGACTTGAGCCGACAAGTGTGCTGATGATCATGCATGAAAATAATGCGGTCAATAGCAGCTGACTCGGCTGTATAATCGATAAAGCGTAAACGGTGACGGCGGGAATGGCCCCGCTGTACATCCAAGCACCGATCAGCACACCGATCAAAGCCAGCACGATAATCGGCTGTACACCGTTTTTCAATCCGCTGACAATTCCTTTTTCAAGACTGCCCCACGAGAAACCGAGCCGCAAACCTGCCAGAGACAGAATAATGACACAAAAAAACAGCGGCATATGCGGCTCCGTATGAAAGAAAAACAGGCAGGAAATAATGACTGCTAACATTAAAACAAATAAACCGATGGCTGAAATGAACGTCAGCCTTTTTTCTTGTTTCAAAACAACACCCCATCAAACTTTAATCCTTTTGTGCTTTTGGGCACGAAAGTATTGTAACAGAAAAACGCATAAATGAGTGTTTTTTTACAATTATGAATATGGATTTTACCAAAAAGACACAAGTGAATTTTATCCAATTGTTTTTTACTTGACGCCTGCTTTAGAGATGAAATACGCTTATACTGAGAAGAAAAGAAATGGTGA
Organism: Bacillus sp. 1021; assembly: GCF_014534735.1. Taxonomy (NCBI): domain Bacteria; kingdom Bacillati; phylum Bacillota; class Bacilli; order Caryophanales; family Bacillaceae; genus Bacillus; species Bacillus sp. 1021. The sequence continues at coordinate 108,759 of NZ_JACVSR010000003.1, read as the reverse complement.
AGAAGATGAATTCATTTTATGACGTACAGCAGCTGTTTAAGTCATTCGGACATATCGTGTATTTCGGTGACAGACAAGCTGAAATTGACTTTATGAAAGATGAATTAAAGGAAATGTACTTGTCAAACGTGATTGAAAGAGACATATGGCTGAAGGCCTCCGGAGTTCTACAGCAGGAATCTGAGAGGATCAAAAGAAGAGACAACAGCAGGATTTAATAAGAAAAGGAGATCATTATGGAAGAGACATGGTTTGCGGGGATTGATCTTGGCGGAACAACTATCAAGCTGGCCTTTATCAATATGTACGGTGAAATCCAGCATAAATGGGAGGTTCCGACCGATAAGACAGGAAACACTATAACGGTCACGATTGCAAAAGCGCTTGACCAGAAGCTGGAAGAATTGAACAAGCCGAAACGAATCTTGAAATGGATCGGCATGGGAGCGCCCGGACCCGTGGAAATAGCGACGGGGATGGTTTATGAGACGACTAATATGGGGTGGAAAAACTATCCTTTGAAAGACCATCTCGAGGCGGAAACGGGTATTCCGGCCGTTATTGAAAACGATGCCAATATCGCGGCGCTCGGAGAAATGTGGAAAGGCGCAGGTGACGGAGCCAAAGATGTCATTTTGGTGACGCTCGGAACCGGTGTCGGCGGAGGCATCATCGTCAACGGCGAAATCGTTCACGGTAAAAACGGGGCCGGCGGAGAAATCGGTCATATTTGCAGCATTCCGGAAGGGGGAGCTCCGTGCAACTGCGGAAAATCCGGCTGTATCGAAACGATTGCGTCCGCAACCGGCATCGTCCGCATCGCAAAAGAAAAACTTGCGTCGGTTTCCGACTCTTCGCTATTGCAAGTGCGTGATCTGACGGCACGTGACGTGTTCGATGCGGCAAAACAGCAGGATAAGACAGCGCTTGAAGTCGTTGATTATGTCGCAAAACATTTAGGCCTCGTGCTCGGAAATCTGGCAAGCGCCATGAACCCGACGAAAATCGTGCTCGGCGGAGGCGTGTCTAAAGCAGGCGAAATACTGCGGTCAAAAGTGGAAGAGACCTTCAAAATCACCGCGTTCCCGCGTTCTGCGGAAGCAGCCGATATTTCGATTGCGGCACTGGGAAATGACGCCGGAGTCATCGGCGGAGCATGGATTGCCAAAAATGAATGGCTTAAATATCAAAACTGCTAGAGAAAGTCTGCCTGCCCATATAGCGGGCGGCTTTCTTTTTTTATCTCCCCTGTCATATAGTTTTAAAAAAGGGGGATGAACATGGCGGGAATTCGTGTCAAACCTGAAATAAAACGGCATATGAAAGATGTTGCACAGGTGCTTTCAATTGATAAAAAACTGTTGGAAGACGCCAATAAAACGGCGGAAAGCGATGAATTATTTTGTCCCGGCTTCCTCGTGAGCAGTCAGCCAGAATGTCCGATAGAAACGCTTAGCGGGCTTTCGCAATACATCCGGCACTGTGAAAGCATTCTTTCCGCTGATCAATGGGTGAAGGAAGAAAAGGTGTACGGCTCTCAATCGGTTTATGAAGAAATTGAGAAAATAACGGATGTCTTTCCGTTTGTCACGTGCCGTAAAATCGGCAGTTCCGTTTTGGGAAAACCGCTCTATGAGCTGAGAATAGGCGCGGATACGGCCGAGAGAAACGTGCATGTAAACGCCTCTTTTCATGCCAATGAATGGATTACCACGTCGGTTGCGATTAAATGGTGCAAAGAATATTGCGCGGCATTATGCGAAAATAAAACGGTTTTCGGACTTTCCGCTATTGATATATTCAGCCGGACATCCTTATCATTCGTTCCGCTCGTAAATCCTGACGGTGTGGATCTCGTACTTTACGGATGTGAAGATTTATCAGAAAAAAATGAATTTCTCAATGAATTAAATGAGCACCGCCCGGATTTCCGCGAATGGAAGGCGAATATAAACGGCGTTGATTTAAATAAACATTTCCCATCGAATTGGGAGATTGAACAGAGGCGCAAACCGAAGGCTCCCTCGTACCGTGATTTTCCGGGCACGGCGCCGCTCACTGAACCGGAGGCGCAGGCGATGCACCGGCTGATAACGGAGCAGCCGCCTGACAGGCTGATCGCGCTTCATACACAGGGAGAAGAGATTTATTGGGGGTACGAAGGATGTGAACCGGAGCAATCATGTGAGGTCATCCGGGAGTTCGAAGCGATAAGCGGAAACCGCTATCAAGGTGTAAAAACCATTGACAGCCATGCCGGTTTCAGGGATTGGTTTATACAGCAATACGGAAAAGAGGGCTATACCGTTGAGCTCGGGAAGGGGAAAAATCCTTTGCCTTTTCATCAGTTTTCGGATATTTATCAAGCGACGGAAGGAATATTGTGGAGGGCGCTTGTTTTTTGAGACATCTGTGAAATTTCTCATTTGTTTATATTAACAAATATGGGACAATAGAAAAGAATGGGGGGAAGGCTGGTGAGATACTTGTGTTGTGTTCTGCTGTCCGCGTTCGTTCTGTGTTTAGCGGCCTGTGAACCATCTCATCAGCAGCCTGACACAGACGTCTCAGCAAAAGCAGCAGAACAAAAAATCGTTCCGCTCAGTAAAAATGAAGCGGAGAAAACGGAAGGATGGCTGGATAACAGGACCATTCTGTATACAGCACATAATCAGCTGATGAAATATGACCTTTTCAGCGGAAAATCCGAACCGCTCTGCGAAACAAAGGGCCATATTGTCAATGTAAAGATCAGCCTGAAAAAAAAGCTGATTCTCGTTCAGGTGACAAACAGCGGACAGACTGAGCTTGTGCTCATGAACAAGCAGGGGAAAAGACTTTATCACAAAGCCTTTAACTCTTATGAGCTGGAGACGGCTTGGAATCCATATGACCCGTACCAAATGATGATTACCGTTTTTTCTGAAACATGGGACTTCACAGCCTATACGGCCGATATGAAACGCGGCATTTTAAAAATGAGTCCCGTTCAGGCCCCTTTTGTCCATTGGACGTCCTCCGATGAATTTCAATATATTAAGCAAGGAAAAACGGAGGAAGAGGGCCCTTTATATTCTTATGATCTGGAGACGGCAAAAGAAAAAAGAGTGCTACAACATGTCATCTGGGCAGATTCCCGCCCGGGTATGATGCTTGCCGTCAGACAAACGGATAAACCGGACGGCAACGGCGAGTTCCTTTTCCAAAAGCCGGCATCTGTGACACACCGCTTTCCTCTTCAAAAAAAGTATGAGAGCTTTGCGCCGATGGAATATGATTACGATCAGACCCACAAGCGGTTTTACACGTTTAAGCCGGAGGGCCGGTTATACAGGCTGATCAGCTTTGACTTGGGGGACAAACGGGAGCGGACGGTGCTTAACAATACGGAAATGGAACCGATTCAGATCTCTCCGAACGGGGAATACGCTTTATACGGCTTTACGTATGATCGTCTGATTTCACTGAAAACAGGACTGACAGAACCAATCATAACAAATGAAAAAGGAGTTTGAATCAAATGGCAATCGCAGATGTGACAATTATTCCGATCGGAACAAAAACACCGAGCGTCAGTGAGTATGTAGCGGACGTGCAAAAGATTTTGGAAGGCTACAAAGCAGCCGGCAAAATCAAATTTCAGCTCACACCGATGAACACTTTGATTGAAGGGGAGCTGAGCGACTTGTTCGCGGTCATTCAGGAGATCCACGAAGCCCCGTTCCAAAAAGGGCTGCACAGAGTGGCGACCAATATCCGCATTGATGACAGGCGTGATAAAGAAACGACGCTGGAGAGCAAAATCAAAAGTGTCAGCAAACATTTGCAGCAATAAAAAATAAGCCTGTATCCTAATGGATACAGGCTTTTAATGTGCAGTCGGATATCCGCTTGTAACAACGGTCATTACGGTAAACCAGCCGAACACGCCCAGTGTGGCGGCGGCTAACAAAAATCCCAGGATATTTCTCTGTCTGACAGCCCGCAGGACTCCTAACACAGCTAATAATGCGACAAGGCCGAAGATTACAACAAGTAACATCATGCTCCCCCTTTGTCATTGGAACCTGAAAATCTTTCCATTTTATTTTAACCGTTTTCATTTTGTTTGTCGATAGTGTTTTCCCAGCCGCATTCATTGAATCTTCGGCAGAAAACCTTCATAATAAGGGCATATACATAAAGAGGTGATAAAAGTGAAATGGAGACGAATGCCGGCCGGTCCGATTCAGGCAAACGCCTATTTTCTCGTCAGCGAGGATCAATCTTGTCTAATTTTCGATCCGGGCGGGGAAGCGGACAAACTCAACAATTACATAAAAGAAAACAATTTGAAGCCGCTTGCGATCTTGCTGACGCACGCCCATTTTGACCATATCGGCGCGCTTGACGAGGTAAGAGACAGATGGGATGTTCCCGTATATCTTCACAAAAATGAAGAAAAGTGGCTGGAGGACTCTTCCTTAAACGGATCAGGCATATTGCGCGGCATCGCTGTCACGGCACGGCCCGCCGATCGGCTGATTGAAGGCGACGGCATATTGGACATCGGCCCTTTCCATTTGGAGACGCTGTTTACGCCGGGACATTCACCTGGAAGCGTTTCTTATTATGTGAAGGACGCTGATTTGGTGATTTCAGGCGATGTGCTCTTTCAGGGAGGCATCGGCCGGACGGATTTACATGGAGGAAATCAGGACGTATTGCTTGATTCCATCCATCAAAAACTGCTCACGCTTCCCGGACATACACTTGTGTTAAGCGGTCATGGCGCGGAAACGGACATCCAGACAGAGCAGGAGCGAAATCCGTTTATTAATGGATTTTCATTGTAAACGAAAAAAGACAGACCGTAATCGGTCTGTCTTTTTCAGTCAGTGGGTTCCGCCGCCCGGTGTCATAATAAAAATAGAGTAATATGTAAATCCGGCGAAAAATACGGTTAAGTACGCTCCGAAAATATAAATATACATCCGCTCAGTCAGATTCAAATAAGAAAGAAATACAAAAAAGATCGTCTGTCCAAAAAACAAAAGAGATGCGTCTTTCATGCCGCCTAAAAAAAACATGACTGCAAAAATCCCCGTCCAAAATCCTAACACCCGGAACATGCGATTCATTCCTTATCCCCTCCCGAGAGTCTATCTGAAGTTTATTATAATAGATCGGCAGTTAAAATGTAAACATTTTCATGATTATATTTATTGTGGAATTTATGTCTTTCCCTGTGTTTTATATCTTATGCCGTTCTCTAAAAAAGATCCGAAAAATCTTTTTGAAATACGTTTAGCGAAAAAAAGTTCAGGGTACTTATGTTAACAAAGAGACGGATAATCCGAGGGAGGAATTTTTAAAAATGAAAGATCTTATTTTTTATTCATACCCGAGCTGCACATCATGCCGAAAAACGAAACATTGGTTAAAAGCCCACAATATTGACTTTCAAGAGCGCCACCTATTCAGGGAGACACCGTCAATTGATGAATTGAAGCAAATCTTATCCTTAACAACCGAAGGAATTGATGAAATATTAGCGACGAGGAGCCAAACATTTAAAAACCTCAACCTGAACATTGAAGAAATGACTGTAAATGAAGTGCTGAAGCTTTTGATTGAAAAGCCGAAGCTGCTGCGGCGTCCGATCCTGATCGATCGCAAAAAGCTTGTTGTCGGATATAATCCAGGAGAATTGATGAAGCTGACGAAGAAAAAAACGGTACATCAATCTGTATCATAAGAAAAAAACGAAGATCCGCTGATCAAACATTATCAGCTAATCTTCGTTTTTTGCGGTTCCAGGACTGGGCTAGCTGGATTCGAACCAACGATCACGGAGTCAAAGTCCATTGCCTTACCGCTTGGCTATAGCCCATCGAATGCTAATTACAGTATGTGCATCCGGCGCCGGTTTATACATACAAGTCAGATTTGAATGGAGGAAACCCGTGAAACATTTAAATGAAGTATTATCTCAAGTATTAATGGAAGAATCAGGCGAAATCATACGTGAATGGCTGCTCATCCACGAACCGGGGCGGCCTTCAGATGAGCGGAAAGCGGAAACGCAGCACCGCCTGTTAATTGAAATCGTTGCCGGCATTTTATCGGGGAAAGACGGCGAAGAAGAGGAGCTGACAAAGTGGGCGCTGCAGTTCGCAAGAGACAGGGCCGTGCATGAAGTCCCGGTCTATGAAAGCGTCGCAAGCTTTAAGGAGTTCCGGAGATTGGTCTGGAACCGCATACAGACATGCAGTGAAACGATGTCTGAAAAGCCTGATACAAATGCGGTATTTACATGGGGAGAGAAGCTGAACCAAGCAATTGACCATATGATTGAAGTATTTACAGAGGAATATCATAAAGTGACGATAACGCAATTAAACGCCCAAAAAGAAATGATTAACGAACTAAGTGCGCCGATTATGCCGATTGCCGACGGTATTGGAATTTTGCCGCTTGTCGGCGAAATTGACACTTACCGGGCAAAAATGATTTTGGAATCGGTGCTTGACCAATGTTCTTCGCTCCGGCTTTCTTATTTATTTCTAGATATATCAGGTGTGCCGATTGTGGATACGATGGTCGCTTATCAAATTTTTAAAGTGATTGACAGCACAAAACTTCTTGGCATAGAAACGACAATCTCAGGCATTCGGCCGGAAATCGCGCAAACCGTCGTGAAGCTCGGCATCGACTTTTCTCAGGTGAAAACAGAGCAGAGTCTGGCGAAGGCGCTGGCAAAAAACGGTTTTGTCGTAAAAGAATCATTAAGATGATATAAAGCTGAATGGCCGAGAGGGATTCCCCCCTCAGCTATTCAGCTTTGTCAGCTTCAATCGTAATGATATGATGGCTGTCGATTTCTTTTACTGTAAATGTGTACCCTTCAAAATCAATGGTGCTTCCGGGTTTTGCATCAATATGCTGAGTAAGGAACCAGCCCCCGAGTGTATCGACTTGATCGGCCGTAATCTCAGTTCCGAGTACGTCATTGACGTCACTGATCAGCAATTTGGCGTTCAGAAGATAACGGCTGTCTCCAAGCTTTTGAACGGAAGGTGTCTCATCCGTATCAAATTCGTCCCGGATCTCGCCGACGATCTCTTCAATGATGTCTTCCACGGTTACTAATCCCGCGGTTCCGCCGTACTCATCAATGAGAATGGCCATATGGGCGTGTTCCCGCTGCATTTTAACGAACAATTGATAAATCGGGATCGTCTCAATCACGTGGATGGCCGGCTGAATGTAAGGGCTGAGCTCGTGTTTAGTAAACGATGCCCCTTCAGACAGGAATCTGAATAAAACTTCTTTTATATTGATGATGCCGACAACATGATCTTTATCTCCCTTTACGACAGGATACCGGGTATATTTATTTGTTTTGATAATGTCGCGGAGCATATGTCCTGATCCGCTGTCTAACGGCAGGCTCACCATTTCATTCCGGGGCACCATGATTTCTTTCGCAGTGCGCTTATCAAATGTGAAAATGTTATTTACGTAATGCAGCTCGCTTTTTTTAATCATGCCGCTTCGGTAGCTTTCGGCAAGCAGCACCCGCAATTCTTCTTCCGTATAAGCCATTTCATGTTCTGAAGCCGGCTTCAAGCCGAACAGGGCTGTAATCAGGCGGGCGGAATGGTTAAGCAGCCAGATGAACGGAAACATTAACTTATAAAACAAAATGATTGGTCTGGCAGACAAAAGTGTAATCCGCTCGGCTTTTTGGATAGCAAAACTTTTCGGGGCGAGTTCGCCGATGACGACATTCACATATGTAACCAGCAGAAAGGCGATGATCAATGACAGTACTTGGGCAACCGCTTCGTGAACTCCGGTTTTTAAAAATAACGGCTGAAGCATTGCTTTGACTGTCGGTTCACCAAGCCAGCCGATTCCCAAAGCGGTGACGGTGATGCCCAATTGGCATGCCGATAAATATTCATCAAGGTGTGTAATGACATGCTTGGCTGCTTTTGCCCCTTTCACACCATCCTGAATGAGCTGATTGATGCGGGAGCGCCTTGCTTTAACGATTGAAAACTCTATGGCGACAAAACACGCCGTTAATAAAATAAATAATACGATGGCAGTCAGTTTGATGATATACAATGTAACGCCTTCCGCGAAGGAAGGCTTGCACCTCCCTTTTTTCGGAATAATACCACTCTGGAAAGCTGCTCAAACATCAAACCTGGTTTAGCCTGCTTCATTTACGGTAATTAAAAACAAGAAAGCGAAACTGGAGGCTGACAAGAGATGAAGATACATTCGGGGACGGACTGGTTTTGGTACCAGCTCGGTCCGCATGAAAAAGCGGAAGCAAAAAAAATGATCCACCACAATCACTGGCCGCAATGCGAAAAGTGGTTTGAACATGAAAATCATATAAACTTTCTGCGTGCAGATACAAATGATCAAAATAATGAAGCGGTTTTCGGATCTTTAATCTATCATCAAGGATTAGATGATGAAAAAAACCATACCGTATTTCACTTTTATATTACGAGAGACTTCTTTTTTACGATTAATTTTGATTTTTCGCTGCTGCGCGGTGTAAAAGAAAAGCATGCCACACAGCAGATTCAAACCTGTGAAAATCCGATTGAAGGCTTTTTTGTTCTGCTGGGAGAGCTGATGAATTCCTATCTGATCGGACTGGATGAATTTGAAGTCAAGCAGCGGACGCTCAAATGGCAGATTCATGATGACAACAGCAAAGGAATCTTGGAAAACGTGCATAAGCTGCGCCATGAGCTGTTCATTTGGAAAGGCCTTACACTGGGGGCTAAAAAAGTGGAAATGGCTTTAAAAGAAGCGTTTCTTCCGAAAAATGACAGGCAGAAAGATTACCTCAGGGCTCATCAAAAGATGGAGAGAGGGATTACATATATCAATGAGTTCGATCAGGAGCTGAGCAATCTGCTGCATGCCGAGGAAGTCATCACCTCTCAAAGAGGAAATGAAATTGTAAAAGCATTGACGATCTTTACAACTCTCTTTACACCGATGACGGCACTTGGCGCTCTCTGGGGGATGAACTTTGATAATATGCCGGAGCTTCATTGGAAATATTCGTATATTTGTTCCATCGTGCTTATTATCGTATCCACCCTGCTGATTTACATTTATCTGCGGCAGAAGGGCTGGACAGGGGATATTCTGCGGGAGAATCAAAAGAAATATTTGCGGAAAGAGAAGAAACGCTAAGGAGAGCAGGCACATGCCTGCTTTTTTGGCGGCCGAAAATGACTGAATGGTGCCGGATTTCATTCAGTAAATCAATATCATACAGCTGATTTTTGATTTTTTTACGTTTTACACTGTGTAAAAAGCATTATTTCTCTTTTGCCGGCTCTTGTCTATTTGATTTACAATACGTGTCGGAAGGAGGGAAGTCTTATGGAGAATATTGAAACATACAGCAGGAACATTATAAACGAGGCCTATACGGCAAGAGCTTCAGATATACACATTGTGCCGCGTGAAAGGGATGCTTTCATTCATTTTCGCATTGGTCATGCTCTTGTGAAAAAAAGAGTTTTAAAAAAAGAGGAATGCGTAAGGCTTATTTCTCATTTTAAGTTTTTATCGGCGATGGATATAGGAGAAAGACGAAAGCCGCAAAACGGATCATTGTCTCTGCCGCTTCCATCCGAAACCGTTCATTTAAGGATGTCAACCTTACCGACAATGAATGATGAAAGTCTTGTCATCAGGCTTTTGCCTAAGCGGCAGATTCCCCCTCTGGATAAACTGTCCTTATTTCCGGGGGCAGGCGCCGCACTATTGTCCTTTCTGAAGCATTCCCACGGCCTGATTCTTTTTACCGGTCCGACCGGATCTGGAAAAACGACCACTCTCTACTCGCTTGTCAATTATGCAAAACGTCATTTTAACCGGCGGATTGTCACGCTTGAAGATCCCGTAGAAACGAGAGATGAAGATGTTTTACAAGTTCAGGTGAATGAAAAAGCCGGAGTCACATATTCCGCCGGTTTAAAAGCGATTTTAAGACATGACCCCGATATGATCATCTTAGGGGAAATCAGGGATGCCGAGACGGCTGAAATCGCAGTCCGCGCGGCTATGACGGGGCACCTCGTTCTTTCAAGCCTGCATACAAGAGATGCTAAGGGCGCTATATACAGGCTTCTGGAGTTTGGGGTGAACATGACGGAAATTGAACAAACCGTTATTGCCATTGCCGCTCAGCGTCTGGTTGATTTAACGTGTCCGTTTTGCAAAGCGGAAAACTGCTCCGTGTACTGCTGGCTGTACAGGGAGACGCGCCGTGCGGGAATCTATGAACTGCTTTACGGGAAAAATCTCACCCAATGCTTTCAGGAAGCAAAAGGAGAGCACGCCAATTTTCAATATCAGACGCTCCGCAGGCTGATCCGAAAAGGAATCGCGCTCGGCTATGTCACGACTGACAACTACGATCGGTGGGTGTATCATGAAGCGGATTAAAAGAACCTGGCCGTTGAAGGATCAAGCGGCTTTTTTGAAAAGGCTCGGCGAAATGACCGAAAAAGGGTACAGTCTGATCGAAGGGCTCAGACTGCTGAAACTCCAGCTTCATAAACGCCAGCTTGCAGAGCTGACGGACGGAATCCGCCGGCTGAGGGAAGGCGATGCGTTTTACGAAGTGCTTGAGGCATTGTCTTTTCATAAAGAAGCCGTCTCTATCTGCTATTTCGCGGAAAAACACGGAGAATTGCCCGGGGCGATGAAACAAAGCGGCGAATTGTTACAGAGAAAGCTCATGCAGACGAATCAAGTCAAAAAAATGCTCCGGTATCCGATGTTTTTAATCTGCTCCGTCTTTGTCATGTTTTATATTCTGCAAAGTATGATCATCCCGCAATTTTCAGGGATTTATCAATCAATGAATATGAATACTTCCGGTTGCGTCAGTTTCATTTTTTCGTTTTTTCAGCATTTTCACGAAGCTTGCGCACTGGTGCTGTCAGCCGCTCTCAGCTTGTTTTTGTTCGTTTGGTTTTTATGTAAGAAAAAATCCCCGCAAGACAAAATGCTTATTGTTGTGAAAATCCCCTTAATAGGAAAAGTAGCCGTTCTTTTTAACAGCTATTTTTTCTCTTTACAGCTCAGCAGTCTTCTGAAATCCGGTCTTTCTATCTATGACAGCTTAACGGCTTTTAAGGAACAATCTTTTCTGCCTTTTTATCGTGAAGAAGCGGATATGCTCATTACACGTTTGAAAGCAGGTGAGACAATAGAATCCGCTCTTTCCGGGCATCCGTGTTATGAAAAAGATCTAGCGGCTGCAGTCAGCCACGGACAGGCAAACGGCAGGCTTCATCGCGAGCTTTATACGTACAGTCAGTTTATGATGGAGCGCCTTGAACAAAACGCGGAGAAGTATACAGGCATTCTCCAGCCTGTCATTTACGGCGTTGTGGCCGGTATGATTCTGATTGTCTATATGTCAATGCTGATGCCGATGTACCAGATGATGAACCAAATGTAAGGGAGTGCTTCGTCTGAAAAACCAAGATGGATTTACTTTAATTGAAATGCTGATCGTGTTATTTATCGTTTCAATTCTGCTTTTAATAACGATTCCTAACGTTACAAAACATAATCAAAGCATACAGCATAAAGGCTGTGAAGGACTGCAGAATATGGTGAAAGCCCAAGTGACGGCGTACGAAATCGACCATGAAGGAAAAATGCCGGATATGAAAGACCTACAGTCAGAGGGATATATTAAAAAGAATACAGCCTGTCCGAATGGAAAACAGATTTTAATTAGCGGCGGGGAAGTTACAGTTGAACAATAACAGGCTGACAGAAAGCGGATTCACCCTTCTTGAAAGCCTGATTGTGTTAAGCCTGGCGTCCGTTCTGCTGACGGTCTTGTTCACGGCGCTTCCGCCGGTTTATACCCATCTGGCCGTTCGGCAAAAAACGGAACAGCTCCAAAAAGATATTCAGCTTGTACAGGAAACGGCTGTCGCAGAGCATAAAAGAACAAAAATCATTTTTCTCCCAAAAGAGCATAAATACAAGTTCCAGTCAGCCGGAAAGGCTGTCGAGCGTTCATTTGATTCGCTTCATATTACACTTATGACCTTGCCGGAGAGCCTTGAATTTAATGAAAAAGGCCATCCGAATTCCGGCGGAAAGATTCAATTGAAGCACGCAGGGGTCACTTATGAAATAACAGTTTACCTAGGGAGCGGAAATGTCCATGCAGAACGGAAATAAAGGGTTCTCTACTATTGAAACACTATCAGCAATGGCCATTTGGCTGTTTCTTATGATTTCTATCGTTCCGGTCTGGACGGACATGCTGACGGATAATCTGAAAACAGAGGAACGTCAAAAAGCGCGCCAGCTTCTCCAGGAATGTATCAGCGCTTATATGATGTCCGGAAAAAAGCAGCCGTCTCCCGGTGTGACGTGGAAGGAGGAAGGTGATTATTACAAAGTCTGTGCGGCTGTCCGCGGCGAAAAAGAAATGTGTCTCAGCATTCTCAAAACAGACTGGCTTTACGCTTCTTAATGTTTTGTTTTCCTTGGCAGTCTGTCTCTTCTTATCAAGCACCCTGAGCCCGGTTTTACATTTGTTTTTATCAGGCCAAAACGATAACGGCGGAATAGACAGCCGGGAATATCATATTGCCGTTCAGCAGATCATGAATGAATGTAAACAGGCCGAGACTGTAAAGCCGGCGGACGGCGGACGGGCATTAAGCTGCCGGAAAACAGGAGGCGAAGAAGTGCGTTTTGAAATCTACCATACGATGATAAGGAAAAGAGTAAACGGAAAAGGCCACGTGCCGATCCTGCATCATGCGGCATCTTTAACGGCTGGTGTGAAAAACGGCCTGCTTTTATTAGAGATCTCAAACGTTACAGGTAAAAAGAACCAGGCGGCCATTCCGATTTACAGCTCTTTAAAAGGTGATTAAATGTACAAATCTGACGGGTTTATATATCCAGCGGTTCTGTTTGTTTCTGCCGCGGTTTTACTTGTCATCAGCTATACTTCATCTGATTTCATCACCCGAAAAACCTTTGCAAAAGAGGCCGGGGAGTACTGGATCGGTGAGAACCTGCTTCAAAACGGCGCGCTGCTGTCAAGCCGTCATGTGATACAGGGACAAAAGGACCGAACCGGTACACATCGTTTTCCGTACGGAACCGTTTCCTTTCAGATCACCGAAAGCGATAACCCGGAAGCGGTTCAGGTTACAATTCAGGCGGAAACAGCGTCGGGGACGAGACGGGAGGTTCACCTTTTGTTCAATCAGAAGAAGAAACAGCTGATTCAATGGACAGAAGTATAAAAAAGAGGCGGCGGGACAACACTTCATAGTAAAGACAGCAATATGAGGTGAGAGCCGTGAAAACAAACGATTATGTAAAATATATGACTGAGCAATTCGTTAAATATTTCGATACGCCGAAACAGGAACGGAAAGAGCGAAAAGAAGTGCGGAAAGAAAAGAAAGTGCCGGCTTCCCAGCACTGGTTCGGAATATTGCCGTATAGTTTTAAGCTGTGGATGCAGCGGAAAAAATAAAGTGTAACACACGAAGGTCCTCCTGATACAGGAGGGCCTTTATTGGTATTCCTCAATGACGGCAATTTTATTTACTTTTTGGCTGTAGGGATTAAAAGAAATCGTAACAAACACACCAAATTCTTTAGCGCCTTCCCGCAATGTCAGGTGGTATTGTTTTACCGCTTCATCTGTTCTTTTACGGTCCCACACCTTTTGAATAAATAACGTTTGAGCGAGCGGATATCTTTTTTTAGCTTCTTTTTCCGCGATTTTTTCCCATTTTGATTTATGGTGAACAGCATAGTAAGGCGCCGCTTCCGCCTGATCCATTCCTGAAACCCCGAAAACAAGAAGAGAAAGGCAAATCAGACTTTGTTTGATCATCATTCTTCGTCCTTTCGCTGTATATGATTTCCAATTTGTTCTGAACACTTCATTATTTTCTCACATTTTATTAGAAAAAATTCCAAAAAGGTGTGTAATTTGGAGCAAAACGATGTTTTTAAAAGATTATATTCTTAAAAACGAACAATTTGACCGTTTTTGACATTTTTCAAGACGATAAACCTTGATTATACTTTGTTTGTGCAGTTCTTTAAAAAGAACGATTGTTATATTTATTAACAGTTTTACAGGGGGTAAGGCATGTTCCGATTGTGGCGAATGGAGAAAAGGGGTAAGGGGAGATGGAGGATAATGCTGTTTTTGCGGCTTACGTTCATTTTCTGCCTGTCCGTGACGATATGTGCTCAGTTTACGGGTGACACGAGTTCCTCCTTTAATGATGTGAAAAGCTTCAGTCTTCCGGTTCAAACGTGCGGAGATTTTCGATATTCAGATGACAATTGCCGTTATGACGAACGCTGGGATCAAAGTGATTTACATATAACAAATCAAACTGATACGTCGGGCGCCGTGTGTGCGCCGCTTCGACTCTATGCCGAGCTGGAGAATAGGGGAAAAGAGCGGACTGTTTCTGACTGGAAATGGGAACTCCATAAAATCGCCTCTCAGCAACAGCCTCTGCAAAACGGAAATGTTGTGGATAAAGGGCTTATTACTGATAAAAAAAGCAAAACGATTTATAAAATTGAGTCAAAGCGGGCCCTGCAGCCAGGCATATACGCATTCAAGGTTTACAAGCCTGAAGGGTATCCTGCGAATGATGAAAAGTATGAGTGGTCAAAACCGATGAAGCTTGTCAAATGCCAGGAAAAGGCGACGGCTTCCGATCAGAAGAAAACAGAAAAACAACCGGCTGAGCCGGTAAAAGAAAGCGGGGAAGAACATGAAAAGAACGCTGAAACTGATCAGTAATATTTTGTATGCCGTCATTTTCAGTTTGATTATTGTGCTGACTTTAACGGTGATCTCGACCCGGGCTTCCGGCGGTGAGCCGGCCATCTTCGGCTATACGCTGAAATCCGTGCTGTCGGGTTCAATGGACCCGGAATTTAAGACGGGTTCGCTCATAGCGGTAAAGAAAATTTCTGACGTGAATGATTTAAAAAAAGGCGATGTCATCACTTTTACACAAAATGACGGATCAGCCGTAACACACAGAATTATCGGGATCACAAAAAAGGGCGGGCACCTGATGTTTGAGACAAAAGGAGACCATAATGCCGCTCCGGATGCCGCTCCTGTTCAAGCTGAAAACGTGGTGGCTCAGTATACGGGATATCAGCTTCCGTATGCGGGATATGTCATACATTTGGCAAGCCAGCCGATCGGAACGGCGATTCTGCTAATCGTTCCCGGCGTCATGCTTTTGATTTACTCAATCACAGTTATTGTCAGCGCTCTCCGCGATATCGAGCGGAAGACGAAAGCGTTGGAAGAACATGCGAAAAACGGGACGATGTCCACATGAATACGGTTGCAACCTGGCGACAGGATTTGATAACAAAAAAGAAAAAATAGGGGGAATACAAACATGGGTATGAAAAAGAAATTAAGCTTGGGCGTTGCCTCAGCCGCACTCGGTTTAGCATTAGTGGGAGGAGGCACATGGGCCGCATTTAATGATGTGAAGTCGACGGACGCCACATTTGCGTCAGGAACGCTTGATTTATCAGCTAAAGAACAATCAGCCAATGTCAATTTGTCAAACCTAAAACCAGGTGATAAATTGACGAAAGATTTTGAATTCAGAAATAATGGTTCGCTTGCCATTAAAGAAGTGCTGATGGCTTTGAATTTTACTGACTTCAAAGGAGCGAAAAAAGGAAACGAATCTGCGGAAGATTTCCTCAGCCAGTTTGAAATTACGGTTCTGACAGTCGGCAAAGAAGGCGGCAACGGCTATCCTAAAAATATCATTTTGAAGGCAGCCAGCCTGAAAGACTTATACTTAATGTCAACAAAACAGGATAAAGCAGCTGCCGAAGCGATCAGCAAACACATTGATCCGAAATTCTTGAGTACAAGCGGAAAAGTCAATGTGGCAACCATTAACGGCAAGACAGCGCCTGAGTATGACGGAGTTCCGAAAACGCCTGTTGATTATGATCAGGTGCGGATGGAAATCCAATTTAAAAATGATACTGCAAAAGGTGCGGACGGACTGAGTGTCCAAAACAAATTCCAAGGCAATGCGATTTCTCTTCAATTCTCTTTTGAAGCGACGCAATGGAACGGCTTGACCATTACAAAAGATCATACGGATAAAGACGGTTACGTGAAGGAAAACGAAAAGGCTCACAGTGAGGATAAAAACTAATCCGAACGTCGGGCAGATAAAAGAGGAGTTGTGCACATATGGCGGCACTACTCCTCTTTTTGCGATTTTCTCCATTTTTGATAATCTAAAAATTCACGAAATTGTTTTTTTGATACCCCGGATGTCATCGCATCACGAACTAATTTCTCCCATTCACTATCTAATTGACCATCGTATTCGGTTTCATGTTTTTCATCAAGTAAAGTATGAACCGAGACGTCCAGAACAGCGGAGACTTTTTCTAGAAATTGAATGGAGGGGTTCGTCTGTAAATTTCGTTCTATTGAGCTTAAATAAGACTTCGCTACCCCAGCTTTTTCAGCTAGTTCTGATAGTGAGTAGCCTTTTTCTTTTCGGTATTGTTTAATACGCTGGCCAATCAATGTCATCACCTTCCTTGTGATATTATAGCACATTCAGAAAGGATTTACGGTATGACTTCTGGCGGCCTGGATATGTTGAGAAGACTTTTTATGCGAATGCAGGTATTTGCGTATTTCTTCCAGGCTGATATTTGCTTTTTGAGCTTCTAATATCAGCTCAACCCATTCCTTATCTAATTGCGAAAATTCCATTTTTGCATTTTTCATGCATTTTCTCCTCCTAAAATACTTGTTTATGTATTTCAGCCAATCCGCCCATGACCTTATCTTTACATGTCTGGAAGTGATTCATCGCATGCGAAACGCCAGAAATTTTTTCTATATACTTTTATTATAATATAGAATTTCCAGAAAAAACGGGAAAGGTGTCGAATGGATAACGCTTATCCAGAAAAATTACTTTGCAGGAAAAATAAACCGCCGTTTTCAATCTGAATATGAATTTTCGGCTGATATAAGGCTTTCAGCGCTTGTTTTTCCAAATGGTATTCCTCAGGTTTTTCTTCTGTCTGCTCATAAAACTGATCGAGCAGCCTGAGGTCCTTTTTCCATCTGGCGATCGCGCTGTCGGCCCAGTCTGACGGCTCTTTGGCGGCAGCGTCTTTTAAGTAATGCTCCATCCTTTTAATTCCGCTTTCCGGCTTAATCATCGGCGATATGGTAAAGCAATAGTCTGATATTTGTGATGTCATCGGCAGAGGTGCAAGCTTCTGCTGAAATCCCTCAACGATTGTTCCAGAAACAAGATGCAGGCCTAAAGACAAAAGTCTGTCTTTTTTCATGTCGGATTGGTATGAAATCACTACATTTAATCCAAGCCAGGGCTGAAGCGGCACTCTGGCTCCGGCTGATACAATTTTCTCATATATTCTTGTAAATCTCCCATTTTGTTTAACTGCTTGAAAGATTTGAAAGAGGCGCGGGGCTCCAAAGTAAATAAACTCGCCGTCCATATCCTCCGGAGCCGTTTCTTTATCAGTGATGAACGTAATCTTCATCGGGTTCGGTTCGCCGCCCGTTTTTTCACGCCAATGCCAATAAAACGGGCGGTTCATAATTTGTTTGTCCATCTCGACCGTCAACTGAACCGTCATAAAACCCGGCCCGTGTTCAGTAATCGGGCAGTGGTTCGCTTCAAAAAAGCGCAGTAAAAATTGGTGAACTTCCTGCTGTCTCATGTCGCGCTTCCTCCTTTTAGATTAAGAGCCTTTTTTTCTGGCGGGTTTTTCCGTACCATACGATAAGAAAGAGGTAAGGTTGTCCATTTTGATCCGCATTTCTTCCTCTGTCAGCGAGTGGCATAAAATATCATGTAAATGATCTTCAAAATTGCTCACTTTGATTTTTGTTAAAATGTCATCTAGTTCTCCGACGACATTTTCAAATAAATGAATTTTGTCATACAAGAGTTTTAAGATATGCTCTTCCACCGTATGTTTTGTCGCCATATTGTAGATGTGGACATCTCTTTCCTGACCGAGTCTGTGAATCCTTCCGATTCTTTGTTCAAGCCGCATCGGGTTCCACGGAAGGTCATAGTTGATAATATGGTTGCAAAATTGCAGGTTGATCCCTTCCCCTCCGGCTTCTGTAGCGATCAGGACCTGCACTTTGCCGCGGAAGAGATCCTTCATCCAGTCTTTTTTCCCGCGCTTAAATCCGCCTCTGAACGGAACGGAGCTTATGCCGTTCTGCTGGAGGAACCATTGTAGATAAATCTGTGTCGCCCGATACTCAGTAAAAATAATGACCTTGTCATTAATCTTTTTAATTAAGTCAACAACTTGAATCGCTTTTGAGTTTTGCGTGACTTGATTGATGCGGTCCATTAAATTGGCGATCGTCTGTTCATCGAAAGCGGGCGCTTGTTTGTCTTTTTGATCAAGCATTTTTTTAAGCGTCATATACACGGCTTCCCTGCTTGAACAGCACTCCCGTTGCAGCGTCATAATGGAAAATGCGCTTGCGGGCTTTTCTGTGCCGTTTTTCAGTGCGTTAATGTCATCGTAGAGCGCCTGTTCCGTCGGTGAAAAGGTGATCGGCACTGTTTCCACGTGTCGCTTCGTCCATGTAAGCCCTGTGTCGCTCCGTGTGTTGCGGATCATCACTTTATTGACGAGCTCTTTCAAATGCTCATGAGCGTCAATCCCGTCCTTTTGATTGAACGTTTCTTGAAATCCGCTTTCATTTCCTAAGTGGCCGGGTTTTAACAGTGACACTAAATTGAAAATTTCTTCGATCCGGTTTTGAATCGGAGTCGCCGTCAGAAGCAGGCAGTATTTCTTCACAAGACTTCTCGCAAATTCATAATTTTTCGTTTTGCTGTTTTTGAGCTTATGCGCTTCGTCAATAATGACGAGATCATACGGAATCGAAAGCACAATCTCCTTGTGAGGCGAACGCTTGGCCGTATCAATAGAAGAAACGACGATATCGCACTGTTCCCACACATAGCTTTTTTTCTGTTCAACAGCGGGTATTAAAAACTTCTCCTGAAGCTCTTTCACCCACTGGGACACGAGTGATGCCGGCACAAGAATCAGGATTTTTTTGGCCAGCCCGCGAATCATGTATTCTTTTAAAATCAGTCCCGCTTCGACCGTTTTTCCGAGCCCCACTTCATCAGCCAAAATCGCTTTGCCGTTCATTTTTTCAACGACTTTCTGCGCGACTTCAAGCTGATGGGGAAGCGGAGTGAAATCAGGCAGGTATAAAGGAGCCCTTAACCCTTCGAATTCAGGAATGGCAAGGGTCTGCTGGACTTCAGCCGACAGTTTGTACATCTCCCAATTTGACCAGGGGCCGTCGGTTTTCAGCCGCTCAGAAAACTCTCCCGGCCAGTTTGCATCAAATATGATCTCTGCTGTCATATGTAACAAAACCGCCTTTCTTTTAAAAAACTGATTTATCATCATTTTTGTTGCCGGACGTAAGTGAGGGTGGTAGGATATAAGTAATCATTTCACTAAAAGATATTGCTTTAGTATGTCCATAACAATTGGTAAATATGAGCGAATGACAGCAAGGGGAGAGACTCGGACGAAAAATGTGCATCCGGGCGCCGAAGGAGCAAACTGCGGAGTGAATCTCTCAGGCAAAAGAACTCTTGCTCGACGCAACTCTGGAGAGTGTCTGCGATTTGAAGCAGCAGACCACCAAAGGGGACGTCTTTATGATGTTTTCATAAAGTAAACTTTCAGGTGCCGGGACAGAGAAACCTTCATTTTCATGAGGTGTTTCTCTGTCCTTTTTTATATGTCTTTACAATGCGCCAATGACTGAAGGGGGAAGATGATGCTGAAACGAACACCGCTTTATGACGTGTATAAAGAATACGGCGGAAAAACGATTGATTTTGGAGGATGGGAGCTGCCGGTTCAATTTTCTTCTATTAAAGAGGAGCATGAAGCCGTCCGCACAAAGGCGGGTCTGTTTGATGTATCCCATATGGGAGAAGTCGAAGTCTCCGGTAAAGACGCCCTGTCTTTTCTGCAAAAAATGATGACAAATGACGTTGCCGATTTAAATCCGGGAAGCGCCCTCTATACCGCCATGTGTTATCCTGACGGCGGTACGGTCGATGATTTGCTGATCTATCAGAAAAGCGAGAGCTGCTATCTGCTTGTGATTAACGCGTCCAATATTGAAAAAGACATCGCTTGGCTGACAGAACACGCGGAAGGGGATGTCACGCTGATGAATCAGTCTGACGGGATTTCACTGCTAGCCGTTCAGGGGCCGAATGCTCAGGCGGTTCTTGCGAAGCTGACTGAACGTGATTTGTCTTCCTTAAAACCGTTTACGTTTATTGATGGAGCGGACGTTGCCGGCCGCCAAGTTCTGCTTTCAAGAACAGGCTATACCGGTGAAGACGGGTTTGAACTCTATTGCCGAAATGAAGATGCGGTGCATCTATTTAAGGAGATTCTTACAGCGGGAGAGAATGAAGGAATCGTTCCGTGCGGCCTCGGCGCGCGTGATACGCTGAGATTTGAAGCGAAGCTCGCTTTATACGGTCAGGAATTGACGAAAGACATTACACCGATTGAAGCCGGGATCGGATTTGCCGTAAAACACAAGAAAGATTCTGATTTTTTTGGGAAGTCTGTATTGAGTGAACAGAAAGAAAAAGGAGCTCCGCGTAAGCTGGTCGGGCTTGAGATGATTGAAAAGGGGATTCCGAGACACGGATACGCCGTGAAAAAAGACGGTGCCCTGATCGGGGAAGTCACGACAGGCACACAATCCCCGACGTTAAAGAAAAATATCGGCCTTGCCTTAATCAAAACGGAATTCAGTGGAATTGGAACGGAAGTCGAAGTGGAAATCCGCAAAAAAACGGTAAAAGCAAAGATTGTCCGCACGCCGTTTTATAAACGCCCAAAACAGAGCTGAAAAAGGAGAGTCATATGAAGCATCGATATTTGCCCGCGACAGAACAGGATAAAAAAGAAATGCTGAAAGCCATCGGCGCAGATTCAATTGATGAACTGTTTGCCGATATTCCGGAAGATGTGAGGTTTCAAAAAGACTACCAAATTAAAAAAGCAAAATCAGAAACAGAGCTGACGAGAGAGCTGACAAAGCTTGCGGCGAAAAATAAGGACGCTGTTACATATGCATCTTTTCTGGGGGCGGGAGTGTACGATCACTATCAGCCGGTTATCGTCGATCATGTGATTTCCCGGTCAGAGTTCTACACGGCATATACGCCTTACCAGCCTGAAATTTCACAAGGAGAGCTGCAGGCGATTTTTGAATTTCAAACGATGATTTGCGAGTTAACAGGTATGGATATTGCAAACTCCTCCATGTACGACGGGGGAACGGCGCTGGCAGAAGCGGCGATGCTTGCATCGGGACATACGAAAAAGAAAAAAATCGTCATTTCCGCAGCCGTTCATCCGGAATCACGGGATGTTCTGAAAACATACGCAAAGGGCCAATATATTGAGGTTGTAGAGGTGCCCGCGAAAAACGGCGTCACAGATCTTGAAGCATTGGAACATGCCGTTTGTGATGAGACGGCCGCCGTGATCGTTCAGTATCCGAACTTCTTCGGACAAATTGAGCCGTTAAAGGACATTGAGCCGCTCGCACATAAAGGGAACAGCCAGCTGATTGTTTCTTCTAACCCGCTCGCCCTCGGTATTTTGACTCCGCCCGGAGCATACGGAGCTGATATCGTCGTCGGGGACGCGCAGCCTTTCGGCATACCTGCGGCGTTCGGCGGCCCGCACTGCGGCTATTTTGCAGTAACGAAAAAACTGATGAGAAAGGTGCCGGGCCGGCTTGTCGGCCAAACGGAGGATGAAAACGGGCGGAGAGGTTTTGTTCTCACCCTTCAGGCGCGCGAGCAGCATATCAGAAGAGACAAAGCCACCTCTAACATCTGCTCAAACCAGGCGCTGAATGCGTTAGCAGCTTCAGTCGCGATGACGGCGCTCGGAAAAAACGGCGTCAAAGACATGGCCCGCCAAAATATACTGAAAGCCGATTACGCGAGACGCCAAGCGAAAAAAGCCGGCTTGCACGTAGCATTCGACGGCCCGATGTTTAATGAATTTGCCGTCAGGCTGAACCTCCCCGTCAAGGAAGCAAACCGGCGGCTCCTCAATGACGGCATCATCGGCGGATATGACTTAGGCCTTGCGTATCCGGAATTGAATCAGCATATGCTCATTGCCGTCACAGAGCTGAGAACAAAAGAAGAGATCGATTCGCTTATTGCGGGATTGGGGGATCAACATGAATAATCAAGATCAGGCGCTTATTTTTGAAATGTCCCGCGAAGGGCGTATCGGTTACAGCCTTCCGGAGCTTGATGTGCCGGAAACAGAGCTTGAAAGCCTTCTTCCCGGTGACTACATCCGCGATGAAGACGCAAAGCTGCCGGAAGTATCAGAGCTTGATATAATGCGGCATTATACCGCTCTTTCCAGAAGAAACCACGGAGTTGATTCAGGTTTTTATCCTCTCGGCTCCTGTACGATGAAATACAATCCGAAATTAAATGAAAAAATTGCCCGGTTCCCTGGCTTTTCCGCCATTCACCCGCTTCAGGACGAGGACACGGTTCAGGGGGCGCTTGAGCTTTTATACGATTTAAGCGGACATTTGGAGGAAATTACCGGCATGGACGAGGTGACGCTGCAGCCTGCCGCGGGCGCTCACGGCGAATGGACCGGCCTGATGATGATCCGCGCCTATCATGAAGCGCGCGGGGACTTCGGACGGACGAAGGTCATTGTCCCTGATTCAGCTCACGGCACGAATCCGGCATCCGCTACGGTCGCCGGTTTTGAAACAATTACCGTCAAGTCGAATGAACACGGACTGGTTGACATTGAAGATCTGAAAAGAGCGGTAAATGAAGAAACAGCGGCGCTGATGCTGACGAATCCGAACACCCTCGGATTATTTGAGGAAAACATTACGGAAATGGCTGAAATCGTCCATCAGGCCGGCGGAAAACTTTACTATGACGGAGCGAATTTAAATGCCGTTTTAAGTAAAGCAAGACCGGGAGATATGGGATTTGACGTCGTTCACCTTAATCTGCATAAAACATTTACCGGGCCGCACGGCGGGGGAGGACCGGGTTCGGGACCGGTCGGAGTAAAAAAAGAATTCATTCCGTATCTGCCGAAACCCGTTCTCACGAAAAAAGAGGGCCGTTTGACTTTTGACGATGACCGCCCGCAATCGATCGGGCGCGTAAAGCCTTATTACGGCAACTTCGGCATTAATGTCAGAGCCTACACGTATATCCGCTCCATGGGGCCTGACGGCTTAAAAGCTGTGACCGAAAACGCGGTTTTAAATGCAAATTATATGATGAGAAGACTCGCGCCTTATTATGATCTCCCGTATGATCGTCATTGCAAGCATGAATTTGTGTTATCGGGAAGAAGGCAGAAAAAGCTCGGCGTAAGAACGCTTGATATCGCCAAACGGCTTTTAGATTTCGGTTATCACCCGCCGACTGTGTATTTCCCGCTGAATGTTGAAGAAAGCATCATGATCGAACCGACGGAAACGGAATCCAAGGAAACGCTTGATGCGTTTATAGATGCGATGATTCAAATTGCGCGGGAAGCAGAGGAATCGCCTGAAATCGTTCAGGAGGCGCCGCATACCACGGTAGTCAAAAGAATGGATGAAACCAAGGCCGCAAGAAAGCCGGTTTTAAAATACGAACATACATCTGACGGGGTATAAAAAAAAGAGCTTCCGTATAAACGGAAAGCTCTTTTTCATTATTGGTTCTTTGCTTTAATTTTTCCGCCCCATTTTTTAAATCCGCCTTTCAGGTTGTAAATATCCTTGCAGCCGTGTTTGCGGAGCGTCTGTGCCGCGCGGCCGCTGCGGACATTGTTTTGGCAGTACAGATAAACGGGTTTATCAGGACGGATTTCGCTTTTGCGCTGTTTCAGCTGTGAAAGCGGAATGTTGCGCGCGCCGAGAATATGGCCGCCTTCAAATTCATTCGGTTCACGGACGTCAATCAGCTGCGCTTTTCTGTAGCCCGCGCGGAATTCCTCTTCCGTAAGTGTTTTCATTAAACGTTGTTGGTAAAAATACGACACGATCATATAAACGATAAACGCCGCAACAATAATTAAAGCAATCATATTAGACAATGCGATTCTACTCCTTTAGCTTATAAAATCAAAACCCTGCTTCCTGAAAACAAGGCTTACCGGACGTTTTGGGACAAATACTATTATAGTAAAGCATGGAGCGATTGTCATCCTTAATGAAACGAAATATTTTTCATTTTTACGGCAGTTTGATAAACTGATTTTATTAAAATGATAAAGAAGGGTTCAGTGTATGGAAAAAGAAACATGGCGGTTTATTGACTCAGGGAACGAAAGCCCGGCATTTAACATGGCGCTGGATGAAGCGCTTTTATATTGGCACAGCCAAAAGAAAATTCCCCCGGTGATCCGTTTTTACGGGTGGAATCCGGCAACATTGTCTGTCGGATATTTTCAAAATATTAAGAAGGAAATTAACTTTGACGCAGTACATAAACACGGTCTCGGGTTTGTCAGAAGACCGACAGGCGGACGGGGTGTTCTGCATGATAAAGAATTGACATACAGCGTCATCGTTTCAGAGGATCACCCGGAAATGCCGGCCACGGTGACAGAGGCGTACCGGGTCATTTCAGAAGGCATTCTGCAGGGATTCAGAAACCTTGGGCTTGATGCCTGCTTTGCGATTCCGCGCACGGAGAAAGAAAAAGAAAGCCTGAAAAATCCGCGCTCGTCCGTTTGCTTTGATGCGCCTTCGTGGTATGAGCTGGTCGTCGAAGGACGCAAAGTTGCGGGAAGCGCCCAGACACGCCAAAAAGGCGTTATTCTTCAGCACGGCTCCATCCTGCTTGACATTGATGAGGACAAGCTGTTTGATCTGTTTTTATATCCGAGCGACAGAGTCCGTGAGCGCATGCAGCGGAATTTCAAAAACAAAGCGGTAGCCATCAACGCCTTAGCCCAAAAACCGGTAACGATGGATGAAGCCAGAACCGCTTTTAAAGCCGGTTTTGAGGAAGGCCTGAACATTCATCTTGAACCTTACACGCTCACTCCTGAAGAGCTTGCGTTTGTCAATGAGCTGGCCGAGACGAAATACGCGTCTGACGAATGGAATTATAAGCGCTGATTAAGGCTTGACAGGCCGGAAGCATCCTTGTTTTTTCATAACCGTTAGTGTAAACTTGTAATGGTTTATTAAGTTAAGGTGCTTTTTGGGAGGGGTACGATGACAACACCAAGTATGGAAGATTATATTGAACAGATTTATATGCTGATAGAAGAAAAAGGATATGCGCGGGTTTCTGATATCGCGGAAGCTTTGGCAGTCCATCCCTCCTCTGTAACGAAAATGGTTCAAAAACTAGATAAAGACGAGTATTTGATTTATGAAAAATATCGCGGGCTCGTATTGACGTCAAAAGGCAAAAAGATCGGCAAACGGCTCGTATACAGACACGAATTGCTTGAGCAGTTTTTACGAATCATTGGTGTTGATGAAGAGAAGATTTACAATGATGTAGAAGGAATCGAACATCATCTGAGCTGGAACAGCATTGACCGCATCGGCGATCTCGTCCAGTATTTTGAAGATGACGACAGCCGGAAAAAAGAATTGAAATCCGTACAGAAAAAAACCGAAACTCCCGGTGAATAAAAGGGCGGCCCAAATAGGGCGCCCTTTTTTTAATGTCTTCATTCTTTGGTCTATTTCCCCAAGCCGTTTCTTAAAATAATAATACACCTTGGATGGAAGGGAGAGGGCGCGCTATGCAGATTGACGGCGTATTTTCGGGCGGGGGAATAAAAGGGGTGGCGCTTGCCGGCGCTTATGAAGCGTTGGAAGAAAAGGGCTTTCGCTTTGAAAGGCTCGCCGGAACAAGCGCCGGCGCGATTATTGCCGCATTGATCGCTGCGGGCTACACGAGCAGAGAGGTTCATGCGATCATCGATGATGTCGACGGAAGGCAATTGCTTGATCAGAGATGCTCATTCCTCCCGCTGAAAATCCTGCAGTGGGTGTCGATATATTGGCGCCTCGGATTATACAGAGGCGATGTGCTGGAAAAGTGGATTGCGGATAAATTAAAAGCGAAGGGCATCATCGCGTTCGGCGATATGAAAAAAGGATCGCTCCGTCTGATCGCTTCAGATCTGACGAACGGAACGATGATCGTGCTTCCCGACGACCTTCCCCGCTACGGATTAAATCCGGAGGTGTTCCCGGTTGCCAGAGCTGTCAGAATGAGCTGCAGCATCCCTTATTTTTTTGAACCGATTAAATTAAAGACCGAAAAAGGCATTTCAACAGTTGTTGACGGCGGCGTGTTAAGCAATTTTCCGATTTGGCTGTTTTCAAAAGAGCGCAAACGGCCGGTCATCGGAATTTCACTTTCCCCTAATGAAAAAGAGCGTCCGAAGAAATCAATCCGGAACGCTTTCGAGCTGTTCGGCGCTTTGTTTGAAACGATGAAAGACGCTCATGATGCCAGACATATCGCGACAAAGTACGAACAAAATATTATTTTTATTCCGGTGGAACATGTGATGGCGACGGAGTTTCACCTCACACCGCAAAAAAAACTAGCTCTCATTGAGCTAGGAAAAAGCAAAACAGAGCAATTTTTGAAGCAATGGAGCTATTAAAAAAGCGCTCTGTTTTTCTTTTTATTCTTTTTACCTTCTATGACGGTAAGCTGGGTCTGGCTTTTTTTCTTCAGAATCATCGGCTTCGGTCTGCTGCTGCTCGGCACGCTCCGCAAATGGCTGACCCGCCCTCTGTGGCCGGCGCGGTGCTTCGCTTTTTGCTCCTTCATTCGGAGCCGCGATTGTTTGGCCGCTTTTCTGAAAGCGGTTCCGTCACGTCCGGCGCGGCGGTTCAGGACCGATCTCACGATAAAATAAATAATGATGCCTGCGATAATGACGGTGATCGCTCTTGAGATCATCTGTCCGGGGTTTGTGACCGCCGCATAAATGAAACCGAATGCGCCAAGCGCTATTAATACAGCAAAAAAAGGTTGTACACGATGATTCATAACTGCCCACCTCCGAAAATAATAACAGGTAACGGTTCAGATTGCGTTGTGAGACGGCTTTTCGCTCTGTTCTGAAATGTCTTCCAGTCTGAGAAGCTCGTTAAAGCTTTCTATGGCAACCTCGACTTGGTCATCTTCCGGTTCCTTTGTCGTTAAAAGCTGCAGCCACAGGCCGGGATAACCGAGCACCTTCAAAACGGGGATATTCCGAACCCTGTTCGTCAGCTGGAGCACTTCAAAGGAGATGCCGAGGACGGCCGGTATAAGCGCAATCCTGTCTAAAATCCGCACCCAAAGCGGATCTGTCGGAACGAGTAAATAGACAAACATGCCGACAATGATCGTAAATAAGATAAAGCTTGAACCGCATCGGTAATGCAGCCGCGACTGTTTCTGAACATTTTCTATCGTAATTGGTAAATTCTGTTCATAACAGTTTATGACCTTATGTTCGGCTCCATGATATTGAAACACTCTTTTAATTAACGGCGTCATTGATAAAAAATAAATGTAGCCGAGAAGCAGGATAAGCTTAAACAGGCTTTCGATGCCGATCTGCGCTGCGTCTGAGGAAAAAACGGGCCTTACAAGCTCAGCTAAAAAGACCGGGACGAGCGTAAAAACGAATTTGCTGAACAAAAACGATAGAACGCCGATCACCGCCAGGCTGAAAAACATCGATAATCCCGAACCCTTCTTATCTTCCTGTTCCAGCTTGGCGTCATCTTGGGGGTCAAGCCCGTAACGTTCGCTGGAGAAGTTTAAATGCTTTGTGCCGTTGGCGCTTGCCTCGATAATTGCGACGATTCCCCGCAAAAAAGGAATCTTTTTTAAAACCGAAAGCTTGGGGTTCGGCACTCTCGGAAGCTTGAAAAAATCAATGCTTCCGTCATTCCTGCGGATGGCGGTAACATAATTTTTTCTGCCGCCGAACATTACCCCTTCAACGACAGCCTGACCGCCGTATGCGGGCGGCGTTTTGTGTTTGGACATTGTTTATCAACCTGCCTGTTTTCTTAGGATTTACTAACCATTTCCTTTCACTCTATTGTACAGGAAACAGCGGTAAACCTCTAGTTTGACAGCCGGAAAATCAATGCTTTTTCTACAAGCAGTATACCCGGTTTCCTTAGAATTTACTCATTAAATGAAAATATGGCGGAACTTTTTATGACTTTTCAATTTTGGGGCATTCTATGACTGGAGGTGCCATGATGACCAGCGAAAAACATTCAGAACAGGAAGAAAAAAAGAAGCAGGGTGATGATCAGCAGCCTGTTTCATTTACCGGCAGAATTTGCGGTATCGGATTTGCCGGCGGTGTATTTTGGAGTTTGATCGGCTATCTCGGATATATCTTTCATTTTTCAGAGATCAGTCCCAACATGATTCTTCAGCCGTTTATGATCGGAGAATGGAAAAAACAATGGCTCGGCACGATGGTCAGCATCGTTGTCATCGGATTCATTTCGATTGCCGGGGCATTTATATATTTCGTCTGTCTGAAGCGTTTTAAAACGATGTGGCCGGGGATGGTATACGGTGTCATTTTATGGTGTGCGGTTTTTTTCTTATTCAATCCGATTTTCGAAGACGTGAAATCTGTCACTGAATTGAAATCAGATACAATCGTGACGACGATTTGCCTTTACATTCTGTATGGTTTGTTTGTCGGCTACTCGATTTCTTTCAACTACAATGAGCTTACGTCAGACAAGCTTGCAAGGGCGCTCGGCAACAAGTGAATAAGTGTATAATCCCTGTCCGGTATGGTAAAATGTTCACGAGAAGTGAACATTTTTTATGCTGAAAACCGGATGGGGATGCTCCCGCGGTGTCAGGCGGCAGTCAAGAATCGGCGAGGAGGAGAAAAGGAATGAAACTTGAGAAATTGCGAAATCTGTTCGGTCAGCTGGATATAGACGGAATGTTGGTGACAAGCTCCGCCAATCTGCAGTATATGACGGGATTTACGGGTTCGTCAGGTCTTGCGGTCATATCGAAAGAACGCGCGGCATTTATCACGGATTTCCGTTACACCGAGCAGGCGAAGGCGCAAGTGAAGGGCTTTGATATTATCGAGCACGGCGGAAGCTTAATCCAAACCGCTGCGGATACGATTCTTGAGTACGGCATTAAAAAACTCGGCTTTGAACAAAACAGCATGACGTACGGAACATATGCATCCTACCAAGCGGTGCTGCAGGAAGCGGAGATGGTTCCCGTCGCGGATTCCGTTGAAAAGTTGCGCTTGATTAAGTCAAGTGAAGAGATTAAGATATTAGAGGAAGCTGCGAAGATTGCGGATGATGCGTTTGAACATATTCTGACGTTTATCAAACCGGGCATCTCAGAGATTTCAGTTGCGAATGAGCTTGAATTTTATATGAGACGTCAGGGAGCAGACGGTTCTTCCTTTGATATGATCGTCGCCTCGGGAGTGAGATCCAGCCTTCCGCACGGAGTGGCAAGCGGCAAATTGATTGAAAAGGGAGACTTGGTCACGCTCGATTTCGGCGCGTATTATAAAGGCTATTGTTCTGATATCACACGCACCGTCGCGGTCGGAGAGCCTAGTGATAAACTGAAAGAAATTTATCAGGTCGTATACGATGCCCAGGCGCTTGGCGTTTTGCATATTAAACCCGGCATGACGGGAAAAGAAGCGGATGCCCTGACGAGGGATCACATCACCGCGAAAGGCTACGGACAGTATTTCGGCCATTCAACAGGACACGGATTCGGAATGGAGGTCCATGAATCACCGGGGCTGTCTTTCAGGTCATCGGCCGTTCTTGAGCCGGGCATGGCGGTAACGGTTGAGCCGGGCATATACATACCGGAAGTTGGGGGCGCAAGAATCGAAGATGATATCATCATCACAGAGGACGGCAACCGGACAATTACGCATTCCCCTAAAGAATTAATTATTTTGTGATTGGAATATAGGAGGACATCAAACATGATTTCAGTTAACGATTTTCGTACAGGATTAACGATTGAAGTAGACGGCGGCATTTGGCGCGTCGTTGACTTCCAGCACGTAAAGCCGGGAAAAGGCGCGGCATTTGTCCGTTCTAAACTGCGCAATCTGCGCACGGGCGCTATTCAGGAGAAAACATTCCGTGCTGGTGAAAAAGTGGCGAAAGCGCAAATCGAAACAAAAACGATGCAGTATCTTTATGCCAACGGAGATCAGCACGTGTTCATGGATACAAGCTCATATGAACAGCTTGAATTGAACGAAAACCAAATCGAAGAAGAATTAAAATATCTTTTGGAAAATATGTCTGTGCACATCATGATGTATCAATCTGAAACGCTCGGTATTGAACTGCCGAACACGGTTGAACTGAAAGTAGTTGAAACAGAACCGGGAATTAAAGGCGACACGGCGTCAGGCGGCACAAAACCTGCCAAAACGGAAACAGGTCTTGTCGTAAACGTACCGTTCTTCGTGAACGAAGGCGATACGCTTGTTGTAAATACATCAGACGGCTCTTACGTGTCAAGAGCATAGTCAAAGACATACGAAGTCTGCTCCTTTTACGGGGCAGGCTTTTTTTGCGTTCTGAAACAGAATCTTTCTTCTATATGAAAATAGTGAGACTACTTCCGTCAGCTAGAGCATATAGTGTAACAAAATGCTTGAAGTTGGGGGATTGCAATGAAATTTTTGTTTGGTTCAATCAATTCTACTGTTTTAACGATGGCCGGTTTACGAGTTTTGTCCTCTCTCATTGAATTATCGGCGGCCATTATCATGCTTGTTACAAACGACATCAGAAAAGCGGTTGTGGTAAATAGTATTTTGGCAATCGTCGGCCCGCTGATTTTTATCATTACGATGACGATCGGTATTTATCAGATTGCCGGACAGCTTTCATATGCAAAATTGATTTTGATTTTCGCGGGGGTTGTGCTGATTCTAGCCGGTGTTCACAAATAGGGGTCCGGGTGTCATAAAGTCTGTCCCGGATCATACATTTTAAAGAAGCCAATCGGTAAAAAAGGAGGAGACTCTATTGAATGAAATTACAGAGGTTCTCCCTGAATTATTGAGACATGCGATCTCCGCCGTGTCTGAAGAAGCGTGGCGGGATGCAGAGGAAATCAGAATCCGCGTCGGCAGGCCGGTTGAACTGATCCGAAAAGGACAACCTTTGTTTTTGTCATATATCTGTACGGCCGGCGACGCACAGCTGATCCTCAGCCGGCTCAGCAATTACAGTATGTACACGCTGGAAGAAGAGCTGAAAAAAGGATATATCACAATCAGAGGAGGCCACCGTGTGGGGCTCGCCGGAAGAGTCATCGTCGAAAACGGAGCCGTCAAAGGACTCCGGGATATTACTTCCTTTAATATTCGAATCGCCCGGGAGAAGCTTGGCATCGCAGAACCGCTCATCCCTTTCTTATGGAAAGAAAACTGGCTGAATACGCTGATCATCGGCCCTCCGCAAACGGGGAAAACGACCTTGCTTCGTGATTTGGCCCGGCTTTCAAGCACCGGATCGAAACACATTCCGGCGAAAAAGACCGCTATCGTAGATGAACGGTCGGAAATTGCCGGCTGCCTGCGGGGCATTCCCCAGCACAGTTTCGGCCGCAGAGTGGATGTTCTTGACGCCTGTCCGAAAGCGGAAGGGCTGATGATGATGATCCGCTCTATGAGTCCCGATGTCATGATCGCAGATGAGATCGGGAGAATGGAAGACTCAAAAGCGCTGATGGAGGCGCTCCATGCCGGCGTAACCGTTATCGTATCCGCGCACGGATGGAATATGAAAGACTTGATCAAGAGGCCGTCGCTGAAAATGCTTTGGGAGGAAAAAGTGTTTGACCGGTATGTTGAGCTGTCACGACGCCGCGGTCCGGGAACGATCAGCAGGATGTACGGAAAGGACGGGGAACCGGTTCCGCATGCTGAAAGCGTGATGACATGCTGAAGCTTTTGGGTGCCGTGTTCATTCTGACGGCGACGACATGGACGGGATTTGAGATCGCCAAAATCTATATTGAAAGGCCGAGACAGATCCGTCAGCTGCGCGCGGCGCTGCAATCGCTTGAAGCGGAAATTATGTTCGGGCATACGCCGCTGCACATTGCTTCGGGACAAATCGCCGCACAGCTTTCCAAGCCTGTATCGTCATTGTTTCAAGCTTTTAGCAGGAGGCTTGAGCAGGGAAGCGATTCCGCCAAAACAGCCTGGGAACAGAGCTTGAAACATAACTGGCCCTCCATGGCGATGAAAAAAAGCGAATACGATGTGCTGAGGCAATTCGGAGAGACGCTCGGGCTCCATGACCGCGTTTCACAGCAGAAACATATCAAGCTTGCGCTTACACATTTGGAAGCGGCGGAAGCGGATGCCGGACGGGCGCAGGCGAAAAATGAAAAAATGGTGAAAAGTTTAGGGTTTTTAGCCGGACTGTTACTCATTCTTCTATTGATGTAAACATGAGGGGAGCAAACATAAAATGGGAGTCGACGTAAATGTCATTTTTCAAATCGCCGGAGTCGGTATCGTGGTTGCGTTTCTGCACACCATACTTGATCAAATGGGAAAAAAAGAATACGCCCAATGGGTGACGCTGCTTGGCTTTATCTATATTTTATTTATGGTGGCGACGATTGTCGATGACCTGTTCAAAAAGATCAAAGCTGTGTTTCTATTCCAAGGATAGGGGGGCTTACAGATTGAGATTGTTCAAATTGTAGGTTTAGGCCTGATTGCCACGTTTCTCTCCCTGATCGTAAAAGAACAGAAACCGACTTTCGCGTTTATGATTGTCGTCTTCAGCGGCTGCGTGATCTTTCTTTATCTCGTCGACCAGATTTACGACATTATCAGAATGATAGAAAAAATAGCCGTCAATGCAAATGTCAATATGGTCTATGTGGAAACCATTTTAAAAATTATCGGCATCGCCTACATCGCTGAATTCGGAGCACAGCTGACAAAAGATGCTGGCCAGGGAGCGATTGCTTCGAAAATAGAGCTGGCCGGGAAGATTTTGATCCTCGTGATGGCCGTGCCGATACTGACCGTTATTATTGAAACGATTCTCGGACTTATTCCTTCTTAATCATAAAGGGAAAGGGGGCGCAAAAAATGAAGCGCTTTCGGTGGGCGGGGGCTTTTTTGTTCATCCTCCTCTTAATTTTTCAGACTGAATGTGTACAAGCTGCCGGAACAGACGGTGCGGCGCAGGAAACCGCAGTTCACCAAGAAACGGCTGATGAAGTGGCGAAAAAGCAGGCCGAAGCGCTGAAAACAGAAGGCATCGGAAAGTTCTGGGACGACATTATGACAGAATACGGCGGCCTTCTGCCGGAAAGCCAAAAGGGAAGCATCATCGACTTTATTAACGGAGAAAAAACGTTCTCGCCTGAGGCGTGGCTGAAGGCCTTATTTTCCTATCTGTTTCATGAAGTGCTCGCAAACGGAAAACTTCTGGGAACTTTGATCCTTCTCACCATTTTTTGCGTCATTCTGCAGCTTCTGCAAAATGCGTTCCAGCAGAGCACCGTCAGCAAAGTGGCTTACGCGATTGTTTATATGGTACTGATTATTCTCGCTTTAAACAGCTTTCATGTTGCCGTCAATTATGCCAGTGAAGCGATTCAGACGATGACAAGCTTCATTCTCGCACTGATCCCGCTTTTGCTCGCGCTTTTGGCATCTTCCGGGGGAGCCGTTTCCGCTGCCTTTTTTCACCCCGTTATTTTATTTCTGATGAATACGAGCGGCCTGCTCATTCAAAATATCGTCATGCCGCTTATTTTCCTGTCAGCGATTTTAAGCATCGTCAGCACGATGACAGATCAATATAAAGTCACACAGCTTGCCAATCTCCTCAGAAATATCGCGATCGGCGCGCTTGCCGTATTCCTCACCGTGTTTCTCGGTGTCATCTCCGTCCAGGGGGCTTCGGCTGCCGTGACAGACGGGATCACCCTCAGGACTGCAAAATTTATAACGGGCAATTTTATTCCCGTGCTCGGCCGGATGTTTACGGATGCGACCGATACGGTCATCAGCGCCTCACTCTTATTAAAAAACACTGTGGGAATCCTCGGTGTCGGAATTTTGATCTGCATCTCCGCATTTCCAGCAATCAAAGTGCTTTCTCTCGCTTTTATTTATAAGCTCGCGGCTGCCATTCTGCAGCCGCTCGGAGGCGGGCCCGTCATTACGTGTCTCGGCGTCATCAGCAGAAGCGTGCTCTATATTTTCGCGGCGCTCGCCATTGTCTCTCTCATGTTTTTCCTCAGCATCACAGTCATTATTACAGCAGGCAATCTCACCATGATGATGAAATAAAGGAGGCCCATTGGATATGAGCTTTTTAACAGAATGGCTGACAAGCATTATTTTGTTTATCTTATTTGCCATCGTCATCGACATGCTGCTGCCCAGCTCCAGTATGCAAAAATACGCAAAGATGGTTGTCAGCCTGCTGTTAATCATTGTCATGCTCAACCCGATATTCAAACTTTTCAAAACAGACCCGGAGATCATCTTCGATTATTTGACAAAACAAGAGCAATCTCAATCCGCGGACATAAAAAATCAAATCAAATCAGAAAAAAAAGAAATACAAGCATCAAACCGCGCATATGTTTTAGAAGAAATGGCTGTCCAACTAAAAAAGAAAGCGGAGGAGATGTTCAGTCATGACGAATACAAAATAGACAACATCCGCCTTACAGCGGAAGAACAGGTTCGTTCAGAAGAAGATGTAAAAACGATCAGCGTGTATATGGCCCCATCTTCTGAAAAAACCGTGCAAACCGTCGCACCGATCGACATCCGCACAGACCGCAAATACGAACCCGAAGGCGCATCCGGCAAAAAGGAGGCTGCAAACATCAAAGAAAAACTTGCGGATATATGGGAAATCGGCAGTGAGAAAATTACGGTTTATATGGAAGGCGGGGAGAAAAACGGCCATGAATAAAAACGGACTATGGACCATACTCAAAAAACAGCTGATGATCGGACAGGCGAAAGACGGAGAAAAACCAAAACTGACAAAATATCATTACTTTCTGTTCGTGTTTGTGCTCGGCGTATCTTTTATGCTGGTCAGCCAGATGTTCTCTTCACCGGAAAAAACCGGGAAGGGCGAAACGGCGCAGACCGTGATGTCCGGCCGTACGGACGATAAGAGCGGGCAAAAAAGCGCACCCGTTTTTAAAGCATCAAAAGACAGCAGCGCCAAAAACACGATTGATGATTACGAGAGAGACTATGAAAACCAGCTGAAAGAGATCCTTGAAACAATTATCGGCGTGGAGGATGTATCAATAGTCGTAAACGTAGACGCCACATCTTTAAAAGTGTTTGAGAAAAATAAAACGAAAAAAGACACCACCACTGAAGAAACCGATAAAGAAGGCGGCAAAAGAAGCGTAACCGATCAAACCTCTGAAGAACAAATTGTCATGATTCGAAACGGGGATCAGGAAACCCCGGTCGTCGTCCAGACGAAAAAACCCGATATCCGCGGTGTACTCGTTGTCGCTCAAGGAGTGGACAACGTTCAAATAAAAAAAACCATCATTGATGCCGTCACTAGGGTGCTTGATGTTCCGAGCTACCGTGTAGCGGTTGCCCCTAAAAAAATCAAGGAGGATTCATAAATCATGCTGAAAAAACAAACGGTTTGGCTTTTAACAATGCTCAGTCTCGTCGTGGTATTAAGTGTTTATTATATTATGTCGCCGGAAAGCAAAAATGCCGTGCAGATGAAAACCGAAAAAAGCAGCGGGGAAATCGCCACAGAAAAAACGCCGGCTCCTAAAACGGAAGAAAAGAGCGAAAGCGGCACAGAAAAAGAAGACGGAACAAAAGGAACGAAAGATTCTAAAGGCACAAAAGAGGATAAAGAAACGTCAGCCGAAGCATCGGAAAAAGACGGATCGGTCGCCACAGAAACAGCTGATGAAAATTTATTTACCGCATACCGTATGGAACTTGAAGACGCGAGAAGCAAAGAAAGAGAACAGTTAAACAGCATCGTCTCAAGTGATGATGCGACAGCAAAAGAAAAAAGCGAAGCCTACGATAAAATGACGGCGCTGAGCAATGCGGAAGGGACAGAAAAACAGCTGGAAACGCTCATTAAAACGCAAGGCTACAAAGATGCGCTCGTGGATGCTGAAGGTGACAAAATCAACATTACGGTCATGTCTGACAAACATTCAAACGCAAAAGCTTCCGCCATCATTGACCTGGTGGAAAAAGAAATCAAGAATATGAAAGACGTCGCCGTAACGTTTGAACCGACAAAATAAGATGCCTGAACCGCCCGCACCCGCTGCGGGCTTTTTTGCTGTCATTTTAGATCAGTGTTGAATTTACACAACCGCTCCTGTAAGATAAACATAGTATGTACTTTTAGTAGCAACCCATAAATTTCTATTTTTTATACATAGGAGTGGAACTGATGTTAAAAATCAACGAAATTCATGAACTGATAAAAAGAATCGATGAATCTTCCATTGACGAATTTGTTTACGAGATGGAAGGCGTAAGTCTGAAGCTGAAAAAAAATGAAGCGCCGGCAGTGAATATAACGGGACAAGCTCCAGCTGTTCCCGCCGCTTACGCACCTGCTCCGCAGGCTGCAAAACCGGAAGCGCGCGAAGCCGATCCTGTTCAGGAAGCGCCGAAACAAGATGAAAACCTGCACAAAATTACGTCTCCGATGGTCGGAACGTTTTATGCTTCTTCATCGCCGGAAGCCGGCCCTTACGTAAACCAAGGTTCAAAAGTGAACGAAAATACAGTGGTTTGTATCGTAGAAGCAATGAAACTCTTTAACGAGATTGAAGCGGAAGTAAAAGGAGAAATCGTTGAAGTGTTAGTTGAAAACGGCCAGCTGGTCGAATACGGACAACCTCTATTTCTTGTAAAAGCTGAGTAAGGAGACCTGCTATTATGATTAAAAAGCTATTGATCGCCAACCGAGGAGAAATTGCCGTCAGAATCATCCGGGCCTGCAAAGAGCTTGGCATTGAAACTGTAGCCGTTTATTCTGAGGCAGATAAAGAGGCCCTGCATGTTCAAATGGCCGATGAGGCTTTTTGTATCGGGCCGAAAACATCAAAAGACAGCTATTTAAATGTAACGAACATCGTCAGCGTCGCAAAGCTGACCGGTACGGATGCGATTCATCCGGGATACGGATTCTTAGCTGAAAACGCCGATTTTGCCGAGCTGTGCGAGGAATTAAACGTGACGTTTGTCGGCCCTTCGGCTGACGCCATTTCGAAGATGGGGACAAAAGATATCGCACGTGACACGATGCAGCAGGCGGGCGTGCCGATTGTGCCCGGTTCAAAAGGAATCATAAAAAATACCGAAGAAGCGGTTTCGCTTGCGGGTGAAATTGGGTATCCTGTGATTATAAAAGCCACTGCGGGCGGAGGCGGAAAAGGCATCCGGGTCGCACGCACAGAAGAAGAGATGATTAAAGGCATCGAAATCACCCAGCAGGAGGCCGCTACGGCATTCGGAAATCCGGGTGTGTACATCGAGAAGTACATAGAAGATTTCCGCCATGTTGAAATTCAGGTGCTTGCCGATAATTACGGAAACACGATCCATCTTGGAGAGCGTGACTGTTCTATCCAAAGACGTCTGCAAAAACTTCTTGAAGAGTCGCCGTCACCTGCGCTTGATTCTGAAATCAGAGAGCAGATGGGTGAAGCAGCGGTAAAAGCAGCGAAGGCCGTCGGTTACACGGGAGCCGGTACAGTAGAGTTCATTTATGACTACAGAGAACAGCGCTATTACTTCATGGAGATGAACACGCGTATTCAAGTAGAGCACCCTGTCACAGAAATGGTGACGGGAACGGATCTGATCAAAGAACAGATCAAAGTGGCATCCGGACAGGAGCTCTCGCTCAGACAGGAAGACGTTGAATTTAACGGCTGGGCGATTGAATGCCGCATCAACGCTGAAAATCCTGCGAAAAACTTCATGCCTTCACCTGGTAAGATTAACATGTACCTGCCGCCGGGCGGACTCGGCGTGCGCGTGGATTCAGCCGCATATCCGGGCTATTCGATCCCGCCGTACTATGACAGCATGATTGCCAAAGTCATCACATACGGAACAACGCGTGATGAGGCGGTCGCACGGATGAAACGCGCGCTGAGCGAATTTGTGATTGAAGGTATTGAAACAACGATTCCGTTCCATCTGAAACTGCTTGAACATGAAACATTTGTCAGCGGAGAGTTTAATACAAAGTTTTTAGAAACATATGATGTAATGGGCTCATAATTTTTGCGGGAGGTGAATTGAATGGAAGACAACAGTGTGCTTAAAATGGATCATGATGAGGGTCATTTAGGCAAAGTTGAAATTGCTCCTGAAGTCATTGAAGTCATTGCCGGCATCGCCGCTTCCGAGGTTGAAGGAATAGCTGAAATGCGCGGCAATTTCGCCACGGGCGTCGTAGAACGCTTCGGCAAAATCAATCACGGCAAAGGCGTAAAGGTCGATTTAGCCGATGACGGGATTACCATTGACGTCTATTGCGTCGTTCAATTCGGGATTTCGATCCCGAAAGTGGCGGCAAGCGTTCAGGAGAATATCCGCCAAACCTTATTAAATATGACGTCTCTGACCATCAATGAAATCAATATTCATATCGTCGGCATTCAATTTGACACGAAAGCCCAAGAAGTCGAAATCGACGAAGAAATGTAATGAGCGTATAAAAACCAAGGGGATGGGCAGCCCTTTGGTTTTTTATACGTTTCCCTTCTTTTCAGGCATGAAGAAAGCCGGCTTACAAACGGCAGCCGAGTTTCTTCATGCTGTGAAATCCGAATGAAATTCGAAGGGTTTGTAAAAACATTCGGTATTAGGGTGAAAAAACCTAAATTTCGACATGCGATTGGGAAAAAAATATGTTATGATCTCTTTAGGCTTAACGACAAGCGGATAAAGAGGATCTGAAGGAGAAAGAAAATGAAAAGAAGAACAGCTAGAGAAAAAGCTTTGCAGGCACTTTTTCAGATTGATGTCAGCGATATTGCACCGAACGAGGCCATCGAGCACGCGCTTGATGGCGGAAAAACAGATGACTTCTTTGAACAGCTGGTGTACGGAGTGCTTGAACATCAGGTGCAGCTTGATGAAATGATTTCCGGCCATCTCGTCAATTGGAAGCTTGACCGGATTGCAAATGTAGACCGCGCGATCCTCCGTCTGGCGGTGTATGAAATGGTTTATACTGACGACATTCCTGCTAACGTGTCATTAAACGAAGCCATCGAGCTGGCAAAACGGTTCGGCGACGATAAAGCTGCAAAATTCGTAAACGGGGTTCTTTCTAACATCAAAACTGATATTGAATCATAGGAGGAAAGAAAATGACTGCAACAATCATCGACGGAAAAGAAACGGCTAAAGAAAAACGCGAACAATTGGCAAAAGAAGTAGAAGAGCTGAAAGCACAAGGCGTAGTGCCGGGCTTGGCGGTCATTTTAATCGGTGACGATCCCGCCTCTGTTTCATATGTGACAGGCAAGAAAAAAGCCGCTGAAACAATGGGAATGAAGTTTAAGCTTGACCGCTTTGACTCAAGCTTAACCGAAGCGGAGCTTTTAACAGTGATTGACGAGTACAATCAAAATCCGGAATTTCACGGCATTCTCGTCCAGCTGCCGCTCCCGGATCATATTTCTGAAAAAGCCGTCATCGAGCGGATCTCCCCTGATAAGGATGTTGATGGTTTCCACCCTCTCAACGTCGGGAAAATGCTGCTTGGAGAAGATACATTTCTTCCTTGCACACCGCACGGAATTGTCGAGTTATTGAAAAAGACGAACGTAGATCTTTCCGGCAAAGAAGTTGTTGTAGTCGGACGAAGCAATATTGTCGGTAAACCGGTCGGCCAGCTGCTGCTGAACGAAAATGCGACCGTCACATATTGCCATTCCCGTACAAAAAATATGTCTGAGCATACGAAAAAAGCAGATATTCTTGTGGTTGCGGTCGGTAAAGCGAACTTCATCACAGCTGATCAAATCAAAGAGGGCGCCATTGTCATTGATGTCGGTGTCAACCGCCTCGAAAGCGGAAAACTCTGCGGAGATGTTCAGTTTGATGAAGCGAAAGAAAAAGCATCTTTCATTACGCCGGTCCCGGGCGGAGTAGGTCCGATGACCATCACGATGCTTGCGCATAATACTGTTAAATCTGCCAGACGTACGTTATCATAGATAACCGGAGGCAGTCACAAAAAGTGTGACAATGAGCACGATACCCGCTTCTTAAGGCTCCTTTCAGCCAGAGCGGGTTTTTTTCTTAGTTCAGGGCAAAAAGCCTTTATGAAAGGAGTGCAGGATGTGAGTGAAGCGGCATATGTCACGGTTTCCGCACTGACCAAATATATTAAACGAAAATTCGATGTAGACCCTCATCTTGAAGACATTTGGATTAAAGGTGAGCTGTCCAACGTTAAAATCCATACAAGA
This sequence comes from Bacillus sp. 1021, assembly GCF_014534735.1. Taxonomy (NCBI): domain Bacteria; kingdom Bacillati; phylum Bacillota; class Bacilli; order Caryophanales; family Bacillaceae; genus Bacillus; species Bacillus sp. 1021. The sequence continues at coordinate 68,023 of NZ_JACVSR010000003.1, read as the reverse complement.
GGCCACATCTATTTTACTTTAAAAGATGAGCATGCCCGCATGCAGGCCGTCATGTTTCAAAGGCAAAGTTCAAGGCTTGCGTTTAAGCCTGAGGACGGAATGAAGGTCATCGTAAGAGGCGGCATCTCCGTCTATGAACCGAGCGGAAGCTATCAGCTGTACGCGAAAGAAATGCAGCCGGACGGTGTTGGGGCGCTTTACTTAGCCTATGAAGAATTAAAGAAAAAACTTGCCGGCGAAGGGTTGTTTGATGACCGGCATAAGCAGGCCATCCCCGCTTTTCCAGCCACGATCGGGGTTGTCACCTCACCGACGGGAGCGGCCGTCAGAGACGTCATTACCACACTCAAAAGAAGATATCCCCTGGTGAAAGTCATTGTGCTTCCCGCGCTCGTTCAGGGTGAAAACGCCAGCAGATCGATTGTGAAGCGCATTGAAGAAGCCAATTCGCAAAAGATGTGTGACGTTCTGATCGTCGGAAGGGGAGGGGGCTCGATCGAAGAATTGTGGGCGTTTAACGAAGAAATCGTCGCCCGGGCGATTTTTGCTTCCGCCATTCCGGTTATATCGGCCGTCGGGCATGAAACAGACTTTACAATCAGTGATTTCGTCGCGGATATCCGGGCTGCAACGCCTACAGGAGCGGCAGAAATCGCCGTTCCTCACACGACGGACTTAATGGAACGGACAAAAACGGCGGAAGTCCGCCTGACAAGAGCGATGCAGCAGCATATCGGCAAGAAAAAAGAACGGGTTCAATCGCTCCAGTCATCTTACGCATTCCGTTTTCCGAAACGATTGTATACCCAAAAAGAACAGCAGTTTGATCTTTTGTATCAGCAATTCCAAGCACAGCTCACAGGGCTTACGGAGCGGAAAGAAAGGCAGCTGGAGCGGAATACGTACAGATTAACGGCGCTTCACCCTGAAACCCAGCTGAAACAGGCGAAAAAACGGTACGAAGAGCGCTCAAATCAGCTGACGCGGAGCATGAATGTCCAGCTGAAGCAGCTTCATTCGCAGTTTCAGACGGTTCTTGGTAAACTGAATGCATTAAGTCCCCTTCAAGTTATGGAGAGAGGATACAGTCTGGCCTATAAAGACAAAGAGCTGATCAAAAGCGTTGATCAAGTGGAACAACATGATACGCTTGAAGTAAAGATGACAGACGGCGTTTTGACATGTGAAGTATTGCAAAAGAGAGGCGAACGATAATGACAGAAACCAAAAAAAGTGAAGAGCTGACATTTGAAGAGGCGATGAAAGGCCTTGAAGGCATTGTCGCAAAGCTTGAAGAAGGAGACGTGCCGCTGGAGCAGGCGATTAATTATTTTCAGGAAGGAATGGCCCTTTCAAAAATGTGCCATGAAAAGCTTCAGCATGTCGAAAAACAAATGGACTTTATTTTAAAAGATAACGGAGAACTTGCACCTTTCAGCGTTCAGGAGGAAGACGAAGGTGACAAATAAACTGGACGCATTTTTAGCATCGCGCAAACAACTGATTGAGCGGAATCTATCCTTGTATACAGAACGGCTCGCCATGCCGGAAACCCTCAAAAAATCTATGCTGTATTCTTTGGAAGCGGGCGGAAAGAGGCTGCGCCCCCTCGTTGTCTTAGCCGTTTTGAATGCTTACGGAAAAGATGAAAAAGACGGGATTCCGGTCGGATGCGCTGTTGAAATGATTCATACGTATTCCTTAATTCATGATGATCTGCCTTGCATGGACGATGATGATTTGCGCCGGGGAAAGCCGACAAACCATAAAGTCTTCGGAGAAGCGGCAGCCGTATTGGCCGGAGACGGGCTTCTGACAGAAAGCTTTAAATTAATCACATCTCACGTGTCTGACGCGGTTTCAGCGGAAAAACGGCTCCGCCTCGTCGAGGAGCTGATCAAAGCGGCAGGAACGGAAGGAATGGTCGGCGGGCAGGCTGCCGACATGGAAGCGGAACAAAAGCAGGTAACGCTTGAGGAGCTGGAATCCATCCATGAGCGGAAAACGGCCAAGCTCCTCGGCTTTTCCGTGACGGCAGGCGCCATTTTGGCAGATGCGCCGGAGGATGAAATCGAAAAGCTGCGTCTGTTCAGCAGCCATATCGGCATCGGATTTCAAATCAGAGACGACATCCTTGATATTGAAGGGCATGAGGAGAAGATCGGCAAACCGGTCGGTTCAGACACGACGAATGAAAAGTCAACGTATCCGTCGCTTTTAACGCTTGAAGGTGCGAAAGAGAAGCTTTCGTATCATATCAGCGAGGCGAAACGGATCATCAGCGGCCTATCTCTTCAGAAAGAACTGCTGCATGACCTCTGCGATTTAATAGCGGCGAGAGATCATTAAAACGATCCTGATTTGAAGGGGCTGCCGCTCCTATGGTAAAATGTAAGCAGTTTCGATGAAAATAAAAAGAGAGTCTTTTTCTTTTTTCAAAAAGACACTGTTTAATTTGCAGAAATTCATGCTGAAAGTGAGTTGATCCGCTTTGGATCTTTTATCAATACAGGACCCGTCATTTCTTAAAAAGATGTCAATTGAACAGCTGGAAGAGCTGGGTGAGGAAATCCGCAATTTTCTCATCACATCGCTGTCTGCCTCAGGCGGCCATATCGGGCCGAACCTTGGGGTTGTCGAGCTGACGATTGCGCTTCACAAAGAATTTGACAGTCCGAAAGATAAATTTTTATGGGATGTCGGACATCAGTCCTATGTTCATAAACTGTTAACCGGACGCGGCAAGGAGTTTGAAACCTTGCGCCAATATAAAGGGCTTTGCGGTTTCCCGAAACGCAGCGAAAGCGAACATGACGTATGGGAAACAGGCCACAGCTCAACATCGCTCTCAGGCGCGATGGGAATGGCTGCCGCCCGCGATATTAAAGGGACGAAAGAATATATCATCCCGATTATCGGGGATGGCGCTTTAACCGGAGGAATGGCGCTTGAAGCACTGAACCATATCGGTGATGAGAAAAAAGATATGATCGTCATCCTGAATGATAATGAGATGAGCATTGCGCCGAATGTCGGGGCGATTCATTCTATGCTCGGCCGGCTTCGCACGGCCGGCAAGTATCAATGGGTAAAAGACGAGCTTGAATATTTATTTAAGCGCATCCCGGCCGTCGGCGGAAAATTGGCCGCCACGGCTGAGCGGATAAAAGACAGCTTAAAATATATGCTTGTGTCAGGCATGTTTTTTGAAGAGCTGGGTTTTACGTATTTAGGCCCGGTAGACGGTCATTCCTACCACGAGCTGTTTGAAAACCTGCAATACGCCAAAAAAACAAAAGGTCCTGTCCTTTTACATGTCATCACAAAAAAGGGCAAAGGCTATAAACCGGCAGAGACCGACACAATCGGGACATGGCACGGAACGGGTCCGTACAAAATCAATACGGGTGATTTCGTCAAGCCGAAAGCCGCGGCGCCTTCATGGAGCGGACTCGTCAGCGGGACCGTGCAGGAGCTGGCGCGCGAGGATGACAGAATTGTCGCGATTACACCGGCCATGCCGGTCGGTTCTAAGCTGGAAGGGTTTGCGAAAGAATTTCCAGAGCGCATGTTTGATGTCGGAATCGCAGAACAGCATGCGGCGACGATGGCCGCGGGAATGGCGCTTCAAGGCATGAAGCCGTTTCTCGCGATCTATTCGACCTTTCTGCAGCGGGCGTATGATCAGGTCGTCCATGACATCTGCCGTCAAAACGCGAATGTATTTATCGGTATTGACCGCGCGGGTTTGGTCGGCGCTGACGGGGAGACCCATCAAGGCGTCTTTGACATTGCCTTTTTGCGTCATATACCGAACCTCGTTTTAATGATGCCGAAGGATGAAAATGAAGGCCGCCATATGGTCAATACAGCTCTTGCTTATGAGGAAGGTCCGATCGCGATGCGCTTCCCGCGCGGAAACGGGCTCGGTGTAAAGATGGATAAAGAGCTGAAAACCATTCCGATCGGAACATGGGAAGTGCTCCGTCCCGGAAAAGACGCGGTGATTTTAACGTTCGGAACGACCATTGAAATGGCGCTCGAAGCGGCTGAAGAACTGCAAAAAGAAGGCCTGTCCGTGCGTGTCGTCAATGCGCGTTTCATAAAACCGATTGATAAACAAATGATGAAGGCGATTCTTAATGAAGGTCTGCCGATTTTAACGATTGAAGAAGCCGTGCTTGAAGGCGGATTCGGAAGCACGATTCTTGAATTCGCTCATGACCTCGGCATGTATCATACGCCGATTGACAGAATGGGCATTCCTGACCGGTTCATTGAGCACGGAAGCGTAACCGCCCTGCTTGAAGAAATCGGTCTCACAAAGGCTGAGGTTATGAACCGGATTAAACTGCTGATGCCGCCGAAGACACATAAAGGAATTGGATCATGACAGCAAAAAAAGAACGATTAGATGTACTTCTTGTAGAAAAAGGCCTTGCGGAAACGCGGGAAAAAGCGAAACGCGCCATTATGGCGGGCATCGTATACTCAAATGAAAACCGATTGGACAAACCGGGTGAAAAAATCGCCCGGGATCTTCCGTTAACGGTAAAAGGAAACCCTCTTAAATACGTCAGCAGAGGCGGATTAAAGCTTGAGAAAGCTCTTGAGGTGTTTCCCGTCTCAGTAAAAGGCAAAACAATGATTGATATCGGCTCGTCTACTGGAGGATTTACAGATTGCGCCCTCCAAAACGGCGCCGAACGGTCCTATGCAGTAGATGTCGGCTATAATCAGCTCGCTTGGAAGCTGAGACAGGACGAGAGGGTCGTCGTCATGGAACGGACGAATTTCCGCTATTCCGAGCCTTCCGATTTCACAGAGGGTCTGCCGGAATTCGCGACGATCGATGTTTCTTTCATCTCACTCCGTCTTATTCTGCCGGTTTTAAAAACGCTGCTTGTGCCGGGAAGCGATTGTATCGCACTGGTGAAGCCGCAATTTGAAGCCGGACGTGAATCAGTCGGAAAAAAAGGCATTGTCAGAGATCCCGGCGTTCATGCTGACGTTCTCCGCCGTATGAATCAGTTTGCCGCTTCTGAAGGATATACAGTGAAAGGACTGTCCTTCTCACCGATTACAGGGGGAGACGGCAATATCGAGTTTCTGCTTCATTTGAAGTGGGAGGGAGAAGACGGAAACGGCGCTGAACTGCCGGAAGAAGATATTCTCCGTACCGTCCGCGAAGCACATGAAACATTAAAAGCCAAAAAGACAGATGTACCGGAATAATAGGGGGCTATTATTCCTTTTTTCTGCCATCATGTACTTTTTATCAAGAAGCGGTTAACATAATGACAAGAACAGCTTGAAAACAGAGGTGCTTACATGACAAAAGGCCAAAGGCATATAAAAATCAGAGAGCTTATTACAAGCCATGAGATTGAAACGCAGGATGACTTAGTTGACATGCTGAGAGAAGAAGGGTATAAGGTAACCCAGGCGACTGTTTCCAGGGACATTAAAGAACTGCATCTCGTAAAGGTGCCGACCAATAACGGTTCCTACAAATACAGCCTGCCGGCGGATCAGCGGTTCAACCCGCTGTCAAAACTGAAGCGTTCATTAATGGATGCGTTCGTAAAAATTGACTCAGCAAGCCACATGATCGTATTAAAAACGATGCCGGGGAATGCGCAGGCAATCGGCGCTTTGATGGATAATCTCGAATGGGAAGAAATCATGGGCACGATCTGCGGAGATGACACAATTTTAATCATCTGCAGGACGCCTGAAGATACGGAGGGCGTTCAAAGCCGTCTTTTGGAGCTGCTGTAGCGTAATTATCAGATAAAAGGTGGAATGCTGTTTGTTAGCTGAACTATCAATAAAAAACTTTGCCATTATAGAGGAACTGACGATTTCGTTTGAACGGGGGCTCACCGTCCTGACGGGAGAAACAGGGGCCGGCAAGTCAATTATTATAGACGCCGTTTCCCTGTTAGTCGGCGGCCGCGGGTCGTCTGAATTTGTCCGTTACGGTGAAACAAAGGCCGAGCTTGAAGGACTGTTTCTTTTGGACAGCGGCCATCCCGTTTTTGAGGTGTGCCGAGAGCAGGGAATAGACGCATCTGACGACATGATTGTCATGAGAAGAGACATTAATGCCGGGGGAAAAAGCGTCTGCCGTGTCAACGGAAAATTAGTAACGATTGCGGCTTTGAGGGAGATCGGCAGACTTTTATTAGATATTCACGGGCAGCATGACAACCAGCTTTTAATGGAAGATGACAAACATTTAGAGCTTTTGGATAAATTTGCGGGCGCTGAGGCCGAATCAGCGCTTCAGGCATACCAAGAAGGCTACGACCGTTATATGAAGCTGCTCAAAAAAGTGAAGAAGCTGTCGGAAAGCGAACAGGAAATGGCGCATCGGTTAGATCTGATCCAATTTCAGCTTGAAGAAATCGAATCAGCGAAGCTTGAATTGAATGAAGACGAACTTCTTCAAGAAGAGCGGAAGCAGATATCCAACTTTGAAAAAATTTATGAATCATTGCAAAACGCCTATAATGCGCTTCGCAGCGAACAGGGGGGGCTTGACTGGGTAGGAATGGCCTCTGCCCAGCTTGAAGACATTTCGGATATCAATGAACCGCTGCAAAAGCTGTCAGAAAGTGTGTCAAGTTCCTATTATCTGCTGGAGGATGCAACCTTTCAAATGCGCAATCTGCTAGATGATCTGGAGTATGACCCGGAACGGCTGAATTTTATTGAAACCCGTTTAAACGAGATTAAACAGCTGAAGCGTAAATACGGAGCGACGGTCGAAGACATTCTGGAATACGGCTCCAAAATAGAAGAGGAAATTGATCAAATCGAAAACCGCGACAGCCACCTTGAAGCGCTGAAGAAGGAACTGGAGTCCGTCGGCAAAGATGTGGCCGTAGAAGCCGCCAATTTATCAAAAATCAGAAAAGCCTGGGCGAAAAAACTGGCGGAAGCAATTCATCAGGAATTAAAGAGCCTGTATATGGGCAAATCAACGTTTGATACGGAATTCCTCGTGAAAACCGATCCGTCTGCCAGTGAAGCGCCGGTTGTCAACGGCCAGCCCGTGCAGCTTACCCAAAAGGGAATTGACCTTGTGAAATTTTTAATTTCAACGAACACAGGTGAGCCGTTAAAACCGCTGTCAAAGGTCGCATCCGGCGGCGAACTTTCAAGGGTGATGCTGGCGCTGAAGAGTATTTTTTCTTCCCAGCAGGATGTCACCTCCATCATCTTTGATGAAGTGGACACTGGCGTAAGCGGGCGGGTTGCCCAAGCCATCGCGGAAAAAATCCATAAAGTATCGACCGGTTCACAGGTGCTCTGCATTACACACCTGCCGCAGGTTGCCGCTATGGCGGATACGCACCTTTTGATCGCAAAAGAATTCAAAGACGGACGGACGACAACGCATGTCACGCCGCTTTCAAAGCAGGATAAGGTAGCGGAAATCGGCCGTATGATTGCGGGTGTTGAAGTGACCGACCTGACAAAACGGCATGCGCAAGAGCTTTTAAAACAGGCCGGACAGGTAAAAACGACAGGATAAGCTGCTGATACAGGCAGCTTATTTTTTTGTTCCATTTCTCTAACAGTGTATCCAATGTTTTTCTTCGTATGCCGGTTATAAATCAAGCGCAGGAAGGCAAAAGTATAGAGGTAGCAGAAAAAGAAAGTGGTGTGGGATAGGAGCGAGGAGAGTGAAGGAATGAATGCACGATAACATGAGGAAAGCAATAGGTGTAATTCTCCTTGTTTCTTTACTAAGTGTAGGCTTTTTTAAGCCATTTAAAGAATATTTACTGATACCGTCAGAAATGAGCGTCTTTGAAAACCAGACACAAGCCGTTCCGGTCAATGCATCAATAAGCGCTGAAAAGGGCGAATTATCAGAAGCCTTTACGCTGAAAGAAGAGCACGGTCATGCAAGCATAACAGGGCAAAAACAAGGCCGGTCAGAAGTAGTATATGATCTTGCCGGGTTTCCCATTAAAAAAACGAAAGTGCGTGTCCTTCCTGAATTGAAGGTCATTCCGGGCGGACAGTCCATCGGTGTAAAACTGCATTCAGTCGGTGTTTTGGTCGTCGGCTTTCACCAGGTGATGACAAAGGATGGGAAAAAGTCTCCGGGAGAACAAGCGGGAATTGAATCTGGCGACATCATTATTAAAATGAACGGACATAAAATTGAAAAAATGAGCGACATCGCCCCGTTTATTCAAAAAGCGGGTAAGACCGGGGAATCTTTGGATTTATTGGTGAAACGCGATAAGCAAAAAATCAAGACAAAGCTGATTCCGACAAAGGACGAAGCTGAGGGAAAATATCGAATCGGACTTTATATCCGTGATTCGGCAGCCGGCATCGGCACGATGACATTTTTTGAACCGAAAACAAAAAAATACGGCGCATTGGGCCACGTCATTTCTGATATGGATACGAAAAAACCGATTGTTGTGGAAGACGGCGAAATCGTCCGTTCAACTGTAACATCAATTGAAAAAGGAAAAGGCGGCAATCCCGGCGAAAAACTGGCAAGGTTTTCGTCAGAACGGAAAACGATCGGCGATATTAACCGCAACAGTCCGTTCGGCATTTTCGGGAAACTGCATCAGCCGATTAAAAACAACATCTCAGACAAAGCGCTTCCGATTGCTTTGTCAAATGAAGTGAAAAAAGGACCGGCGCAAATGCTGACGGTTATTGAAAACGATAAAGTAGAGAAATTTGATATTGAAATCGTCAGCACTACTCCGCAAAAATTCCCGGCAACTAAAGGAATGGTGTTAAAAGTGACCGATCCGAAACTGCTGAAAAAAACCGGCGGAATCGTTCAGGGAATGAGCGGAAGCCCGATCATCCAAAACGGGAAGGTCGTCGGGGCCGTAACCCACGTGTTTGTCAATGATCCGACAAGCGGCTACGGCGTTCATATCGAATGGATGCTTTCTGAAGCGGGTGTTGATGTTTATGGAAAAGACAAAGCAAGCTGACTGCCGGATCATCCGGCAGTTTTTTTATGTGCGCGTTCTTCACTTCTTTCCAGGATTCATGTAAAATAAGACATGAAGATTTTTCGACAAATTCACGTTTCCTGATTTGTCAAACTTAATTTTTAGTCGAAAAACCTAGAAAATGCTAGAAAAACAAAGATATTCCACTATTATTGGTAAATATGGATTTTTTAAAAGGGGAAGTAGTGGTTTTGTCGAATGTAACATGTAGCAGTCAAATAGGTTGTGTCCTGTTAATACATTGGGGGAGGAAGAAACGTGGAGAAAATTAAAGTTTGTGTTGCTGATGATAATCGAGAGCTTGTAAGCCTGTTGAGTGAATATATAGAGGGACAGGATGATATGGAAGTAATCGGCGTTGCTTATAACGGGCAGGAATGTCTTTCTTTGTTTAAAGATAAAAATCCCGATGTGCTCGTTTTAGATATTATTATGCCGCATCTGGACGGACTGGCGGTTTTGGAGCGGCTCCGTGAATCAGAGCTTGAGAAACAGCCGAACGTTATCATGCTGACGGCATTCGGTCAGGAAGACGTTACGAAAAAAGCCGTCGATTTAGGAGCGTCCTATTTCATCCTGAAGCCGTTTGATATGGAAAACCTTGTCGGCCATATCCGCCAGGTAAGCGGAAATGTCAGCAGCGTCACACACCGTGCGCCGTCTGCACAAAGCAGCATCATTCGCAGCCAGCCGGAGCCGAAACGGAAAAATCTCGATGCCAGCATTACAAGCATTATCCATGAGATCGGTGTGCCTGCCCATATTAAAGGCTATCTTTATTTGCGGGAAGCCATTTCCATGGTGTACAACGATATTGAACTCCTCGGCAGCATCACAAAAGTCCTTTATCCCGACATCGCCAAAAAATTCAACACGACCGCAAGCCGTGTAGAACGGGCCATCCGCCACGCGATTGAAGTCGCTTGGAGCAGGGGAAATATTGATTCCATTTCTTCGCTGTTCGGGTATACCGTAAGCATGACAAAAGCAAAACCAACCAACTCAGAATTCATCGCGATGGTTGCTGACAAGCTGAGATTGGAGCATAAAGCTTCGTAACGCAAGCTTTATTGCAAGATGACGTTTTACGCCTTCTTTTCCGTGCATGAATGCGGAAGAGAAGGCGTTTTGAGTTTTTCTGACGAAGATCCCTCCGGCCCGAGGAATCTTAATGCTGCATAAAAGCGGGATTTACGGCATCTACACATATAACACGGGAGCTGATACTTTGATGATTTCGCCGTCTCTGATATAAAAGCGGGGGACGCGGCGGCTTAACGCAGATACGACTTCGTAGTTAATCGTACCGAGCATTTCGGCAATTTCATCAACGGAAATCTCGGCTCCTTTTTGTTTGCCGTAAATGACGACTTCTTCTCCTTGTTTGCCCTCACTATCACCCAAACTGACCATAATCATATCCATCGTCACTCTCCCCGCCACCGGCACTCTTCTGCCGCGGTGAAGAATAAACCCGCGGTTGGAAAGGGCGCGCGAGTAGCCGTCAGCATAGCCGATCGGAATTGTCGCGATGATTTCACCCGGTTCGGCGATATATGTGGCGCCATAACTGACGGTCCGGGGCTCTGTCACCATAGCTTTCACATAAGCGATACGCGCCTTTAAGCTGAGTGCGGGCGTGAGATCTACGAGGTTCAGCTCCTTTATATAAGCGGACGGGTATAGTCCATATAAACCGATGCCTAAACGGATCATATCGGCGCTGAATTCGGGAAAAGCGATAGCGGCGGCTGTGTTGCACATATGGACAGTAGGCAGCGGGATGTCTTGATTTTTTAAAAAGCGGAGAAAGCTGATGAACTTTTCATGCTGCAGCATTGTCAATTCAGTATCAGGTTCATCCGCTGTTGAAAAATGGGTAAAGATCCCGTCCCATGACAGGTATGTACTCGACTTGAGCGCTTTTACAACTGCTAAAAGGTCTTCTTCTGTGCGTACACCCAGCCGGCCCATTCCGGTATCCACATTGATATGAATGGACAGCCGTTTCGAATCAGCTTCTTTTTCCAATATCTGATTTGCTTTTTTGACCCAGCTGACTTGAAACGCTGATAATGTTATATTCCACAAGGCAGATTTTTTTACACAGCTGAGAGCTGTAAAGCCGAGCACAAGGATAGGTGCCGTAATTCCCGCTCTCCGTAACACAATTCCCTCTTCAACGCTGGCAACCGCGAGCTCGCTCGCGCCGCTTTCCAGTGCCTGCCGCGCTACTTCCACAGAGCCGTGGCCATAAGCATTTGCTTTTACGACGGCCATAATCTTTGACTTCTTCGGAATATGGCGGCGGATCGCCCGTACATTCTTTTTTATCGCATCAAGGTCAACTTCAATCCAAACTTCCCGGCAAAGTTTTTTCATCGCGATTCCTTCTTTCCTTAATGAGATTCAGTACTGACGTGTTTTCATGCTTTCAATCTGCATTTTATTCACACTGAACTGAAATCATTCAAAACATGAGAAGGTGACCGCTGATGTTTAAAATCAAGTTTTCGGGAAATCAGTGCGCCTGCTTTATTTATGCAGTAAGGGCTGCATGGCAGCCCTTAAATTGACTTCACAATATTCTGATCTGAAAATTGGTGTTCAAACATTTTGGACTGGCTTACAGCATTGTTTTGAATGACAATGCCGATATTTCCCCCTCCGGAACCGAAAACGGTTTTTGATGCAGTCAGCGGACTGATGGATATGGCGCCGCCAACATTGACAACGCCGTTTCCTGATACGTTGTTTATCGTAATCGGGCAACCGCTCATTCTATTTTTTCTCCTTTCTCTCACAGTCTACTATCTATATGTACGCTGTAATATGAAATAAGATTAAACAAAACGGCAAAAAAAACCGGCTGCTGTGAGCCGGAAAGGGAGGGAAATACAGATATCATAGTGTTTTCGTTACATTTTGATCAGAGAATTGCGAGTTTAGAGATTGAGACGTGCTGAATTGGTTTAATTGCAGAACAATACCTATATTTCCTCCTCCTGAGCCGTAGACGGTTTTTGATACGGTTAAAGGGCTTATCGAAAACGCCCCGCCGACATTGACAACTCCGTTTCCGGAAAGACTGTTAATCGTAATAGGAAAACCAGCCATCATATACGGTCTCCTTTCTATTAATCTATTTACTATATGTACGCTGCAAATCAGAAATAGGAGTAAACAAAGCGGTAAAAAGTTATGAAACAAAAAAACTGCCGGACGTCCGGCAGTTTTTTGATTACTTTTCAAACGGCACCCAGCCGCCTGTATTCTGGATCATTTCCCATAACGGTTCAGGAAGTCGGTATTTCTCAATTTCAGATGCTTTAATGGCTTTTTCGATTTCCTGTTCGCGGCCTTCTTTGACCAGCACCGCCCATTCAGGGTTAATTAAAATGACACGTCCCAGAGCCACCAGCGGAATCCCGCTTTCTAATACGGCGAGCGCTTCGTCCGCGGTATAGATGGAACCGACCGCCATCAGCGGCACTTTGTGGCCGACGCGTTCGTTTAATAAATCCATCCGTGTCCGTGAAGTATCTGCGCCGCGGCGGGCTTTGGAATTGACATCCATCAGTGAAATATGCAGATAATCCAAGTTTTCTTCCGCAAGTGCATCAGCGAGCATGAATGTTTCTTTCATTGTAAGCCCCGGCGTTTCCGGCTCTTCAGGTGACAGACGGTAGCCGAGAACAAATGGATGTTCAGCGTGTGCATCAATTGCCTGTTTGACAGCGTCAACGACTGCAAGCGGGAACGCAAGGCGCTTTTCATCGCTCCCGCCCCAGCGGTCTGTGCGCCGGTTTGTTTTCGGAGAATAAAATTGTTGAATCAAGTATCCGTTTGCCCCGTGAATTTCTACACCGTCAAAGCCGGCTTCAATCGCTCTGCGTGTCGCTTCGCCGAATGCTTTTACAATGTGCTCAATCTCTTGTTCAGTGAGAGCCCGGGAAGTTTGTCTGCCGTCTTCTTCTGAACCGCTTGGGCTGACGACGTCGTTATTCGGTACGAGTTCAGGAGGGCATTCCAATCCGCCATGGTGAATCTGCACAACGGCTTTCGCTCCTTGAGACTGGATCGCTTGAGCGAGTTTTTTCAAGCCGGGAATGTGAGAATCATCATAGATGCCGGGCTGGCCGGGAAACGCTTTGCCGTCAGGTGTTACGTTTGCACATGCCGTAATGACCATGCCCATTTCTTTTGAACGGGGAGTAATGTAGCTCAATTCACGTTCAGAAATCGTTCCGTCATCGTTTGAGGAATAGTGTGTCATCGGTGCAACGGAAATACGGTTTGGTCTGGTAACGCCGCTTTCGAACGTAAAAGGTTCAAACAGCGGTTTATATGTTTGCTTCATTATTTCGCCTTCTTCCTTAAAAGTTTAACTCGTCCGTATTCTAGCTTATGTTTTAATTGTGTGCAATTATTTTGCTTGTTCTTCTTCCTGAGGTTATGACCGGCCGAACCATTTAAACGACTGGAACGGTTTTCTCCGTTCCTTTTCAGGGTCTTTATACCCGCCTGAAATTTGATGGCCGATCGAGCTGAATATGACAGCGGCGGCGAATAGGAGAATGATTTTTTTCATATGCATATCTTCTTTCTTATCTTTTACAAGGTTATTTATAAGCATACGCTTGTGTGAAAAAACCGTCAAATTTGTTTTTTATTCTTTTTTCCACTTTCCTGCGGCGAATATCGTTCCGATCTGAATCACAACACTTAACAGAGCGCACACTGCCACAACTGTGTTGCTGTCCATAGAAGACACCCTCCTTTTTGTTAGGTTAATGTATCATATGACAGCTGTCTCTGTTTTGACAAAACCGTAATGCGGTGTTTCATATTTTTCAACAAAAAAGGGCGCTTTTTAGGCGCCTTTACTTTTTTTTCAGCCGATGCAAAGCGATTTGAACGGCGATGGCGTCATCCAGATAGCCGATCGGAAACATGTAATCCGGAATCACGTCTGTCGCTAAAATATAATACAGGAGCGCACTCCCTAGAATCGGGCGGTCTTCAGCCGGTGTTGATTCATCCATATATTGATGATGCATGTTTTTCAAGTGATCAATAAAAGGGCCGACACTTTCTTCATTATTCATTTTCTTTTGAAACTCATCACAAATCAGGCGATGGCCCTGCTGGGTTTTGGCATATTGTTCATATCTGGTCAGTTCGCGTTCAATTTGTTCACGGGAAAAAGGCTGATCAAACATCTCCCCCATGTTCAGCATATCCTGAATCGCGTGCATCGGATCTTGCGGCGCAGTCTCTTTTTCATGGCCGATGTCTATTCCTGACGCTTCAAGCAATTCCTCCAGCGGGGTGCGGAGGTGCTTTGAAAATTCCTGAAGATGCTTTAAATTGGCCTTCTGCTTGCCGTTTATAATCCGGGAGATGGTGGCCGTATCAATGTTGGCTAATGCGCCGAGTTTTCTCATGGAGAGAGAGTGCTTATCAAGCAGTGATTTTAAAAGGGGGCCCAATGTCTTATGTTCATTTTCTGCCAAGGGTGTCACCTCGTTTCCGCCGGAATGATGATAATCAGTCAATAATTTTTGCAGGAAAAGGTACCTTTTCTGTGCTGATGAATAGGATAGTGTAGATTGGAACAGCACAACATGTTGAAAAGACATCAAAGAATGGGGAGAACATAACATGGCTTGGTTATTGATTTTAGGTTTGGCAGTGTCCTCGAGCATTGATAATTTAGGAGTGGGGATGTCATACGGCATCAGAAAGATCAAAATATCGCACGCATCAAATACAATGATTGCTTTTATCTGTTTTTTATTCAGTTATATCGGAATTTATTTCGGTAAATGGATTTCAGCCGTTTTACCGGGCTTTTTTCCCGTTTTGCTGGCGGCTTTTATTTTATCTGTGATCGGCATCCGCATCATCCTGCTGGCTGTGCCGAGAAAAAAAGAAAATACAACGCCTGCTGACACGTCTGGAAAAAAAGGCCGTTTCGCCGGTCTGCTGCAAAATCCGGAGACAGCGGATGCTGACGGTTCGGGAGAAATCGGTATATTGGAATCCATGGTTCTCGGGGTGGCCGTATCCGCAAATGCGCTGACCAACGGATTAAGCGCGGGCCTGATCGGGCTTTCTCCCGCTGCCATTTCCATCACTGCGGCGATCGGAAGCTTTCTGACCATATGGATCGGCTGCCTGCTTGGGAAAAAAGCTGCGTCACTGCGCATCGGTACTTTCCATGTCGGACAGTTCAGCACGGTGCTGAGCGGTGTGATTATTCTCATCATTGCCGTCAATACGCTGCTCTTTTAAGTTGTCCCGTTCATTTTATGAAAAGCTCAAAATAAATATGAATCATTCTGTTCGGGAGAGCGCATGACGGGCTCTCTTTTTTTGCCGATCTGTCATTTTTTCAAAATGAATAGAAAGTCGTCCGTTTCCGTTAAATTTTGCATATCCGGCCATAAGACAGAACCTTTTTCATGGACGGATCAGCTCGCTTTCTTTCTAAGTTCAGGTAATCAGCGGGTCAGAAAGCCTTTATTCCAAATATGGAAAAACGCTGGAGGGACGAAGGCGCCCTTTACAAATCCGCCATTCTGTACAAAGATAAAGCCGAATGAGAAAACGTGAGGTGATCTGTGTGAAGTCTGTCATCCTTCTGATCTTCACTGCATGGCTGCTGTCAGGCTGCGAGTATACCGCGGAGGCGGATTCGGCGCCGTCATTTACACAGGAAGGAACATTTATAAAAGCGGCTTGAATGTCAGTTTCTGCCTGAACATATGGCGGTGCAAATCACCTATAAAAAAGAGAGCAATGGACAATTACGGCTTGAAGAACTGAAAAAAGAAACAGATATGTGAAAAACGGGGAGGAAAAAACGTGGGCCTACTGACAAAAAGCGCTGCTGCATTCGGTGCCGCCCTTCTTCTGCTTGCGCCGTCCGCTTATGCAGCCGAACTTTTGCAAGGGAAGACCATCTATATTGATGCCGGTCATGGCGGAGAAGACAGCGGGGCCGGGGGAAATGGACTGCTGGAGAAAAACATCAATTTAGCGGTGTCAAACAAGGTAGCCGCCAAATTGGAAGCAGAAGGTGCAACACCTGTTGCGTCAAGGACTGATGATACTTTTTTAAGTTTGGACGAGCGGGTGGCGAAAGCAAGCGCCAGCCAATCCGATTTATTCGTCAGCCTTCATACGAACTCAGCCGTATCGACGGCATCGGGTACAGAAACGTATTTTAATTCAACATATGAAGGAGCAGACAGCGAAAGGCTTGCTTCTGATATCCAACAGCAGCTTGTCTCGTCTCTAGAGATGAGGGACAGAGGTGTAAAAGAAGCCCCTTTTTATGTCATTACATATTCAAAAATGCCTAGTGTGCTGGCTGAATTAGGCTTTATCACAAATCCTCAAGATGCGGACAAGCTGAAAAACGCTAACGGGCAAGAACACGCCGCCGACGCCATTGTAAATGGAATCGAAACCTATTACAGCGGCCAATAATCGTAAAATATGTGTAAATAGCGCCCACCTTACGTGCATAACGATTATAATAGAGAAAACCGATGACAAACACCTGAGGTGACACATATGACGACTATTTTTGCCCACCGGGGGGCGTCGGGCGACTATCCCGAAAATACGATGCCCGCGTTCACAAAAGCGATTGAGGACGGGGCGGACGGAATCGAACTTGACGTACAGATGACAAAAGACGGCCGTATCGTGGTCATTCACGATGAAACCCTTGACCGAACGACGTCTTTACAAGGATTTGTGAAAGATACAGCGTATGACAAAATCAGAACCGCCGATGCCGCCGGAAAATGGAAAGATTCTTTTAAAGGAGTCAGAATTCCGCTTTTGTCAGACGTGCTGCGTTTTGCGGAGCGCGCCGATTTTCTGATCAATATTGAGCTGAAAAACAGTGTATTCCGCTACGAGGGAATGGAAAAAGAAGTGATCAAAAAAGTCAGGTATTACGGATTGGAAAAGCGCGTTATTTTTTCTTCATTTAATCATGAGAGCCTCGCGCTTTGCCACGCCTTGGCGCCTGAGATTGAACGGGCGGTGCTGACGATGGATGTGCTGTACCGGCCTGAACAGTATCTCGCTTCAATTCCCGCTTCAGGTTATCATCCGAAGCTTGGTACGCCGGCGGTCAGCGCTGAAGCGATCAAACATCTTGTAAAACACCAAGTGAAGCTCCGTCCGTTCACCGTTAATCGTCCGGAAGATATGAAGCAGCTGATGAAAGCGGGAGCAGACGCATTTTTTACCGATTATCCAAAGCTGGCTGTTTCTATAAAAGAAGAATGCCGCCATTAAGAAGACTGTTCAGACAGTCTTTTTTTTATGGGCAGAAACCGGAGGGGCGATCATAACGTGATCAGGAGGTTCATATAGTGTAACAGGGCGTTTTATGTAAGCGTTATCTTTTATTTTACTGAAAGTGAGGCAAAAGTGTGGGGAAAACGGTTATCGTCAGTGCGGCAAGAACACCGTTCGGAAAATTCGGCGGTGCATTAAAAGAGGTAAAAGCAGCCGAGCTTGGCGGCATTGCCATAAAAGAAGCAATCAAGCGCGCCGGCATCGGTGAAAGCGAAGCAGAAGGAGCGGTGATGGGAATGGTCGTCCAAGCGGGTGCGGGGCAGATTCCGGCACGGCAGGCTGCAAGGTATGCCGGGCTTCCATGGTCCGTTCCGGCTGAAACCATTAATAAGGTTTGTGCATCGGGGCTCAGAGCCGTTACCCTCTGTGATCAAATCATCCGGGCAAATGATGCCGACGTGCTGATTGCAGGCGGAATGGAAAGCATGAGTAACATCCCGTACGCCATTCCGGCCGGCCGCTGGGGTATAAGAATGGGAGACGGGGTTTTTCAGGATTTAATGGTCCATGACGGGCTGACCTGTGCGTTCGATCAGGTGCATATGGCTGTCCACGGAAGCGCTGCGGCCGAAAAGTACGGCATTTCCCGAGATGAACAGG
Organism: Bacillus sp. 1021; assembly: GCF_014534735.1. NCBI lineage: Bacteria > Bacillati > Bacillota > Bacilli > Caryophanales > Bacillaceae > Bacillus > Bacillus sp. 1021. The sequence goes on along the minus strand of NZ_JACVSR010000003.1, from coordinate 50,030 downwards.
ATAATTACGCTCTTTCAAGCCAGAAACGCGCGGCTGAGGCGGCTGAGACGGGCAAATTGCAAGAAGAAATCGTTCCGGTTACCTGGACCGGCCAAAAGGGAAAACAGCATACTGTTACGCAGGATGAGGGGCTGCGCCCTGATACGAGCCTTGAGCAGCTCGCAAAGCTTAAGCCTATTTTTACAGCCGGCGGAACGGTTACAGCGGGAAACGCTCCCGGTGTAAATGACGGCGCCGGAGCATTTGTGCTGATGTCAGAGGAAAAGGCCGCGAAGCAGCATGTCAGACCGCTCGCTGCGATACTTGGCTTTGCGTCTGTCGGACTGGAAGCGTCTGAACTTGCCAGCGCACCGGGAGAAGCGATCAGCCGGCTTTTGAAAAAAACCGGACTGTCCGTTGACGATATTGATTTGTTTGAAGTAAACGAAGCATTTGCGTCCGTCGTGCTCGTCAGCGAAAAGATTGCCGGATTCAGCCGGGAGAAAGTGAATGTAAACGGAGGGGCGATCGCGTTCGGCCATCCGATCGGCGCAAGCGGCGCCAGAATCATCATGAGTTTGATATACGAATTAAAGCGGCGCGGAGGAGGTTTAGGCATAGCGGCGATATGCAGCGGAGCGGCCCAAGGAGACGCCGTCCTGCTGGAGGTGTACTGATATAACGAGGGGAGCGTCAGATGAAGATGAAAACAATCATGGTCGCAGGTGCCGGTCAGATGGGAGCAGGTATCGCGCAGACGGCTGCAGAAGCTGGGTTTTCCGTCATGTTATACGATGTGGAGCCGGAATCGGTGACAAAAGGCCTTTACCGCATAAAGACAAATCTGGAGAAAGATCAGGCGAAAGGACGCAAGACACGGCATGAAACAGAATCCGTTTTCAGCCGCATCTCCCCGGCAGCGCTCACAGAAGCGGGAGATGCTGATTTTGTAATAGAAGCCATTGCCGAGAACAAAACAGCAAAGACTGAATTACTCGGCACACTTGACAAAATGTGTCCCCCTCATACCGTATTGGCAAGCAATACGTCTTCTCTTCCCATTACGGAACTTGCCGCTGTCACAAAAAGGCCTGACAAAGTAATCGGCATGCATTTTATGAATCCGGTTCCTGTCATGGAGCTTGTCGAGGTTATCAGAGGGCTTGCTACGTCGGAAGAAACGGCGGAAACAGTAAAAAAGCTTGCCGTCCAGATGAAAAAAACGCCTGTCGAAGTCAATGATTTTCCAGGCTTTATATCTAACCGTATATTAATGCCGATGATTAACGAGGCCGTATATTGTCTTTACGAAGGGGCGGCTTCAAAGGAAGCGATTGATGAAGTGATGAAGCTCGGCATGCGTCATCCGATGGGTCCTTTAACATTAGCCGACTTCATCGGATTGGATACATGCCTTTCCATAATGGAGGTTCTCTATGCGGGGTTCGGAGATTCGAAATACCGCCCATGCCCGCTGCTCAGAAAATATGTCAGCGCCGGCTGGCTCGGCAAAAAAAGCGGGCGCGGTTTTTATGAGTACAACAGATGACATAAAAATCATGGGGGAGGCCTGCAGCCGTGCATTTTACAGAAGAGCACATCATGATGAGAAAAATGGTGCGCGATTTTGCACGCAAGGAAATCGCACCGATGGTTGAAATCATGGAAACAACCGATGAATTTCCGGACCGGCTGATTAAAAAAATGGGAGAAGCGGGGTTAATGGGCATCCCCGTGCCGGAAGCATACGGCGGAGCGGGGGCTGATACAACATCTTACATTTTAGCGATTCATGAAATATCAAAAGTCAGCGCGGCTGTCGGCGTCATTTTATCCGTCCACACATCGGTAGGGACAAACCCGATTCTGCATTTCGGGACAGAAGCCCAAAAACAAAGGTATATTCCAAAGCTGGCAGCGGGCGAATACGTCGGGGCTTTTGCGCTTACTGAGCCTCAATCCGGATCTGATGCGGGAAGCCTGAAAACAACGGCTGTGCGAAAAGGCGGTTCATATATTCTGAACGGTTCAAAAATCTTTATTACAAACGGCGGAGCGGCAGATCTGTATCTGACATTTGCCTTAACGGACCCGGGAAAAGGGAGAAAGGGGATTTCCGCTTTTATCGTTGAAAAAAACACACCCGGCTTTTCTGTCGGAAAGAAAGAAAAAAAGCTCGGATTGTTAGGTTCCAATACCGTCGAATTGCAATTTGACCAAGCGGAAATTCCAATTGAAAACCGGCTCGGCGAAGAGGGCGAGGGTTTTTCAATCGCCATGAAAAACTTAGATGTCGGACGGATCGGCATAGCGGCTCAGGCGCTCGGAATTATCGAAGCGGCGCTCGGCTGCTCGGCGGAATACGCCAAAACCCGCAGCCAGTTCGGCAGGCCCATTGCCTCGAATCAGGCCGTTTCTTTTAAACTTTCTGACATGGCGACGAATGCGGAAGCTGCCAAACTATTGGTCTATCATGCCGCTGATCTGTATCAGCGCGGGCTTCCGTGCGGAAAAGAAGCATCGATGGCAAAGCAATTCGCGTCTGATGCGGCGATGAAAGCGGCAGTGGAGGCTGTGCAGATTCACGGCGGCTACGGCTATATGAAAGAGTATCCCGCGGAGCGTTTATTTCGGGATGCGAAGGTCACGCAAATTTATGAGGGCACTAATGAGATTCAAAGGCTGATTATTTCTAAGTATCTTCTTCAATAAAAAGCGCGGAAAAGGAGCGAAACCATGGAATCTTATTCTCCCGGTTTAGATGGCGTCATTGCGGTGGAAACGGGGATTTCTTTTCTGGATACACAGCAGGGCAGGATTTTAATCAAAGGCCATGATCTGATCGAGCTTTCTAAAACGGCCGGCTATATGGACATTGTCCACCTCTTATTGGAAGACAGACTTCCTGATGCGAAAGAGAAGGCGGCGCTTGAAGATGACATCCGGCGCGGCGGAGACCTTCCCGAGGAAATCTTGCATATATGCCGTCTGCTGCCTGAACATACTCATCCGATGGACGGTCTGAGGACAGGCTTGTCCGCACTTGGCGGCTTTGACAAGAATATTGATGACCGCACTTCTTCTGTAAATCGGCACCGTGTCCGCGGGCTGATCGGCAAAATGCCCAATCTGACAGTTAACAGCTATCGTGTCATAAACGGTCAGGAACCTTTAGCGCCTGTCGGAACCTTATCGTACAGCGCAAACTTTTTATATATGATTACCGGAAAAACGCCGTCCTCCTTGGAAGAAGAAATATTCGACAGGTCGCTTCTTTTATACAGTGAGCATGAATTGCCGAACTCAACATTTACAGCCCGTGTCATCGCTTCGACGCAATCGGATATTTACGGCGCTCTCACCGGAGCCGTCGCCTCGCTTAAGGGAAACCTTCACGGCGGAGCGAACGAAGCGGTGATGTACATGCTTGAAGAAGCGAAGGATACAGACGGGTTTATTCAATTGTTAACTCAGAAACTCGCAAACAAAGAAAAAATCATGGGCTTCGGACATCGTGTCTACATGAAAAAAATGGATCCGAGGGCGCTCATGATGAAAGAAGCATTGAAAAAGCTGTCTGATCTCTCGGGGGATTTCCGTCTCTATCACATGTGTGAAGCCGGCGAAACCGTCATGCGGGAGAAAAAAGGCCTTTATCCGAATTTAGATTACTACGCAGCGCCGGTCTATTACATGCTCGGCATTCCGATACCGCTGTACACGCCTATATTCTTCAGTGCGCGAACCGTCGGCCTGTGCGCGCACATCATTGAACAGCACAGCAGAAACCGGCTTTTCCGCCCGCGTGTCCGCTATACCGGAGCGCGCCTGTAAACAGATAAGAAAGGAAGATGAAAACATGACAGAAACCCGCCGAATGGACGCCGTGATCGAAGAGATTTCTGATTACGTGCTCCATCAGGAGATTGACAGTTCAGAAGCTTTCACTACGGCAGGACATGTGCTTCTTGATACGATAGGCTGCGGAATTTTGGCGCTCAGCTATCCCGAATGTACAAAGCTGCTCGGCCCGATTGTCCCGGGAACCGTTGTGCCGAACGGCAGCCGGGTCCCGGGCACGCCTTTTGTATTAGACCCCGTCACGGCCGCCTTTAATATCGGATGCATCAACAGGTGGCTCGATTATAATGATACGTGGCTTGCGGCTGAATGGGGTCATCCGTCTGACAATCTCGGAGGCATATTAGCTTGTGCGGACTATATTTCCAGAGTGAGAATGTCTGAAGGGAAAGAACCGCTTACCGTGCGCGATGTGCTTCGTGCAATGATCAAAGCGCACGAAATTCAAGGAATCCTCGCTTTAGAAAACAGTTTAAACAGAGTCGGGCTTGACCATGTGCTGTTTGTGAAAGTGGCGACTGCGGCTGTTTGCGCCCACATGCTGGGAGGCTCAAAAGCGGAAATCAATAACGCCGTATCTCACGCCTGGATTGATAATTCAAGCCTCAGAACGTACCGGCATGCGCCGAACACCGGGTCGCGCAAATCATGGGCGGCCGGTGACGCGACGAGCAGGGGAGTGTATTTGGCCCTGATGGCGCAAAAAGGTGAAATGGGGTACCCGACGGCGCTGACCGCACCGGTGTGGGGATTTCAAGACGTATTATTTAACCGGCAGGAAATAAAGCTTGCCCGCCCGCTTGGGTCCTATGTGATGGAGAATGTATTGTTTAAAGTATCCTATCCGGCAGAATTCCACGCCCAGACAGCGGCGGAATGCGCGGTCCGGCTCCATCCGCAGGTGAAAGGCCGCATCGGGGAAATCGACAGGATCACGATTATGACGCATGAATCAGCAATCCGGATTATCGATAAAAAAGGGCCGCTTCACAATCCGGCAGACCGGGATCATTGCCTGCAGTACATTACGGCAATCGGGCTTCTTTTCGGAGATATAAAGGCAGATCATTATGAAGAGGAAACGGCGTCTGACCCGCGAATTGATACATTGCGGGGTAAAATGGAGGTGACGGAACACAAAGCGTACTCAAAGGATTACTTAGACCCGCATAAGCGATCCATCTCAAATGCCGTACAGGTGCATTTTACAGACGGCACAGCTACGGAACGGATCGAATGTGAATACCCGCTCGGGCACCGGTTCCGCAGAAACGAAGCCGTACCGAATATTCTTGCCAAGTTTTCAGCAAACATCAGCACTCATTTTTCATTGAAGCAGCAGCGTAAAATAGAAGAAGCCTGCAGACATAGCGGACGGATGCAGCAGCTCAGCGTTATTGAATTTATGGACTTATTTCTCATATAAAATAGGAGGGTGACAAACATGACGTGGATCGTCAGCAGGCAGTCGTCTCAAGAGGAGCTTGCAGAGCGGTTCCGTACGCTGATGACAGCGCCGGATGTATTGCAGATCCCCGGTGCTCATGATGCGATGGCTGCTCTTATCGCCAAGAAAACGGGGTTTTCGGCTCTTTATTTATCAGGCGCGGCTTACACGGCGAGCAGAGGGCTGCCCGATTTAGGCATCATCACGTCGGCGGAAATGGCTGAACGGGTTAAAGATTTGGTCCGCTCCTCTGATCTGCCCGTCCTTGTGGATATTGATACGGGTTTCGGAGGTATCCTGAACGCTGCCCGGACGGCGAAAGAAATGTATGAAGCGCGCGCAGCCGCAGTGCAGATGGAGGATCAGCGCCTGCCGAAAAAATGCGGGCATCTGAATGGGAAGCAGCTCGTGCCGATTGAAGAAATGGCGCAGAAAATCAAAGCGGTCAAGCAGGCCGCGCCGACTCTTCTCGTTGTTGCAAGGACAGACGCCAGACAGCAGGAAGGGCTGGAGGGCGCCGTAAAAAGAGCGGCCGCTTATATAAAAGCGGGTGCTGACGCTATTTTTCCGGAAGCGCTCCAATCAGAAAGCGAATTCAGAGCGTTTTCCAAACAAACCAGTGTGCCGGTTCTCGCAAATATGACCGAGTTCGGAAAAACGCCGTATTACAGTGCGGAAGAATTTTCCGATATGGGCTGTCACATGGTCATTTACCCGGTCACATCACTCAGAACGGCGGCCAAGGCCTTTGAGCGTATTTTCCGCCTTATAAAAGAAGAAGGCTCGCAAAAAGCGGGGCTTTCCGATATGCAGACGAGAAAAGAATTATATGAAACGATCGCTTACGATGACTATGAAGAACTGGATCAATCCATTGCTAAAACGATACTGCCGGACGACTGAAAAAGCCCTTTTTTGCAAGGGCTTTTTTTACAGCTTTTTTTTCCTGAACCGCGGGCTGACTTGGTTGCGTTTCCGATCTCTGTACAGAATAAACCCGGCCAGAATATAAAGGCCGAATAAAAAAAACGCCAGTCCGGCAGCTCCCTGAAGAAAAAGGGACGGAAACGGGGCAAACACATGCCCGAATAATGCATCTCTCATCAGCTTAATGCCGAGCGCCGCGACAGCGCCGGGGAGGACGAGAATCAAAAGCGCAACAAGCCGGCTCATATTCAGAAAACCCCTTTACGATGTGATTTCCTTTATTGTCCAATCGAAAAAATATTTTGTCAAGAGATGAAAACATGGTAACATAGGGGTTGTGCAAATTATTGCAACGGAAAATACAGGTGTGCAAATTTTTTCATATAAAGGGGTATCGGGATGCAGAAGGTGCTGATTATAGGTGCTGGTAAAGGAGGCACGGCGCTCTTACAGATTTTGATGAAAACAAAGCTGATCCAAATTATTGCGGTGGTTGATCAAGATCCGGAGGCGCAAGGGCTGCAAGAAGCCCGGAAATATGGAATTGCAACCTCATCAGATTGGAAATCTTACATAACCGAAGATATAGATATCATCATCCATACAACGGGCGACAAGGCGGTCATGGATGAGCTTCTCCAACAAAAAAAAGAACAAACCATCGTCATGCCGGGAAAATTGGCGTACATGATGTTTCAGCTGATGGAGGAAAAACAGGAGCTTATTCAAATGCTGAAGTCCCAGACGTATAAGCATGACCGGATTTTTAATTCAACGCACGACGGCATGATTTTTATAGACGTCAATGAAACGATCATTTTATTTAATCAGATGGCTGAAAAAATGGTCGGTCAAAAACGGGAAGATGTCATCGGCCGCCAAATTAAAGACGTAGTGCCGAATACAAAACTGCCGCGGATTCTGGAAACGAGAGAGCCGGAGTATAACCAGAAGCAGCTCCTCGGAAAGCACCTTCAGATTGTCACGACAAGACTGCCGATCATTGATGAAGGCGGGAAGCTTCTCGGGGCGTTATGTGTGTTTAAAGACATCACGGACGCGGTTGAGCTGGCAGAAGAGGTCACGAACTTAAAACAAATCCGCACTATGCTCGAAGCGATTATTCAATCGTCAGACGAAGCCATTTCCGTCGTTGATGAAAACGGCATCGGAATGTTAATCAACAAAGCGTATACAAAAATGACCGGGCTGGCAGAAAGCGAAGTCATCGGAAAACCCGCCTCCACCGATATTTCGGAAGGGGAAAGCATGCATCTGAAAGTATTGGGGACAAGGCGGCCCGTACGGGGGGTAAGGATGAAAGTCGGCCCCAATAAAAAGGATGTCATCGTGAATGTTGCCCCTGTTATTGTCGACGGTATTTTAAAAGGAAGCGTCGGCGTCATTCACGATGTGTCAGAAATTAAAACGCTGACGGCTGAATTGAACCGGGCGCGCCAGATCATCCGCACGCTTGAAGCGAAATACACGTTTGATGACATTATCGGCACGAGTGAACAAATGCTGGTCGCCCTTGAACAGGCCAAGCTCGGGGCGAAAACGCCGGCGACGATTCTGCTGCGGGGAGAATCCGGCACCGGAAAAGAACTTTTCGCCCACGCCATCCATAACGAAAGCGACCGAAAATACAATAAATTCATCAGGGTCAATTGTGCAGCCCTGTCTGAATCCCTGCTTGAATCCGAGCTTTTCGGCTATGAGGAAGGCGCGTTTACGGGCGCGAGGCGCGGGGGCAAAAAAGGGCTTTTTGAAGAAGCGAATAACGGCAGCATTTTCTTAGATGAAATCGGGGAGCTGACCCAAAGCACCCAGGCAAAGCTGCTCAGGGTTCTGCAGGAAAAAGAAATTATCAGAGTCGGCGGCACTAAAGCAATTCCTGTCAATGTCAGAATTATCGCAGCGACAAATGTCAACATCGAAAAAGCCATGGCGGAAGGGACGTTCCGGGAAGACCTGTATTACCGGATTAACCGCTATCCGATCTCCATCCCGCCGCTTCGGCAGCGTAAAGAAGATATTGAAGCGCTGAGCATTCGGCTCATTGAAAAAATCAATCAGGATTACGGACGCAACGTAAAGGGGCTCTCGCCCAACGCGCTGCGTGCTTTATCAGCCTACAGCTGGCCTGGAAACGTACGAGAGCTCGAAAATGTGCTCGGCCGGGCGATGATATTTTTAGAGCCGAACATGGAGCGGATCGAACAGCAGCATCTGCCTGTTTTTGAAACAGAGCTGAATGAAAAAAACGGCGCTCAAAGTGATTTTCCGGATGTGGAAGGAGAAAAACTCTCTCAAGCCGTTGAAAAATTTGAAGCGCATGTCATTCAAAAAACACTTGAAAAGCACAAATTCAACCGAACCAAAACGGCAAAAGCGCTTGGCGTCAGCATTCGGAATCTGTACTACAAAATGGACAAGTACGGCCTTGCAAATGACGGCATGCAATAAATTGCAGAAACAGCGCAACCAGCTGCATGTTTTCTTGAAAAAAGGCCGGAATAACCCTCCCGCATATTTGGCACGGAACTTGCATTGATAAAAGCGGATTCGCACAAGGAAGGTGGTACAAAATGAAGCTGAGAGACCTAGTTGAAAAAGCCGCGGCAAAAAACGCAAAAACCATTGCAGTGGCCCACGCAGCAGATAAAGAAGTGATCCAAGCCCTCAAAATGGCGGCAGAACACTTATCGGCACGATTTTTACTGACGGGTGACAGTGAAAAGCTGAAAGAACTCCTGGAAAACGAGCCGAAGTTTAATGCTGAAATCGTCCACGCCGATTCACCCGAAGAATCTGCGGCAAAAGCAGTGCGGGCAGTGCGCGAACAAGAGGCGGATATTTTAATGAAAGGGAATCTGCCGAGCTCAACTCTTCTGAAATCGGTGTTAAACCGACAGGAAGGGCTGCGTTCAAAAAAGGTGTTATCACATGTAGCCGTTTTTGAGGTGCCGGACTATGACCGGCTGATGTATGTAACGGATTCGGCGCTGAACATTGCCCCGTCTCTTGAAGAGCTTCGGCATATTCTGCAAAATGCGGTTCATGTCGCACATTCAGTAGGGAACCCTATGCCGAAAGCAGCAGTCCTTGCCGCAATTGAAACGGTCAACCCGAAAATGGAGGCGACGCTGAACGCCGCTGCAATCGTCCAAATGTGCAATAGAGGACAAATTACGGGCTGCATTGCGGACGGACCGCTTGCTTTGGATAATGCCGTATCCCAAGCGGCCGCACTCCAAAAAGGAATTTCCGGAAGCGTTGCGGGCCAGGCGGATATTCTCTTGGTTCCTTCAATTGAGGCTGGAAATATGCTTTATAAGTCAATGATTTATTTTGCGAAAGCAAATGTTGCTGCCGTCATCGCCGGTGCGAAGGCGCCGATTGCATTAACGAGCAGAGCGGATACCGCAGAAAATAAACTGTATTCAATTGCGCTTGCGATTTGCGCATCACAAGAACAGTAGGAGGAACGAACCTATGGAAATTTTTAAATATATGGAGACTTATGATTACGAACAGTTGGTATTCTGCCAAGATGAACAATCTGGATTAAAAGCGATCATCGCGATTCATGATACGACGCTCGGTCCTGCACTCGGCGGAACAAGAATGTGGACATATGACAGTGAAGAAGCTGCGATTGAAGATGCATTAAGACTCGCAAAAGGCATGACTTATAAAAATGCGGCTGCCGGACTAAACCTGGGCGGCGGGAAAACCGTTATTATCGGGGACCCGCGCAAGGATAAGAATGAAGAAATGTTCCGCGCATTCGGCCGGTACATCCAAGGCTTAAACGGAAGATATATTACGGCGGAAGACGTCGGCACCACCGTTGAAGATATGGATATTATTCATGATGAAACAGACTATGTAACAGGGATTTCTCCTGCATTCGGTTCCTCAGGAAATCCGTCTCCGGTTACGGCGTACGGCGTATACAAAGGGATGAAAGCTGCTGCTAAAGCGGCGTTCGGCACTGATTCACTGGAAGGAAAAACAATTGCTGTGCAAGGCGTGGGAAATGTGGCTTATAATCTTTGCCGCCACCTTCACGAAGAAGGCGCTTCTTTAATCGTGACGGATATCAATAAAGAATCTGTTAAACGTGCCGTTGCGGACTTTGGCGCCCGTGCAGTCGATCCGGACGACATTTACTCACAGGCGTGCGATATTTATGCTCCGTGTGCTCTCGGCGCTGTCATTAACGATGACACGATTAAACAGCTGAAGGCGAAAGTCATTGCGGGAGCGGCCAATAACCAGCTGAAAGAAACACGTCACGGCGATACCATTCATGAGATGGGAATCGTATACGCGCCGGACTATGTCATCAATGCCGGCGGCGTCATCAATGTAGCAGATGAGCTTTACGGCTACAATGCAGAGCGGGCTTTGAAAAAGGTTGAAGGCATCTATGCAAACATTGAACGGGTGCTCGATATTTCTGCGCGTGACGGCATTCCGACATACTTAGCGGCTGACCGTCTTGCTGAGGAACGAATTGAGCGCATGCGCCGTTCAAGAAGCCAGTTTCTGCAAAACGGCCAAAGCATATTAAGCAGACGGTAGGAAATTGATCTGGAGGTATGAAAATGTTCGAACAGGAAAAACGCATTCTCATTCTGAATCCAGGCTCAACATCAACGAAAATCGGCGTCTTTCACAATGAACGCTGTATATTTGAAAAGACGCTGCGGCACCCCGAAGAAGAGCTGAAAACATTTAACAGCATTATCGCCCAATACGAATTTCGAAAAATAAGCATACTTGAGTCTCTGCACGAACAGGGCATCAACATTTCAAAGTTTGATGCCGTTTGTGCCAGAGGCGGCCTGCTCAGACCGATTGAGGGCGGAACATATGAAGTGAATGACGCCATGATCACTGATTTGAAAAACGGCTACAACGGCCAGCATGCTTCCAATCTGGGCGGAATTATTGCCAGGGAAATTGCTGACGGGCTAAATATCCCGGCATACATCGTCGATCCGGTCGTGGTGGATGAGATGACTCCGCTCGCTAAAGTATCAGGGATGCCTGAAATCAAGCGGAAAAGCATTTTTCATGCTTTAAACCAAAAAGCCGTTGCCCGTCAGGCGGCGGCGTCCCTCGGCAAGCGGTATGAACAGATGAAGATGGTCGTCACCCACATGGGCGGAGGGATCACAGTCGGCGTTCATGACTGCGGAAGGGTGACGGATGTCAACAACGGGCTTCACGGTGAAGGACCTTTAAGTCCGGAACGTGCGGGAACCGTTCCGGCTGGAGATCTGGTGGAAATGTGTTTTTCCGGCAAATATTCAAAAGCCGATATGATGAAAAAACTTGTCGGCACCGGCGGACTGTCCGGCTACCTGGGAACAACGGACGCGTTGAAAGTGGAAAAACGAATTCAGGACGGAGATGAGCATGCAAGGCTCATTTATGATGCCATGGCTTATCAAGTAGCAAAAGAAATCGGGGCGGCAAGCGCCGTTTTAAAAGGAAAAGTAGACATTATCGTCCTGACGGGCGGATTAGCGTACGGGAAACGTTTCGTATCCGCCATCAGATCGTACATAGATTGGATTTCGGATGTACTGGTGTATCCGGGAGAAAATGAACTGCAATCTCTCGCGCAAGGCGCGCTTCGGGTTTTAGCCGGTGAGGAGCAGGCAAAACAATATCAGATCGGCGAAGGAGTGAAAACAGATGGCGACTGAGTATGATGTGGTCATTCTGGGCGGCGGAACAGGCGGTTATGTCGCCGCCATCAGAGCGGCCCAGCTCGGCTTAAAAACGGCCGTTGTAGAAAAAGAAAAACTCGGCGGAACATGCCTGCATAAAGGATGTATTCCGAGTAAAGCACTGTTAAGAAGCGCGGAAGTGTATCGAACCGCAAAGGAAGCGGCATCGTTCGGCATTGAAACGGAAGGTGTCTCCCTCCGTTTTGACAGTGTGCAAAAACGAAAGCAGGGAATCGTTGACCGGCTGGCCGGCGGTGTCGCCCACCTGATGAAAAAGGGGAAGATTGATGTATTCAACGGGTACGGACGTATGCTCGGCCCTTCCATCTTCTCACCTCTTCCAGGTACGGTTTCCGTTGAATACGCAAATGGCGAAGAAAACGACATGCTGATACCGAAACAATTGATTATCGCAACCGGTTCGAGACCGAAAATGCTGCCGGGTTTAGAAGCTGACGGTACATATATTCTGACGTCAGATGAAGCGCTTGAGCTTGAACGTCTGCCCCAATCCATGATGATCGTCGGCGGCGGTGTCATCGGTATTGAATGGGCATCCATGCTGAACGATTTCGGCGTCGATATCACTGTGATCGAATATGCGGACCGCATTTTGCCGACTGAGGACCGTGATATTTCAAGCGAAATGGAAAAACTGTTAATGAAAAAAGGAATTAAGATCGTGACGGGAGCGAAAGTGCTTCCGGATACATTGAAAAAAGCGGACGGTGTTTCAATTGACGCTGAAAAGAATGGAAAAAGCGAAACGTATCATGCAGAAAAAATGCTTGTTTCCATCGGCCGCCAGCCCAACATTGAAGGAATCGGCCTTGAAAACACGGACATTGTAACGGAAAACGGTTCTGTCGTCGTAAATGAAGCCGGACAGACGAAGGAATCGCACATTTATGCGATCGGTGATGTTGTCGGCGGACTGCAGCTTGCACATGTCGCATCCCGTGAAGGCATCATTGCCGTTGAACATATGGCGGGTCTTAATCCGGCGCCTCTTGATGCCGTTCTTGTGCCAAAATGCATTTATTCAAATCCGGAAGCGGCGAGTGTCGGTTTGACAGAAGAAGCAGCCGAACGCAAAGGACACGAACTTAAGGTCGGAAAGTTTCCGTTCATGGCGATCGGAAAAGCTCTTGTTTACGGGGAAAGCGACGGCTTTGTCAAAATCGTCGCCGACCGGAACACAGATGATATTCTCGGTGTTCATATGATCGGTCCGCACGTCACCGATATGATCTCTGAAGCGGGGCTTGCCAAGGTGCTCGATGCGACGCCGTGGGAAATCGGCCAGTCCATACACCCGCACCCGTCGCTTTCAGAGGCGATTGGAGAAGCTGCACTAGCCGCAGACGGAAACGCGATTCATTTTTAAAAGGAAAGAAGGAGGGGTTTGAATGACTACAAACCGCCATCAAGCATTAGGGCTTTCTGACGCGGAAGCCGTTGAAATGTATAGAACCATGCTGTTAGCCAGAAAAATCGACGAAAGAATGTGGCTGTTAAACCGCTCGGGCAAAATTCCGTTCGTTATTTCATGTCAAGGGCAGGAAGCGGCCCAAGTAGGCGCGGCCTATGCTTTAAACCGCGATACCGACTATGTGCTTCCTTACTACAGAGATATGGGAGTTGTTCTTGCATTCGGTATGACTGCAAAGGATTTGATGATGTCCGGTTTTGCGAAAGCGGCTGACCCGAACTCAGGCGGAAGGCAGATGCCGGGACACTTTGGTCAAAAGAAAAACAGAATCGTAACGGGCTCCTCTCCTGTTACGACGCAGGTCCCTCACGCAGTGGGGATCGCGCTTGCGGGACGCATGGATAAAAAGGATATCGTTTCTTTCGTGACCTTTGGAGAAGGATCTTCCAATCAGGGAGATTTTCACGAAGGGGCGAACTTTGCCGCCGTGCATAAATTGCCGGTCATTTTCATGTGTGAAAACAATAAGTATGCCATTTCTGTCCCGTATGACAAACAGGTGGCCTGCGAGAATATCTCCGACCGGGCGGTAGGCTACGGCATGCCGGGCATCACTGTTGACGGAAACGATCTGCTTGAAGTTTATCGGGTCGTGAAAGAAGCGCGCGAACGTGCGTCTAAAGGCGAAGGCCCTACATTAATCGAAACGGTTTCCTACCGTTTGACGCCGCATTCGAGTGACGATGACGACAGCAGCTACAGAGAACGCAAAGAAGTAGAAGAAGCAAAGAAACAAGATCCGCTTCTTATATACAAAACATACCTTCAAGAAGCCGGGCTTCTTAGTGAAGAAGAAGAAAAGACCATGCTGGATGACATCATGGCGATCGTAAACGAAGCGACAGACGAAGCGGAGAAAGCGCCATATGCATCTCCTGAATCAACGCTTGATCACGTTTATGCGAAGTAGGGAGGAATACTTATGTCTGTAATGTCTTATATTGACAGTATTAATGCAGCAATGAAAGAAGAAATGGAAAGAGATCCGCGCGTTTTTGTTCTCGGGGAAGACGTCGGGAGAAAAGGCGGCGTGTTTAAAGCCACGGCAGGTCTCTATGAGCAGTTCGGAGAAGAGCGGGTGATGGATACGCCGCTTGCGGAATCAGCGATTGCGGGTGTCGGCATCGGCGCCGCCATGTACGGCATGCGTCCGATCGCGGAGATGCAGTTTGCCGATTTCATTCTTCCTGCGGTCAACCAAATCATTTCAGAAGCGGCAAAAATCCGCTACCGTTCAAACAATGATTGGAGCTGTCCGATGGTCATTAGAGCGCCTTATGGCGGCGGCGTGCACGGGGCGTTGTATCATTCCCAATCTATGGAGGCCATCTTTGCCAACCAGCCGGGCCTTAAAATTGTCATGCCTTCAACTCCTTATGATGCAAAAGGGCTGTTAAAAGCTGCTGTCCGTGACGAAGACCCCGTACTGTTTTTCGAGCATAAGCGGGCGTACCGCCTGATTAAAGGCGAAGTCCCTGCTGACGATTACGTCCTTCCGATCGGTAAGGCGGATGTAAAACGCGAAGGCAGCGACATTACTGTCATTACGTACGGTTTATGCGTCCATTTCGCTCTGCAGGCTGCCGAGCGTCTTGAAAAAGACGGAATTTCCGCGCACATATTAGATTTGCGTACGGTCTATCCGTTAGATAAAGAAGCCATCATTGAAGCCGCATCTAAAACGGGTAAAGTATTGCTGATCACAGAAGATACGAAAGAAGGCGGCATTATGAGCGAAGTCGCCGCCATTATTTCTGAGAACTGCTTATTTGATTTAGACGCACCGATCAAGCGGCTTGCGGGTCCTGACGTTCCGGCGATGCCTTATGCGCCGGCAATGGAAAAATACTTCATGATGAATCCTGACAAAGCAGAAGCCGCGATGAGAGAATTAGCGGAGTTTTAAAGACGTAAGGAGGTTTTTGACATGGCGATTGAACAAATGGCTATGCCTCAGCTCGGAGAGAGCGTGACGGAAGGGACGATCAGCAAATGGCTGGTATCCCCGGGTGATCAAGTGAATAAATATGACCCCATCGCGGAGGTCATGACAGATAAAGTGAATGCGGAGGTGCCGTCTTCTTTTACCGGTACGATTACAGAACTAGTAGGGGAAGAAGGGCAGACTCTTGCAGTAGGCGAGATCATCTGCAAAATTGAAACAGAAGAAACGGCAGCCGAAGAGGCGCCGAAGCGGGAAGAAGTGCAGAATCCCCCTGCAGACACCGCAGACACCGATTCAAACCGTGCAGGTAAAGATCAGTCAAATAAAGCGCGATATTCGCCGGCCGTGCTCAGATTAGCGGGAGAACACGGCATTCAGCTTGAAGAAGTGGAAGGAACGGGTGCAGGCGGAAGAATTACGCGAAAAGACATTCAAAAGATCATTGATTCGGGAATGCAGCAGAAGACGGAAGCACCGGCACCGGCTGCCGTCCAAACAACACAACAAGCACCGAAACAGGAGCAAAAACAAGCGCCGGCACCAGCTCTGTCAGCCGGTGATATTGAAATTCCGGTTACAGGCGTCAGAAAAGCCATCGCAGCCAATATGCATAAAAGCAAAACAGAAATTCCGCACGCCTGGACGATGATGGAAGTTGACGTCACAAACATGACGGCGTACAGAAACAGCATGAAAGACTCGTTTAAACAAAAAGAAGGCTTCAATTTAACATTCTTCGCTTTCTTTGTAAAAGCGGCGGCGCAGGCTCTTAAAGAGTTCCCGCAAATGAACAGCATGTGGGCGGGGGACAAAATCGTCCAAAAGAAAGACATCAACATCTCCATTGCCGTTGCCACAGAAGATTCGCTGTTTGTTCCGGTTATTAAGCATGCTGATGAAAAAACGATTAAAGGCATAGCCAGAGAAATAACGGATCTTGCGAAAAAAGTGAGAGACGGAAGACTTGCCGCCGATGATATGCAGGGCGGCACCTTTACCGTCAATAACACGGGATCTTTCGGCTCTGTTCAGTCTATGGGCATTATCAATCATCCGCAGGCAGCCATTCTTCAGGTAGAATCAATCGTCAAACGTCCGGTTGTCATGAATAACGGGATGATTGCCGTGCGTGATATGGTTAATCTTTGCCTGTCTTTAGATCACAGAGTGCTTGACGGGCTCGTATGCGGCCGTTTCCTCGGACGCGTCAAAGAGATCTTAGAAAACATTGACGAAAATACTTCAGTCTATTAAAAAAAACTCCCTTTTGCCCTGGCGGCAAAGGGAGTTTTTTTCAGTTTCATTCTGAATCTTCGGGAACGAGCATGGTGAGATGATGTTTTTTTACTTCGATCGTGCAAGGCGCCTTTCCATATACCTCGCCGTCCGTATCCGCGTCCATTTCACGTCCGGTTTCGATTTCAATCTTGGAAGCCTGAATATACGAAAGCTCCCCTTTAAAATCATCAAATGAACCCTGCTCCATCGTCATCAGCTCCCGCAAAGCGGCAAGGCTTGTACTGCGGCAGATTAACACATCGGCTAACCCGTCCTGAAGGCTGGCATCAGGCAGGGGTACTCTGTTTGTCCCGATAAAATGCCCGTTCATTACAAGCACCATAACGGCCTCGTCTTCTTTCACCTCACCGTCGATCGTCAATCTGACGGGAAAAGGGTTCGCGCTTGTCATCGTCCGCAAGGCGCTCGTGAAATAGCTGATTTTCCCGAGCAATGCTTTTTCTTTTTCATTAATATGGCTCGATGCTTCAGTGATCAGCCCGATCCCCCAGAAGTTTAAAAAATAGCCGTCATCCGATTTACAGACGTCTATCATTCGTTTATGCCCGGCTGCGAGCGCTTCAGCGGCCTTTTGAAGGTTTTGCGGGATGCCGAGCGCCCGTGAAAAATCGTTGCACGTTCCCCCCGGCAAAATGCCGACAGCGGGTCTGTGATCAAGCTTGCTGATGCTGTTGATGCATTGATGCACCGTGCCGTCTCCGCCTAAAATGTATAAATGGTCAACCGAGCTGTCGAGATTTTCACAAAACTGACTGGCATCATCCTGATGTTTGGTCGGTTTAATCAAAAGCTCGTCAGCTGACTGGGCCAAAATGGGGACGACCGTGCCGAGGGTTTTATCAATCTGTTTTTGACCGGCGTTTCCGTTATAAATTAATACTGCTTTCCGTTGGCTCATACGACTGCTCCTTTATTTCAGACAATCTCTTTAACAAGTTTCCCGTTTTTAAAAGGTCATAAACTTACATCGAAAACATAAAAGGGACAAAAAACAATCAGAGATGAGCGGTGTCATTTGCCGATAGGGCAGGTTCCTTGCTATCATAAGAGAAGATGATCAAAAAGGAGAGGTCCCAGTTGAATATGGATTTTAATTTATTTATGAATGATGTCGTGCGTCAAGCCCGCCAGGAAATCACAGCCGCCGGTTATACGGAGCTGAAAACCGCCGAGGAAGTGGACGAAGCGCTTTCGAAAAAAGGAACGACACTTGTTATGGTCAATTCTGTGTGCGGATGCGCAGGCGGAATTGCAAGACCTGCGGCGTACCATTCCGTACATTATGATAAACGCCCGGATCAGCTTGTGACGGTTTTTGCCGGACAGGACAAAGAAGCGACAGCAAAAGCGAGAGAATACTTTGAAGGCTATCCGCCGTCCTCTCCGTCCTTTGCGATTTTAAAAGACGGGAAAATCATGAAAATGGTGGAACGCCATGAAATTGAAGGACATGAGCCTATGGCCGTCGTCACAAAACTGCAGGAAGCATTTGAAGAATATTGTGAAGAAGTATAAGTAAAAAGGAAAACCCCGGAGCCGAGCGCTTGCGGGGTTTTTTTATATGGTGTTTGTATAAATATAAATATTTATGCACCGGCAATCAGCTGTCACTCATTCGAAAAACAATGACTATAATAAATAAAGAAAGGGAATTATATTTTTTGAAAATAGTATTGCATAACTAGTAAAAAGTGTTTAAAATACAGATTAACGAATAAATATTCAAGTTTAAGAGATAAGCAGATATGGGGGAAAATAATCATGAAGAAATGGCTGTTGGTATTGACTGCCGCATGTATCACCTTTGCGCTGTCCGCCTGCGGATCAGGCAATTCAGGCTCAGAAGGCGGAAAGAACAAACTGATTATGGGTACATCGGCTGATTATAAACCGTTTGAATATAAAGACGGCGATCAGATCGTCGGATTTGACGTTGATCTTGCAAAAGCTCTGGGCAAAAAGACCGGCTATGACGTTGAGGTGCAGGACATGGACTTCAACAGTCTGATTACATCGCTGAAGTCTAAGCAGGTTGATATGATTTTATCAGGAATGACACCTACGCCGGACCGGAAAAAGCAAGTAGATTTCTCAGATATTTATTATACTGCTAACAATATGATCGTTACGAAAAAGGGAAGCAGCATTAAATCTCTGAATGATCTGAAAGGCAAAACCGTCGGTGTTCAGCTCGGCTCCATTCAAGAAGAAAAAGGCAAGAAGCTTGCTTCAAAATACGGTTTTCAGCTCGAAGACCGCAACCGCATTTCAGACTTAACGGAAGAGATTAAATCCGGACGTTTTGATGCCGCAATTATCGAAGACATCGTGGCACAGGGCTATTTCAGTTCAAATCATGATCTGCAGGGCTTTGTCTCAGCAGATGCGAAATCAGACGAATCGGGCTCCGCGATTGCGTTCCGCAAAGACAGTGATCTGACAGCGAAGTTTAACAAAGCGCTGAAAGAAATGGAGAAAAACGGAGAAATCGAAAAACTGAAGAAAAAATGGTTCACCAACGAGAAATAAAAGAAAGCTCAACTTTTCGTTGAGCTTTTTATCTTGAATATAGGTAAAGGAGATTACACGTATGAATTTGGATTTCTCAGCGACAATACCCCAAATTCCTTTTATATTGGAAGGCCTTGCCGTCACATTAAAAATTGTGCTCGTTTCAGCGGTCATCGGCCTTGTATTAGGCATCATTCTCAGTCTGTTTAAAATCAGCACGATCAGTCCGCTGAAATGGATTGCGGATTTTTATACTTCAATTTTTCGCGGCACGCCGCTCGTGCTGCAGCTGATGATCATTTATTTCGGTATGCCGCAGCTCCTCGGCTTTCAGATCGACCAATTTTGGGCTGCGGTCACCGCCTTATCGCTCAATTCTGCCGCTTACGTCTCTGAAATTATCAGAGCGGGAATCAACGCGATTGACAAAGGACAAAAAGAGGCTGCCGTCGCTCTCGGCGTGCCGTACGGAAAAATGATGAAAGATCTGCTGCTGCCGCAGGCATTCAAAAACATTTCTCCGGCCATTATAAACGAATTAATCACTTTGACGAAAGAATCGGCGATCGTCACGGTTATCGGTCTCGGCGATATCATGAGACGGGCCTACCAGTCCGGCGCCGCAACATACAACTATTTAGAGCCTCTTATTGTGGCGGGCTTAATCTATTACGTGCTCGTTTTGATTTTAGCATTCATCGGAAAAGGCGTAGAAAGGAAGCTGAAAGCCAATGATTAAGGTCGACAACCTTTCAAAATCATTCGGGAAACATGAAGTATTGAAAAACATTTCAACACAGATCCAAGAAGGTGAAGTCGTCGCCGTCATCGGGCCTTCCGGCTCGGGCAAATCAACGTTTCTGCGCTGCTTAAATCTGCTGGAAACCCCGAGCGGCGGAACGATTGCCATTAAAGAAAAAGAAATCACCGCCGCTAAAACGAATAAACTGAAAGTGCGGGAAAATATCGGCATGGTATTTCAGCATTTTCATCTGTTTCCTCATAAAACGGTGCTTGATAATATCACATACGCGCCGGTCAGTGTGAAGAAAGAATCCAAAAAGGCGGCGGAAGAAAAGGCGTGCGCGCTCCTCGAAAAAGTCGGGCTGCTTGAAAAACGGAACGACTATCCGAACCGCTTGTCAGGCGGGCAAAAGCAGCGTGTCGCCATCGCGCGGGCGCTTGCCATGAATCCTGACATCATGCTGTTTGATGAACCGACCTCAGCCCTTGACCCGGAAATGGTCAAAGAAGTCCTTGAGGTGATGAAAGAGCTCGCGCAGACGGGCATGACGATGGTGATCGTCACGCACGAAATGGGGTTTGCCAAGGAAGTCGCAGACCGCGTATTATTCATGGATGATGGCACAATAGTGGAAGACGGGCCGCCGGAAGAATTTTTTCTTTCTCCGAAGTCAAAAAGAGCACAGGACTTTTTAGAAAAAATATTATAAAATATAACTGTAAGAAAAGAAGAAGAATGCTCTTCTTCTTTTTTTTGAGAACGAAACAAACAGAATGGAGCAAGCAATGTTTAAAATCGGTTACCGCACACTAAAGACCGCACTTGGAACGGCGCTGGCCATTTATTTAGCCCAGCTGTTGCATCTGCAAAACTTCGCATCCGCAGGAATCATCACCATATTGTGCATCCAAATTACGCAAAAGCGGTCTCTTCAGGCCTCGTGGGCCCGATTTGCCGCCTGTTTATTGGCGATCGTCTTTTCATATGTCTTTTTCGGACTGATCGGCTATTATCCGTTTGTGATCGGAATATTGCTCGTGCTGTTCATTCCGACTACAGTCGTTTTAAAAATAAACGAGGGGATCGTCACCAGCTCAGTTATCATTCTTCATTTATATATGTCCGGCGGCATTACGCCGGCGTTTATCTGGAATGAGTTCCAGCTGATCACCGTAGGTATCGGCGTTGCGCTGTTAATGAATCTGTATATGCCGAGCCTGGACAGAAAACTTGCGGCGTACCGGAAAAAAATCGAGGACAACTTTGCCGTCATCTTCGCCGAAATCGAACGGTATTTGTTAACAGGTGAGCAAGATTGGACGGGGAAAGAAATACCGGAGACGCATCAGATGATTCAAGAGGCGAAAAACCTCGCGTACCGTGACGTCCAGAATCATATTTTGCGCCATGAAAATCTCTACTATCATTATTTTAAAATGAGACAGAAACAATTTGAAATTATCGAAAGGCTGCTGCCGAAGATTACCTCTGTTTCAATAACGGTGGAGCAGGGAAAAATGATTGCCCATTTTATCCATGAATTAAGGGAAGCTATTCATCCCGGCAATACCGCCCATAAATTTTTAAAAAGACTGGCGGAAATGAGAACGGAATTTGAAGAAATGCCGCTCCCGGCAACACGCGAGGAATTTGAAGCGCGGGCGGCTTTATTCCACCTGCTCGGTGAGATGGAACAATATCTCGTGATTAAAAGTTATTTCAAAGGCATCAAGCTGTAAAAAACACATGGATTATCGCATGAGTCCCCCTTTCATTGGTCATTCTAATGAAAAAAGGAGGGGAGCCCATGCGATTTTTTTTATTGTCAGCAACCCTGCTGCTGTCTCCGCTTTGGCCGCTTGGCGCGAATCCTTTGCCGGGTGACCCTTACATCATCGTCAATAAAACCACAAATGCGCTTGCGGTTGTGAAGGATAATCGAATAGAAGGCATTTATCAGGTGGCGACGGGAAAAACAGATGATCTGACGCCTGAAGGAGAATTTACGGTAACGGTCAAGGCTGTAAATCCGTATTACCGGAAGAAAAATGTAGAGGGAGGTGCGCCGGAAAATCCGCTCGGCGTCCGCTGGATCGGTTTTGATGCGAAAGGAACCGACGGCAGGATATACGGCATTCACGGAACAAACAGAGAAGAGCTGATCGGAGGGTTTGTATCAAACGGCTGTATCCGCATGAAAAACCGGGATGTCATCCATATTTTTCGGATTATCCCTCCCGGAACAAAAGTATTGATTACAAAAGAAAACCGCTCATTTGAGGACATTGCAAAAGAGCGGAAAGCCCTCATAAAAAAGCAGGAAACCCCCGTGCAATGAGGCGCCCGCTTTTTTAACGCAAATACATCATAATGCCTGAGAGGACTGTTGACAGTATAAATACGCCTAAAATGACGATGACGGCGCTTTTCATGAATTTCTGAGACATCGTTTCACTCCTTAAGATTACTGTCTATCATTTTAACGTGTTTTGCTTGTATGAACAAGCCATATCCTATGACAGAAAGCAGGTGCCCGCGCGATGAAAAAACTTGATCATATCGGGATAGCCGTCAGCTCTATTGATGCCGCAAGAGGATTTTATGAACGGATGCTGGGGCTTACGTATATGGGAGACGAATTGGTAAACGGCCAAAATGTGAAAGTTGCTTTTTTAGAAGCGGGAAGCACAAAACTTGAGCTGATTGAGCCGCTGTCAGAAGCGTCTCCCGTCAGCTCTTTTTTACAGAAAAGAGGCGAAGGGCTGCATCATTTGGCGTTCAGGTGCGCCGATCTTAAGGAAACGATCAAGGAGCTTGAATCAAGCCGCATGACTTTGATCCATCATGAACCGCAAAGCGGAGCGGGCGGGAAGAAGATCGCATTTCTCTCCCCGAAAGAGGCGGACGGGGTTTTGATTGAGCTTTGTGAAACAATTGAAAAAGGAGAAACTCAAGATGAGCATGAGTGACCATATCAGACATTTAAACGAAAGACGTTCCTTTTTAACAAACGGCGGCGGTGCGGAAAGAAATGAAAAACAGCACAAAAAAGGCAAGCTGACGGCAAGAGAAAGAATTGCCTATTTATTGGATGAAGACAGTTTTTCAGAGCTTCAGCCGTTTGCCAAAAGCCGCATGCCCGAATGCCAAAATGCTCCGGGAGACGGCGTCGTTACCGGATACGGGACAATTGACGGACGGCCCGTGTATTTATTTGCTCATGACTTTACCGTTCTCGGCGGGACGCTCGGTGAGACACATGCCGAAAAAATCGCGGCGGTGATGGATCTGGCGGCTAAAAATAAAACCCCGATCATCGGACTGAACGACTCAGGTGGTGCGAGAATTCAGGAGGGTGTGGTATCATTAAATGGATACGGTCATATTTTTAGGCGGAACGTCCTTTACTCGGGCGTGATTCCGCAAATTTCTGTTATCCTCGGGCCATGTGCCGGCGGTGCTGTTTATTCACCCGCTCTGACGGATTTTGTGTTTATGGCGGAACAGACGTCGCACATGTTTATTACAGGCCCTAAAGTCATTGAACAGGTGACGGGTGAACGGATTGACGCGGAAAGTTTAGGCGGTGCGGGAATACATAATGTGATAAGCGGAAATGCCCACTATTCCGCACGAACGGAAAAAGAGGCTCTTTCCGCGGTGAAAACCTTGCTTTCTTATCTCCCGCACGGCAGACAGACGGCATTGCCCGTTAAAAAGGAAGACATCAGACCGTTATTAAACACCCTCGTTCCCGCGGACAGTTCGAAACCTTACGATGTGTTACAGGTGATAAAAGAACTGGCGGATGACGGAACGTTTTTTGATATTCAGCCGTATTTTGCCAAAAACATTGCTGTCGGTTTTCTGAAGCTCGGACGTCGCACGGTAGGTTTTGTCGCAAACCAGCCGAAACATTTGGCGGGGAGCCTCACGATTGATGCCGCTGACAAAGCATCGAGATTCATCCGTTTTTGCGACGCATTTCATATTCCGCTGTTAACGATCGCTGATGTTCCCGGATTTCTGCCGGGCCTCCAGCAGGAGCATGCGGGAATCATCCGTCACGGAGCAAAATTGCTGTATGCTTTTGCCGAAGCGGCGGTGCCGAAAGTGACGCTCATCATCAGAAAAGCTTACGGAGGCGCTTATGTCGCCATGAATTCGAAAGGGCTCGGAGCTGATCTTGTATTTGCCTGGCCCAATGCGGAAATTGCCGTGATGGGAGCAGAAGGCGCGGCATCGATTTTATACCGCAGAGACATACAGGCTTCTGACGATCCGGAAAAAATGAAGCGCGAAAAAAAAGCCATATATGAAAAGGAAAACGCCGGTCCGTATAAAGCGGCTGCCTGCGGTATGGTGGATGACATCATCCGGCCGGAAGACTCGAGGAAAAAATTGATTCAGGCATTTGACATGCTTGCACATAAGGAAGAGGAAAGACCGAAAAAAAAGCACGGTAATATACCGCTTTAAACGGAGGAACTGAAAATGGTAAACGAAAAACGCCTGCTTGAAGAATTTCTGGAACTTGTTCAAATTGATTCAGAAACAAAACACGAAGCGGAAATCAGCAAGGTGCTCAAACAAAAATTTACTGATTTAGGATTGAGCGTAAAAGAAGACGATACAAAAGAAGTGACGGGGCATGGAGCCGGCAACTTAATCTGCACCTTAAAGGGCACAAAAGATGCGGATACGATTTATTTCACATCGCATATGGACACTGTTGTTCCGGGAAAAGGCGTTAAGCCGATTGTGGAAGACGGCTATGTCAAAACCGACGGCACGACGATTCTAGGCGCTGATGATAAGACGGGCCTTGCCGCAATGTTTGAAGCCATTAAAGTGCTGAAAGAACAAAACATCGAGCACGGAACGATTGAATTCATCATCACGGCCGGAGAAGAATCAGGATTAGTCGGAGCAAAAGCAATGGATCGTTCAGACATTACCGCGAAATACGGTTTTGCGCTTGATTCAGACGGAAAAGTCGGCAACATTATTGTAGCCGCGCCGACACAAGCGAAAGTGAGAGCAACCATTTTCGGAGAAACGGCTCATGCGGGAGTAGAACCGGAAAAAGGCATCTCCGCGATTACAATCGCATCAAAAGCAATCTCAAAAATGCCGCTCGGCCGTATTGATAAAGAAACAACGGCTAATATCGGACGTTTTGAAGGAGGCACGCAAACCAATATTGTCTGCGATCAAGTTGATATTCTGGCTGAAGCGCGTTCGTTAGTGCCTGAAAAAATGGAAGCGCAAGTGCAGAAAATGAAGGAAGCTTTCGAATCTGCGGCAGCTGAGATGGGAGGCCGCGCAGAAGTGGACATCGCGGTCATGTATCCGGGTTTCAAATACCAGGACGGCGATCAGGTTGTGGAAGTCGCGAAAAAAGCGGCGGCAAAAATCGGCCGGCCGAGCGAACTTCAGACGAGCGGCGGCGGAAGTGACGCGAACATCATTGCCGGCCACGGCATTCCGACAGTCAACCTGTCAGTAGGTTATGAACAAATCCATACGAAAAATGAAAAAATGCCGATTGAAGAGCTCGTCAAAACGGCGGAAATGGTTGTTGCCATTATCGAAACAGCAGCCAACTAAAAACGAAGCACCCAATGAATTGGGTGCTTTTTTTCGTAAGATCCACATGAAAAAACCTGCCGGAATTCACACGGCAGGTTCAATGTTATGATTTTGCGGGCTCCGCCTGAGCCGCAGCTTGTTTCTTTTTATGATGCGTCTGCTGTAAAAGCACGTTCTGCACTGTTAAAAACAGTCCGCTTGTAAACCAGTAAAGCGGAAGCGCAGCCGGTACGTTAAGTGAAAAAATGGTCATCATGACAGGGAAAATAAAGACCATGATTTTTGCTGACTGCATCGCGGCCGGATTTTGAGCGGCCGGTGAATATTTCTCGTTTAACTTTTGGGAAATATAAGCCTGTAAGAAATACATGGCGCCCGCGCACAGTGATACAAGAATATCAGAATGCCCTAAGCTGAACCACAGAAACGAGTGTGAAGCGATTTCCGGCGTTGAGCGGATGGCGTAATAAAAACCGATCAAAATCGGGAATTGCACCAGCATCGGAAGGCATCCCATTGCCATCGGATTCAGATTGTGCTCACGGTAAAGCTTCATCATTTCCATTTGCAGTTCTTTTTGTTTCTCCGCATCTTTCGTTTGTTTCATTTTAGCCTGGATGCTGTCGATCTGCGGTTTGATCACAGCCATTTTTTCCTGGAACACCCGCTGTTTCTTAAATTGGTTCACAAACAAAGGCAATACAACGATCCGGACGATAATCGTCACCAGAATAATCGACAGTCCGTACTCACCGTGGAACAGGCCCGCCACACCTTTTAAAAGTGCCGAAAACGGCTCGATCAGGTAATCGTGGAAAAAACCGATATTCCCGAGGCCTCCCGTCTGAGTCTGAGATGTCGCCGCAAAAGCCGAGCGGCCTGTGCACAGTACGATAAAAAATAATCCGAAAGCTATCCATTTTTGATATGTTTTAGACAATTATGTCTCCTCCTTTTTATCTTCACTTGCCGTTATAAAAGGAGGAAGCTGACATCTTCATCATCATTCGCCGGTGAATTCATGCGGATGACTTTACGTATCCAAGTTGTAATGCGATGATATATAATAATAAGAAAGTCTGTTCGGTTCAGCTGAACGACTGCTTGATGTTCATCTATTCGTTTCGTTCTCCAATGCTCGCCTGCGCGGCGCTCACGCAATAGAAAAGCGATGCCGATCGCGGTCAGAGCGGGAAGAATAATTGTGAAAAAATCGACTAAAAATAAAAAGTCATTCATTGACTCAAGAATCATTTTATCACATCCATTCAGCTCTTATTTTACTACATATATATAAGGTTGTCTATGAAAGGAAAGGAGGCGCCGGGAGTGGCCGGAAAAGGGAGAATTATATTTCATATCGATATGAACAGTTTTTATGCCTCTGTAGAAATGGCGTATGATCCGACTTTAAAGGGAAAACCTCTCGCCGTTGCCGGAAACGTGAAGGAACGGAGGGGAATCATCGTCACCTGCAGCTATGAAGCGAGAGCGCGGGGCGTAAAGACCACCATGCCGGTGTGGCAGGCGAAACGCCTCTGTCCGGAACTCATCGTCGTTCCTCCGAATTTTGACCGCTATCGGAGTTCGTCAAAAGAAATGTTCAGCATTCTGAGGGAGTATACGGATTTGGTCGAGCCTGTTTCTATTGATGAAGGATACATGGATATTACGGACACACCACACGGACACAGGGCGTATGAGACAGCCGCAGACATTCAGGCAAGGCTGCAAAAAGAGCTTTTGCTTCCGTCAAGCATCGGCATTGCTCCGAATAAGTTTCTCGCCAAGATGGCGTCTGATATGAAAAAACCGCTCGGCATCACCATTTTAAGAAAAAGAGAGCTGCCGGACATATTGTGGCCTCTCCCGATCGAAGAGATGCACGGTATAGGAACGAAAACTGCGGAAAAAATAAAAACGCTCGGCATCAAAACGATCGGTGATTTGGCAAAAGGAGATGAACGGGCGCTGAAAATGCTGCTCGGCATAAACGGGCCGAGGCTGAAGGATAAGGCGAACGGCATCCACCGCGCAGAAGTCGATCCCGAACGGATTTATGAATTTAAAAGCGTCGGCAACTCATCCACCCTTTCGCATGATTCGGCTGACTGGGATGAATTAACCGGCGTGTTTGACCGCCTCGCGCTGTCTGTAAGCGAACGGCTCCAGCGTAAGGAGGTCATGGCCTGCCGGCTGTTCATCATGATCCGCTATGCGGATTGGAAAACGGTCACAAGAAGCATGACCCTCAGCAATCCGGCTGATCAGAAAAAAGACATCATGAATGCGGCGATGGAACTGTTTGACAAGCACTGGAACCAAAACCCGGTGAGACTTCTCGGCATCACCGGAACGGAACTGGTCGAAAAACAGCAGGCGTATAAACAGCTTGACCTGTTTTCATTCAAGGAGGATGCAAAAGACGAGCCGATTGTTCAGATGATGAACGAGCTGAATGAAAAATACGGCCGGCACATGATCCGAAAAGGCGCCGTCATGAAAAAAGAAGAAAGCAAAACAAGGGGAACGAGCTTTAACAGAGACTTTTTTCAGGATGAAAAGAAAAGGTGAATAACTTGAAAAAAGGGGTTATGTATGATAATTTCTTTAGTATAAATATCATTTTATTTTAATTTAAATTTTAAAATGGTTAAACGTTTGAAGAAGGGACGTTAGAATATGTCAAAACAACAAATCGGAGTTATCGGTCTTGCGGTAATGGGTAAAAATCTGGCTCTTAACATTGAAAGCCGGGGATTTTCTGTGTCTGTATACAACAGATCAAGCAGCAAAACGGAAGAGTTTTTAGAAGAGGCAAAAGGCAAAAATGTTGTCGGTACATACAGCATTGAGGAGTTTGTCCAGTCTCTTGAAACACCCCGCAAAATTTTATTAATGGTTAAAGCGGGAACTGCAACGGATGCGACGATTCAATCTCTTCTTCCTCATCTGGAAAAAGACGATATTTTGATTGACGGCGGAAATACATACTATAAAGATACACAGCGCCGGAACAAAGAGCTTGCCGAAAGCGGCATTCACTTTATCGGGACGGGTGTATCAGGCGGTGAAGAGGGAGCGCTTAAGGGGCCTTCTATTATGCCGGGCGGCCAAAAGGAAGCGCACGAACTCGTGAAGCCGATCTTGGAAGCCATTTCTGCTAAAGTGGACGGAGAAGCTTGTACGACATACATCGGCCCGGACGGAGCGGGGCACTATGTAAAAATGGTGCACAACGGTATCGAATACGGTGACATGCAGCTGATCTCTGAGTCATACTTCATTTTGAAACAGGTGCTCGGACTGTCTGCCGAAGAGCTTCACGAAGTATTCGCTGAGTGGAACAAAGGTGAGCTTGACAGCTATCTGATCGAAATCACTGCTGACATTTTCACTAAAAAAGATGAAGAAACGGGCAAACCGCTTGTTGATGTCATCCTTGATAAAGCAGGCCAAAAAGGAACGGGTAAATGGACAAGCCAAAGCGCTCTTGACTTAGGCGTGCCGCTTCCGATTATCACTGAATCTGTTTTTGCGCGTTTCATTTCCGCAATGAAAGAAGAGCGTGTGAAAGCAAGCAGCCTGTTGTCCGGACCTGACGTTAAGCCGGTCACTGAAAACAAAGAAGAGCTGATTGAAGCGGTCAGAAAAGCGCTCTTCATGAGTAAAATCTGTTCTTACGCACAAGGTTTCGCCCAAATGAAAGCTGCGTCTGAAGAATATAACTGGGATCTGAAATACGGTGAAATCGCGATGATCTTCCGCGGCGGCTGTATCATCCGCGCGGCGTTCCTGCAAAAGATCAAAGATGCGTATGACCGTGAACCAGAGCTTGACAACCTGCTGTTAGACAGCTATTTCAAAAACATTGCAGAAAGCTACCAAGGCGCCCTTCGCCAAGTGATTTCACTTGCCGTAGCCCAAGGCGTGCCGGTACCTTCGTTCTCAAGCGCACTTGCATATTACGACAGCTACCGTACGGCAGTGCTTCCTGCAAACTTGATTCAAGCGCAGCGTGACTACTTCGGCGCGCATACGTACGAACGCACGGATAAAGAAGGCATTTTCCATACTGAATGGATGAAGTAATGAAGAAGCCCCCGCAATAACTGCGGGGGCTTTTCTGATATGTAAAAACCGCGGCCTTATAAACAGCGCCGCGGTTTTTTAATTCCTTCTTATATATTCCACCAGTGAAGGCCGTCTTTTTCTAAGAGGTCGTCTGAAGCCTTAGGTCCCATTGATCCGGCTACATAATTCGGGGAAAGGGTTTTGTCGGCTGCCCATGTTTCGGAAATCGCGTCGACGAAATTCCAAGAAAGCGCCACTTCGTCCCAATGGGCAAAGTTCGTTGCATCGCCGAGCAGACAGTCGTGAATCAATTTTTCATAAGCTTCCGGTGTGTTCATTTCGTCACTGCAGTTGCTGCAGTAGTCCAGCTTAATCGGCTGAGCATGTGCGGCTCCGCCTAATTTTTTAGCATTCAGATATAAAGTGATGCCTTCATCCGGCTGGATGTGGATGACAAGCAAGTTCGGATTTACATTCGTTTCATTGCCGTAATATAGGTTCATCGGAATGTCTTTAAATTGAACGACGATTTTCGTTGATTTTTCTTTCATCCGTTTCCCTGTTCGGATATAAAACGGAACGCCGGCCCAGCGGAAGTTGTCGATTAACAGCTTTCCGGATACGAATGTTTCTGTATTGGAATCCGGTGCTACGTTTTGCTCATCTGTATAGCTCGGTACAGAGTTTCCGTTGATCGTTCCCGCTTGGTATTGTCCGCGGACGAAGTAATCGCTCACTTCGTTTGGAGCGACAGGGCGGAGAGCTCTCAGCACCTTCACTTTTTCGCTGCGGATTTCTTCCGTGTTCAGTTTAATCGGCGGTTCCATCGCTAACAGAGCGACCATTTGTAAAATGTGGTTTTGAACCATATCGCGGAGTGCGCCTGATTTTTCATAATATCTCGCGCGATCCTCAACGCCGAGATCTTCACTTGACGTAATCTGGATGTTTGAGATGTAGCGGTTATTCCAAAGCGGTTCAAACAGCGCATTCGCAAAACGGATGACTTCGATGTTTTGAACCATTTGCTTGCCCAAGTAATGGTCGATCCGATAAATTTGATCTTCTGTGAAAGCTTCCCGTATTTCTTTGTTAAGCTCTTTTGCACTCGGCAGGTCATGGCCGAACGGCTTTTCAATTACGAGACGGGACCAGCCTTTGGTCGCTGTGACACCTTCATTTTTAAGCGATTTTGCGATTGTGCCGAAAAACTCAGGGGCCATTGCCAAGTAAAACATTCGGTTATTCGGGATTTCATATGTATGTTCAAGCTGATCAAGCAGGACATTCAGCTCCTGATAGGAACCCGGATTCGTTACATCAAACGGATGGTAATAAAAATGAGATGTGAAATCATCTATGTCTTTTTGCCCAGCCGAAGAAACAGACGTTTTAACGGTTTCACGGAGGTCCTCGTTTGACCAAGGTCTTCTTCCAACACCTACAACTGCAAACTCTTCACCAATCTGACCATTTTTATATAAACGGTGAATGGATGGGTAAAGTTTTCGTTTTGCCAAATCCCCTGTGGCACCAAATATTACAATTACTGCTTTTGGTTTGTCGTTTGTTTTCACTTAGAGTACCTCACTTTATCTGAAGCATGGTTTAAAACCCCGCATATTTCCTTCATTTTAAATCTAAAATTCATTGAAAGCAAATGTTTCAGCCTGTTTTTTGAGGTTTGCGGAAAAAAATTAATCAGGCCGGAGAAGCCCCGGGTGAATTCACTTTTTCAGCCTGATCCTGTATCCTTAGTAGTACAAAGATCTAGGAGGAAGCATTGTGGAATTATTATTTTTAGGGACGGGGGCCGGCATGCCGGCAAAGGCGAGAAACGTAACGTCCGTCGCGCTGAAGCTTCTTGAAGAAAGGCGTTCCGTATGGCTGTTTGATTGCGGAGAAGCCACTCAGCATCAGATAT
Organism: Bacillus sp. 1021; assembly: GCF_014534735.1. NCBI lineage: Bacteria > Bacillati > Bacillota > Bacilli > Caryophanales > Bacillaceae > Bacillus > Bacillus sp. 1021. The sequence continues at coordinate 18,484 of NZ_JACVSR010000003.1, read as the reverse complement.
TACATACAACACTCAAACCGAGGAAAATTGAAAAGATTTTTATCACCCATCTTCACGGTGACCATGTTTACGGTCTTCCGGGTCTGTTGGGAAGCCGGTCATTTCAGGGCGGTGAAGAAGAGCTGACGATTTACGGGCCCAAAGGCATAAAAGCATTTATCGAAACAAGCCTGAATGTGACGGCGACTCATTTGACATATCCTCTTACCGTACATGAAATTGAAGAGGGAACGGTTTTTGAAGATGAGCAATTCATCGTTACCGCAGCATCCGTCATTCACGGTGTAGAAGCGTTCGGCTACCGTGTACAGGAAAAAGATATTCCCGGTGCATTGCAGGCCGGCAGACTGAAGGAAATGAATATTCCGCCCGGCCCCGTCTATCAGAAGATCAAAAAAGGCGAAACAGTCACGCTTGATGATGGAAGAATAATTGATGGACAGGATTTTTTGGAGCCGCCGAAAAAGGGGAGGATCGTCGCTTTTTCAGGGGATACCCGGGCATCAGAGCGGGTAACAGAGCTTGCGCGCAATGCCGATGTACTTGTTCATGAAGCGACGTTTGCCAAAGAAGATGCAAAGCTTGCGCATAATTACTATCATGCGACGACAGAACAGGCTGCACAAACGGCAAAAAAAGCAGGCGCCAAACAGCTGATCTTAACTCACATCAGCGCAAGGTATCAAGGCGAATCGCCGATAGAGCGTCTGGAACATGAGGCGAAAGCGGTATTTGAAAACAGCAGGATCGCATTTGACTTCATGGAAGTCACAGTGGAACGCTCTTAAAAAATGGACGCTTGACATTTTGATTTGAGGATATATAATAAAACGTAATTATTACGATTTGATCGAGAGGTGAAAATGATGCGTGTGAATGTAACATTGGTCTGCACAGAGACAGGGGACAGAAACTATATCACGACGAAGAACAAACGGACGAATCCGGATCGATTGGAAATGAAAAAGTATTCACCCCGGTTGAAAAAGTATACTTTACATCGTGAGACGAAGTAGATCACGATAAAAAAGCCATTGTGCTCCGGCACAATGGCTTTTGTTTTATGAGTTTACCGCCTGATAGGCCGGAGCATTCATTTGCTGGCGCGCCGCACACCAAACATCATAAATGGCAAGGTGGACGATATGCGGTTCATCGTGATGAATGGCGTGAGAACTGTTTTTGGCCTGAATCCATCCGCTTTGATAAGAGACATCAAGCATGCTTCTGTGCAGTTTCATCCATTCTTCATGAGCGTGCTTTAAGCGCTCATCCCGCTCTCCCGATGATAAAATCAACAGCGGCATATCGTTAAAATGAATCTGCTGGTGCTTGATCTGCCGAAGGCTTGTCAAAAATTCAGCGTGTGATCCTTCTAATCTGAACTGCTTCAGGTAGGCCGCTTTCATTTCCTCGGGAAGAAGCGGAAGCACTTTCGTCTCCTGATCTTCAGAAACCGGGTCAAGGAGCACCATTCCGAGAATATCCCGTCGGTTTCGGCTCGCCCAAAGTCTGCTGATAATCGTGCCGTATGAATGCGAGACGACAAGGTAAGGAGGCTTGACGCCCGCCTTCAGCAGAAGGGCGTTTAATTCCTGTACCATGTGATCTGCCGTTCGCTTGTTTCTGCTTTGGCCGCTTTTGCCGATTCCGGCTCTGTCATATGTGAAAACCCCAAATTCTTCATCTATGTCAGTGAGTAATGGTGTCCATGTTTCAGAAGAAGTGCCGCAGCCGGCTTCAAAGACGATCGTCACTTCGCCGGCACCTTTACGGTGTTTTGTATAAAACGGACAGCCGTCAATCAGGTATGTCCTTTCCATCCATGCTGCTTTCATTGGAGTCATCCCCTCTAATTGGTTCTATAAGGAAGACGGAGATGCTTCGGCGATCGTTTCTCAAAAAATAAAAAAAGAGACAGCCGATGATAAAAATTCCGGCTGTCTCTTCTGTCACCATGCTCTGTCGTATTGAACCGGCGACGGTATTTCTGTATTCAGCTGCTTCGCTGCACTTCTTGCAAAATGCGGATCGCGCAGAAGTTCTCTCGCGACAAAAATAAGGTCAGCGCGGTTGTTTTGCAGAATTTCTTCGGCCATTGTTCCTGTCGTTATCAAACCGACGGCGCCTGTTGCGATTTCGGCCTGCTCACGGATTTTCTCCGCAAAGCTCACTTGATAGCCGGGGAAGACGTTAATATCAGCTTGAACGAGTGCGCCTGAGCTGCAATCAATCAAGTCGACTCCCTGCTCCTTCATCCACTTCGCAAAGCCGATATGATCGGCAATGTCCAGACCCTTATCAGTATAATCAGATGCGGAAACACGGACAAATAGCGGTCCGTCCCAGACTTCCTTGACGGCTTCAATGGTCTCGCCTAAGAAGCGGTAGCGGTTTTCATGTGAGCCGCCGTATTCATCTGTACGGTGATTGGACAGCGGTGACAAAAATTCGTGCATTAAGTAGCCGTGTGCCGCATGAAGCTCGATAATGTCAAAGCCGGCTTTTTTCGCACGCGCCGCGGCCTGCTTGAATTCCTGAATGGTTTCTTTAATTTGTTCTATCGTCATTTCAGCCGGTGTTTTGGACTGCTCATCGAACGGAATGGCTGAAGGAGCGTAAATTTCTCCGTCAAGCTCTGCTTTACGTCCCGCGTGCGCGAGCTGAATGCCGATTTTAGACCCTTGCGCTTTCACCTGTTCTGTCAGTTTGGCAAAGCCTTCGATATGATCGTCGCTCCAAATGCCCAAATCCTGATCGGTAATACGTCCCTGCGGATTAACGGCTGTCGCTTCCACGATAATGAGACCGACCTGACCGATTGCACGCGATATGTAGTGCGCCATATGAAAAGGCTGCAGTTTTCCGTCCTTCTCATGTGAGGAATACATGCACATCGGTGCCATAACAATACGGTTTTTGATCGTTACATCTTTAACGGTCCATGGTGTAAATAATTTTCTGGCCATTTATTTCGCCTCCCGGAATGTTTTTAGACATTGATTATAACAACTCATGATCATCCAGTCATATAAACTGCTCACAGCTGAACACATCGTTCTTATTGTTCTGAACGGGCATTTTTCTTATACACATCGGGGCCGTATCTTCATAACAGGCATTTACAGCCGATCATTTAGCAAATATAGATGAGAAACGCACCGATAACTGCGTGGCGTCCTTTGAACCAGATTGTCAGAATGAAAATACTGCCTTGAAAACAAAAAGTCTGACCGTGACAGTGGTGAGCGGGGTTATTTTGATGTCGGGCTTTCGTCTGTTTATATAAAAAGGGCATCAACGGCACATGCTGTTGATGCTTTTTTTGAAATGCTAGGGTTTGGAGAGCACTTCAATTCCGACGTTGACCATTTTGTCCAGTCCCATAAAAGACAGGCAGATTTTGGCGCGTCTTTTTCTTTTATCGATCTTTTTAATAATGCCTTCCATTCCTTTAAGAGGCCCTGAGGCAACGGTTACTTTTGAATTTTCAATATAGACTTTTGAATAATCTACAGTGTCTCCTTCTCCGATCAGCCTGATAATAGGGAGGATTTCTTCATCCTTAATTGTCGTGAAATAGGTTTTACGCTCTTTGGAATAATATGCGCCGTTATTCACGATTCTGCATGAAATGGGGAGTTCTTTGATTTTATGAAATGTCCGCTCTGTCATCTTTGTTTTAAACAGCACATATCCCGGAAACATTTTTTTGAGTGCCTCGTATTTGATTCCGGCTTTTCGTTCTGTGACTTTTTTCTTGGGTATGATTGAGTAGAGAGCCTGCTCATCAAACTGCAGACGCAGAAATTTTTGCACTGCTTCTTCTTTTCCCGACTCTACAAAAAGTGCGTACCATTTCATGACTGGATCCTCCTTAGAATAATAAGAAATTATTATACAAAGAAAGTATTTAATGGATAATATTTAAAATGATTAAAAAATTTTCTATTTCGTCTTTTTTTTACATAATATATGAAAATGAAAAATAAGTATAGACCCAATTGACAGAGAAGCGATGAATTTTCTTTGACATGAAAAGGGTTCAGAGAATTATCTGACATTTTATCCACCGAACATAAAACTGTGAAATAAATGTCAGAAAATAAAGAAAAAACCCCTTGACATTATTATCTATAAATTGATATTATTCTCTTTAAATAGCAACTATTTGTTAAATTTATTAAATTAAAGTAAAGCACCTATTAAATTTCAATCGCTGTTTCGGCACGTTGAAGAGGAAATAGGGATTATAAAAATGATTGTAGTGTATATATCTACATATACATGATAAGGGAGAAGTGTGCCGTCACGGCTGTTTTCGGGCATATTGGCACTGCAGCTTGTCATGAGAAACATTCAGTAAACAAGCAATATGTTTTTATGTAAATTATGTTAGAAAAGGAAAACACAATGCGTTTGCGATTTTTAAACCTGTGCTGAATCGCAAACGCGTTTGTGTTTTTATTTTTATGCCGGTGTTTACACCAGTCAATATATGAGATAAGAGACGTTTTTGTATTGAGAACCACATGTGGTGTGCAAAATTGACGATGCGGAAAGGATGAGGATGAGATGCTTACGTTTGTTTTCCCGGGGCAGGGTTCTCAATTTAAAGGAATGGGAGGCGGACTGTTTGATGAATTTCAAGATCTGACACGTCAGGCTGATGACATATTAGGCTACTCTATAGAAGAATTGTGCCTGGAGGATCCGAATCACCAGCTGGGGAAAACGCAATTTACCCAGCCGGCGTTATATACGGTGAGTGCACTCAGTTATTTAAAGAAAATGAAAGAGTCCGGCAGAGAGCCTGATTACGCCGCAGGGCACAGTTTAGGAGAATATAATGCGTTATTTGCGGCCGGCTGCTTTGATTTTGAGACCGGTTTGCAGCTTGTAAAAAAAAGAGGGGAGCTCATGAGCAAGGCAGCTCCCGGAGGCATGGCGGCGGTTTTGGGGTTTACGGCTGAACAAGTAAAAGATGTTTTATCCGATTATCATCTGACCGGCATTGATATCGCTAACCATAATTCACCTTTGCAAATTGTGATCGCCGGAACGAAACAAGACATTGAAAAAGCGCGCCCCGTCTTTGAAAAAGCCGGCGTGAGAATGTACCTTCCTTTAAATGTGAGCGGCGCTTTCCATTCCCGCTATATGAAAGATGCTGAAAAAGAGTTTGCGGATTATTTAGAAGAAACGGCGTTTTTGCCTCTTCGTTTTCCGGTGATCTCAAATCTTCATGCCGCACCTTATAAGAATGATGAAATCAAAACAAATCTGACTTTGCAAATGACCAATCAGGTAAAGTGGACGGACACGATACGCCGTCTGATGGGACTTGAAAATAATGAAATTACAGAAGTCGGGCCCGGGGAAGTGCTGACAAAACTGACGCGGCAGATTAAAAAAGATGCCGTCCCATTACCTATGCCGACAGAAGAGTCTGATACTGCTGATGTTACAAGTGCGGCAGCTGATTCACAAAAAACGGCGGGAATGAGATTAGGGAACGAAGATTTTAAAAAAGATTATAACATCCAATATGCTTACATGACGGGCTCCATGTACAGGGGAATTGCTTCGGAACAGATGGTCATTAAAGCGGCAAAAGCGGGAATGCTGGGCTTTTACGGAACAGGCGGATTGAGTATCGAACGGATCGGACAGGCCATCGGAACCATCCGGTCTGCACTGCGGCAAGGGGAAACATTCGGAATGAATCTTCTTCATCATATGATGTCACCTGACAAGGAAGTCAGAATGATAGATTTATATTTGAAAAACGGCATTCATCTTATTGAAGCATCGGCATTTATGGGCATAACCCCCGCTCTCGTTATATACAGGGCAAAGGGATTAAGCAGGAATCATGACAGATCGGTGTCAGTTCAAAACAGAATCATCGCGAAAATATCCCGGCCTGAAGTCGCTGAGGCCTTTCTGAATCCGGCTCCGGCTCATATGCTGGAAAGACTTGTGTCTGACAATCGGCTGACAGCCGGGGAAGCGGCGCTTGCAAAAGAAATTCCGATGGCTGATGACATTTGCGTTGAAGCGGATTCAGGAGGGCATACCGACCAAGGGATTCCGTATACATTAATGCCTGCCATGATCAGACTCAGAGACCGCATGATGGAGAAGCACGGTTATGTGAAAAAAGTAAGAATCGGCGCAGCCGGCGGCATCGGCACTCCGGAAGCGGCTGCTGCCGCGTTTCTGCTCGGCGCCGAATTTATCGGAACCGGTTCTATTAATCAATGCACGGTCGAAGCCGGAACAAGCGATTCAGTGAAAGATCTGCTTCAGGAAGCGAACGTGCAGGATACGTCATATGCTCCCGCGGGAGATATGTTTGAAGCGGGAGCAAGGGTGCAGGTGTTGAAAAAAGGCCTGTTTTTCCCGGCCAGAGCCAATAAACTCTTTGACTTGTACAGACAATACAATTCTTTAGATGAAATAGATGAAAAAACGAAAACATTAATTGAAGATAAGTATTTCCAGCGCAGTTTTGAAGAAGTGTATGAGCAGTTGAAACATGATAAATCTCCTGAACAGATTGCCAAAGCTGAACAGAATCCGAAACACAAAATGGCGATGGTATTTAAATGGTATTTTTCCCATACGACGAGGCTCGCTCTGGAAGGAAAAAGCGAAAGTAAAATAGATTACCAAATTCATTGCGGCCCTGCACTCGGCGCATTTAATCAATGGGTGAAAGGAACCCCGCTTGAAAATTGGAGAAACAGGCATGTCGATCTGATCGGCAAACAGCTCATGGAAGAAACAGCCGGTCTTCTTGCGCAAAGGCTGGTATCGATTACAGGCTGAGTATGACCGGACATTACATTTTTTCTGCGGAGGACTACCATGCTGATTGAAAATCATGAATTAACGATGAGCCATGTCGGGTTAGGGAATTTGAATGAGTACGCGCTGCTGCTGTTATTCGGCAACGCACACAGTCACCATTTAACGGACGGAACGGGATTCCGGCCTGATCAGATGGCCGATCACCAAGGGCTGATTTTGTATCCGGCTTATTTTATGACACATCTCAAAGTTCCTTCAGATAAGCCTCTTGATCAGTACCGATTATGGGACGAGGTTTCCGTCGGAGTCGATATCTCCCGGTTTGGAGAAACCATATTAGAATCTGATTATTTGTTTGGGCCGAAAGGAGCGGTCAGCTCTGATAAAAGCGATTGGGACCGCGGGCTGTTTCCTTCTATGAAAGCCAATAGTTTAATTGTCGTCGACGTCACACAAACTGAAGGTTCGACCCGCAAAGTCTCAGCGCCTAAGGCTGAATGCATTGCGGAACTTTCTAAGCTAGCCAAGCCGCCTTACGCGCTGATGCGGTCAAAGAAAATCAGAACGGATGCTTTCGGTATGAAGCCGGGCAACCTCAAAACAGCAGACCCCGTTTCATATCGGGTTCCTGTTGATCAGGATGCTGCGCCGGGGCATGCCATGGTGTTTGCGAAATTCAGCAAGATAATGGATGCGGCGGAATTTGAATGGATGACGCGCCGGTCGAAGCCGGGTTTTCCGGTTTCAATCGCGCGGCATTTATTTTTGCTTGAGAGAGAGACGTATTATTACGGAAATTGTTTTGCAGATGAAGAGCTTGATATTTATATGACGGGACACATTGAAGAATGCGATCCCGACTTTCACGGTGATTCCCTCGGTATGATCTCAGTGGCGAAAATCAGCTATCAGATTGAAGTCTATATGAAAAGAAATCATACATTGCTGGCCATTTCCAAGGTGGATAAGCTGCTGGCGGTGCCGACCTCTTCACAAGATCATATTCCGGATTATAAACGGGTCATCAGAAGTTTATAAAATGAAGAATGGAGCTGAAAGCAAATGGAACAAACCAAGGAAATGAAGCAGATCATCGCTCAAATCATCCAGGACATTCAAGAACAGCAGTCATATCGGGCCGTCGAAGCGGGAGATGATGTGAGAGTCATAGAGGATCTGGGCTTCTCATCACTGGATATCGCTCAATTAGTCGCACAGATGGAGATGGAAACCGGAGTAGATCCTTTTTCCCAAGGAGAAACAATTTCCAGCATTACAACCGTCGGCAGCATTTGTGATATTTATCAAAAATATATGGACAGTGCTCAATCATGATAACAGAAAGCGGGGGAGATATCAGCTGGGTGACTGATAAGCTTAGGGAAACGCAAGACAGTGAGTTTCTCATTTTTAAAGGGCAGACTTTTACGTATGATGATTTGCTGACACGAATCAGCTTTTTTCAGAAAGAACTTGAACAAAACGGAATACGTGAAGGAGAATGTGTGGCGCTTATCGGGGATTATTCCCCGAACGCCATTTTTTTGCTGCTGGCGCTTCTGTTAAACCGAAATATCGTTGTCCCTCTCAGCAATGAATCAAGGGAAAAGCATCTCGATATGTTTGAAGACGCGAAAGTGAATCAAATCATTGAAATAAATGAAAATGACAGCTGGACGCTTCGTGAAGGTTCTAAAAGCGCCTCTCACCCTCTGCTTGATGACCTGCGAGAGAGAGGAGAGTCAGGTATTATTATTTTCACATCGGGAACCTCCGGCAAAAGCAAAGCATCCGTGTTAAGCGCCGGCCGGCTGCTTGAAAAATACAAAACGGCGAAAAGAAAACCGCTGCGTACACTCATTTTTCTGAAATTGGATCATATAGGCGGCATTAATACGCTGTTTGCGATTCTGTTTAACGGGGGAACAATCGTCACATCAGACAGCAGAACGCCGGAGTCCGTTTATCGGGCGGTCGACAAACATGCTGTCCAAGTACTCCCCGCCACCCCGACCTTTTTAAACATGCTGCTGATGTCCAAGGCGGATGCCGGCTATAACCTCTCTTCACTCCAGCTGATCACTTACGGCACAGAACCGATGCCCCTATCAACGCTGCGCGGCATTCACCGGCTGTTTCCGGGTGTACGGCTGAAACAAACATACGGATTAACTGAACTGGGTATATTCTCAACGAAATCAAAAGACAGCCAATCCACTTGGATGAAAGTAGGCGGTGCCGGAACAGAGACCAAAATTACCGGAGGCACGCTTTGGGTCCGTTCTGAGTCGGCGATGCTCGGCTATTTAAATGCACCGTCACCTTTCGATGAAGACGGATGGTACGACACCGGTGACCAGGTGGAAACAGACGGCGAATATATAAGAATTCTCGGAAGAAAGAGTGAAATTATTAATGTGGGCGGAGAGAAAGTTTTTCCGGCAGAGGTGGAAAGCGTTTTTCTGGAGATACCGAATGTCCGGGATGTGCTCATAACGGGCCGAAAAAATCCGATTACGGGCGAGATTGTCGCGGCAGAGGCCGTGCTTGAAAAAGAGGAAGATATCAAATCTTTCAGAAAGCGGGCCGTAGCTCATTGCAGACAGAAGCTGCAGCCATATCAGATACCGCAGATCATTTCTGTTACAGATCGGAAACTGTCTAATGACCGATTTAAAAAAATAAGAAACGTGTAAAACAGGAGGTACATATGAATAACGGAAAAGTAGCGGTCGTCAGCGGAGGAAGCCGGGGGCTCGGAAAAGCGATTGTACAGGCGCTTTTGGATGAGGATTACAAAGTAGCCGCTTTCAGCCGCAGTGAATCTGATTTTATTAACACATTGAGAGAGAGTGAAAAGTACCGCGGCCGCTTTTATTGGGAAGCGGCGGATGCGGCGGATGATGCCGCCATGAAACAGTTTGTTCTTCAAGTATACCGCAAGTTTTCCAGAATAGACGGCTTGGTCAATAACGCCGGTTTGAACCTTGATCAGCTGCTGCCCCTGACCAATGATGAAGACATTGACCGCATCCTCAATCTGAATATCGGTTCAGTCATCAAGCTGACCCGAAACGTTTCCCGGGTCATGCTGAAACAAAATTCCGGATCAATCGTTAACATAAGCTCCATTATCGGCTCAAGAGGATTTAAAGGCACTTCTGTCTACAGCGCATCCAAAGCGGCTCTTGACGGCTTGACGCGAAGCCTGGCCAGAGAGCTCGGGTCCAAAGGAATCCGTGTCAATTCACTTGCGCCCGGTTTTGTGGACACCGATATGACGAAAAATATGCCGGAAAAACAAAAATCGCAAATTATCAGAAGGACGCCGATGGGGCGTTTAGGCGAAACAGACGATATGACCGGACTCGTTCGTTTCCTGCTTTCTCCTGAATCGTCCTTTATGACCGGACAGACAATGGCAATAGACGGCGGATTAACTTGTTAAAGCACAGAAAAATTCTTTTGTACAAGGGATGGTATCCTCATGAAATGTATTAACGAATTTTTAAGAACGGTAATAGCGCAAAAGCTGGGTGCCGAGATGACCGAAGCAGAAGATAAAACCGCTTTTTTTACTCTTGGCGTGACGTCTCTCATCAGTGAAGAAATCATGACCATATTGCATAAAGAATTTACCGGCCTTTCTGAAACGCTGCTGTTTGAATATCCGAACATTGAGAAATTGAGTGAGTTTTTAAGTGCGCAGAAACGAAATCCCGAAAGCGTTCTTGAATTCCAAGAAACGGAGCCTGATACGGGAAGCCGGCAGGAAGAAGAATTGCTTCCAGTACAGGCGGCTGAAAAGGTGCCTGAACCGGAAACGGACAGGAGTTCTGATATTGCGGTTATCGGAATGAGCGGGATGTTTCCGAAAGCGGAAAACCAGCATGATTTTTGGAACAATTTAATGGAAAATAAAGATTGTGTCTCCGAAATCCCTGAGGACAGATGGGACAGCTCTTATTACTCGGAAGAGAAAACGGCAGAATACGCGTCATACAGTAAATGGGGAGGTTTTATTGATCATCCGGATCAATTTGACCCGCTGTTTTTTTCTGTTTCCCCGTGGGAAGCTGATTTAATGGACCCTCAGCAAAAATTGTATGTCACGTGCTGCTGGGAAGCGATGGAGGATGCCGGTTACGGGAATCCGGCGGCGAGGCCGACGGATCAAATCGGTGTATTCGCCGGAGTGACCTGGAATGAATATTCATTAATTGCACACGAAGAAGGTTTCCTCAAAGATCAGTATAAAGGCCCCGGCTCCTTATATTGGGGCATTCCGAACCGGGTTTCTTATTTCCTTGATCTCCATGGACCGAGCATCGCTGTTGATACGGCGTGTTCTTCATCGCTTGTCGCCGTCCATCAGGCTTGTCAGGCCATTATGTCGGGCGACTGTGAAATGGCGCTTGCCGGAGGCGTCAACCTCAGCTTACATCCGCAAAAATACATGTTTTTAAGCCAATCGCATTTCCTGTCTTCTGAAGGAAAATGCCGCAGTTTCGGTGAAGGCGGAGACGGTTACGTGCCCGGCGAAGGCGCGGGAGCCGTTTTATTAAAACCATTGAAAAAAGCGATTGCGGACAACGACCACATCTACGGTGTCATTAAGGGGTCCGCCACTAATCACGGCGGCAAAACGACCGGGTATACGGTGCCGAATCCGGAAGCGCACCGGGACCTGATTTTATCCGCTATAAACAGAGCCGCGGTAAGTCCGGCGGATATCAGCTACATTGAAGCTCACGGAACCGGCACAGCACTCGGCGATCCGATTGAGATACGCGGTCTGTCTATGGCATTTGATAAACAGACCGATGAGAAAAATGACTGCGGAATCGGCTCAGTGAAATCCAATATCGGACATTTGGAAGCGGCTGCAGGGATCGCCGGTTTAATCAAGGTGCTTTTAAGCATGAAACATGAAACGCTTCCCGCCAGTCTGCACTCCGAGGAACTGAACCGCAAGATTTCTTTTTCTGATTCGCCATTTTATGTCGTCCGAAACAACCGGCCGTGGCCGGCTGAAGGAGATAAACCGAGAATCGCCGCAATCAGTTCATTCGGCGCAGGAGGCTCTAATGCTCATCTGATCGTAGGTGCTTATCAGCCAAAACGGCAAGCGGACGGGAATACTGAGCAAAAACTGCATGCGGTCGTACTAAGCGCACATTCCGAACAGCAGCTGAAAGAATATGCCGGGAAATTAAGCTCTTTTCTTACCCGATTGGAAAACCCGCCTTCTGCCGGCGGATACAGCCTGGAAAATATCGCTGCCACCCTATTGTCAGGCAGAGAGCCTTTCTCCTTCCGGCTTGCTGTCATTGCATCATCCCTTTCTGAGCTGAAACAGCGATTAAACGGGTTTGTAAGCGGTCACAGAGACGGAAGGCATATTTACTTCGGAAAAGCGTCACCCGGGCGGCCGGACGTTTCAGGCCAATCCGTTTCAGATCCTGAGAAATTTGCCGCGCTGTGGGTGAAAGGCTTTCAAGATTGCAAAAAGCCGGAAACGCCGTATCAGAAAGTTCCGCTTCCTACGTATCCGTTTTTAAAGGAAACGTCCTGGCTGACCGATCAAAAAAAGCGGTATACAAAAAAGCCCCAAAATACCAAAAGGAGTGAAGCGCTGCATCCTCTGCTTGATGAGAATGTTTCATCCGCCCGGAAAGGGACGTTTCAAAAGATATTTTCCAAGGATGAATATTTCTTTAAAGATCATTTAGTGAACGAAAAATATGTGCTTCCCGGAGTCTGTCATCTGGAAATGGCGGCATACGGCGCGGGATTGTGGGGAGAACGCCCGGTCGTCTCTCTTCAAAGTGTGTGGTACATGGAGCCGATTGTGACAGGGACAGACCCAACATCCGTCATGATAGAGTTTGAAGCAGAAAAAGAGCGTATAAGCTATGTCATTAAAGAAAAAGGAGCGGACGGCACCCTCTTTTCGCAAGGAGAAGTGATTTGTAAAGAAAAAGGAGCGCCTTTTGAGGCCCCGGTCTTTCAGCTCCCGGCGCCATTTACGCAGAGAACGGAGCCGAAAGACATCTATCACTCGTTCTCTGAGGCGGGAATCGTGCAAAAGTACAGTTTTCAGGTCATCCGCGAATTTTCTTATACAGAAAGGAAAGCACTGGCCAAATTAACGCTCCCGTCACACTTGGAAGCCGATTTTAAACAGTACATCCTGCATCCGTCCTTAATGGATGGCACTGTTCAAACTGCAATGGCGCATGTGCTGCAATTTCAAAAAGAGCCTGCGCTTATCGTACCGTTTTCCTTCGGAGAAATACAGCTGCTTAAACCGTTAGCGAAAACCGTATTTGTGCATGCGGAAGTAAAAGCGGCCTCCGTTCACCAATTTGATCTGCATATTTGTGATGAGCGCGGCGTGCTGCTGGCGGCAGTGAAAGATTTTATCATAAAAGAGGTGCAGGAAAGCGCCGGGTTTAACCAAAAAGCCGGCGTCACGCCGAAGAAAAGCCGTGAAACGGAATTGCTTATGACACCGGTTTGGAACACCGTCACCATTCCGGAAACCGGCATGTCTTTCATGCGTGAAGAAAAAATAATCGTCATCGGGCCCGGGCCGGATTTTCAGCAGGCTTTGAAAGAGATGTATTCCGATGTCAGTTTTCCGGACATCACTTCTTTGGACAGCGCGGAACAAATGGCTGAAACACTGAAAGCGCAAGGCTCTTTTCAACACATGATATGGGCGGCACCGGATCATCCCATTCCATCCGTTTATGATGCGGATACGGCCGGCGGACAGGAGCACGGGGTCATGCAGCTTTTCCGGCTGGTAAAAGCGCTTCTGCTTCTGAATTTTGACACGGAACCACTATCATTGACAATCTGCACGTTTCAAGCACAGCCGATTCATGAACATGATGAGGTCAATCCGAGTCATGCAAGCATACACGGATTAGCGGGATCGCTCGCAAAAGAATACACCAATTGGAGCATCCGGCCTCTTGATTTGGAATCTCAAAGGGGAGACCGGCATCTTCCCGATGTCTTTTCTTTACCGGCGGACCCCGAGGGAAATCCGTGGGTCTTTCGTGCAGGTCAGTGGCACCGCCAGCAATTGGCAGTCTGCCAGCCTCATGCAGAAGAGCCTTCGTTATACCGGCACGGCGGGGTTTATGTGATTATCGGCGGAGCAGGCGGAATAGGAGAAGTGTGGACTGAGTATATGATTCAGACCTATCAGGCGAAAATTGTCTGGATCGGGAGACGGAAAAAAGATACACAGATTGAAAGAAAGCTGAAAAGACTTGCGGCTTTAGGTCCCGCACCGCAATATTTCAGCGCAGATGCTGCGGATTATGATTCTCTCAAGCGGGCGTATGACACCATTGTGAAGGAAAATGGACAGGTCCTCGGAATCGTTCATTCCGCCATCGTGTTATCAGACAGAAGCTTTGCCAATATGGAAGAGGATCAGTTCCGCGCTTCACTTTCTGCAAAAACTGATGTCAGCTTGCAGATTGCCCGGGTAGCTGAAGGGGAACCGCTGGATTTCTTGTTGTTTTTCTCTTCGATGATGTCGTTTCAAAAAGCGCCGGGACAGAGCAATTATGCCGCCGGGTGCACGTTTAAAGACGCTTTTGCTAAGCGGATCTCACAAAAAGCGCCGTATGCCGTAAAAGTTGTCAATTGGGGTTTTTGGGGAAGTGTCGGCGTCGTGGCTTCAGAACAATACCGGAAACGGATGGAGCGGGACGGCATCGCTTCTATTGAGGCGCCCGAAGCGATGAAAACGCTGGAAACCCTGCTTTCCGGACCTCATGACCAGTTGGCGCTGATCAAAATGACAGATCCGGTTTTTATGAAAGACGATCTGAAAGAACAAGTAACGGTTTATCCGGAAAAGATTCCTCCCGCACTCGGACAATTAGCGGGTAACATCACGCAGAATGACGAAGCTGAGAGGTTAAAAGCATCAAGTGTAATGAGCTGCATGAGAGAGATGGAGTCCCTCATCGAAAAAATGCTTGTATCAACCCTTTATGAGATGGGCGCAAGGCTTGATGAGACTTTGCCGTTATTTCAATCAGCTGCCGGCATAACGGAACAATACAGCAGATGGCTGAAAGAGAGCTTTGTCTTCCTGACTGAATTAGCGCTTGCTCCGGAAAAAACGGATCTAGGGCAAATGTGGGAGGAATGGGAGCGGAAAAAAGAGACTTGGCTGCGCCAGAAAGACATGAGGGCCCATGTCAGATTGGCAGAAGAGACATTGCGTGTGCTTCCAGACATTTTAACCGGTAAGCTTCCAGCAACCGAAGTGATGTTCCCTGACTCCTCCTTCCGTCTTGTGGAAGGCATTTACCGCAATAATATCATTTCTGATTTTTTCAATGACAAGCTTGCTGACACATTGATTGCAGTTTTGCGGGAACGTCTGGAAAAAGACCCGCAGGCGAAAATCCGCATTTTAGAAATCGGGGCCGGAACGGGCGGGACGAGCGCCGCGGTCATGAGAAAATTGAAACCGTATGAAGCGCATATTGCCGAATATTGTTTCACGGATATTTCTAAAGCATTTCTTTTACATGCAGAAGACATATTCGGTCCGGAATATCCTTATGTCACTTATAAAATATTCAACGCTGAGCAGCCGGTATCAACAGAAGCGCCGGACATCGGCACGTATGACGCAGTGATCGCGACCAATGTGCTTCATGCGACAAAAAATATCCGCTCTGCGCTGCGCCATGCGAAAGCAATGCTGCAAAAAAACGGCCAGCTGTTTATAAATGAGATCAACAGCCGTACCATATTCAACCATGTGACGTTCGGCCTTCTTGAAGGCTGGTGGCTGTATGAGGATCATGATTTACGGATTCCGGGCTGTCCGGGGGTTGAGCCGGCCGGCTGGGCGGAAGCGCTTTCGCTTGAAGGATTCGTCCATCCTCTGTTTCCGGCTGAAGCCGCACACGACTTAGGCCAGCAGATTATAGCGGCTGAAAGTGACGGAATAGTCAGGCTTGCCCTCCCGCAGGCATCAGAAGAAAAACCGGAGCGCCGTCCGTATGACGCAGATGGTCTTTCGGATAATACCTTGCATTTCAGCTTGAGAGAAAAAAGCGTTGAACTGATGAAGAAGTTAATCGGTGAAGCGCTTAAAGTGCCGGCGCATCGTCTTTTATCCCATGAACCGTTAACCGCATACGGATTGGATTCCATACTGGTCGTCAGACTGACCAACGCGTTAAAAGACGTCTTCGGTTCTGTCAGCAGCACTTTGTTTTTTGAATATCAAACCATTGATGAGCTTGCTGATTACTTTCTGTCTTCCCGTAAAGAAGCGCTCGAGCGGCAATTCGGGAATGGACGGGCTCATCCCGAAAACGCCGGACGGGTGCAGGCTCCCGCAGAAAGCGCCGGGCCGATTCCAAACGTAAGAGAACGGGGCATCACATATCTGACGGAATTAATAGGAAAAACGCTGAAGGTTCCGAGCGGGAGAATGGATGCGTCGGTTTCCTTAACCGCATACGGTTTGGATTCTATTCTGGTCGTCAGGCTCACAAATGCTTTTCGTAACGTGTTTGACCAAATGACCAGCACCCTCTTTTTTGAATATCAGACGATAGAAGAAATCGCGGATTACCTGCTTCTTTCTCAGCGGGGAGCATTTATGAAAGCGATGGGTGTGCGTGAGGAGCAGCTGTCTGATCACACAGATAACCTGAATGTAAAACAAAACAAGATTCCTCAAAACGAGGAAGGCAGCAGGACAAACGGAGATCCCTATATCCAGGATATCGCTGTCATCGGTCTGTCAGGCCGGTATCCGGGCGCCGATCACGTTGATGAGCTGTGGGAAAATGTAAAAACCGGCAGGCATTCTATTACTGAAGTGCCGAAAGATCGCTGGGACTGGAAAACGTTTTATAACGAGGAACGCGGAAAATGGGGGTCCATTTATTCAAAATGGGGCGGTTTCATCGATGACATTGATAAATTTGATCCGCTGTTTTTCCGTATATCTCCCGCGGAAGCTGAAAGGATGGACCCGCAGGAAAGGTTGTTTCTGCAGACTGCTTATTCAAGCATTGAAGATGCGGGGTACACCCCGGCCACGCTTTGTGACAGCCGGAAAATCGGAGTCTTTGTCGGTGTGATGAACAGCAATTACCCGACAGTTCCCAGCGACTGGTCTATCGCAAACAGAGTATCGTTTTTGTTCAATTTTCAAGGGCCGAGTATGGCTGTGGATACAGCATGCTCTTCTTCTTTAACAGCTGTCCATCTCGCCGCAGAAAGCCTGCGGAGCGGAATGAGTGAAACAGCGATTGCCGGCGGAGTCAATCTTATCGTTGATCCGGCCCACTATGAGCGGCTGTCCGCTTTTTCAATGCTGTCTCCCGGTGATAAATGCAAATCTTTCGGAGACAGTGCGGACGGTTTTGTTGACGGTGAAGGAGTAGGGGCGATTGTGTTAAAGCCGCTTGCTCAAGCGGAGAAAGACGGCGATCATATTTACGGCGTTATCAAAGGAAGCATGCTGAACGCAGCAGGCAGGACAAACGCTTATATGGTGCCGAATCCGAAAGCGCAGTTTGATCTGATCGCAGAGACGTTGAAACGGACAGACATTCACCCGAGAACGGTCAGTTACTTGGAAGCCCACGGAACGGGCACTGCGCTCGGTGATCCGATTGAAATCGACGGGTTAACAAAAGCTTTTCGCCTGACAACAGAAGACAGGCAGTTTTGTTCCATCGGTTCAATTAAATCAAATATCGGACATTTAGAAAGCGCTGCCGGGATTGCGGGGATCACCAAACTGCTTTTGCAATTGAAACATAAGAAGATTGCCCCTTCATTGCATGCGGCGGAATTGAATCCGAATATTGAGTTTGAGCACACTCCGTTTTTCGTACAGCAAAAAGAAACGGAATGGAAACGCCCTGTCTTGAATATCACGGGTGAAATGAAGGAATACCCGAGAATTGCCGGCATTTCCTCGTTTGGAGCAGGAGGTTCAAACGCACATGTCATCATTCAGGAATATGTGCCGTCTGACAGCCTGAAACCAATGGAAAACGCGTCTGTTTCTCCGCAAAAACCGGCTGTTATTATTTTATCAGCGCGAAATGAGCAGCAATTGACAGAGCGCGCCCGCCAGCTTCTGGATGATGTCATAAGAAAAAAACGTTCTGACGGAGATTTGGCCAAGATCGCTTATACGCTTCAGGCAGGAAGAGAACCGATGGCTGAGCGGCTTGCATTTACGGCCGAGTCGATAGAAGAACTGAAAATGAAGCTTATGAGTTTCTCAAACGATCATAATATCGAACATGCTCATATCTGGCGGGGCAGAACTGCCAAACATCATTCATTGGCGGCTTCGCTCACTTCTGATGAAGATATGGCGCTTACCATAAATGCCTGGCTGAAAAAAGGGAAATACGGAAAGCTGCTTGACCTTTGGGTTAAAGGACTTGACGTCGATTGGTCAGCTCTTTATCGGCGTAACCCGGGCCGCATCAGTCTCCCGGCCTACCCTTTTGCCAAAGACCGGTATTGGGTCACAAAAGCTGATGTGTCACTTGGCAAAACAGGCTCAGCGGAAAGTGAGAAAGCAGCCAGACTTCACCCGCTGCTCCATACGAATACATCGACCTTTACCGCCCAGCGCTTTACT